>CAJJCJ010000001.1 GCA_905182645.1 uncultured Sulfitobacter sp.
TTGGAGGCGAGTACCGGAATCGAACCGGTCTACACGGATTTGCAATCCGCTGCATAACCTACCTGCCCACTCGCCACCTTGGGGCGGGATATATGATCGAATGAACAGGCGCAAGATACCAAAATTGCCTATGGCCCGTTGCTGATCGCTTACGCATATGTCATGTAGATTATGTAGGATTCTGAGGGAGAGTTTCGCGCGTGAAAGACTTTACAGCCCGCCGCACCATGATGGTTGATACCCAAGTTCGCCCGTCCGACGTTACAAAATTTCCCATTATCGACGCAATGCTGTCGGTTCCTCGCGAGGCGTTTGTTCCTGTGGGCCTGCGCGAAGCTGCATATGTCGGTGAAAACCTCGCGCTCGGTGGTGGTCGTGTGATGATTGAGGCACGTACATTGGGTAAAATTCTGGATGGCCTGATGATCGAACCAAACCATGTCGCGCTTGATTTGGGATGTGGCCTAGGTTACTCGACCGCCGTTTTGGCGCAGATGTGTGATTTTGTCGTTGCGGTTGAAGACGACGATGCCCGCGCGACAATAGCCCAAGAAACATTGTCCGAACATGGCGTAGATAATGCTGCAGTCATGACAGGGCCACTCGCCGCAGGGTCCGCAAAGTCGGGCCCATATGATATTATTACCGTGCAAGGTGCTGTCGAACAGGTACCTGCAGCATTGCTCGCGCAGTTGCGTGATGGTGGCCGTATCGCGTGCATCTTTGCCGAAGGGGCTTTGGGTGTCGTGCGCGTAGGACACAAGATCGATGGGATCGTGAATTGGCGATTTTTGTTTAATGCGGGTGCGCCTGTACTCGCCGGATTTGAAAAAGAAACTACTTTCGTATTGTGATTTAGTTGTTTGGCCTGAGTTGGGACCGGCGGATCGCAGAAAATGAGTATGACGTGAAGGACGCACAATGAAATTTCGCAAATGTTTGGTCGCTGTCGCCGCAATGATGACGCTGGTTGTGACAACGCCGGCACGGGCCGAAACGCTCGCGGACGCGCTGACCTACGCATACAACCATTCAGGTTTGCTTGATCAAAACCGTGCCTTGCTGCGCGCCGCAGACGAAGACGTCGCACAAGCGGTTGCAGCCACTAAAGCTGTCATCAGCTGGGCTGCAAATGCTGCGATTACTTCTCCACGGTCTGTAGGTGCCGACTTGATTGCGGCGACAGCCAGTATTTCTGGCCAACTGACCGTCTATGATAGCGGAGCGGGGCAGCTTGGTGTTGAGGCGCAAAAAGAGTTGGTCCTCGGGACCCGCCAATCGTTGCGCAGTATTGAGCAAAATATTCTGTTGGGTGCTGTCAGTGCATACATGCAGGTCCGTGCCGATACCGGTTTCGTAGCGCTGCGCGAAAGCAACGTGCGCGTTATCATGCAAGAATTTCGAGCGGCACAAGATCGGTTTGACGTGGGCGAAGTCACCCGCACCGACGTAGCACTAGCCGAAGCGCGGCTGGCGGCAGCGCGTAGCTTACTTGCTTCCGCCCAAGGCAGCCTTGCCCGTTCTGGCGAAACATATCGCAACGCGATTGGCCGGTCTCCCAATGGGTTGCAGCCTGCTCAGCCGGCACCCGTATCTAAAACGATCGCCGATGCCAAAGCCTATGCTGTGCGCAATCATCCGTCTATTCTAGAGGTCCAACATTCCGTACGTGCGGCAGAGCTGAACATTCGTCGCGGTGAGGCCGCTCTCATGCCCATTGTCACATTGGACGGTCAGCTTGGGGTCAATCAAGACGGCATTATTGGTCGGCAAGTTGGTGTCAATGTTCGCGGCCCGATTTATGCGGGCGGTGCATTGTCGTCGCAAGTACGCCAGTTGATGGCCCGCCGTGACGCAGCCCGTGCCCAGTTGCATATCGCCCGGCATAGTCTTGAGCAGCAAGTTGGTAGTGCCTACAGTTTTCTTGACGTAGCGCGCGCGTCTAGCGAAGCCATAAATCAGCAAATCCGCGCAGCGCGTGTTGCGTTCCGTGGCGTGCGTGAAGAGGCTACGTTGGGGGCACGCACCACGATTGATGTGCTGAACGCGGAACAGGAATTACTCAATGCTCAGGCTGATCTGATTGCCGCTCAATCTGATGAAGTGATTGCCAGTTATCAAGTTCTGTCGACAATGGGCTTGTTGACGGCCGCGCACCTGCGTCTGCCGGTACAACAGTACGATCCCGCAGCCTATTACAACCTTGTCAAAGACGCGCCTACGATTAGGTCTGATCAAGGCCAGGCCTTGGACCGCATTTTGCGTGCCATTGGTCAATAGCGCAAACCTTAACGGATCGGTTGTTTGAAAACCCATCTCGGGTTAGATTGCAGTTGAGGCTAACGCAGGTAAAAAATGTCCGACCCGGTCACTAACGTCGCAATCGAAGATGTGTTATCAGCTATCCGCCGGTTGGTCGCTGATGGTGAAGAGATCCGTGTGTCTGCTGTTTCTCCTGAAAATATTGATCCTGCGCCAATAATACATCCAGAACGTTTTGTGCTTACCGCTGCGTTGCGTGTTGCGGAAACGCCGACGGCGCAGACTGAAGAACAGATTGATCTGTCGCCCGAATCAGAAGCGCTAGCAGCGCAGTTTGTTGCGCCGGCACCTGAACCTCTGATTTTGCGCTCAATTGTAAAAATTGAAGAACCGCTTGTTCATGATGCGATGTCTGCGTTCGAGCGTGCCAGCCTAGAGGCTACCATTGCCGAACTTGAATCTGCTGTGACGGACGAACGTAATGAATGGGAACCGGACGGCAGCGAAACAACTGGACCCAGCGCGTTGGCTGAAGCGTTTGCTGATCTGGGTGACGATCTTGATGTTGATGACGTCATTGAACACAGCGATATCGAAGAGGTCCTCGAAGAAGACGCTGAATCCATCGCGGACGTGGTTACGCTACATGAAACGCGGCCAGAACCAGAGTTGACGTTTCGACATTCACCTTTGGACGATCCCGATGCAGATTTTGGCGACGACTTGCGGGAAGCCGATGATGATGGCAGGCCAATCCCCGACGATCTCGATGAAAGCATTGCTGCTTATCTTGCAGGTGGCACCGCGATGGATGATGCCGATCTGCGCGCCATGATCGTTGATGTGGTCCGTCAGGAATTGCAGGGCGAAATGGGCGAACGGATCACGCGCAATGTGCGCAAGTTGGTCCGCCGCGAGATTAACAACGCCCTGACATCCAAATCCTTTAGCTAAACTGGCCCTGCGAGGCCTAGAAGCGCATCGATATCCATATGTGTTTCCAGATGGTCAGCAAGTGCGTCTAACGTGTCCTCAACGCCTTGCGTGTAGTTGGTCAATGGCAGGCTGACATCAAGCTGTGCCAAGAATGCTGCGCGAAACGCATCTGCGCTGAACAAACCATGTAAGTAACATCCCATGACACGTCCGTCAGCAGATGCGGCCCCTTCGCCGCGCCCATCAAGTGATAACCATGCGCGGTTGCAATCTGAACCCGACGTTTCCCCGATATGGATTTCATAACCAGTCACGATGTCCCCGGTTGGTACATATGTCGCCGTGGATTGGGACAGTCGCTTCTGTGGTTTCATAACCGTCTCAATATCAAGCAAGCCAAGCCCATCGACACGTGCTGGTGCGCCCTCAATCCCGTCGTCGTCAATAATTCGTTTGCCAAGCATCTGATAGCCACCACAAATCCCCAGTACGCGACCACCACGACGCACGTGGGCCGCTAGGTCGATATCCCAGCCTTGTGCGCGGAAATGAGCAAGATCGGCAATGGTGGACTTTGACCCGGGGATCAGGACCAAGTCTGCATCACCGGGCAGGGGGCGGCCCGCTTCAATGATCTCAACGCTGACCTCGGGTGTGGCAGAAAGGGGGTCAAGATCGTCAAAGTTTGCGATCCGGTTCAGGCGTGGCACCGCGATCTTGATGGGGCCACCCTTGCGGCTGGCCACGTCCATCACATCCTCGGCGGGCAGTTTCCACGCGTCTGCGAACCACGGAATGATCCCAAGCGGGGTCCAGTTGGTTGCATTTTGGATTATAGTCATACCATCTGCAAATAAGGTTGGGTCACCGCGAAACTTATTGATTCCAAAGCCGCGAATGAGGGCGCAATCATCGCTCGGCAACACGGCATGGGTGCCCACGAGTTGCGCAATCACGCCGCCACGGTCGATGTCACCGATAAGGACAACGGGCACGTTCGCTGCTGACGCAAAACCCATGTTCGCAATGTCACCAGCGCGCAGGTTCACCTCGGCGGGGCTTCCTGCGCCTTCAATGATGATCAGATCGTAGCTGGCGGCAAGGCGGTTGAAGCTTTCCAGCACGGCAGGCAGCAACTTTTCCTTTTGCTTGCCGTAGTCACGGGCCTTCATCGTGGCAAAGCGTTTGCCGTGTACGATCACCTGAGCGCCAACATCTGATTCGGGTTTCAGCAGGACAGGGTTCATATCCACGATTGGATCGAGCCCGCAGGCGAGGGCTTGAAGGGCTTGTGCACGGCCAATTTCACCACCATCGGCTGTGACGGCCGCGTTGTTGGACATGTTCTGTGGCTTGAATGGGGCCACGGACATACCGCGCCGGACGCAAGCCCGTGCGATCCCAGCAACAAGCATGGATTTGCCGACATTCGAGCCGGCCCCTTGAATCATGATCGCCTTGGTCATCGCGTCCCCCCGCGCTAGATGTTTACGGGTGCCGCGCCGACAAGGGAAGATCATGAATACACCAGCTCACATCATTTTTGGCATTGCAGCGTTTGGAAATCCTGACAGACGTGCAGTCACGACGGCGGCAATCGCAGGTGCTGTCATACCTGATTTATCGCTTTACCTGCTATCGGGCTGGGAACTGCTGATCAAAGGCACCTCGGCCACCTTCGTTTTTGGGCAGATGTATTATTCAGAAAGCTGGCAATCAATCTTTCGGATAGACAACTCATTTGTTCTTTGGGGGCTTTTACTTGTGGTTGGGTTGATGGCGCGTAGTGCGGTTCTAATTGCGCTTTGCAGCGCAGCTTTGATGCATCTGATATTGGATTTTCCGCTTCATAATGATGATGCGCGGGCGCACTTCTGGCCGCTGACCAATTGGAAATTCATCAGCCCTGTCAGTTATTGGGACCCCAAATACTATGGTCATATCGTTGGGCCAGTCGAAATCGGCCTTGCTCTGGTAGCAAGTGTTTACGCATGGTGTAAATTTAGTGGACGTGTGATGCGCGGCATCATTGCAGTTTTGGCGTTGCTCGAAGTTGCGCCAATCGTCATCTTTGGCATTATGTTTAACGCATAAAAAACGCGGCCCAAACACAAGGGCCGCGTTTTATAAATGCTGCGCCTAGTAGAGCGCAGTTAATATTTTGACGTTTAAGCGGCGCGGGCTTCTTGCTCGGCGGCATTGCGGCGTTCGCTTTCTTCACGTGACAGCGCCACAGAGGTGCGGACTCCCTTGCCCACGAAATCCATCAAGCCGCTTACAACGCGTTCGTTTGGGTCGATGCCTGCACAAGACAAAACTTCGCGGCCATCGCGTGAACGTGCCCAGCGTGCAATCTGCTCAGGGCCATTACCATATTTTTTGTCATCTGCAATTGCGTCGTCCAATGCAGCGAGCACAACAGCGGCGAACAATTTGCGAGCGCGGTTGCCCTGTTCGTTGTTAAAGGCTGTGCCGTCAACGAAATCTCTCATATTGCGTCCTTTTATTGCTCTTGTCATTCTGGCGTGACCTGCAATATGCAATATCCCATCCGATTCGGGGGGTCTCTTTTGGAATGGCAGCTATGCACTGAACGCATGGCTTCCGAAGTCCAAAAGGCACATTTGGTTACCTTGCCAGCTTTCCTCCACCAAGATATAGGTTTCAACAACGTTCTATCAATCTTTTGCCTTATTAATGACACGAAGTGAGCCATGCCAAAAATCAACGGAAATGAAATTCGTCCCGGCAATGTGCTGGAACACGAGGGTGGCCTTTGGGGCGCCGTAAAAGTGGATCATGTTAAACCTGGTAAGGGTGGCGCATTCGCACAGGTCGAAATGAAGAATTTACGCGATGGGCGCAAGCTGAACCAACGCTTCCGATCTGCTGATAAAGTGGAACGCGTTCGGCTGGACCAAAAGGACCAACAATTTCTTTTTGAAGTCGACGATATGCTGACGTTCATGGATACCGAAACCTATGAGCAGATTGCACTGCCCGCAGATATTCTTGGCGATCGTCGCCCATTTCTGCAAGACGGTATGATCGTAAAGATCGAATATCACGGCGATGACGCGTTGAACGTGTCTGTGCCGCTAAAAGTTATCTGCAAGGTCGCCGAGACTGAGCCTGTGGTCAAAGGTCAGACCGCCGCGAACAGCTTTAAACCTGCAACATTGGACAACGGCGTCCGCGTCATGATCCCACCGTTTGTTGGCCAAGACGAAGACATTGTAGTGAATACTGAGGTCTTCGAATATGTTGAGCGTGCGTAACCAGTTTCTGTAGAAAACTGGCGCCTCTGGTGGACATATTTATGTTCGGAGAAATAGCTAGGTCAGTCTGTAAGATGCAGGCTGGCCTTTTGCGTTGTCATCGCGCTCGTTCGGTCAAATCGCAAGTAGGCGATGCCTTGATTACCGTGCACGCTGTGTAAGGTACCGGCGAGTTTATCACCTGACATTATCGTGTCGCCGGTGGCTGCGTCTCCGTCAAAAATTACGCGCCGCAGCCCTTTTTTCAGGGTCGACTTGTGCTTCATCCGTGCGACGATTTCTTGGCCGACAAAACAGCCCTTTTTGAAGTCTACACCGTTGATTGCTTCAAAGTTGGCTTCGAGAATGTAGGTGTCGGGGGTTAGATCAACGCCGGTTGATGGGATCAGGTTTGCGACCTCAATGGCTGGCCAGTCCACGGTGTGGTCACTGATGTCTTGATCGCCGTAGTGTCGCCAACCTAATGCCGAGTGGCGCGGATCATCGAGTGCGCCATCAGGGCGTGAGCCCGTCCCGCGTGATACAATCAAAGCCGTTTCGATGATTTGGACGTCTGCACGCAGGCGGTACATCGATAGTCGTTGGAATAACGTCGCGCCCACACTGCTGTTGACGTCAACCAATAAAGTGTTCGGCTTGCCGATCACAAAGAAGTCGGCGATGAATTTTCCTTGCGGTGTCAACAGCGCGGCATAGACAATTCCACCTTCAGCGCGGGTCACGTCGTTTGTGATTAGACCCTGCAAAAAATCCACACGATCGGTGCCGGTGATCGCCAGTACGGTGCGCATGTTCATGATGTCTGTGCCTTTTCTTGGCTAAATTGCAGAGCGTGCAAATCGGCGTAAATGCCACCGCCTGCAAGAAGCGTCGCGTGCATGCCCTCGTCAACGACAAGCCCTTGGTCCAACACGACGATTTTATCGGCGTTCCGAATTGTCGACAGCCTATGCGCAATCACGAGGGTCGTCCGACCAGTTGAAAGTTTTTCGAGGGCTTTTTGCACGATTGATTCTGACTTGGTATCGAGCGCGCTGGTCGCTTCATCAAGTAGCAGGATCGGGGTGTCGCGCAAAAGCGCACGGGCGATCGCAACCCTTTGTCGTTGTCCGCCAGATAGGTTTGAACCACGCGGCCCAGCAGGGCTATCAAGCCCGTTGGGCAATTGCTCTAGAAAGTCACTGACGTAGGCCGCATCGAGCGCTGATTTTAACTGTGCGTCAGACACATCTGTTTGTCCCAATAGGATGTTCTCGCGCAGGGTTTCGTCGAACAACGCGGCATCTTGGGACACGACTGAGATGAGCCCACGCAAATCAGCGAGGCTAAGATCGCTGGTCTTGATACCATCAATTGTGACCGATCCGCCTATCGGATCCACAAGCCGCGTCAGCACATTAAAGACCGTGGATTTCCCTGCTCCGGATGCACCGACAAGCGCCGTCGTTTTTCCAGCTGCGGCTGTGAAGTTTGCGCCGCGTAGAACTGGTAGGTCCCCGTATGTTAAGGTGACATTTAGCAGGCTGACAGTTGGGGCTGATGTAGTGGGCGACACGGGGTTGGCAGGCGAGATAAGCGTGGGGCGTTCGTTGAGGACCAGTTGCAGCCGCTCAATGCTCGCGGCTGCCATTTGCCATTGTCCCGACATTAGGCCCAACTGCCGCAGCGGTTCAAACGCCAGTGACATTGCCGTAAAGAACGACATGAACTGCCCGACGGTTTTTTCGCCTGCGACGATTTCGGCGCCACCGAAGATGAGCACGCCAAAGAAGCCAACGCCTGTCATAATATCAATCAATGCTGGCACGGCAGCCTGACCTGTTGCTGCGCGGACTTCTGCGCTCACGCGCGCATCTGACAGGGCGTCATAGCGGTTGGATTGATAGGCCTCTAACGCGTTCAATTTAATGGCGTTAATCCCGTGAAATACTTCGTCGAGCCGCGTCGCCATGCGCCCCGCCAAATCGCGTGCATTGCCAGCTCGTTTGCGCACATAAGTCTGTGCCAACAGCGATGGTAAAACCAGAAACGGGATGCCTATCAGCGCGAGCGCAGTCCATTTCCAGTCAATTGACAGGGCAACTGAAAACAAAACGGTGACCGCAATCAGGTCACGCCCGATGCCTACAATGATCCCTGCCCAAATTTGATTTACAACGGTGACATCGCCTTGCACACGTTCGATCAGTTGACCAGGAGGATTGATCTGGTGATAGCCGCCGTCCAAAGTCATTAGATGCCGTAACAAATGGCTGCGCATGCCCGCTGCTGCGCGCTGGCTAACTTTCGTCATCAGGATTTTCTGGCCTGCCGCACTTACCGCACGCACACAAAAAATCCCCATGATCCCAAGCCCAACCCACCAAAGCATGTCGGTTTCGCCTTGCACAAACACGTTGTCGAACATCGGCTGAATCATCCACGACAGAAAACCCAGCATGGATCCTTCAATCGCCATAAACAGAAAAGCTGCCGCCAAAATTCCGCGATGTGGCTGTAAATAATCGCGCCAAAGCCAGCCGAAAAGTTGGCGTGCGTTCTGGGGTTTGGGCTGTGCTGTGCTGTTGCTCATCATGATGCCTTTTGTCTATCGGCAAATAGGTATCGGGCGCAAGGCGAGGCGAGGTTGACGCGGCTCTGCGTCCCGCTAATGTACTGATTTAACAGCTCAAATTTGAAAGCCTTGTTTATGTCGCTTGCTAACGGTCGTTCATATCTTGCCATTCCAGGGCCATCGGTGATCCCTGATGCGGTGTTGCGGGCTATGCATCGCGCGTCGCCCAATATTTACGAGGGCGAATTGCATGACCTAACGGATAGTCTGATCCCCGATCTTAAAGCTGTGGCGATGACTGATCAGAATGTTGCGATTTATATCGGCAACGGGCACGCCGCATGGGAGGCCGCATTGGCCAATACCCTCACTGCTGGTGACACTGTGTTAGTTCTTGCAACTGGTCGTTTCTGCATTGGCTGGGGTGAGATGGCCGCTGACATGGGGATCAAGGTGCAAACCATCGATTGTGGCGATGCCGCCCCGATTGATCTCGAACAGGTCGAAGGTGCTTTGCGCGCTGACACGGGCAGAAAGATCAAAGCGATATTGACCGTGCACGTTGATACATCGACCAGTGTTAAGAATGACATCGCGGGTTTGCGCTGTGTTCTGGATGCCGCAGGTCATGATGCATTGTTGATGGCCGATTGCATCGCGTCACTGGGCTGTGATCAGTTTGAGATGGACGCGTGGGGCGTGGATGTCATGGTGTCGGCTTGCCAAAAGGGGTTGATGACGCCGGCAGGCATCAGCTTTGTCTGGTATAATGCTAAGGCTGATGCTGTCCGCCCTGCGCGCGTCAGTCGCTATTGGGATTGGCGCGCGCGCACGGACCCTGATCAATACTTCCAATATTTTAACGGGACGGCTCCAACCCATCATCTGTATGGACTCCGTACCGCGTTGGATATGATTAAAGCCGAGGGGCTTGATGCAGTGTTCGCCCGCCATGAAACGCTTGCGCGCACCGTCTGGGCTGCGCTTGACTGTTGGGCAACAGATGGCCCAATTGCCTTGAACATTGCAGACCCTGCCAATCGGTCACACGCGGTGACGTCTGTGGTTGCTGGATCGCCCAACGGCGATGCGCTGCGGCGTTGGTGTGAACATGAGGCGGGGCTGACGCTTGGAATTGGTCTTGGACGGTCGCCAGCGGATGCGTATTTTCGGATTGGTCATATGGGCCATGTGAACGCGCATATGATTATGGGCGTTTTGGGCACGATGCAGGCTGGTTTGATTGCATTGGATATCCAGCATGGGGCTGGTGCCTTGGATGCCGCGGCGCGCGTGATCGCAGCAGGCTAGGTTCGGGCGGATTTGAGCGCCTTTGGCAAAGCAACGGCAAATAAGGTAAGCGCCGCTGCCGGGCCACAGCTGACGCGGATGCAGCGGTTTTGCGGTGCGACAAATGGCATGCGGACAAAAACGCCGCGTTTGCCAAGTTCCGTCACAACTCGTTTGGCGAAGTCGCCGTCTTGGCCACAATCAATCGCCACAAAGTTGGCGGCGGATGGGATCGGGCAGAGCCGGTTTTCTAATGCGATGGCGGCGATTCTGTCGCGCGATTTTTGCACGCGCGCTATAACGTCGCCAAGATAGGCTTCGTCGGCCAATGCCGCCAATGCGCCTGCTTGGCTCATCCGGTTCATACCAAAATGGTTGCGGACTTTATTGAATGCGTTGACCAGATCAGGGTGACCAACGGCATAACCGACCCGTGCACCGGCCATGCCATAGGCCTTGGAAAATGTGCGCATGCGGATGACACGTGGATTATTGGGTGCGATGGCGGGCGCGGCATCTTCGGGCGCAAGCTCAATATAGGCCTCATCGAGGATCAGCAGGCAACCGTCAGGGACTGCCTCAATCATTCGCTCAATCTCTTGCGCTTTGTGGAAGGTGCCCATCGGGTTGTCGGGATTGGCGATGTAAATTAGCTTTGCGTCAGTTTCCTTTGCCTTGGCAATAAGGCGTGCAGGGTCCTCGCTGTCGCCTGCGTATGGCACCGTGTGCAATGTGCCGCCAAAACCCCTGACATGATAGTCAAACGTCGGATAGGCACCCGCGGATGTAACAACGCTGTCGCCTTCATCAACCATCAAACGCACGAGCAGTCCAAGAAGTCCGTCGATACCTTCGCCGACCATGATGCTGGCCGGATCGATATCGTGATGCGATGCAAGGGCATTTCGCAGATCGTAGCTTTCTGGGTCGGCGTACATCCAAATATCGGGTGCCGTGTCTTGCATCGCTTTGATAGCCAATGGAGACGGCCCAAAACCAGACTCGTTGGCCCCAAGGCGCGCGTCGAATAGGGTGCCACTTAAGCGTTCAATCGCCTCAGGTCCAACGAAAGGAACAGTGCTGGGCAAGGTCGTGGCGAGGTGGGTTAGGCGTAAATCATCAGTCATACGGGCAGATAAGCGGCTGTGGTGCGGACTTGCAATAGGGCAAATCGTACCTATTTGAGAATCATTCTCAAAGTAAGTGAGGGTGATATGGAATTGAGCAGGCGAGGATTTTTAGCAGCAACAGGTGTAGCCGCCGTTGTGCGTGTGGCCCCAACAGTGGCCCGCCCCGGTGGACGGCGCATTTTGACGCTGGTGTATGATAAAGCGCTGGGCATGATGCGCGCGGTTGAACGCATCGTACACTAAGCTAACCGGATTAAAATATGGGCGGGCGGCCTCGTGTGAGCAGGCCGTCCTTTTTTGTTTTAGCCAAGTTCCGCAAGGCGGGCGATGGCTGCTTTGATCTGATTTTCTTCTTCTTCGCGCAGACGCAGGTTTTCTTGCGTCTCAGCCAAGACCTCTGCGGGGGCGGAGGCTGCGAATTTGGGGTTTTTCAGACGACCGCGCAGGCCACCGAGTTCTTTACCCAGTTTCTGCATCGCTTTTTCAAGTCGTGTTATTTCCGCGTCGACGTCGATCAGCCCTTCGAGCGGCAGGCCAAAGGTCCCACCTTGCATTGGGATTGTCACGCAACCCTTTGGAAGTGCGTCAATTTTTGACAGACTTTCAACGCGCGCAAGCCGTTGGATTAACACATGGTTGTTGTCCCATGCAGCTTGACCTTTGACATCCAGATCGGTGAATACCAGCGGGACTTTTGCACCTGCTGGCACGTGGACTTGGGCGCGGTTGGACCGGACTGTGTCGATCAGGTTGATCACCCAGTTCATTTCCGAGTCGGCGTCCGCATCGACCAGATCGGCCCCGTAAGTGGGCCAATCAGCGTGGACCAGCATTTTGGCGCGCGTGTCGGCAAAGCCCCAAAGTTCCTCGGTGATGAATGGCATGATCGGGTGCAGCATGATCAGGGCTTGGTCGAGAACCCAGCGCAGTGTGGCTTGAGTTTCCAGTTTGGCAGCCTCGTCTGTGCCTTGCAAGATCGGCTTGGAGAATTCCAGGTACCAGTCGCAAACCTTTCCCCATGTGAACGCATAAAGCGTGTTGGCCGCGTCGTTGAAACGGTAGGTGTCGAGGGCCGCATCCACGGCTTCACGTGTCTTGCCGACCTCGCCGATGATCCATTTGTTCAGCGTCTGCGTGACTTTAGGGCAGGCCGTGTCGCCCACATTCGGGATCTCATAATGTTCTGCAAAGCTGAACGCGTTCCAAAGCTTGGTGCCAAAGTTGCGGTAGCCTTTGATCCGATCCTCGCTGATTTTCAGCACGCCACCAAGGGCCGCCATTTGCGCGTTGGAGAACCGCAAAGCATCGGCCCCGAATTCGTCGATCATGTCGAGCGGGTCGATGACGTTGCCCTTGGTCTTGGACATCTTGTCGCCTTTGGCGTCGCGGACCAATTGGTGCAGGTACACGGTGTGAAACGGGTCTTTTTCCAAAACGGCTTGGCCCATCATCATCATGCGGGCGACCCAGAAGAACAGGATGTCTTGGCCTGTAATCAGCACGTCACCGGGGAAGTATTTCATCGCGTCGTTGTCTTCGGGCCAGCCAAGCGTGCCGAATGGCCAAAGGCCGGAGGAGAACCATGTGTCGAGGACGTCAGGGTCGCGCCCAATCTTTATGAGGTTTTGGGCAGGTATTACTCTATAGTTTCTAGTTCGTTGAAGCTCTTCTAGCTTTTCGTCACCAAGTCCGCCGCCACCAATTTGATCGGTATCAGCTATGTATTCTTCAATATTCTCTGCCCAACTTGCGACTTCGGAATAATAGTTAAGTGCGGCTTCTTTAGCCTCGGAAAAATTGCTACCGCAAAAATACTGATCTTCCGAATGATCCAAATTACCATCAGGCCCAATAGTAGGCCCATACCAAACCGGAATCTGGTGACCCCACCACAGCTGACGCGAGATGCACCAAGGCTCAATATTGTCGAGCCAGTGGAAATACACTTTTTCGCCGGATTCGGGCATGATCTTGGTACGGCCTTCCCGCACGGCGTCCAATGCGGGCTGCACGATTTGGGCGGTGTCGACGAACCATTGGTCGGTCAGGGCAGGCTCTATCACCACCTTGGACCGGTCGCCAAACGGCTGCATGATTTTCTTGGCTTCAACAAATGGTACTGTCTCGGTGACTTCGATTTTTTCGCCGTCGTCGTTCTTTTCCTTGCGCGCGACGTCGTGCATCACGGCGAGGCCTTCGGCGGTGATCGTGTCGATGACCAACTTGCGGGCGTCGAACCGATCTAGCCCGCGGTATTCTTCGGGGACCATGTTCATCGCGGCGATCATCGCCTCGTTAAATGTCGCGTCGCCGTTGGCAATGGCTTGGGCTATGGCGGCTTCTTCCACGTATGGTTTGCCATCGGCGCGCATCGCACCTTTTGTGTCCATAAGCGCGTACATCGGCAGGTTGGCCCGCTTGGCGACTTCATAGTCGTTAAAGTCGTGCGCGCCTGTGATTTTCACGGCACCGGACCCGAAGGCCATATCAGGGTAGGAGTCGGTGATGATCGGGATCAGGCGGCGTTGCGCTTTAGGTCCCACAGGAATTTCGCACAGCGTGCCCACGATAGACGCATAGCGTTCGTCGTCTTTGTGCACGGCCACAGCGCCATCACCCAGCATGGTTTCTGGGCGTGTTGTGGCGATGGCGATGTAGTCGCGTGTCTCGCGCAGGGTCACATTGCCGTCTTCGTCTTTTTCGACATATTCGTAGGTGGCGCCATCCGCGAGCGGATATTTGAAGTGCCACATGTGGCCGTCGACTTCAATGTTCTCAACCTCAAGATCAGAAATCGCGGTTTCAAAATGCGGGTCCCAGTTCACGAGGCGCTTCCCACGGTAAATTTTGCCGTCGTTGTACAGCTTGACGAACACTTGCAGCACAGCGTCGTGGAAGTTGCCGTCTTTTTCCGTGGCAGGGGCCGAGGCCGCACCGGACATGGTGAACGCTGATCGTGACCAGTCCATGCTGTCGCCCAAACGGCGGGCTTGTTGTTCGATCATGCCACCTTTGGCAGCTTTCCAATCCCACACCTTTTTAAGGAATTTCTCGCGGCCCAGTTCAACCCGCTTGGGCTGTCCCGTGGCGGCCAGTTCCTTTTCGACCATCAGCTGGGTGGCGATGCCTGCGTGATCCAGACCCGGCTGCCAAAGGGTGTCAAACCCTTGCATGCGTTTCCAACGGATCAAGATATCCATCAGCGTGTGGTTGAACGCGTGACCCACATGCAGGTGGCCTGTGACATTTGGCGGCGGCAACATGATGCAATAAGTGGACGCGCCATCGCGGGCGTTGGCCCCTGCCTTAAATGCACCAGCAGTTTCCCACATGTCATAGATGCGGGGTTCTGCGGTGCCTGAATGAAACGTTTTGTCCATCGCCATTGTCTTGCGGTCCTTATCTAGTTGAAATGGTCATACCGAAACTGATCAGAGGCTAAAAGGGTTCAATGCACCTAAGATGCAGGCGAACGGTCGCAGAGGGCAAATTGACCCGTCTTTGCACAGATTTAGCTGATTAGTGGGATCTAGCCAGATGTCAAAAGTTCCCGTGCCCCCGTCCGAATGACGGCTGGGTCATAGGGTTCGCGTGCGAAGATTTCGCGGACGCGGTCGGCGAAATGCGATAGCGGCAAGGTATCATAGGCTGGATCAAACGACGATTGGTCCCAGCGTTCGCAGAATTGTGCACAGTCATCGAAATAGGCGTGGCCCGCATACGCTTGGCGTTTCTCGGGGTTTGCGCCGACGTGTTCGCCGTAATAGATCATTTGAAAATCACCATGCTTTTCCACAACCCACGCCACTTGTTCGCGCACAAACGGGCGCAGGACGGCGGCGGCGTATTCGTCGTGGTTATAGGGGGCATATATGTCGCCAATGTCGTGCAAAAGGGCAGCGACAATCCAGTCGGTGTCGGCCCCGTCGTGTTCGGCGCGTGTGGCGGTTTGCAACGAATGGCCAAGCCGTGTGACTTGGTAGCCCGACAGCCCCTTGTCGAGATCAACCAGCGCTTCCAAAAGGCGATCAGCGGTGCCTTTGGTATATGCCACCTCGTGTTCGGTTAAGAAATCATAATCGGCTTTGTCGCCATCTTTCATGGCGGTGAATTTGACGCGGTCCATTTTGGCAGCCTTTTCGGGTTCACTGATTGATAACCTGATTGGTAGACCCATGTTGGCAAATGGCAAACCCCCTCTGGACAGTGCAGCCTGTCCGGTTAGGGTCTAATTGTCATTTAAGCTGGAGAAAACGTTTGGAAAAGTTCGGAAAAAGCCAACCTGTGAAACGGTTTGAGGATCAGCGGTTTTTGACGGGCGCTGGGCAATATGTGGATGATATTGTGCCAGATGGGGCGCTGGTTGCGTTTTTTCTGCGCTCGAACGCGGCGCATGGTTTAATTGCATCGCTGGACTTGGAAGTCGCGCGCGCGATGCCAGGGGTGGCGTTGGTTGTCGGTGCGGTTGATTTGGAACTTGCTGGCGTTAAAATGGGCCTTGCTGGCTCTACAGTGAAAAATCGCGATGGGACGCGCGGTGCGGCCCCTGTTCGCCCGATGTTGGCCCAGACCCATGTGCGTCACGTCGGCGAAGCCGTTGTGATGATTGTCGCTGATACAATGGACCACGCGCGTGATGCAGCAGAGGTGATCGACCTCGATATCGATGATCAGCCGGTTTATGTTGATCTTGCAATTGGTGGAGAGGCGATCCATCCAGAGGCCCCAAAGAACCATGCGTTTGATTGGGCTTTGGGTGATCTGGATGCTGTGCAGACCGCAATTGATACGGCGGCACATGTTATTCGTGTTGATGTGCCCGACAACCGGATCATCTGCAACGCGATGGAGCCACGCGGCTGTTTTGCCGAACTTACAAATGGGCGCCTGCATGTTGCTGTGAATGGGCAAGGCGTTTGGGCTCCCAAAGAGGACCTGATGCACCACTTTGGGCTGACGAGTGATGAGGTCCGCGTGACCAACCCCGATGTCGGAGGCGGCTTTGGTATGAAGGCGATGCGTTATCCTGAAACATTTTGCGTTGCCCACGCTGCCCGTGTTCTGGACCGCCCTGTGCGCTGGATGTCCGATCGAACAGAAGCCATGTTGACCGACAATGCGGGGCGCGACCTGCTGACCACGGCAACGCTGGCGTTTGACGCGGATCACCGGATTGTTGCGTATCACGTGGATACGGTGGCGAATATGGGTGCCTATAATTCGCAGTTTGCCCAAGGTATTCAGACCGAATTGTTTTCCAAGGTTCTAACCGGCGTTTACGACATGCCAGTTGCGGCTATGCAGGTTCAGGGCGTCTACACGAATACAACGCCAGTTGATGCTTACCGTGGGGCTGGCCGTCCTGAGGCGATGTTTGTGTTGGAACGCGCGATGGATCAAGCAGCCCGCGACTTGGGCGTCGACGGATTTGTGCTGCGTCGCAAAAACTTTATTACGCCGAGCCAGTTCCCGTATACGACTGTGGCTGGCGTCGCCTATGACGTTGGCGAATTTTCTGCGCTGTTGGATGTGGCAATGGCAGGCGCAGATGTTGCTGGTTTTGATGCTCGCCGCGCACAGCCGGACGGGAAACTACGTGGCATTGGACTGTCGTTTTATATCGAAAGTATTCTTGGTGACCCAACAGAGACGTCACGGATTGTGTTCGAAAATGACCATGCGGCGATCTATGTCGGGACGCAATCAAACGGACAGGGGCATGAAACCGTCTATGCGCAATTTCTATCAGATCAGACGGGCATTCCAGTGGATCATATCCGCGTGGTGCAAGGTGACAGTGACCTGATTCCTATCGGTGGTGGGACAGGTGGGTCGCGATCCGTGACGGTGCAGAACACTGCAACTCTGTCGACCGTAGATGCGATTGTGACAAGTTTTTCCGCATTTTTGGCCAAAGCTGAAGGTGTTTCGGTTAAGGATGTGCAATTCGACCATGAACAGTTTCGCGTCGCGGGATCAAACCTAACACCGACAATGGTCGAGGTTGCTGACATGATCCGGCAGGCCAAACAGGTAGATCTTTTGGATCAATCCGCCACGATTAAACTGGACAGCCGCAGCTTTCCCAACGGGGCCCATATTGCAGAGGTCGAAGTGGACCCAGACACAGGCGTTGTTGAAATTGTGAAATATACGGTGGTCGATGATTTCGGCAATTTGATCAATCCGATGCTGGTCGAGGGGCAAGTCCACGGCGGTGTTGTGCAAGGGCTAGGGCAAGCATTAACCGAGCGCGTGGTATATGACGAAGATGGCCAGTTGTTGACCGCGACCTTCATGGATTATGCGATGCCACGCGCGGACGATATGCCGATGATCGACTTTTCGACGCGCGGCACCGCGTCTTTATATAACCCGATGGGCATGAAAGGCTGTGGCGAGGCCGGAACGGTGGGCGCGCTTGCGGCGATCACTAATGCAATGACCGATGCGCTATGGGACGCGGGCGTGCGAAACGCGCATATGCCGTTCACGCCACATCGCGTTTGGCAAATGCTAAAGGATGCTCGTGCAGCTGCTTGATTGGATATTTGGACTTTTTGGTCGCCGTGCGCGCACTGAAGACACCGTCGCGCGCAAGCGAGGTGTAGCGACACATGTAATCATTCTTGATGGAACAATGTCATCACTGGAAACAGGTCACGAGACCAACGCGGGCTTAGCATTTCAGCTTTTGCAAGAAGCGGGCCAACAGGCCAACCTTAATGTTTATTACGAGGCAGGCATACAATGGCGAGATTGGTCTGGTACGTGGGGTGTTATGACGGGCAAGGGTATCAACCGCCAAATTGAACGGGCATACGGTGTGCTTGCGTCTCGTTATAACTTTGGTGACCGGATCATCTTGATCGGATATTCGCGTGGCGCCTATGCAGTGCGATCGCTTGCGGGGGTGATCGACCATGTTGGTCTGTTGAAAGCTGAACATGCCACCGAGCGCAATGTTCGCCAAGCTTACCGACACTATAAATCCGGCGCGCACTCATATGCGATGAGGCAGTTTATCAAACGCTTTTCTCATGATGACGTACAGATTGAAGCGGTGGCTGTCTGGGACACGGTTAAGGCGCTGGGCCTGCGGATGCCGATTGTTTGGCGCTGGGCGCAGGCGCAGCATGCCTATCACAATCACCGGCTTGGCGATCATGTGCGTAACGGGTTTCACGCGCTGGCATTGCATGAAACCCGTGAGGCCTATGCGCCCGTCATGTGGGAAGCGCCGCCCGATTGGGAGGGTCATATTGAACAGGTCTGGTTTCGGGGTACGCATGGCGATGTGGGTGGCCAAGTTGTGGAGTTCCCAGCCGCAAGGCCGTTGGCAAATATTCCGCTTGTTTGGATGCTGACAAAATTGGAAGCCTGCAATCTTGAACTGCCGGACGGCTGGATAGACAGATTTCCGCAAAACCCGGATGCCTCGTCGATTGGCAGATGGCGTGGATGGAGCAAGCTTTTCCTATCTCGCCGTCGTCGCATTATGCTGACGGATCCATCAGAAAGCGTTCATCCGACCGCGATGCCAGACTAGCCTTTCATGATCAAACAGGTCGTTGTGCCCGTCGCATAAAGCTTACCATCGTCGGCGCCACGAATTTCGCCGTGGGACACACAGGTTGTCCGACCAGCATGATCGACAATGCCGGTGGCAAGGATCTCCATGCCGAGCGGAATGCCACCGGTTAAATTCACCTTATATTCCAGAGTGGTATAGACTGACCCTTTGGGCACGGTTGTCATGACGGCGCAAGCCATACAGCTATCAAGCACGGCGCCATACCAGCCGCCATGCACGCCGCCTAGCGGGTTGGTGTGCGCGAATTCTGGCGTGCCCCGAAACACAACGCGGCCTTGTTCAACCTGATCAATTTGGTAATTGAGCAACCCTGAAATCGGCGGGCCTGCGATTTCACCTCGCAACATCGCTTGCATGAAGTCTAAGCCGGACATCAACAACACTGTGTCGCGGTCTGGCAGTTCGGCGGGTGATTTGGCTGTAAACATGCCCTTATTTTTGCGGCTTTAGGCCACGTTTTGCAAGGACCGTTTGGGCGCAAATCCCAGTGCATTGCAAACATCGCGGGTCAGTTCGGCCCGATTGAGTGTATAGAAATGCAAATGATCCACCCCGCCACAGATCAAATCATCACAAAGCTCGGCCGCGACCGCAGTGGCGAGCAATGTTTCGGTCCCGTCGCGGGTCGCATTGGTGAACGCATCGCGGATGACCTGTGGAATGGCTGTCCCACAGTGCGCCGCAAATTTTTGCACCCCTGACCAGTTTTCAATGGGTAGGATGCCCGGCACAATTGGTGCAATGATACCTGCGTCCGCGCATGAATCGCGGAACCGGAAAAACGTATCCGCCTCGAAAAAGAACTGCGTGATGGCCCCTTTTGCCCCCGCGTCGAACTTACGTTTCAGGAATGCGATGTCAGCGGCCGTGTTTTCGGCTTCTGGGTGGGTTTCAGGATATGCTCCGACGTGGATGTTAAACAGTCCTGTGTCTGCAAGACCCGTTATCAATTCGATGGAATCTTGAAATCCATCAGCGTGTGCCGTGAATTTCGCCTGTCCTTTGGGGGCATCGCCACGCAGGGCCACGATGTCGCGCAAACCTGCTTTTGCGTAGCTATCGGCAATTTGTAGGGTTTCATCGCGGCTGGCATCTACACAGGTCAAATGCCCTGCCACGCGCAACCCAGTTTGCTGATGTAACGTTTGCACGGCTTCGTGGGTTAATTTTCGGGTTGCCCCACCAGCGCCGTAGGTCACGGATATGAACTTTGGGTCTAATGGTGCAAGGGTTTGCACAGCGTCCCACAGCCGGAATGAGCCAGGCAGATCTTTGGGTGGGAAAAATTCGAACGACAGGGCAGGGTGGGTCATGGCGGCGGTCCTTTGTGAGTTGCCCTCTTGTTTCATGGCGCTTCTTGTGAAACAAATTCATTAATTTCAGTTTTATTATGCGGACCATTCATAATGCGGATCGAATTTCGGCACCTACGCACGATTAAGGCCATTCATGACACTGGCGGATTGGCTCGCGCCGCGGACCTGCTGCATATGACCCAATCTGCGCTGAGCCATCAGATCAAAGGCATCGAGGATCAGGCTGGTGTCGCGTTATTTGCACGCCGCACCAAACCGCTGCGCCTGTCGGCTGCGGGGATTAAGATGTTGGCAGCGGCTGAGAAAATCCTCCCTCAAATGGCCGCGCTAGAGGCTGATTTCGCTGGCCTTTTGTCGGGTAAGGCGGGCCGCATGCATATCGCGATCGAATGTCATGCATGTTTTGAATGGCTATTTCCGGTATTGGAACAATTTCGCAAGGCGTGGCCCGAGGTCGATGTGGATATCCGCCCCGGATTGGCGTTTGACGCGCTGCCTGCATTGCGCCGCGAGGAAGTTGATTTGGTCGTGTCGTCGGACCCAGAGGATTTGACCGAGACTAATTTCACTCCATTATTCGACTATGAACCCGTCTTTGTGGCCGCAGCTACGCATCCGCTGGCAAAAAAGACCGTGATCGAGGCTGAAGATTTTCGCGATCAAACGCTGATCACATATCCGGTGGACCGCGCCCGATTGGATGTGTTTTCCCAGCTTTTGATACCTGCAAAGGTCGAACCGGTAGCCGTTCGCCAAGTGGAACTGACAGCTGTTATTTTGTTGTTGGTTGCATCGAACCGTGGTGTCGCGGTGCTGCCCGATTGGGTGGTCAACCAGATCAAATATAACGCCGATTACGTGACCCGCCCGTTGACTAAGGGCGGTCTGACCCGCCGCCTATTTGCCGCCACGCGCACCGAAGATACTCAGCGCCCGTTTGTTGCCCATCTGATCCGGCTCGCACGACAAGAAGCCGTCCGCATGCAACGTGCCTGATGCCCCTTGTTTGCCCGCGCACATAGGCCTATAGCGGCGTTTTACACATGAACCTTCCGGAGGCCCTCGCATGGCTGGTAGCGCAAATCTAAACGTGATGATGAAAACCGCCCGCAAAACAGGGCGTGCGTTGCTTAAGGATTTTACCGAAGTTGAGAACCTTCAGGTGTCGACAAAGGGCCCCGGTGATTTTGTGAGCCGTGCCGACAAGCAGGCCGAAGCCACCATCCGCGAAGATTTGCTTTATGCGCGCCCGTCATATGGGTTTCTTGGCGAAGAAGGCAAAGAGATTGACGGCGAAGACCCAACCCGTCGTTGGATCGTTGACCCTCTTGATGGCACGACCAACTTTTTGCACGGATTGCCGCATTGGGCTGTGTCCATCGCGTTGGAACATAAAGGCCAGATTGTTGCGGGCGTCATCTATGACCCTGTGAAAGACGAAATGTTTTGGGCTGAAAAAGGTGGCGGTGCTTGGCTGAACGAAAGCCGTATCCGTGCATCTGTGCGTCACCGCTTGATCGAAAGCATTTTTTCAACGGGTCTGCCGTTTGCGGGCCGTGCTGATTTGCCTGACACGTTGCAAGACTTGGCGCGTCTGCTGCCAGCTTGTGCCGGTGTACGCCGTTTTGGGGCTGCGTCGCTTGATCTGGCATACGTCGCCGCGGGTCGTTATGAAGGGTTCTGGGAACGCAATTTGCATTCCTGGGATATGGCTGCTGGCCTGATCATCGCGCGTGAAGCAGGCTGCATCGTCGAGCCGCTGAACTCGAGTGGCGATATCTTGACAGACGGTGACGTCATCATCGCCAACGAGCCAATCTTTGATACATTCGCCAAAGTGATCCGCAAAAAGCCTAGCGCTTAATCACTGGAAAACGCGATGAGTACGTGGCGTCTGGGTGCGCCGGATGGAAATCCGTTTGCACCCACCAGCCGCCCGAGCCAAGCCGTAGCCACAGCGGAATCGTCAGCACAAACCCGACGATAAACCCACCCGCATGCGCCCAATAGGCGACACCTCCGTCAGATATGTCAGTGCTGATCCCGCTGAATAATTGAATGGCAAACCACAGCCCCAGCATTACCCACGCGGGGATCGGGAGGATGCGGATGAACACAATCAAAAAGATAAAAATATCGACCTTTGCCTTGGGGAACAGCAGTAAATAGCCGCCCATAACCCCAGCGATGGCACCAGAGGCCCCGACAAGCGGAATAGGCGTGTACAGGTCGAAGAAAACATGGACCAGACCAGCGCCAACGCCACTGGCGATATAGAAGATCAGGAACCAGATCGGTCCCATCTTGTCTTCAAGATTGTCGCCAAAAACCCATAAAAACAGCATATTACCTGCAAGGTGCATTAATCCTGCGTGCAAGAACATCGAAGTGATCAACGTAATATAGTTTTCGCCAGCCGAGATCCGCGCGGGGATGAGTGCATAGTCGTAATAGAACTGTGACAACATTTGATCTGTTGTCAGGATCAAATAACCCGCCAGAAAAATCAGAATATTTAGCGCCATCAATGTGTAAGTTACATATGGCGTGGATTGGGAAGGGTTATGATCGCGAATGGGTAACATAGGGGCGACGTTTGCTGCTCCGCCCCCGATTGTCAACTGTTCACGCGTTGCCAACTTCCGCCAACAAGGCGGCGTTACCGCCTGCTGCCGTCGTGTCGATGCACACATGACGTTCATGCAATACGTAGGCGACATCTGGCCTCGCTGTGATTAACGCGGTGATCGGGCCTTGGCGTTTGGTCAGGGCTTGTTCGATCATGCGGCCTGTATCTGCATCGCCCCACCAAATGACGCCAGCCAATATGTGCAGGTCGGTCAAGATTTCGGGCGGTACAGTGCCGTCAGCTGCGATGCCGAGGCCGCCTAAGTCGTTGACGGCTTTGATCTGGGCTTGGGATGTTTCATGCCCCGGTCCCATGCACAAAATTGGTCCGCGCGGCGCCATGCTATGCCGATTAGATTCGCCTGTTGGGCCGGGCAGATCCGTTGGTGTGCTTGCGGCAGGAAGCGGTGCGGACAGACGTTTTGTCAAATCAGCGATGTCAGCGATATGGTCCCAGCATTGTGTCGTTGTCGCTGGCGTGGGTGCAGTAAAGCGCGGCAGATAATGTGGACCACCCGCCTTTGGACCAGTGCCCGACATGCCCTCGCCGCCAAACGGTTGACTGCCAACAACCGCGCCAATTTGGTCACGATTGACATAGATGTTGCCCGCGTGAATTTGCTCAACAACAGCCTGCACACGGTCGTCAATTCGTGTATGGAGCCCGAACGTCAACCCGTATCCAGTTGCGTTAATATCCGCGATGACGTGGTCAATCTCAGTTGATTTGAATGTGGCGACGTGCAGGATAGGACCAAAAATTTCGCGGGTCATATCGGCAATCCCGTTCACTTTGACCACGGTTGGTGCGATGAATGTACCTTCGGTGGGGGCCGCGATTTCAAACAACAACCGTCCGTCGAGTTTGGCATCTGCGATGTGATCGGCAATGGTATTGCGCGCAGCTGCATCGATGACGGGGCCAAGATCAGTGGACAGATGCCAAGGGTCGCCGACCGTCAGTTCGGACATCGCGCCGTAGAGCATGTGCAGCAGTTTGTCGGCGATGTCCTCTTGTACGTACAAGCACCGCAAGGCCGAGCAGCGCTGACCAGCGGACCGGAACGCCCCGTTGACGATATCGCGCACCGCGTGTTCAGGCAGGGCGGTGCTGTCGACGATCATCGCGTTCAACCCGCCAGTTTCCGCGATGAACGGCGTGCCGGGAGTGCAATGATCGGCCATCGTGGCACGGATTTTCAACGCGGTCGCGGTCGAGCCAGTGAACGCCACACCATTGATCCGGGCATCTGAGGTCAGTGCCGCGCCGACGCCGCCGTCACCGGGCAAAAGTTGCAGCACGGACACTGGCACACCGGCCGCATGCATCAATTGCACCGCGCGTGCGGCAATGATTGGCGTCTGTTCCGCAGGTTTTGCTATGACCGCGTTGCCTGCGGCCAATGCCGCCGCGATTTGACCGCTGAAGATCGCGAGCGGGAAATTCCACGGGCTGATGCAAGTCCAAACGCCGCGCGGGGTGGTGTCTGATTGGGCTTGGGCGGCGTAATAGCGCAGGAAATCCACCGCTTCACGTAATTCGGAAACTGCGTCGGGTAGGCCCTTTCCAGCCTCGCGTGCAAGGATTGCGAACAGTTCCGACGCATGCGCCTCGTAAGCATCAGCGACCTTGTTTAGGACCGCTGCCCGATCGTTGCTAGGCGCATCCCAAGGGGTCGCGTCGGTCAGCGCAGCGGCGATGATGTCAGGCGTGGCAGGCTGCACGTGACCGACAAGATCGTCAAGCTTGGCAGGGTTGGCAATTGGTTTTCGTGTGGCCTTCACAAATTTATGCGGCGAAAAAGTCAACGGCTGTGCGGTAAATTGCTGAATGGTAAATGGTGCACGGGCTTGATCAATGGCATCCAATGTCGGTTGGTGGGTCAAGTCAAAGCCCTTAGAATTTGTCCGTTCAGGTTGAAATATGTCGGTTCCAACTGGCAAGATAATGCCATTTGATGCCATCTCGAACGGGTCTTCGGCAACTGTTTCAGGGCTGACCTCCTCGTCGACGATCTGGTTCACAAAACTAGAGTTCGCGCCGTTCTCTAAAAGACGACGGACGAGATAAGCGAGCAGGTCTTCATGTGCGCCAACAGGGGCATAGATACGACAGCGGGTGCCTTCGGCCTTCAAGACGATCTTGTGCAAGGCTTCGCCCATGCCGTGCAGCCGCTGGAATTCGTAATCCGCAGTCGTGCAATTTTGCAGGTTTGCAATGTCTAGAATAGCGGCGACAGTGTGCGCGTTATGGGTCGCAAATTGCGGATAGATCCAGTCGGTCATGCCGAGCAGTTTGCGGGCGTTGCTGATGTAGCTGATATCTGTGTGTGCCTTTTGCGTGAACACTGGAAAGCCCGCCA
Organism: uncultured Sulfitobacter sp.; assembly: GCA_905182645.1. Classification (GTDB taxonomy): domain Bacteria; phylum Pseudomonadota; class Alphaproteobacteria; order Rhodobacterales; family Rhodobacteraceae; genus Yoonia. The sequence continues at coordinate 25,352 of CAJJCJ010000001.1, forward strand.
TGCCTTCGACTTGGGCGCGTTTGATCTCGGCGTCCCAATAGGCGCCTTTGACCAAGCGGACCATGATCTTGCGATCAAGTTTTGTGGCCACAGCATGCAAGTGGTCGATGACCAATGACGCCCGCTGTCCATAGGCCTGCACGACAACCCCGAATCCGTCCCAGCCGCGCAGGGCTGGCTCCGACAAGACGGCCTCGATCACATCAAGCGATAGCGACAGGCGGTCGGCCTCTTCGGCGTCGATGTTGAATCCCATGTCTGCGGATTTCGCGAGGATGGCGAGCGCGCGCACACGCGGCACCAATTCTTCCATAACGCGGGCCTCTTGGGCGACCTCATAGCGGGCGTGCAGGGCGGACAGTTTGACCGAGATGCCGGGGTTTTCTGCAACGGACCCGTTGGTGCAATGCCGTGCGATGTTGGAAATCGCACGGCTGTATGACAGATGATAAGCGCGGGCATCGGCGTCGGTGCGGGCGGCCTCGCCCAACATGTCGTAGGAATAGGTGAACCCTTTGGCTTGCATCCCTTCGGCGCGTTTCATGGCCTTATGAATGTCTTCACCCAACACAAACTGACGGCCCATTTCACGCATGGCACGGCCAACGGCAGTCCGAATGACAGGCTCACCCAAACGTTTGACCGCCCCGCGCAAGTGCCGTGTGATACCTGGCTTGTCGTCGTCTAGAACGCGCCCTGTCAGCATCAACGCCCATGTGGACGCATTGACCAATGATGAGGCGGAACGACCCAAATGCTTGCCCCAATCAGATGGCGCGATCTTATCTTCAATCAACGCATCGATGGTATCGGCGTCGGGGACCCTTAACAGTGCTTCGGCCAAACACATCAGCGCGATGCCTTCGTCAGTGGATAGACCGTACTCTGCAAGGAAGACCTCCATCAGCCCCGGTTCTGCGTTATTGCGGATTTGGCGAACCAGATCAGCGCCTCTGGCACTGATCCGCGCACGATCTGAGTCCGATAAATTGGCTGCGCTCCGCAAATTCGCAACTGTGCTGTGTTCTGGGGCGTAGATTGCCGCATCGATTTGGGTGCGCAGGGAAGAGGAGGTATCGCGGGTCATGGTGTTTCTCCAATATGTGATTTGGCCTAGGATACCCTGTTGCGGTAAGTTATTTCGACCGCTATCTAGTGATTCAGAAACCCGTTTGACTGAAATGAGGGCAATTACATGACCGAACAGACTGCACCCATCGACGGCTTTGATCGTAAGATTCTGGATGTCCTGGCCGTCGAGGGGCGGATCAGCGTGACGGAGCTTGCGCGCCGTATCGGATTGTCTAAATCGCCGACCCAAGCACGGTTAAAACGGCTAGAGGATCGCGGTGTGATCCGTGGGTATCGCGCATTATACGATCCGATCCGGTTGGACCGCGATCATGTTGCTTTCGTTGAGGTCAAGTTGACTGACACCCGAGAGAGCGCATTGGCCGCGTTCAACGTGGCGGTGATGAAAATTGTTGAGATTGAACAATGTCATTTGATCGCGGGTGATTTCGACTATCTGCTAAAGGTGCGTACCGCTGGGATGTCAGGGTATCGCGCTGTTTTAGCAGAAAAAATTTCTACACTTCCACATGTCGCCAATACGTCAACTTATGTTGCCATGCAGGCCGTGAAAGAAGAGGGGCTTGCGCCCAAGGCCCCCAGTGCTGCGGATGTGATTTGACCTGACGGCAGTTTGATACACATTATGGGGTATAAAATAGTTTATCTCTTTTGCGGTGATTTCCGCGCCTGCCGTCGCTGATCCATGTCCTGTCGGACCAGATCATGCGGCGCGTCTTGATCAGATAATTTTTGAGCTTGGCCGTGCAAATGGTCATCAAGCAGCGCGGCCTTTGTCGCAGGAACTATGGGAATTGTGGCTAGATGCGCCTGTCTCGACCGCTCAAGCTATATTAGATGAAGGGATGACGCAGCGCGAAAGCTTTGATTTTCTCGGGGCGCGCACCACGCTTGACGGGTTGGTTGCATACTGCCCTAACTATGCCGAAGGTTATAATCAGCGGGCTTTTGCGAGCTTTCTGCAACGTGATTACGACGCCGCGTTGCTTGATCTGAACAAAGCGCTTGAGATCATGCCAAACCATATTGCCGCATTGTCGGGGAAGGGACTGACCCTGATGGGAATGGGCCGCAATGATGAAGGCCAAGAGGCGTTGCGCGGGGCGCTTTCGCTGAACCCGTGGTTGTCCGAGCATGCATTGATCAGAGAACCTGCCGGAACCGATATCTAACATATTGCACCACATCGCCCGCGCGCATAGACGTAAACGTGCGCCTCCGCCGTGGAATGGTTGACGCAGGAACTTAAAATCCTTGCGTCTGTTCTGCAATATGCATACGGAACAAGGCGTTGCGTAGACGAGGCGGTTTCTTGGCCTGTTATTGGCCTGGAACCGAATTTTGAAGACAACGCCAGATGCGGGCGTGGTGGAATGGTAGACACACCAGACTTAAAATCTGTTGGGCGAAAGCCCGTGGGGGTTCGAGTCCCCCCGCCCGCACCATAACTTGGCTAAAATTCCCATAAAGACATAGATAATAATTTATTATCGCCGTTACGAGAACGTTTTACGGGGACGTTTTGGGGAACTTCTTGTGATTTGCTGGCGTTCCTGTGAGGGTCTACTCAGCACTGCTTCGGCAAGCATCTTCCGTGACATGCCGCGCATAGATTGCTTTGTGACAACTCGGGCTGGTTCCTCAAGAAGCGTGCCAGTATGGTTCTTTGGAAAGCGTCGAAAACACACTAAAGGCGTCAATAACTGATAAACTTCTTTGTGGAAGTGTCCCGAGAGTCCGTACATATCTACACATAGAAGCGACGGCATATGGCAGTTGTAGCGGAGTAAACTACGCCAGTTTGTGTCCTTGGGGTTACTCGTTGGCGGGAGAGATGATGGGCTTCGGAAAAAGCTGACTAACGCCAACCATAGTGGTCGCACTTAGTGTAATTGCTGCATGAAGTTTACATTTATATCCTAGCGAGCTACCTTTAAAAAAATACTTTCACTAGAGTTACTGCAGTGTACAAGATTATCCATTCGTTCGTGTCATAAAGATATTAGCGTTGGCAAATAACAAGAGGATGGACGATGAGACAACAAATCGTATACGGATGGAATTTCATATTTAATGCTGAGGTAAGTCCGCTTCGACACATTTCAGATGTTGCGGTAAGACATTATGTTTTGCAAGCACTTGCGCTCATGTGGGCTGTGTGTTTTGCCATTGCAATCGGAAGCTATACCGTACTGGCAATCAGTGTCATTGGTCATGCGGCCCTAATAGCCGCAGCGGCAATTACAGTAGCAACTTATACTGCTGCTGCAAAAAAGCCTACGCTATTTGCCCGTGGATCAGGTCGTGGCAGTGATGGCGAACACGATTAGGCTTTAGGCCATGACGATATGCAGCACATAATATGTCCCACTTTACAACTTCCGCATAGTCACCAGCACTATACGCCCTTGAGCCAATGAGGCAGTCGGCTATGAAAGTTTTATTTTCTGCGGCGGTTTTAGTCTTTTTTTCGACAGGTGGAGCAATTGCTTGCCCTGACTTTAACGCGTCTGCAGGTGAGGCGTATCGCGCTTCTGGTAGAGAGTTGCATGAGACCATAGCGTTCAATGTTCGCGCTGGGGGCAATAACTACATCTGGAATTGCTCAAATGTTAAGCCGGGCACCGATACGGGTGCAGGTTATTTCCCAACGGCCCCTGATTTTTCATTCCAGCTAAGTGGTATGGGCGGGTACCGGCTTGATTTGTGGGTCGTCAGCGATTGCGATTCTGCCCTATTGATCAATACGTCGTCTGCAAGCTGGTATTACGATGATGATGACAATGGAAACCTTGATCCCAAGATTGTTTTAACACGCCCAGTCGATGGCCGGATTGACGTCTGGATTGGAACATTTGATGGCACCTACTGCGATGCCCAGCTTCAGCTCGAGACTTTTGAAAAGTAGGTAATATCAGTAAGGACTTGCCTTCATTATTCGCCCGGCCGAGGCTCCGCTTTGGCGGCGGGAACCGCAAGCGGCGTCAATGTGGATTTCATTCCTCCCTTTAGCGCCGCCAATGGATGCACCTAAACCATGCGTTTGATCGAAGCCTCTTGCGAATTTGATCGTATGATTTGCGCTTAGTCGTGTTTGCGTAGACATCATCAAAGCTGTTATTGTGATAGACATGTCTGTTTGCCTGCCGCTAACCTGATCGCAGTGCGCGCACCTGACATAGGCTTGTTGCACGTCACATCCCAGAAGGGCGAATTGGTATGACACAAGCGATGGTACGCGTGGGCGTAGATATTGGCGGTACGTTTACAGACGTAGCACTGGCATACGCTGGTGGCCTTACGACATGTAAAGTGCTGACCAATTATACAGAACCTGAAACGGCCATTCTTGAAGGTATCGCTATTGCTGCCGCCCAAGCGGGGGTGCCTGTGTCAGATATTGGGCAGGTTATTCACGGCACGACCCTTGTGACCAATGCGCTGATCCAACGGCGTGGTGCGAAGGTTGCGTTTATTACGACCCAAGGGTTCCGCGATGTTATTGAGATGCGTTCAGAAAACAGGTTTGAACAATACGATCTGAATTTGACACTGCCCGTGCCGATGGTCCCGCGCCAAGATCGATTGACACTAAACGAACGAATGGATCACGCGGGTCATGTACTTCAACCGCTTGATCCAGTTGAAACCGATGCCATGGTCGCGACAATTTTGGCGGGCGACTATGATGCTGTCGCCATTGGCTTGATGCATTCTTACGCAAATAACGCCCACGAGATGCAGATGGCTGATGCCCTGCGTGCCGCAGCTCCAGATCTTTCGATCTCGGTGTCATCAGTCATTTCACCGCAAATGCGCGAGCTGCCTCGGTTTAATACTGTAATAGCGAATGCCTATGTACAGCCTCAAGTGGCCCGTTATCTTGGGCGGTTGATTGATCGATTGCTGGGTGTAGGCGTGACTGGTCTTGTGTTTATGATGCATTCGGGTGGCGGGTTGATATCGGTCAAAACTGCGGTAGATCAACCTGTACGCCTGTTGGAATCTGGCCCTGCGGGTGGTGCAATATACGCCGCTGATTTCGCCCGCGCCCAAGGCATCGACCAAGCGTTATCGTTTGATATGGGTGGCACCACTGCCAAGATTTGCTTGATTGAAGGTGGCCGCCCGAAAACAGCTAACACGTTTGAGGTCGCGCGCACCTACCGGTTCAAAAAGGGCTCTGGCATGACGGTGTCGACGCCCGTGGTGGAAATGGTCGAGATCGGCGCTGGAGGCGGGTCGATCGCGTCAATCGACAGCTTGGGCCGCATTCAAGTTGGTCCGCAATCCGCTGGATCAGAGCCGGGGCCTGCATGTTACGGTCAAGGCGGCTCCGCGCCGACGGTCACAGATGCGAACTTGCTGCTTGGCCGCTTAGACCCTGCTAATTTTGCAGGTGGGACAATTCCGCTGATTGTGGCCGCCGCGACGGGCGCTGTCACAGCGGATTTGGCCCGACCATTGCAGACCACGACGCAAGAGGCTGCCTTTGGCGTGACCGAAATGGTTGACGAAAACATGGCCAATGCGGCGCGTGTTCACACGGTTGAAAATGGGCGCGATATTGAACGGTTTACAATGATTGGCTTTGGTGGCGGTGCGCCGCTTCATGCCTGTCGATTGGGCGAAAAGCTTGGGATCAAGGATATTATCATTCCACCCGGTGCTGGCGTCGGTTCGGCGATTGGGTTTCTCAAGGCGCCGTTTAGCTATGAGGCGACGAAAGGGTTGTTTCAGCGGCTGTCGGATTTCGATGCAACCGCGATTAACGCGGCCTTGCTGGCATTGCGCGCTGAGGCCACGGCGTTTGTCGCCGCCGGCGCGGACGCAGCCCCGACGTCGACACGGTTGACCGCCTATATGCGGTATTCGGGTCAGGGCTGGGAAATTCCTGTGCCGTTGGCATTTGACACATTCACCGATGCGGACGCGGCGATGATCTTGGCCGCGTTTGACGAAAACTACCGGACATTGTTTGGCCGCACGATTGATGGGCTCGGCGTGGAGATTACCAATTGGTCGCTTGTTGTGGCCTCTGATGTGCCGCCGCCGGCCGCCGTGACCCGCCGCACAGATGGCGCATTGATCGCAGCGGACCGGACCCGTAAGTTCTTTGATGCCGGACTGCGTAAAATGGTTGATGCATCCGAAGTGACCCGCGCTGCGATGACCGCTGGCCAGATGATTGATGGTCCTGCGGTCATTGTCGAAGATGAGACCACAACAATCGTCACATCCGCTTACCGCGCTATTGGTCAAGATGATGGCAGCCTGCTTTTGACCCGAAAGGAGGGCGCAGCATGACCGTGTCCACAATAGACTACCAGATCATGTGGAACCGCCTGATTGCGGTTGTTGAAGAACAAGCGACCACGCTTATCCGCACCGCATTTTCGACGTCGGTGCGCGAAGCAGGTGATTTGTCGGCAGGCTTGTTTGATGCGCGCGGTCGCATGATCGCGCAGGCTGTCACAGGCACGCCCGGCCACGTGAACGCAATGGCAGAAAGCGTGTCCCATTTCATGCGTGAAATCGGCCCTGACGATATATTTGAGGATGATGTTTACATCACCAACGACCCTTGGATGGGCACAGGGCATTTGCACGATATCACAGTTGTGTCGCCGTCATTTCGCGCCGGACAACTGATCGGATTTTTTGCCTGCACAGCGCATGTGGTCGACATCGGTGGGCGCGGCTTTGGCCCTGATGCATCCGAGGTGTACGAAGAGGGTCTTTTGATCCCGATCATGAAATTTGCGACCCGCGGCGAAGTGTCTAAGGACCTTATCGGCATGGTTCGCGCTAATGTGCGAGAACCTGTGCAAGTTGTGGGCGATATGTATTCGCTCGCGGCCTGCAATGCGGCAGGCGACCGTCGCTTGCACACAATGATGACCGAATTTGCGATTGTTGATTTGGTGGGGCTGTCGGATTTCATTATCGACACCAGTCGGGCGGCGACCCATGCGGCGATTGCCGGTGTGCCGGATGGCAGTTATGCCAATCAAATGACGGTCGACGGCTATGATGCGCCGGTGCTTATGGCGATCACGCTTGATGTTGCTGGTGATCGGATCAAGGCGGATTTTGCAGGGACGTCCGGCATGAGCACGTTTGGGGTGAATGTCCCGGAGGTCTATACCCGCGCCTATGCCTGCTACGGTTTGAAATGCGCAATTGCGCCGGAGGTTCCCAACAATACCGGTTCGTTAGAACCGTTTGAAATTACGGCGCCCGATGGGTGCATCTTGGCTGCGCGCAGGCCTGCACCCGTTTCGGTCCGGCATGTCTTGGGGCATTTGATACCTGACGTGGTGTTTGGCGCGCTTCATCAGGCGATGCCTGCAACTGTGCCTGCGGAAGGCTCTAGCGCGCTGTGGAATGTGCAAATATCGGGTCGCCCCTGTGATCCCGACAGTGGATTGCCCAGCGCCGAAGTTCTGACATTTAATTCTGGCGGCACGGGCGCGCGGCCTAATTTTGATGGCTTATCTGCAACTGCGTTTCCATCGGGCGTATCCACCATGAGCGTTGAGGCCACGGAACACGTCGGCCCCGTGACGATCTGGCGCAAGGAACTGCGGTCAGGGTCGGGCGGGGCGGGTACGACGCGCGGCGGATTCGGGCAGATCATCGAAATCGAGCCGCGCGCTGGCTATGATTTCTATTTCAACGCGATGTTTGACCGTGTCGATCACCCCGCACGTGGCCGCGAAGGTGGTGGTGCCGGTGAAGCTGGGCGGGTCGCACTGGCGGATGGGACAAAGCTGCGCAGTAAAGGCCGTCAATTGATCAAATCCGGACAGCGTTTGCGTCTCAGCTTGCCCGGTGGCGGCGGATACGGTGACCCCGCAAATCGCGCGCCTGCGCTTGTGGCTGCAGACTTAGCCGCAGGTCTGATCAGCTCGCAAGATGCCAAGGCCGACTATGGCTACGGTGCCGACGATGACTAAAGTGATCGTCGTTGTCGGTGCGGGCATCGTTGGTGTGGCGAGCGCAATTTGGTTGCGGCGCGCAGGACATGATGTGACGCTGATCGATAAAGGCGCGCCGGGTATGGGGGCGTCTTACGGCAATGCAGGATTGCTGGCGCAGTGGGCTGTCGTGCCGGTCACGACGCCAAAGCTTTGGCGTGATGCGCCGCGCTATTTGATGGATCCAAACAGCCCGCTTTTTGTGAAATGGGGGCATGTGCCGCGCATGTTGCCGTGGCTGGCGCAATATATGCGCAACGCGACCGATAAGCGGACGCGCCAGATCGTCAGCTCACTTAGCCCGTTATTGCTTGATGCTGTTGATCAGCACAGATCGTTGATCCAAGGCACCTCTGTTGAAAACTGGGTCCGGGACAGCAAGATGACCTTTGTCTACCGCAACCGTGCGGGCTTTGATGCCGATGCCTATGGCTGGCGGATGAAGGCGATTGTGGGCATGACGCCGACCGTGATCACAGGCGACGTGGTGCAAGAAATTGAGCCGATCCTCAGCGCCGATCACCGCTGTATAGCCGTTTTGGAAGGGCAGGGTCATGTCACTGATCCGGGGAAGTATGTCGCGTCGCTAGCACAGTATTTCGAGACGCTCGGCGGTCGCGTTGTATGTGCTGAGGTCCGGGATTTGCAAAAAGGACCGGATGGGCAGATCATATGTGTGCAAACCGATCAGGATCATTTTGACTGCGATGCGGCTGTGATTACGGCGGGTATTTGGTCCAAGGAATTGACCCGTAAACTGGGCTTGCGCATCCCGCTGGAGGCCGAGCGCGGCTATCATGTGATCTTTGAAAACCCCACCGAAACGCCGTACAATCCAATGATGATGGTTGATGGCAAATTTGGTGTGAACGCGATGGATATGGGCCTGCGCTGCGCGGGGACTGTGGAATTGGGCGACCATCATACAGGGCCAAGTACCGCCCCAATTGCATTGCTGAAAAAGCATGCAGCGGCCGCGTTTCCGCGCATGTCATTTAGTGGCACGCAGGAATGGATGGGCTTCCGCCCCTCGACGCCAGATAGCATGCCATTAATTGGGGAGCTTGGGTCGAGCGGAATTTTCGTGGGTTTTGGTCATCAACATATCGGACTGACTGCGGGCCCTAAAACCGGACGCATTCTGGCACAAATGATTAGCGGACAGCATCCAAACATAGACCTGTCCACTTTTGATCCAGCCCGTTTTAGCCGCTGATCAATCGCCGTCGGCGACGCCTGCTTGGTTGATCCTTGCACGGCGCGCACGGTAACTTGGCAGCACAATCAGGATCGCGGCGATAACCAACAATCCCATCGTCATTGGACGTTCCCAGATAAACGCGATGCCATCATATAACTGCATCGACCGCGAGAAGTTATCTTCCAACATGCCACCCAAAATGAACCCAATAAGCAGCGGTGCCAGCGGATAATCCGCGAACTTTAGCGCCGTCGCACAGATGCCAAATCCGACAAGGATCAACAGCTCTGTGGCGTTGTTTTGCCCAATATAGGCCCCCATCAGGGTAAAGAATAGAATGAACGGTATTAGATAGTTGCGCGGCACCATGAGCACCTTGGCGATGTAAGGGATCAAGGGAAGGTTCAAGACGAGCAACACCAGATTTCCGATATACATCGAGATGATAACCGCCCAGAAAATCTGCGGCTCATCAATCATCAGGCGCGGGCCGGGTGTGACGTTCAGCGCGATCAATGCGCCCAACAAAATCGCCGTTGTGCCAGACCCTGGAATGCCAAGCGTCAACAGCGGCACAAACGATCCGGTACAGGCAGCGTTGTTCGCGGTCTCGGGGGCTGCGAGCCCTTTGATGGAACCTTTGCCAAATTGGTCTTGTTCTTCTTTTGTGGCGATGTTGCGCTCAACCGCGTAGCCCAAGAAGCTGGCGATAGTCGCACCCGCACCTGGCAGCACGCCGATGAAGAAACCTTGCAGCGATTGCCGCCCAATAACGGGTGCAATGGCCCATGCTTCGGCGCGGGTGATGCGCATGTCTTTGATGTCACCTGACCCGCTATCTTTCATTTCGCGCGGTTTGAGCACAAGGAAAAGCGCCTCAGGTAACGCAAACATCGCCATCGCCAGCGTGATAAACCCGAACCCTGATTGCAGGTCCATAATGCCCATGGTGAACCGTGGCAGATTGAACAGTGCGCCTTCGCCGACGGTCGCCATGATCAATCCTAGTGTGGTCATCATGATTGCCTTGGCGACTTGGCCAGTGCCAGCAAACGCTGCGATGGCTGATAACCCCACGACCATCAGCGCGAAGTATTCCGCCGAATGGAACAGCAATGCGACCGACGACAGCATTGGCGCAAAGATCATCAACAGGATCGCCCCAATTGTCCCGCCGCAGAAACTTGCGATGGCCGCGATGGTCAGTGCCTTGCCCGCTTTGCCTTGTTGGGTCATTGGGTAGCCGTCAAAGCTGGTGGCAACGGTACCCGCGACACCGGGTGCATTAAGCAGGATAGACGATGTAGAGCCGCCAAAAATCGCGCCGTAATAGACACCCGCAAGCAAGATAAGCGCCGCAGACGGGTCGCCCATCGAGATTGCGACTGGGATCATGATCGCGATTATCGACATTGGCCCAAGACCTGGCAACATGCCGATGAACGTGCCGATCAAGCAACCGCCAATGACAACGAGAATCATCTTAAGTGACAGGGCCGTTTGCAGACCAATAAGCATTCCTTCAAGCATCGATCAGCCCCCCAACCCAAGTAAAAAGCCCGGCAGAGGGCGCATGTAAATTTCCAACACTTGGGACACCAGATACCAAACCGAGAACGCGGCGATCACCCCGACGGGGATCATCACATGCAATTTGCGCTCTCCCAAGATAAACGCACCGATAATCAGAAAGCCCGATGTCGCGACCAAAAACCCAAAGGGGCGCAATGTTAGTGCGTAGATAACCATGAGGGCCAGCAGCGCGATTGCTTGGCCAAGCTTGTATTCGTGCAGCCGTCGGTAATCGATGTCGCCCATTTTGACGTTGGATTTTTCCAGACCAAACAGGGTGACTAATGCGGCACCTGCGCCCAACACCGACAATGCCTTTGGGAATGTGCTGGGCCAAATCGGATTGCGCTGCATAAACGGCGCAAGGCCTGCGTCCATGGTGAACCACGCCGCATAGCCGTAGGCCAGACAGATGCCGAGCAATATAAGTGCGATCCAACGATCAAGCGCCATGACGCAATCCCCTCCAAGAGTTTATGAAACGGGGCAGCGCAGTCTCCTGCGCCGCCCCGTCGCGAAACCCTTGGCTTTTACAGGAAGCCGAGTTTTTTCATCAGATCGCCAATCACAGTTTCTTGGGCTTCCAAGAATGTGCGGAAATCATCGCCGGAGTTGTGGATGTTGACCCAGCCGTTACGGGCGCGGACAGTTTCCCATTCTGGAGTGTCGTACATCTGCGCGAGCGCTGCCTGATACTGTGCGGTCTTTTCAGCCGACAGACCCGGTGCGCCAAAGAAGCCGCGCCAGTTCACAAACTCAATGTTGATGCCTTGCTCGTTCATCGTCATCGCATCAGGGGCCGCTGCAATGCGCTCTGGTGATGTAACGCCGATGATTTTGACTTCGCCTGCATTTGCCAGATCAACCGCTTCTGAGAAACCAGTCGACAGGGCTGCGATTTCACCCGACAGCAGGGCTGCCATGGCTTTGCCGCCAGCATCGTATGGAATGTATTTTACATCCAGCGCGTCTTTGCCAGCTGCTTCCATTGTCATGGCTGCAACGAGGTGGTCCATGCCACCCGGAACAGAGCCACCGCCGATAGCTGTGGCAGATGAGTCAGCGTCATAGGCTGTGACCAGATCGGCCATGGAATTCAACGGGCTGTCTTTGCCGACAACGATGGCTGCATAGTCACCGATTGTGCCTGCGACCAATGTGAGGTCACGGAAGCTTTGTGGAAATACGCCAGTCAAAGACCGGATCACGATTGGGGTCGAGTTGACCATCAACGTGCCTTCGTTGCTTTCTGCGTTCTCGATCATGTACGCAATTGCAACACCGCCGCCACCGCCGGACATGTTTTCATAAGATGCAGACCCAACGAGACCTGCGTTGGTCAGGGCTTCGCCTGTACCACGCGCAGTGCCGTCCCAGCCGCCGCCAGCGCCGCCCGGAATGATAAAGTGGATGCTGTCCACGACTTGGTGTCCATCAGCAAATGCCGCTGGTGCGCCCAAAGTCATTGTAGCAACTGCTGCGCTCATCAGGGCACGACGGCCCAGTTTCAAAGTTGTCATTGTAATTCCTCCCATTTGACAACCGCCCGCAGTGCGGGTCAGTTAGAAATAAGCAACCACGGCAACCTGACATAAACCTGTCATGCGAAAAATTAGGCTCATCCTTCATGAAATTCCTACTGATCGAAGATAACTATGATCTGGCTCAGGCCATCTGCGCGCGCATGCAGTTGGACGGGCATGTTATTGATCATGCTGGTACAATTGCCGATGCGATTGCGTTTTCAGACAGTGGTGAATACGATCTTATCTTGCTTGATGTGATGCTGCCGGACGGTGACGGACGCGACTTTTTGCGCAGGCATCGCGCCGGAAAAGGCGTGACCCCGATCATTGTTTTGACCGCCCGCAGTCAGGTGTCAGACAGAATCAGCCTGCTGGATTTGGGCGCGGACGACTATGTGACCAAACCCTTTGATCATGCCGAACTTGAGGCCCGCTGCCGCGCTGTTTTGCGCCGCAATGCAGGGTCCGCGCAGACAGTGGTCCGTATGGGCGACGTCGCCTTTGACCCCGTCGCGGGGGTTCTAACTGTTGGGGAAACCTTGGTTAGTTTGCGAAACAAAGAGTTGCGTTTGCTCGAGGTTTTGTTCAACGCACCCGGCCAAATTTTCCCTAAGCAAAAGCTGGTGGATCGGCTATTTTCATATGACGACGATGTGTCCGAGAACGCGATCGAGGTTTATATCGGCCGCCTGCGCAAGCACCTTGAAGGGTCACAATTGCAAATTTCTACGCACCGCGGCCTTGGCTACAGATTAGATCATGACTGAAGCTGTCCGCGTCTCTGGGTCGCTGCGCAACCGCTTGGCAACGACGCTTATTGGCGGCGCTGCTGTGCTCGCGATCTTGCTGTTTTTCGTGGTACGTAGCTATGCGGCGCAAATTGCGCAACAAGGCCAAGACAGCATTTTGGGCGCGTCGGTCACGTCAATATTGGATGCGGCCAACGTCAGAGACGGGCGGATCGAGGTCGATTTCCCCTATGCATCATTTTCGATGCTTGGCACAGAGTCTGACGACCGCATTTTTTATGCGATTTACCAAGATGACCAACTATTGTCGGGCTATGACGGCCTGCCTGCCGTTGATCCGAAAGTTGGTGGTGACAGCAGTTATCGGACAGCTGAATTTCAAGACACGCCTGTCCGGCTTGCAGCGGCTTCGCGCATGTTGGTTGGTGCCGATCTGCGCACGCAATTGACGGTATCAGTGGCCCAAACCCAAGACAGCCTGTCAGGAACGCTGAATCGGATTTCGCGCAACGTCGCGATCTTTGGCACTGGGTTTTTCCTGTTGGTTGTACTGCTTGCATTCTGGGCGACATCAGCGGCGATTGGTCCTTTGGCGCGCCTGACCACATCGGTGGCGCGGCGCGGTCCGCAAGATTTGCGCCCCGTTGTCAGTCCGGTTCCGTCAGAAATGGTGCCACTTGTGACATCGTTGAACAGCCTTATGGCGCGGCTAGATCAGTCGCTTGGCCGCAGCGAGGATTTTATCGCCGAAGCAGCCCACCGCGTTCGCACACCGCTGGCGACGGTCCGGTCCCACGCCGAGGCCACGTTGCAGCGTGTTGACCGCGAGGAAAACCGCCAAGCTATGCGCGCCATGATCCGCGCGATTGACGAAAGCAGCCGTGCGGCGGGTCAGCTGCTTGATCACGCGATGATCACGTTTAGGGCAGACCATCTTGATCGCCAAGACCTTGATTTGGTGGATCTAGTACAGGACCTTGCGGTGCGGCTGGGACCAATCGCTGACATGCGCGATGTGGATCTGCATGTTGATGCACCCAACGCGGTTCCTATCACAGGTGACGCGATTTTGCTACAAAATGCGATCCGCAATATTGTCGATAATGCGCTTAAATACGCGCCCCGCGAAAGCGTCGTGCACATCGACGTCACCACATCGCCAAGCCCGCGCGTGACTGTGTGCGACGAAGGACCGGGGTTCCCCATCGGTGAAATCGGTGGCCTGTCGTATCGATTTGCGCGCGGTAGCAACGCTGATGGAATCATCGGATCAGGGCTTGGCCTGACGATTGCCCAAGATGTGGCCACAGCACATGGCGGTGCGCTCACACTTGGCAATCACCCAAAGGGGGGCGCATGCGTTATATTTTCGTTCTAATCGCGGCGCTTTGGGCGCAAATGGCGGCGGCCCAAGATTGGGAGGACCGGCGGGAGTTTGGTGGGGCTCAATCGGTGCAAACTTTGCGGATATTGTCCAACACCGACACACGGTTTTTTGTGCCGATCATCGATAGCTTTTTGGCGGTGCGCCCTGATGTCGCGGTGACATATCTGGTGACAGGGTCAGCCGATCTTTACGATGTGTTTCGCGCGGACCCCGAGGATTTTGACATCGTGATATCAAGCGCGATGGATTTGCAATTCAAGCTGGCCAATGACGGCTTTGCCTTGACTGTTGAAGGAACCGGTCATCCGGATTGGGCGCAGTGGCGCCGCAGCTTGTTTGCGTTCAGCACCGAACCTGCGGCAATTGCGGTGAACCGCGCTGCATTTGACGGTGTTGCGCTGCCCGCGTCTCGCCAAGAATTGATCCAAGCCCTGCGTGCCCGCCCCGAAGTATTCCGTGGCCGTATCGGGACCTATGATGTGCGCCAATCTGGACTAGGCTATCTGTTTGCCACGCAAGATGCGCGGGCCTCCGAGACCTACTGGCGCCTGACCGAAGTCATGGGCGCGCTTGATGCACGACTGTACTGTTGTTCGGGGGCGATGTTTGACGACTTGGCCACCGGAAAAATCGCCGTCGCATATAATGTGTTGGGCAGCTATGCGTCGGCGCGCAAAGATGCGGTTGCCCAGATCGAGGTCATCTTGCCATCAGATTTCCCGACCACAATGATGCGCACTGCGTTCGTGTCCCGCGGCACCGCATTGCCTGAGCTGGGCCGCGCATTCATCCGCCACTTGACAGATCTGCAATCTGATCCGGTGCGCGCCGCAACATTCCCACTGTCTGCATTGGATCAAAGTGGCCAACCTACCATCACGCTTGATCCAGCGCTGATGACCTATTTGGACAGCCTAAAGCGGCGCACATTTCTGCAAGAATGGGAAAGTGCGATCATTCAGTAACGCCCCCATTGTGTTTCGCGAAAAATTTTGAACAATTGGTCGCAACAGTTGTTTAAAAGGGGGTCAACATGACCAAAATCGCATTTCTTGGCTTGGGTGTAATGGGCTATCCGATGGCAGGCCACCTGCAGGCAGCAGGTCACGACGTCACCGTGTATAACCGGACAGCCAGCAAAGCCGATGCCTGGGTGGCTGCGCATGGCGGCGCGTCTGCGCCAACACCGCACGAGGCTGCAATCGGCGCGGAGTTGGTGATGGCTTGCGTCGGCAATGACGACGATCTGCGCGGCGTCTGCCTTGGGCCGGATGGCGCGTTTGACGGCATGCAGTCTGGCAGCATATTTGTGGATCACACGACGGTGTCTGCGGCCGTGACCCGGGCGCTTTATGATGCGGCGGCGGTACGCGAGGTGTCGTTTGTGGATGCGCCGATTTCTGGCGGCCAAGCGGGTGCGGAAAACGCCCAACTTTCGGTGATGTGTGGCGGAGATCAAGCGGCCTACGATCGGGCCGAGACAGTGATTGATGTCTATGCCAAGCTTTGCCGCCGGATTGGCGACAGCGGGGCTGGCCAGATGACCAAGATGTGCAACCAGATTGCCATTGCCGGACTGGTGCAGGGCCTGTCAGAAGCGCTGCACTTTGCCGAGAAGGCCGGCCTTGATGGGGCTGCGGTGGTTGAGGTTATTAGCCAAGGGGCTGCGGGCAGCTGGCAGATGTCCAATCGGTATCAGACCATGCTGGCTGACGAATTTGAACACGGGTTTGCAGTGGATTGGATGCGCAAAGATTTGGGAATTTGTTTGGATGCGGCTGATGAAAATGGCGCAAGTTTGCCGGTTACAGCGCTGATTGATCAATTCTATAAGGACATCCAAAAGATGGGTGGCAGCCGCTGGGATACGTCGTCGCTGATCAAGCGGCTTCAGTCTATGGGCTAAACCAACGTTGCTATATGGCGCAGGGCGAATGCATAGCCCTGCGTCCCACAGCCTGCGATGACCGCATTGGCGCGGGCTGATACGAACGAGTGGTGGCGAAATTCTTCGCGGGCGTGAATGTTCGTTATGTGTACCTCGATCACGGCACCATCAAACGCATTCAGTGCGTCCAAGATCGCGATGGACGTATGGGAATATGCACCCGGATTGATCAAAATGCCGACGCAGGTTTCGCGGGCCGCATGGATCATATCAACCAAGGTGCCTTCTGAATTTGACTGATCCATCTGAACTGTCAGACCAAGATCGGTGCTGATGCCAGTGAGCATGGTTTGCACATCGGCCAATGTTTCGGACCCGTATTTCGCAGGCTCGCGTTTGCCCAAAAGGTTCAGGTTCGGCCCGTTCAGGACAAGGATGTTTTTGGTCATTGGATCGTCCATCGCTGCAAGTTCGCTGTCTTTCTAGGCCCCATTACCCTGTTGTAGCAATGGGGGGCGTAAAAAATAGCTGTTGGTGTAGCTTGGCAGTTGCATCAACGCGGTGCGCAACGCTTCGCCCGTGTGGGTGATAATTTCATAATAGCTAAAACCAAGTATAAGCATCGCCTTTGTTAGGATTCATTACTGTTACGGTTAATTTAAATGGCAGCACTCAGTTAATAGAACGTCACGCTGATGTGACTTTACTTCTTTCCAGCCGTATTGACTGCGTGTGTTGTTGAGCAGCCCCACTTGAGTGGTCCAATTTGAAAGTTAGTGCATGACTGGCCTTTGGTCCACCGGGATGGTGGCTTCCGGCGCAGGCGGGCGATAGCCCAATGCACTGTGTGGTCGTTTCGTGTTGTAGTGGTTCCTCCAGCGTTCGATGATTATTTGAGCTTCGCGTAGTGAGTAGAATATCTCGCCGTTGAGCAATTCATCTCGCATTCGCCCGTTGAAGCTTTCGCAATATCCGTTCTCCCAGGGCGATCCCGGCTCAATGTAAGCCGTCTTTGCTCCTACGGCTCTGATCCAGTCTCTGAGCGCCTCGGCGATAAACTCGGTTCCGTAACACCTTCGGAATGATGTTGATCAAAAGGCTATGATCGCCTGCGCAGCCCTCATATAGCGCAGCAGGTGGTCATAGCCGGGTCTCAGGTCTCTACAGTGGTTTTGCACAAACCACACAGCAAGGGAGACCGACTATGACCGTGATTGCAATTACACAGAACACACCTGTTTTGGTGGCTATCGACATCGCCAAAGCGCGGCATGAAGTTTTGATAGCTGTTCCGGGCAAGAAGCGCCGCCGTCGCTTAACTGTTTTAAACGAACTTGCTGATTTCACCCGCCTCATCACCGCGTTAAAGGACTACGGTCGCCCAGTGCGCGCAGCTTTTGAAGCAACTGGGAACTACCACCGCGCCTTGGCGTATCATCTGGCGACCGCAGGTTTTGAAGTGAAGCTGGTATCGTCAGTTGCTTTGGCGCGCACGCGGGAAGCTCTCCACAATAGTTGGGACAAAAACGATCCCAAGGACGCTCAGGTCATCCTCCACATGATGGAGATTGGGAATGAGCAGTTTTACCATGACCCGCTGGTGCGTGGGACAAATGACATTCAGGAATTATCCAAGACCCACGATATCGTTTCCAAATCGAAGACCGAGTTGTGGCATCGGATTCTGACGCATTATCTGCCGCTGTATTTTCCAGAAGCTGATCGTTTCCATCGCAGTTCACGCAGCGACTGGTTCTTTGCTTTCCTTGAACGCTATCCGTCACCACACTTTATCTCAGCCATGAGCAAGGACGCATTTACCGCTGACGCTTGGGACGTTGTGGGCCGAAAGGTCGCAAAAGAACGTTTGCTTGCAGATATTTATGAGACCTCCAAAGTATCAGTGGGGTTACCAGTTGCCCTAGATTCTGACGCTATCAGTATGTTCCGCTTGGTTCTTGGAGAAGGCCGCAGTCTCATTGCGCAACGCAATCAAATCGAAGCTCGCGCCGTCGCGCTTCTCAAAGATTTGCCTGACTATCAGTTGCTGACATCAATACCTGGGATTGGCCCGATCAACGCCCTGACCATCCTCGCAGAAGCTGGCGACTTGCGCCGCTTTGGACACCACCGGCAATTTCTGAAGTTCTGCGGTATGGACCTGGCGACCATCCAGTCCGGCACATTCCGTGGCCAAACTAAGTTGTCAAAATACGGGAACGCCCGCTTGCGCCGTACCCTGTGGATGGCCGGTCAGGTTGCCATTCTCCAACGTACCAACAGCTTCCGGGATAAGTTCGAGCGCTACATCTCCAAGGACCGACAAAACACCCATTTGCGCCGAAAGGCATATACCGCAATAGCCGCCAAAATGGCCCGTACTGTTCACGGGATCATCAAAAACGGCGAACCCTATCGCCCCTTCTTTGAGGGGTGATCGATCGCAGAAGGACCTTTCTCTGTAAGGGCCGTGGAGGCAGGCAACTGACCTCGTAGATAATGTTTAGGCCTTCTGTGTTAGCGACCCGATGATCTCGTCTTAAGGACGGTGAGAGCCGCAAAAGCGTACTCTGTGTTTGTTATGGGAGAGACTGTCGTTGACCAAAAAGCCGAACTAAGCCATACTTTGAACGTGTTGAGACGCCTCGACACGACAATGACCTGATGCCAAATCAGCCAAATATTCCGCGCATAGGACGTTGTCCGAGACGATGTAGACGGGAATACCGCGTAAAATAAACAGGTCCGATACTGCTTGGCGAAGACGCTCGTCCTCTTTCTGTAACCGCTTCAGTTCCTTGAGTTGTTCTGTGCCCATTCCGCCGTACTTCTTCTTCCAACGGTAATAGGTTTGTTCAGTCACACTGATCTGACGGATCGCGTCAATTCAGGGCATACCTTGCCCCATTAGAACTTCAACCTGCCGTAACTTCACGACAATCTCTTCGGGCTTGGGTCTCTTAATCGCCATTCTTGGTCCTCCGCTTTCCTAACTATAGGGGCGGACCACTTCAAAGGGGAGGCTCAGACTTGCCGTCATCCAACAGTAAAAGCGCATTTGCCCGCCGTGCAACGCCATGATCCTCCCGCTGTCGCTTCACACACGCCAGAAGTTCGCGGCGGTCCTCAAGGGAAAGAAAATTTGAACGGTTCATGTGAGAACATGAATCAATTTTCTCCTAAACGTCAACATGCTCTTCGGGTACTCAACGACTCCAAGTATAGTTTACATATTAGCTGCAATGGCCAAATTTTCTAAGCGTTGAGCATTCTTCGTTGCTCTGGCATCCCCATGGAAGCAAGAATCGGTTGCGCAGTTTCGGCAGCTTTGAATTCCGGTTTCGTGTTCAAGCCCCTCCAGTTTGCGAGTAGGAGGCTCTGTGCCGTTGCACCCCCGAGGGTCGTTCCAGGGCCCAAAACGATGAACATATCAGGCATGAACTCCAAGGCAGCAGTTCGGATCGCTTTTGTAAAATCGAACGTTTCAACAACTTGGTGACCAAGTGTATATTCATAAAGTGCGGTTAGATTGCTCGCTTTTGGATTCCAAATGGCACCGCGGCCGTCTATGAGCGGCAATTCTGGCTGTAAGAACAGACTTTCTGAAAGATCGTCGCGGCCTTTTGCAGCGACAGAAAGTTGTAGTTTGCTGTGGAAAGCGGCATGGTTTGGCAGTCTCATAGGATAGCGTTCCTGAAGGCGAGGCATCTCTGCCTCGAATGCGCTCAGGCCTGCTTCGTTACCTGCAAGAACAAACATTCCACCTAAATTGATGGAAATCGACAGTACCATGTCTTTTCGCCCGTCGATCTCTTGGATCTTGGATCCAATAGCGTTGCGTTGCTGTTGAACGGGAGCCCATTCATCATCAACAAAGGGGTATATCAATTGTCCTCCAATGAGCGACTCTTGCATTAGAGAGCCCATTGTATTGACGATTTCAAGCCCGCCCATTGGATCCAAAGCACCAGCGCAGGCGAGGGCGGTGTACCAGCCCATGGAGTTGCCGGTCACTGCCAGAATGTCGATTTCATTGCGGTCAATGGACAGAAAGTCGCAATATGAACAAGCGTAGATCAATGGCGAGGCGTTGTCGCCGCGCGTGTGGGTCGCGCCAGAAAAACGCGCGGCGCTATCGAGCTCCGTCACCGTTTTTTGATTTTGACTGCTGCGATACCCATCAAATTTCTTGATGAGGCCCGCGTTGTTTGCATGCAATTTCGCCAAATACCCAAGTTCTGTTCTATTATATGTTCCGCGACCGGGCGCAACTACAATGGCAGTTTTCTTCATTTTTGTTCCCACAACTTTTTTGCGGCCTCTGTTATGGACAGTCTCGATGGCATCGTTGACGCATAAGACGGGCCGGTTGGGATGAAGCTATCTTCTGCGGCGATGCGTGAGTGTGGCAAATCTGTACGTTCAGACAACAGTGCCATCAGGGCTTCGGACTGGCCGCCAGTACCACGACATTCATCAACGATCAGTACTTTTTTGGCACCATCCAATGCCGAAAGAATATTGCCAACGGGTAAGGGGGCTAACCAGCGAAGATCAATAATGCGGCATTCAATGCCTTGAGCTTTCAGATCAACTGCGGCCTGCGTCGAGAGGTAGCGCCCGTTGCCATAGGTTAGGATTGCTAATGGCCCTGTGCCATCAACGCCGACTTCCCCGAGTGGTATACTGCGATCTGGAGACGGATAAACTGATGTCCATTTGTTGTCTTTGTCCTCCAATAGGTCACGCACATGATAAAGGGCGATAGGTTCGATCACTACAACGACACGTTGTTCTTCTCTTGCTAGGCGCACACATTCGCGTAGCATCATCGCGGCCTCGTCACCACGTGACGGGCAAGCGATCACAATCCCAGGGATATCCCGAAGAACCGCTAATGAGTTGTCGTTGTGGAAATGCCCACCAAAACCTTTCTGATATCCAAGCCCGGCAATCCGTAAAACCATGGGATTGGTGAATTGGCCATTTGAGAAAAACGAAAGTGTTGCGGCTTCGCCTCGAAGTTGGTCTTCGGCATTATGAAGGTATGCCAAAAATTGGATCTCTGGCATCGGAATAAAACCGTTGTGCGCAAGGCCAATTGCGAGGCCCAGAACGGATTGTTCGTCGAGAAGTGTGTCTATCACCCGGTCAGGACCAAACCTGTCTGACAGTTTTTGTGTTACCCCGTATACGCCGCCCT
Source organism: uncultured Sulfitobacter sp. (assembly GCA_905182645.1). Lineage (GTDB taxonomy): Bacteria > Pseudomonadota > Alphaproteobacteria > Rhodobacterales > Rhodobacteraceae > Yoonia. The sequence goes on from CAJJCJ010000001.1 coordinate 46,950, forward strand.
TATGCCCGACATCCTCACCCATCATGACAACTTCTTGATGTTGCTGCATCAGGTCGGTTAACGCCCAATTCAGAAGTCGCGACATTGGCTGTTGCTTGTCTATCTGCTTGTAGTCTGATCCAAAGATGTTTGATCGATCAACATCGGACGGACCGTTGGTGGCCTGACAATCGCGGGCTGGGGGCACAATGGCAGCCATGACTTCACTCGCTTTTGTGAGTCGTGGGCGATTTACGACTTCTTTCGCGATACGCAGGCATTGGTCTTCTGCATTTTGATAAATCCTGAGGATTTGCCTTTGGGTCAGTATGTCTTTCCCGAGCAGAAGGGCCGCAGAATGTATAAGCGGGTCGTCGTCTTCCCACTTCTCAAAGATGAATTTTTTCAGATAAGTTTGCTGCATATCTGATCCTGCGTGGCCGTAAAGCCGCACAAGGCTAAGGTGCAGAAAGGCTGGCTTTTTACGATACCTTACGAAGTCGGCGGCTTCACGAGCTACACGGTAAGTGTCATAAATGTCCAAGCCGTTTGCATGAAAGTACTTTAGCCCGGGTTTTGCTTCGAAATTTGCGGCAATCCAACCTTTTGGGGTCTGCGTAGATATGCCGATGCCATTGTCTTCACAAACAAATAGCAGCGGAAGGGGCACCGACTGAAAGGACGTCCAGCAGGCTGAGTTGATTGCACCCTGTGCCGTCGAATGATTTGCAGAGGCGTCGCCAAAAGAGCACATCACGATCGAGTCATCGTTCAGGACACGGTGTTCCGGTGACATCCTTTTTGCCAAGGGGACAGAATATGCGGCACCAACTGCTTTTGGCAAATGACTCGCTATCGTCGAAGTTTGGGGCGGAATGTTCAGGGCCCTTGAGCCCAATACCTTATGCCGTCCACCCGATATGGGATCTTCCTTTGCTGTGGAAAAACTCAACAGCATGTCCCATGCAGGCGTTACACTGGGGACTTGCGATGAGCGCATCGTTTGAAATGCACCATCTCGGTAGTGCAAAAACGCAATGTCATCTGGTCGTAGGGCTGAAGCGATTGCTGCCATCCCTTCGTGCCCTGATGATCCAATAGTGTAGAACCCTTGTCCTTCCGATTGCATTTTTCGCGAGCGCCTGTCCAGATTTCTGGACAGGCACTGCGCCCGGAAGATAGCGACTGCGTCTTCTGGGTTGAGCGGGCCATTGGTGACTTGAATTTCAGGGAGATCCCCAGCGGCCAGCCTCGTTCGAAACGCTTTGTCTACGACGTCTGCTCGGTCCATATTTTGTTCCTATGCAAACGCTTGCAAGCCAGTTTGTGCACGGCCGAGGATTAAAGCATGAACGTCATGCGTGCCTTCATATGTGTTTACCGTTTCCAAATTGATCATGTGGCGAATAACCCCAAATTCTAGGCTAATTCCATTGCCGCCGTGCATATCACGTGCATGACGAGCGATTTCCAACGCTTTGCCACAATTATTTCGCTTGATGAGTGAGATCATTTCTGGCGCGGCGTGGGCTTCGTCCATCAATCTGCCAACCCTTAGCGCAGCCTGAAGTCCAAGTGCTATCTCTGTTTGTATGTTCGCGAGCTTGAGTTGAAACAACTGTGTCTGGGCGAGTGGTTTGTTGAACTGCCTCCTATCCAAGCCATATTGCCGGGAAGAGAACCAACAGTCCTCAGCAGCCCCCATAACGCCCCATGCAATGCCGAAACGAGCACGGTTAAGACAACCAAATGGACCTTTTAGGCCCTCGATGTTTGGTAAAAGTGCATCTTCGCCTACCTCGACGTTTTGCATTACAATTTCTCCAGTTACAGAAGCTCTTAGGCTTAACTTTTTTTCAATTTTCGGAGTGCTAAGGCCAGCCGTTCCTTTCTCAAGTACAAAACCTTTGATTTTCCCTTGGTGTGCTTCCGATTTAGCCCAAACGACAAACACGTCTGCAATAGGCGAATTGCTGATCCATGTCTTTGAGCCGTTGAGGCGGTAGCCTGACTCAGTTTTCAGGGCAGTTGTTGTCATGCCGCTGGGATCTGATCCTGCATCTGGCTCAGTCAGACCAAAACAGCCGATAAATTCACCTGTTGCCAATTTTGGCAAGTATTTGCGCCGTTGTTCTTCGGTGCCGTAGGCGTAAATCGGATACATGACGAGACTGGATTGAACTGACATCATCGACCGGTAGCCGCTATCGACCCGTTCTACTTCGCGCGCAACTAACCCATAAGCGACATAGCTTGCGCCGAGACCTCCATATTCCTCTGGAATCGTTGTCCCAAGAAATCCCATTTCACCCATTTCACGAAATATTTCTGGGTCGGTCTCCTCCTCAGAAAACGCCTTTAGGATTCGTGGCACAAGTTTTTCCTGCGCAAATGCGTGTGCCGAATCTTTTATCATCTTTTCTTCGTCATGAAGCTGGTTTTCTAATAGAAATGGGTCTTCCCAATTGAATGAAGATAAGGCTGGGGCACTTTGTGGGCTTAGTTCCATGAGGGGCTCCGAAAAAGAAGAAATGAAGTATTGATAAAGGGACGTATACTCCCTATAGTTCTTTGTCAAAGGGAAATGAGTTCTGAGAGTCGGCCTTGATATTTAAGGCGATTGGAACTGACCGACCTAAACAAAGCAGTTTGTACAAGGAAAACAATGATGGCCGATATGAGTGTGGACTTCTGTGGAGTGAAGTTCAAAAACCCGGTGATCATAGCATCACTTGAAACCACCAACAGCCCTGATTTGATTAAGCAGTGTTTCGACTACGGCGCATCTGGTGCCATTATTAAGACACTGACGGACATCGAAGACATGGCGCGCTTGACGCAAAATTCCAAATACTGCGTGATGAATTCGAAAGGAGACATCATTCGCGGTAAGGCTGCGCGAGACTTCGTTTTTTACAGCCGTTCAGGTTATTCAAGTACTTACTATAAAGATTGGATTCCTGATCTTATCGATACCCAGAAATACGCAGCGGAGCGTGGTGCGCACTTAATCGGGAGCGCTGGCGCGAAAGATGTGAATGGGTGGAAAGACATTTGTCGGACAATTGAAGATTGTGGCCTGCCGATGGTCGAGTTGAATTTTGGATGTCCACACCCGGCAATGATGCCCGGCGTCCATGGTGGCTCGATGATTGGTCAAGAGCCGGAAATTGCTTTTGAGGTTACGCGCCAAGTTTGTGAATCCGTCGATATTCCCGTTGTCGTCAAGCTGACACCAGACCAGTCGAAGCCATTGGAAATTGCTTCCGCCGCAAAGGAGGCAGGAGCCGCTGCCGTTACGGCGATCAACCGTTATACTGGGTTTGTTGTAGACATCGAGACAGGCCAGCCGCGTATTGGTGGGCCGGCTGGCATCGGTGGGACTTGGGTTAAGCCGTTGTCTCTTCGCTGGGTCCACCGCATCCACGAAGAACTTGGCATCCCAATTACAGGGTCTAACGGCGTCTTTGATCACAAAGACTTAGTCGAATTTATCATGGCTGGTGCAAGTCTTGTTCAGGTTGGTTCTGTCCTGATGGTGAAGGGCGTTAAGTGGTTGCCAAAAATGATCGATGGGCTTGAACAGTTCATGGATGACAAGGGTTATAAGACCGTCGACGACATGATCGGGATCGCTTCTAAGCGTTCAGTGAAAGACTATTCGGAACAGTTTTCGAAGAACCGCATCCACGCAGTTGTCAATGAAGACACTTGTAAGAATCCGACTTGCAACGTGTGTATCCAAGTCTGTTTCTACGAAGCTTTATCACAAAACCCTGATGGCAAAATCGATGTTCATTTCGATAAATGCATTGGTTGCGAATTGTGTTTGGACGTTTGTCCATTCGATTCAATCGAAATGAATGAGACCTCACCCAAGCAGTTGGACGAAGGATTTTTCAATATCCCTGACGCTGTATTCGAGCAGGACAAGTTCTTAACCAACAGGAACAACATGGAGACCATTCGACTTAACAACCCGAAATTTGCAGACGAACCAGCTGAATAAGGAGAAGAACATGGCGATAAACAAAGAACACCGAGAATTCTATCAACTCGATATGGAAGGCGATTGGGTAACTCCCAAAGGCTATCCGTCTGGGATCAAGCAGAAAATTCTGTCTGGTCATCTTGATATGGAAAACCGGCAAGGTGGATGGACACGGTTGCTGAAATTCGACCCAGGTACCTATACCACTGTCCCTTTCGAGCATGACTATTGGGAAGAGGTGCTAGTGCTCACTGGTGATATGTGGGTGGGCAACGAAGGCACCGAAGGCGGCGAACGTTTTGGTCCATTCACATATTGCGTTCGCCCCCCGCATGTAGCGCACGGACCCTTCCGCACGGAAGAAGGCTGTCTGTTAGTTGAAATGCACTACTACGACCCTCAGTAACTCTCCCAGGGTCGCGGCAAGAACTGTCGCGGCCCGAACTTTTTCAGGCGTTGAACATGATCCAAAATCTCACAGACTTGTCTCGTAAATTGCAAAGCGGAGCCCTTACTAGTCGTGCACTAGTTGAGGAATGTTTTGAAGGAATCTCTTCTTCCGGTCCTCACGGCGAGAATGCCTTTCTTAGTCAATATAAAAAGAAAGCGCGGCAAACCGCGAGTTGGATCGATCAAGGACGTAAGAGCGGAATGGTATTGCCAACACATGCCGGTATTCCGATCGCCGTTAAGGATCTGTTCGACGTTGCAGGTGAGGTAACACGGGCGGGTTCAAGAGTTTTGGATGACCGACCTGCAGCAGAAAAAAACGCTGAGATTATCGACCGTCTTCAGGCAGCTGGCTTCATCATTATCGGCAAAAATAACATGACCGAGTTTGCCTATTCGGGACTAGGTGTAAACGCGCATTTTGGAACGCCGCTTAACCCACATGATGTAAATGTTCCCCGTGTGCCTGGGGGCTCGTCATCAGGGGCTGGGGTCAGTGTATCGCGCGCGTTGGTGCCTGCGGCTATCGGCACAGACACGGGTGGATCTTGTCGTATCCCAGCAGCATTTTGCGGCATAATCGGCTTTAAACCCACATCTACACGGGTCCCTAAGACTGGGGCTATCCCATTATCTAAAACATTGGACTGTGTGGGGCCATTTACCACGAGCGTTTCTTGCGCGGCTGTTCTAGATTCGATCTTGTCCGGCGGGGCAGGAGATGATGTTGAATCATTTCCTGAAGGTGGAGTGCGGATTGGTGTGCTGGATGGTTACGTCACGGAACACATGGATGATCAAGTTGGCGAGGCATATGAGCGCGTTTTGACTCGCTTGTCTCAACGTGGAGTGAGGTTGACGCCAGTCAGCATTCCACAACTTGCTGAGTTACCAGAAATTAACAGCAAAGGCGGATTTGTGGGCGCTGATGCCTATGCATGGCACAAAGAACTCTTAGAAACACGGTTAGATCATTACGACCCGTGGGTGCGAGCTCGTTTCGAAGCAGGCAAATCACAGTCGGCCGCAGATTACATCGAACTAGGCGAAAAACGCCGCCGCTTGCGTGCGTTAGTAGCCCAAAAACAAATGTTGTTCGATGCCCTAATCTTGCCGACGGTTCAAATTGTCGCCCCAACACTAGCAGAGCTAGAAGAAACTGAAAAATCAAATGCCATCAATCTACTATGCCTGCGCAATACCGCAGTAGGAAACTTTCTTGATGTGCCCGCTGTTTCAATACCGTGCCATGAGATGGGCGATTTGCCCGTCGGCGCGATGTTGTTCGGAATGACCGGTGATGATCGCAGGTTACTATCAATCGCCCGTGGATTGGAGCAGGTCATTCGTGGCCGCTAATAATAGGAAAAAAAATGCCAGCACATATTAAGATCAACGCTAAGTTTGTGTCCCAAACAGGTGAGAGCCACCATGAGATTATTATCACCCGCGCCATCGTTGGCGGCTGGACAGGCCGTGACAAAGATGCATTGCAGCATCATATAGATGAATTGGCCAAGATCGGCGTCACGGCCCCAGAAAAGACCCCCATGTTTTATCGTGTAGGTGTTTCAAGATTGAGTACCGCCGATGCAATTGAAGTGATCGGTGACGGATCAAGTGGTGAAGTTGAATATGTGCTGGTGCGGTTCGAGGGTCGCATCTGGGTTGGCGCGGCGTCGGATCACACGGACCGAGTCTACGAGCACATGGGAATTACTGTGGCAAAACAACTGTGTGATAAGCCCATTGCTACTGAATTTTGGCCGTTGGACGAAGTAGAGGGCCATTGGGACAAAATAAAAATCCGCTCTTTCATTCAGGAAAATGGCAAGGAAGTACTATATCAAGACGGAAATGTAGCTGGTTTGCTCTCACCGCCGGAACTATTGGCGTACCTTCGAGAAGAGGGCGAGGATCTACGCGACGGCGACTTACTGTTTGGCGGGACATGCGGAGCGATCGGTGATGTCCGATATAGCCCATCGTTTCGTATGGAATTGATCGATCCAGTGCTTAACCGTAGAATTATCCACTCCTATGAAGTTATTCCGGTTCCAATCAAAGGGTAGTCTTTTCATTTCAGATAAAACGAAGTATACTCCCTAAATGGAGAATGAATCATGACCTTTATTGTCACTGAAAATTGCATCAACTGTAAATTCCAAGACTGCGTTGCGGTGTGCCCTGTTGATTGCTTCTATGAAGGTGAGAATTTTCTCGTCATTCATCCGGAGGAATGTATCGATTGCGGAGTCTGCGAGCCAGAATGCCCTGCTGACGCGATCAAACCCGACACTGACTCAGGTTTAGATGAATGGTTGGCGGTGAATACGAAGTATGCTGAAATTTGGCCAAACATCGATGAAATTGGAAATGTGCCAAAGGACGCCGAGGACTGGAACGGCAAGCCAAACAAAGCGCATTTACTTATCACGGGTGAAGAGTCGCCAGAGATCCATTCTCAAAAACCAATCTATGATGCTGGTGATGCGCCGGAAGGCGGGGTTACTGGATCGAGTTATGAAGTCGAAGGCGCGCGTATCGTCGGACAAGGGATCGAAGACGGGGATACCGTTGCTTTGACGCCCCGCGAACCGTATCCCAGCGACGGTACAGAGATAGACGGGTTGCGCATCGCGTCCGGCGACGAAGCGTAGAATTCAGCACGTTTGTCCTGCCTTAAAAGGAGAAGATTATGACCGCAGCATCGAAGGAAGTGGCGCAATTGCCGGGTGGACAAACAGTTCTGAGCGTTAAACATTGGGATGATCATTTGTTTTCGTTTCGCTTATCGCGCCCTGCGAGCTTTCGTTTCCGCTCAGGCGAATTTGTGATGATTGGCCTGCCAGGTGAAAATGGAAAGCCACTTCTTCGGGCTTATTCCATTGCTTCACCGTTCTGGGATGAGGAGTTGGAATTCTATTCCATCAAAGTTCAAGACGGACCTTTGACCTCAAAATTGCAAAAAATCCAACCCGGTGATCAGGTGATAGTTAAGATAAAATCTACTGGTACGCTTGTGATTGATGCGCTGCTCCCGGGGAAGCGGCTGTGGATGTTGTCGACCGGAACCGGCGTCGCACCTTTTGCCAGCTTGATGAGAGAACCGGAGTCCTACGAAAAATTTGATAGGGTCATTCTTACGCAAACCTGTCGCATGAAAAGCGAGTTGGCGTACGGTGTCGATTTAGAAAAAAGATTGATGGAAGACCCTCTGGTCGGTGAAGAAGCTCAGGGCAAATTTATCCGTTACGCCACGACAACGCGCGAGCAGTCGGAGCGAATGGGTAGGATCACAGATCTGATAAATTCTGGAAAATTGTTTGATGACCTTGGCCTGCCGGAATTGGATCCTGAATTCGACCGGGTGATGATTTGCGGCTCCATGGGTCTGAACATGGACATCAAAGAAATTCTTGAAGCGCGTGGCTTCACAGAAGGAGCGAACAGTAGACCCGGCGAGTATGTCATCGAACGCGCATTCGTTGACTAGAGGCCATGAACTCGCTTTTAACGGTTTGGGTCTAATATTATGATATTGGCACCGATTAAGACTGTAGGCGTGATTGGGGCCGGCCCAATGGGCAACGGGATTGCGCAATGTTTCGCGACCGCAGGCTACGAAGTCACTTTAAACGACATTTCAAAAGACGCGCTGGATAGAGCCGCGGCGACGATAGAGAAAAACTTGTACCGTATGGTGGCAAGGAGTAAAGTCGGACCAGAGGAGATGGAATGCTCTTTGCAAAATATTTCGCTTACCAATGAAATTGACAGCGTGGGCGGCTGCGATCTTGTGATTGAGGCGGCGACGGAAAATGAAGAGGTAAAGAGCCAAATATTCGATGCTCTTGGCCAATCGCTTGAACCTCATACGATCTTGGCCACCAATACGTCGTCTATTTCTATGACTAGATTGGCCCGCCGCACGGATCGATCAGAGAAATTCATGGGGGTGCACTTTATGAATCTGGTTCCAGTCATTAAATTGGTTGAACTTATTCACGGAATTGCGACATCTAAAGATACTTTTGAATCGATGTCTTTTACCATAAAACAGCTTGGCAAGACGATTGCTACTGCAGAGGATTTCCCTGTATTCATCGTAAACCGCTTGCTGATTTCAATGATAAATGAATCGGTTTATGCCCTGTACGAGGGGGTTGGCGGAGTGGCGAGCATAGACTCCTCCCTAAAGTTGGGAGCCAATCTCCCGATGGGACCTCTTGAACTAGGTGACTTTATTGGTCCTGATACTTGCCTGGCGATCATGACAACGCTGCACAATGGTTTCTCGGACACAAAATATAGACCTTGCCCTCTCTTGGTAAAATACGTCGAAGCCGGCTGGTTGGGTCGAAAATCGGGTCGCGGATTTTATGATTACAGCAGCGAAAAACCAGTTCCCACACGATGATTGGAGATATCCGAATGAAAGCACTTGTACCCATCAAGCGCGTGATTGATTACAACTTGAAAGTTTGCGTCAAGGCGGACGGTAGCGGCGTCGACCTTGCTAACGTAAAGATGTCAATGAACCCTTTTGACGAGATTGCTGTCGAAGAAGCCATTTGCCTATAAGAAGCCAAAAAAGTCGACGAAGTCATCGTCGTATCAATTGGGGTAAGGCAGTCTCAGGAAACTTTGCGCACCGCGCTTGCGATGGGCGCTGATCGCGCGATTTTGGTGGTCGCGACTGATGACATTCACACTGATATTGAACCATTGGCGGTAGCCAAAATTCTCAAGGCGATTGTTGACGAAGAGAAACCGGGAAACGTTCTTGCAGGCAAACAGGTGATCAACAATGACATGAACGCGACGGGTCAAATGCTTTTGGCGCTAATGGGCTGGAGGCAGGGCACTTTAGCTTCCAAATTAGAGATTGTCGGCGGCGATGCTATCGTGACACGTGAAGTCGATGGCGGTCTGCAGACCATCCAGGTGAAAATGCCCGCCATCATTACGGTTGACCTACGGTTAAATGAGCCGCGATATGCGTCATTGCCCAACATAATGAAGGCCAAGAAGAAAATAATGGATGAGAAAACTGCCGCTGATTATGGCGTCGACGTCACACACGCCTTAAAGTTGTAAAAACAGTCGAGCCTGTCAATCGAAAGGCCGGCGAAATTGTTGGTTCATTCGATGAGCTTGTCGCAAAACTTAAAGAAGTGGGAGCTGTATAATGGCCGTTCTTCTTCTCGCTGAGGTCACTGACGGTGTTTTGGCACTGGATGCCACGGCAAAAGCTGTCACAGCTGCTACAAAGGTGGGTGATGTAACCGCACTGTGTTGTGGTGGTAGTGCCGCCGCCGCCGGTAGTGCCGCCGCTAATATTTCCGGGGTGTCCAAGGTACTTGTTGCCGAAGATATTTCTCTGAGTCACCGCATGGCAGAATCAACTGCCGCATTGATCGTATCATTGGCAAATGACTATGAGCATATCGTGGCTCCTGCCACTACCGATGCTAAAAACGTTATGCCTCGCGTTGCAGCATTAGTGGATTCAATGATGAACTCGGACGTATCCGGAATTGTCGATGGCAATACGTTCGAACGCCCTATTTATGCTGGAAATGCCGTTCAAATAGTTAGGTCTTCGGATTCAATAAAAGTTGTTACTATACGAACATCTACGTTTGATGCCGCTGGGGATGGTGGTTTGGCCGGCATAGAGACAGTTCCGGCTGCAGCTAGCCTTGGTTTGTCATTGTGGCTCGAAGACAAGGTTGCTGCAAGTGACCGCCCCTAGCTGACTTCATCTGGTGTGGTTATCTCCGGCGGTCGTGGCGTTGGGTCTGAAGACGACTTCAAAATTGTCGAAGCGCTGGCCGACAAGCTGGGTGGAGCCGTCGGTGCATCACGAGCAGCGGTGGATGCGGGTCTTGCACCAAACGACTGGCAGGTTGGTCAGACAGGTAAAGTAGTCGCCCCAGATCTTTACGTAGCGGTCGGTATTTCTGGTGCTATCCAGCACTTGGCGGGTATGAAGGATAGTAAGATAATTGTAGCTATAAACAAAGACGAAGAGGCACCAATTTTTCAGGTAGCAGATTATGGCCTTGTTGCTGATCTTTTCGATGTAGTGCCAGAACTAATTGAAAAATTGTACTATACTGGGGGTCGTTGAGTACCCGAAGAGCATGTTGAAGTTTAGGAGAAAATTGATTTATGTTCTCATATAAATCGTTCAAATTTTCTGTCCCTTGAGGACCACCATCTATTGATGGGATGGCTGGCGTGTTCTCAGACAAGGTCAAAAAGGCTGAGAACAAAGACGGCGAGATCAAAGAGCTTCACGCCAAGATCGGCCAGCTTGGCGGTGGAAAATGATTTTTTGTCACAAGGGCTAAAGCGATGAGCCCGTCTGAACGCCGCGAGATGATCCGTAAAGAGAACACAGACTTGAGCCTGACGCGCCAATGTAAGCTGCTCAAGATCAGCCGTTCCTCGATCTATTACACGCCAGTCGGCTTTGATCAGGCGACGATTGATCTGATGCATGAGATTGATCGGATATTTACGAAGTATCCGTTCTTTGGCAGCCGTCAGATTGCGGCTTATCTTCCCCAGTCAGGGTTCTCGGCAGGGCGACACCGTGTGCGTCGCCTGATGGGCATCATGGGATTACAGGCCATCTACAAAGGGCCAAACACCAGCAAGAAGCACCCTGAGCACCGCATTTATCCATACCTGCTAAGAAAGCTGCCAATCACGCGGCCCAATCAGGTTTGGTGCAGCGACATCACCTACATCCCAGTCAAAAACGGCTTTCTGTATCTGGTGGCGATCATGGATTGGGCGACGCGCAAAGTGCTGACTTGGCGGCTCTCAAATACGCTGGATGCTAGTTTCTGTGTTGAGGCGCTGGAGGAGGCTATTTCCAAATACGGCAAGCCAGAGATCATGAACACCGATCAGGGCAGCCAATATACAGGCTCCGGCTGGATCACAACTTTGACTGAAGCCAAAATCAAAATCTCAATGGATGGCAGGGGCCGCTATCTGGACAACATCTTTATCGAACGCCTGTGGCGGTCGTTGAAACAGGAGGCCATCTATCTGCATGAAATCACCGACGGTTTCCAAGCGAAACGGATCATCGATGACTGGATTGGATTTTACAATTCTGAGCGCCCTCACACCGCCCTTGATAAACGGACACCGGACATCGCATACTTCACCCACGCGCAGATACGAAAAGCGGCATGAACAGAAACCTGTTACATCTTAGCCAAGCCGCAAAACTTTCCTAAAAAGCAGGACCACTTCAAACCGAGTGTCTAAAATTCTTGTCAATTCGTCTTTAAGCCCCGCCTCTGGCGGGGCTTTGGTGAGTGCTAATCCAAATATAAGTCCAGGCCTGAGCCGCTTTGGTCTTCTTATGGCCAGGGCCAACATTTCAACCGACGTTTCACGGAACGCTCACAGACTTTGTGGTAGGTAGGCGTTTGAATCATGAACTATTTTTGTGCAAAAAACCCGCCGTGAGGCGGGCTAGTTTGGGAGGTAATTCATAGTTCTTTATGTCGGATCTAACTTCGCCTACGTTTGATGAATGATTTTATTACTGCCCACCCTAAAGAAATGACACCAATTTTGTGTGAGGTCGAGACAGTTCCGCCAGACAGTACTGCATTGCAATTAGAAATGAATTTTTCTAACAAAAAGTCGACAAAACCAGTCACCAGTTCAGGCCTATTAAACTGCGCTAGCATCCCTTGTATCTGGAAATGGAATGTAACCCCCACATTTGTGAAACAGGTAGTTCCGTTTGGAGTGAGAACGTAACGGAGTTCACCTTTTACGTTGGACTGTCCGCCATTGTCAGCACCTTGACCCAATAAAGTACCAGTGTGATCGGTTTCGTTAGCTTCGAAAGTCCCAGATCCGCCGAATTTTGCTTTGATAGGTCCAAATGCGATTGCAACTTCGCCTTCGAATGCGGATCCATCCTGCTCAGTCAGGCTGGCTCCTGGTACACATGCCGCTACCGCTCTTATATCAGAAAACAGGGTCCAAACATTACCGAGCGGATGGGGAAGGGCGATCGACCGCTCTACAACAGTCCAGTTCCCTTCAGCTCTCACAGAACCTCGTGGATGCTGAGCGGCCTGAGCGGGAGCGTTACCAAATTTGGGTTCAAAAGGCGTGAAACTGGGTCTCACCCCACGTTTTTTTTGGGCCAGTTTGGGAGGCGCAATACCTTCCATTTCCAATTGGCTCGCGACGTCTATAATCGCCTGAACGATGCCCTGATAACCTGTGCATCGACATAAATTTCCACTTAATTCGTGTCGGATAGTTGCTTCTGATGGTGAGGCAAACCGATTCAGAATGTCATGCGACGTGGCCAACATCCCAGGTGTGCAGAATCCGCATTGCAAGGCATGATGTCGTGAAAACGCCTCACGGATTTTGATCATAACAGGATCCCCTGCGTAGCCTTCGATAGTCTCGATTTGTGCGCCGTCGATGGAATTGGCAAATGTGATGCAGGAACGCGTAGGTTTGCCATCAACTATAACGGTGCATGCACCGCAAACACCCTGTTCGCATCCCAGATGAGTGCCGGTCAAATCCAGATGGTCGCGCAAAACTTCGGCCAATTGGGTTCTGTCCGTTACCTGAACTTGATGGGTTTCACCATTCACGGTTAAAGTTAGGTTCTTATTCATTTGCCAACGCCCCCTTAACGCAACGTTGCAACGCGATGGCGAAGAGGTGGTTCTTTACTTGATCTAGGTCAGGAGAGTGCAGTTTTAGCTCAGCCTTGATAATATCAAGTGTGGGTATGTTACCTGTTTGTGCTAGTTCTTTAGCGAGGTGGTTCAGGACCAACGGGGCTCCTGAACCTGCTCCAAGTACAATCCTTGAGTACTGCTTTGTTGGATCAGCCACCCAGGCAACAATCGCGTCCGCGAACTCGCCAACTTTGCGGCAAATCTTGTAGTACCCCCAAACTGTCTTGTCTGAATATTTTGGAACGAGGACGGAAGTCAAAATTTCACCTGGCTCGAGTGTTGTCCGATATGCGCCCTGCATGAATTCTACCATCGGTGTCTTTCTGGTGTCTTTTCCGACAGATGTTATGATAAGCGTTGCGTTTAGTGCGGTCATTGCCGTCACCCAATCCGCAGCTGGATCGGCGTGGCATAGACTGCCGCCTAATGTTCCTTTGTTCCGGATAGCTCGATAAGCGATCCCTGATGCTACATAGGGCATCATCCCGCAACTTGGGTCAGGCGTTTTCCCATCTTCTATCTCGGCATGCCGTGTAGCGGCGCCAAAAGCGACGAACGCTTGGGTCTGTGTGATTTTGCGTAATGCCGGTGTTTGGGCAACGTCCACTAACCTGTCTGGGCGCGCCAAGCGCAAATTCAGCATTGGGCCCAATGATTGTCCACCTGCGATGATCTTGGTGTCTCCATCATTCTGGCTCAGAATTCCAGCGGCTGACGCGATATCCGCGGAAATACACAGTTCAAATGCTACAGGTTTCAAGTGATTTCCCTTTCAGCCTCGGCGCCAGCCAACAATGCGCTTAGAATCTTGTGAGGCGTTGCCGGAAGTTCGTTGATTTCTATTTTTTGAGGTTGCAGCGCGTCGTTGATCGCATTCAAGATTGCCCCCCCCGGCGCAATTGCGGCACCCTCGCCAACGCCTTTGATGCCATGCCTTGTGTATGGGGACAAAGTTTCCTTATGAGACAATCTAAAGTGCGGTAGTTCTGCTGGACCGGGTAGAATATAATCTGCAAGCGTTGAGGTCAGCGGTTGCCCATTAGCATCATAGAGAGCTTCTTCAAATAATGCAGTGCCGATTCCCTGCGCAGCGCCACCGTAAGTCTGGCCTTCAAGAATTAGCGGGTTTACGCGCTTGCCGCAATCTTCGAAAACGACGTAGTCTTGTACATCGACCTTGCCGGTGTCTTTATCTACCTCAACAATAGCGGCGTGCGTGGCATAAGTGAAAACGCCCGTATCAATATCAGGCTTGTAACCTTCCGTAACCTCTAACCCAGCAGTATCGACATCGTCTGGCAATTGATCTGGACGCAGATACCAGGCCTTGGCGATCGAGGAAAAGCTCACGCTTGCGTGCCCATTATAGGCACGTGCATTCTTGAGTTGGATATCAGTCGGTTCACATTGCAGCAAATGCGCGGCGTGAATCTTGATGCGTCCCGAGAGGGCTTCCGCTGCTTTCGAAACTGCGCCACCTGCCATCACCATTCCGCGTGAAGCATAGGCTCCGGTGGAATAAGGCGTCATGCCAGTGTCACCCATAACCACATTTATGCTCTTAATGTCGACCGTCAGCCACTCACTGGCCATTTGGGCAATAGTAGTCTCGAGACCCTGTCCAAAACTGTGATTGCCGGAACGTACTTCAACAGAACCAGACGGCGTTAGTTTTACCATCGCTTGTTCGTATCCTGGGACAAGCGGCAAGCCCCATGCGGCAAAGACTTTGGTACCGTGCGCAGATTGTTCCGTAAATGTTGAGAATCCGATGCCAAGACTCCGCCCCTCTTTACGAGCTTTTGCTTGCCTGATTCGAAAGCCCTTTAGGTTGACAGCTTTTTCGGCCTGAACAACACTGTCTGGATAATCGCCACTATCGTAGAATTTACCGGTCACAGTAGTATAAGGCATCAAGGAACCTGCGATGAGATTTTCCTTGCGTACATCCGCCGGCTCGCGGCCAACCGCGCGAGCAATTGCATCAATAGTCAGCTCCATTGCGAAGCAAACACCTGGACGGGCCACTCCTCTATATGGGGTGAAGGACGGCTTGTTGGTTGCCACCGAATAAGTGTTACATCGATATCCCTTGATATCATAAGGGCCTGGGAGGTTGCCGCCGGCTTGAGCGGCTTCTAGACAGGCCGTAAAAGGCCAGACCGAATAAGCACCCACATCGACTGTGATGTCCGCATCCAAACCCAACAATTTGCCATTATTATCTGCGTAGGCAGTTATCTTGTAGTGATGTTGGCGTGTGTTGGCACCTGCAACAAGATGTTCACGTCGATCTTCCGTCCACCGAATCGGGCGTCCTGTTTTTTTGGCCACCCATGACACTGTCAGCTCTTCGGGTTGCAAAACGCATTTATAACCAAAGCCACCACCAACGTCTGGGGCTATAACTCGGACCTGGCCTTGATCCATTTGCAGGAACTCGGAAATTCCGGTTCGGATTAGATGAGGAACTTGAGTCGAAGTATAAACCACCAGTTGATTTGAACGCTCGTCCCAATAGCTGAGTGTTCCTTTTCCCTCCATCGGGTTCATGCATTGACGCGCCGTTTTGTATTCTCGCTCGATAACAACTGTAGCGTCACGTTTTGCGGTTTCAATATCTCCTTCAAATGATGTCTCAACAAATAGATTGTCGCCCCAGTCCTCGTGCAATAGCTCAGATTGAGGTTCGCGGGCTTTCAATGCATCGATGACCGCGGGTAAAGGATCGATGTCCAAAATAACTTGTTCAGCAATATCCTCGGCCTCCGCGCGGGTCGGAGCAATGCAAATTGCGATGCACTCGCCAACATATCTAACTTTGTCGCGTGCGAGCGAATGAAAATCTGAAGGCTTGTAACCAGGAAGTGACGATTCAGCGCGTATTGGTAAGACGTCGTGCAGATCATCAGCTATAAAAACTTGAGAGGAATACGCGGATGGTTTTTGAACTGAGCGGATGCGACCATGGGCGATTGGGCTGCGTACATAGGCCGCCTCCCAAAGCTTCGGGAATTTCAAATCACCGACGAACTTAGCCTGACCATGCAACAAGCGACGGTCTTCTTTTCTCTGAACTCTTGCGCCGATTCCTGTGGACACTCTGACATTCCTCCAAAATTCATCTACGACATAGCTGTAGGGTACTTTGACAACTCATTGCTTCGGCGGTATAATGCGCTAAATACAAGTAGTATACTACCCATTTTTTTCAATCTTAATCTTAATCTGTTAGTATATAGAAACCGAACGATTAACTACATGGGTATCAATGGAAAAAGACGTAAAAATTGCCGACCTTTTAGAAAAAAATAAAAGACCAGGAAAAGTTCGTAGCAGAAAGTACCGTGAATTATGGTCTCGTCCAGGATACCTTGTGCGTCGCCTACATCAAATTCACGTTGGTTTATTTACGGAGGAATGCGGGGATGAGGACATAACTCCAGTCCAATTTGGGATGCTCTCAGCTTTGGATAACGACGAGGAAATGGACCAACTTACTCTTTCAACCGCAGTTGGTGTTGACCGTGTAAGCGGGGCTGATGTGATTCGCCGATTGGAGCGTCGAGGCTTGCTAGAAAGGAACTCGTCCGAAAAGGACAAGCGCGCAAAATTAATTAAGATTACCGATGCGGGGAAGATGTATGTAAATCAAGTCAGCCCATTAATGGCTAGAGCTCAGGCAAAACTTGTAGAACCGCTTACTGCCGATGAACGCGAGGAATTTCTTCGCTTAATCAAGAAGTTGGTGGATGCAAATAATAAATCTAGTCGAGCCCCAATGGGATCAGCTTAGTGGAAACTTAGGTTGGACGTGTTGTCATTTCAAGTTTGGGTAGGGCGGGGCGCGAGAAAAGGATTTACCTATTCCATAAAGGGTAGCATACTCCCTAAAGTACAAAAAAGGGAAAGCCATGCACAATAGGTCGCAATGCTCGGGGCGAGTTTTTGTCTTGCTAGCGGTACCTCAAATTAACGAGGTGAGTAAGTCATGACGCTGCTTGCACAATACTTTGTTACTGGAATCGTGACGGGTTGTTTTCTGATTTTGGCAACTATTGGTTTCTCCCTAACTCGGCGGGTAGAGGGATTTCTAAACATTGCTCATGCCGAGTTGCTGGGCGTCTCAGCGTTTGTGACCTGGGGATTGAACGTTAAAGCCGCATGGCCTTTTTTACCTTCAGCGATTTTTGCAATAATTTTTACCGCAGTTGTTGGATTGGTCGTAGGGCGCTTGTTCTATGATCCGATACGCAAATTGGGGCCGGCGGTTCTGCTCATCAGTTCAGTTGGAGTTGCATATGTCATTGGTGGATCAGTTGATGCACTTGTCGGAACAGGCATACGAACACTAAATATTCCGCTCGCCACTACATATAGATTTTTCGGTGTTCGGATTACAGATTACCAGATGATCGTAGTAGCGTTGGCCGCGTTGACCGGGCTGTCATTAGCGGTTTTCATGAGTAAAACTAAGATTGGCCTAGCTATTGGTGCGATGGCTGACAATCCGGAACTGGCTGCATCCCGTGGGATCGATATTCTCCAAACATCACGCGCAACATGGTTGCTGTCTTCTGGTCTGGCGGGTTTGGCCGGAGTTGTTTTGGCTCTGATTGCTACTCTGTCGACAGATCTCGCTTTTCACCAGATCTTGCAGATCCTTGCTGTCGCCATTTTGGCCGGCCTTGGATCACTCTATAGTGTCATGTTGGCAGGTTTGATCGTGGGTATTGCCATGGATATGTCCGTATTCTGGATCCCTGCGGGATACAGACCTCTTATCGCTTTTGCCGTTGTGATCCTTGTGCTTTTGGTTCGACCTGAGGGCTTGTCTGGAAGGAAAAGCAAATGAATATTGAACAACTCCTTCTCGCTGTACTCACCTACGGGTGCCTTTATTCGGTAATGACGGTCAGCTTGAACTTGCAGTATGCTCGGGGCGGAATGATCAATTTTGGTACCGTCGCCTATTTTGCTGCTGGTGCTTATGCCTACGCGATCTTTACTCAGGAACCGCCGTCAGGTCTTGATCAATATGCCTTTGGGTTTAACTCTCCTTGGTGGGTTGGATTTATCGCAGCTGGCGTCGCCGCCTTTTTGTTTGCAATTGTAACGGGTTGGCCCACGTTGAGATTGCGTGGAGAATATCTTGCACTTACTACGTTTGCCTTTGCGGAAGTTCTTCACTCGATTTTTTTGAATGAGCGCCGAATTGGGAATGGCAGTGTTGGATTGTCCAATGTCAACAGGCCAGATTTTTCTTGGATTGGCATGTCAGATAACTATGGATTTGCCGGAGCAGCGATTTTGTTGCTCATGTTCACGGCCTTTCTTTGCCATCGAATTTTGGCGTCGCCGTATGGTCGCGCGATAGATGCTGTCCGTGACGATGAAACTGCTGCTGAAGCAGTTGGTAAAGATATCAAACGTCTGCGATTTGAGATATTTGTAATTTCTGCTGTCCCTGTCGGCTTTGCTGGCGCGCTTTATGCGATGATAACTACATTGGTGAGCCCCGGACTCTTTACGGCTGAGGTGACGTTTTTCGTTTGGATCGCCCTCATTCTTGGTGGAGAGCATACGATTAAGGGCGCAATTTTTGGAACTCTCGCTCTTATCTTGTTTGAAGAGGTGGTTCGTTCGTTCAATTTCGAAACTGTCAGATCAGCCGAGATTGCTGCATCTGTCGAACATATAATGACAGGTATCATCTTCATCATGATCCTACGATGGCAGCCCTTTGACCGCTTTACAAAAAAGGAGGCGGTGCAATGACCGACGATATCTTAGTAGTTAATAAACTGACAAAGCAGTTCGGCGGCCTCAAGGCAGTGGGTGGCCAGGGTGGATTGAGCTTCAATGTTAAGAGGGGCGCGTTAGTCGGTTTGATTGGTCCAAACGGAGCCGGTAAGTCGACGACCTTCAATCTCATTTCTGGAGTGCTTGAACCAAGTTCAGGTAGTGTAGCATTAAATGGCAAGGATCTATCCAACATCAAATCTTCGGAGATTGCGTCTCATGGACTGGGTCGGACTTTTCAGACTCCGAGGGCATTTACGTCGCTCTCTGTTCTGGAAAACGTCATGGTGGGGGCAGGCTCGACTGGGGAACGGCTAACTTCAGTGTTTTCAGGAAGTTGGCGAACCGACGAAGCAGATATTAAATCCAAGGCAATTGAGGTTCTCCAGCAGGTTGGACTGGACGATCGTATTGGTGACATTGTAGCAAACCTTTCTGGCGGCGAACTCAGAATGCTCGAAGTTGCCCGCCAACTCATCCGAGATCCTGAGATACTTCTGTTGGACGAACCAACAGCAGGGGTTGATCCGAGCCTTCAGGGTAAATTGAGTTCCATATTGGTTGACCTTCACAATGAAGGGAGAACCTTGATTGTCGTCGAACACAATCTACACTTCCTCCTGAGCATCGCAGACGTAGTGATCGTTTTGCAGAATGGGGAATTGCTAGCTGAAGGCACCCCTAATGAAATTAAGAACGACCAACGGGTTATCTCGGCGTATCTGGGAGATGAGTATGCAGCTTGAAATAACATCGCTGAAATCTGGTTACGGGAAAGTCCAAATTCTACATGGAGTAGATCTCATAGTTCCAGCCGGGGAGATAACGACTGTGCTAGGAGCAAACGGAGCTGGAAAAAGTACACTGATAAACACTATAGCGGGCCATCTGCCAGTTATGTCGGGCGGAATTCATCACAATGGCCAGGAAATGAATATGCTGAGCCCGCTGCAAACGTGCAAAGCAGGAGTAGGGATTGTTCCTCAAGAGGCAAACGTATTTGCTGAACTTAGCGTCAAAGACAATCTTCGGGTATCCTCTTTTGCTTTTGAGGGAGCTGACGAAAGGGTAAAGGAGGTCTTGAAACGCTTCCCAATCCTAGGGGAACGTGCCGACCAACTTGCTTCAACGTTATCTGGCGGAGAGCGGCAAACACTTGCTATCGCGACAGCTTTAGTTGCTGGTCCCGACATTCTAATACTCGATGAACCGACCGCTGGGCTGGCGCCAATCTTTGTTGATAGAATCGTTAGCTGGGTTTGTGAACTTGTACAGGAAGGGATGGGTGTTGCTTGGGTTGTTGAGCAAAATCCCGAAAAAATTCTGAAGGTCTCACAAAAAGCATACGTCATGGACGCTGGTAAAAACTCGGCGACAATTGACAGTAAAACTCTTCTGCAGCCGGGCCGCTTGGAAGAGATATTATTACAGGTCCATACCTAAACACTAACCAACTTGGAGAAAACTATGAAGAATGTAAAAAAGAGGAGTATGCTTCTTAATGCTGCCTTAATGTCTACTGCGCTTGCATCCGGAACACTGTCTGCTTCAGCTCAAGAAGTAACAGTTGGTGTGCTAGTGCCTTTGACGGGTGAACTTGGAGAGTTTGGTAAAATCGTCGCAAATGCGATACAGCTCGGAGTTGCAGAGATCAATGCTGCGGGTGGGACTTCATGTGGTGATATCCGCACCGTCATCGCTGATACCGGCGGCAGTCCTGAAACTGGAATCCGAGAAGCATCAAAGATGATCGAATCTGAGGGGGCGGTGGCCGTACTGGGACCAACATCCGGTGTGATGGTGGCACTAGTCGACTTGGCAAAGCGTAGCAAGACGGTAATCATGTCACCATACGCAGGTACGATAACGTTGAACGAATTGGGTGGAGATTACGTCTATCGTACCGTTTCTTCCGATTTGGGTGATGGCGCAGCTTCTGGCCTTTGGTTGAAAGACCAGGGATATGAAAGCGTTGCGTTTCTAGTTCAAAATGAAGAGTCGACTATTTCGCCTGCACAAGTTGCGCGTACAACATTGGAAGACGCTGGTATCGAGTTAACTGATTTTGTTGTCTATAATCCGGGACAGCCTTCTTATCAGGCTGAGTTAATTTCAGTTCTTTCACACGAACCGGATGCCATTTACTTGGCGGGGGGGCAGGAATCTGGCGTTACCGTTATCAAAGAAGCAACCGCTGGTGGTTTCGAAGGAGAATGGCTCTTTACCGCCGATCTTGCGGTTCCGGAAATCTTTGACGCAGCCGGTGCTGATCTGCTTAATGGTAGGGCTTACGTAGAATTTGCGGACGCTGATAACTCACTAGATGAGTACAAAGCATTTGAAGCTCTGCACATTGAAAAAGCCGGTGGCGAACCTGGCCCATTCGCTGCAAATTCTTTTGATATGATCAACCTCATTGCTTTGTCACTTGAAGCAAGTGGTCAGTGTTCTGGTGAAGGCATCAACTCGGTAATCCGGAACGTTGCTGACGGTGAATTTGCTGTGTCTACTTTTGCAGATGGTAAAGCCGCTGTCGCCGCAGGTGAAGACATCAACTACGAAGGCGCATCCGGACCGTTGGTATTCGACGAAAGTGGAACAGTTGCCGGTGCTTATACGATTCAGGCCGCCGAAGGCGGTGAGTGGGTAAACACAAAATTCTACCCAGCAAGCTCGTTCGAGTAAGCTAGGATGAAATCCGCAAACCTCTTTTCTAAAGGGGTTTGCGGTCATCTTAGGGAATACTTGTTTAGTAAGTTTAGATTCCTAACCAGTTGAGACGGACGAACCTTACAACTAAAATTGCAGACCCTGATCGAGTAGTACTGATGAAACCACTTCTAATTGCAATTGGAGCGTCGTTAGGGAATGCGCTGTTTATCTATAGCCAGCGCGCATCCCCTGAAGCGCCCAATCCATTTCTTTTTTCTGCGGGAACAGTACTATTCGCGGCAGTTTTTTGTGGACTAGCGTCGTTTTGGACAAAATCTGACTCCGATACGCAATATTTGCTTTCCGCCTGGCCATACATGATGTTGGGCGGACTTGGGGTATTTATAACATTTGTTGGTTTTTTTTTACTCCATACTGGATTTGGCGCTTCACAGTATTTGCTCGTAGCCGTTTCATCAATTTTTACGGTATCAATATTCGTTGGTGTCATCATTTTCAAAGAGCAATTCAACTGGGTGCAGTGGGTGGCGACAACCCTTGCAGTAGGTGCGATTATTTTGTTCTCAATTGGTAGGGGCTTGAATGCCTAAGGCTTCGAAGAAAGTGTGGGGCTAGATCTCATCGGCCTGGCCGGTCGTGGATCAAACTGTAAAGATAGAGGTGGTCGCAGGAATTCGGACCAGTAGTTAAGGTGGATCAACTTGTGAAAGAGATGATCCAAAATGACGAAACGAAAGAACCACTCGCCTGATTTCAAGGCCAAGGTTGCGCTTGAAGCGATCCGCAAAGAAATGACAATGGCGGATTTATCGAAAAAATACGGCGTTCATCCGACGCAGATAGGGACTTGGAAGCGTGCCGCGATTAAGAATATGGCTGCGGGGTTTTCTAAACGAGGCGGCGATCCAGCGCAGGCCGATGACGCCGCGATAGACAAACTTCATTCCAAGATTGGTCAGTTGGTGGGGTAATCCCCCCATTTTTAATGGTGCTCAGCCGTAGAATTCATGCGGCTGTTTTCAGTTTCATAGCGGGTGTGATGCCGCCGATGCCCATGTTGGGTCGCTCGTTGTTGTAAGTCCAGAGCCATTGTTGCCTGGTTCTGCGCCTCCTCGAATGGTTTCAAAGATGTATTGGCTCAGCCATTCGCCGCGGACGGTGCGATTGTAACGCTCGATATAGGCGTTCTGTTGGGGCTTGCCTGGCTGGATGTGTTCAAGCCGAACGCCGTGTTTCTCAGCCCACGTCATCAGGTCCCGACTGATAAACTCGGTCCCATAACACCTTCGGAATGATGTTGATCAAAAGGCTATGATCGCCTGCGCAGCCCTCATATAGCGCAGCAGGTGGTCATAGCCGGGTCTCAGGTCTCTACAGTGGTTTTGCACAAACCACACCGCAAGGGAGACCGACTATGACCGTGATTGCAATTACACAGAACACACCTGTTTTGGTGGCTATCGACATCGCCAAAGCGCGGCATGAAGTTTTGATAGCTGTTCCGGGCAAGAAGCGCCGCCGTCGCTTAACTGTTTTAAACGAACTTGCTGATTTCACCCGCCTCATCACCGCGTTAAAGGACTACGGTCGCCCAGTGCGCGCAGCTTTTGAAGCAACTGGGAACTACCACCGCGCCTTGGCGTATCATCTGGCGACCGCAGGTTTTGAAGTGAAGCTGGTATCGTCAGTTGCTTTGGCGCGCACGCGGGAAGCTCTCCACAATAGTTGGGACAAAAACGATCCCAAGGACGCTCAGGTCATCCTCCACATGATGGAGATTGGGAATGAGCAGTTTTACCATGACCCGCTGGTGCGTGGGACAAATGACATTCAGGAATTATCCAAGACCCACGATATCGTTTCCAAATCGAAGACCGAGTTGTGGCATCGGATTCTGACGCATTATCTGCCGCTGTATTTTCCAGAAGCTGATCGTTTCCATCGCAGTTCACGCAGCGACTGGTTCTTTGCTTTCCTTGAACGCTATCCGTCACCACACTTTATCTCAGCCATGAGCAAGGACGCATTTACCGCTGACGCTTGGGACGTTGTGGGCCGAAAGGTCGCAAAAGAACGTTTGCTTGCAGATATTTATGAGACCTCCAAAGTATCAGTGGGGTTACCAGTTGCCCTAGATTCTGACGCTATCAGTATGTTCCGCTTGGTTCTTGGAGAAGGCCGCAGTCTCATTGCGCAACGCAATCAAATCGAAGCTCGCGCCGTCGCGCTTCTCAAAGATTTGCCTGACTATCAGTTGCTGACATCAATACCTGGGATAGGCCCGATCAACGCCCTGACCATCCTCGCAGAAGCTGGCGACTTGCGCCGCTTTGGACACCACCGGCAATTTCTGAAGTTCTGCGGTATGGACCTGGCGACCATCCAGTCCGGCACATTCCGTGGCCAAACCAAGTTGTCAAAATACGGGAACGCCCGCTTGCGCCGCACCCTGTGGATGGCCGGTCAGGTTGCCATTCTCCAACGTACCAACAGCTTCCGGGATAAGTTCGAGCGCTATATCTCCAAGGACCGACAAAACACCCATTTGCGCCGAAAGGCATATACCGCAATAGCCGCCAAAATGGCCCGTACTGTTCACGGGATCATCAAAAACGGCGAACCCTATCGCCCCTTCTTTGAGGGGTGATCGATCGCAGAAGGACCTTTCTCTGTAAGGGCCGTGGAGGCAGGCAACTGACCTCGTAGATAATGTTTAGGCCTTCTGTGTTAGCGACCCGATGATCTCGTCTTAAGGACGGTGAGAGCCGCAAAAGCGTACTCTGTGTTTGTTATGGGAGAGACTGTCGTTGACCAAAACGCCGAACTGAACCATGCTTTTAACGTGTCGAGATACCTCGAGACGACAATGACCTGATGCCAAATCAGCCATTTATTCCGCGCATAGGACGTTGTCGACACGAATGGCCTGCGGTTTGCCCCGCCACTCAATGATCTGGTTCAGGCTACGCACCACGCGTTCAGTGGGCAATGAGAAGTCCACTTCGATACATAGCCCTTCGCGATTAAAGTCATCCAGCACGTTCAGGGTTCAGATCGAACGACCATCCGCCAGTTGATCCGCCATAAAATCCATCGACCATGTATCGTTTGGGACATCAGGCACCGCCAACGGTTCTAGCCTGTCCCGCTTAAGACGCTTTTTGGGTTTGATCCGGAGGTTCAGCTCCAGTTCGCAGTAGATCCGGTAGACCCGTTTGTGGTTCCAGCCATAGCCTTGCACGTTGCGCAGGTACAAAAAGCACAGACCAAAGCCCCAGGTGCGCTTGTTGGCCGTCAACCGTTCCAACCAATCGGCGATCTCCTCGTTCTCGTCGCTCAAGGTTGGGCTGTAGCGATAGCACGTCTTCACTGATTTGGAAGGTACGGCAGGCAAGCGTGATACTGGTGCCCCGCTGCATGACTGCATTCATGGCCATCTCTCGTCTGCGAGACGGCCTCAGCGCTTTTTTCCTAAGGCCTCCTTGAGTAGATCGTTCTGCATGCTCATCTCAGCATATATCTTCTTCAGCCTGCGGTTCTGTTCGGCCATGTCCTTCATCTCTGTGATGAGGGAGGCATCCATGCCACCAAATTTAGCCCGCCATTTGTAAAAAACTGGCGCTGCTCATCCCATGCTCCCGGCAAAGCACCGAAACAGGCACACCGCTCTCCGCCTGCTTCAAGATGCCCATGATCTGTGCGTCGCTAAATCGTGCTGTCTTCATCAAAAATCTCCTCAGATATCTTGCCGAGAAAATTCTACTTTTGAACACGATGGATTCAGCCGGTCACTGCAACACAGTGTAGAACTTAGAATTTGAGGGGCTGTGTTGATGACCAAACCAAGACCGATGGACGAGCAAAGGAAATCCTTAATTTGGCATGAATGGGAACGCTGAACCCCGATGTCGAATATCGCGCGGGTTATCGACAAACCGCCTGCGACTGTTTTCTCGTACTTACAATATCATGGTGGCATCCGACCATGGCAAAGGTTTCGGCGTGCTGAGGCTTTGAGTTTGGAGGAGCGTGAGGAAATCTCCCGAGGTATTTCTCATGGGTGTAGCGCGCGTTTTATTGCCAAAACTTTGTGCCGTAGCGCTTCGACGATCAGTCGAGAGATCAATAAAAACGGTGGGCGGGGGCGATACCGTGCTACTATTGCGGACAAATCCGCCTGGCGTCGCGGCCAACGCCCCAAACCATTTCTACTTAATCTGAACGTCATGCTAAAGGACCTCGTTGATGCCAAGCTCTGTGAGGATTGGTCCCCAGAACAAATTGCGGGGTGGCTCAAGCTGACGTATCCAGATGACGAAGGCATGCGTGTGTCGCACGAAACGATCTACAAAAGCCTGTTCGTGCAAACACGCGGCCTGTTACGCAAAGAACTGCGCAACCATCTCAGAAGCAAACGTAAATTCCGTCATGCGAAGGGCCACAAGCCCGGGTCGGGACAGCAAATCGTCGATGGCGTATCCATTCGGGAAAGGCCTGCAGACGTCGAAGACCGTGCCGTTCCGGGGCATTGGGAAGGCGATCTTATCTGCGGTCCAAAGAACAGTTACATTGCCACTGTTGTCGAACGGCAATCCCGTTTTACACTGCTGGTTAAAGTCGACGGAAAGAAGACAGACCGTGTAGTTCCTGCCTTGGCGGGTCAAATGGCTAAACTGCCGGAGCGGCTAAAACAAAGCCTTACGTGGGATAGAGGGACCGAATTGGCATCACATCAAAAGTTCACCGTCGCCACAGACATCGATGTCTACTTTTGCGACCCAAGCAGCCCCTGGCAACGCGGGACGAATGAAAATACCAATGGCCTTCTACGACAATACTTCCCTAAGGGTTCCTGCCTTTCAGGTTACTCACAGCAAGACTTGGATAAGGTCGCAAACCATCTAAACAACCGGCCACGGAAGACCTTGGGATTCCTGACCCCGGCGCGTAAGCTAGAGCAACTGTTGCAGTGACCGGCTGAATCCATCACCACTAATTTTAGGGGGAATTACCTCGCGATCTAGCCCTGCTGCTTTCATGTCTTGGATTGCTGACAACATGATGTCGGCATTCAAACCAATGAATACCGCTGCAAGGCCAACAAAGGAATGCAGTGCTGCAACCAGCTGGGGCATTTCCGTCATCTGCACTTTTGCAGCGACGTATTGACCGATGAATGAACCAATCGCGAGTGCGTGGATGATCCAGCCAAGGTTAAAGACGCCGGGTCCAAAGACCGTGGTGACAATAGCAATTGCCATACCAGCGATGCCATACCAAACCGCGCGCTTGGCGTTTTCTTGATTAGACAAACCACCAAAGGAAAGGATGAAAAGAACAGCAGCCGCGATGTAGGCTGCAGATGTGATGCCGATGCTAAACATGTCTTGGCACCTCCCTAAGATTTCTGGAACATGGCAAGCATGCGTCGTGTGACGGGGAAACCGCCGACGATATTGATTGAAGCAATCATTACGCCGATGAACGATAGGAAGACAACCAGCCAGCTGCCTGTTCCGATTTACGAAAGACACCCAAGGATGACAATGCCCGAAATCGCATTGGTCACCGCCATAAGTGGATTGTCCAATGAATGCGAGACGCCCCAGATCACTTGGAAACCAACGAAACAAGTGAGTGCGAAGACAATGAAATGCTGCATGAAGCTGACGGGGGCGTAGGCACCGAGGATCAACATAAGCAGGCCACCGATGGCAAGCATTCCGACCTGTGATTTGGTCTGCGCTTTGAAGGCAGCAACTTCTGCGGCACGCCTTTCTTCGGGCGTCAGTTCAGGAACGGCTTTCTTCGCAGGTTGGGCCACGGATCACGTCGTCTTTCATATTATGGTTCGGCACGCCGTCTTTTTCTGGCTTGAGGTCAGTCATCATATGGCGGATGTTCGTCGCATAAAACGTCGATGCTTGTGCGGCGATGCGTGATGGAAAATCGGTGTAACCGATGATTGTTACACCGTTATCGGTTACAATCTTTTTCGTCCATCACGGTCAGCTTGCAGTTGCCGCCACGTTCGGCAGCAAGGTCAATAATGACTGAACCGGGCTTCATCGCGTCGATAATGTCTTTGGTCCAAAGCTCTGGTGCGTCACGGCCTGGGATCAGTGCTGTGGTAATGACAATATCGATGTCAGGTGCGATTTCACGGAATTTTGCAAGTTGGGCGATTGCTAATTCCGGCGATGATACAGGCGCGTAACCACCGGTGGTAGAACCGCCCTGCTGTTTTTCGTCAAAATCGAGGAAGACAAATTCAGCGCCCATTGATTCAACTTGCTCGGCCACTTCTGGCCGCAGATCGAATGCATATGTGATTGCGCCAAGTGATGTCGCGGTGCCGATTGCCGCAAGACCTGCGACGCCTGCCCCAACAACAAGAACTTTTGCAGGCGGTACTTTACCGGCGGCCGTGACCTGACCGGTAAAGAAGCGGTCAAAATTGTTACTGGCTTCGATGACGGCGCGATAACCTGCGATATTGGCCATCAATGATAGCGCGTCCATTTTCTGGGCACGCGAAATACGCGCCACCATGTCCATGGCGATGACTGTCGCGCCTTGCGTGTTGGTGGCGTTCATCAGTTTTTCGTTCTGACCCGGATAGAAAAACGAGATCAATGTTTGACCTTTTTGCAGGCGCTTGATCTCTTTATCTTAAAGCGGACGCACTTTGATAACGATGTCGGCAGCTTTGAAAAGTGCTGCTGCAGAATCCACAATCTCAACACCAGCTTCTCGATAAAGTTCATTAGAAAATCCAGAAGCTGAACCTGCATCCTTTTGGACAATATAGCCAAATCCAAGCTTATGAAGCTGGCGAGCGGAATCTGGCGTTATCGCGACACGATTTTCGTCATTATATATTTCTTTGGGCGTTCCAATCTTCATTTACTTCTACTCCCCCATTGACCAAAGGTATTGATTTTCAATTAATACAAAGTATACTTCTCTTTATCAGAATAACATGAGGTAGATATGCCGTCATTAAAAAGCAAAGTTTTGAACTTCCTGAAAAGTTTCTTAATTCCAGCGGCCTGTGAGGAATGTGCCAAACACGATCGGCAATATGAAATCAGCTGTGAAACCTGTGTGGAGGCAAAAAAAAAACGCCTCTCAGATGGCCTTATGTACCTGTCTTACCATTGAAGTAAAAAATCATAGCAAATGACTAAAGATCAGCCAGCATTCACTGAAGGGCGCCTAGAGGATGCTATAAAGTAACTTCTAGCGGCCTATCCCAACTCGCTTAAAGAGCTGGGCACTCTTAGAACATTAATTGACGGCGTCAGAAGCCTGATGGAATCTTTCCGCTTTCGTGCTAAGTTGAGTGCGCGTTTAAGCCAGCTTTCGTTTTAAAGGAAAGGCCTTGACTTGCCCCCGCCAAAAAAACTTCCTCACTTTGGTGTAGAGTTTGCTCGACCTATCGAGGGGGCAGGTAAATGCGAAAGAGCCGTTTTACTGGGGCGCAGATTAATGGGATGATTGAGGAGCAATGAGGTGAGCGGGAGCGCTTCGGAGAGTATCGACATTAGCCTCCAAACGCCTTCTAGGTAAGAAGTTATTTACGCCTATCGTAAACCAGCCTTTTGGTTTCTGATGAAAATCAAAAACATGCCCAGCTTTATGACGATATCATAGTCGTTCGACACGTTTGTCATTCACTTGCCAACCCGCGTCTCTTAGCAAGGCCGCGACTCGGAGATAGCCATATCGACCGTACTGGCGGGTCAACTCGATCATGTCTGCGACCAAGCGTTCTTCGTCAGCACGCCTCTTTGGTAATCGACGTTGTGTGGATCGATGTTGGCCCAACGCGCGGCACACTCGACGCTCAGAAACCTTCATCTGACTGCGCACGAGATCAATGCAAGCCCCCTCTCATCGTTTGCAAGCAAACGACTGCCGGGCAGCGGGACGACGCGAAGGGCTTAGAAGTTTCCCGATGCAGCCTCCTTTAGGATCAGCTTGTCCAGCGTAAGGTCCGATACTGCTTGGCGAAGACGCTCGTTCTCTTTCTGTAACCGCTTCAGTTCCTTGAGTTGTTCTGTGCCCATTCCGCCGTACTTCTTCTTCCAACGGTAATAGGTTTGTTCAGTCACACTGATCTGACGGATCGCGTCAATCCGAGGGCATACCTTGCCCCATTAGAACTTCAACCTGCCGTAACTTCACGACAATCTCTTCGGGCTTGGGTCTCTTAATCGCCATTCTTAGTCCTCCGCTTTCCTAACTATAGGGGCGGACCACTTCAAAGGGGGAGGCTCACATCTGCGCGTGCCGATGCCGTCTTGCCCGTCCACCAGACGGTTGTAGGTCAGTGTGATGCTGCTGGAATGAACCACTTGATGTGCGTCCTGTGCCGCCTCAATTTGAAGCAGCACTGAACAGGGCTGATCAGTGGTGTAGTGCAGGTGGCTCTGAACGCGCAGCAACATTGCAATTTCTTTGCAAATGGGCGCAGAAATATACCCTGAAAGCTCAATGTAACGAATTTCTAAAAAGGTACCATGGCAGTCCCTAGGGGAATTGAACCCCTCTTTCCAGGTTGAAAACCTGGCGTCCTAACCGATAGACGAAGGGACCGCACTTGGTAGGGGGCTTTTAAGAAAATGGTGCGCCAAGAGCAAGAGGTTTTTTCGAAAAAAGGCTGTAAGTTTCGCGTAAGTTTTGCATAAGTTTGGCATATGTCGAAAAATAAGGGATTTAGGCGGCTGGTGCCGCGTCTTCGAGGCGCAATTGGACCGATTGTCGCCCCTGCCATGTGTTGATTTCCAACCGTCCAGCCAAATGGAATCGCGCGCCGTTATGCCCCGTGAGCATCGGGCCCAGTGGTCCGTCCATCGCGCCAAAGCTGATCGCGTCGATCCGCGCCCCAAGTCCGTCGCCAAACGTCAGTTTAAGGTGGTTCGCCCCAACCTGTTTTGCGAACAAGATTTGCACGTCAGGAAAGGCAAAGCGCGGGGCGGGCGCGCCTGCGCCAAAGGGCCCAGCCTGATCGATCTGTTTGACCAGTTCGACCGTCGCCGCGCCGGGCATTAAGACCCCGTCGAGTTTCAGGTCGGCGGGACCGATCTTATCTGCCCCTTGTTTGGCCAAAAGTTCGCCAAGCCGTGCCATTGCTGCATCGACTTTATCACCATCGACCGACAGGCCTGCGGCCATTTTGTGACCGCCGCCTTTGACGATTAGGCCTTCCGAGGCGAGCCGTTGGATCGCGGCGCCAAGGTCAATGCCTGAAACGGAGCGCCCAGAGCCTTTGCCGTTGCCGTCTTCGTCGATGCCAATGACCACTGCGGGCCGATTGGCGGCGTCTTTTAGGCGGGACGCGACGATACCGACCACACCAGGGTGCCAGTTTTTGCCAGCGGCCCAAACAAGGGGTGCATCATGGCCGCGCTGTTCGGCTTGTTCTAGGGCGAGGTCGCGCACGGCGGTTTCGACTTCACGGCGTTCAGTGTTCAATTCGTCAAGTTTTGCGGCCATTGCTGCGGCTTCGATTTTGTTGTCGTTTGCCAAAAGCCGTGCGCCAAGGTCGGCTTTGCCGATCCGCCCACCTGCGTTAACGCGGGGGCCAAGCAAGAAGCCAAGGTGGTAGCTGCTGGGTGCCTCGGACATGCCTGCAACGTCGGCGAGTGCGGTGATCCCGATGCGTTGACGCCGCCCCATCACGGTGAGGCCTTGGCGTACCAGCGCGCGGTTTACGCCAATCAGCGGCGCGACGTCAGCGACGGTGGCAAGTGCGACAAGGTCGAGCATCGCCATCAAATCGGGGCCTTTTGCACCGTCGGTTTTCATCTGGCGGTTGGCCTCGACCAGCATCAGGAAAACTACGCCAGCCGCACAGAGGTGCCCAAGGTCACCAGATTCGTCTTGCCGGTTTGGATTGACCACGGCGAGCGCATTGGGCAGCGTTTCACCACCCAAATGGTGGTCGAGCACGATCACGTCTGCGGCGGATGCTGCATCAATTGGCCCGTGGGACAGGGTACCGCAATCGACGCAGATGATCAGGTCATGGTTGGCTGCGAGCGCTGACATGGCTTCATCGTTTGGCCCGTAGCCTTCGTCAATTCGGTCTGGGATATAGAGGGTGGATTGCAGGCCCATGTCGCGCAGCCAGCAGATAAGAAGTGCCGCGGAGCTGCCGCCATCAACGTCGTAATCGGCGAAAATTGCGATCTTTTCGTGGGCTTTGACGGCTTGTAGGAAACGCGTGGCGGCCTTTTCCATGTCGCGCATTTCGTGCGGGTCTGGCAGCAAATCGCGCAGGGTTGGCGCGAGGTATGCATCCGCCCCATCAGCCGTTACGCCGCGTTTGACTAGGGTCCGACACAGCGGTGCGGGCAGGGCGGTGGCTTGGGCCATTGCCTCGGCGAGCCTGTCTTCTTCGACAGAGGGGCCAACCCAGCGCCGTCCGGTCGCAGAGGTGTCGATATTCAGGAATGCGGGCTTATTTGGTGTCTGTGTCATTGTTTGCCACCATATATGAGGGCGGCTGTATTGCCACGGCCCAAATGTATTTTAGACGGGTTTACGGTAAAGCATCCGCCGTACGGAGCCAGTTTTGGACCGCATCAAGATGGTTTCGACGCTGACAAACCCTGGTTCGCGTTTGATCCCCGCGACAAGTTTGCCGTAGGTGACGCCCGAGGCCGCGAAGATCACGTGTTGGGTGACCATGTCGCCGCAGGTGTAGATTTTGTCGAAATCAGTGATGCCCGCGTTGCGCGCACGGCTTTTATCATCTTGGTTGCGCAACAACAGCCGTCCGATCATTTGACCGCCCATGCATTTGAGCGCGGCTGCGGCCAATACGCCTTCGGGCGCGCCGCCGCTGCCCATATACATGTCGATGCCGGTTCTTGCGGTTTCGGCGCAGTGCATGACGCCTGCAACGTCGCCGTCGGTGATCAGGCGGATCGCAGCGCCCGTAGCACGAATTTCGTCGATGATGTTTTCGTGGCGGGGCCGATCAAGGACGCAGACGGTGATGTCGCGGGCGTCGCAGTCTTTGGCGTTTGCCAGTGCCTCAATGCGTTCACGTGTGGACATATCAAGCGACACGACGCCACTCGCATAGCCCGGACCGATGGCCAGTTTATCCATGTAGGTGTCGGGCGCGTGCAGCATGGAGCCGCGCGGACCCATGGCGATGACGGCAAGCGCGTTTGGCATGTCTTTGGCGGTCAGCGTGGTCCCTTCGAGTGGGTCGAGGGCGATGTCGACGTTGAGGCCAGTACCAGTGCCTACATTTTCGCCCAGATACAGCAACGGAGCCTCGTCTTGTTCGCCTTCGCCGATGACCACAACGCCGGAAATATCGAGCGTATTCAATTGCGCGTGCATCGCACCAACGGCGGCCAGATCGGCTGCTCTTTCGTCGCCTTGCCCGATCAGCGGGGCGCAAGCGATTGCGGCGGCTTCTGACACGCGCGCAAGGTCTAGGGACAGCGATGGGTCGTTGAAATCAATGGCTTTGATCATGAATACTGTCCTTGCAAATTGATGTTGCTTCGCGCGCTAGACCGCCTCGATCCGGATTGCGACTGGCTCACCTGATACCACGGCGGTGGTTGCAAAGGCTGTGATAGCCTCTTTTATTGCTGTTTGCGTGGTTTTGTGGGTCACAATGAGGACGGGCGCGGTGGTGTCTTCATGGTCGTATTGGCGCATCCGGTCGATGGAAATGCCAGCATCGCCCAAAACTGCCGCGACTTTTGCCAGTGCGCCGGGTTTGTCGAGAAGTTGCAGGCGCAAGTAATAGGGCGCCGAAATTGCAGCGCTGGCCGCGCGTGCTTTGCGCAATGTGTTTGCGGGTTGCCCAAAGGTCGACATCCGGTTACCGCGTGCGATGTCCATCACGTCGCCCATGACTGCACTTGCTGTTGGGCCCATGCCCGCACCGGGGCCGCGCAGAACGATTTGATCGACGCTGTCGCCTTCAAGCACAATCATATTGGTGCCGCCTTGCAACTGCCCAAGCGGTGAGGTGTCGGGCACAAGGCAGGGTGACATGCGTTGCTCAAGCCCACGACCAGTCATCTGCGCAACGCCGAGCAGTTTTATTTTATAGCCCATATCAGAGGCTTGATTGATGTCGTCGATAGTGATCGACCCGATTCCTTCGAGCACAACCGCGTCGAAATTGACCTGCGTGCCAAAGGCGATGGAGGCCAGCAGCGCCAGTTTATGGCCCGCGTCGATGCCGCCGACGTCAAGTTCTGGATCTGCCTCGAGGAAACCAAGTTGGTTGGCGGCGTCAAAGACCTGTTCGTAGGTCATGCCGTCGTTTTCCATACGGGTTAGGATGTAGTTACACGACCCGTTCATCACGCCCATAACGCGGGTGATCTCGTTACCTGCTAGCCCTTCAGTCAAGGCTTTTACCACGGGGATGCCGCCAGCGACGGCGGCTTCAAACCGGATGACGCGGCCCGCGTCTTCTGCAGCGATAGCTAGGGCTTGGCCGTGGTGCGCAAGCAGGGCTTTGTTAGCTGTAACGACGTCTTTGCCAGATGCGATTGCTGCCTCGGTCGCGTCTTTTGCGGGGCCTTCGTAGCCGCCCATGACTTCGATGAAGACGTCTATGTCGCTCCGCTGCGCCAAGTGCACAGGGTCGTCTTCCCATGCGTAGTCGGACAGGTCGACGTCGCGGTTTTTGGTTTTGGACCGCGCAGACACGGCGGTGATAACCACGGGCCGCCCTGCACGCAGTGCCAGCAGATCGGCATGTTTTTGGACGATGCGCACAATGCCCACACCCACGGTTCCAAGGCCAGCAATTCCAAGGCGGAGCGGTTCGGTCATTGTATCAAAATCCAGTGTAAAAGTGGTGTTGTGCAGGGTTTAGCGAATTGCGGCAGGCACCGCAACGCCGCGCCGCATGGGCGAACGAGTGGCGGTGTTGATGATGGGTGCGCGCAGGCTGGATGCTTTGTCGCGCAGATTGGCGATCCGACCGTTGAATGATGCCACCGATGCGGGCGTGATCCGACCGTTGGTGTTCAGGGCCGCCGCTCGGGCTATCAGCCGGTCGAGCGATTGTAAGGTTGGATAGGGCGCATTGCGCGTGGCTGTATCGGCGCGCGCATCGAGGTCTGGGAATGCAGCACAGGCCCCCAAGGTAAGCCCGAGGGCTGTCAGTGTTAAAATGAGGTTAAATCGCATGATCACCGGCTTTGACTATGGGTTTTTCCCACGATACCCTTGGCGCACAGAGAAGGGCAAGCGGTGCATCCGGGCTTTGCAATTGAACGATTGTTCAGTTACATGGTGGATATGGCACGCAAGCAAGGTTCACATTCGGATATTACTGGCCCGCGGGTCCGCGCGGCGGCGCTGCGGCTTATTGCGGCGCATGGCTGTGCAGCGGTGTCGATGCGCCAGATTGCGGCAGACGTCGGGGTTCAAGTTGGTGCGCTTTACAACTATACCCCTGATAAACAAAGCCTTTTGTTTGATCTGATGCGCACGCATATGGAGGAATTGCTGGCCGCTTGGGCCATGCAGGACAGGTCTGGAAGCGCGATGGACCGGTTGGAACGGTTTACCCAGTTTCACATCCGGTTTCATTTGCCGCGCACTGAACAGGTTTTTGTATCCTACATGGAATTGCGCAATCTGACGCCTGATAATTTTGCCGCGATTGAAGCACTGCGGCACGTCTACGAGGATGCGCTGCAAGATATTTTGCGTGCAGGCGAGGCCGAGGGCGTATTTGCCATGGATGATACCCGTGTCGCCACGATGGCCTTGATTGCCTTGTTGACAGGCATGAACAATTGGTACCGCGAGGGTGGCCGCCTAAGTATTGTGCAGATTGAGGCGATTTATTGGGATATGGTCTGGAAATCCGTCGCCGCATAGTGATGTGTCGTTTTCGGAAAAGACATGTCGCCCCTGATCCTTAGCGTCTGACAAAATTGGCAGCTAGGAACGCATATTATGAAAATTGGATTTGTTGGACTTGGGAATGTGGGTGCGAAGCTCGCGGGGAGCCTTTTGCGCAATGGGCATGATCTATATGTGCATGACCTAAATGCTGATTTTGTGTCCGATTTTGTTAATCGTGGTGCAAAGGATGGTAAAAGCCCTGCTGAATTGATGCGGTCATGTGAAGCGGTGATCACATGTTTGCCAAGCCCAGAGGCCTGCAGTGCGGTTGTGACTGCAATGCTGGATGAAATTAAGCCAGGCAAAATCTGGATGGAAATGTCGACGACTGACGCGAGTGAAGTGTCGCGTTTGGCCGCGATTGTGATCGCCAAGGGTGGCGCTGCGGTTGATTGTCCGGTGTCTGGTGGTTGTCACCGCGCCGATACCGGTAACATCAGCATTTTTGCGGGCTGTGAGCGCGAGACGTTTGATCGGGTGTTGCCGCTGTTAACCACGCTGGGCCGCCGCGTTTTGCACACGGGGCCAGTTGGGTCCGCGTCGACGTTAAAGGTTGCGACGAATTATCTGGCCACAACGAACCTGTTGTCGGTCTGCGAAGCATTGGTGACGATGAAGGCGGCTGGCATGGATATGGCGGTCACTTATGAGGCGTTTAAGATCAGTTCTGGCACCAGCTTTGTGCATGAAACCGAAAGTCAGGTGATTTTGAACGGGTCGCGCAATGTCACGTTCACGATGGATCTGGTGAAAAAGGACATTGGATTGTTTCAGCAGATTGCCGAGGATCACGATGTGCCGCTGGAAATTAGCCCGCTGATTGTGTCGATTTTTGAGGACGGTATTAAGCGGTACGGTCCGCGTGCCCAGTCTGATGAGATTATCCGCCGTTTGGAAGAACCGACTGGTTTGGATATTCGCGCCCCAGGTTTTCCTGCCGATTTAACGGATGATGAACCTGAAGAAGCGGGTTACGAGGTGATCCCAAACAGTTAGGTCTGGCCTTGGGGCGGCTGCAAGGCTAGACATGCGCGACCCAAAAGGAGCCACCCCAATGATGTTTGACCCTGATGAAAACGGCGTTTACGCCAGTTTCGGCGCATCTGGCCCGCGTCGTATGTTCGCCTGTGGTGTCTTATACGGGCTTGGGGCGTTGTTGATTTATGTTGCACTTGCCCGTCCGCCAGAACCTTTTTGGCTGGCTTTTTTGCTGGCCCTTGGTGCTGGATCGCTTTGGATTGGGGAACGCCTGCGCCGCGCGACCACAATCGATATTGAGCTGACCGAAACGCAAGTGTGTGACAGCACAGGCCGGGTTTTGGCCGAATTGGCAGATGTTATCAGTGTGGAGCGTGGTGCCTTTGCGCTAAAGCCTTCGAACGGGTTCACGCTTGTTTTGCGCAAACGTGCGCCGCGCGCTTGGGTGCCGGGTATGTGGTGGCGCATGGGTAACCGCGTCGGCGTTGGGGGCACAACACCTGCTGGTCCGGCCAAGTTTATGGCCGAACAAGTTGCTTTGCGGATCGCTGCGCGCGACGCGGACAAGCATTGTTCTTAGTTTGATGTTTGATTACGGCGCGTTGTCCTGACAAACCGCGGATTTCCGTCGGTTTTCCTGATTTTGCAAAACCGTTCATAAATCGCCTAATAATTCATCGAAACGCTGATAGAGTGGTTCCAAGTCTTTTCTTGCATGCCATCTCATGTCCGATTTTTCGGACCATATTAGGACCATTTCACATGACCACTGCACATCAGACCACGACCGAGCCGAGTTTTCGCGAATCCGTTGATATGATGTTCAACCGCGCTGTTGCGTTGATGGACCTTAGTCCGGGACTTGAGGAAAAGATCCGCGTTTGTAACGCCACCTATACCGTCCGGTTTGGTGTGCGTCTGCGCGGTGCAATTCACACGTTCACTGGGTACCGGTCCGTTCATTCCGAGCATATGGAACCTGTTAAAGGCGGTATTCGGTTTGCCCCAAATGTGCATCAGGACGAAGTTGAGGCCTTGGCTGCGTTGATGACGTTTAAGTGCGCGCTGGTGGAGGCCCCGTTTGGTGGTTCAAAAGGCGGTCTACGCATTGATCCATCCGAGTGGGAAGCGCATGAGCTGGAACAGATCACCCGCCGTTTTGCCTATGAGCTGATCAAGCGTGACTTGATCCATCCAGCGCAGAACGTACCCGCCCCTGATATGGGCACCGGAGAGCGTGAAATGGCGTGGATCGCCGACCAGTATAAGCGCATGAACACGACCGATATTAACGGCGCGGCATGTGTCACGGGTAAGCCCATTAACGCAGGCGGTATTCAGGGCCGCACAGAGGCCACTGGCCGCGGTGTGCAATATGCGTTGCGTGAGTTTTTCCGCTATGACGAGGATAAAGCTGCGGCGGGTCTTACGGGGACGTTGAAGGGTAAGCGTGTTATTGTTCAAGGGCTTGGCAATGTGGGCTATCACGCGGTCAAGTTTCTGTCCGAAGAAGACGGATGTATCATCACTGGCATTATTGAGCGTGACGGCGCGCTGCATAATGAAGACGGTTTGGATGTTGAGGCGGTCCGCGCATGGATTGTGAAGCATGGTGGCGTTTCGGGCTATCCGGATGCCAATCACCACGCTGACGGCTCGCTGTTGCTTGAAGCCGAATGCGAAATTTTGATCCCTGCGGCATTGGAAGCTGTGATCAATCTTTCAAACGCTGATCGTATCAAAGCGCCGTTGATCATTGAGGCGGCGAACGGTCCTGTGACAGCCGGTGCTGACGATATTTTGCGCGACAAGGGCTGTGTGATCATCCCTGATATGTATGCCAACGCGGGCGGTGTGACGGTATCGTATTTCGAGTGGGTCAAGAACCTGTCGCATATCCGTTTTGGCCGCATGCAGCGCCGTGCCGAGGAGGCCCGCCACCAAGTGTTGGTTGATGAGTTGCAGCGCTTGGATCGTTATCTGGGTTCGGATTGGTCGATGTCCAAGGACTTTAAGGAAAAGTACCTTCGCGGTGCTGATGAGCTGGAATTGGTTCGGTCCGGTTTGGATGACACCATGCGGTCTGCTTATCAGTCGATGCGCAAAGTTTGGCATGCCCGCGATGATGTGAAAGATTTGCGTACCGCCGCCTATATTGTGTCGGTCGGCAAGGTCGCGATGAGTTATCAAGCCAAGGGGCTTTAATCCAAAGGCGCGCGCTTTGCGCGCATGACATTTTTGGATTGGCGCGGAGCAGATCGTTCCGCGCCATTTTTTGTGGTGTGTGGCTTTTCATCTGGGGTGCACCCGCCTAGCCTTTGATTTGTGCAATGAAGGATGGGTCTATGGGATTCTCGGGCTTTCGGGTTTTGAAAGAAGGGTTGTTTGGCCAGAAGGGCTGGACCCCGCAATGGCGCAATCCTGATCCTAAAGATGAGTATGATATCGTCATTATTGGTGGTGGTGGTCATGGGTTGTCGACCGCGTTTTACCTCGCCAAAGAGCATGGCATGACCAATATTGCTGTGCTCGAAAAGGGCTATTTGGGCGGTGGCAATGTCGGTCGCAATACCACAATTGTGCGCGCCAATTATTTTCTGCCGGGCAATTCTGAGTTTTATTCGCATTCGTTGAACCTGTGGGAAGGCATGGAGCAGGAGCTG
The DNA here is from genome assembly GCA_905182645.1 of uncultured Sulfitobacter sp. Taxonomy (GTDB): domain Bacteria; phylum Pseudomonadota; class Alphaproteobacteria; order Rhodobacterales; family Rhodobacteraceae; genus Yoonia. The sequence continues at coordinate 86,147 of CAJJCJ010000001.1, forward strand.
AATTATAATACGATGATGTCGCAGCGTGGTGTCATTAATTTGTTCCATTCTGACGGGCAGCGTGATGCATTTGCCCGTCGCGGCAATGCCATGGTTAATCAAGGTGATGACGCTGTACTGCTGGATGTTGCGAGTGTCCGTAAGCATTTGCCGTATCTGGATTTTGAAAATGGCCGCTTTCCGATTTACGGGGGGTTGTTGCACCGCCGCGGTGGTACGGCTCGACATGATGCGGTTGCGTGGGGCTATGCCCGTGGTGCCGATCAGCGCGGTGTTGATTTGATCCAGAATTGTGAAGTCACTGGGATTGATATTGAGGCGGGTGTCGTCAAAGGCGTGCAAACCATGCGCGGTGCCATTCGTGCCAAGAAGGTTGCGATTGTGACGGCTGGTAGGTCAGGTCAGGTGGCTGCCATGGCTGGCATGCGCTTGCCGATCGAGAGCCATGTTTTGCAGGCGTTTGTGACCGAGGGGTTAAAGCCTGTGATTGATCATGTCGTCAGCTTTGGCATGGGTCATTTTTATATCAGTCAGTCGGATAAGGGTGGTTTGGTGTTTGGCGGCGACCTTGATTTTTACGCGTCATATGCTGCGCGTGGCAACTTGCCGATGAAAGAGCATGTGATGGAGGCCGCGATGACCCTGATGCCGATGATCGGTAAGGCGCGTGTGTTGCGGTCCTGGGGGGGGATCATGGATATGACGCCGGATGGCAGCCCGATCATTGATAAGACGCATATCGAGGGTTTGTTTCTGGATTGCGGCTGGTGTTACGGCGGGTTCAAGGCTGTACCGGGATCTGGGTATTCGTTTGCTCATTTACTGGCGACGGGTCGCCATCATACCCCTGCGGCGGGTTTCCGGTTGGACAGGTTCCGTGATGGAGTTGGTTTGATGGATGAAGAGGGCACGGGCGCCCAGCATAATCTGCATTAAGATGAGTATTTTGGAAAAAGTGAGGCGAGCGCATGCGCATTAACTGTCCGGTGTGTGGAGAGCGGGATCGCCGCGAGTTTTATTATGTGGGCGATGCTGTTACATTGGAGCGCCCTGAGCGGAATGCCGATTTGGATGTTTGGGATGATTATTTGCATTTGCGCGATAATCCGGCGGGGCTGACCCGTGATTTGTGGCATCATGAGGCGGGCTGTGGTGCGTGGTTGGTGGTGAACCGCAATACAGTCACGCATGCCGTGTCGGATGTGGTTTTGGCGCGTGAGGTGGCTCGGTGAGATTGTATGATGTCGTGACGGTTCCGTTTACGTTTGATGGTGTGACGTATCGTGGTGTTGTGGGTGAAACCTTGGCTGCGGCGTTGATCGCCAATGGCGTCAAGGTGGTGGCAAGGTCGTTTAAGTATCATCGCCCGCGTGGTGTGATGGGATCTGGGTCTGAGGAGCCTAATGCGCTTGTGACGATTGGTCGTGGTGTTGCCGCAGAGCCGAATGTCCGTGCGACTGTGCAAGAGGTCTATGGCGGGCTGGAGGCGTTTTCGCAAAATGCTTGGCCGTCGGTGAAAACCGATGTCATGGCAGTGAATGATCTGGTGTCGCCGTTTTTGGGGGCTGGGTTTTATTACAAGACATTCATGTGGCCAAAGGCGTTTTGGGAAAAGGTTTATGAGCCGATTATTCGCCGCGCGGCGGGGCTTGGTGGTCTGTCGGGGAAGGCTGATCCAGAGACATATGAGAAGGCGTTTGCGTTTTGTGATGTGCTGGTGATTGGTGCTGGGCCTGCTGGGTTGATGGCGGCGCTTGTGGCTGGTGAGGCTGGGGCTGACGTGATTTTGGCGGAGGAAGATTACGCGCTGGGCGGACGGTTGTTGGCCGAGGTAGAGGATATTGATGGTCTGCCCGCCATGGAATGGGTCGCCAGTGTTGAGGCCCGATTGCAAGCCATGCCCAATGTCCGTGTTATGACCCGCACATCCGTGACTGGCGCCTATGATCAGGGTACGTTTGGTGCGTTTGAACGTGTGGATCGTGCCGGATTGAAGGCGTGTTTCTGGCGTATCGTCGCCAGGCGGTCGGTGCTGTGTGCTGGTGCTTTGGAGCGCGGGATCGCGTTTGCCAATAACGACCGCCCGGGTGTGATGATGGCGGGGGCTGTGCGTGCTTATGTCAATCGCTGGGGTGTTGCCACGGGTGCGCGCGTTGCTGTGTTTGGTAATACCGATGATGTGGCGCGCACAGCGCGGGATTTGGAAGCTGCTGGCATTGAGGTTGTGGCGCTGATTGATGCTGCTGTTGGTGAGCGCGTGATTGGCACCAAGGGCCGCCATGGTTTGACGTCGATTACGGTAGATCGCGGCCGTGTTGTTGAGCAAATCGAGGTGGATTGCTTGGCTGTCACGGGTGGCTGGAACCCGACGGTTCATTTGACCTGCCATATGAATGGTCGTCCGGTTTGGGATGATGCGATTGCGTCATTTGTCCCAACTCCGGGGGCTGTGCCGGATATGGTCACGGCGGGTGCTTGTCACGGTGTGTTTCATACGATGGGCTGTTTGCTGGACGGCGCGCAGATCGCGGAGGCTGTAGTTAAGACGCTTGGGTTGAAGGCCAAGCCTGTTGTGTTGCCCGACGCCGATGCGACGCCTTATGTCATCACGCCTGTTTGGTCGGTGGCCGGTAAGGGCCGCAAGTGGATCGATTATCAGAACGACGTGCATGTAAAAGATATTGAGCTGGCTGCGCGAGAGAACTTTCGATCTGTCGAACATATGAAGCGATATACGACCCAAGGCATGGCCCCCGATCAAGGTAAATCGTCGAATGTTGTGGCGCTGGCAGTGCTGGCCGATGTGACAGGGCGCGGCATACCTGAGACGGGAACGACGACGTTCCGTCCGCCGTTTGTGCCTGTGCCGATTGCAGCGATGGGCGCTGGTGGCGCTGGAATGGGGTTTGCGCCGCAGCGGTTTGCCACGTCGCATGACGCGACGGTTGCCGCAGGTGCCCCGATGATCGAGGCGGGCTTGTGGTATCGCCCTAGCTATTTTCCAAATGAGGGTGAGAAAAACTGGCGGCAGTCTTGTGACCGTGAAGTCAATATGGTCCGCGAGGCTGTTGGCGTTGTGGATGTGTCTACGCTGGGTAAGATCGATATTCAGGGGCCGGATGCGGCTGCATTGTTGGATTTTGTTTATAGCAATACGTTTTCGACCCTGAAAGTCGGGCGCGCGCGCTACGGGTTGATGCTGCGTGAAGACGGCCATGTGTTGGACGACGGCACGACGGCGCGTTTGGGTGAAAACCATTATGTCATGACCACGACCACCGCCGCGTCTGGGTTGGTCATGCGCCATTTGGAGTTTGTATTGCAGGTTTTGCGCCCTGACTTGGATGCCCGTGTCATTAGCGTGACCGAGCAGTGGGCGCAGTTTGGGGTGGCTGGGCCGAAGTCGCGTGAGCTTTTGAATGGCCTGCTGGATCAAGGGATTGATGAACTGCCGTTTATGGGCTGCGCTGATGTGACTGTTGGCGGTGTGCGGGCCCGTCTGTTCCGTATTTCATTTTCGGGCGAAATGGCGTTTGAGCTGGCTGTGCCTGCGCGGTTTGGGGCAGATTTATATGGTGCTTTGGTTGATCGTGCTGCTGTGCTTGGCGGTGGTCCTTATGGGATGGAGGCGCTGAATGTGTTGCGTATTGAAAAGGGGTTTATCACCCACGCCGAAATCCATGGCCGCGTGACTGCGTTTGATATTGGCATGGACCGGATGGTTAGCCTTAAGAAGGACTGTGTCGGACAAGCGATGTCGCGACGCGCTGGATTGCTGGGTGGCGATCGTGCCCAATTGGTTGGCCTAAAGCCTGTTGGTGATGTGAAGCAATTGAGCGCTGGCGCGCATTTGTTTGAAAGTGATGCAGAGCCGGTGCGTGTGAACGGGCAGGGGTATATTACCTCTGTTGGGTTTTCGCCGACGCTGGGGTCGATGCTGGCGCTTGGGTTCTTGGATCGTGGCCGTGCGCGCCATGGTGAGGTGATCCGTATGGTTGACCATATGCGCGGGTTGGACGCGCAGGTCGAGGTTTGTGATCCGGTGTTCTTTGATCCAGAGGGGGGGCGTGTCCGTGGTTAATTTAATTGCAAAGAGTGCCTGCGCTGGGCTGTTACCTGTGACGATTGGTGATGTGACGTTGGCCGAGGTTGATCAAGGCTCGATGTGGTCCGTGTCCCCATTTCAGGGCGTTGAGAAGGATTGCGTCGTTGCATTGAAAAGGGTGGGTATTGCTTGGCCAGAAGTTGGGCAACGTAGCGCGAATGCTGCTTGGTTCGGGTTGGATCAGGTGATTGTGTTTGCGCAGGAACTGCCGAATTTGCCCGCAGCGGTGACAGACCAGAGCGATGCATGGGCTGTGGTGTCGGTGTCGGGCAATTCACAAGGGGTGTTGGCGCGGTTGGTGCCCGTAGCTTTACGAGTGCCTGTGGGGACTGTGATGCGGACGTTGGTTGGGCATATGACGGCGCATGTGACTTGCGTGGCACATGACCGATTTGAGGTTATGGTCATGCGGTCGATGGCGCGCACGTTGGTGCATGATTTGACCAACGCTGCCGAGGCGCTTGCTGCGCGCGGGGCCCTGGGCGCGGATATTTGAAAACCAACGCGGCGGGTGTATCGACTCTGACGTGAGATGGGCGGATAATACGCGCATGAGCTTACCCCCCGGATTCTTAGACGAGTTGCGCACCCGCCTGTCATTGGGACAGGTCGTGGGTCGCAAAGTCATTTGGGACACCCGCAAATCCAATCAGGGCAAGGGCGATTTATGGGCGCCGTGCCCGTTTCATCAGGAAAAATCCGCCAGTTTCCATGTCGATGATCGCAAAGGGTTTTATTACTGCTTTGGCTGTCACGCAAAAGGTGACGCGATCACATTTGTGCGCGAAACCGAGAATGTGGATTTCATGGAAGCCGTCAAGATTTTGGCGGGTGAGGCTGGATTGCCTGTACCTGCCAGTGATCCGCGCGCCCAAGAAAAGGCAGATAAGCGGACTGAGTTGACGGACGTTATGGAACAGGCGGTGCAGTGGCATCGGTTGCAGTTGAAAACGGGTGCCGCCGCTGAAGCGCGCGAATATTTGGTTCGACGTGGCTTTGATGCGGCAAGTCTGGACCGTTGGGATATCGGGTTTGCTCCTGCGAATGGCGGTGTGATGGCGCATTTGACCGGCAAGGGTGTTGATCCCAAGCTGGTGATTGAGGCCGGACTGGCCGCTGAAAGTGACCGTGGTGGCAGCCCGTATGATCGGTTCCGCGGCCGGATTATTTTCCCAATTCGCGATGCGCGAAGCCGCCCGATTGGCCTTGGTGGTCGCGCGATGGAGGCCAATGCGCGGGCAAAATATCTTAACTCTCCTGAAACACCTTTGTTCGATAAGGGCCGTAGTTTGTATAACCATGGTCCCGCACGTGAGGCGGCGGGGAAAGGTGCTCCGTTGATTGTGGCCGAGGGGTATATGGATGTTATTGCCCTGTCCGAATCTGGGTTTGGTGCGACCGTTGCCCCGTTGGGCACAGCGATTACGGTGGATCAGTTGCGTCTGTTATGGCGTATCGCGCCGGAGCCGATTATCGCGCTGGATGGCGATACCGCAGGTGTGCGCGCGGCGATGCGTGTCATTGATATTGCGTTGCCGTTGTTGGATGCTGGGCAATCGTTACGTTTTGCGTTGATGCCAGAGGGTATGGACCCTGATGATGTGCTGAAATCTAAGGGCAAGGCCGCGATGCAAGAGCTGTTGGATAACGCCATTCCGATGGTGCAGTTGCTGTGGCGCCGAGAGACAGATGGCAAGGTGTTTGACAGCCCAGAGCGTAAGGCCGCGTTGGATAAGGTGTTGCGCGAAAAGATAAAATTGATCGCGGACCCGTCGATCCGCAGCCATTACGGCGAAGCGATCAAGCAGATGCGCTGGGATTTATTTAGTACCCGCAAGCAAACTGGACCTGCCCAGCAGCGTGGTCAAAGGGCTGCTTGGGTGCGTAATCAGGAGCCTTGGCAACGCGATATCGCACCGATGGCCGCCAGCAAGATGTCTGCGCTGGGATCCGGTGCTGCGGACGCCGATCACATGCGCGAGGCGGTGATTTTAGCGACGTTGCTGCATACGCCGTCAGTGATTTCTGCGTTTGAACCGGATATTGAGCGTATGGAATGCCGCGACCCTGATCATGCCCATCTGCGTGCTGCGATTTTGCGCCATGCGCTGGCCGCTGACGTCATGGCGGATGTTGTTGCAGATGTTGGGTTGGAGGCCCTTGAAAAACTTATGCGCAGTCCTCATCTGCAATTAGCACCGTCGGTCCGCAAGGCGGGGAACGTAGAAATTGCAACGCAGTCTTTGACCGAGGAGCTTGGCAAGTTGATGTCGCGCCGCGGTCATTTGCGTGAATTATGCGATGGAATGGACGATATGGCGGGGCTTGTGGACGAGGGTGTGACGTGGCGATTGTCACGTGCAGCAGCGTCTGTTGATACCACGATCCGCCAAGATGACGACGACAGTGCTGAATACGACAAGGGTGAAAACGGCGCGCTGATTAAGAAAGACGAGCGCAGTGCATTGGATGATTTGCTTGGCCGGATCGGCTTTGGCAAAGACGAGAGCAACCCTAAGTCTTAGGGCGCGCAACATAATTTAAAAACAATGGTTGGTACGGTTGCGAATCACCCCGATTCGGGATTGATTCGACCGAACCGAATCAGTCGAATTACTTGCGAGTGATTCTATCTTGAAGGAACCTGCTTATGGCCGCTAAAGACAACGACGACCGCAAGGACGACCAGGACGGCGACATCAACCTTGATATGTCCCAAGCGGCCGTCAAAAAGATGATCGCGGATGCCCGCGAGCGTGGCTATATCACATATGACCAGCTGAACGCGGTCTTGCCGCCAGAGCAGGTATCGTCGGATCAGATCGAAGACGTCATGTCGATGCTGTCCGAAATGGGCATTCAGGTCACCGAGGAGGAAGAGTCCGAAGAGTCCGAAGACCCGCAAGGCGGCACTGATGTGGCCACCGTGGCGGGTTCGCGCGAAGTTATCTTGGGCGGTGCCGAGGCCGAAAAGCTGGACCGTACTGATGACCCTGTGCGGATGTATTTGCGCGAAATGGGCAGTGTTGAGCTGCTGTCGCGTGAAGGCGAAATTGCGATTGCCAAGCGTATTGAGGCCGGTCGCAATACGATGATTTTGGGGCTTTGCGAAAGCCCGCTGACATTCCAAGCGATTACCATCTGGCGCGACGAATTGCTGTCCGAAGACATTTTGCTGCGCGACGTGATCGACCTTGAGACCACGTTCAGTGACCAGCTTGAAGAAGAGGGCGAAGCGGCGGCTGTTGTGGCCCCTATTGTGCCCGGCGCGCCTGCTGCTGAAAAAGAGACCACGCAGGAATTGGACGCCGATGGCAACCCGATTGCCAAGGATGACGACGAGGACGAAGATGATCAGGCCAACCTGTCGCTCGCCGCGATGGAAGCCGCACTGAAGCCGCGCGTGTTGGACACCCTTGAGGTGATCGCCCGTGGATTTGGCAAGCTGTCGGATATGCAAGACGCGCGTATGTCGGCCACACTGAACGAGGATTCATCGTTCTCTGTTAAAGAAGAAAAGAAGTATCAAAAGCTGCGGTCTGAGATTGTTGTTTTGGTGAATTCGCTTCACCTGCACAACAACCGGATTGAAGCGTTGATTGACCAGTTGTACGGGATCAACCGCCGCATCATGTCGATCGATAGCGCGATGGTGAAGCTGGCTGACCAAGCCCGTATCAACCGCCGTGAATTCATCGACGAATATAAGGGCCGCGAGCTGGACCCGAATTGGCTTGGTGAAATGGGCGCAAAGGCTGGTCGTGGTTGGCAGGCTTTGGTTGAGCGTTCGACCGATAAAATTGAAGAATTGCGCGGCGATATGGCCCAAGTTGGTCAGTATGTCGGCGTTGATATCACTGAATTCCGCCGCATCGTGCAGCAGGTTCAGAAGGGCGAAAAAGAGGCCCGTCAGGCTAAGAAAGAAATGGTCGAGGCAAACCTGCGTTTGGTTATCTCAATTGCCAAAAAGTACACGAACCGTGGCCTGCAATTCCTTGATCTTATTCAAGAAGGTAACATTGGCCTGATGAAGGCCGTGGATAAGTTTGAGTACCGTCGTGGTTACAAATTTTCGACTTATGCGACTTGGTGGATCCGTCAGGCGATCACCCGTTCTATCGCCGATCAGGCCCGCACGATCCGTATTCCGGTGCACATGATAGAGACGATCAACAAACTGGTCCGCACTGGTCGCCAAATGTTGCACGAGATTGGCCGCGAACCGACCCCAGAGGAATTGGCAGAAAAGCTGCAAATGCCTTTGGAAAAAGTCCGCAAGGTTATGAAGATTGCCAAAGAGCCTATTTCGCTTGAGACGCCGATTGGCGACGAGGAAGACAGCCAGCTTGGCGATTTCATCGAAGACAAAAATGCAATCCTGCCGTTGGATTCTGCAATTCAGGAAAACCTGAAGGAAACCACGACACGGGTTCTGGCGTCGCTTACCCCGCGTGAAGAACGTGTGCTGCGCATGCGTTTTGGTATCGGCATGAACACCGATCACACGCTGGAAGAGGTTGGTCAGCAGTTTAGCGTGACACGTGAGCGTATTCGTCAAATTGAGGCGAAGGCGCTGCGTAAGCTCAAGCATCCAAGCCGGTCGCGCAAATTGCGGTCGTTCTTGGACCAGTAAGCATGGCTTGGTTCCAGCGTTTGTTTGGCAGCAAGCCTGTTGACGTGCCGACACAGGTTTATGAGGGGTATCGCATTATCGATGCCCCGATGCCTGAGGGTGCTAAATTTCGCATGTCTGCGCGTATTGAGCTGGATATGGATGGTGAGACCAAGGTTCACCATCTGATCCGTGCGGATACGTTTGACGATCGCGAGTCCGCTGCTTGCGCGGCTTTGGTGAAAGCCAAGCAGGTGATTGACCAGCAGGGCAAGTCGATTTTCAGGTAAGTCTTAGGGTGCAAAAATGCAGTTCTTCTTACCGACAACGCGCTCCAATATTGAAACGATCGATGTTGCGGTTCACTCTTGCTGTTGGTGTTGTCCCGCTCCATTTTGCATTTGGGAATTGCTCTTCAAAGCGCGCTGCAATGCCGCGATATGCGGTGAGCCAGCCCATATTGTGGCCTCCACATGCGCCACCAAGACTTGCGATATGCGCGATTTCATGGGTGATGTTTACGATACTACGACCAGCAGCGGATTTCCCGTCAATCAAGATTTTTCCGCCTGTTTCGGCTTGCCCGAATGCCGGGGCGCGACCATTGGTGTAGGCAGAGTTTGGATAGGATTTAACGCTCCGGACACCTGCGCGCGCGGCCTCTTGCGCCAAGAATGCGATCACGCGCGGGTCAGATCGAAATTGTGAAATGTCTGATGTAAGTGTTTGTATCCGACCTTCCGGCGCGGTGCAGGCGCTGAGCCACGCATATGCAATGAGTACTTTTACAATCGTTTTCATCCGGAATACCTGTGCGAAAAATTGGATTGGAGAGAGATTGATGTCTTGGTTTGGTGATGTCAATCGATGCGATCTGTCGTTGCTCTGGCAATCAAGTTGTCCCTCCTTTTCTGAAAGCAAAATGCGCTGATCTATACGCGCCGCGTTATTTTGCAGATGTCTGATTGACTTAGGCTGTTGGTTTGCGCCCAATGACCGCATGACTGATGCTACACAAACCGCCCGTGCCCATGTTGTTGCCAACGCTGACTATTTGTCGCGGGGTTGCGCCACCATTTTTGAATATGCCGAACCCGCTTGGCGGGAATATCGGTCTGCTGCTTGGTATGTTGCCGAGCTGCGCAAGGCTGGGTTTGACGTTGAAGAAGGCTCTGGTGGGATGCCGACGGCGTTTTGTGCCCAGTGGTCAAATGGCGCTGGTCCCGTGGTTGGCATGTATGCTGAATATGATGCTGTTCCGGCGAATTGTCAGGCCGCCGCGCCTGCGCGTGCCCCGCGCGGTGGGTTAGGATTTCAGGCCGCAGGGCATACGGACCCGCATTCCGCGTTGGGGATGGCCGGACTTGGTGGGTTATTGGCGACCAAGGCCGCGATGGAGCATCACGGGATCAAGGGCGGGTTGCGGTTTACTGGCGAGCCTGCTGAAAAAGTCCGCGGGTCCAAGCCAATTCATGCGGCCAAAGGGTATTACGATGGGTTGGCCGCGATGCTGTCGTTTCACCCGTTTTACATGCTGCCGATGTGTAACACGGTGCGCTGGGATACGCATTGTGGTGCTGCATATGCGATGATTTACCGCTTTCGTTGCGACGATGCGCAGGCGTGGGGTACATCGGATGGTGCGCCCATTCCGCAAAGCCATTCAGACGTTCGTGCGCCGGGTGCCAATGACGCGTTGGTTCAGATGTATCAGGCGGGCCGGTTTTTGCGTGATACAATGTTGCCGCATCAAGGTGGCTGGTCGATATCAGAGGCGATTATTAGTACAGGGCAGGCGACGGCGGACAATCTGCCTGCAAGCCTAGCTGAAATTCAATATATGATGCGGGTTCCGACGGTGCAGATGGCAGAGCAAGTAACAGCGGCGCTTGACCGGCAGGCGGATGCGATTGCGGCGATGACCGGATGCACGGTGACCCGCCATTGGGTGTGTAAATCGCGCCCTGGATTGGCTAACCATGCGATGGCAAGCGTCGTTTGGGATGGTATTCAGGCGGTTGGCGCGCCGAGGTGGGGTGACGCTGCACGCGATGTGATGCGTAAGGTCCAAGCGGCTTGTGGTGTGGATCCGATGGATGATCCGTTGTTAGAGGCCTGTGCTGCGTTGATTGATCCGCAAGAGGCGGAGGCGATTTTGCGCCGCGATTTGCCACCTTCGCAGTCAAACTCTACGTCGGATGATTATACCGATATGACTTGGCATGCGCCCACTGCGCGGTTTTATATGGCGCGCCCTGCGTTGCGCGGTGGCCCGTATCCAGCGTGGGCGATGAATGCACTGGGCGGAATTTCGGCGACGATTGACCCGATGGTGCAGGCGGCAGCGCAGGTTTTAGCCGTGTCAGCGTTGCGTATTTTGGAAGATGAAGGTGCCCGCAATTCTGCAATGCGTGAGTTTGAAGATCGCAAACAAGTTGCTGATATTCCACCGCTTTGTGATTATGAACCGCCAATAAATTTTGCTTGGCCCGAATATGTGGAAACCCCGCGTGGCCGTGATTGGCATATTCCAGTGAGTCCGATCTGACACACCATTTAGTGGCTGCGATTTCCATCTACCCAAACTCTGCTAGTGGTCCTATAGTGGATGTGGATAAGTGGGAAAATACCCACGACCGGCAGTATATATTAAAAAAACGAGGACTGGCCCATGCGTTGCCCCTTTTGCGGAAACGTTGACACACAAGTCAAAGATTCCCGCCCAGCTGAAGATCACGTTGCCATCCGGCGCCGTCGTTTTTGCCCCGCCTGTGGCGGACGTTTCACCACATATGAGCGCGTCCAATTGCGCGATTTGGTTGTTATCAAATCGAACGGGCGCCGCGAAGATTTCGACCGTGATAAGCTTGAGCGCTCTATCCGGATCAGCCTGCAAAAACGCCCAATCGAGCCAGAGCGTATGGACCAGATGATCAGCGGTATTGTGCGCCGTTTGGAAAGCATGGGCGAGACAGACATCAAATCCGCCTCTATTGGTGAGATTGTGATGGAAAGCCTCGCACGGATTGATACCGTGGCCTATGTCCGGTTTGCGTCAGTGTATAAAAACTTCCAAGCCGCTGATGATTTTGACAAATTCGTTTCCGAATTGCGTCCGGATGCAAAACCAGAAGAAGACTGACACCCGCTTTATGGCGCTGGCCCTTATGTTGGGCCGGCGGGGGATGGGCCGTGTTTGGCCCAACCCTGCGGTTGGCTGCGTGTTGGTGCGTGACGGTGTTGTTTTGGGCCGTGGTTGTACGGCCGACGGTGGCCGCCCACATGCCGAGGTTGTCGCCTTGGCCCAAGCCGGTGATGCCCGCCTTGCCACTGCATATGTCACCTTGGAGCCTTGCGCGCATACTGGTCAAACTGGTCCATGTGCGCAGGCGCTAATTGACGCGGGTGTCAGCCGTGTTGTTGTTGCCACCACTGATCCTGATCAGCGCGTAAGCGGGCAGGGTATTGCTATGTTGCGTTCAGCTGGGGTGCAGGTTGATGTCGGCATTTGTTCTATGCAGGCCGATGCGGATCACGCTGGTTTCTTTTCACGTATCACGCAGAAACGCCCGTTTCTTACGCTAAAGATCGCCAGTTCTTTGGATGGGCGCATTGCCTCAGTAACTGGTGAAAGTCAGTGGATTACTGGTCCTGATGCCCGCCGAGCCGTTCACATGATGCGTGCCCGTCATGACGCCGTGATGATTGGCGGTGGCACGGTCCGCGCTGACGATCCGACGTTGACCGTGCGTGGTTTGGGTGTGTCCCGACAGCCCGTGCGTGTGATTGTCTCAAACGCGGCTTTGGTCGCTCCAAATTTGCAAGTTAGTGCGGTCGATGTCCCTGTGTGGCAGTGCCACGGACCGGATATTGCTGCGCCCGATTGGGTGACTGGAATTGCCTGCCCTGCGCCGAGCGGTGCTATTGATATGACTGCCGCGATGGCCGCTCTGGCAGATCGCGGTATCACCCGTGTGTTCTGCGAAGGTGGCGGTGCGTTGGCCGCATCCTTGTTGTCGGCTGAGCTGGTTGACGATTTGGTCGTGTTTCATGCTGGATGCGTCATCGGGCATGACGGGACGCCGTCACTTGCTGGGCTTGGTGTGCAGGCGCTGGCTGACGCCCCAAGGTTTGATCTGGCCGAAGTTCGCAGCGTTGGGCCGGACATTATGCACCGCTGGACGCGTGCCTAACCCTTCGTGTTAGTCGTAGGGTGGGACTGTTACCGTCGCCACAGATGTGCATAGCTGGCGAATAATCCTAGCAATTTCGCTGTCGTCCGATTGAACGGTCCACGTTTGGGGATGTCGCCTGTCGCGAGCCGGTTCACGATGACTTCGACGGGGCACGGTAGGCCGGTTTTAGGATCAAAATACCGTGGGTAGTCGATCAGTACGGCATGGGCCAATTGCGCCAATGTCGGCGTTGCAACGCGCCTTGTGACAGGCATCGCCCGATCATCTGTCAGGCCCCGACCCGCCAGACTTGGCCGCCAGCGGCACGCAGCATTTTAGCGAGCCTGTGAAAATACGGCCCGTGTGGTCCTTGGAGGAACAAAAAGTTGCGGTTGTTTGGGGCGGTCACGGGGGTGGCGTATCCTGATACTGGTTTACAAAATCCTTATCACAAATTTTAGCGGCAGTAATATGGCGCAGTTTGTGCTGTGGCTTGATTGCCGCAATCCAACGCGTTACGTCAGGGGAAAGATAGAAAGGTCGCGCCATGTTTACAGGAATTGTCACAGATTTGGGTGTTTTGCGGGTGTTGGAGAAACGCGGTGACCTTCGGGCCCGTATTGGCACCACCTATGACATTGCAGGCATTGATTTGGGCGCGTCCATTGCGTGCGACGGTGTGTGTCTGACTGTCGTTGCTTTGGGCGCTGATGGCGGCAACTGGTTTGATGTCGATATCTCTGCCGAGAGCGTTGAGGCGACCAATATCAAGGCGTGGTCGATTGACCGCCGTATTAACCTTGAGCGTGCGCTAAAGATTGGTGACGAGCTGGGCGGGCATATCGTGTCTGGCCATGTTGATGGCACTGCGCAGATAGTCGCGATGGCCGATGAGGGCGACAGTACGCGGTTTACGTTTCGCGCCCCAGAGCCCTTGGCCAAGTTCATTGCCCCAAAAGGATCGGTTGCATTGAACGGCACATCGTTGACTGTTAATAAGGTTGATGGTTGTGATTTCGGCGTGAATATCATTCCGCATACCAAAGAAGTCACCACATGGGCCGACAGTGCTGTTGGCGATTTTGTGAACCTTGAGATTGATACGATGGCCCGTTACGTCGCCCGCTTGCGCGAATTTGACTAAGGATGATGGGTTAAAACCCATCTTACGGCATTGCAACGTCATGTAGGATGGGTCTTGACCCATCGCCCCCTTTTCAACGCGAGCCCAAACCGATACTGCGGTGGCAGTATGCATCAGGGGTACCCATGACACAGATTTTTGAGACACCCGGCCAAGTTGAACAAGATTGGGCCGATGCGATCAGCCCGATTGAAGATATCATCGACGACGCCCGCAACGGCCGTATGTTTGTTCTTGTCGACCATGAAGACCGCGAAAACGAGGGTGACCTTGTTATTCCTGCGCAAATGGCCACGCCTGACGCGATCAATTTCATGGCCAAGCATGGCCGTGGATTGATTTGCCTGACCCTGCCTACCGAGCGGATTGACGCATTGGGTCTGCCGCTTATGGCGACGCATAATTCGTCTCGCCACGAAACGGCGTTCACTATTTCCATTGAGGCCCGCGACGGTGTCACAACCGGCATTTCGGCCGCTGACCGTGCCCGCACCGTGTCTGTTGCCATTGATGCGTCCAAGGGCGCCGTTGATATCGCCACCCCAGGTCACGTGTTTCCGTTGCGTGCCCGCGATGGTGGTGTGCTTGTTCGTGCTGGTCATACCGAAGCTGCTGTGGATATTTCCCGTCTTGCAGGCTTGAACCCATCGGGTGTTATCTGCGAGATTATGCGCGATGACGGCGAAATGGCTCGCTTGCCTGATCTGGTCGCTTTTGCGCAGTTGCATGCTTTGAAAATTGGCACGATCAGCGATTTGATCGCCTACCGCCGCCGCCACGACAACCTGATCAAGATGCGTAAGACCGAGCAGATCACGTCTGAATTTGGTGGCGAATGGGAAATGCGTATCTATGCCGATGAAACCCAAGGTGCTGAGCATATTGCTTTGATTAAGGGTGATATTACATCGGACGCTCCTGTTCTGACCCGCATGCATGCAATGGACCCGATGTTGGATGTTGTCGGCACCGGCCCAAGTGGTCGCCGCAATGAGTTTGGCGATGCCATGAAGATGATTGCCGCTGAAGGCCGCGGTGTTCTAGTGCTGTTGCGAGACGTGTTTTACGAACTTGACCCAGAGGGTGAAGCATCCCCCAAAACGCTGCGCCAGTATGGTGTTGGTGCGCAGATCCTATCGACACTGGGTCTGAGCAAGATCTCGTTGTTGACCAATTCGCCGCAGCCAAAGGTCGTGGGTCTTGATGCTTACGGGCTCCAAATTGTCGGTACCCAAAAGATTTCGGAGATCGGATAATGGCCGGACCTTCGCATTACATCATGCCGCGCCCCAGCTTTGATAAACCCGTCAAGCTGTTGGTCGTCGCGTCCCCGTATTATAAAGACATTTACGATATGCAGGTCGCGGGCGCTGTGGCTGAGATTGAAGCCGCAGGTGCCACGTATGAATTGATTGATGTCACCGGTGCACTGGAAATTCCGACATCCATTGCCATTGCCGAACGCATGTCCAATTTTGACGGTTATGTCGCACTTGGCTGTGTGATCCGCGGTGCCACGACCCATTACGATACTGTGTGTAATGACAGCAGCCGTGCGTTGCAGTTGATGGGTCTGCAAGGCATTTGCATCGGTAACGGTATCCTAACAGTTGAAAACCATGATCAGGCCGTAGAGCGCGCTGATCCGGCGCAGATGAATAAAGGTGCCGGAGCGGCCGCTGCGGCCTTGCACCTGATTGCAACCAGCCGTAAGTGGGGCCGTCCTGATAAAGGTATCGGGTTCACATCAGAAATTCTATTGGCGCAAGGCGGCACGTCCACAGCATGACCATTTCGAACAATCAATTGCGCAAAATGAAATCAGCCTCACGTCTTTATGCGGTGCAGGCCCTGTTCCAGATGGAAGCATCCGGCCAGATGGTTGATCAGATCGTGCGCGAATTTGAAGACCACCGTTTTGGTGAAGCATTTGACGAGATGGAGATGCAGGAGGGTGACGCCCCGACGTTCCGTCTGTTGATGGAAAAAGCCGTCGATAACCAAGCTTTGATCGACCAGATGACTGACCGAGCCTTGGTGGCCAAATGGCCGATTGGCCGCATTGATCCGACTTGGCGCGCGTTGTTCCGTGCTGCTGGCGCCGAATTGCTGGAGAAAGACACCCCGCCTAAGGTGGTTATTTCTGAGTTTGTCCAAGTATCCGACGCATTTTCGCACGATGGTAAAGAGCCAAAGTTTGTGAATGCAGTGCTGGATCATATGGCCCATGAGGCATATCCAGACGGATTTTAATCGGTTTTGGGAATAATGTACGCACGCTTTGGCGTCGCAGTGCCAAGCTGATCTAAACCGTTTGGCGAAAAGTGGCGGGAACCGCAGCATCCGTTCAGGGATTTATTCCCGAGGACCTGTATGTACAGGTGGGCGCCAGATAAATGAACCAAGGTCCAAACAGAGCCAGCTCCCTGGGATTTGCTTAAGGCCACTGGAATGTAACCCCTATAGCGATCGAGAAGAGCAGAAGCCCGCCACCACATCAGATAGGCGCGTAATGGGCTTGGGGCAAGGGGTCTTGACGGATGTTTACGTTTTGTTCATATTTGATGACATGCCAGATAATTCGATCTCGCCCGTTCTAATGCCCGGACAGCTGTTGGCGCGCGGCGTTGCGCGCCATTTGCGCACATTGGATTTTGCCAGTGTCGAAGAGCTTGTACCTGTTCGCGGATTGCGCGTGGATGTCATGGCGCTTGGCCCCAAGGGCGAGATTTGGATAATTGAGTGCAAATCATCGCGTGTCGATTTCCAAACCGACAATAAGTGGCAGGGTTATTTGGAGTGGGCGGATCGTTTTTTCTGGGCGGTGGATCAGGATTTCCCGACGGAGCTGTTGCCCGAGTATACTGGGTTGATCATTGCAGATGGTTATGACGCTGCGATCATTCGCATGGGCCCTGAGGTGAGACTGTCGGGGGCGCGTCGCAAGCAGATGTTGGTGAAGTTCGCGCGTCACGGCGCCGTGCGTGCGCAGGCGTTGCGTGACCTTGGGTTTCGCTCAGGCGATGCCTGACCGATCGGCTGGGGACCAGCCCCCAGACCCCCGACATATTTAGGCTCTGAATAAGCGGGTTAGCGGGTTTTGACGGCCCGTGCGCCCATTGCAGCTGCGCGAATTTCTTCGGCAATTTCTTCGGCTTCTTCGGGTTCAAAATCCATCGGGACCTCAACGCCGCCTGCTTCAATGAAGATTCGTACCATGCCTTCGTCGGTTGGGCCGATTTGCATGTTTGCCTCGAGATCGCGTTCGTCGTTGATACCCATGGGAACCCTCATTTTGTTTGACTATGGGTGATCTAGCCTGTGTCGCTGTGCATTGGCAAGCAAAGGCGCACGATTTTCGCATGCTTGGGTCTTGCAATCAAATCCGCATGCCGCTAAATCGACGTCAATGCCGCCTTAGCTCAGTTGGTTAGAGCGCTGGTTTGTGGAACCAGAGGTCCCCCGTTCAAGCCGGGGAGGCGGTACCATCCCCCTGATCGGTTATGTACCTGAGAGGATGAACCCTATGGGTCAGACGATTGTATCATTTGAGATTGCAGATGCCCCGCCGCCCCGTATGGATAAGGCGTTGGGCCGCGATGTGCCGAGCGACGCGTCGCTGTCTCGATCCCGATTGGCCAAGTTGATTGAGGCTGGGGCTGTTGCCGTTGACGGTGTCGTTGTCACGGACCCTCGGTTTCGCGTGGTTGCTGGTGCGCAGATTTCGGTGACAGTGGATGTCGCTGAGGAAAGCCACATCGGCCCTGAAGATATCCCGTTGGATGTTGTCTATGAGGACGATGATCTGATCGTGATCAATAAGCCGTCTGGCATGGTTGTGCATCCGGCACCGGGTACCCCAAATGGCACGTTGGTCAATGCGTTGATCCATCATTGTGGCGATACGCTGTCCGGTGTTGGCGGCATGAAGCGCCCCGGCATTGTGCACCGGATTGATAAGGAAACCACCGGTCTGCTGATCGCTGCCAAGTCAGATCGTGCCCACCATAGTCTGGCCAAGCAGTTTGCCGATCACACCGTGCAGCGCCGCTATATGGCTGTTTGTTACGGTGTTCCTGAGGCCAATGACCCGCGTTTACGTGGCATCAAGGGCACGTCTTTCGAGCCGGGAAATATTTTAAAAGTGCAGACGTTTCTGGGCCGTCATAAGATGGATCGCCAGCGTCAGGCGGTGTCGTTCACTGTTGGTCGCCATGCGATTACCCGCAGCCGCACGTTGCAGGCGCTTGGTGCGTTGCCGGTTGCAGCACTAATTGAATGCTGGTTGGAAACCGGTCGTACCCACCAAATTCGCGTTCATTTGGCCCATTGCGGGCATTCGTTGATCGGTGATCCGACCTATGGTGGCAAGCGCAAGTTGTCGCCCAAGGCCGTAGGCGAGGCGGGTATTGCTGCTGTTGATGCATTCCACCGTCAGGCGTTGCACGCGGCGTCACTGGGGTTTGTGCATCCGGTCACCGAAGAGTTCATGGAATTTGAGGCGGAACTACCTGCGGATATGGTCGCACTGGTCACTGGCCTTGGCGGTGCTGTCTGAAACAAACGTCCCATGTGCGTGAGCGCACTGACATAGCCCTTCAAAATGACGACGACCGTATTCATATTTGATTCATGGTTATTGCCTATGCGGTCTTGAAACGGATTACAGTAAGGCCCATATCCATGTTAAGCCCATAAACATTGGGAGGGGATAAGAGACATGAGTAATTTAAAAAATCTACCCGCACCGTCACCGGAGCAAGGTCTGAACCGCTATATGCAAGATATTCGGAAGTTTCCGATGCTTGAGCCGGAACAGGAATACATGCTGGCCAAACGCTGGGTTGACCACGAGGATACCGATGCTGCGCACCAGATGGTAACGTCGCACCTGCGCCTCGCGGCCAAAATCGCCATGGGATACCGTGGATACGGTTTGCCGCAAGCTGAAGTAATTTCGGAAGCCAACGTCGGCCTGATGCAGGCGGTCAAGAAGTTCGATCCCGAAAAGGGCTTCCGTCTGGCGACGTATGCGATGTGGTGGATCCGCGCGTCTATTCAGGAATATGTTCTGCGGTCTTGGTCGATGGTTAAGCTTGGCACGACATCGGCCCAAAAGAAGCTGTTTTTCAACTTGCGCAAAGCCAAAAATCGGATTGGTGCATTGGAAGAGGGCGATTTGCGTCCTGAAAACGTGGCCCGCATTGCAACCGATCTTGGTGTGACTGAAAAAGAAGTCGTGTCGATGAACCGCCGCCTATCTGGTGGTGATGCATCGCTGAATGCGATCGTTGGATCTGATGGTGATAGTGCCACCCAGTGGCAGGATTGGCTTGAAGACGAAAGCGTCAATACCGCCCAAGACTATGAGGCATCAGATGAGATGACCGCGCGTCGCGAGCTGTTGGCGGAATCGATGGATGTGCTGAATGACCGTGAAAAGGACATTTTGATGCAGCGGCGCTTGGCCGAAGAAACGATCACGCTTGAAGATTTGAGCAAGCAGTACAGTGTCAGCCGCGAACGCATTCGTCAGATTGAAGTGCGTGCGTTTGAAAAACTGCAAGCACGTATGCAAGAGTTGGCGCGCAAGCGTGGAATGTTAGCGGACGCGTAAAACGGTCGTGTATCTGGAAATATGAAGGGCTCTGCATCTGTGGGGCCCTTTTTGATTGGATGTGAAAGTGGTTACTGATTTGCGACCGGATGGCGTAACACCCGATTGCATGTCTGAATGTTTGCGCTAGCATCTGTGAGATATTCTTTGGAGGGATCAACATGCGTTGGGGAATACTAGGGGCGTCGCGATTTGCGGCGAAACATATGGCGCCTGCCATTCACAGCGCACAGGGTGCGCAGCTTGTGGCGTTGGCGACGTCTGCCCCTGCGAAGGCCGCGCCGTTTGCGGCCATTGCGCCGGACTTGCAGGTTTTTGATAGCTATGATGCCTTACTGGCAGACCCCGCGATCGATGCCGTCTACATTCCGTTGCCGAACCATTTGCATGTTCCATGGACCCTAAAGGCGTTGGCTGCGGGCAAGCACGTGTTGTGCGAAAAGCCGATTACCCTGCAAGCGTCAGAATTTGAGGCGTTAGAAACCGCTGCCGCCGACGCGGGTCGACTGTGTGCAGAGGCCTATATGATCGTGCATCATCCGCAGTTCATCCGTGCCCGCGAGCTGGTGCAGGGTGGTGCGATTGGTCGTTTGCGCCATGTCGATTGCGTGTTCAGTTTTAACAATGCCGAAGCCGTGGGCGACATTCGCAATCGACCCGAAACAGGTGGCGGTGGTCTGCGCGATATCGGCGTTTATGCGTTTGGCGCGGCGCGGTTTGTCAGTGGGCAAGAGCCTGTCAGCATCCCCTATGCCAACCTAACGTTTGAAAACGATGTTGATGTTTTTGCCCATGTTGCGGCTGAATTTCCGGACTTTACCTATGGCGCTGTGGTGTCGATCCGCATGCAGCCGCGCCAGTCTATAACGTTTCACGGGGACACGGGGTTCTTGACGCTGACCTGTCCGTTTAATGCAAATGTGCATGACGTTGCCGAATTGGTGTTGGAAAACGACGGCCAGCGGATCGTGACGGAACGGTGGCCCGCCGTGAACCAATACGTGCTTCAGGTCGAGAATTTTGAGGCGTCCGCTGCCAAAGGTGCAGCTTACCCTTGCCCGCTGTCGTTCTCTCGTGGCACACAAGAGATGATGGATATGGTATTTACCGCAGGAAAACGCACATGACTGACCCCGAGACCCACAGCGATTACGAAAGCCTTTGGATGCGCCTGATCAGCATGATCATTATCGGCGTTCTGCTTAGTTTTGCACAAAGCCTGTTTTGGATCATCGCGGTCATTCAGTTTATCATTATGCTGGCCAACAAGCGCGAACCGAACGAGCAGTTGGCCGACCTTGGCACCACGATGGGTGTTTGGATGGCTAAATCAGTGCGATATCAAACGGCTGCGTCCGAGGTGAAGCCTTGGCCGTGGACTGAGTTGGACTAGAGCCATCAGCTTTATTTTAGGGTTTGCTAATGTGCGAGGTTTTGGGCGGTTGCCGTTGTGGCAATGTTCGCATCTTAGCGACTGGATCACCACGCCGCGTCGGAGTGTGTCATTGTCATGATTGCCGCAAACATCATGGCGCCCTTTTTCATGCATCTGCTGTGTTTGCGCAGGACGCAGTAACAATTCAGGGTGACACCTGTGATCATGCAGGGCGGCATTTTTGCCCGCAATGTGGGTCATCTGTTTTCGCTCAGAGCGATGACGAAACCGAAGTGCACTTGGGGTCTCTTGATGTCGAAAATCAGTTTGTCCCGACATATGAAATCTGGACCATACATCGTGAAACGTGGCTGCAACCGGTCCCGGGCGCCACACAACACGAACGTGGCCGTGATTGCATTGATTAAAGGGCACGAGGTTTTCATCGCGCCCTTGTTTTCAATCTTCCATCGCTTCCAATTCGTCGATCATGCTTTCGATCATCGACAGGCCTTTGTCCCAGAACTTGGGGTCGGAGGCGTCTAGACCGAAGGGTGCGAGCAGTTCTGAGTGGTGTTTGGACCCACCTGCGCGCAGCATGTCGAAGTATTTTTCTTTGAAATCAGGGTCGCCCTCGGCGTAGACGGCGTAAAGTGCATTCACCAGCCCGTCACCGAATGCATAGGCGTAGACGTAGAACGGCGAGTGTACGAAGTGTGGGATGTAGGCCCAAAATGTTTCATAGCCGGGGGCGTAGTCGAATATTTCGCCCAAAGATTCCGCCTGCACGGACATCCACAGTGCATTGATGTCGTCGGGGGTCAGTTCGCCTTGCCCACGTGCGGCGTGCAGTTTGCATTCAAAGTCGTAGAACGCGATTTGGCGCACGACTGTGTTGATCATGTCTTCGACTTTGCCAGCAAGCAGGATCTTGCGTTCTTCTTTGGTTGTTGCCCCTTCCAGCAGCTTTTGGAAGGTCAGCATTTCGCCAAATACAGACGCAGTTTCGGCCAAAGTCAGCGGGGTCGAGGACAGCAGTTCGCCTTGTTCTGCTGCCAATACTTGGTGGACGCCGTGGCCCAATTCGTGGGCCAATGTCATCACATCACGCGGTTTGCCCAAGTAGTTGAGCATCACATACGGGTGCACAGTTGTAACGGTCGGGTGCGCAAATGCGCCGGGTGCTTTGCCTGGTTTCACGCCCGCATCGATCCAGCCATCGGTAAAGAATGGTTTGGCGATTTCGGCCATTTTGGGATCAAAATCGGCGTAGGCATCCAAGACGGTTTTCTGTGCTTCGTCCCAGCTTACGGTGCGCGTGTGTTCCATCGGTAGGGGCGCGTTGCGGTCCCATGTTTGCATCCGTTCCAGGCCCAGCCACTTGGCTTTTAGGGCGTAATAGCGGTGCGACAGGCGCGGGTATGCGGCGACGACGGCATTGCGTAGCGCCTCGACGACTTCGGGTTCGACATGGTTGGACAGGTGCCGTCCGGTTTGCGGGGTTGGCATTTTGCGCCAGCGATCTTCGATCTCTTTTTCCTTGGCGAGCGTGTTGTGCACCCGCGCAAATATTTTGATATTCTCTTGGAAAACCTCTGCAAGGGCATGCGATGCAGCTTCGCGCTTGGACCGGTCTTGGTCGGTCATGAAATTCAGCGTCGCCTCGAGGTTCAGCGTCTCGTCGCCCACGTCAAATTCAAGCCCCGCCATTGTTTCGTCGAACAAGCGGTTCCATGCGGCAGAGCCGACAGTGGATTGATCGTGCAGGAATTTTTCCAGCTCGTCAGACAGCTGGTGCGGCTTCATCGCGCGCATCCGGTCAAACACAGGTTTATAGCGGGCAAGGTCCGCGTTGGCATCAAGCAACGACGTCAAATGCGTGTCGTCTAGGCGGTTGAACTCCAACCCGTAGAACACCAGCGGCGTTGTGTAGGCGGTGATTTTGTCCTGTGCGTCGGCCATGAATTTTGCGCGGTCACTATCTGTGGTGATCTGGTAATACCGCAGGCCCGCATAGGACATGATCCGTCCTGCGATGATCTCGATCGCCTCATAGCGGTGAACGGCGCTAAGCATGCCTGCCGCGTCAAGGGATGCGAGTTTGCCTTCAAAATCGCTCGCAAATTCTGAACACGCCGTGTCAAGCCATTCCATGTCGCGGATCAGCTCTGGGCTGTCTTCGCTGGGGTAAAGGTCCGTCAGGTCCCATTCGGGCAGATTGCCAAAGGCGCGGCCGCCGTTTGTTGTGGCATCATAAACGGGTTGTGGGGTGCGCATTGTTGGAAACCTTATCTATTGTATTTACTACGATATAGTAGTGCTGGTATCACTTTAGAACCCGTAAAGAGCCTTTGGATTATCCACGAGGATACGGGTCCGTGTTGCTGTATCCGTCACAACACTGTGGAATGCGTCCCACAGGATGGATGCTTGCGGCATTTGCGCCCCGTTGAGCATGATGTGCGGCCAATCTGACCCCCATAGGCACCGCTCTGGGTTTGCCGCAACTAAGGCCGCGACAAATGCGTCGACTTGGGCGTAGGGCGCATCGCACAATCGGTAGAGGCCGGATAGTTTGACATAGACATTTCCGCCTTTGAGCGCATTGCACAAGGCTTGGAATCCAGCGTCGTTCACCCCGCGGGTCAGGTCAGGCCAGCCGATGTGGTCAAACACTACGGGGACGGGCAGGGCCGCGATGTCGGGGGCCAGATCGGCCATGTGTTTGTCCGCGTTCATCAGCATTTGGATATGCATATTCCGGTCAGCCAATGCAGGGGCCATGGCCCGCGCACCATCCCATGTCAGGACCCCGCCGTGCACATAATTGAGGCGAACACCCTTCATGTTCCAATCGGCGAATTCATCGAAATTTTGTTCCGTGGCGCCATCTGCCAGCAAGCCGATCCCTTTAAAACCGGCACCCATATCGGCAACGGCGCGGGCTGTGATAGCGTTGTCGGTTCCGTAAAAGATTGATTGGACGATGACCCCGCGCGCGCAGCCTAAGTTCGCCAAATGTGCACGGTAGCGGGCAATATAGTCTACATAGGTGGTTGCGGTGTCTTCGGTTCGTCCGGCAAACAGCGGGGATTCTTCGGGCGCAGCCAGAAGATGCACATGGGTGTCACATGCCCCAGCGGGGGCTGCGTGAACGGGCGGTGTTGGTGCGGGCGGTAGCGGGCTGATGGGTTTGGCCATGGTGTGTTAGCGGTGCTGATCAAAAAACGCTGTTGTCGTGTCGAAAACACGGGTGCGTATTTCAAGGGTTTCCAATATGACCTCGTGTTTTGCGCCATCGATGAGATGTAGCGCGCCACCTGTCCAATCGGCCATGCGGTCACGGATGCGGGCGGGATCCACAATAGATTCGTCTGATCCAAGGAACGTACTGCATGGCATATCAGGCGAGGGTATTTTCGATAACGTCCGCATTTCACGCAGGGATTCGTTGAGCCAGCGCAGTGACGCGCCCCCCAATGACAATTGAGGTTTTTCAGTCAGTTGCATTTGCATGAATTCAAACATCGCTTGATCGGACGTCAGGGTGTTTTCGTCGTGATCCACACGGGTCACGTAGCTTTCGGCCGTTTGGCCGGGGGCAAGAGTCTGATCCATCCCGATTTTGCGCGACAGTCCAGAGGCGAGCCATGCGACGGGGCGCATCACTGGGCTCAACATAATACCCCACATCGGCGCAGAGAACACGACGGCCTTTACGGGCAGGGCGTTGTGCAATGCCCGCAGTCCGATGCAGCCGCCCATGGAATGAGCAACGAGGTAAAACGGCTCTGGCAAGTTTAGCGCGCGGGCATAGTTCACAGCGGCGTTCACATCATGTTGATAGTCAGTGAAGCGCACGACATCGCCCATAGCGTAGGTATCACTTGTCCGGTCTGACATGCCCTGACCGCGCCAGTCGATCACGACCGTCGCATAGCCACGCGTCAGGAAATCGGTTGCCGCAGGTCCATATTTTTCGATGTATTCAGTCCGTCCGGGAAACAGCAGAATTGTGCCTTTCGCGTCAGATCCCGTCCAGTGACCCACGCGAATGCGTAGCCCGTCAACCGTTGTCAGCCAATGGGCGACACCACCAGCGGGTCCCTGAGCAATATCTTCAAAGAAAGGCGCGTTTTCCATCGTTTACGACAATACGCCGGACAGTTTCATGGCTAAACCCATGTTGCCGTCGACCGTCAATTTGCCTGTCATAAAGGCCGCCGTCGGGTTTTGCTCACCATCAAGGATCGCTTTGAATGTTTCGGTGCTGGCGGTCAGGGTCACGTCTGTGTCGTCGTCGCCCGCGCGCGCACCGTCTTCGTCAATAATAATAGCGCCTTCGTCTTCAATGACAAATTTCGCTGAGCCATCAAAGCCGGATCCGCCCATTTTTTCGTTTAATGCCGCTACGGCCTCGGTGATGACGTCGGTCATTTTTAGTCCTTTGGTTGGATATGCGCCGTCACCCTCTGGTGTGCGGCGATTGTTACGCTACATTAACAGTATGGGCATGCAAACAGACAGCTTCAAATGTATCGTTACGGCACTTGTGCTGACAGTCGGGTATTCCCTACCTGCCGCTGGTGCGACGCTGGACGAATTGTTTGATGAATTGGCTGCCGCCGAGGGTGGGGCAGGGGGCCGCATTGAAAGGCAGATCGTTGGGATTTGGGAAAAAAGCGGTAGTCCAAGCTTTGATCTGCTGTTGCGCCGTGGCAAGGACGCGTTGGATAACGGTGCGCCTGAAGTTGCGTTGGATCATTTCAGTGCTTTGGTCGATTATGCCCCTGATTTTGCCGAAGCGTATAATGGCCGCGCGACTGCGTATTTCCTGCTGGGAATGATTGGCCCTGCGTTGGATGATTTGCGTCAGGCGTTGGTTTTGAACCCCCGCCATTTTGGCGCGATGCGCGGTGTTGGTGTGATCCTAGAGGATTTGGGCCGCCCCGCGGATGCATTGGAGGTCTACCGCGCGATATTGGCGTTGAACCCTGCGTCCATAGATATGCAAAAGGCCGCAGACCGGCTTGAATTGGAACTGGAGGGGCAGGCGCTTTAAGCGCGATTGCCCCCGAATGTAATCGGGAAAAATATGCAGAATTCCCGTGTGACGGCCGTTCTTGGGCCGACAAATACCGGTAAAACCCATTATGCGATTGAACGCATGTTGTCGCATCGCACAGGTGTGATTGGCTTGCCGTTGCGTCTGCTTGCACGCGAAGTTTACGACCGGATTGTTGCGATCAAAGGGCCTAGCGTGGTTGCGATGATCACAGGCGAGGAACGGATTGTGCCGCCGCGCGCTGCCTATTGGGTCTGCACCGTTGAGGCGATGCCAGACGGCTTGGGGTGCGATTTTCTGGCGGTTGATGAAATTCAGCTTTGCGGCGATCCTGAGCGTGGTCATGTGTTCACGGACCGGTTGCTAAATGCGCGTGGCCTACGTGAGACGCTGTTTTTGGGCGCAGAAACGATGAAGCCCGCGATCGCGGAGATGATTCCACAAGCCGAGTTTATCCGGCGTGAACGCATGTCGACGTTGACATATTCGGGGTCCAAAAAGCTGTCTCGCATGCCTGCGCGGGCCGCAATCGTTGGGTTTTCCGTTGAAAATGTCTATGCGATTGCCGAATTACTGCGCCGTCAAAAGGGTGGTGCTGCGGTTGTGATGGGCGCGCTGTCCCCGCGCACGCGCAACGCGCAGGTCGAGATGTATCAAAACGGTGACGTCGATTATTTGGTGGCGACTGATGCGATTGGCATGGGGCTGAACCTTGATATTTCCCATGTCGCATTTTCCAGTCTGTCAAAGTTTGACGGCCAGCGGATGCGGTATTTGGCACCTGAAGAGCTGGCTCAGATTGCGGGTCGTGCGGGTCGCTATATGGAAAATGGCACCTTTGGTGTGACGGGCGAAGCCCCGCCGCTGGATGATATGGTCGCAAGGTCGATTATGGAGCATAAGTACCGTCCGGTGCAAAAATTACAATGGCGTAACAGCAGGTTACAATACGGATCGCCGAAACGGTTGATCCAAACGTTGGAAGAACGCACCAATGATCCGCTATTGACCCGTGTGCGCGAAAGCGATGATTTGGCCGCATTAAAGGCATTGGCCGCTGACGAAATTATCGCCGCACGGGCAAAAGATGGCCCATCGGTCAAGCTGTTGTGGGATGTATGCCGTATTCCGGATTTTCGTGGTATAAGCCGCGGCGAACACGCGGGGCTTTTAAGCCAGATTTTCACGGACTTGCATCAAGACGGGCATGTGTCGTCGAACTGGTTTGGCCTGCAAATACGCCGCATTGATCGCACGGATGGCGATATTGATACGCTGTCAAAACGGCTGGCCTATATCCGGACGTGGACTTATGTCGCACAGCGCAAAGGGTGGCTGCGTGACGAAAGTCATTGGCGTGACGAAACCCGTGCGGTAGAAGACCGCTTATCAGATGCGCTTCATGGTGCATTGACGCAAAGATTTGTGGACCGGCGGACAAGCATTTTGCTTCGCCGGCTCAAACAGAAGGAGAACCTGTTGGCTGACGTAAACGACAAAGGCGAAGTCACCGTAGAGGGTGAATTTGTAGGCAAACTCGAAGGCTTCCGCTTTCGCATGGACAAAGCTGGTAGCCCCGATGAGGCCAAGACATTGCGTCAGGCATCAACGCAGGCGCTGATGCCGCAGTTTCACCTGCTGGCGGACCGGTTTTATAACGCACCTGATCCTGAATTGGATTTCACAGAGCAGGGTGGCCTGATGTGGGGCGACGCGGCTGTTGGGAAGCTGACTGCTGGATCTGATCCGCTGAAGCCCGAAGTTGTCGCGTTTGTTGATGACGAGGCAGGTGCCGATGTGATCGCCAAAGTGCAGCGCCGTTTGCAGCATTTTATCGATCGCAAGATTGCCGCTGGGTTCGAATCGCTTTTGACCTTGAAAAACGATGAGACGCTTGTGGGGTCCGCCAAAGGCTTTGCATTCCGTTTGGTTGAAGGGTTCGGCATTGTTCCGCGTGGCGATGTGGCTGATGAGGTCAAAGCGCTGGATCAAGACGCCCGTGGCAGCCTGCGCAAGCATGGTATCCGCTTTGGTCAGTTCACGATCTTTATGCCGCTTTTGCTAAAGCCCGCGCCGACGCGTTTGCGTCTGGTGTTGTGGTCGCTGTCCAAGGGACTGTCGGAATTTCCTGAAAGCCCGCCCCCAGGTTTGGTCACTGTGCCCGCCGCCAAGGATGCCGTGCACGGCTATTATGCCATGTCCGGTTACCGCGCTGCTGGCACCCGTGCGATCCGTATTGATATGCTGGAACGTCTGGCTGATATGCTGCGCGACAAAGACAGCCGCGGTGGTTTTGAAGCCAATGCAGATATGCTGTCGATCACCGGTATGACGCTTGATCAGTTCGCTGATTTGATGGCTGGTCTTGGTTATAAGGCCGAGAAGGCTGAGCGCGAAAAAGTTAAAGCGCCGAAGCCTGAAGTTGTGCAAGACGCCGTGCAAGATGCTGAAACAACAGCGGAAACAGCGGACCCTGTTGAGGCTGTGGCTGAAGAAGCCCCTGAGATGGAAGTGTTTTACACGTTCACTTGGGCTGGTCGGGCTGCACGCGAAAATGCGCGCCCGAAGCGCGACAATGCCAAGCCCGCTAAGGGCAAAGGCAAGCGTCCTGCAAAGGGTGGCGATGAGCGTCAAAAGTTCACAGCCAAGCCGAAGGTCGAAAAGAAAATCGATCCTGACAACCCGTTTGCTGCCGCGCTGGCAGGGTTCAATAAAGGTTGAACGAAAAGCGTGACACGATACGAATAGACAAATGGTTATGGCAGGCGCGGTTTTTCAAATCGCGCTCCATCGCCGCCACCGCTGTGACGACGAGCAAAGTGCGGATCAATGGCGATGTGGCGGCGAAACCTGCCCGTGCTGTTGGGGCAGGCGACGTACTGACATTCCTCCAACAGACAGACGTCCGGATCGTTAAGATTCTGGCTTGTGGAAAACGGCGCGGCCCTGCGCCTGAGGCCCAAGCCTTATACGAGGATATGTCGCCTCCAAAGGTTCATGTTCCTAAAAACCCCAAATTTGAGGGAAAAGGTCGCCCCACTAAGAAGGATCGGCGGGACATGCTGTCTCATCCCCGTGATGGGGGGCCGTTTGACCTTGATTGAGGCGACGGGTTGGCCTAGCTAGGCCGAGACAATTTTCCGGATGAACCTATGACCTATATCGTCAACGACAACTGCATTGCCTGCAAATACACCGACTGTGTTGAAGTCTGCCCCGTGGACTGTTTTTACGAGGGTGAAAACATGCTGGTGATCCACCCTGATGAATGCATCGACTGTGGTGTGTGCGAACCAGAGTGCCCCGCTGACGCGATCCGCCCTGATACAGAGCCGGACATGGAAAAATGGGTCGAGTTTAACCGAAAATATTCCGATATGTGGCCGGTCATTATCACCAAAAAAGACCAATTGCCGAATGCCGAAGAGATGGACGGCAAAGAAGGCAAGATGGAGCTGTTTTCGGAAGCGCCAGGCGAAGGCGGCTGATTCGCTCGCCATTTGCTGTGAGACCTTGTTTCTATGGAAGTTATGATATGATCGCGCCCCTTTTTTGTGGCGCGATTTTGTGTTATAGCAAAATCAATGATTTAGAATAAATACTGTACTGACGAACCAAAAGACACCGACGTGAACAAGTTGTTCTCGCCGGATTTTTTTGTCTGTGCAGTCACCTGAAAGGACGACCATGAGTAAGAAGAAACTAGACTTTAGCCCGAATGATTTTGTCGTCTACCCAGCCCACGGCGTCGGTAAAGTTGTGTCGGTTGAGACCCAAGAGGTTGCTGGGTTCGAGCTGGAAATGTTCGTCATTGCGTTTGAAAAAGACAAAATGACCCTGCGCGTACCGACGCACAAGGCGCTTGACGTTGGCATGCGGTCGCTCGCGACCCCTGATGTTGTGGCCCATGCTATGAAAACTTTGCGTGGCAAGGCCAAGGTCAAAAAAGCCATGTGGTCGCGCCGTGCGCAGGAGTACGAGCAAAAGATTAACTCTGGCGATTTGATCGCAATTGCTGAAGTTGTGCGCGATTTGCACCGCCAAGACGACCAGCGCGAGCAAAGCTATTCTGAGCGTCAACTGTATGAAGCCGCGTTAGAGCGGTTAACCCGCGAAATCGCTGTTGTGGCTGGTAGCGACGAAAATGCGGCAGTGGCCGAGATCACAGGCGTTCTTGTTGCCCGGGCAGCATAAGTCGTTTTTGCGTTTATAGAACAAATGGGCCGATGCTGACACCAGCATGGGCCCATTTTGTTTCGCGACTAGAGGTGCTTAAAGCGCGCGCCAGCCAATATCGTTTCTGTAAAACCCTGCAGGCCAATCGATGGATTTGGTCATTGCATAAGCCCGCTCGCGTGCCTCGGTTAACGTGTCACTGCATGCCGTAACCGCCAGCACACGGCCGCCAGTTGCGGTGATCGCACCATCTTTTTCCGTTGTGCCCGCATGGAACACCATGTTTTTGCTGTCTTCAGGCAGGGCATCTAACCCGTTGATAACAGATCCCTTTTGGTAAGGTCCTGGATATCCGTTGGCCGCCATAACGATCGTGATCGCATGGTCATCCGCCCAGTTTACCTTGATATCGTGCAGGCGGTGCTCTGCACAGGCTTGGAGCAGGTCCAATATCTGCCCACCGAGCCGCATCATCAGCGTTTGGCATTCCGGATCACCAAAGCGCACGTTGTATTCGACAAGTCTTGGTTGCCCGTCCTTGATCATCAGGCCGACAAACAGGACGCCTTCAAACGGCGTGCCGCGCTTGCGCATCTCGTCCATGCAAGGTTTGACGATTTCATCCATCGCCTTTTGGGTCACGCTTTCGGTCATCACGGGGGCAGGGGAATAGGCCCCCATGCCGCCGGTGTTTGGCCCTGTGTCGCCCTCGCCTACGCGTTTGTGGTCTTGGGCGGTACCAATGGGCAGAATGTTGGTTCCGTCGCACAGCACAAAGAACGATGCCTCTTCGCCACCCATGAATTCTTCGATCACGACTTCCGCGCCTGCGTCCCCGAATGATCCGTCGAACATGTCGTCAATCGCGTCCAGCGCCTCGGCTTCTGTCATTGCGACGATGACGCCTTTGCCAGCGGCAAGCCCGTCAGCTTTGACCACAATGGGTGCGCCTTGCGCCTTGATATAGGTTTTGGCGGCGTCCGCGTCATGGAAATGTCCGTAGCCAGCTGTGGGGGCGTTCGCCGCATCGCAGATCGCTTTTGTGAAAGATTTGGAGGCTTCTAGCGCTGCTGCGGCCTTAGAAGGTCCGAAAACCAACAGGCCGGCATCGCGCAAACGGTCAGCCACACCTGCTGCAAGGGGTGCTTCTGGTCCGATGATCACAAAATCAATTGCGTTTTCTTCGGCGAATGACGCGACCGTATCACCATCCATAATGTCGATGTCGGCGCAGTCGCAGATTTGTGCGATCCCAGCGTTGCCAGGCGCCACAATCAGCCGGTCGCATTTCGGATTTTGCTGAATTGCCCAAGCGAGGCTGTGTTCGCGCCCACCGCTGCCCAAAATAAGGATGTTCATGGTCGTCTCCTGCTTGGCCTTCGTCTGCAGGCGTTCTAAGGTTAGCATAGGCTGATCACAAGGGCGTAGCATGGACCTTTTCGACGACGACCCCGCTGGCGACAACGCGCCCGAGTTTTCCGTGTCCGATATTTCGGGTGCGGTGAAAAAGGCGATTGAAGGCGGATTTTCCCACGTTCGTGTGCGCGGCGAAGTGGGGCGTGTGTCGCGACCTGCGTCTGGCCACATTTATATGGACCTGAAAGACGAGCGATCCGTGTTGGCTGGCGTCATCTGGAAAGGCCGCGCAGCCGCGCTTACGACCCGCCCCGAAGAGGGGATGGAGGTGGTCGCAACCGGTAAGTTGACCACGTTCCCTGGTCAGTCGAAATATCAGATGGTGATCGAAAGCGTGGTGCCTGCGGGCGCTGGTGCGTTGATGGCGATGCTAGAAAAACGCAAGGCGCAGCTGGCGTCTGAGGGGCTGTTTGCACCTGAGCGTAAGAAAGAACTGCCGTATTTGCCCGAGATTATTGGCGTTGTGACGTCGCCGTCTGGCGCCGTTATCCGCGATATTTTGCATCGCTTACGCGACCGGTTCCCGCGCAAAGTGTTGATCTGGCCTGTCGCCGTGCAAGGACAGCGTTGTGCGCCGGAGGTTGCGAATGCTATCCGTGGGTTTAATGCGATGACCGCTGGCGGGGCATTGCCACGCCCTGATTTGATCATAGTGGCGCGTGGTGGTGGATCGCTTGAGGACCTTTGGGGCTTTAACGAAGAAATCGTGGCCCGCGCTGCTGCGGCGTCAGATATCCCGCTGATTTCGGCTGTTGGGCACGAAACTGATACGACGCTGATTGATTTTGTATCCGATATGCGCGCCCCGACGCCGACTGCTGCAGCAGAAATGGCCGTGCCTGTGCGCATGGAATTGATGGCTTGGGTGGATCAGCAAGGTGCGCGGCTTAGCCAATCGCTAAGCAATGGATTGACCCAGCGCGTTCAGCGTCTTCGCGATTTGTCGCGTGGGTTACCAAGCAAGGATAGCTTGCTGGACGGGCCACGTCAGCGGTTTGATACCGTTGCGGACCGGTTTCCTATCGCATTGCGCCGCGCGATCGCAACCAAACAATTGACCCTGTCGGATGCGTCCGGTCCACTGCGCCCGAGCATTTTGAGAGCACGAGTTACGCGTGCAAAGGACAAGCTAGACAACGCATCACGGGGTTTGCGAACCGATGTGATTGCACGCGATGTCGTGCGCAAACGCGAGCGACTTGATGCGGTTATGGCGCGGCTTTCCGCACGGGCGCAAAGTGATCAGACTGCCCGCGCGGCGCGGCTGGCGTCATTGGACCGTCTGCGTGAAACGCTTGGCTATGTCGAAACGCTAAAGCGCGGTTATGCTGTCGTGCGTGGTGATGGTGCTGTTGTTACGGCGACAGCAGGGGCCAAAGCAGCGAGGTCAATTGAGATCGAATTTGCAGACGGGCGCGTGACCTTAGGATCCTAGGTTTGGGCCGGGGCAAATTAGCGGCTCAGCGCTGTTTTGCGCTTCATAAAGGACGGATGTGTTTGGGCGGTTCATGAAAACTGCGCGCAGGCCGTTAGGCTCGTCATAGAATTCCCAACACTTGGGGGCGGGGTCAAAGTCGTAGCGAAAGCAGATGCTTCCCTTGCTTTCATACCAGACACCGTTGCTGCATTCGCCATCCAGAAATGACCAAATGACGCGCTGATTGTCTTGGTATTGCTCAATGCCATAAGCTGCGTCGCCGGCCACGCCAAACGTCAGGGTTTTACCTTTGGTGTAGGTATCAAATTCGGCGGCAGTCATGGCATTTTCTGCAAATGCAGGGGCGGCCAAGAAAAGTAAGATCAGATATTTCATTTGGTTAGACTGCCAAGTTTCGGCGGACCTGGCTAGTGGTGACCTTGTCATTTGACTGACCACTGCGCTGCGAGCGGGTCCATGATTTTGCGCCAGCTACGCGGTGCGAGTGCCAGACAAGCCATCACAGGCAAAGAACGCGGTAGCATTGGACAATCTTCTGGGATGATCAGCGTGTTGTAGGGCAGCGACGGGTGCGCATGGTGGTCTGAATGTCGCGGCGCGTTCAGCATGATGGCGGATGAAAGCCGATGCGGGCTATTCCAGCTATGGCGAGTACTGACGGGTTCATATTTGCCATCAATCTTTGAACGCATCAGTCCGTAGTGTTGGATGTAGTCTGATAGTAATAGTTGCGAGGTGCTAAATGTCGCGAGGGCCACATAGATCGCGGCGCCAATCGGTCCGCCAATGGACCATGCCAATGCAACGAAACCCGCGGCGCCTCCGACGTAGGTCACATAGGGGTGACGATAGGTGGGGGCATCAACGCGCCGTTGGCGTTCGGTTTCGGCGGCGAGCCCTTTGCGGAATGATCCGCGCCAAGCGCGTGCAGCAAACTTGTAATAGCTTTCGCCGCTCCGCGATGTTGACGGGTCCGATGGGGTGGCCACATAGCGGTGATGCACAAGCACATGCGCAGATGTGTGATGCCCAAAAAGCAAAGAAATGTAGACCCATTTCCCTAAACGGTGCAATCTACGCCCGCCGCGATGTATCAGTTCATGCGCGTTGGAATTGCTGATTTGTCCAAAGAAAAATCCAGCAGCGATGAAAATGCCAATTTTCGCGATGATACTACTATTTCCGTTTGCGAGCGCGTTAACCACCAGCGCAAGTAGCCCAAAGTGAAGCACGCCAAGGCTAACCGACAAAACCATTGCGGCGGGGAATTCGCTGTCTTTTGTCGGCGGCGTAACGTGGTGTACGATTTCATCCAGACACGCCGTCAATACCGTAAGGTAAATCAGGCTCGCCAAAATCCAAAGTCCGCCCAAAGTTGCAGCCGCACAAATAAGTGCGACTGGGATCAACGTGGCGAGTGTGAATAGACGCATTGGTGTCAGGAAACGGATCATTTACACGATGTAGCACGCAATCATTCAAACGTCAGTGCCTGATCCTGTGACGTGTTGTTTCAGTTATGGACATTCCAACCTTATCGCGCCGCCTCTTTCAATATCGATCAATCGGGACTAAGTGTTTGGAGTTCAGTGTTTAAAGGCCGCACGATGTCGTTTTTCAAAAAACTCAAAGACCGGATGCTTCGGTCTTCTTCCAAAATTGACGAAGGTTTGGACGCGATTGTCAGTGATGGTGGGGCGCCCGCGCCCGAATATATTGACGTCCCCGCGGTTGAAGCTGAGCCCGTCAGTGTTGAGCCCGTTCATACGGACGCCATTCCAGAGCCCCCTGAGGTCAATTTGACATCAGAGCCGGCCGCTTTGGAACCGGAACCTGTTGTCGAAGAACCAATCCCAGAGGTTGCCGAACCCGCGCCTGTCGTCGCCCCGCGTGCTGCGGTGGTCGCGCCGATGACGACGCTAGAGCCGTCCCCGCTTGAGATTGACCCAGCGCCTGTGAAAACGGGTCTTTTGGGTCGATTGATGGGCCGAGGAGGCGAAAGTATTGTCTTGCGTCGCGCACTTGACGACGAGATGGTCGAACAGCTTGAAGAGCTACTTATTTCGACCGATATGGGCGTGGACACGGCCCTGCGGGTCACCGCGAATATGGCCGAAGGGCGGATGGGCAAGAAGCTATCTACCGATGAGATCAAGGCTTTGATGGCCGCTGAAATCGCGCGTATTATGGAACCCGTCGCCCGCCCGATGCCGCTTTATGCCAAAAAACCGCAGGTTGTGCTGGTGGTCGGCGTCAATGGATCGGGTAAGACAACGACGATTGGCAAACTTGCGAGCCAGTTTAAGGCTGCTGGAAAAACGGTTGTGATCGCGGCTGGTGACACATTCCGAGCTGCCGCGGTTGAACAGCTTCAAGTTTGGGGGGACCGCGCAGGTGTTCCGGTTTTGACGGCACCTGAGGGGTCCGATCCGGCAAGTTTAGCATATGATGCGATGGAACAGGCGCACCGCGATGGTGTGGATTTGTTGATGATCGACACGGCTGGTCGGTTGCAAAACCGCGCTGATTTGATGGAAGAATTGACCAAAATTGTGCGTGTTATCCGCAAGAAAGATCCCGATGCGCCGCACAATACACTGTTGGTTTTGGATGCAACGACGGGGCAAAATGCGATCCAACAGGTTAAGGTTTTCCAAGAGCTTTCGGATGTATCCGGCCTCGTGATGACGAAACTAGACGGCACTGCAAAAGGCGGTGTGCTTGTTGCACTGGCTGATAAGTTCGGACTGCCTATCCATGCGATTGGCGTTGGTGAACAGATTGATGATCTTGCCCCGTTTGATCCTGAAGATTTCGCAAATGCGCTTGTCGGACGTGATGTCTAGCAGCGACCGTTCTTGTGGGTGATTGGATTGTTCAACTTGCGGGGACACCGCAAGGGGCCCAGCTAGCCACAGCGCTGGCGTTGATGTCTGCTGTTGCGCACGCTGCATTTGGTGCGCTGCAAAAGGGGCGGTATGACCCCTGGCTAACGCGCGGTGCGATTGACGGTTGGCTTGCCGTGATTTCTGCGCCTGTGGCTTTGTTTTTGGTGCCTTGGCCCAATGCATTCACCGCATGGATGTTGGCCGGTGCGGTGGTGATCCATTTCATATATAAGCTGACGATGGCGCTGGCGTATGAAAAGGCGGCCTATACGGTGGTATATCCGGTTGTACGCGGGACTGGTCCATTGGTGACTGTGATTGCGGCATCTGCGATTTTTGGCGAGCATTTTACGGTTGTTCAATGGATGGGGGTTGCCTGCTTGTCGGGCGGGATTTTGTTGCTCGCGCTGCGAAATTTGTCCGAAGAAACCATCGATAGGGCTGCGCTGAAAACTGGACTGGCATGGGCGGCTCTCGGCGGCGTGACCGTTGCGATTTATACGACTTGGGACGCGTATGGTATTCGGTCCAGCCTGAACCCGTTTACGTTTTTGGCATGGTTTTTCTTTGTGACAGCGCTCGACTTTCCAATAATCGCTGTAGTCCGCTATCGCGGGATGTTGACCAAGCCTGATCTTGGGCCGCTGATGTGGCGCGGATTTGCCGGCGCGTTTATCGCCTGGATTAGCTTTGGTGGTGTCATGCTTGCGACCCGTCTTGATAAAGTTGGCGAGGCGGCGGTGCTTCGAGAGACATCAACTGTCTTTGCAGCCCTGATCGGATGGTTTATTTTGGGCGAAAAAGTGGGGCCGCGCCGGTTATTTTTGATGGCATTGGTTGCACTTGGTGCCGTGATCGTTGAAATGGGCGGATGAAGGAGACCTTGATGGCTGAAAAACAGATTAACCCAATTCTAAAACAGGTGCTGGAGCTTGGCCCGACATTGGTATTTTTCCTGATCTACCTGCGGATTAAGGATGACGTGTTTACGATTGCTGGTACTGAATATTCTGGTTTCATCGTTGCAACGCTTGTGTTCGTGCCGATCTTGTTTGTGTCGATGGGTATCCTTTGGCAGTTGACCGGTAAACTTAGCCGAATGCAGGTTTTTACCGCGTTTATGGTGATCTTTTTTGGTGGGCTCACCGCGTGGTTTAATGATGAGCGATTTTTCAAGATGAAGACTAGCATCGTGTACGGATGCTTTGCTGCCATTTTGGGTTTTGGTCTGCTACGTGGGCGCAGTTATTTGCGGTACATCATGGAAGATTTCCTACCGATGCAGCAGGAAGGTTGGATGATTTTGACCCATCGTCTGACGTTTATGTTCTTGGGCTTAGCCGTCGCCAATGAACTGATTTGGCGCACGCAATCCACGGATCTGTGGGTGAAACTGGAAACGTTTGCTTTTCCTGCAGTGCTGTTCTTGTTCTTGTGGTTGCAGATTGTCGCGCTTCAGAAATACTTGATTGAACCAGATCACGGCTAACGCATTTCGGCGTGACCTGTGGAGTTGTGGCGCATCCCGCGATGTCCAGATTGTTTATACCTTAACGAATCTACCTGCGCGATTGTCAGGCACGGACGGAACGTGACACCACATCGACCTCCTGCCGCCCACTGAACAACACCTGATACTTTATTGTTTAGGAACGAAATTTCAATTTTTTGCCCGCGTGCAAGAGGTGCTGATGTTGCCATGAGCGCCCCAGTTTCGTTCACATCGTTGATCACCGCCTTGGCTGGACCAAAGGGTGTTCTCATCGTGGTCGGAAACTCGGTACGGTAGCGGTGCGGGCGATATTGCATTGGGTTACTTTCGTTGGGGACAGTGCGACTAGATCACCAAATATTTAAGGTTCTGTTACGGTCCAATAACCGCTTTGCTTGACGCTGCACTGCAGCAGGTCTAGGACAGGGGCGTGGCGATTTGTTACCGGATTGCGGGCCACGTTAAATATGCCGCTAAAAAGGGTCACGGGCGTTGCAGCCTCGATACCTTTGATCGGTGTCGGGGTTTTTTGTTGGCCGATTGCCAACTGGAGAATAAGATAATGACTACTTGGAGCAAGCGCACCAAAGCCGTCCACACAGGCACCCGCCGCAGCCAATATGGCGAGGTATCAGAAGCGATATTCCTGACCCAAGGCTTTGTCTATGAAACCGCAGAGGCTGCAGAGGCCCGTTTTATCAAAGCGGGGACCGACGAATTTATTTATGCGCGTTACGGCAACCCGACTGTGCGCATGTTCGAAGACCGCTTGGCAGAGATGCTGGGGTATGAGGACTGTTTTGCGTGTAACTCGGGTATGGCGGCTGTCAGCGGCGCGTTGATGGCGCTTGTGAAGTCCGGCGATCATATCGTGTCATCGCGCGCGCTGTTTGGGTCTTGTTTGTATGTGCTCGAAGACGTTTTAGCGCGGTTCGGCGTCGAAATTACGCTTGTTGACGGCATGGACAATGCGGCTTGGGACGCGGCCATTCGCCGTGACACGCGGATTGTTTTCTTTGAAAGCATTTCGAACCCCACGCTTGAGGTGGTTGATATCCGCCACATCGTCAAAGCGGCCCATGCGGTTGGGGCGTTGGTGTTGGCCGATGATGCGATGGCCACGCCGATCTATTCATATGCTTCTGAGTGTGGTGCTGACCTTGCGATTATTTCCACCACAAAACATGTGGACGGGCAGGGCCGTATGTTGGGTGGTGCGATCTGTGGATCGCGTGATCTGATCCGTGGTCCGATTGAGACTTATGTTAAACACACTGGTGGCGCGATGAACCCGTTTACCGCGTGGACCCATCTGAAATCATTGGAAACAATCGATTTGCGTGTTCGTGCGCAGGCTGAGGCCACGGCACAGATCGCGACGGCCTTGGCTGGTCACCCTAAATTGACGTCGGTACGCTATCCGACCCACGCAGATCATCCGCAGCAGGCGTTGGCTTTGTCCCAATCTGTAGCGGGCGGCACTGTGATAGCATTTGAAGTGGATGGCGGCCGTGATGCTTGTTTCAAATTCCTGAATGCGCTTGAGCTGTTTACGATTTCCAACAACTTTGCTGATGCGAAATCCATCGTGACCCATCCTGCAACAACGACACACCAGCGGTTGCCGCAGGATCAAAAAGATATGTTGGGTATTTCTATGGGGTTAGTGCGTCTTTCGGTCGGGTTAGAGGATCCTGTTGATCTGATCACCGACCTGAAACAGGCGCTTAACGCGATCTGATTGCGGATTTGACGCAGGTTGTGGCGTTTTTCACCACGCCCTGCGCTGGCTGATCTGGTATGTAGCCCTACAAGGAGACCGCGTATGACTGATTTACGGGCAACATTGTCACGACTCTATCACGAAAATATTGAAAGTTCTGACGGGGTGCCAAGTGGGGTCCAAGACACTGATCTGGACCGTGAGCCAACGCGTGCTGAGGCCGAGGCCGCTTTGGCGGTGCTGCGCCGTTGGGCGATTGATGTAACGCCAGAAGAGGTGTCGACGCTTGATCCGTTGGTTAGCCGTCTGATCCCGGGCCAAGAGGTCAGCAATTACCCCGCATTGGCCCGCGCATACCCCGAAGCATTTGAAGTTGATGAGGCCTATAAGGCGTCGATGCCCGACCTGCAGAACGGCCCAAGCAGCCTGATCCGTGGCACCAAACAGCAAATCCAGCATGTTGGTATCAGCAATTTCCGCCTCCCGATCCGGTTCCATACCCGTGATGGTGGCGATCTGACGCTTGAGACCTCGGTCACAGGATCGGTCAGTCTTGAGGCCGAGAAAAAGGGCATCAACATGTCCCGCATCATGCGTACATTCTATAAGCATGCCGAAGAGACGTTTAGCTTTGAAGTGATTGAACGCGCGCTGGATGCCTATAAATCCGACCTAGAAAGCTTTGACGCGCGCATTCAGATGCGGTTCTCATTTCCAATGCGCGTGAATAGCCTGCGATCTGGATTGTCTGGCTATCAATATTACGACATCGCGCTGGAGCTGATCGAGGTCGACGGTGTACGCCGCAAGATCGTGCATTTGGATTATGTGTATTCAAGCACATGCCCGTGTTCGCTTGAATTATCCGAGCATGCCCGCCAGTTTCGTGGCCAGCTTGCGACGCCGCACAGTCAACGGTCTGTGGCGCGCATGTCGTTGGTCGTTGAAGCCGATCAGCCAATTTTGTGGTTTGAGGATGTGATCGATATGGCCCGCGCCGCCGTGCCAACCGAAACCCAAGTCATGGTGAAGCGCGAAGATGAACAGGCGTTTGCCGAACTCAACGCCGCCAACCCGATCTTTGTCGAAGATGCAGCAAGGCTGTTTTGTGAACAATTGCTAAAAGATCCGCGCGTCGGCGATTTTCGCATTGTTGCCAGCCATCAAGAAAGCCTGCACAGCCACGACGCAGTGTCGATCCTGACCGAAGGTGCGACTTTTGATGCGGCATCCATTGATCCGCGTATGTTCCAGACGCTGTTCCACACAGGTTAGGCGCACGTCGATCCTTGACATGGATGCAATGGCGGGCCACCCCTTAACGCATGCTTGATTTACGCCCAGTGGGATATGTTATCGGACTGCTTGTGGCGTCGCTTGGGATCACCATGCTGGCGCCTTTGGCAGCTGACCTGCAGGCTGGTAACGGTCATTGGCCGGTGTTCATGGAAAGCGCGATTATCACGATCTTGACGGGTGGTTTGTTGGCGGGGGCCTGTGCAAACGGGGTCACGGCGGGTTTGACGCTGCGGCAGACGTTTTTGCTGACCTCACTTGTTTGGCTGACGCTGCCTGTCTTTGGTGCGATCCCGTTCGTGATCGGGGCCACAAACGCAAATTTCACCGACGCATTCTTTGAGGCGATGTCGGGGCTGACAACGACGGGGGCGACTGTTTTCAGCGGATTAGAGGCATTGCCAGAGGGGCTCAAGCTGTGGCGCGGTATCCTGCAATGGCTTGGTGGCGTTGGTATTATTGTGGTCGCGATGGTGTTTTTGCCTGAACTGCGGGTTGGCGGCATGCAGATTTTCCGCACCGAAGGGTTTGATACTGGTGGCAAAATATTGCCCCGCGCAGGTGAAATTGCCAGCCGGATTGCGGTGATTTATGTGTCGCTGACAATCATATGCGCGCTGGCCTATTCGGCGTTTGGCATGACCGGATTTGACGCCATGACCCACGCCATGACGACCGTGTCGACAGGAGGTATGGCCAACTCGGATGCATCATTTGGCAACTATGGCATGGCGGTTCATTATACGGCTGTGGTGTTTATGATCTTAGCGGCACTACCGTTTGTGCGCTATGTTCAGCTGCTCGCAGGGACCGCCGTACCGATGTACCGCGACAGCCAAATCCGCACATTTTTCATGATCGTGAGCATCTGTGTTTTGCTTATTTCCGCATGGATTTGGGGCCGCGACGGGATCATCACTGAAACCGCGTTCCGCGAGGCGTTATTCAACGTCACATCAATCATTTCAGGCACCGGATATTCAAACGCCGACTATATGACATGGGGCACATTTCCGGTTGTGATGTTCTTTTTCATCGGCCTGATTGGCGGCTGCGCGGGGTCCACTGCCTGCTCGGTCAAGGTATTCCGCTATCAGCTGCTTGTTGCTTCGATCAAAAGCCAAATCCGGCAAATCCACTCACCGCACGGCATATTCGAGCCGCGCTACGACGGGCGGCCAGTGTCTGAGGATGTTCTCAATTCGGTCATGGCGTTCTT
Organism: uncultured Sulfitobacter sp.; assembly: GCA_905182645.1. Taxonomy (GTDB): domain Bacteria; phylum Pseudomonadota; class Alphaproteobacteria; order Rhodobacterales; family Rhodobacteraceae; genus Yoonia. Next base: position 127,888 of record CAJJCJ010000001.1, read on the forward strand.
TGTGGCCTTTGTTTTGGCCCTTGGCATCGTCGCCACAATGCTTGGGCTGACGGGGTTGGATTTTATCACCTCTGTTTCTGGTGCTGCATCTGCGATTGCAAACATAGGCCCCGGTCTTGGAACAGAGATTGGTCCGTCGGGTAATTTCTCTGGGCTCAATGACACCGCCAAGTGGATTTTATCCGTTGCGATGTTCTTTGGCCGCCTTGAAATCATGGCTGTGCTGACCATTCTCACCGTATCTTTCTGGAGATCATAAATGACCCAACGCCCTCTCGGTGCCCAAATTTCGCACATGCTAAAAGATCGCGGTGTTGATGTGATCTTTGGCATTCCGGGGGTGCATAACCAAGAAATGTATCGTGGTATTGAAGAGGCGGGGTTGACCCATGTGCTTGCGCGCCACGAACAGGGCGCAGGGTTCATGGCCGATGGGTATGCCCGTGCCACAGGTAAACCGGGGGTGGCTTATGTCATCACGGGGCCGGGAGTCTGCAATATCATGACCCCGATGGGCCAAGCCTATTCGGACAGTGTTCCGATGCTGGTGTTGTCATCGTGTCTTGATGAAACCGAAGGCACGCGCGGCCAATTGCATCAGATGAAAGACCAAGAAGCCGCCGCTGCAACCGTCTGCGATTGGTCTGCGACAGCCCGTACGGCTTCGGCTGCCTATACGCTGATTGACCGCGCGCTGTTTGAATTTGATGCGCAGCGCAAGCGCCCCAAACATATCACGTTTCCAATTGCTCTGTTGCAGGGCAACGCAGACGCCGCCCCGAAGATGCCGCAGGCTGTTGTCAGCTTGCCTGATCCGATTGACGGGCAGGTTGCCGGCTTGGCCGATATGATCCACGAGGCCCGCAGACCATTGTTTATCTTTGGCGGAGGTGCCGTGCATCTAGACTTTGCAGCTGCTGTTATGGCCAATTTGGGGGCTGCAAGCCTTTCGACATATGCTGGGCGGGGCATCATTCCGTCCAGCGATCCGCTGCATTTCGGCGCACCGCTTGCGCGCCCGTCCAGCGTCGATGTGATCGCCAGCGCCGATCTGGTGATCGTCATGGGGTCGGAACTGTCAGAAGTCGATTTGTGGCGCCATACGTTGGGGCACACCGCACGCTTGGTGCGCGTTGATATCGATCCAGAGGTGCTATGCGATCGTCACGGCGCCGACTATGCCATTCTGGCGGATTGCTTTGCTGTGCTTGATCAATTGTCAGACCTGTTTGATGCGCCGCTTGATACCGATTGGACAGCGGCAGAGGTGACGAAAGCAAGGGCCAAATGGCGGACGGAAGTTGAGGCAGAACGTGTTGGTATCTTGCCCGTGGTCGATGCCCTGCGCGAAGGTTTGCCTGTGGATACGTTAATTTATTCCGACATGACCCAATTTGCCTATGCGGCCAAAGAAGTTTGGCCAATGGAGCAATCAGGCCTGTGGCACCACCCTTGCGGCTTTGGGACGCTGGGTTACGCGTTGCCTGCAGCCATTGGCGGCAAGATTGGGGCAGGGGATCAACCGGTAGTGGCTATCGCGGGGGACTACGGTTTCCAATACACGCTGCAGGAACTGATGGTCGCGGTTGAACTGAACCTGTGCCTGCCGATCATCATTTGGGACAACGGCAAACTGGGCGAGATCGAAGATAGCATGGTCCACGCCCAGATCGCACCAAACGCGGTTGTCCAAAAGAATCCCGATTTTGTGAAGCTGGCAGACGCTTATGGATGTGCCACTGCGGCGCCCAAATCACTCGTTGACTTAAAAGCCGCTGTTATCAAGGCGCTTGGCGCGGATGGACCAACCGTCATTCATGTAACGTCTGAAATCAACTAAATGTGTAGGATGGGTTTTAACCCATCCTTGTTACCAGCAGCTGACCAATACAGTGTTGTCGGCGGCCCTCAGGGTCAGAGTCTCTGGTGACATAAAAGTCACCGCGTCTGTGGTTTGAGCCGCAATCCCAGCCGTGTTCAAAGACGCCAAAATTTCGTCGCTATCGACGGAAAAGCTGACGTCTTGGGGCAACACTCGCCCGCCGCTTTCATTGCGTGGCAACAACATGCCCAGCACTGACCCTGCGTTGTCAAACACAGGACCGCCCGCATCGCCGGATTGTGCAGTCAAAGCCAACCGCTTGATGGTTTCTTCGCCGTTTAACCCACGCATGTCGGCCAATCGACCAAATGTCAGTGACGGCGTTACAAGAACACCGCCGTATGGGAAGCCTGCGACAGCCACGCTGGTCTGTAAGCGCGGGATGCCGGTTTGGAACGTCACAACGCCAAGCGGGGACAAAGCAACATCAGGTCGCAAAACGGCAAGCCCGAGGGCGTCGTCCAGATGGACAACTTGTGCGTCGTGTTCACTGTTCAGTGAAATCCGGTCGCATGATCCAACGGCCTCTGCCGTTGTCAGGACTGTGCCTGCGTCATTGATGAAAAAGCCTGTTCGCGACATCTTTGGCTTGCGCACGGCCAAACCGCCGACTTGATCGATGCCTTGGTTTTCGCTTGGCGCTGCCAGCGACGGATCCAATACGCCGTCCAACACTACAAAGCTGGCCTTCATCTCATCCAACACACGGCGGCGGCGTTCATCGTCACCGGCGGGCCAAATGAGGCTAAAGCCTTTGATCGTGCCATTGTCGAGCTTGGCATAGGTGTAGGAATGAATGTCGTCGTCGATGCCTTCCAGTTCGAATGACCGATTGTCGCGCTTGCGTGGGCCGTCATTGGGCACAATCGTCAGGGTCTGCAAAATTTCGTACAGGCCAAATAGGCGGTTCTGATCGCCATCTTGCGAGATGAACAGGACACTGGCGTCCAGATTACCTTTGGGGTCAAAGCGCACGAATGGTGGCTCATATTCGGAAAACGCAACAACGCCAGTCGGGACCAGCATTTCGATGCCAGATGCGTAGTCGCGGACCAATGTCAGGCCCATGCCATCAAGCACGGCATTGTAAGACGCGAGCAATGTAGCCCGCTGCGTCGTTGTCAGGACGCCTGTTGGTTCCGCGTTATTGGCGTTTTGCCATGCACGCATCGATGCACGTGTGCCGCGTCCATAAGCCCCGTCGATGGCAGACGCGTAAAAACCGGCCCACTTTAGCGCGGTTTGCAGGTTTTTGCGTTGGTCGCGGTCCAGTAGTTTTTCCGATGCCTGCGCTTGCCTGCGGGTCTCCGTGGGGATCACAACAGGCGCACTAACCTCTGCCAGTGGGGCACCTTCGATTGGTGCCACGGTTTCAACCTCTGGCGTTGTGGCGTCTGGTAACGGCTGCGCCGTCGTTTGCGCCCCCCAACACCAACAGGCCAAAACTGTTGCTGAAAGCGGCGGCCTGTTATGATAAAACTGTCGCTGGGAATTGTCCTGTCACGGCGCATTTGGCGCAGAACGGTGTTCGCGTCATTGGGCGTATATGGACCCAGAACGACGCCGTACCAACCGCCACCGAGGGAAAATCCGTTTACGTTTTCCAGCTGTCCGGCATAAAATCTTGCACGCGCTTGCGCAGTTGTAAGTGTCGGGTGCGCCTCGACTTGGACGTAAGCGACGTCTTGTGCCAACATGCTCACTGGCCATAGGCCAAGAAAAATAACTGCAATCAATGCTCGCAACATTACAACGCCTCAAAGTCTGGAAAACCAACCCCGCATACGCGGATTGTTGCGGAAGCTAACAGAGATACACCAAAGTGCAGCCCCGAAAATACGGCTTCGCTGAAGAATTAAGCACCCGTGTTCTAATTGACCCTGTGGGTCCATCTGCGTATGACGTGATTAACCAGTCAAAGAGGGCAAAGATGGCCGATAAACCACGCAGTTTTCAGGAAATCATCCTACGGCTCCAGAATTATTGGGCGGCCAACGGCTGTGCCATCTTGCAGCCTTACGACATGGAGGTCGGTGCAGGGACATTTCACCCTGCCACCACCTTGCGTGCGCTTGGTAATAAACCATGGGCTGCCGCCTATGTTCAACCGTCACGCCGCCCAACTGATGGCCGCTACGGTGAGAACCCAAACCGCCTACAGCACTATTATCAGTACCAAGTGATCATCAAACCAAGCCCAACGGATTTGCAGGCGCTTTATCTCGGATCGCTTGAGGCAATCGGAATCGATGCATCCATGCACGATCTGCGCTTTGTCGAAGACGACTGGGAAAGCCCGACGTTGGGTGCGTGGGGCCTAGGCTGGGAAGTATGGTGTGACGGCATGGAAGTCAGCCAGTTCACTTATTTCCAGCAGGTCGGCGGGCACGATTGCAAACCCGTATCCGGCGAGCTGACCTACGGGTTGGAGCGCCTCGCGATGTATGTGCTTGAGTGCGATCACGTTATGGACATGCCGTTCAACGACCCAGACGCAGTCACTGCGATGACCTACGGCGATGTGTTTTTACAAACAGAACAGGAATACGCCCGTTGGAACTTTGACGTGGCCGATACCGATACGTTGCTGCAGCACTTTAAAGATGCAGAGGCCGAATGCGGACGTATCCTGGCCATGCCTGCCGATGATCCAAAGACGGGCCGCCGCATCATCATGGCGCACCCAGCGTATGACCAATGCATCAAGGCCAGCCATGTGTTTAACCTGCTTGACGCGCGCGGTGTGATTTCGGTCACCGAACGCCAAGCCTATATCGGGCGAGTGCGGACATTGGCCAAAGCCTGCGCAGATGCATTTGTGCAAACCACCGCCGGAGGATTTTCCGCATGATTGCACGCATAGCGATAGTCGGGCTTTTTGTGATTGCTTTGATCGCAGGGGCGGTAATGTATTATCTACAGGTCTACGCCTATTACGACGACGTATCGGCGCAGATTGAAGACGTGCAAATGGTATCCGTCGCAACTGGCGAACCAGAGGGTATTTTGTTCGAAAACCTCAAGGCGATTGACAGCGACAGCAGCCCGCTACGGTTCCGGTCTTGTTTCACAACGGATCTGTCTCAAGCGCTTTTGACCGAAACTTATGTGATTTCTGAGGGCGCAGAACCTCGCGTCGCACCCGGTTGGTTTGACTGCTTTGACGCCGCCCAAATTGGCGAAGACCTGTCCACCGGCAGCGCGATCGGCTTTATGGGCCAAGAAAATATCCAATACGGAATCGACCGCGTTATCGCCGTGTACTCCGATGGCCGCGCGTTCTCGTGGCACCAGATCAATTTCTGCGGCGAGGTCGTGTTTGACGGCAACCCTGTGCCGCCTGAATGCCCTCCAGCTCCTGAAAGACTGCAATAATGCCTGATCTTCTGATTGAACTTTTCTCCGAGGAAATTCCGGCGCGTATGCAGGGCAAGGCGGCGTCTGATCTGCAAAAACTAGTTACTGACGGGCTGGTCGAGGCAGGCTTGACGTATAAATCCGCTGCTGCGTTTTCCACGCCGCGCCGTTTGACCTTGTCCGTCGAAGACCTGTTGGCAGAAAGCAAACCCGTTCGCGAAGAACGCAAAGGCCCCAAAGTCGGTGCGCCCGATCAGGCGATTGACGGGTTTTTGCGCGGCGCAGGTGTCACCCGTGACGATCTGGAAATCCGCGACGACAAAAAGGGTCAGGTGTATTTCGCTGTGATCAAGAAACCTGGCCGGATGGCTGCGGATATTATTGCAGAGATTCTTGAAAAATCGATCCGCAATTTCCCGTGGCCGAAATCCATGCGTTGGGGCACTGGCACTCTAAAATGGGTCCGTCCGCTGCATTCAGTTCTGTGCATTCTGACTGGTGAGGCGGGCGCCGAAGTTGTGCCGCTTGATATCGACGGGATCACATCAGGGAACACGACACGTGGTCACCGTTTTCTGTCGCCAGACGTATTTTCTGTAACCTCTTTTGAGGATTACGAGGCAAAGCTAAAGCGCGCGCATGTCATGCTGCGCGCCGATGAACGTGCTGATATGATCTGGAACGATGCGACAAATCAGGCGTTCGCGTTGGGTCTTGAAGTCGTCGAGGATCGCGGGCTTTTGACCGAGGTCGCAGGGCTGGTTGAATGGCCTGTTGTTTTGCTGGGTCAGATTGATCCGTCGTTTTACGAGCTGCCGGACGAAGTTTTGCAGACATCGATGAAAGAGCATCAGAAATTCTTTTCCGTGCGCAATGCCAAGACGGGCCAGATCGAACGCTTTGTTACTGTCGCGAATACCGTGACGGCGGACAATGGTGCGACGATCCTGAAGGGCAACCAAAAGGTGCTTTTCGCGCGCCTGTCGGATGCGCAATTCTTTTGGGAAAACGATCTACGCATTGCGAATGCTGGCATGCAGCCGTGGCTTGATAGCCTGTCTAACGTGACGTTCCATAACAAACTGGGCACGCAGAAAGACCGGATTGACCGGATCGTTGCGCTGGCGTCTGAAATTGCACCGCTGGTTGGTGCCGATGTGGCGGAAGCGGCCGAGGCTGCGCGCGTGGCCAAGGCCGACCTGTCATCCGAGATGGTCTATGAATTCCCCGAACTTCAAGGGCTTATGGGGCGAAAGTACGCATCTAAGGCTGGCTTGTCCGATGCCATCGCCGCCGCCGCGCAAGAGCATTACTCGCCGCTGGGCCCATCAGACGACGTGCCAACTGCGCCCGTGTCTGTGGCCGTGTCGCTTGCAGATAAGCTTGATACGCTGACAGGGTTCTGGACGATTGACGAGAAGCCGACAGGGTCGAAAGACCCGTTCGCGCTGCGGCGTGCGGCGTTGGGTGTTATTCGGTTGATTTTGGAAAACGATATCAAGACAGAGCTTAAAGCTGAACTTAGACAAGCAATAAAAGAAAATGCAGGGGCTGCCTACTTTCAAGAAGCATTGAAGGAAGATTTGGCATTCGCGGCTACTCAAGGTCTAGAGTTTTATCGGCAAGAAGCGTTCAAGACATACAACAATGACCTTGCCGTTTCTGAAGACCTCCTCTCCTTCTTCCACGACCGCCTCAAGGTTTACCTCAAAGACCAAGGCATTCGTCACGACATCATTGATGCTTGCATCGCAATGGAGGGGTCGGATGATCTGACGTTGTTGGTCAAACGCGCTAAGGCGCTGGCGGCCACATTGGCCACGGATGACGGTGAAAACCTGATCCAAGGGTTTAAGCGCGCCAACAACATCCTGACCAAGGAAGAGGCCAAAGACGGCGTCGAATATTCCTATGGCGCGGACCCGAAACACGCGCAGCATGATAGTGAACGCGCGTTGTTTGTTGCATTGGACGAGGCCGATAAAGTCATCGCACCAGCAATGGCGGCCCAAGACTTTGGCACTGCAATGACAGCTATGGCCGCACTGCGCGGACCAATAGACGCATTCTTTACCGATGTGCAGGTCAACGCGGACCAACAGGTGGTGCGCCGCAATCGGCTTAACCTGTTGTCACGTATCAGAAAAACATGCCTTGGCGTTGCTGATCTAACACGTATTGATGGCTAGGATGGCATCGGCGAAGTTTCTTTGACGCCTTGGGGATCGCTCCCTATGCTGCACCTACACAAAGGATGGTGCTGCAGTGCGGAATGAGAAAATCTTTGAATTGATCACGTTGATCACGCCGACCGCCGCGATGGCGCCGGACGTGCATGGTGGCCGCGCAAAATGCCTGCAACGCCTTGTGCGGTTGGATATGCCTGTGCCGCTGACAGTCGCGCTTTCGTTCAAAGCGGTGCACGATATTGCGATTGGCCAGATGCCCGACATGGATGCGTTGATTGCGCCATTTGGTGAAAACCCGCTGTTGTCTGTACGCCCATCAAGCCAAGGTCCCGATTGGGGCGGCCCAAGTGCCATTTTGAACGTTGGTATGAATGACGTGCGCCACGCGATAATGGTCGACGATCTGGGCGAGGCCGCGGCGACAGCGCTTTACCTGCGGTTCGTGCGCTCATTTGCTGTGCATGTGTCACGGCTTGATCCTGATGCGTTTGATATTCCCGACAATGCCGACCGCATCACGCTTGCGCGCATGTTGGAAGCCTATGAATTCGAGACCGACGAGCCATTTCCGCAGGACCCCGCTGTGCAATTGGCTGAAGTGTTGCGGTCGATGGCGCGTGCTTGGGACGGCACCACGGCCCGCCTGCTGCGCCAAGCGAAAGGTGCGCCAGCCGATGCCGGATTGGGCCTTGTTGTACAGGCGATGGTGTTGGGTGTGGGGCAGGGCGAAAGCGGCTCTGGCGTTATTCAATATATCAACCACACAACAGGATTGCCGCAAGTCACGGGCCGGTATTTGGGGCAAAGCCAAGGGCGCGATGCCTTGGGCAATGCGGACGGTGCGATATACCTGACCAAGGATGACCGCGGTGCGTCGCTCGAAGAGCTGTGTCCGGATGTGTTCAACCAGTTGATTGCGCTAGGAGATGTGTGCCGTCGCAAGCTGCGCGAAGAGATGCAGGTTGAATTCACTATTGAGAACAGTAGTTTGCGTGTTCTTGATGCCGTCCGTGTGCAGCGGTCATCGCGGGCGTCTGTACAGATCGCAGTCGCTTTGGCTGTCGATAATGTCATTCCACGCGAAGAGGCGGTGATGCGGATTGAACCCGCAACATTGTCCGAATTGCTGCACCGCCAGATTGACCCTAGCTCCCCGCGTGACCGGATCGTCAGTGGAATTGCAGCGAGCCCCGGTGCTGCGTCTGGTCGGATCGTGTTGACCGCCAATGAGGCGCAAGCAAGTGCCGCCCGCAGTGAGCCGTGTGTGCTGGTCCGGCGCGAAACTACGCCCGAAGATATTCGCGGAATGCATGCCGCTGCTGCTGTGTTAACCATGCGCGGCGGTGTTACGAGCCATGCAGCTGTGATCGGCCGTGGGCTTGGCCTGCCATGTGTTGTGGGTGCGTCCGATTTGGTGATCGACCGCAAGGCCCAGATGATCGTATCCCCAGATGGTCGCCGTTTTGCGGTCGGCGATCTGATCACGGTTGATGGTACAACTGGTGAAATTCTGGCCGGTGCGCCTGCGATGCTTGAGGCCACGCTGGACGAGGCGTTCCAGACGCTGTTGGACTGGGCCGATCAGTTCCGCGATATTGGCGTGCGTGCGAATGCTGACACGCCCGCCGATGCTAAAACTGCGCGTAACTTTAAAGCGCAGGGGATTGGCCTGTGCCGGACGGAACATATGTTCTTTGAAGGCGACCGTCTTGGTGTCATGCGCGAGATGATCTTTGCCAACAATGGCGACGACAGGCGTGCAGTGCTTGACCGTTTGCTCCCAATGCAGCGCGATGATTTCACTGAGCTGTTTCGTATTATGCAGGGCCAACCCGTGTGTATTCGTCTGTTTGATCCGCCCTTGCACGAATTTTTACCGTCAGGCAAAGCGGGCCTGCGGGACTTAGCGGAACAATTGGCCTTGCCGGTCAGTGATGTGGCCGACCGTGTGGCCGCGCTGTCTGAATATAACCCTATGTTGGGGATGCGCGGCGTCCGTCTGGGGATTGCGCTGCCTGAAATCTATGAAATGCAGGCCCGTGCGATCTTTGAAGCGACGGCAGAATTCGCGCTAGCGGATGACCCGTTTGTTGTCGAAATTATGATCCCACTGGTCAGTGCGATGCGTGAAGTCGAGCTGGTCAAATCGCAGATTGACGCTATCGCGGCAGCCGTGCGTGCAGAACTTAATGTGGACTTCGCGTACCGGTTGGGCGTCATGGTCGAAACGCCACGCGCCGCGCTGCGGGCAGAAGACATCGCGCAGCATGCTTCATTTTTGTCGTTTGGAACCAATGATTTGACTCAAATGACTTACGGGCTTTCGCGTGATGATGCCGGACGATTTATGTCGGCTTATGTGCAACAAGGCGTTTATGAAGAGGACCCGTTTCACACGCTTGACGTTGAAGGTGTGGGCGAGTTGTTGTCGATTGGCGCTGAGCGCGGGCGCAAAGGCCGACCTGAGGTGGTTTTGTCGCTTTGCGGCGAACATGGCGGTAGCCGGACGGCAATTGCGTTTTGCCGCAAGCAAGGTTTTGACTATGTGTCCTGTTCGCCGTTCCGTGTGCCCGCAGCTCGACTATCTGCAGCACAATTGGCCATTGCGGACAAAATGCAGCCTTAGCTAATTATATCACGTTTGCGTTTGTCGCAACTTGCGTGGCTAGACTGATTGATTTGTTTCGCCTAAAGGTGCCGCGCCTGCGTGGGGCTTGCCGCGCGATGCATGGATGCGTGAAAATGCGTAATCTTCTTGGTACTGTTCTGAAGACGACTGCGGCTTTGTTTGTATTCGCGGCACCTTTGCATGCGGATCAATTGATCACGAGCAGACTTGACGCGCTGCTTGGCCAAGAGCGCCAATCGCTGTCGGTTGTGCCGGATGTGCGGATGACGGCATTGACCACATTGCCGCCTGTATCCGAGCGCCAAGTCCAGACTTCACCAGCAGGCCTGACATATGATCGTGCATTTTTGGCAGCGTTGCCGACCGCATCGGGTGGCCCCGCATGGAAGTGTTTGTCAGAGGCGCTGTATTTTGAAGCACGCGGCGAAAGTGTCAAAGGCATGTTTGCTGTAGCAGAGGTCATTATGAACCGCGTCGACAACAGCCGTTATCCAAATACGGTTTGCGGTGTGATCAATCAGGGCACGGGCCGTAAGTTTGGCTGCCAGTTTACATATACGTGTGATGGCAAGCCTGAAGTTGTCTCAGAGCCTGCGGCCTTTGTTAGGGTTGGAAAAGTGGCTAAGTTTCTTGTTGATGGGGCAGAGCGCCCTTTGACAAGTGGCGCGACGCATTATCACACCAAGGCCGTCAATCCATCTTGGGCTAGCCGTTTCCCGCGGACTGCAACGATCGGTGTACACCACTTTTACCGTCAGCCAACACGAACAGCATCCAACTAAAGTCGCGCTTGGAAGTCGCAGTGGCGTCTTTGCAGGTCTTGCAAGGACACTGTCCGGCTAGTATGCCGGAAAGGCTCTTTTGGGACGAATAAACTATGACTGATGATATCCGCCTCGCGTTCGCGCACCCTAGCGCGCGTGCCGAGGCAAGCGGGACGACGCCTTGCGACCGCATTTCCCTGCGCGACTATACCGTGGAGGTGGAAATAGGGGCGTTTCAGCTTGAACGTGGGACCCTGCAGCGGGTCAAATTCAATATTGTTGTTGAGGTCGCCCCGATTGCAGGCCCGATCGACGATGATGTTGATCGCATCCTGTCCTATGATCGCGTGATTGAGGCCATCGGAATTGAGCTTGAAGCCGAGCGGATAAATCTATTGGAAACCCTCGCGGCCCGCGTCGCTGAGCGCATCTTGGTCGAGCCGCAAGCCGAGCGTGTCTTTGTGCGCATTGAAAAGCTGGACCGTGGGCCGTTTGCATTGGGCGTCGAGATTGTGCGCTCTCGTGATGGCGTGTCCCATGCAGGGCAGACACATCAAGAGGCGCCGCACCCACGGGTGCTTTTCCTAACAAATGAAGCAATTGCATCGCTGAATTTGAAAGGCTGGATCGATGCGCTTGCAAGCCGCGATGCGCCGCTGATTATTTGCGCAGGTGCAGCCGATTTGGCTGCTCCGCAAACCGGACATGCGATGACGCAACGCCGTATCGATCTGCTGGCGATTGAACAAAACGCCTGGGTGTTGGCTGCGACCGACTTGCGTTGCAAGGTTGTCGAAACTCGCACCGAGCTGGATTGGGCAATGAAGAACGGGCAGATTTGCGTCTGGGCACCGTCCAAGATCGTGCTCGATGCGGTTGACGGACCTTCTACCAATCCACGCGATGCGCTGGCTTTGGCAGTGTGGTTTGCGTCTGAGATTCAAGCCAAAGAGCTGTTTGTAATCGGGGCTGATGCCCCAGAGGCGGGCATTCCTGTGCAAGCTATCCGCGTGGATCAGCCAGCGCTGCCATGACCAAAGCATATTATCAGCCGATATTGCACAGCACCGGACCACGGCCAGCTGATGCTGTGCCGTTTGGCTGGTGTTGGTTTGACCGTGTCGCGGTGCACCGTCGTGGTGCGGCGCCGACGTTTATTGCAGCGACCGACGTGCCCGCGGATGTGTTGCGCCGTTTGACCCAACCGCGCGCACCAATCGCGGGCCTCACGATGGATCAACCCCGCATCATGGGTATCTTGAATGTGACCCCAGACAGCTTTTCGGATGGCGGCCTTTTTACAGCGCCCGATGTTGCGGTAACCCATGCGTTAAAAATGGTCCAAGCCGGAGCCGATATTCTTGATATTGGCGGCGAAAGCACGCGTCCGGGGGCGAAAACCGTCGGTAATGCAGATGAAATTGCGCGAACGGCCCCTGTTATAGCCGCGATTCGTGCGCAAAGTGACGTGCCTATTTCCATCGATACGCGAAAGGCCGACGTGGCCCAAGCGGCACTGCATGCGGGCGCATCACTGGTCAATGATGTTGCTGCAATGACCTACGATGCTGCAATCGGGTCGGTGGCTGCAAGGGCAGGCGCACCGATCTGCCTTATGCATGCGCAAGGTGATCCGGCGACGATGCAAGACGCGCCGCATTATGAAAATGTGCTGTTGGATGTTTACGATTTTTTAACCGCGCGGGTTGCTGAGGCCGAAGCGTTAGGCATCCCGCGCGATCTGATCGTCGTGGATCCAGGTATTGGATTTGGTAAAACTTTGGAACACAACTTAACTTTGATGCGCGGATTATCGCTGTTTCACGGGCTTGGTTGTCCGATCCTGTTGGGTGCGTCGCGAAAGCGATTTATTGGCACGATAGGGCAGGCTCCCGAGGCACGAGACCGGATGGCGGGATCTGTTGCAGTTGCGTTGAACGGTGTTGCGGCAGGGGTGCAATTTTTGCGGGTCCACGATACGGTAGAGACAAAGCAGTCGATCAGACTCGCCTTGGCAATGATGACGAAAGCGACAGACACATGACACGCAAATTATTTGGTACCGACGGCGTGCGCGGCAAAGCCAATATCCACCCGATGACCGCCGAAATGGCGTTGAAAATTGGTGCTGCTGCGGGCCGTTATTTCCGCAACGATGGGTCGAACGGCCACCGTGTTGTGATTGGCAAAGACACACGCCTTTCGGGCTATATGTTTGAAAATGCGTTGACGGCTGGCCTGACAAGTACGGGCATGAATGTGCTGCTGCTTGGCCCTATTCCGACCCCTGCGGTTGGGCTGCTAACGACATCCATGCGCGCCGACGTGGGCATTATGATTTCGGCAAGCCACAACCCGCATCATGACAACGGGATTAAATTCTTTGGCCCTGACGGGTTTAAGCTGTCCGATGAGGCTGAGGCCGAAATTGAAGAATTGGTGGCAGGCGTGATTGAGCCAGCCCAAGCAAACAATATTGGCCGCGCCAAGCGGATTGATGATGGGCGGTTCCGTTATGCGGAGCGGGTCAAAGCGACGTTCCCGCATGGCATGCGGCTCGATGGCCTAAAGGTTGTGATCGATTGCGCAAATGGTGCTGGTTACAAAGTCGCCCCCGAAGTTTTGTGGGAACTTGGTGCGACGGTCATCCCTGTTGGCGTGACACCGGACGGATTTAACATCAACGAAGGCTGTGGCTCGACGTCACCTATGTCGGCCGCCGAGACGATTATTTCGCATGGTGCTGACGTTGGTATCTGCCTTGACGGCGACGCGGACCGGGTCATGATTTTGGACGAAACTGGTCAGGTCGCCGATGGTGACCAGATCATGGCGCTATTTGCGGGGCGTTGGGCTGAGGCAGGCACGCTGAATGGTGGGACTTTGGTTGCCACCGTGATGTCCAACCTTGGATTGGAACGTCACATGGACGCGCGTGGCCTGAAACTGCTGCGCACAAACGTCGGCGACCGCTACGTGGTTGAAGCGATGCGCGCAGGCGGGTTTAACCTTGGCGGTGAACAGTCTGGGCATATTGTCATGACCGATTACGCAACCACAGGCGATGGTTTGCTGGCGGGTCTACAATTTTTGGCTGCGATGATTGAAACTGGTGAAAAGGCCAGCGGGTTGACACGTAGCTTCGAAACTGTGCCACAGATGTTGAAAAACGTCCGTTATGGGGTTGGTCAGACGCCATTGGAGGCCGACAACGTCAAAGCCGTGATTGCGGACGCTGAGGCAAAGTTGATCGGCAAGGGCCGGTTGCTTATCCGCAAATCAGGCACCGAGCCGCTGGTGCGCGTGATGGCCGAATGCGAAGATGCTGATTTGTTGACCCAGATAGTCGACGGTATTGTAGCCGAAGTTGAAGCCGCAGTTTGATCTGAACGTTGCTGTGTTAGCTGCGCGAAAACGCTTGCCTTGCAAGTGTTCGCAGGCTTGACCATTGGCTGATAATTAGGCCAAACATGATCAACCCCAATGCAATGAAGAACCGCAGTGGTAAGATTTCAGACAAAATCCATGCGCCAAATATCATCGACCAAACGGGGACTTGATAGTTCACGAGGGTAAGGAAAACTGCGCCCGCTGATCTGATCGTGTAAACGCGCAAAAGCGCCGCAAGGGCAGTCGGTACAATCCCAAGAAAGATTATTGCTATTGTGCTGGTGCGATCTGCAATGGTCGGAACGCCTTCGACGATTAACATGGCGGGGATCAGCGCAATTGCGCCAACCACCAGTAAAAGTGCGGCCATTGTGATGGGATCAATGGGCGGGCAGCGGCGTGTCATGATGCTTGAAATTGCGTAGGATAGGGCGGCTGCGATGCAGGCAATTTGGCCCAATGGCTCCCATCCTGAACCTATGCGCAAGATTGATGGTCCGATTAGCACCACTGCGCCAACAAAGCCCAAGGTTACGCCGACAAGGTTCCGTGTGCTTAGCTTTTCGTCGGTAAATATATGCGCCAATGGCAAAACGAAAAGCGGCAGGGCGGCCATTGAAATGCCCGCAAACGCGGACGGCACATATTGTTGTCCCCAGCTCAAAAGCGCGAACGGCAACGCCGTGTTCAGCAGGCCGATGACGATAAGGTATTTCCACATCCGTCCGTCGAAGCTGGGCAAGGGGCGATTGAGCGCGCGCATGAGCACCAACAACGCGGCTGCACCCAAAGTGGTACGTGCACAAGCAACGGTGAGCGGGCCGTAGCCTTGCAGAGCGATTGATACGACCATAAATGTGCCGCCCCAGATCACGCCAAGTGCGAGGATCGAGAGCCAGTTTGTGAGTGATGGTATTTGCATGGTTTGGTTTCATCATGTGGCAGCAGAACTGTCCATGAAAAAAGGGCGCCCCTGCTGGGGCGCCCTGAGTGATGGGTTAAAACCCATCCTACGCAAAGTTGCGGTTAGTTCTTGGCTTTGTCGACCATTTTGCCTGCGGAAATCCACGGCATCATGTCGCGCAGTTTGCCGCCAACCTTTTCGATCTGGTGCTCGTCGTTTGCACGACGCGCAGCCTTGATCGTTGGCTGACCAACTGCGTTTTCCAGCATGAAGTCACGCACGAATTTGCCAGATTGAATGTCGTCGAGAACCGCTTTCATGCGGGCCTTGGTTTCAACGTATGGCAGGATGCGTGGGCCGGAAACGTACTGGCCGTATTCTGCTGTGTTAGAGATCGAGTAATCCATGTTAGCAATGCCGCCTTCATAGATCAGGTCGACGATCAGTTTCACTTCGTGCAGGCACTCGAAATAAGCCATTTCAGGCTCGTAACCTGCTTCGACAAGTGTCTCAAAGCCCATGCGGATCAATTCAACAACGCCGCCACAAAGAACGGCCTGCTCGCCGAACAGGTCAGTTTCGCATTCCTGACGGAAGTTGGTTTCGATGATGCCAGACCGACCGCCACCAATACCAGAGCAATAGGACAAACCGGTTTCCATGGCCTTGCCAGTCGCGTCAGTGTGAACCGCAACAAGGCAAGGCACGCCGCCGCCTTTGGTGAATTCACCGCGCACCGTGTGACCTGGGCCTTTTGGCGCCATCATGATTACGTCGATGCCGTCTTTTGGTTCAATAAGGCCAAAGTGCACGTTCAGGCCGTGAGCAAACGCAATCGCGGAGCCCGGCTTGATGTGGTCTTTGACATATTTGGTGTATGTTTCTGCCTGCAGCTCATCGGGCATTGTGAACATAATCACATCGCACCAAGCCGCTGCTTCGGAAATACCCATAACTTTCAGGCCTTCGCCTTCGGCTTTGGCTTGCGAAGGGGAACCTTCACGCAGCGCAACAACAAGGTTCTTCGCACCGCTGTCGCGCAGGTTCAGCGCGTGGGCGTGACCCTGAGAGCCATAGCCAAGGATGGCTACTTTTTTGTCTTTGATGAGGTTCACATCGCAATCGCGATCGTAATAAACGCGCATGTTGGCGGTCCTTTATGTTGGTTTCTGGAGGTGCTTATATCAAGCATGTCGGATAATGTGAGGTTCGGTTGTTACATATTTATGCTTAGAAGAAGATTGTTATGTGCAGTTAGTGTAATTATTGATGTATTTATGCTTGATGATACCTCTCGCGCGATATTGCGCCAATTGCAATCCGATCCGACCCTCACAGTGCCAGAGCTGGCGGCACTGACCCGTCTGACGACGGGCAAGGTGGCGCGCCGGTTGGAACGCTTGACAACAGACGGCGTCATCAAAGGGCAGGTTGCCGTGATCAACTGGTTTGCGTTGGGCTTTGCGGTACAGGTATCTTTGCGAGTCACATTGGATAAAACGCAGGCCCGTGCGTTTGATGAGTTTTTGGCGGCGGCGCGATTGGTTCCCGAAGTGATTGAGCTGCAAACGTTTCTAGGTCGCGTCGACGTGCGGCTTTCCTTGGTCACACGTGATCTGCCGCATTACCAGCAAGTTTACCGCGATCAAATCCTGACATTACCGCATATTGCCGACATTGAGGCGCTGATGACGGTGGCGACGGTGAAGGCGGATCGGGTGTTGCCGTTATGACCTTGGATGATCAAGATTTCGAAATCCTGCGGCAGTTGCAGCGCGATGCGACCCAAACTGCAAGCCAGCTTGCGCGCAAAATGGGGCTAAGCCAGCCTGCGATGTGGCGTCGGATTAAGCGATTGCAGGACGCGGGCATTATTGCGGGTCGCGAATTGTTGCTGGATGCCGAAAAGGTGGGGTTTGGTGTGACCGTTTTCTTGGGTATTAAGTTGGCCACCAAGGGCCGCGTCAGTCTGGACGATTTCGAACGCACGGTTGGGGCTATCCCCGAGGTGCAAACGGTAGAGCATGTTTTAGGGCTTTATGATTACCGGCTGCGGGTCGTCGCCCGTGATTTGGCCGACTTTGAACGTGTTCTGCGCCGCCGGATCATGGCATTGCCAGGGGTCGGTGACGTGGAGGCGAATGTGCTTTTGTCCGAAGAACGATTGTGCGGCCCAATTTGAAAGTGGTTCTTCATTTTCGCCACAATGTATACACAGATAGACTTTGCCAATGATCAGCGACTGGGTCATTCTGGCCTCGATTGTTAATAGGAGCCAAGTCAAATGTCACAGATTGATCCCAATGGGCTGATGGAGTTTTCGGTTGTTTTCACTGACCGGTCGCTGAACCATATGTCAAAGGCATTTCAAGGCGTCATGACCGATGTCTCGGCGATGTTAAAAGACGTCTATAAGGCGGATCATGTGGTCTTGGTGCCCGGTGGCGGGACCTACGGCATGGAGGCAGTGGCCCGTCAGTTTGGCAGCGGCGCCCATGCGATGATTATACGCAACGGTTGGTTTTCATACCGCTGGACGCAGCTTTTTGATGCAGGTGACTTTACCGCCAAGACAACTGTGATGAAAGCACGGCAAGCAGGCAATGACACCCGCGCGCCGTTTGCACCGGCCCCGGTAGAAGATGTGGTTGCGGCCATTCGCGACGCCAAACCGGACGTGGTCTTTGCGCCGCACGTAGAGACGAGCGCGGGCATCATTTTGCCTGACGATTATATCGCAGCGATGGCCGTCGCCGCCCACGAAGTTGGTGCGTTGATGGTGCTCGATTGCATCGCGTCCGGTTGCATTTGGATCGACATGAAGGCGCTTGGCGTGGACGTTCTGATTTCGGCCCCGCAAAAGGGCTGGTCGGCGACACCTTCTGCGGGTCTGGTGATGATGTCGGACCGTGCGGTGGACCGGATGGTAGACACCCAGTCAAATTCGTTCGCGCTTGATCTGAAAAAGTGGCACAGCATCATGCAGGCCTATGAAAACGGCGGCCACGCTTATCATGCCACAATGCCAACCGACGGCTTGCGCGCGTTCCGCGATACCATGTTGGAAACCCGCGAATACGGGTTTGATAAACTGAAGATCGCGCAGCAAAGCCTTGGTGATGACGTGCGCGCCTATCTTGCTGGTAAGGGGATCAAATCGGTTGCGGCCGACGGGTTCGAGGCACCCGGCGTTGTGGTTAGCTATACCGACGACGTGGCCATCCAAAACGGATCCAAGTTTTCGGCCTTGGGCATGCAGATCGCTGCAGGTGTACCGCTGCAATGCGACGAACCTGACGACTTTCGCACGTTCCGGTTAGGTCTGTTTGGCTTGGACAAGCTGTATGATGTGCCCGCGACCATGGCGCGGCTTACCGGCGTTCTTGATCAAGTGCTTTGACGCGCGTGGCCCCTAGGCCAAGTTCCATCAATTTGCGGCGGATTGGGGTGGCTCCATATAGCGCCTTGATCCCCGCGACACGCAGGTCTTGAGCTATAGCTGATCCGGCGATGGACGCACGGTTAAGCGCGTCAATACCTGTCACCCGCAGCCGGACATCGGTGTGCCGCGCGGAGTGATAGGCTTTGAGCATTGCGGCATCACCAATCGTGTCCCCTGCGGCAAGCGCAAGGTCAAGCAGGCAAGATAAATCAGCCAATGACATGTTCAACCCCTGCGCGCCGATTGGGGGCATGACGTGGGCTGCTTCGGCGACAAGGGCCGTGCGCGGTCCGTTCATTGCACCCGCGATTTGGCTAATAATTGGCCACGCGCTGCGCTTTGACACACATGTTAGCGGCCCATAAATCCCGCCGGACCGCAGTGTTGCAGCCGCATCAAAACCTGCCTGATCAAGGGCTGCGAGTTTGGCAATCGTCGCGCCATCGTTCATCCAGACTACGGCAGAGCGCGGAGCACCGTCGTGGTCGGGCAGGGGGACCAATGTAAACGGCCCGCCAGAGCGGTGTATCTCGGTCGATATATTGTGATGTGGCTGGTCATGGGTCACCGCAAACGTCAGCGCCTTTTGGCCGTAACGTGTTGTCTTTGCAGAAATACCCGCCGCTGTGCGCACAGGTGAATTGCGCCCATCCGCGCCAATCACCAGCTTGCAGCGGACCTGCGATCCATCGGTCAGCTGCACTAAAGCATAAGCTGTGCGCGCGAGCATGTCAGAAAACCCAATGCCAGTTTCCAACGTCACGTTATCCAATGCGCCCAGTCGCGCGATCATTTCGCGGCGCAGTAGCCAATTTGGCAGGTTCCAGCCAAACGGCGCGTCTGAAATATCAGCAGCATCAAAAGCGGCTGTCGTGCGAATTGCGCCATCTGGCCCGCTTGCATCAGCGATCTGCATAACCTGCAACGCGGCTGCATGCGGGACCAACGCATCCCACAGGCCAGCGCGATCTAAGAACGCTTTGGCGGGCTGTAAAAATGCGGTGGTCCGCAAATCGGTGCCTTCGGCGGCCTTGGTTGTCACAGGCGGGGTCGGCTCAACGATCAATACCGAAAACCCAGCTGTGCCAAAGGCGGCAGCCGCCGTCAGGCCAGCCACGCCGCCACCAGAAATAAAGATGTCAAAAGTTCGCTTTTCCATACCCAAGACATAGGCTGCACACCGCGGTTCGGAAAGAGCGCTTTGCGATCTGCGACATTAGGTGGCGCTGCGTGGCTTGCTGTTGGGGTCTACGTGCGGGTAAGGTGGCGCATTATGAAGGGCCAGATCATGCAAGACACTCGCACGCAAAACAAAGATGCTTACGCGCTTATCCTCGAGGCAATCGATAGCCACATTTATACGCCCGGTGATCGCCTTGTAGAAAGTGAGCTGGCCGACCGGTTTGGCGTGTCGCGCACACCTATACGAGAAGCATTGCAGCGATTAGAGACCCAGAATTTGCTGACCCGCGATGGGCGTTCGCTGATTGTGGCTTCGCTTGACCATAATCAATTGGCTGAACTGTATGTTGTGCGCGGTGAACTTGAAGGTTTGGCCGCACGTCTTGCCGCCCGCCATGCCACTCCAGAAGAGGTAGGTGTGTTGCGTGATATGTTGGCTGATGATCATAAATTGGGCAATGACCCTGCTGCGTTGAGCCGTGCAAACCGTCGATTTCACAAGCAAATACATTTGGCGTCACATAACAGGTTCCTCGTGCGGCAGCTTGACCTTGTACACCGGTCCATGGCGCTTTTGGCGACCACTTCACTGGCAGCAGAAGGCCGGATTGCAGGCACGTTGGAAGAGCACGGCCGCATCGTGGAAGCCATTGGGGCAAACGACGGTGACGCTGGCCTATGCAGCCCTACGGGACCATATTTCCAAGGCCTATGTCACGCGTCTGAAGCTGGACGCGCATGCGGTCGAATAGGCGTATCGGGTAGCAGGATACCATGCGTGGTTTTGTCCGAGTAATACGGTTTCCAAGCAAGTTCGCTTAGACCTTTATAGGCCGCAACGGCGGCCAAAGGGAAATACACTTCCAAGGTCAACGCCCATTTGTTGATCCAAGTTTTTTTCGCCGCGCGCAATGCAATGACAGCGACCGCAAAGTTTATCAGCTCTGTTGCGAAAAATACGCCCGCTAGACCCCAAAACCAATATGGCGGTAATACCTGCAACAGCGGGCGGGCTATGCCAAATGGAATGATCCAGAACGACCAGAGGACTGGGGCGAGTACAAATTGGGACGACGTACCTGCAAACAAGAGTTGCACCCCCAAAACCGGCGCGGCCCAAGATCGGCCCAAAGCTGTCGCGGGTTTCGCATGTGGACCGCATACGTAATTGCATAATCCTTAAGCCAGCGCGATCGCTGTTTGATCCATGGCCAAAATCGTCCATTGGCCTCTTCTTGGGTCACCGTTGGGATTAGCTCGGTCCGGTATCCGGCGCGCGCAAGGCGCACACCTAAATCGGCATCTTCGGTTACGTTGTGTGCGTCCCAGCCACCCAATTTCTCGAGTATGTCGCGCCTGAAGAACAACGTTGTTCCGCCCAATGGCACGACCAACCCTAGTTTTTCCAATCCTGGCAGGACAATCCGAAACCAACTTGCGTATTCGATTGTAAAACAACGGGTTAGCCAGTTCGCACTGTCGTTATAGTAGTCCAGGATACCTTGTAGACAGGCAACTTCAGGACCGCTATCGGCGAAATGTGCGGCAACGATGTGGAGTTGATCAAGGGCGGGGGCGTCTTCGGCGTCTTACACACCGATGATACTGCCACGGCAAAATCTAATGCCAAATTCTAAGCCCGAGGCTTGGTTCGCAGCGTCCCTTGGGGGACAAGAACGGGCCGCATTCATGTCGGCAGGATAGTTTTCCCCAGCGCTTCGCGGGTCGTTAAATCATCACTTTCGGTCACAAGGCAGACGTCTAACAGTTCCATCGGGTAGTCGATTTCACAAATGCGCGCCAACAAGTGCTGTGCGATTTCAGTTTCGCGGAAAAGCGGAATCAACAGCGAAATCACAGGTAAGCGGGCAGGAACGGCGTTGGGGGGGCACAGTCGTTTTTCGTGCCGAGGCATTTGTAGGCGGCAGCTGTTTTCAATGCTGTGGACAAAATCAGCACAACCACTGCTAAGGCGCACAGAATACTGACCGTCGCTATTGGAAATGCGATGAGCCCAGCGAGCAAGAATATTACAACCGCCAGCCCGCGTCTTAGGGTACTAGGGACATTCCATCCGCGACTGCTTTGGTGTTCGAGGACTTTGGTTTCGGCTGCATAGCTAAGTGACTGATGGCGCAGGGCGAGCACGCTACGCTCTAGATAGTCGCGGGTGGTGATTGCGAAACGGACTGGGCCCAGTGTGTCGTGCAGGGCCTTTGACTGGCGGTCGAACTGGTCGGGCTTGTCGGTTAAAACAACGGCGCTTACGCCCATCATGCGCCAAGGTAACAGCCCGCTTCGTATCGCGTTTGCAGCGCCAAATTTATCAAGCAATGCTGGATCAGGAAACTCTTCACATGGGTTAACCATTTGCGTTTGGTACATCGTTGAATAAGGCATGCGCTATAGATAACCCCGCGATTCCAAAATTTGACATAAGTACATCGGCAATGCGCAGTCCTTGGCGTTTGGCGATGGCCTCGGCATTGTCTTGTGACAGCACGTCGCTAGACACTAAAAGTGACGCAAGCGATCCTAGCTCGCGCAAGGGCGGATCCATTGTTTGCAAAATACGTGGTGGGGCCAGCAACATCGGAGCCTTGTAGTTAACAAGGTTTTATTGTCGGTCAGTCGCGTCAATGGTTAGTTAATATACGCGTTATGCGCTGCGGGCGGCCATGGCTGCAGCAAACCGCTCAAACAGGTAATAACTGTCTTGGGGACCAGGGCTTGCCTCGGGGTGGTATTGCACACCAAAAACGGGTCGATCCGCCATGCGGATGCCGCAGTTAGATCCATCGAACAAGGAAACATGCGTTTCAATCACGCCGTCCGGCAGCGTTTGGCTGTCGACAGTGAACCCGTGGTTCATCGAAGTTATTTCGACCTTACCAGTCTCGTTGTCTTTCACGGGATGGTTTGCCCCATGATGGCCGTGGTTCATTTTGACGGTTTGGGCACCAAGCGCTAAGGCGAGCAACTGGTGCCCCAAACAAATCCCGAACACCGGAAGGTCAGTTTTGGCTAAGAGGTCTTTGATCATTGGCACAGCATATTCGCCGGTCGCCGCGGGATCACCAGGGCCGTTTGACAGGAAAACGCCGTCAGGGTTATGGGCGAGCACGTCTTGTGCTGTTGCTGATGCAGGTAAAACGGTGACGTCACAGCCCGCGGATGCAAGGCACCGCAGGATGTTGCGTTTTGCGCCGTAGTCAATAGCGACAACCTTGTGCTTGGGGGCCGTTTGGGGGGCGTACCCTTCGGGCCAAGCCCACCGCATTTCATTCCATTGATAAGATTGCGCGCAGGTTACATCTTTGGCTAGATCAAGGCCGACCAAACCGCTAAAGTCGCGGGCTTTTTGAACAAGTTCAGCAATGTCAAAGTCCCCGTCTGGGTCATGTGCTAGGGCGACATGTGGGGCGCCTTGTTGCCGGATCGCGCGTGTCAGTCGCCGCGTGTCGACGCCACCCATGCCGATGCGGCCACGGCTTGCTAACCAAGGACCTAATTCTTCAGTTGCACGCCAGTTTGACGATTCTGTCGGATCCCATTTGACGATCATGCCCGCAGAAACAGGGTCCACAGTTTCATCGTCTTCTGGTGTAATTCCGGTGTTACCGATGTGGGGAAAGGTGAAGGTTACGACTTGGCCCGCATAAGACGGGTCTGTCATGATCTCTTGGTAGCCTGTCATTGCTGTATTGAAACAAAGCTCTGCAGACGTTTCACCAGTGGCACCAAAGCCATGCCCATAAAAGATAGTGCCGTCAGCGAGTGCCAAACAAGCAGTGGGTTTCATCGGTTCAGATTGTGTCATCTTCATACATCCCCATGCAGCCAAATTGGTTTGGGGTCTATGGGCGGAGCAGGGCAGGGTCAAGGCCCATATGCGTCGTAAAACAAGGGCGCACTTGCCATTTTTCAGGTGGTTGTCAGTGCGACCTGATGCGCCTATATTACGCATTCTGTTTTGACCACTGATGGGACGACCAATGGACATGCGAAATCGCATTACGGCAGCACTAAAAGACGCGATGAAGTCGAAAGAGGCGGATCGGTTGTCGACGCTTCGACTTATCAATGCCGCGATCAAAGATCGTGACATTGCGCTGCGTGGAACAAGCGAAGAAGACGCTGGCGTTAGTGAAGCCGAAATTTTGGGCATTCTGGGCAAGATGGTAAAGCAGCGTCAAGAAAGTGCGCGTGCGTATGAAGAAGGCGGTCGGCTAGAGCTTGCTGCAAAAGAGCTTTCCGAGATCAAGGTGATTGAAGACTTTCTGCCGCGTCAGTTGACCACGACTGAGGCCGAGGCGGCCGTCGATGTTGCGATAGCTGAGGTTGACGCAGATAGCCTGCGTGACATGGGGAAAGTCATGGCCGTGCTGAAAGGCAAATACACGGGTCAAATGGATTTTAGTAAAGCCGGCCCAATGGTCAAATCGCGCCTTGGCTAACTGTATCGGCTGTGATGGGTTAAACCCCATCCGACGACATGTCAGTATCCGTAAGATGGGTTTTAACCCATCTTTGGTGGTCCACTGAGCAGCGCTCGCTTGAGTTCGCCATAAAGCGCCAATCGCTCATCTACATCCAGAAATGCCCCCAACTCAACTTCCCGGTCGCCGCCGCGTAGGGTCAGATAATTTTCAACCGGCCCGCCGAATTGGTGTAGATGTACGCTCACCCAATACCTGTTGGCGGTCCAAGTCTGAACCGAGCCGTCCGTATTGTGTCTTTTCAAGTTAACCTGTTCGACTGTCGCGCCAAGCACTTCCAACACTTCGCCCCGCTTGTAGCTTGCGCTTAGTGCCGCCCACAGCCCCAACATCATTAAACCGAAAAACGGCAAAATGCCCCACAAGGCAGTTTTGCCCAATAGAGCGATTAGAGGGAAGGTAACAATTACGGCTGTCGCCCCGAAAAACAAAGCAAAGTCTTTGCGCAGCAATGATCGGTAGGGCCAAAGGCTCAGTTCCCATCGTTCTGGGTCAGTAGGCGAAGATGTCCATTCATAGGGCATGAGTTAATTGTAATCCGGTCATCCCCACAGGCAAGGGTCACCACGCAACGAAAAAGGGCCCCGCAATCATGCGGAGCCCTTTGGTATTTGTATCAAGGATAACAGCGCTTAATGCGCGTGTCCTTTATCCCAATCAGACTGCTTTGGAAGCGTCTCAAACGTGTGCTCTGGTGGTGGGCACGGCAATGTCCATTCCAGCGTATCTGCATACTCGTTCCACGGGTTGTTTACTGTGACGCGCTTACCACGTGTTAGTGTGTAAACCATGATGCCGATAAAGAACACGAACGATGCGAATGATAGGAACGCGCCCCAAGACGACACATAGTTCCAAGTTGCATAGGCATCTGGATAATCGATATAACGACGTGGCATGCCCTGACGACCCAAGAAGTGCTGTGGGAAGAAAGTCAGGTTTGCGCCGATGAACATCATCCAGAAGTGCAGCTTGCCAGCCCATTCAGGATACATGCGGCCCGACATTTTTGGCAGGTAGAAATAGATACCCGCAAATATCGAGAACACTGCGCCCAAGCTCATTACATAGTGGAAGTGCGCCACAACATAGTAGGTGTCGTGATAAACACGGTCCACACCAGCCTGCGACAGCACGATGCCTGTAACTCCACCAACCGTGAACAAGAATAAGAAGCCCTGCGCCCAAAGCATCGGTGTCTTAAACTCAACAGAGCCGCCCCACATGGTCGCGATCCAACTAAAGATCTTAACACCCGTGGGCACCGCAATGACCATCGTGGCCAGCATAAAGTAAGACTGCTGTGTCAGCGACATACCGACGGTGTACATGTGGTGCGCCCAAACGACGAAGCCCAGAACACCAATCGCAACCATCGCATAGACCATCGGCAAATAGCCAAAGATCGGCTTTTTTGAGAATGTTGCGATGACGTGGCTGACAATACCAAAGCCAGGAATGACGATGATGTAGACTTCTGGGTGTCCAAAGAACCACAAGATGTGCTGGTACAAGATCGGATCGCCGCCGCCTTCAGGTTGGAAGAAAGTGGTGCCAAAGTTCCGGTCAGTCAGCAACATCGTAATCGCACCAGCCAAAACTGGTAGGGCCAGAAGGATCAACCAAGCGGTGACAAAGATCGACCAAGCAAACAACGGCACTTTGTGCAGTGTCATGCCGGGCGTGCGCATATTCAAGAACGTGGTGATCATGTTTATCGCGCCAAGGATCGACGATGCACCCGACAGGTGAACGGCGAAAATCGCGAGGTCCATCGACATGCCAGTCTCGGATGTGGACAGCGGCGGGTACAAAACCCAACCAACGCCAGATCCAAGTTGGCCATTGCCACCCGGTGCCAACATTGATGCCACACCCAGCGACACACCCGCAACAAACATCCAGAACGACAGGTTGTTCAGACGTGGGAAAGCCATATCCGGCGCGCCAATTTGAAGTGGCATAAAGTAGTTACCGAAACCACCAAACAGGGCCGGGATAACAACAAAGAACATCATCAACACACCGTGGTATGTGATCAATACGTTCCACAGATGGCCGTTTGGCGTACATTCGGACGCGGCATCAGCGATGAAACGCGCACCTTCGATGCACATATACTGAACACCCGGCTCCATAAGCTCCAGACGCATGTAAACGGTGAAGGCTACAGAAATGAAACCCACGACGCCTGAGACGAAGAGGTAAAGAATACCAATGTCTTTGTGGTTGGTGGACATGAACCAGCGGGTAAAGAAGCCCCGTGTATCTTCGTGGTCATGGCCGTGGACGGCTGCATCTGCCATGTGGCTCTCCTCAGTTTAGCTAAATCAGAAAAGAGCGCGGAATCGCAGTGCACCCTTCGTTTGGTCAGGTTCTAGTGTACGAACCCCCGCTGAGCAACATTTCATACGCGCATTTGCATGGGTTAATTTGGCGCACCCCAGCGGAGATATCTGCAGTCACACAGTTAAAAGTTATTGTCTCTAGCATGCCGCAAATGTGTGAATTCTAAGTTTTACACTTGATTTACCCAGCGCATGCGGAAAAGATTGTTCAAATGTTTGAAGCAAAGCAACATCAACGTCATCCATTGTGACTGGCAATCCAAGATCTACCAATGACGTGACACCGTGCCCCGCAATGCCGCAAGGCACAATACCGTCAAAATGGGTAAGGTCGGGTTCCACATTTATCGATAGCCCGTGAAAGCTGATCCATTTGCGTAAACGAATGCCAAGGGCCGCAACCTTGTCCTCTGTCATGTCGCCGTTTGGTTGGCGCGGTTTGTCGGGACGGGTGACCCAAACACCGACGCGCCCAACCCGGCGCTCGCCCTGAATATTGAACGTATCGAGCGTCGCAATGATCCAACCCTCAATCTGATTGACGAACGCCCGTACATCGCGGCCACGCGCGCCGACATCGAGCATGATATAAACGACGCGTTGTCCTGGCCCGTGATAGGTATATTCGCCACCGCGGCGGGCCTCATGCACAGGGAACTTGTCGGGTTCCAGCAGGTCTTTCGGCTTGGCTGATGTTCCCGCTGTGTAAATTGGCGGATGCTCAACAAGCCAAATTGCTTCGTCTGCGGTCCCTGCCGAAATTTGCGCGACACGGTCCTCCATAAGGGTTAATGCGTCGGCGTAGGGGGTTAGCCCTTGGGATGTGATCCATTCAACCATAGTTATCAGACCAAAAGGTCAGCCTTTTTAATGCTTTGCTGTCGCCCACGAAGATATTCTTTGTTCGATGCAATTGCGATTGATGCAGTGTCCCGCAATCAATAGGCGTTCCAAACCGATCTGCCAACAAGCTAGACTAAAGATAACACGAACTACCCCACCTTACAGTCAACCGCGTATTTCCAGCCGGTTGGGTTACGCGGCTTCGTGAATTGCAGCCAATATTGGATTGGAAATCGCATCGAAGGGAGCGATTTTTTTCTCCAAAAGACATGGCTTGAATGAGGGCGCAATTTTGCACTTGAGATGCCCGCAACCATGGTTTAGAGCACCCTCAGCCTAGGCAGTGCGGTCGTGGCGGAATTGGTAGACGCGCAGCGTTGAGGTCGCTGTGAGGTAACACTCGTGGGGGTTCGAGTCCCCCCGACCGCACCAGGGCATTCCCATTTTAAATTTATTTTTGCAGTGAAATTGCCCGCTAGTGGTGATTTTCCAGGCGTATTCTCTGGAGTTTGGTATGTTTGCGCTAGCGTACAGCTAAATCAGCGTTTGCTGTTGCAAATGTTGGGATCAGTTGTTTTAGTTAAACTACAAAGTGTGGCCTAAGCCACCGGAGTTCAGGGAGAGTTGGGTTTGACCAACACGAAAAGTGACACCGCGTTCGTTGAGTTTGAACGCGTGCAAAAAAGTTATGACGGCGAGAATCTCGTTGTCAAAGACTTGAATCTTTCAATGCCCAAGGGCGAATTCCTTACAATGCTAGGGCCATCAGGATCGGGTAAGACAACTTGTCTGATGATGCTTGCTGGGTTCGAGACAGCCACGCACGGCGAAATTCGCCTTGATGGTGTTTCGATCAACCACATTCCAC
This sequence comes from uncultured Sulfitobacter sp., assembly GCA_905182645.1. GTDB lineage: Bacteria > Pseudomonadota > Alphaproteobacteria > Rhodobacterales > Rhodobacteraceae > Yoonia. The sequence goes on from CAJJCJ010000001.1 coordinate 156,185, forward strand.
CGCACAAACGCGGCATTGGTATGGTGTTCCAGAACTACGCATTGTTCCCACATATGACCGTTGCTGAAAACCTGTCCTTTCCACTGGAAGTCCGCAAGATGGGCAAATCCATACGTGAGGAAAAGGTCATGCGCGCATTAAGCATGGTTCAGATGCAGGACTTTGCAGGACGCCGTCCGACACAATTGTCTGGTGGACAGCAACAGCGGATCGCCTTGGCGCGTGCGCTGGTGTTTGAACCAGAGCTGGTGTTGATGGATGAGCCGCTTGGCGCGCTAGACAAGCAATTGCGCGAAACGCTGCAGTTCGAGATTACGCATTTGGCGCACGAATTGGGGATTACCGTTGTTTACGTGACCCACGACCAAACTGAGGCGTTGACAATGTCAGACCGCGTTGCTGTGTTTGATGATGGCCGTATTCAGCAGTTGGCTCCGCCTGATGAATTGTACGAATCGCCGCAAAACAGCTTTGTTGCGCAGTTCATCGGTGAAAATAACACCCTTGATGGTGTCGTTCAGGAAATCAAAGGCAACACATGTATTGTGCGACTTGATAGTGGTGACATTATTGATGCGATCCCAGTGAACGTATCTGCCGTTGGTGACCGCACAAAAGTGTCGATCCGTCCAGAGCGTGTCGAGTTTGACAAAAATCGCCTGAAAGAGGGTGCGCATACGCTGAAGGCCGAAGTGCTTGAGTTCATCTACATGGGCGATATTTTCCGCACGCGTCTGCGTGTGGCTGGCATGGACAACTTTGTGATCAAATCACGTAACGCCCCTGATCAGACGCGGCTTGTCCCCGGACAGCAGATCGAAATTGGCTGGCTTGCACAAGATTGCCGCGCACTCGACGCTTAAACACGTCTGCGCGGACAAATACGGAGGCGTTTGAGCCTGAAGATCCCTCCGAACTATCAAGACTAAACCAGGTATCTAAACGGGAGAGACGAATGAAACTTACAACCACACTGATGGCCTCAACGGCTATGGTTATGGCGGGTACAACTGCATTTGCAGGCTCGCACATGGCCAATGAAATGACGATCGTTAGCTGGGGCGGCGCATATTCTGCTTCACAAAAAGCTGCCTATCACGACCCATATTCTGAGGCGAATGGCGTCACTATCGTAAACGACGAAAGCTCTGCTGAAGCAGTAGCTAAACTGCGTGCGATGTCCGAAGCGGGCAACGTCACGTGGGATGTTGTTGATGTTGTTGCTGCAGACGCTATCCGTCTTTGCGACGAAGGTCTTGCGCTGGAAATCGATCCTGACACACAATTGGCTGATGGCGACGACGGGTCCAAAGCATCTGACGATTTCGGCGACTTGCTGGTCTCTGATTGCTTTATCCCGCAGATCGTCTACTCGACTACTGCTGGTTACCGCACCGATTTGGTTGGCGACACTGCGCCAACATCGATCTGTGCATTCTTTGATCTGGAAGCATACCCAGGCATGCGTTCATTGGAAAAGCGTCCAATCAACAACATGGAATGGGCACTGCTTTGCGACGGCGTAGCAAAAGCTGATGTGTATGACGTTCTGGAAACAGAAGCCGGTCAGTCACAAGCATTTGCTAAGCTCGACACAATCAAAGACAATGTTGTTTGGTGGTCCGCTGGTGCAGACACGCCACAGCTGTTGGCTGATGGTGAAGTCATCATGGGTACAACATACAACGGCCGTCTTTTTGCTCTGATCGAAGAGCAAAACCAACCTGTTGGCATGCTTTGGGACGCGCAAGTGTTTGACCTTGACGGTTGGATCATTCCAACTGGTCTGTCCCCAGAGCGTGAAGCCCGTGCGCTTGACTACATCATGTTTGCGACAGACACACAGCGTCTTGCAGACCAAGCCAAGTACATCTCTTACGGTCCTGCACGTGCATCTTCTGCACCGCTGGTTGGTAAGCACGCAACGCTCGGCATCGACATGGCCCAGCACATGCCAACTGACCCAGAGAACGCAAAGAATACGTTCTTGTATAACTACGAATGGTGGGCTGATTACCGTGACGATCTGGATGCAAAATTCCAGGCGTGGCTGTCCCAGTAAGCCAAGTATGATGGGTTAAAACCCATCCTACATTTAACCGCAGCCCTGATCAGTCGGGGCTGCGGTACCCCCGACATTTTCCAAGGTGCGTGCAAACATGACCGATACCGCAAATTCTGGCCCTGTACTGGCCGCCGATGGCCGCCCGCTAAAGGCATCGCTTAATCGTGCATTGCGCCGCCAAAAGTTACGCGCGATGCTTCTGATCGCGCCTCTTTTGATATTTATCATGATTACGTTTGTGGTCCCCATCGGGCAGATGCTGTTCCGATCGGTTGAGAACCAAATCGTAAGCGAAGTTTTGCCGCGCACAACTCAGATGCTTGTGGAATGGGATGCCAGTTCTGGCGAAGCCCCTGACAACACTTTTTTTGCCGCGTTGACCAAGGACCTGATGGTCGCTGTTGAAAAGAAACAGCACACTCGTCTTGGGTCCCGTTTGAATTATGAGACCACAGGCGTGTCATCGCTGTTCCGCAAGTCGGGGCGCAAAGTTGACGACATGGGTGAAGGGTATACGGATCAATTTGTAGCATTTGACCCAACATGGGCCGATCCTGCATTTTGGGCGGACTTGATGGAGGCTCCATCTGCAGCCCAGGCACTGCCGCAGACAACCGACGCATATAATGCCTTTGCGAGCACGATCATGTCAGAAGACGACCAAGATCCGCGCGCAGAGCAGCCGTGGCATACTGTTTACCTTTCTCTGCATCAAGATTTGACCGCTGATCCAGCAGCTGACTTTAGTGGTTTGCCTGCTGAAATTGCCGCCGCTCAGGCCGTTGCCGGTGGTTTTGCAATGGACGACCTCGCAGCAGCCTACATTGATATCGACGAAGATTGGGGCACTGTTGAGACGTGGCAGACCATTCAAACGTATAGCTCCAAATTTACAAACGGCTATTTCTTGAATGCGGTTGACATGCAGAAATCACCCGATGGAGCCGAGTGGCGCCCAGAGGATCAGCAGATTTATCTAACGCTGTTCGTGCGCACGATGATCATGTCGATGACAATTACGATCTCTTGCATCTTACTTGGCTATCCTGTCGCATGGCTTTTGGCGAACTTGCCAATGCGCCAAGCGAACCTGTTGATGATCCTTGTGTTGTTACCGTTCTGGACATCGCTTTTGGTACGGACATCGGCTTGGAAGGTACTGCTGCAACAGCAGGGCGTGATTAACGATATAGTTGTGTGGCTTGGGCTTGTGGCCGATGACAACCGACTGGCGTTGATTAACAATGCGACGGGCACGATCATTGCAATGACGCACATCTTGCTGCCGTTCATGATACTGCCGCTTTATTCGGTGATGAAGACGATCCCGCCGACATACCTACGCGCGGCGAAATCGCTTGGTGCGACGAACTGGACTGCGTTCTGGCGGGTCTATTTCCCGCAGTCGGTGCCGGGCATTGGGGCGGGGTCGATCCTCGTGTTCATTCTGTCAATTGGCTATTACATCACACCGGAAATCGTTGGGGGGACCAAGGGAGTCTTTATCTCGAACCGGATCGCTTATCATATTTCTAGCTCGCTCAACTGGGGCTTAGCGGCCGCACTTGGCGCAATTCTGTTGGCCATGGTTCTGTTACTATACTGGGCATATGACAGAATTGTCGGCATCGATAACGTAAAGCTGGGGGGCTAAGGCCATGACAACAACCGCACTCAAAGGGCAAGCCATCGCCCCGAACTTGATGGGCTTCACTCTGCCAATTACCGCGGCCTTTGGCGCATTCTTTGGCCTACTTGCAGGCCAAGCAACAGGGGCAGGGGCGTTGCTAGGTATCATTGCCGGCGCTGTCGTTGGTGCCATTATCGCCTATGTGTTGGTGACAATGCTGCCGTATAAAACGGGCCGTTTGGCTGCAATTGCTGCCGTTGGCGTGCTTGGGCTGCTTGTTGGTGGCCCGATTGGATTGATCGTCGGTGTGTTGTCCGGCGCCGCCTTAGGCTGGTGCGCTTATTGGGTGCATACGGGGCGTTACCGCGCAAGCATGCCGCCCTATGCGACACCCGGACAGGTTCTGTGGCACAACACGTTTAAATTCATCTGCGGGGCGATACTGTTTTTCCTGATCGCGCCGATTGTGACGATTATCCCGCTGTCGTTCAACGCTCAGGACTTTTTCACATTCACGCCAGAGATGCTGTCACTGGACCCAGATGGTTTCTCTCTCAAGCATTACCGAGACTTTTTCACCAATGACGACTGGCTGCGCCCGCTTAAGAACTCTGTGATCATTGCACCGTTTGCGACGATCATTTCGGTGTCACTGGGCACGCTGGCTGCAATCGGCCTAAGCCAAAGCCACGTTCCATTCCGTCGCGCCATCATGGCAATCTTGATTTCGCCGATGATCGTCCCTTTGATCATTTCCGCGACTGGCATGTTCTTTTTCTACAGCCAGATGGGGCTGTTCATGGAAAATACATTCGGGATTTCCAAATCGCTTTCCGGTTATATTAAGGTGATCTTGGCACATGCCGCCCTCGGTATTCCGTTTGTGATTATCACTGTGACAGCAACGCTGGTGGGCTTTGATCATTCATTGACCCGCGCCGCTGCCAACATGGGTGCGACGCCAACAGTGACATTCTTTCGGGTGCAAATGCCGCTCATCTTGCCAGGTGTGATTTCGGGCGCATTGTTCGCGTTCATCACGTCATTCGATGAGGTTGTTGTGGTTCTGTTCGTTGGGGCCGCAGCCCAGAAGACGCTGCCTTGGCAAATGTTCACTGGCCTGCGGGAACAAATCAGCCCAACGATCTTGGCTGTTGCGACGATCTTGGTTATCGTATCGATCCTGTTGCTAACAACGGTGGAACTGTTGCGTAGACGTTCTGAACGCCTGCGTGGACTGTCGCCAAACTAAGGCAACACCGACAGCCATACCCAAGCTGAGACGACGGACATGGCCGTACCAATGAGTACGGCCGATGCCGCAACACGGCGGGCAGATCCGTACATATTTGCAAACAAATAGGCATTGATACCCGGCGCCATCGCACCCGTCATAACTGACGACCGCATATCGGCGGTGGACAACCCCAGCGCAGTGCCGAGCGAAAATGTGATGACCGGATGCACAACAAGCGACACCGTGACGATAAAGAAAATCGTGCGCATGTCGCCTTCAGGTTGGTAACGGTACAGCACGCCGCCAAGCCCAAACAGGGCGGCAGGCAATGCAGCGCGGACGATCAGATCAATTGCATCAGTAAATGCCACGGGCAGCATGACGCCGGATAGGTTCACAGCAAACCCAAGGCTAATCCCTAAGATCAGCGCATTTTTGAACATTGCCCGTAAAACCTTGGCCGGAATGGTGGCGACCGAATTGCCCGCGTTGCGCACAACCTCCATCGCGGTGATCCCAACCGCATAACAAAAAGGCGAATGGATCGCGATGATCGCATAATTGCTGGTCAATGCATCAACGCCATATGCCTGTTCGGTGATCGGCAGCCCAAGCAAAACCGAGTTTGAAAACAGTCCGATGAACCCAATCGCGACGCTCTCTTCGGCGCTACGGCCAAAGATATAGCGCGCACCAAAAAAACCAATGGTAAACCCTGCCAGCGCGCCTGCATAAAAGCTTAGCAGCAATGCCAATTGAAAACTTTGCCCAAGATCAAGCGTCGAAATTGCGCGAAATAGGAGGCACGGAATAGCAAAGCCTTGGGTGAACTTCATAAGCCCATCAACACCTGCGTCGTTGAAATACCCCTTCCAAACTGCGATATAACCAAATCCAATGACCAGAAATACTGGTAGAATGACGTTGATCAGGCCGCCCATATCATGAACCTTTTGGATGCGGGCCTTACGCTGGCCGGGTGATTTCCATGCCATCAAATGCTGGCGACACGTTTCCGGGGGTTTCCGATGTGACCGTGTCATAATCAAGATCGACATGCATATTGGTCAAAACCGCCTGCTTGGTGCCAGACGTATTGATCCAGTCGAGCGTGTTGTCGAGGTGGCTGTGGGTCGGGTGCGGCGCACGGCGCAGCGCGTCAATGATCCAAAGATCCAAGCCCTGCAATTGATCCCACGCGGCTGCCGGAATTTCCGACACATCTGGCATATACGCAACATCGCCAATGCGGAAACCCAAGGCATCAATGGTGCCATGAGTGACCTTGATCGGGGTGAAGGCAATGGGGCCCGCGTCTCCGGTTATGGTGACGTCGCCGATCAATGTGTTCAGCTCGCAAATCGGCGGATAGGCGGACCCTTTGGGTTGCACAAACGCATAGCCAAACCGCGCCAGCAGGGCGTTGCCCGTGTCACCATCAGCCCAAACCTGCAGCCGTTGGCGGGTGTTGAACACGAGCATCCGCAAATCATCGATCCCATGAACGTGGTCCGCATGTGAATGGGTGTAAAGCACCGCATCAAGGCTCCCGACCTCAGCGTCCAGTAGTTGATTGCGCATGTCAGGCGTCGTATCAATCAAAACGCGGGTCGTTTTGTCACCGCTGTGGCGGGTCACCAGCATGGAACATCGTTGCCGCCGGTTCTTGGAGTTTGTCGGGTCACAGTCCCCCCAATGCCCGCCGAGACGCGGCACGCCACCGGACGATCCACATCCAAGAATACGAAAGGCGATGGTGTCGCTGCTCATGCTTTGGCTTTCCAGAACAAGCGGTCAAAATTCGCCGTCGTTTGGGCCGCAAAATCTGCATATTCCATGCCAAGAACCTCTGCACCAACCGCCGCAGTATGTGCTGTATAGGCTGGTTCGTTGCGCCTGCCACGGTATGGCTTTGGGGCCAAATAGGGGCTGTCGGTTTCGACCAAAATTCGGTCTTTAGGCGTGGCTGCAAAGATGTCGCGGACTTCTTGGCTTTTGGGGAACGTCGCAATGCCGGACATCGACAAATAGAATCCAAGATCAAGGGCGGCGCGGCCAAGGGCAGGACTGCTGGAAAAGCAATGCATGACGCAAGTAAAGCTGCCACTGGCGTGCTCTTCGGCCAAAATCTGAGCCATGTCGTCATCCGCTGCGCGCGAATGGATGATCAGCGGCAGCTTGGTTTCGCGTGCCGCAGCAATGTGAATGCGCAGTGATTTTTTTTGCAGTTCAGCGCTGTCAGCGGTATAATGGTAGTCAAGCCCACTTTCGCCGATGCCGACAAATTTTGGGTGTCCTGCCATCGCGATCAGCTCGTCAACGTTCGCCATTGGTTCGTCAACGACGCTCATTGGGTGGGTGCCCGCGGCGTAAAACACGGGCGCATAGGCTTCTGCAATTGCGCGCACGGCAGGCTCGTTGCGCAAACGCGTGCAGATCGTGACCATGCGTTCGACACCTGCATCAATCGCACGTGCGATCACATCAGGGCGTTCGCTATCGAAATCGGGAAAATCCAGATGGCAGTGGCTGTCGACAATCGTTGCTTGCATAAGCTGGCCCCTATTTCGCGGCGACAGAGCGCGCCACGTGTTCGATCTTAAATATCATATCAAGGATCAACGAGGCAGGGTCAAGGTTGACCGCCCGCCCGTGGCGGACCCGACCTGTCAGGTCCTGTTGCAGCTGTGCCCATGCACGTGCGGCGTGATCGTTGGGAGATAGACGCGCCAAAAGGCGGGCCTCGTTGGGGGCCGCTTGCATGCTGGGCACGCCGAACAATCCTGTCCGCGCAGCCCGTGCAATAAACTGATCAATCAGATCAAGGGTAAGGCCGTAACGGGTGTCGGCGCCGCGTGCCGCACAACTTTCCGCGAGCCTAAGCACTGCGGTACGGTTCGCATTGGGCAGGCCGTCAAACATATGGATAAGTTCGCCGTAAAGCTGAAGCCCGTCGTGCCGCAGCAGCCGAACTGCATCGCCCGCTGACCCGCCTGCAAGTGTGGCCAGACCTTCAGCGTTTGGCGCATCAATCCCTGCTTGCTGTAAGGCGGCGGTCAGATCGTCCGTGCCCAGCGTTGCACAACGCAATTCGCGGCAGCGCGACCGGATTGTCGGCAATAACCGTGACGGTTGGTGGGTGATCAACATGATGGTGGTATTTGCTGGCGGCTCTTCAAGTTCCTTCAAGATAGCGTTGGCGGCATTGCGGTTCATTTCGTCTGCCGCATCCACGATAACAACGCGACGACCGCCGTCTGCTGCTGACATATGGAAAAAGTCCTTAAGCCCGCGCACAGCATCAACGGTAATCTCTTGGCGCAGCTTTTTGGTGTCGTAATTATAGGGGCGACGGATCACGATAAGGCGTGGGTGTGCGCCAGATTGGACCAGTCGCGCATCTGGGTTTTCGGGAGATATGGCCAGTGACGTGGCCGCAGGGGGGGCGTCCCTGAACATGCCACCATCTGCCTGTTTTGCCAATAAAAACGTCGCTAATTTCCAGGCGAGCGTGGCTTTACCAACCCCGCGCGGACCGGTGATCAGCCAACCGGAATGCAGCCTGCTGGTGTTATACGCCTCTAGGAAATCAGCCTCAGCGCGTGATTGTCCAAACAACTGTGCTGTTTCGCGTGGGTGCGGCGCGCCCTCAATACGGTCAGGTTCGGGAAGAGCGTCGTCACTCATGCGTAGGCCGCAATCTCTGATGCTATTTGATCGGCGGTGCGGTTGCCGTCAATCACGATGCACCGATCCGCGAATGTGTTGGCAATTGCCAGAAACCCGTGGCGCAGTGTTTCTTGAAAGCCAAGACCAAAATCTTCAAACCTATCTTCACCAGATTTACGTGCCAAACCCCGTTCCAACGCAATGGTCGGGTCCATGTCGATGATGAACGTCATGTCCGGTTCGCGGCCAATCATTAGGGCGTGCAGCGCGTCCACCTTTGCTCGTAGATCCCCGCGGGTCGCGCCTTGATACACACGGGTACTATCGGCAAAGCGGTCACAAACGATCGTGCGTCCAGCGGCAAGTGCGGGCTCAATCGTCTTTTCCAAATGATCGCGGCGGGCAGCGGTGAACAACAACAGCTCTGTCTCGGCTGACCACCGATCTGGATCGCCAGTCAGCACAAGTTCACGAATTTGTTCGGCGCCTGTGCTGCCCCCAGGTTCGCGGGTCAAAATAACATCGTGCCCCAAAGCGCGGAGCTTTTCGACAAAGCGGCGCGACTGCGTGGACTTTCCCGACCCGTCGATGCCCTCAAATGTGATGAATCGCCCTGCCATCGGTCCGCTTTAGGCCGCGTCTTGGGCGGACGGGGCAAACCGTTGCCATAGCACCGTCGCTGCGGTGCGAAGCCGTTCAGTAAACCCGCCTGTTGCCACATCTCTGTCCGCAACAAGCGGCAAACGGGTTTCGGGCAAGCCGTCCAGTGTAATCACCAATTCGCCAAGCTGTTGGCCTTGGGTGATGGGTGCAGTGAATGGTCCCTCATAAACTACCTCAGCAGAGATGCCGTTTGCCGTGCCCAAGATGGGGACAAGCAAAGATAGATCTTCAGCTACCGTCAAGCCAACGGTGGGTTGATCACCCATCCAGACGGCAGCGTCAGCTAATTTTGTACCAGCGCGCACGACGTCTTTTTGCGCAAATTGACGGAACGCCCATTTCACGAGCTTCTCGGCTTCTTGGGCCCGAGCAATGGCGGAGTCAAAGCCAGTGATAACAAAAATAATGCGGCGGTCACCTTGTTTGGCAGAACCCACAAGTCCGTAGCCAGCCTCAGAGGTATGGCCCGTTTTCAAGCCATCTGCGCCGATCCCAAGGCCCAGAAGCGGGTTGCGGTTCTGGCTATTCGACGGCGCGCGCCCATCAAATGCGAACTCTTGTTCGGCAAACAACGGATAGTAGGTCGGGAAATCTGCGATCAGTCGGTTCGCCAAGATACCAAGGTCCTTCATCGACATCCGGTGACCGGCGGCAGGCCAGCCATTGGCGTTAACAAAAGTGGAATTCATCATACCCATTTCGCGTGCACGGTTGGTCATCATACGTGCAAATCCGGCCTCTGTTCCGTCAATTGATATGGCCTCGGCCAAAACAGTACTGGCGTCATTGCCCGACAGCACAATCACGCCGCGCAATAAATCCTCGACAGAGATGCGTTCGCCAGCACGAAGGAACATGGTGCTGCCCCCGTAATTCATCGCGTGCTGGGACACGAGCAGCTTTTCGTCGATGCGCAGACGGCCATCTGCGACGGCCTCAAATGCCATATATATTGTCATCAATTTAGACATGGATGCAGGTGGTAGCGGGGTGTCAGCGTCCTTGGACAGTAATGTCGTGCCAGTCGTTTGGTCGATGACATAGGCCGCAGTGGCGCGTGTATCAAATGCTTGCGCCACTGCAGTTAGCGGCAACAAAGCGGTCAACACGGCGATAAAAAACGCGCGGCGTAGGATCAACATCATGGTGCACCTCGGGTTGGGTCGTTAGTTTGTGACGAAATAGGCGTCAGTAAAGCCAAGCACTTTGACCTTACCAAGAATAGTTGCGCGATCGGCTTGGGTCGGGGCTGGGCCCACGATGACACGCCAGAATTTGCGGCCTTGGCTTTCTTGCGCAAGCACGCGGGACGAAATTCCGTCGCCACGTAGCCTTTCCGCAGTGCGGCGGGCATTTGCTTCGATACTGAAAATACCGATTTGGATAAACGGTTTGGTCAATGACGACGACGCAGTTGGTGTCGGTGTGGGAGCCGGTATTGGGGCCGACGCCACTACTTCGGCGGCATCAATCGCAGCTGCCGCACCCGCGATAGGATCAAGTGGCGTTCCGGCAATGTTCGTTGGCGCATCAAAATCAGTGGTTGCCGCTATGACAGGTTCAACAGCGGCCTCTTCGCGGTTCAACGCAGTTACGTTCAAAGACGCAGGTGCGCCGGCCAAAAGTCCAAGCGCCTCTGCCGCGTCAGAACTAACTTGCAACGATGGGCCTGGATTTTCGCGTTCACGTCGGAACAATGCGCCAATGACAAACTTACCGTTTGAGCTGTTGCGAATAATCACACGTTCGGGATCAGTTGCATCAGGGTGAGCCACCCAAACACCACCCAAAGACGGGCGACCATCCCAAAGTCCTTGATCAGTAAGCTGAAAAACGTCGGGAGCTTCGACGTCGCGGTTAACCAATTGCGTGCTGTTTTGATTTGCGGGGGTTGCGGTATCACCTGATGTGATGGCGCCAGGCGCAAGACTTGGCAGTGCGAATTTTCCGGTCTCGTCACAGGCGACAAGTCCGAATATAGCGGCCAAAGCAAACGACATACGTATTTGCTTTGAAAAGATAAAATTATAACCCATCATTTTTGCCCCTAGTGATACCGTGTCCCGCTTTGCGCAGGATTGAACCTTAAGCTGGCTCATTTCCATATGATGTTTATGCAATTTACGGCCTTCAATTTGAAGGGCCGCACGTCGCTGCGTCTGCTTTGAAAAGACCCTAACGCCCAACGGATTGTTTTGGAAGGGCAACGCCACAGATGTCGGCGGATTTCCCCAAAGCATGTACGGTCTTTCCGAATCACAAATGCCCCGCTATGAGGTCATTGCTGCGGAGGTTTGGCAGAGTGGTCGAATGCACCGGTCTTGAAAACCGACGAGGGTGAAAGTCCTCCCAGGGTTCGAATCCCTTCGTCTCTGCCACCACCCCTATATTGCTATAATCACCAGTAAAATAAGGGGTTTGTGGTTGTGAGTTTGGGGGATTACTCACACGCTTAACTCACACGCTTAACTCACACGTTCAGCACAGACCTGTTTTGATGAACTCAAAGACACTGCTTGAGAAGCTCATGGTTGTTCGCCCGATTCTTAGCTTCTTCGATAAGAGCCAAAGGCTCGACGGGCTTTAGCCCTATAATCAGACTAACAGCCCTAGTCAGACCAATGATTAGCACACACCCTTACACAACCTGATACGTGTTATCCCCTCTGACACCACAGCCCCTGCATACGGCTCTCTGACGTACCTCATGGGTGGTTGTGTGGTTGGCGGAAGCCTGTTCTCAACCTGATAGCAGCTTGCTGCTCTGCGACAGCGACTGCTTATGAGCAAATACTGCTGAATTACAGACACAGTATCTTGGGTCATGGCAAAAGGACTGATGCTGACAACTACGGAGAAGGGGAGTTGTTGCGATACCTCTTGGAAGAACTGATGAAGGCTGATGCTTTGACGCATTGGGGTAACTGATGCGGGTTTAGTATTTTCTATATTCTGGGGAAACGACACCAAACCAAATCTTTACCTTGGATACCCACCTGCATAACGGGCCAACCCAATTCATCCCGCTATGATCTGGAGGGTCCCATTGCCTTCGACAGACCGCAAGTGCCCCCCGCGTCTGTCTAGGTTGCGATGCCTACGTCCTGAAAGCATGCGTCTGGCACGAGGGGGGGCGGCCTGTGGCAAAGGCGAAAACATAAGTTAGTATTGTATTGATACCAATCGATCACTTTGATAATATGATTTAAACAATGAGTGTGTAAGTCCGCGCAGAACAAGCGGGCATACGACACCATGGTGACACATCTTAAATCTTTAGAGAGACGATCCGCAATCATCGGGTCAAACTGCATCGGCTTTATGAGCAATATCTGCGCGCACGCAAAGGCGCACCTCGCGCACAGATAGAAGCAGCAATCACCACATATATCGCCCGCTGGACTGGCTGGGTTACTGGAGGACTACATGGGACGTTTCAATTGGATCTGGCGGACGCTGCGCACCCTTAGCGTGATTATGTGCGCTGTGTGCGTGCCTGGACGCGCACAGCCTTCTCCTGACGCCTGGACGCTACCAGAGAATCGTCAGCTGGGTGCTGCACGTCGACTAGTACTGGATGTAGGTTACGATGGGGATGCTTATGATGTGATGGGGATAATCTAATGGAGTGTGGGATTGCACCAATGATTAGCGGCTACGATCATAAGTCATACCACAACTAGTAACTACTGACCATAATAGCACATGCATCGGATTGCGAAGACGGTGTCGGGCTTAAACTACACCCCGGTCGCGACGCCACGGGAACGTTCGACCAAAATATATGGGCTTTGCTTTCACAATGGAAAACACTGATATACGCGGCGTCCCTTAGCGTGGCGTAACGTACGACTATTATATAGTGGCAATTGATACCACAGCCCCGACGGTGACCTTCAGCCCAGCTAACGGCACAACTGATGTCTCCTCATCATCGAACATCACGCTGACCTTCGACGAGGCCATACGGAAGACGGATGACACGGAGTTAACGGACCTGAACGTCGATACACTCATTACCCTTAAGAGCACAGATGCCAGCGTGGGACAGACATCGACTTTGACGCCACCATCAGCGGCAACGTAATTACCATCAACCCGACCAGCGACTTCAGTTCGGCTCAAGTGGTATATGTGGCAATTGGCGCCACTGTTGAAGACGCCGCCGACAATGCGATTACTGCAGCGAGTGCAACGTTTACCGCGGTTGCAATTGATACCACAGCCCCAACGGTGGCTCTGTCTGGCCCGACTGACATCGTAACTGATGCCTTCACCGTCACAGCGACCTTCTCGGAGAACGTTGTTGGCTTCGAGCTGGGTGACATCACGGTTACAAACGGGACGGCTTCTGCCCTAGTTGCAGACGACGCACTAGAATATACCTTCACAGTGACACCAAAACTAGGGACAACTGTGTCTGTTTCGATTAGCGCTGGTGTTGCGGATGATCAGCGGGTAATGCCAATACAGCATCCAACACACTGTCGGTTCAAGCGGGCAGTCCGGAGTCTTATTTCGCCGAACAGGAAGCGGAAATCAAAGCTATCATCACCCAAGATGCTACACGCAGCCTGACTAGCACACTTTCCTCAAACCAACGGATGACCAGAGGCGCACGCTCGCGTTTCATTGGCAGCCGTAACCAAGGCGATGGTGATGGCGCAGGCTTGGCCACCCGTAACAACGTGCCGTTTGATGTTGATGGAACCTTTGACCTCGCTGACGAAACGCTCAGCACCAAGGGTACGTTCTTCGGCCAGACTGGCAACGTGGAGGGCACAGAACGACGTCTCGTCTTTGGTAACTTTGATGTGCAGCGTGACGGGGACACAGGCTCAACCACGGCAACACTGACGGGTCGGGTCGCATGGGAACAGATGATCTCAGACGACACGATGCTGGGCTACTTCGTAGGCGGTGAACTGGCTGATAGTAACATTAGCGGTGCCTTTGAGGGATCACAGACACGTGTCGCAGCCACTGCCGGTGGTTATGCCGTGCGTGCACTGAGTGAGACGCTGTTTGCTGATGGCTTCATCTCGATTGGCGCGGGTCGTAACAATCTGGAAATGGCTGATGACGTGCTGGCCTTGGACCAGCTACTTACACCACACGCACAGCAACTGTGGGCGGCGCACTGACAGGTGTCTATGCCTATGAACGCTACGAGCTGCGTCCAGAGTTGGCCTTCAGCTACGGCAAGACATGGATTGGTGATGTAGGCTTTACGGGTGTTGCTTACGGTTTGACCGACGATACACTGAGTTTGGATGCGGGCAACGTATCTATTGCAAACCTGACGCTGCGGCCCGAGATCGTTTGGGCATTGGACGCAGAGATGGTTGCAGACAGTAACGCGCAGCTGTCGTTTGCGCCACGCTTGATCTGCGAGCGTACAACCACAGCGACCACAACCCAAGACTGTGGCACTGGTGCTGAGATCGGGCTGAGCAGCAACTCAGAGGATGGGCTAAGTTCTGCAAACATCCGCTTCGTTGTGGACCGCGTGGGCAACAGCAGACGCTCAAACGTGGTGTTCAACCTCGAACACAGGTTCTGATCACCACTTAAGCAAACAGGGGGCGGCTTTCGGGTCGCCCTTTTGCATTGAGCAGCCCGTCCATGTGCTCAGTATTCAGGTGCTTCAGGGCTGGGCTGGAGCCATTACGCAATCTATTGGGTGTCATTCATCAAAGGCGTTGCTCTGACTTGTTTGGTTCTCTGGTTAATGCGCTGACGGCTAAAGTACGCCCTAAAGTAACTCTTGGTCTTATTGTCCTTCAGACGGATTGAATGAAGCCGTGGGTTCTTGTTCTTGTAGAACGGCCCTAGCTCCTTCTCTCGTAGGCATGAGAGACAGCATGTGAAGTAGGTTTCCCCATCGTAGTAAGGCTTAGAGCGACAGTTCTTGATGATGCAGGTCTTGAGATATGGGAGGTGCCAAGGATGCTTACGATCACGGTGGCTGATCTTATTCTGTTGGGCAGCTTGAGTTGATTTACCACTGCTTGGTCGGTCGTCATTAGACATAGGTATGGTGTCCTTCTTGAGGCTGTATTTATGATTGTTGCTGTGAGGGTGTGTTACACGTAATATTATTGCGTAGATAACTTAAGACCTACGACACAATAAGTTGTAGCAATTTCAGATGGTTAGTTCTTTAGGCTGATATTGGGATAGCCTAAGCATCAGAGTAACCACTCTGGAATCGAAAGCGGTTATTTGGGGAAGCTCATTGAATAACAGTTGATTATCTGCAGGAGGGCTGCTTTTTTGGCTCCCTCGCGCCACTATTTATTTTGATATTAGGGTAGCTTTATGGGGTCTGTATCCATTAAGTCACTGTTTATAAGTGATAATTCGATATTTCCACGGTGGTGTCTCTAATTCCTACGGTGGCTATCCAGCATTAAAGAACTCACCATGCAGCTTCTTGCCTAGATCAACGTAGGCTTTGTGCGCTTGCTCAGGGGTCTCATGCAGCCCTAAGTAATGATCCACTCCGTCAGACTGAACCTTAGCTTTCCACTTACCTGTAGGCTTGTTGTAGCTAACTCCCTTGTAGCCACTGGTATTACGACAGCTACGACCAACATTCAGCTTATTCTGTTGTGGCGTACACAGGCGCAGGTTCCAGAAGGTATTGTTACTGCGATCAGCATCTATGTGATCCACGACAAGATCATCTACAGGGAATGAACCATAGTGATAGAGCAATGCCAGTCTATGCTCCTTGTGTCTCTTTCCAGCTATAACGATGTAGCGGTAATTACTGTCGGTTAGATCACCTGCTCTCGTGCCGATACGTCTGACCTGTGAGTGCTTCAGCCAAGTGAAGTGACCAGTGTCATAGTCGTAGGAAAGTAGGTCTTTAAGTTCTTCTTGAGTCAGTTCGTTCTTGTGGGCCATGATTAGGCTTCCTTTGAGTAGGGCGCAGCCATACGACTGCTTTAAGTTATGTTGTTGGAGATTGTTTATGTGACTTCGTCACGAGGAGATTTGTGGGGACAGGCGTCCCTTTGGGTACACTCTGGGTGAACACTCAGATTGTTGTGTATTCTGTGCATACAGGGTTGTGTAACCACTTAATGAACGCTAATGTGTACGTAGTCTTAGAATCAAAATGTACACAAAGGAGCTACAACATGCCTAAATATGGTTACGCAAGAGTTTCATCGCTCTCACAGTCTACTGAAATACAGGTTGATGCTTTAACTGCTGCTGGCTGTACTGTTGTACGACAAGAGAAAGTCTCTGGTAGATCAACTGAGGGCAGGGACGAACTGGCAACCATCTTAGAGTTCATGTCTGAGGGTGACAGCCTGTGTGTTCATAAGATCGACAGACTTGGTCGCAACACCAGAGACGTACTTAACCTTGTGCATCAGATCACAGAGAAGGGTTGCTCGTTACAGGTACTAGAGCCAGCTATTGATACCAGTGGCCCTATGGGAACTATGATGCTGACTGTTCTTGGTATGGTCTCTGAGATGGAACTGGGGTTCATCAAGGAACGTCAGAGGGCAGGTATTGAAGCTGCTAAGGCTAAGGGTGTCTACAAGGGACGACCATCAAGTCTAGATCACGACAAGATCAAGGAACTACATGCTCAAGGCATGGGTGCTACTGCTATAGCCAGAGAGCTAGGTTGTAGTCGTGGTGCTGTCTATAAAGCTGTTGCCTAACGCTAGTCCGTATAAGCCTCACTGAGCGTTGTTAATCCTTAGGCTATCTGATGTTGTTGATATCCTTAGATGCTACTCAGTGGCCCTGTGAGAGGCTCTCAGATAGAACGTGGAACCCCTATTTTATGGGGGGATTTTTCCGTTAGGTCCGTTATCCACCTACAAATCCAAAGCAAAGAAATACTTTTGACCTCTCCAGTAATCAACAGGGGGGTCTACCTGAGCTTTGACTTCAATTGCCTTGCTATTTCTACGACAAAAACCAGTATTTCAAAATACCGTTAGCCGAATTCGGCCATTGGGGTTATTCCCTATGACCTGCGCCCCTAAAACTCCTCCAAATTTGTGTAGAGTCCGCCCAACAAAAGGACGGACAAATGAAGGCACGATTTACGGACGAACAGATCATAGCAATGATCAAGGAACAGGAATCTGGTGAGAAGACCGCTGACGTGTGTCGGCGGCACGGGATCAGTTCTGCGACGTTTTACAAATACAAATCGAAGTATGGCGGAATGGAACCTTCTGACGCGAAGCGGTTATGCGCTTTGGAGGACGAGAACGGCAAGCTGAAGAAGTTGCTGGCCGAACAGATGTTGGACAATGCGATGTTGCGAGACATCAATT
>CAJJCJ010000002.1 GCA_905182645.1 uncultured Sulfitobacter sp.
ACGATGCACCTACCCCAGCGGCATCTTCTGACGAAGAGTAAGCTTTCAATCTAAGACAACTTGAAGGCCGCGCAGTATATATTGCGCGGCCTTTTTCGTTTGCACCGCTACACGTCGTGGGGTTTTTCAACGCTATCATAGCGACCGGCCGCCCATCGATTGAGCCACGCAAGTGCGGCAAGCGCCAAGCCAAGGAACAAGAGCGAGAAGACGCGGATCAGCCCACCAAGACTACCGATATCGATCATGAATACCTTGGCAACGGCAAGACCGATCACCAACAGTCCTGCCTTGCGCAACATCACGCTGGACCGCGCAAGTGACTGATAGAACAAACCAGCGCCAACGGTCAGTAGCGCCACAGTGTGGCTATAAAGTTCAGGCTGCCCAACCCCGGGTAGCCCCATAGCTTCAGGTCCGCGCCAGAAATGCCTGATCGTCAAGCCAAAGCCCTGCCAATCCCACTGATACCGCGATGAAGCCCAGCCTGACAGGATGTGGGACCGCGCGAAGCCAAAGCGCGCCCAAGCCCAGTATGATAGCCGGAAACAAGTAGGCTGGGATCAATGTGTTCAATATGCTGGGCCCCAGAATTGGCGTGCCAGAGAATTCAAACAACGGGTTAAGGATCAATACCGCAAGCGCAATTTGAGCGCCCCCGATAGCCAAGAAACACGTACCCAGTATTGCCCGTAGCATTGAAAGAGCGCCGCCAATCTCGAGCCTGCGCAGTTGCGCCATGCCAAGCGCTATCCATATTGTTGCGCCGATGCCGATCGACCAATGGCTTGTCGTTGCCGCCTCGCCGCCCCAATTGAGAATGCCCAGATAAAGCAGCGTTGAAGGCAGAATGCCCGCGGATGAGAACACCGCACTTTCCAGCAGTACTTCTGACCTTGGGCGTTTTGCAGATTTTACGAGCATCCAAGAGAGTGAAAATGCGAGCACCGTGCCACCATGCCAAAGCAGCATTTCAAATAAAGGCGCCGCGATGGCCCATTCAAGGCCGGGATCGGCGATAAGCGGTATCCAACCGTGCTGACCCCTGCCAAAATATAAAGTCCCATGAGTGGCAAGTTGTATTGCCAGTCCAGCCACGCGGCTGCCACGATTGTTATCGCGATTGCAGTCGTAAGGGCCGCAGAGGTGAACAAGATAACCACGCCAAAGGTGATGCATGCTAGCGCTGACAGCACCGCAAACGATACGCGCAGTCGGTCGCCCGGGCCGTCCACGCGTGAGAACCGTTCAGCCATCACAACCATCAACGCACCGATTGCCATAGCGTGAAGCGCCCAAACATAGACCCCAAGCGTGTCGGCTGCCCCCCAGAACACGTCTATTGCGATCGCAACTGTTGGGGTGAAGAGCGCGGCACCCGCCGCAATGAATAACCTTGCTGGGCCACCACGAAGAGACCGCCATGCCGCGACAATGGACAGCGCTAAGCCGACTGCCACAAGCGTTGTTGCCATCAACGGCATGTCTCCCTTGGTTCTAGTGCCGCAGTCACCTGTACGTTCCACAAGCGCGTACCACCCACGACAATGGCCACAAGCGCCGCGGCTGGTAGGGCTTCAAGATCGCTGAGTGCAGGTGCGTTGCGCGCCCAGATCAAAAGGGCCATTACGATACCCGTCAGCACGATTATACCTGTCCAAAATGGGTCTGCGCGGGATGTATCGAGAACTGTCAGCAAAATCAGACCGCTCGCCGCAATGACCGCCCCACCCGCAAGCCGTGTCGGGAACTCTGGCCAAGTATCGCCTTTGGCGCGTGCAAACATCGATAAACTTAACAGCACCCACGAATGATCCGGCAACAACTTGTGGACGGGTATAGCGATAGCCGCCGCGGCCAATACCGCACAATAGATCACGAAATATGGATCAACGAGGGTGCGAGTCTCAAGCACCAAGAACACGCCAGCAGCAAACCCCATGACCAACGAGATAATAGACACCCATGCCCAACGCCGCAGCGTATCAATTGCCAATCCAATGACGGTCACCATCGCAAAATATGCCAGTAGCCAAGACGGGTCGTCCGATGACCCATCAATAATGAAAGGTGCGGCCATTGCTCCGATTACGCCAACTGCAGCCAGCAGCGGACCGTAGAACCAGCCCAAGACTAGCGCCAAGGCGCCAACCAGTGCCATGCCGACAAGCGCAAGTTACACGGCGGACACCGCATAAAACCAGTTCTACATGATCCAACCGACGAGAAATCCGAAGTTTTTGCCGTTCAGAACAACGGTTTTTGGCGGTCCTTCGACCAACCGTCGGGTTTCGATTTTGGGACATCTTGTGCAGCAACCACGGGTTCCACGGCCGCAAGTGGCTTGGGTGGCAC
The DNA here is from genome assembly GCA_905182645.1 of uncultured Sulfitobacter sp. Classification (GTDB taxonomy): domain Bacteria; phylum Pseudomonadota; class Alphaproteobacteria; order Rhodobacterales; family Rhodobacteraceae; genus Yoonia. The sequence continues at coordinate 2,356 of CAJJCJ010000002.1, forward strand.
CTGTATTTGCGCTGTGACGGGCGTTTTTGGCTGCGCGGCTGAAATGCGGTATTCGAGAGCAGAAACACGTCCCTTTAGCCCTGCATTGGAGATCAAAAGATAGATGACCGCGATTGGGAACGCGACAAATAATAAAACGAAAAAAGCAATTAGGTAATCCAAAAGAGTGTCTCCAAGCAATGTTGCCATATCGCTATTTTGGAGCAGGCCCTTGCGTCATATCAAGGTTTGCGATGTTCGCCTGGAAGGTGCGGAGATGACTTGTCCACGGGGAATTCCTCAATTTACCGTCGCGGTATCGTTCGAACATAAATGGCCTGAGAAGTTCACACAAAAAAGGCGCCCTGTTTGGGACGCCCTTTTAAATCGTTATTTGAAAAATACTTATTCTTCGTCGAGTGCTTCGACGGCCTTTTGAAGGTCGTCTTTGCTAACAGATTTCACTGTCACGGCAGCATTTTCAAGAATGTGGTCGACAACTTTGTCTTCGAACATTGGCGCCTGGAGTTGCTGGCGGAACTGTGCGTTCTGCTGAACAAACTCAAAGAACTGCTTTTCCTGACCCGGATACTGGCGGGCTTGGGTCATGATCGCTTGGGTCATTTCAGAATCAGTGACCTGAACTTCTGCTTTCTGACCGATATCAGCCAACAACAGGCCCAATTTCACGCGGCGGTTTGCCAGTGAGATGTGCTCTTCGATTGGTGTAACGTCAGGGTGATCATGACCTTCGATTTCTGGGTTATCTTCGTGCCACAACTGGTGAGCGATCTGGCCTGCTTCTGCATCCACAAGGGACGTTGGCAGGTCAAACGATACAACGCCATCAAGCGCGTCAAGCAATGCACGCTTCGTTACGGCGCGCGATGCACCAGTGTATTCAGCTTCAAGACGCTCAGTAATCTGCGTTTTCAGACCAGCAAGATCTTCTGCGCCGAACTTTTGGGCCAGTTCGTCATCCATTTCAGGAGTCTTTGGCGCGCGGACCTCTTTGATAGTGCAAGAGAATACCGCGTCTTTGCCAGCAAGGTTCTCTGCCTGATATTCAGCAGGGAACGTCACTGTCACGTCTTTTTCTTCGCCAGCTTTGACCTTGATCAGGCCCTCTTCGAAGCCGGGAATGAAAGAATTGGAGCCAATAACCAGTGGATAATCTTCGGCTGTGCCGCCGTCGAATGGTTCGCCGTCTACTTTTCCAACAAAGTCCATCACGACTTGGTCACCATCTTTGGCCATGCCTTTTTTGGCCTCGTATGTAACCGCTTGCGGGGATGCTGCGAGGTTATCAAGTGCTTCTTGTATAGATTCGTCGTCGGCTTCGACTTTCAAGCTATCAAGTTTGATTTTCTTGAAATCAACTTCTGGCACATCAGGAAGACGCTCATACGACACGTCGACTTCAACGTCGTCTCCCTCTTTCCATTCAGGGTTGGTCATCTTGATTTCTGGCTGCGCCGCTGGACGATCACCGGATGTTTCCATGTGCTCGTTCATCGCGCCATCGATAGCTTCTTGCATCGCTTCGCCCATAACGCGCTGGCCGAACTGCTTGCGCATCATTGCCATAGGAACTTTGCCTTTGCGAAAGCCCTTCATTTCAACGTCAGATTGGGCTTCTTTCAGCTTTTCTTCAACTTTTACGTCCATTTCGGCCGCAGTGACCGTGATCGCGTAACCGCGCTTAAGGCCTTCGTTCAGGGTCTCTTTAACCTGCATGGAATTTCCTTCTTTTCTCAAAAAATGTGGCGCGGGTGAAGCGCACCAATGTAGCCATATTTCACTGGGCCGTTTGTTCATTCGTAGTAATTAAATCGTATTGCCAAACAAACTTCAAAGTTTTTCGATTCACCCACTCTCGTGTCTGGCAGCTGTTTATTCATAGGGTGCCAATATGTAAACACTCACTATACCACACAGCGAAAACCCACAGAGAAACAACGTAATCAGGCAGCGCTAGTTTCAAATTTTGCGCCATATCGAAGTAATATCTTCGGGCCATGCTATGTCTGAACTTCGTCTCTTCGTCTGGACAAGTTCTTTGTTTTGAGCCGTCTGGCATTGTTCGGGCGAAGGTGGATCAGGCTGCGTTCCATGTCGATATCATCGAGTCTCAGACCAACGATCTCAGCAAGCCGACATCCCGTTTCACCCAAGAGTGGCAAGATCAGCTTAACAGTTGATCATGATGTCAAAGCCTTTTCGTATCCTTGCTTCAGCTGAGCATTTGTGAAGACGCCTCGCTTCAGACCGTCATCTCCTTCACCTTGGATGAATAATCGTGAGAAAGGGTTTCTCTTCTCAAGGTCCAACTCGGCATATGCATAATTGAGAATGGCAGACAGACTGTTCAATCTGCGCCGGATAGTGGCTGTCTTGTTCCCCTTTAGGGTCAGATGGCTGACAAAGAGCCTTGCATCTTCGCGAGTGTAATCACTTACGTCTCTGTCCCCGGCCAATGATATGAATGTCGATAAGGCGACTCAGGGTGGTGTTTGGTTGATCTTCCGAAGTGCCAGATATTCTTCAGCTATCTGAGACAATAAGACTGATCTGGGTTTGAAGCCCTCAACGACAGACGCGACATCAACTGCCGATATACATGACCTGTTATTCCAAGAACCATCAAGGACATCGCTCAAACGCTTTGAATAGGCTTCAGCTTCCGCAGGGTCGCTCGACAGTGAATACCTACTGACCTGCGCCCCTAAAACTCCTCCAAATTTGTGTAGAGTCCGCCCAACAAAAGGACGGACAAATGAAGGCACGATTTACGGACGAACAGATCATAGCAATTATCAAGGAACAGGAATCTGGTGAGAAGACCGCTGACGTTTGTCGGCGGCACGGGATCAGTTCTGCGACGTTCTACAAATACAAATCGAAGTATGGCGGAATGGAACCTTCTGACGCGAAGCGATTGCGCGCTTTGGAGGATGAGAATGGCAAGTTGAAGAAGTTGCTGGCCGAACAGATGTTGGACAATGCGATGTTGCGAGACATCAATTCAAAAAAGTGGTGACGCCCGTGGCAAAGCGGAATGCTGTGGTTCACCTGTGTGAGACGCACGGTGTGAGCCAGCGGCGGGCGTGTGATGTACTGCAGATTGATCGATCAACGGTGCGGTATCTGTCGCGTCGTGGCGATGACACTGATCTACGCGATGCGATCAAGCGGGTGTCCAGAGAACGGCGTCGGTTTGGTTGTCGCCGCATACACGTGATGATTGCGCGAGAGGGCTTCGAGGTGAACCACAAGAAGGTAAGGCGTATCTACCGTGAAGAGAAGCTGCAGGTACGCCGCAGAGGTGGCAGGAAACGTGCTTTGGGCACGCGAAAGCCAATGGTGCTGCCTGACGGCCCGAACCAACGCTGGAGCTTGGATTTTGTATCTGACGCCCTGACAGACGGTCGCAGGTTCCGCATTTTGGCAGTCGTTGATGACTTCAGTCGCGAGAACTTAGTTCTTGTTGCGGACACATCGTTGTCCGGTCAGCGGGTTGCGCGTGAGCTGGACAAGGTAATCGCTGAACGAGGCATGCCAAAGACAATAGTTTCAGACAACGTCCTATGCGCGGAATAAATGGCTGATTTGGCATCAGGTCATTGTCGTCTCGAGGTATCTCGACACGTTAAAAGCATGGCTTAGTTCGGCGTTTTGGTCAACGACAGTCTCTCCCATAACAAACACAGAGTACGCTTTTGCGGCTCTCACCGTCCTTAAGACGAGATCATCGGGTCGCTAACACAGAAGGCCTAAACATTATCTACGAGGTCAGTTGCCTGCCTCCACGGCCCTTACAGAGAAAGGTCCTTCTGCGATCGATCACCCCTCAAAGAAGGGGCGATAGGGTTCGCCGTTTTTGATGATCCCGTGAACAGTACGGGCCATTTTGGCGGCTATTGCGGTATATGCCTTTCGGCGCAAATGGGTGTTTTGTCGGTCCTTGGAGATATAGCGCTCGAACTTATCCCGGAAGCTGTTGGTACGTTGGAGAATGGCAACCTGACCGGCCATCCACAGGGTGCGGCGCAAGCGGGCGTTCCCGTATTTTGACAACTTGGTTTGGCCACGGAATGTGCCGGACTGGACGGTCGCCAGGTCCATACCGCAGAACTTCAGAAATTGCCGGTGGTGTCCAAAGCGGCGCAAGTCGCCAGCTTCTGCGAGGATGGTCAGGGCGTTGATCGGGCCTATCCCAGGTATTGATGTCAGCAACTGATAGTCAGGCAAATCTTTGAGAAGCGCGACGGCGCGAGCTTCGATTTGATTGCGTTGCGCAATGAGACTGCGGCCTTCTCCAAGAACCAAGCGGAACATACTGATAGCGTCAGAATCTAGGGCAACTGGTAACCCCACTGATACTTTGGAGGTCTCATAAATATCTGCAAGCAAACGTTCTTTTGCGACCTTTCGGCCCACAACGTCCCAAGCGTCAGCGGTAAATGCGTCCTTGCTCATGGCTGAGATAAAGTGTGGTGACGGATAGCGTTCAAGGAAAGCAAAGAACCAGTCGCTGCGTGAACTGCGATGGAAACGATCCGCTTCTGGAAAATACAGCGGCAGATAATGGGTCAGAATCCGATGCCACAACTCGGTCTTTGATTTGGAAACGATATCGTGGGTCTTGGATAATTCCTGAATGTCATTTGTCCCACGCACCAGCGGGTCATGGTAAAACTGCTCATTCCCAATCTCCATCATGTGGAGGATGACCTGAGCGTCCTTGGGATCGTTTTTGTCCCAACTATTGTGGAGAGCTTCCCGCGTGCGCGCCAAAGCAACTGACGATACCAGCTTCACTTCAAAACCTGCGGTCGCCAGATGATAAGCCAAGGCGCGGTGGTAGTTCCCAGTTGCTTCAAAAGCTGCGCGCACTGGGCGACCGTAGTCCTTTAACGCGGTGATGAGGCGGGTGAAATCAGCAAGTTCGTTTAAAACAGTTAAGCGACGGCGGCGCTTCTTGCCCGGAACAGCTATCAAAACTTCATGCCGCGCTTTGGCGATGTCGATAGCCACCAAAACAGGTGTGTTCTGTGTAATTGCAATCATGGTCATAGTCGGTCTCCTTTGCGGTGTGGTTTGTGCAAAACCACTGTAGAGACCTGAGACCCGGCTATGACCACCTGCTGCGCTATATGAGGGCTGCGCAGGCGATCCTAGCCTTTTGATCAACATCATTCCGAAGGTGTTACGGAACCGAGTTCACCAGCATGGCGATCCTTAAATGGGTTCAGGAGACTGACGTTGATTGGCACTATATCGCACCGGGAAAACCCCAACAGAACGGCTTCATTGAAAGCTTTAACGGCAAGCTGCGAGATGAATGCCTCAATGAAACGCTCTTCGGCACGCTGGCCGACGCCCGTCATACGCTGGAAGAATGGCAGGAGGACTACAACTGGCGCAGACCACACTCAGCATTGGGAAACCTGACACCGATGGAATTCTTGCAAAGAAGGATCATGGACAAGATGGCCGCTTGAGGTCAAAGATTTAACTCCAAGGACTCCGCACAAAACTGGAGGAGACTTGGGGCTCAGGTCACCTCTTCGCCAAATTCAGCTTTGACAACTTCCAGAATAGTCTCACGGACAGGGGCTTCATTGCGATACGCTGAGACAAAGCTATCGAACTCCAACAAAGCTGTTGAGTAAGACCGCATAGCTTCTTTGTAATCTTTGCCGAGGACTTTGTAGAAGAAAGTCTTGCCAACCGTCGCTCCTATATCTTGCGGGACGTTGCGCTTGAAGCGAAACACGCCAAAAGCAGTCCTGAAAACATACTTTGGAAGTTTATCTTGGCTTTGGCTGGACATCGGAGGCTCCTTTTACTGACCTTATCGGTACTATGGGAACGCTTCCACAAAGAAGTTTGTCAGTTATTGACGCCTTTAGTCTGTTTTTGACGCTTTCCAAAGAACCATACAGGCACGCTACCCGAGGAACCACTCTCTAACGGCGGTACTGAGTAAACCCTCACAGGAACACCAGAAAATCACAAAGAGTTCCCCAAAACGTCCCCGTAAAACGTTCTCGTAACGGCGATAATAAGTTATTATCTATGTTTTTATAGGGGTTTTAACTAAAGTGTGGTGCGGGTGAAGGGACTCGAACCCCCACGCCATAGGCGCCAGAACCTAAATCTGGTGCGTCTACCAATTCCGCCACACCCGCACATTTCAACCAACCAAATCACTTGGGTCGATCTTTGCGGGTTGTCTAGCAAAGGCAACAATAAGAAGCGAGAGGAAAAATGATCTTAAAAAAGGCAAGACGATAACACTTTCTTGCCTTATTGTTCCTACAAGACTTGAGGCAGAAATCAGCAAGAGCGGGAAACACGCCATGCAATCGGGAACGATCACACGCACAGCCACGGCTGTTGCGCAGAAAACAATCGTATCTGGCCTATGCGCTGGGACGACAATCATGACACTGGACGGCGAAATGCCAGTTGAACATTTGTCCGTCGGCGACCGTGTTATTACACGTGATAGCGGCATGTCCGTTATTAAAGCCATTTATTCACGTGACGTGACAATGCAACCGATCCGGATCAAAGCAGGATCGTTGGGTCACACCCGCCCTGACCGTGACATGATTGTTGCACCCAGCGCACGCATTCACATTCGCGACTGGCGCGCAGAAGCCTTGTTTGGCGCCGCTGCTGCAACGGTAAAAGCACGCCACCTTGTGGATGGGGAATTTTTGTCCCATCAACCATCGCGCGACGTAAAAGTATTTGATCTGGTGTTTGACCGTAAACACATTCTTTATGCAGACCGCGTAGAGGTTGTTTCCGCAGCAGTCTAAAGACGATCACACACATTTTGAAGGCCGTCCTTATTCACATAGGGGCCGCCTTTTCATTTTGGTGCTGCGTATTCCTATATCGCGTGATGTTAGGTCGTAGTTTTCATTTTGCTTATTTTTTAATCTAACGGGTTAAAAATATTGCATGCGCCCCTTTTTTCAGCAATCCCAACGGGTCATGTGCACCCCAAGAATTGTCCATACATGTGCGGCGTGGTCTGACATGTTTTTAAAGCTATACACGTAGAGGAGTCGCAGCCATGAAAAAAATCGAAGCAATCATCAAGCCATTCAAACTCGACGAAGTGAAAGAAGCCTTGCAGGACGTGGGAGTCCAAGGGCTTTCGGTTGTCGAAGTTAAGGGCTTTGGTCGTCAAAAAGGCCATACAGAACTGTACCGCGGTGCAGAATATGTCGTCGATTTCCTGCCAAAGGTGAAAATCGAAGTGGTTCTGGCTGACGATCAATTGGATGCCGCGATTGAAGCAATTGTTGCAGCTGCCAAAACTGACAAAATCGGCGACGGCAAGATATTCGTGTCGACCGTTGAACAAGCCATTCGCATTCGTACCGGTGAATCCGGCGACGACGCACTGTAATCCATCCATAAATTTTCTATCTCTAACTCAAAGGGAAACGCCATGAGCGCGAAAGACGTACTAAAGCTGATGCAGGACGAGGGTGCTGAATACCTCGATATCCGTTTCACTGACCCAAAGGGCCGGTTGCAGCACGTGACAATCATTAACGATCTTGTCGATGAAGACTTTCTTGAAGAAGGTTTCATGTTTGACGGATCATCCATCGAGGGCTGGAAATCTATCGACAAGTCCGACATGAAGCTGATCCCAGACACAAAGTCGGCCTATGTTGATCCGTTCTATGCGGAAAAGACTGTCTGCATTCACTGCAACGTGGTTGAGCCGGATACTGGTGAAGCGTATCCACGCGACCCGCGTGGCACAGCCGAAAAAGCTGAAGCATATCTAACGTCAACCGGCATCGGTGACACTGCATTTTTCGGCCCAGAAGCTGAATTCTTCGTCTTTGACGATGTGCGCTATTCGGTCAGCATCAACAAAGTGTCTTACCAAGTTGACGCAATCGACGGGTCTTGGAACACTGACACCGAGTACGAGATGGGCAACACAGGCCACCGTCCAGGCATTAAGGGCGGCTATTTCCCTGTGAACCCGACGGACGATGCACATGATATGCGCGGCGAAATGCTGTCCACCATGAAGCGCATGGGCATGAAAGTTGACAAGCACCACCACGAAGTGGCGTCTTGCCAGCACGAGCTTGGTCTGATTTTCGGCACGCTGACGCATCAAGCTGATGAAATTCAGAAGTATAAATATGTGATCCACAACGTCGCACAGGCTTACGGCAAATCCGCGACATTCATGCCAAAGCCAATCGCAGGCGATAACGGCACTGGCATGCACGTGAACATGTCGATCTGGAAAGACGGCAAGCCGATCTTTGCAGGCGACAAATACGCTGATCTGTCACAGGAAGCGTTGTACTTCATCGGTGGTATTTTGAAGCACGCCCCTGCCCTTAACGCGATCACAAACCCAACGACAAACTCTTACAAGCGTTTGATCCCAGGTTTTGAAGCGCCAGTTTTGCGTGCATATTCTGCATCCAACCGTTCGGGTGCTGTGCGTATTCCTTGGGCTGAAAACCCTAAGGCAAAGCGTGTTGAAGCTCGTTTCCCTGATCCAGCAGCCAACCCATACCTGTGCTTTGCGGCATTGTTGATGGCTGGCCTTGACGGTATCAAGAACAAGATCGATCCGGGTGCTGCGTCTGACAAAGATCTGTATGATCTGCCACCAGAAGAGCTGGCTGCGATCCCAACTGTTTGTGGGTCTTTGCGCGAAGCACTGGACGCGCTTGAAGCTGATCACGAGTTCTTACTGCAAGGCGACGTGTTCACCAAAGACCAACTTGAAGGCTATATGGCCCTGCGTTGGGCTGAAGTGTATGAATACGAGCATACCCCGCACCCAGTAGAGTATAAGTTGTACTATAGCTGCTAAACGGCAATATTTTACGGCGAAGGGCGTTCCAATTGGAGCGCCCTTTTTGATGCGCGGTGGCCAGAAATGCTCTCAAGCGTCATTTCGCCTAGGCAAAAGGTCGAAATCTGACCGGACAAATACGGCTTGCATCTGGCATCCTTGCGGGGAAACCACTCAGAGGCGAGAGATGAACCAGCGTCACCGCGATATTCGCAAAATTGACCCGACACGTGGCGCCACGCTGGCCGATGGCACCCCAAATAATGACGACCGCGTTGAAATTGGGCCGACGCAACTGGCGTTTGGGGAATGGGAAAAGGTGGGTCTTGTGTTGCCCAACCTGCCTGAGTTGCGCGCCTTTCGTCACAAGCGCCTAACGGATGCTGTGAACGCGCGTGGATACGGCGGGATATTGATGTTTGACCCGCTCAACATCCGCTATGCCACCGACAGCACAAATATGCAGCTGTGGAATATGCATAACGCGTTTCGCGCCTGCCTTGTTTGTGCGGATGGGTATATGGTTATGTGGGATTATAAAAACGCAATTTTCTTGAGTAAATTCAATGACTTGGTGAATGAACAACGTTCTGGTGCTGATCTGTTTTATTTTGACCGTGGTGACAAAATCGACGTGGCAGCGGATGAGTTTTCCAATCAAGTTCGCAGCGTGATTGATGAACACGGCGGCGCGAACACACGGCTTGGCGTTGACAAGATAATGATCCATGGGCTGCGCGCGTTGGAGGCCCAAGGGTTTGACGTCATCCCCGGTGAAGAGCTGACTGAAAAGGCCAGATCCATCAAAGGACCGGATGAAATTCTTGCGATGCGGTGCGCGTCGGTTGCCTGCGAAATCGCTTGCGCCGAAATGGAAACAGCAGCCCGATCGGGTGTACCTAAAGGCGACATGTCGGAAAATGACATCTGGGCGGTTCTTCATGTCGAAAACATCAGGCGCGGCGGCGAATGGATTGAAACGCGCCTGCTAACGTCGGGTCCACGCACCAATCCTTGGTTTCAAGAATGTGGCCCGCGTATTGTGCAAAACAATGAAATCGTCGCCTTTGATACCGATATGGTGGGTGCATATGGTATTTGTGTTGATATCAGCCGCACGTGGTGGATTGGTGATCAAAAGCCGCGTGCAGACATGATTGAGGCGATGAAAACCGGTGTGGACCATATTGAGCAAAATATGCAGATGCTGAAACCAGGGGTGAATATCCAAGATTTGAGCCGAAATTGCCATCAGTTGCCCGACAAGTACCAAAATCTGAAATACGGCTGTATGATGCACGGCGTCGGGCTTTGCGATGAATGGCCGCTTGTGGCCTACCCTGACCAAATGGTCGACGGTGCGTTTGATTATGAGCTGCAGCCGGGCATGACGCTGTGCGTTGAGGCGCTGATTAGCCCTGAAGGCGGCGATTTTTCGATTAAGCTGGAAGACCAAGTGCTTATCACTGAAACCGGCTTTGAAAACATTACAAAATACCCACATGATCCCGCGCTGATGGGACACTAGGTCGTGATCAGCGGTGGCTTTGGTTGCATCTTGCTGAAAATTCATCGCAAGTTCTTATAGCTTTTACATGCAGGGAACCAGATATGCGCACTGAACGATTTAGCTTTCCCGGCCACGGCGGACATGACCTTGCTGCCCGCCTTGATTTGCCGAGCGGCGCGCATCTGGCTACTGCGGTGTTTGTCCATTGCTTTACCTGCTCAAAGGATATCACAGCGGCCCGCAGGGTTGCCGCCCGTTTGACCACGATGGGATATGCAGTTTTACGATTTGACTTCACAGGCTTAGGCCATTCCGGTGGGAAATTTGAGAACACGAATTTCACGTCCAATGTTGGTGATTTGTATGCGGCGGTTGATAGTTTGACGGCGCAGGGCATGGCGCCAACCCTGCTAATTGGGCATTCGCTTGGTGGCGCTGCAGTTCTAAAAGCTGCGTCAAATCTCCCCAAGATTAAGGCCGTTGTCACAATTGGCGCGCCTGCTGATCCTGCGCATGTGATACATAATTTTGGCGCATCGCTTGCTGAGATTAAAAAGCACGGCAAGGCCACGGTTTCGCTGGCTGGCCGCCCGTTTGCGATCAGTCATGATTTTGTCCAAGATGTTGGGGCTGCAGAATTAAACGGCTGCTTGGCTAAATTGCGCGCCGCGTTGTTGGTTCTGCACAGTCCGATTGATCAAACCGTTGGGATTGAAAACGCTAGTCAGATATTTATGGCGGCCAAGCATCCCAAAAGCTTTGTCAGTCTTGATACCGCTGACCACCTGATTAGCGATCCTGATGATGCGGAATATGTTGCAGACGTGATTGCGGCATGGGCCCGCAAGTACCTGCCCGTTGTCGTAACGCCCCCCAACAGCAAAGTCCCAGAGGGTGTTTTGCGCGTGTCCGAGGCTGATCCAGATGGGTTTTTGCAAGATATTCAATCAGGCGATAACCATTCGGCATTGGCAGATGAACCTGCGTCATTTGGTGGCACGAACAAGGGCATGTCGCCTTACGGGTTCCTGTCCGCAGCACTTGGGGCCTGCACATCGATGACAATTCGAATGTATGCGCGGCGCAAGAAAATGGCCCTGACACATGTCAGCGTGGATATCACCCACGGCAAAAGCCACTTTGAGGATGCCGATACCAGTGCGACGACGAAAGTCGATCAGTTTGAACGCAACATCCATTTGACGGGTGATTTGACTGACGACGAGCGCGCTCGCCTCCTTTCGATTGCAGACAAATGCCCAGTGCACCGCACATTTGAGCAAAGTTCAAAAGTCATTTCAAGACTGGTCTAAAACGAAAATGGGCGCGCAATCCAAGCCTGCGCGCCCATTTCAAAATCCGTTAGTCGGGTTTAGCCGCGAGCGTTGCCGATCAGCTTCCACAAGCCAGGAACCAGCACAGCGGCAAGTGCCAACTTGAGCGCATCACCGATCAGGAACGGTGTCAGGCCCCAAGCCAAAATCGGTTGATCCCAGCCGTAAAGCTGACCAAGCCAGATCAAACCTGGGATATAAATCAACGCGTTACCGATCAACATGGCCAGTGCCATCTTACCAACCGAACGATCCCAACCAGCGCGTGCTGCCATGCCCAAAGCCAAAGTCGCCAAAATATAACCAACCAGATAGCCACCAGTGCCGCCCATCATATAAGTCAGGCCAGATGCCTCGGCGGATGATCCTGCGAACACGTCAAACCCAAGTGCGCCAACAAGCATATAGCCGATGATCGTCGCCATACCCAAACGTGGTCCGTAAGCTGCACCAATTGTCAGCAAAGCAAATGTGCCCATCGTGATCGGAACCGGGTACATCGGTACCTTAATTTTTGCGAAGATCGCCAAAGCAGCGATGCCAACCAGAACCAAAACGGCCTGTTTTGCCAGACGCAAACGCCCTTCGGTACTGCCGAATGCCTCAATTAGGACTTTGTCGTTCATTGCGATGGCCATTTGCCGCGCTCCTTATTGGTTGTATTTCAGACTTTTTGCCTCACAAGGCGCTTATGTGCAAGGCTGGTTGCGCTATCTCGCCCGATTGTAATGGCTTATAGATCTGTAATCTTTGCGCGGGCCCGTCACATCCCATGTTGCAGACCAGTTTGGCCAGTTCTCAAAGTCGTAGGTTACGTTATATGTGTCGGCCCCGCAAAGATGGGTTGTCCCAGTTGTGTGCCCAACCGGATCAAATTCGTGAAACGCGGTGCCATCCGCAAAACGTACCGCAATGCCATCTGGATCTGCGTCCCACAGATATGCCCGATCCGCCTGCAGCACCGCCCCAGAGGCCAGCCTCAGTTGACCACGCTCCGCGTAACGCAAGCCATCGCCGTCGGTCACAAACCGCGCGCGCCCGTCCAATTGACCGTTCTGGCCATGCAAAGCATCAGTAATCTGGCGCGATAGCTGCCAATCACCCAAAAAATCCGCTAAAAGCACCGTTTTGCTGTGCATTTTGATCCTCATTTACGCCGCAGGCTTGAGACCTGCCGCCTGCCCCCTTATGACGCAAGGCATATCCGCTGCCCAACCCCAAAATAAGGTCCTGCTCATGATCCCGCGTTATTCTCGTCCCGATATGGTTGCCATTTGGTCCCCAGAAACAAAATTCAAAATCTGGTACGAGATAGAGGCCCACGCCTGTGAAGCGATGGCCAATTTGGGTGTAATCCCGCGCGAGAACGCCGATGCGGTTTGGAAAGCCAAGGATGTGACCTTTGACGTGGCCCGCATTGATGAGATTGAGGCCGTCACCAAACATGACGTTATCGCATTTTTGACCCATCTGGCCGAACACGTTGGCGCTGATGAGGCCCGCTTTGTTCACCAAGGCATGACGTCGTCGGATGTGCTTGATACCTGCACCAACCTGCAGTTTGTGCGCGCTGCTGATCTTTTGATGATCGATATGGACCGCCTTTTGGCCGCGCTTAAGACCCGCGCAATGGAACATAAAGATACGCCGCGCATTGGTCGCAGCCACGGTATCCATGCCGAACCGACAACTATGGGCCTAACTTTTGCGCGTTTTTACGCCGAAATGAACCGCAACCGCGCCCGTCTGATCAATGCGCGTGCTGAAATCGCGACGGGTGCTATTTCCGGCGCTGTTGGTACGTTTGCAAACGTTGATCCGCGCGTTGAAGAATATGTTTGCGAGCAGCTTGGCCTGACACCAGAGCCGATCAGCACACAGGTTATTCCGCGCGACCGTCATGCCATGTTTTTTGCTACTTTGGGCGTTATAGCATCCAGCATCGAGAACGTCGCGACGGAAATCCGCCATATGCAGCGGACTGAAGTGTTAGAGGGTGCCGAGTATTTCGCAGTTGGGCAAAAGGGATCGTCCGCGATGCCACACAAAAAGAACCCAATTTTGACCGAGAACCTGACTGGTTTGGCCCGTTTGGTGCGCATGTCTGTCATCCCTGCGATGGAAAACGTCGCCCTTTGGCACGAGCGTGACATTTCGCATTCTTCCGTTGAACGCACGATCGGCCCTGACACAACGATCACGCTTGATTTCGCGCTGAACCGTTTGGCAGGTGTTGTTGAAAAGATGATCATCTATCCTGAAAACATGATGAAAAACATGCATCAGTTCCGTGGCTTGATCATGTCGCAGCGTGTGCTGCTGGCTTTAACCCAAGCGGGCGTCAGCCGCGAGGACAGTTATAGGTTCGTGCAGCGCAATGCACTTAAGGTCTGGGACAATAACGCCGACTTTAAGACAGAGTTATTGGCAGACGAAGACGTCCGCAAAGCTCTGTCGGTTGAAGAGATCGAAGAGAAATTCGATCTTGGCTACCACACCAAGCATGTCGACACGATTTTTGCGCGCGTGTTTGGATAGCGCCAAAGCGCCCAAATTTGGGAAAAACGAGATGGGCCCCCAAGGCCCATCTAAATGATTTATACGGCTGGCGCGTGCAGTGGCTGCGGTCGAATACGATGAGTCGCACGCGGCATATGCGGCATGGTGCGTTTCGCCGGCATCGACAAAACTGGACCTGTCGCGGTTTGATGCCGCTCCTTTGATAGCATTTACTTCAACAAAGGAGATGAACTATGAGACTGACCCGAACGGACAAATTCCGTAAAGATGCGGTGCGTATCGCGCTGACCAGTGGGCTAACGCGTAAGCAGGTGGCCGATGATCTTGGTGTCGGAATGTCGACGCTGAACAAGTGGATCACGGCACACCAAGACACCGACGTTGTATCGAAAGAGGATTTAGGCCTCGCCCAAGAGAATGACCGGCTTCGACGTGAGAACCCGCCGACAAACGTCAGCGGTCTTCTCACCAGATTCCTGTTCCTTGATAATTGCTATGATCTGTTCGTCCGTAAATCGTGCCTTCATTTGTCCGTCCTTTTGGTGGGCGGACTCTACAAAAATTTGGAGGAGTTTTAGGGGCGCAGGTCACCACTTATGCAGTGTCCCAAACGGAAAAGATTGCACCTGAAGCTGTACAGCGCATTGGTGTGGCGCTGGTCAACGATCATTGTCAGTCGGTTGCTGTCGCGTTTGACAAGGCACCCGATGCGCGGATTGGTGCGATCTTAAACTCCAGTCCAGCTCAGATTCGCGATAGCCTGCTTGACGGGTTGGGCGAAGACGATCCCGTTTTTGCTGACAGTGTCCGCAAGTCGATATTTACGTTCAAAGACATTCCGCTACGCCTAACCCCGACAGATGTGCCTGCCTGTATTCGCGGTATCCCGCCAGAGGTGTTGGCGACAGCAATTGCAGGTGCTTTGGCAGGTGATAAGGAACTGGTCGCGACGGCCGAATTTATTCTTGAGAATATCTCCCAGCGTATGGCCGGTCAAATCCGTGAAGAAGCCGACGAACAAGGCCCCATCAAAGCAAAGATCGCGGAAGAAGCGATCCGCGATCTGTCGTCCGCTGTGCGCGCCCTTGCCGATGATGGTACGATTCCCTGATCAGACGACGAAGATGATGTGGACAGCCCCTGATACGCGTCCTAGAGTTGGGACATGACTGATACAATTCCGCAGGCCGACGGCCATCGCTGGCACGATATGGGTGGCGCTGCTGCTGGTGAAGTTCCGCTTGCTGACCACGATTTTGCCCTTTGGGAAAAGCGTGTCGATGCGCTAATGATCCTATGCTCTGCAAAGGGTCATTTCACCGTCGATGGCTTGCGCCGTGCCCTTGAGGACATGCCTCCAAGCAGCTTTGAAGAGCTAAGTTATTATGAACGCTGGATTGCGTCGGTGTCGCAAAACCTTGTGGAAGCAGGTGTGCTGACAACATTTGAGATCGGTGAACGCATGTCGGCCATCCGTGAACGTGGCCAAACATACGGCGATGCCGCGGATGGGTAGTCGCGTGCGCGTCCGCAATGACATGCCCCCCGGCCACATCCGTACCCCCGCCTATTTGCGCGGCAAATGCGGCGTGATTGAACGCACGCTTGGCCCATTTGCGAACCCTGAAGAGTTGGCGTACCGGCACTCGGGTGCGCCTTTGGCGCTGCACCGCGTCCGGTTTACGATGGCCGAAGTTTGGGGAGCCACCGCCGAGATCCCAACAGATACGATTGAAGCCGAAATTTACGCGCATTGGTTGGAGCCCGCAGATGCCGCATGATCACCACAACCATCTGTCGCCATCAGGTCACCCGTTTCGCGCAGATAACGACCATCCTCTAAGCTATTGGCAAACCATGGAAATTGCCGTTCGCGAGTTGTTGATTGAAAAAGGCGTGACCACCGCCGCAGAGATTGCACGTCAAATTGACGCGATGGACAACCGCACCCCTGCCAATGGCGCCGCGGTTGTGGCCCGCGCGTGGACGGACCCCGATTTTCGCGCCGCGTTGCAGCATGATGCCAGTGTTGCCACTTCTGAGATGGGCTTTGATATCGGCCCAATGAAGTTGATTGCCGTGGAAAACACAGCCGACCTTCACAATATCGTCGTTTGCACGCTGTGTTCTTGTTATCCGCGCAACCTGCTTGGCTTGCCCCCCGACTGGTACAAGTCACGCGCATATCGTTCGCGCACTGTCCGCGAACCGCGCCGTGTGCTGGCTGAATTCGGGGTTACATTGCCTGAGACGACCCAAATCCGCGTACACGATAGCACCGCTGATATGCGCTACGTCGTCATCCCAGCCCGCCCCGACGGGACCGACGGCTGGAGCACGGATGATTTGGCCCACCTCGTGACCCGCGACAGCATGGTTGGCACCGGTTTACCCAAATCGCCCGATGCCCTTGCTTGATGACGACACCAGCTTGCATACCTGGATCGTATGACCACGCCCCCGCCGTCCCCCAAAGGCTCTGCCGCTGATTGGCTTGTTGACCGCGCTTCGCGTGGGTTGATCAGAACCACGCTGCGCATGCCTTACGCCCGACGTGTTCCATTTATGGGAAAGCTTGCCAACACGGTCACCTCTGCTGCGGATATAGCGATTAAGCTTGATGCGCTGGTGGTGCCGTATTTTGGTATGCGCCGCGCTGACGGCTTATCGTTTGACGTGGATATTCAGTCGCCGATCAAGCACACGGCGCCCACGCAGATGATGCAAGATATAACCGACCGGTTGACCGACAAGGTCACCGAGAATCCTGATCAATGGTTCTGTTTTCACCGCCGATGGAAAAACGCGCCCTAACGGATTTCAGCGGCTGCCAAGATTGGACCATGTCCGTCGGCTTGGATAATTACAACGATCGGATCGGACCCTTCAGCAGGGGCCGTTATCGCAAGTGGACGCGATCCATTCCAACGGCTGACTTCATCCCAAGAGTGCACGATATTATTGTAACTAATTGTTTTACCATCATTTTCTCCTCGTGTAATAGCGACAGTTTCTTCAGGCGTGTACCGCACAACTTGTACAATAAGATCCCCGAGCCGCCCTGCATTTGACTGAGCGTTGATCTGTACTTCGTCGCCATTTCGCGCCAGTGTCATCGTGATTTGGTCAACCGCATTGCGATGCTGCGCCACGTAATCCATGATTTCCATCGCTTTGGATCCAATAACGTGATCTTTGCCGCCAATGACCATTTGCGGAGTGTAGACCGTCGTTGCATGGGCTGCACGTGCGAAGCCATGCTGGCGCGCTGTAAAGTCAGGGCTGCCAAAATTGTCTTTCCAGCCCAGATAATCCCAATAATCAACGTGCAACGCGAGTGCGATCACATCAGACTGTCCAGCCAATTCATGCAGCAGCGCGTCTGCAGGCGGGCAGGACGAACAGCCCTGAGACGTATACAGCTCAACGACAACTTTATTGCCTTGCGCCTCAACTGGCGTCACCCCAATCGCGCCCCAAAAGGCGAGTGCTATTATAAAATTTCGCATGTCTTTCCCAAACTTTTCTTCCCCTATTCATGATCTATTCAAAATTCCCTGAAATGACCAATCAACGAAATGCGAGGGTTTCGTGAGTGATGTTTCAATTTTGACCCTTTTCACACATCGTACGGTAGGTTTCAGTGTGCAATGGTATACAATTTTGCAACCAGCCCTTGAAAACAACGTTCGCATGGGGCAAAAGCCAGTTAATCATCCTTACAAGCGCCTAAAAAGGGAATAGCCAATGACCATTACAGTCGGCCACGATACAGCCAAGACCCGAAGAAAACTTACCGTTGGGTCCCATTCCGTTTCATATTATTCAATTGCCGCCGCAGAAGCAGCTGGCCTTGGTGACTTTTCCAAGCTGCCCGCCGCCCTGAAAGTTGTGTTGGAAAATCTGCTTCGCTTTGAGGATGGCGGGTTTTCCGTGTCCGTCGACGACATTAAGGCGTTTTCCGAATGGGCCACAAACGGTGGTAAGAATCCCCGTGAGATCGCTTACCGCCCTGCCCGCGTGTTGATGCAAGATTTCACCGGCGTTCCTGCCGTGGTTGACCTTGCCGCTATGCGCGACGGTATTGTGGCCTTGGGTGGCGACGCCCAGCAGATTAACCCACTCAACCCTGTTGATCTGGTCATCGACCATTCAGTTATGATCGATGAATTCGGTCAACCGCGTGCGTTCCAGATGAACGTAGACCGCGAATATGAACGCAACATGGAGCGTTACCAGTTCCTGAAATGGGGCCAAGGCGCATTCAACAACTTCCGCGTTGTACCACCGGGCACAGGCATCTGCCATCAGGTGAACCTTGAGTATCTGTCTCAAACCGTTTGGACCGATACCGATCAAAACGGCGACGAAGTCGCCTATCCTGATACGCTTGTTGGCACAGACAGCCACACAACCATGGTCAACGGCCTTGCCGTTCTCGGCTGGGGCGTTGGGGGTATTGAGGCCGAAGCTGCGATGCTGGGTCAACCTGTGTCCATGCTAATCCCTGAAGTTGTCGGGTTTGAGCTGACAGGTCAGTTGGTCGAAGGAACGACAGGCACCGATTTGGTCCTGAAAGTAGTCGAAATGTTGCGCGGCCTTGGTGTTGTTGGCAAATTCGTCGAATTCTACGGCGCTGGTTTGGACGTTCTGCCATTGGCCGACCGTGCGACAATCGCCAACATGGCGCCTGAATATGGTGCCACATGTGGGTTCTTCCCAATCGACGGTGAAACATTGCGTTACCTGCGCAATACTGGTCGTGACGAAGACCGCATCGCGCTGGTTGAAGCCTATGCAAAAGAAAACGGTTTCTGGCGTGGCGCAGATTACGCACCAGTTTACACCACGACAATGTCGCTTGATATGGGCACAATCGTGCCTGCGATTTCCGGCCCCAAGCGTCCACAAGATTACGTGGCACTGACCAACGCGAAATCCGCATTTGCCAACGAGATGGAAAACACATTCAAGCGCCCGATGGGTAAAGAAGTGGCTGTCGCTGGCGAAGACTACACGCTGGAATCAGGCAAGGTTGTGATCGCGTCGATCACATCGTGCACCAACACATCCAACCCATATGTCATGATCGGCGCAGGCCTTGTTGCACGTAAAGCCGCCGCATTGGGCATGGACCGCAAACCTTGGGTTAAGACGTCGTTGGCGCCTGGATCACAGGTTGTGTCGGAATATCTTGAAGCTGCGGACCTGCAAAAAGACCTTGATAAAATTGGCTTTAACCTTGTTGGTTACGGTTGCACGACGTGCATCGGTAACTCTGGCCCGCTGCAAAAGGAGCTGTCAGATGCAATTGCTGAAGGTGATCTGGTCGCGACATCCGTTCTGTCGGGTAACCGCAACTTTGAAGGCCGCATTTCACCTGATGTGCGCGCCAACTATTTGGCTTCACCGCCATTGGTTGTTGCATATGCGTTGGCTGGGACCATGGACATCAACCTTGCGTCTGACCCAATCGGTCAGGACCGCGATGGCAACGACGTCTACCTAAAAGACATCTGGCCCACATCGACCGAAATCAACGAGCTGGTTGAGAAAACAGTCACCCGCGAAGCGTTCCTCAAAAAATATGCGGACGTCTTTAAGGGCGACGAAAAATGGCAGGCGGTAGAGACAACTGATTCTGAGACCTATGACTGGCCAACGGCGTCAACTTACGTACAAAACCCGCCCTACTTCCGCAACATGTCCAAGGACGCAGGCACGATCCAAAACGTCGAAAATGCCAAGGTTCTAGCCGTTCTGGGCGATATGGTTACAACCGACCACATCTCTCCTGCGGGCTCGTTCAAGGATACATCGCCTGCTGGTCAGTACCTGATTGACCGCCAGGTGCCGGCGCGCGAGTTTAACTCTTACGGGTCACGGCGCGGCAACCACGAGGTTATGATGCGCGGCACATTTGCCAACATTCGCATCAAGAATGAGATGCTCGACGGCGTCGAAGGCGGCTACACCAAAGGACCCGACGGCACGCAGTCGTCAATCTTTGACGCAGCCATGTCGCACCAAGAGGCAGGCACGCCGCTAGTCGTCTTCGCTGGTGAACAATACGGCGCAGGGTCATCGCGTGACTGGGCCGCCAAAGGTACAGCACTTCTCGGTGTTAAAGCCGTTATTGCAGAAAGCTTTGAACGTATTCACCGGTCCAACCTTGTTGGCATGGGCGTGGTTCCGTTTGAATTCACAGGCGGTGACAACCGCACGTCTTTGGGCCTGACAGGTGACGAAACGGTTACGATCCTTGGCCTTGATGCAGTTAAGCCGCTGCAAAACATGACAGCCTCGATCTCATTTGCAAACGGTGACACAAAAGACATCACCGTCAAATGCCGGATCGATACCGCTGTTGAGATTGAATATGTCGAAAACGGCGGTGTGCTACACTACGTGCTGCGCAACCTCGCAAAAGCGACATAAAACAACAAAAGGCCTGCAGATCATCTGCGGGCCTTTTCCCAAAAGCGTCAAAAACAATCGGTCAGTGCGGACTGCAACGGCTCAGTTCAACTTACAAAATAATGAATTCCATGGCGCGAGCCGTGGTCATTGACCTTCAGCAGCGCGCAATGCTGGCAAAAACCGCTGTTCATAGTCAGACCCGATCAGAGGCCCAGCAAAGCGGAACAAAACCGTCCCATCACCTGAGACGATGAATGTCTCCGGCGGGGCTGTTACCCCCCAATCAATTGCTGTGCGCCCGCGTGGATCAAACCCTGTTGCGAAAAACGGGTTTCCGTCCTCGGCCAGATATTCGGCGGCCTGATCAGCCTCATCGCGGAAATTCAGGCCTGCAACGCGGTAGCTTTGGGCCTGAAGGTCCAACAGTGTCGGATGCTCGGCGCGGCACGGTGGACACCAACTAGCCCATAAATTCAGGATCGTGACTTCGCCATCTCGTAAGTCGCTCTCCATCAGCAGTGCAGTCCCTGGCACTGGCTTAGCAGCGACATCAGGCGCTTGTTGCCCCACAAATGTTGACGCCAGTTCATTGACATTGTCGCGTATCATGCTCGCCGAAAATAGACCTGCAAGGGCCGCAAACAGTACTGGCGGCGCCAGCATCATCGGCGACAATTTAACCATTTTTACGCGCCTCGGCGGCCTCAAGATCACGGCGCACCCGTCGTGACTGCCGCCAACTCATCGCAACCAACGTCGCCAAGATCGCAATGCTCACTCCGTAGGCCAAAAGCACTTCGGTCACATATTTTCCAAGGTCTGGCATCATTGTCCTTCTCTGCGGATCAAAGCACGCAGGCGGCGTGTGCGGATTTCTGTGCGGGTCCGCAGAAGAACTAGCGCAAAGAACAGTAAAACGAAGCCAGCGATTGCAAACAGCAACGGCTGGTAAAACACGTCAGCCACGTTTTTTTCTTTGTCCAATGACAGTGACGCCCCTTGGTGTAGCCCTTGGTTCCAAAAATTTACAGCATAGCGCGACATCAGCGCAAATACCGATCCGACCATGCACAAAACTGATGTCAAATCTGCGGCCATGTCCGGATCATCAATCGCCGCCCAAAGCGCCATGTAGCCAAGATAGAATAGAAATAAGATCATGAATGACGTCAGGCGTGGATCCCATGCCCAATATGTCCCCCACATCGGCTGGCCCCAGATCGCCCCTGTTGCCAGCGCGATCAACGTCATTGTGACCCCGACGGGTGCCGCTGCTTTGGCTGCAAGCGCTGATACGTGATGCCTACGCACCAACCAGATAAGCGATGCGACTAACATCATGATCCAAGCATTGATCGCCATAAGCGCCGCTGGGACGTGAAGGTAAATGATCTTGACTGTCGACCCTTGTCGCATCTCGTCGGGCGTAAAGAAAAAGCCCCAGATCAGGCCCACAGTTAGGCAGACGGCAGCGCCACCAAACGCCCACGGCAAAACATGGCCAGTCCAGCCCATAAACCGTTTCGGATTTGCATATTCCCACATCGACATGATTGTCACATAGCCCTCTGTAGTGTGCGTTTCAACGCAAGTTCATGCGCAATACTGCCGCAGTCGCAAATGGTAAAAGCGCCACCGCCCCCGCCGTGATCCCGCCAAGCATCAAAAGTGGGGTTGCGGTATCTTGTCCGTCCACGCCACGCCGTACTGCCTCGGCCCCGAATATCAACGTCGGCACATAAAGTGGCAACACGATAAGCGACAAAAGTAACCCGCCGCGTCTGATACCAACCGTCAACGCCGCCCCAAAGGTGCCAATCACCGATAAGGCAGGTGTTCCCAACAACAGCGTCACGACAACGAACCCAAATGCGCTTGGGTCCAAATGCAGCAAGACCCCAAGCACCGGCGCTGCGATGGCCAGTGGCACGCCTGTCGTCAGCCAATGTGCTGCGGCCTTGATCACCGCGACCGCCTCGAGCGGGATTGGCGCTGTTGCAAGCAAGCTAAGCGATCCGTCTTCATGGTCGAGCGCAAAAATACGGTCCAGCGACAACAAAGCCGCCAGCAGTGCCGCCACCCACAATATCCCTGGTGCGATCCGAGACAAAATTGCGGTTTCAGGTCCGACCCCAAATGGCACCAGCACCACGACAATCAAAAAGAATACAAGCCCAAGCCCAAATCCGCCCCCTGCCCGCGTGGCGAGCAATAAGTCACGGTGCAAAAGCGCTATCATAAAAATGCCTCGTCGCCGGTGTCAGTCTGATGATCTGTTGCCGTGAATGGTTCCAGCTCTAGCGTAGTTGCCGCCAGATCAAGATCAACGTGGGTCGCAATGATTGCAATACCGCCCTGCGCCAAATGCTGATCGCGCAGGTAATCGGCAAAAAGCCGCACCGAGAACCCATCAAGCGAAACTGTTGGTTCATCCAAGAACAACACCTTGCGTTTGATCACGCCTAGACGGGCCAGTCCCAGTCGTCGCTTTTGCCCAGCAGACAACGTGCCTGCGATGCGGGTCTGCAAGTCGCGAATGTCGAATTGATCCCAGACCATATCCGGCACCGCATTGCCGTAGATATCCGCCCAGAACTGAAGGTTTTCTTCAACGGTCAGCGCCGATTTCACCGCGTCAGCGTGACTGGCATAAGCGCCTTCATCTGCGGGGCACTCAAAGTGGCCAGAGACCGCGCCTTGTAGTCCTGCAAGCGTGCGCAGCAATGTTGTTTTGCCGACGCCATTAGGACCGCGTAAAATAAGTGCTTCGCCCGCGGGCACATCAAATGACAGCCCTGCCAGCACAGTCGCGCCACCGCGCGCCACTGCCAGATTTTGAACCGACAGCACGGGGCTAGACCGGTAACAGGGCTGCCGCAACGCGGCGCCCTTCGGATAACAACACATTGTAGGTTCGGCAGGCCGCAGGTGACGCCATGGGTTCGATCCCGATGCCTGCTTCGTCAAAAATGCTGCGGAAATCTGCGGGGAGATGCGCCACGTCGGCCCCTGTTCCCACAAAAATCACATCAACAATTTCAGTCAAATCAAGCAGGGTCTGCGTGTCAATGAACCCACCCCAAGGCTTAACACCTTGCGGGGTCACGACGATGAGCCCCTTGTGAACCGTACCGCCCACACGAAAGAAACCCGGTCCATAGCCATCAATTGGCAGGCTATTGTCAAAGCGGATTTCGTTCAGGCGCATATCAAATCTACCCTATGCGTCAACGTTGGAAAACTGGTTGCCCGCTGTGCTGTCTGGCTTGGACCAATCGCGTTTTACGCCAAGAACAAGAAGCGCAGCAGAGGCGACAAAGATCGACGAATATGTTCCTATCAACACGCCCCACATCATTGCGAACACGAACCCGCGGATCACGTCGCCGCCCAGAACGAACAAAGCAAGCAACGCAAGCATCGTGGTTACAGATGTCATCAACGTACGTGACAGCGTTTCGTTGATCGATTTGTTCAGCACGTCTTTGAGCGGTAATTTTTTATATTTCCGCAGGTTTTCCCGCACACGGTCAAACACGATCACGGTATCGTTGATCGAATAACCAACGATCGTTAAAAGTGCCGCGATGATCGCAAGGTCAAACTTGATCTGCAACTCAGAGAAAATCCCGATTGTCAGGGCAACGTCATGGGTCAACGCCAAGACAGCCCCGACAGCAAACTGCCATTCGAACCGCATCCAGATATACAACAAAATCGCCACGACGGCCAAGGCAACCGCGACAAACGCCGTCTGGATCAGCTCTCCAGATACCTTTGGCCCGACGGATTCGACCAAAGGGAACGTGATATTTGGAGACACTCCACGCAGCGCGTCCTGCACAGCCGTGATGGTTTCATTTGTCACGCTTTCTTCGCCGGCTTGGGCTTGAATACGGACCATGGCCACGTTTTGATTGGCCTCAAAGCTCGGATCGAATACTTCGGTGATGGATACATCGCCAAGCTCTAGTGGTACGAGCGCAGCGCGATATGACGCCACATCCACAACCACTTCGGACTGCGTGCGGATGCTTGTGCCGCCTTGAAAATCAATACCGTAGTTGAGCCCTTGGATCAAAAACGACCCCAGTGCGACAACCATCATCACCAGCGAAATACCGAGCCAGATGCGCGCCTTAGCAAAAAAGTCGATAGACGTGTTATCACGAACCAGTTTCAGACGCATATCAAACCTCGATTGTTTTGGGGCGCTTGCGCGCGAACCACATCACGATCAAGACGCGTGTGACGAAAATGGCGGTAAAGACCGAAGTGATGATCCCAAGGCCCAACGTAATCGCGAATCCGCGCACCGGCCCCGACCCCATCACAAATAGGATCGTCGCAGTTATGAACGTGGTGATGTTTGCATCAATGATTGACGATAGCGCCTTTTCATAGCCAAGCTCGATCGCGCGTGCGGGCCCTTTGGCGGTAAGCAATTCTTCTCGGATACGTTCAAATACGATCACGTTGGCATCCACAGCCATACCGATTGTCAAAACGATCCCCGCAATACCGGGCAAGGTCAACGTCGCCCCGATCATGGACAACAACCCAAAAAGCAGGCCCACATTGATTATCAACGCGATGTTCGCAAAGACGCCGAACAAACCATATGACAGCGCCATATAGAGCAGAACAAGCAGACCAGCGACCAAACAAGCGACCTTACCTGCATCGATGCTATCTTGGCCCAATTCCGGCCCAACAGTGCGTTCTTCAAGGAATGTCAGTTCAGCTGGTAGCGACCCTGCCCGCAACAAAATAGCAAGGCTTGTGGTTTCTTCAACAGTAAAGCGCCCGGTGATAATGCCCGACCCACCCGAGATGTGCGATTGGATGGTTGGCGCGCTGATCACTTCGTTATCAAGCACAATGGCAAACGGTAACCCGATGTTGTCGGCCGTATAGTCGCCAAATTTACGCCCGCCCGAAGCGTTGAACCGGAAGTTCACCGCAGGACGTCCGTTTTGGTCAAACGCAGGCTGCGCATCAACCAGGTTTTCACCAGTCACCACTGGGCTACGTTCGAGGACGAAATATGTGCCCAGTTCGTCAATCGATGGCACCAGCTGATTGCCCGCGCCGGGGGATGCGTCAGGGTCGCTTGTCCGGTTCACAACTGGCTGGAACGTCAAAAGTGCCGTTTTGCCGATCAGATCTTTGACCTCTTGGGCGGACCCAACACCAGGGACTTGCACCAAGATACGGTCGGTGCCTTGGCGCTGAATTGTTGGTTCGCGCGTGCCTGCCTCGTCGATACGGCGGCGGATAATTTCCAGTGATTGCGCCATTGTCCGGTCGTCAACTGCCTGCTTTTCAGCCGCCGACAACGATATGGTCAAGATTGCGCCGTCACGTGACACGTCGATGTTGTTTTGGCCTGCCCCTGCAAGGGACGCCACAGGTTGTGCCAAACCGCGCACCAATGACACGGCTTGATCGCCAGCTTCAGGTTTTGATATCCGCACCCGCAAGGTGTCTTCGGGGCCGTCTTCACGCGTGACAAATCCAATCGTATTGCGCTCAGCCGCCAGCACATCACGCACTTGCGGCCAAAGCCCGTTCATAACCGTGGCGTAGACGTCCGACACCTGCACTTCGGCCAGCAAATGCGCACCGCCGCGCAGGTCAAGCCCAAGATTCACAAGGCCGGACGGCAGAAACGATGGCCAACTGGTGTCATCGACACCCATCGCCACCGCATCATTATGCGCCTCAACCTTATTATAGAACCCGTTTGGCATCGCCAGAAATAAGCCAACAGCAACGGTTAGCCAGATCAGCGCTTGCTTGATCGGTGAGATATTCAGCATCAGTCACACGCCCCCAAGGCGAAAGTTTTACGTTTTCGCAGGTTCGGTTTTGTTCACAACAGTTGCGATTGTGGAGCGGATCACACGCACGGTCACACCGGATGCAATTTCAACTTCAACTTCTGCAACGTCGTCTTTTACCTTAACCACTTTGCCCATGATCCCGCCTTGGGTGATCACTTGGTCGCCACGACGAAGGGCCGCTACCATCATCTGGTGTTCCTTCAGCTTTTTCTGCTGTGGACGGATAAGTAGGAAATACATAATCCCGAAGATGAGGATCAATGGAATAAGTGATTCAATACCCTGCATGGTGGTCCCTTGTCGTTTGTTAGCTGGCCAGTCCATTGTGGCGGCCAAAGTCGCGGCACATTAGGCCCACCCCTCGTCAATGGCAACCAGATTGGGCGCATTTCAGAGGTTCACAGGCGTGCTTGTTTACGGCATATGGGGACACACCTATAATTTGCCAACCGAAGGACCAGACATATGCATGATATTCGCATGATCCGTGACAACCCTGCCGCTTTTGATGCCGCCCTGTCGCGTCGCGGCATGGATGGTGTTTCGTCCCGAGTATTGGCTTTGGACGAGGCGCGGCGCACCAAAATCTTGGCGTCTGAGACGGCACAAGCCGATGCAAATAAGGCTGCCAAAGAAGTAGGCGCTGCCAAGGGCCGCGGTGACGAGGATGAATTCCAGCGATTGCGTGCATTGGTCGCTACCAAAAAAGCCGAGATCGCAGCGTTAAACGAAGAGGCCAAGGAGGCCAGTGTCACGCTGCACACATTGATGCTGACCCTGCCTAACTTGCCTTACGCCGATATCCCTGATGGCAAAGACGAGGCAGACAACGTCGAGATGAATAAGCACGGCAACTTGCCAAACTTTGCTTTTGATCCAGTCGAGCATTTTGAAATCGCTGGAGTCGTCCCCGGTATGGACTTTGAAACAGCCGCCAAACTGGCTGGTAGCCGTTTTGTTCTGATGTCTGGCGCTGTGGCGCGTGTGCACCGCGCGCTTGGCCAGTTCATGCTCGACACCCATGTTGAAGAAAATGATCTGGTGGAAACCAACACACCCGTGCTGGTCCGCGAAGAAATGCTGTACGGCACAGGCCAATTGCCAAAATTTGGCGAGGACAGCTATCAGACTACCGATGGTTGGTGGCTGATCCCTACTGCAGAGGTCACGCTGACCAATATAGTGAATGGCTTGACGTTAGAGGCCGATGTCCTGCCCCGTCGTTTTGTGGCACATACGCTGTGCTTCCGGTCCGAGGCCGGATCAGCGGGCCGCGATACATCGGGCATGTTGCGTCAGCACCAGTTCGAAAAGGTTGAGATGGTCACCGTGTGCCACCCA
This sequence comes from uncultured Sulfitobacter sp., assembly GCA_905182645.1. Classification (GTDB taxonomy): domain Bacteria; phylum Pseudomonadota; class Alphaproteobacteria; order Rhodobacterales; family Rhodobacteraceae; genus Yoonia. The sequence continues at coordinate 30,169 of CAJJCJ010000002.1, forward strand.
GACACTTCTGACGCTGAACATCTGCGTATGACTGCTTGCGCAGAAGGTATTCTGGAACGCCTCAACCTGCCGTACCGCACGGTTGTGCTGTGTACAGGTGACATGGGTGCGGGCGCGCGCCGGACCCACGATATTGAGGTTTGGTTGCCCGGTCAAAATGCTTATCGCGAAATTTCATCCATCTCGACATGTGGCGATTACCAAGCCCGCCGGATGAACGCGCGGTTTAAGCCAGAGGCAGGTGGCAAGCCGGAATTTGTGCATACGCTTAATGGGTCCGGTCTTGCAGTCGGTCGTTGCCTGATTGCGGTGCTTGAGAACGGGCAGCAAGAAGACGGCTCTGTGGCGCTACCAGAGGCGCTGCACCCCTACCTGCGCGGCAAAAAAAAGATCAATGCTGATGGTGCAATGGCCTAATACTCACGTGATCTGGGCCGCATCTGCGTGTCCAGATCATCGTTCGCCCCACGGTCGCGGGCGATCACAGCGCAAAACGATGACTGTTCAGAAACGACTATAAATTGAGCAACATGAAGGTTTGGTTTGTTGAGGAACTTCGGCATCACTCACTCAAAGGTTGTTGAGTGAAAGAAATTATGTCCCATAGAAATATTGCGCCATCTCTTAAACTTATAACCAAAGCAGCAACTGTTTTTGTCGCAGCATTAATTGCTCTATTTTTCTTACCACCAAATGTCGCTTCGGCACTTCCACACAATGACGGCGTTGTGTCCGTGGGTGATCGTGAGTTCTTGGTGGGAGAGTTAACGCAGTCGTTCGGTGATGATACACGGTCGTTTAAATTTAGGCATGCACCGTGGCTAAAAGTGCTGTTGGATAATGACCAGCTGCTATTGGATCAAGATATCCGGTTTTTGCGCAGCGGCGTTCCTGCAACTGATTTGGTCGAATACATTCCATCTTATAGGCGTGAACGTATGAGGTTGGAGGATGACCCGCTGTATATGGCGGATGGTCATGACGTCTTCATTGTTGGTTAAGGTGATGAATATATATACCCTAAGAATTCGCCAATCAGCTATAGGGTTTTTTGCACACGCGGAGGACTTAATCCGGGGGATTTAAATTTATGTAGCATTCGTGTGGCCTATCCATACGCGACCAATGTGGTGCTGACGGCAAGAAAGTATTTCCCTGGCAATCTGCCTGAGATCAGCGGAAATTTTGAGCCTATCGTAGCAAGAATAATTGAAATTGCCGTCTGTCTGGATGTAACCGACCAAAGCGATGCTGAACGGCAGACAAGTGAGACCGAGCTATTAAAGCAAAACCCATATCTGTCTGACTGCAAAATTTTACTCAGTTCGTAGCTACACTGAAATTAGGTATATATTTGCTGCCTCAGCGGTCTAAGAACCCTGTCCAAAACCAACGGATTTTTTGAAAATATGCGGGCACCACGGAATAATTCTAATTGGTGCCTTGCAACAGATATCTAATCGCCACTTGGCTTTTTGATGTGCTTGGACAGACGGCCAGTCTGCTTCTTTTTCTTGTTCTTGAACGGGTTCTTATCACCCTGATCGCGCAGCGTCAGGCGGATTGGTGTACCGGGCATGTCGAAATCTTCACGCAGACCGTTGACCAGATACCGCGAATAGCTGGCGGGCACCAATTCTGGGAACGATGACATCACAACAAAGCCAGGGGGGCGCGTTTTGACCTGTGTGGCATAGCGCATTTTAATGCGGCGACCACCAGGTGCGGGCGGCGGGTGCTGTTCCAGCATACCTGTCAGCCAGCGGTTCAGATGTGCGGTTGTGATACGGCGGTTCCACACTTCGTGGGCACGCATGATCGCTTCTTGTAAGCGGTCCAGCCCCTTGCCCGTTTTAGCAGACACGGTGACCAATGGCGCACCTTTTAGCTGCGGCAGCAGGCGCGCGAATTCTTCTTTTAGCTCTTTAAGCTTGTCTTGCTTTTCGGTCTCGACGTCCCATTTGTTGACGGCGATCACGACAGCACGGCCTTCACGTTCTGCCAAATCAGCAAGGCGCAAATCTTGTTGCTCGAACGGGATTTCCACATCAAGCAGGATCACAACAACTTCGGCGAATTTTACCGCGCGTAGGCCATCAGACACCGACAGTTTTTCAAGCTTTTCTTGGACCTTGGCCTTGCGGCGCATACCGGCGGTATCGAAAATCCGCATTGGCACAGTGACACCATCCGTCCCAGCCCAATCCTGACGGACGGAAATCGCGTCACGGGTGATACCGGCCTCTGGGCCGGTCAAAAGGCGTTCTTCGCCGATGATCTTATTGATCAGTGTAGACTTGCCCGCGTTTGGACGACCACAGACCGCGATTTGCAGCGGCTTTTCTTGTGTCGGAACGCGCGGCGCATCTTCGTCGTCTTCACCCACGTCTACATCAATATCAGGCGAATCTTCTTTTGCGCGTTCGTCAAATGCATCAGACAGCGGCATCAAGAAATCATAGAGCTCGTCCATGCCTTCGCCGTGTTCAGCGGAAAGACGGATCGGTTCACCAAGGCCAAGCGAAAACGCCTCGAGGTAACCCGCTTCGCCAGCGCGGCCTTCGGATTTATTGGCTGCAAGGATCACATTGGCGTTTTTCTTGCGCAGAATATCAGCAAAAACGATATCGGTCGGGGTCACGCCGACACGCGCATCGATCATGAATAGGCAAACATCCGCCATTTCGACGGCGCGCTCTGTCAGGCGGCGCATCCGACCTTGAAGGCTATCGTCGGTAGCATCCTCAAGTCCTGCGCTGTCAATCACGGTGAATCGCAAGTCGACCAGACGCGCTGCACCTTCGCGCAAATCACGCGTTACACCGGGTTGATCATCGACCAACGCAAGCTTTTTACCAACTAAACGGTTAAAAAGCGTGGATTTCCCAACATTGGGGCGGCCCACAACGGCAAGGGTAAAGGACATCGGTTCAGGCTCCTGACGGGTTCAAGTCGCAGGCGTTACACCAATACGGTGCTAACGGAAAGCCACCAGTTGACCTGTCTTGGTAATGACGTAAAGGACACCGCCTGCGACAACAGGGCTGGCAGCAGCGCCACCGGCCACAGCCACAGCACCAGTCAATGCGCCAGACACCGGATCAAACTGTCGGATGGTCCCATCTGTTGACGCCACAATCAAACGCCCTCCCGCCAGAATTGGCCCGTAATGGGCCGCCACGGCAGGCTGTCTGCGGGTGCTTTCGACTTCGGCAGCAGGCAGCGTGATGCGCCAAACCAAAGCGCCAGTTGCCGCATCAAGGCGCACCAGCTCGTTAATATCATTGACGAAGAATATAGCGTTTCCTGCGGGCCAAACGGGGCCAAGCGCACCTTCATTTGCTGTCCAGACACGGTCACCGTTAAAGCTATCGAGGGCGGCCAATTGCCCACCAAAGTTACCGACGTAAACGCGGTTGCCTGCAATCACAGGATCGCTAGAGATGTCAGACACCAGTGTCCCTGCCTTGCCTATCCGTTCGCCGGGCACGACACTTTGCCAGCGGCGCGTGCCGCCTCGGGGGAAAGTTGCAACGACCTCACCGGACGGAAACGGGAACACAGCAAGATCGCCGCTGACCGCAGCCCCTGCTCCACCACCAAAGTTCGCGACCGACGGTGTACCAGATAATTGCCATTGAATACGGCCAGTTGCCGCATCCAGCGCCCAAGCAGTGCTGTTGCGCGCCACGACATAAACCAGATCATCGCGCACGGTTGGCGCAGACGTACCGGGTGCATCAAGGTCTTGGGTCCACAGTTCTGCGCCGGACGCCGCATCAAGGGCTGTCAGCTCGCCAAAGCCAGTTGTGACAAACACAGTGCCACCCGCAACGGTCAAACCACCGCCAGACGCATCGGATGCATTGTCATTGCGTGGCGTCACATCTGCGGCCCATACAGGCGCGCCAGAGGTTCCAGTCGCCGTCACACGCGCACGGGCGTCAAGCGTATAGACCACGCCACCAGCCACGACAGGTTCAGACGTAATGCGTGCGCGGGGGCTATCGCCCTCGCCAATGTTTACGGCAAATATTTGGGTCAGCGTCGCCCCAAGCGCAGGGTGGCTGATGCGGTGATCCGCGCCGCCGTTGCGATGGGTCCAATCTGCGTTCACGCGGGCAGCTGCAAGCTTAATAATCGCGGCTTGGTTCACAAATGCTGCATCCTCGCGGATCGCGACATGTTCGCCGGGTAAAATCACGTCAACTTCGCCGCAACCGGCCAAAAGTGCAGCCAACAGGCCAGCGGTATATATCGTCTTGGCAGTCACGGAATTTAGTCCCTTTGCAGTCTTATTCGGCTGGCACTGGCGCAGTGATGTCACCACCCAAGGCCACAATCAGCGTTTGGGCGCGTTCACGCAAGCCCCGTGTCACACCCGCGTCTTCGGATATCAGGCGCATGGTGGCGATTGCGGCGTCGGGATCACCCGCTTCGACCTGCATCAGGCCAATCTGCTCGCGTGCAATCAGAGCAAACGAAGCCCCCGGCTGGGCAAGCTTTTCAAGTGCGGTCATGCGCGTCGCGGTATCTTCCGACGGCAACATCGCGGCCTTTAAGGCAGCAAGGTTGCGGTAAATTTCAGGAACATCGGTATTTACAGCCAAGCCAACAAGGGTTTGTGCCGCGGCCTCAATTTGACCTGCGTCTTGCTGTGAGGCGGCCGCAAGAAGCGCTGCCACGGCGGCAGAAGGCCCTGCTGCATCAATGGCAGCTAGCGCCGCGGCGCGATCTTCCGCACCATCAGTGGAAAGCGCATCCAGCATCTGGTCGCCGATTGCTTCAGCCGCCGCTCGCGTCTGTGCCTTGCTATACTCGTTATAGGCAGCACCGCCAACAAGACCTACAACCACAACAACAGCGATCCAACCATACCGGCGCAAATAGCCGTATAGCGCATCGCGGCGGACTTCGTCAGTGACTTCATTGATAAAGCTGTCGCTATCGCTCATGGTTGGCCCCTTTTTGGCGTGGATCAAACTGATCCGTTGATGGTTCATATCGCCAATTGCGGTTGCTTGCCAAGACCCCACGCGGGACGGTGGCAGTGTGGCGCGTTAAACGGAAATGGTTTCGTCCTCGGATTGGCGGTTCCACAAGTGCGCATAGCGACCATCGGCTGCCAAAAGCGCATCGTGCGTGCCGCGTTCGACAATAACGCCCTCTTCGAGCACAACAATCTGATCCGCCTCTGCAATGGTCGACAAACGGTGGGCAATTGTGATGACGGTACGACCCTTGGCCATGGCTTTCAATTCGGCCTGAATTTCCATTTCGGTTTCAGTATCCAATGCGGATGTAGCTTCATCCAACAATAAGATCGGCGGGTTTTTCAACAAGGTCCGCGCAATGCCAACCCGCTGCTTTTCACCACCAGATAACTTAAGGCCACGTTCACCGACCGTTGTTTCGTAGCCATCCGGCAGGCTGACAATGAAATCATGGATCTTGGCGGCCTTCGCTGCTGCAAAAATCTCTTCCTCGGACGCGGATGGTCGGCCATATGCAATGTTATAGTGCACAGTGTCGTTAAACAGCACGGTGTCCTGAGGCACGACACCAATTTGTTCATGAAGACTTGTCTGCGTGACATCGCGCACATTTTGACCGTCGATGCGCAAGGCGCCTGAATTGACATCATAAAATCGAAACAACAGCCGTCCAATGGTCGATTTACCAGACCCAGATGATCCGACAATAGCCACCGTCTGACCAGGTTTTGCAGTAATGCTAACACCCTTAAGAATTGCGCGCTCTGGGTCATAACCAAAGTGGACATCTTCAAGAACAATCTCGCCCGACTGCACATTTAGAACCTTTGCGTCCTGAGCATCGACAACTTCGGCGGGTTGCTGTAACAAATCGAACATTTCACCCATATCGATCAATGCCTGACGAATTTCACGATAGACAGTCCCAAGAAAGTTTAGCGGCATTGTGATTTGGATCATATAGGCATTCACCAGAACAAAATCACCGACGCTAAGGTTGCCATTTTGCACACCAATTGCTGCCATCACCATAACGGCTACCAAACCACCTGTGATCAATACTGCTTGGCCAAAGTTCAGAAACGCGAGCGTATAATTGGTCTTGATCGCAAAGGTTTCATATTGACGCATGGCATCGTCGTAACGGTCCGCTTCCCACTTTTCTGCGCCAAAATACTTGACAGTTTCAAAGTTTAACAGGCTATCGATCGCCTTTTGGTTGGCGTCTGTATCTTGGTCGTTCATCTGTTTACGAATTTTGACGCGCCATTCGGTCACCGCGAAAGTGAACCAAACATACAGACCGATGGTGGCCACAACGACCACTAGATACCAAACATCAAACGTCACAAACAAAACGCCTGCTATCATCAGCAATTGCAGGATCAGCGGGCCAACAGAGAACAGCAAGAACCGAAGTAAAAATTCAACACCCTTCACGCCACGTTCAATAATGCGCGACAGCCCACCGGTTTTACGGGTGATGTGATAGCGCATCGATAGGCGGTGAATATGAGTAAACGTTTCAAGCGCAAGTGCCCGCAACGCACCCTGCCCGACCCGCGTGAAAATCACGTCGCGCAGTTGTTGCAGGCCAACAGACATCAGCCGTGCAAATCCGTAAGCCAAGGTCAGGCCAACCGCACTGAGCCCCAAGTATGTCGCGACAGTTAGCTCCTCTGGGGCCAACGCATCAACGGCTTGGCTAAAGAATTGCGGCGTTACAACAGCGATGATTTGCGACAGGAACAAAGCGGCCATCGACGCCACGACCCGTACCTTGACAGTCGTATTCCCAACGGGCCACAGATACGGAATAACGCGGCGGATAACGTTCCACCCTTGAATGCGTGCATCGGACACATTGGCATCGGTCGGGGTCAAACTGCGCATCAAATTCTCCGGTATATCAGTCCCTTAAACTAAGGACGTCAGTTAGGAATTACCAGAGCATGTTGGCTATTGATTTACCTCGGGCAGGCGAAATACTTGGCCGGGGTAAATCAAATCTGGGTCCCGAATGCGGTCGCGGTTGGCCTCGAACACTTCGACATACATCACGCCGCTGCCAAATTGGTCGCGCGCAATAGCCCAAAGCGTCATTCCAGGTTGCACCGTCGTCATCGCCACTCGAAAATCCGGCTTGGCAATGTCGATGGCAAGCGCTTGGGCCACGACCTCTTGTTCTTCGCGTTTAAACGGGGTCTCGATACGCGATACGACTTCTCCGGCGGTATCAACTTCGTCGATCCGCAGCGTGTAGATGCCCGTATCGACATCAGGCAAATCAGTACGCCATGTCCCACCAGCCACGATCCGCGATGTCGTGATCGGTTGGTTGTCTAAGTAAACTGTCACGAACCCCTCACCCGCGGCGCGGCCCGCGATCAAGACTTCTCCGCTCGGATTGTAGGTAATACTATCAAGCGCCACGTTTGAGAGAACATCAGGGGCGACATTGCTTAAGGCTGGCTGCACAACGTCGACCCCTTCGGCGGTAACAATCAATATCGCTGGGGCTGCAGCAGGTACAGGGACGGGCTGTGGCAACGAAATATCGATAACGGCGGAGCTGCTTTGAACAATAGCGTCATCTGCCACGACGGGATCAGTTTGAGCGGCCAGATCGTCTTGAACAATGGGATCGGCCTCGACGGCAGCCACCACGACTGGCGCGTTGATCGGCGCAATATTGCTTAAGGCTGGCTGCACAACGTCGCCCCCTTCGGCGGTAACAATCAATATCGCTGGGGCTGCAACAGGTACAGGGACGGGCTGTGGCAACGGAATATCGATAACGGCGGAGCTGCTTTGAACAATAGCGTCATCTGCCACGACGGGATCAGTTTGAGCGGCCAGATCGTCTTGAACAATGGGATCGGCCTCGACGGCAGCCACCACGACTGGCGCGTTGATCGGCGCAATCAGATATGTCTCTGCTGACGCAATTGCGGCACCGTTGGGATCGGCCAAAAGTGATATTGTCTGGCCATCATCCGAATACGGCAATTGCAGGAACACGACAAAACTGCCGCTTGCGTCCGTTGTTACGCGTTCAATCGGGGATCCGTTGAGCAGGATATCAACCATTTGGTTTGGCGTCGCACGGCCTGCAAATACAGAACCGCCATCGCCTTCAACACGAAACGTGTCCAACTTTGGCGCTATATCAACTGGGGTTTCAACGACCAATTCTGTCGGAGCTACTTCAACTATTTCAGCGGGCGCCTCTGCTACTATTTCAGCCGGTGCGTCATCGACTATTTCAGCCGGTGCGACTTGCACGGCTTCCACAACTGCAGGGGTCAAAACCTCGGCGGGGCGCAACATCGGCGCAACGACAATAACCGCAATGGCCACAGCGCCTGCAGCAACAGTAACCAAGCCAATTTGCATCGCATTCGAAACAGCCATATAATCATCCTACCCCAACCCCGCAACGTGCGGGTTGAGAGACCATAACAACACCACTATGAAGGGTCAAAGGGATCAAACCATCGAGGCCACTACTATGACAAATTTGCCAAAATCCGTCTGCGTCTACTGCGGGTCCCGAAACGGCGTGCGCCCATCCTACGGTCAGGCGGCCGATGACACCGGTGCAATGCTGGCCCGGCGCGGTTGGCGGCTGGTTTATGGTGCAGGTGATGTGGGCCTGATGGGGCGCGTCGCCAATGCCACCCAAGCTGCGGGCGGCAAGACGTTTGGCGTGATCCCGACCCACCTTTTGGATTGGGAAGTTGGCAAGCGCGACCTAGACACGTTCATCATCACCGAAACCATGCACGAGCGTAAAAAAGTCATGATCATGAACGCAAATGCCATTGTTATCCTGCCCGGTGGGGCCGGATCACTGGACGAACTGTTCGAGGCACTGACATGGCGCCAGCTTAGCCTGCACAACAAGCCGATCTTCGTACTCAACACCGACAATTTCTGGGCGCCGCTCATCGATCTAATCGACCACTTCATCACAGAAGGATTCGCGGACCCGTCGTTGCTTGATTTCATTCAAGTCGTGGATGATGTTGCTGCTCTGGAAGCAGACTTGGCCGCCGCCTTGTCCTGACGCCACAACGATACAGAATAGACGATCAACGCGCCCCAAATGATCGGGAATGCGATGGCATGCCAACGCGTGACCACCTCGCCCATGATCAGTGCAGCACAGCCAAATTGCAGCGTTGGGTTAAGGTATTGCACCAACCCAATCGTTGCCATGCGTACCCGTCGCGCGGCAAAGCTAAACAAAATCAATGGGCTTGCCGTGAGTGGGCCTGACAGCGCAAGGATAGCATGTGTCGCCAGATCATTGTTACCCCCTGCCCCAGTTCCGTAAAACACGATCCAAAGTACGGCCAATGGCGCAAGCAAAACCACCTCTGCCGTGACAGAGACGACGGGGCCGATATCTAAGTGCTTTTTGATCATGCCGTAGATACCAAACGTGCCGGCAAGGCCCAATGCGATCCACGGGGCGACGCCCAAGCCGATAGTCAAAACCGCCACACCAATCGCTGCCAAGCCAACGGCTACCCACTGTGCACGGCGTAGAACCTCGCCGAAAACAACCATGCCAATGACCACGGCCACCAGTGGGAAGATGTAATATCCAAGCGATGCCTCAAGCCCTTGGCCCGTAGAAATTGCATAGATAAAGCCAAACCAATTGGCCGCGATCATGACAGACCCAGCAAGAATGATCAGCATCTGACGCGGCTTGGCGAGGGCCTGCCGGACCTCTGAAAGGCGCCCTTGGATTGCGAGGATCAACGTGAAAAACGCAAGCGACCAAAGACCGCGATAGCTCAGAACTTCAAGCGGTGGCACATGGGACACTTGGGCATAATATAGCGGCGACAGACCCCACACCGTGCAGGCTGCAATGATGGCCAAGACACCTTTTTGATCGTCGCGCATATTGCTGGCCCCTTTGTCCGCCATAGATCGGCAAATCACGCAGCTGTGCAACAAAAAAACCCGCCACATCAATGCAACGGGTCTCTTTTTTCACGTAATCCCAAGCAATTACATGCGGGATGCGACGTTTTCCCAGTTGACCAAGTTCTCAAGGAAATTGGTCAGGTAAACAGGACGCTTATTGCGGAAATCGATGTAATAGGAATGTTCCCAAACATCACAGCCCAGCAACGTTGTCTGACCGAAACAAACAGGGTTCACGCCGTTTTCAGTCTTAGTAACCTTCAGGCCGCCGTCGGTGTCTTTGACCAACCACGCCCAACCGGACCCAAACTGACCAGCGCCAGCAGCAGAAAACTGCGACTTAAACTCGGCGACTGAACCAAAGCTCTCGACCAATGCAGCTTCAAGCTCGGACGGCATCGCGTTTCCGTCAGGACCCATCATTTCCCAGAACTGGTTGTGGTTCCAAAGCTGGCTGATGTTGTTGAAGATACCGTTCTGAGCGACCGAAGACGCGTCATACGTGCCCTTGATGATCTCTTCGAGTGATTTATCCGCCCACTGCGTACCTTCAATCGCCTTATTGCCATTGGTGACATAAGCGTTGTGGTGCAGGTCGTGGTGGAATTCGAGCGTTTCAGCGGACATGCCTTTGGATGCAAGTGCGTCGTGGGCATACGGCAGATCAGGAAGTTCAAAAGCCATGATGTGTCTCTCTCTTGTAAAATTACGGTTTTCTTACCGCTTTACATGTCATAAGTTCCGCCAAGGTCAAGGGTCAGAAATGTCCGACGGCCCCGCCCTTTGCAGCAGCGGCCAGTAACTTGAACGTATAATCAGCGACAGACCGGAAACAGATGATGGCAAACGTGTCGTCGTCTTTCATCCAAAACGCGGCGGCCACTTGGCCCAAGCGGGTCCGGCGAAAATCACCGGGTTGAAACGTTGATGGGTGCAAATCGACAGGAGCGGCTTTCGCCATGACCTCGCGTGAATAGGTGCCCTCGACAAAGATAAGCGCCCGCGCATCAGACAAATTTTCTGCCAAATAGTGCTGGCCCTTCAGCGCCTTGTCGATCTTTGCGATCGCATCTGCTGTATCCGCATGCGGCACAAGGATCAGCGCCTCATCAGGTGACATCCATGCCAGTGCGTTATCCCCGCTCATGGTAGCTTTACCCATTTTCGGAAACGTAGCACCGGTTACAGCCTTACAAACCGATTTCAGTTTTGCGTTCGACAGATCACCGCGCAGGGTGATCATGCCTTGCAGACCACCTTCACGAACCGTGACTTCGCCTGGGGCGACTGCGCCCTGCAATGCACTGACAGCATTAGACATTTTGCTTCTCCCCGTCTTTGTCAAAGAACACCTGATCGACGATTTTGGCAGCGACTGTGCCACCTTCAATTTTGTTAAATTCAAGAACTTCGCCCATCCGGTCAGGTCCGTGCAGCACAAGACCCATGGCAATCCCGCGATCCATGTTAGCCGAATAATAGGTCGATGTGACGCGGCCTTGGGTGTTGCGCTGACCGTTGGCATTTACGCCGTCGGCAATTGCATAGGCGCCGTCTGGCAACACTGACCCATCAACCGTTTCCAAGCCCACCAGTTTCCAGCGGTTCGGATCAGCCATGTGCGACCGCGTATGCGCGCGCTTGCCAAGGTAGTCTTCTTTCTTTTTGGACAAGGCCCATTGCAGGTTCAAATCCTGCGGGATCACTGTCCCGTCGGTCTCGTCCCCGATCATGATAAAGCCCTTTTCGGCGCGTAAAATATGCAAACATTCGGTGCCGTAAGGCATGACGCCAAATTCAGCGCCAGCGTCTAGCAATGCATCCCAGAACGCACGCCCTTGGCTTGCTGGGACCGCAATCTCGTAGGACAATTCGCCAGAGAAACTAATTCGGTAGGCCCGTGCATCAAAGCCGCCAAGGTTTCCATCGCGCCACTGCATAAACGGCAACGTTTCTTTGGACACGTCCATGCCACCCAGCTTTTCCAATACTTTACGTGCATTTGGTCCAACCACCGCGATCTGCGCCAGTTGTTCCGTCAGGTTGGCAACAAAGACCTTTTGGTCCCACCATTCGCATTGCAGCCAGTCTTCCATCCACGCGTGGATACGCTCTGCGCCGCCCGTTGTGGTGTGGCAGAGCCATGTCTCATCGTCGATCCGCGCGACCACGCCGTCATCTGATAAGAACCCATTTTCAGTGCACATCAGGCCATAACGGCATTTGCCAACAGCCAGATTGGACATCATGTTGGTGTACATCATATCAAGGAATTTGCCCGCTTCAGCACCCTTGACGATCAGCTTACCAAGCGTGGACGCGTCCAAAAGACCAAGGTTCTCTCGGGTGTTTTTCACTTCACGGTTGACCGCATCATGCACCGTCTCACCATCACGCAAATACGTGTACGGGCGGCGCCACTGACCAACAGGTTCGTTGTCTGCACCATTCTCATTTGACCAATCGGACACAGGTGTCATGCGGATCGGTTGGAACAGGTCGTCACGCGCAGGACCTGCAATCGATGCCATTGAAATCGGCGTATACGGTGGGCGGAACGTGGTCGTTCCAACGTTCGGGATATCCGCATTCAGTGCTTTAGAAAGGATCGCCAGACCGTTGATATTGCTCAACTTACCTTGATCCGTCGCCATGCCGAGCGTGGTGTACCGCTTAGCGTGCTCTACGCTTTCAAAGCCTTCTTGGGCGGCCAGCTGCACGTCGCTGACTTTCACGTCGTTCTGAAAATCTAGCCATGATTTCGACCGCAATGCCTGCTTCGCACCCTGTGGCATTAACCACACCGGAGAGATAGGTCCTTCGCTCGCATCTTCACCCATCGGTGCAGCGCCAGATTTACCCATGGCGCCAGCAGTTTTTGCAGCTGCGCGCCCTGCGGCAAAACCGTCAGCGATGCCTTCAGCGGTGAACAGATGGCCATTGGCGATGCCCGCCGTGGTCACAAACCCTTGTCCGCCTGCGCCCAGTGGCGGCAGTTCGGGATTGGGCCGGAACATGGCTTGGGCGTCGTCCCACACCAGTTTGCCACCGCAATGCGACCACAGGTGTACAACAGGTGACCAACCGCCGGACATGGCGACGCAATCGCAAGAAATCTCTGCCAATTCAGCGCCTTCACCTGCTTGAGCACAGATGCCAATTGCCGTGACGCGCTTGCCGCCTTTGACTTTGGCGATGCCTTTGCCCATTTCAACACGGATGCCCAAGGCGCGAGCTTCATCAATTAGTTCGCCGTTTGCAGTGCTGCGCGCGTCGATGATAGCTGGAATTTCCAAGCCAGCTTTTTTCAACGTAATCGCGGTGCGGTAGGCATCGTCGTTGTTGGTCACAACCACGGTGCGGTCGCCCATTGAGACGCCCCAGTTCACAACGTAATCGCGCACGGCGGCGGCCAGAACAACGCCTGGAATATCGTTACCAGCGAAGGAAAGTGGCCGTTCAATTGCACCTGTTGCGGTCACAATTTGCTTGGCCCGAACGCGCCACAAACGATGACGCGGCGCGTCTGTTTCCGGCGCATGATCAGTGATCCGCTCGTATGCCAGAACATAACCGTGATCGTAGACCCCTGACCCTTGGGTCCGGTTGCGTACGGTAACATTTTTCATGCTTTCAAGGTCTTGCAGAGTATTCTTAACCCAATCTTCGGCAGACATACCATCGACAGTTGGTTGGTCAACGACAGCGCGACCACCCCAATGGGCGGTCTGTTCCACTAGCAACACGCGCACGCCAGCACGACCTGCCGCAAGGGCTGCTGAAAGGCCTGCAATTCCGCCGCCGACGACCATGACGTCTACGTTGATGTTGAAGTGTTCGTAGGTGTCTAGATCACGGTCTTTTGGGGCTTTGCCGAGGCCTGCGGCGTGGCGGATAATTGGTTCATAGACATGCTTCCAGAAGGGGCGCGGATGGATGAACATTTTGTAGTAAAAACCAGCCGGCATAAAGCGCGACAAATGCTTATTTATTGCCCCAATATCGAAGTCGAGGGACGGCCAATGGTTCTGCGATTTGGAGGTCAAACCGTCGAATAATTCGGTCGTTGTGACCCGCTGGTTGGGCTCGAAATTCGCGCCTTCACCAAGGTTTACGAGGCCGTTTGGTTCCTCTGCGCCGGAGGCCAAAACGCCACGTGGACGGTGGTATTTAAAGGACCGCCCCATCAACATCTGGTCGTTGGCAAGTAGGGCTGAGGCGAGGGTATCGCCTTCAAAACCCGACAGATTCTTACCATTAAAGGTAAAGTATACCGCTTTGTTTTTGTTCACTAAACGGCCTGTATTGGCAAGACGTGTGCTCATGAGAAATCTCCCCACGACCAACCGGGTCGTGCCGCTGTGATTGTGTCTTTGATCGCTTGTGGTGGCTCAAGCGTTTGGGCGGAGTATGTGCCGAAAACTTGCAGTGTTGCGGTGCAACGTGCTGCGTGAAAAAACTTGCCGCACCCATAGATGTGGCGCCAGCGTTCAAAGTGTACGCCTTTAGGGTTCTGGCGCTGGAATAAGTAGTCGTGGAATTCGTCATCGCTAGAGCCGGGGCCATGGCGTTTCAGGTGGGCTTCACCCTCGCCGTGCAGGTCAGTTTCGTCGGCGTCCTTGCCGCAGTATGGGCAGTTTAAAGTCAGCATGTTGCACCCCCAGAAAACACCAATTTTGTGATGTATTTATTGCATAAGTTTTGCATAAGTTTTGTATATGTCACATTGCGCGGCGCAATTTTCGACCCTACGTTTGCAATATGACTTGGTTTTACATCATTGTTGGCGGCTTGTTCGCTATTGGCGCGGGCATCGCGATTTACAAGCTGCGCCGTGGCCGTCCGTTCACCATTGAGCATGTCGATGATGACCCCGAAACCGAGACCACTGGCGAAAAGGCCCGTTTTGGTGACACGACCAAGGACCGCACTTATCAGGATCTGATGCATTAGTGCGCCACCCCTGCTGCGACGGATTCGTCGATGAATTTGCCTTCACGGAAGCGGAACATGTTGAATTCTTCCGTGAGTGGCGATTGGCCTTTGGCGATCAGTTCGGCCATGGCCCAACCTGATCCAGGGATTGCTTTGAATCCGCCAGTGCCCCAGCCGCAGTTTACGAAAATGCCGTCAACGGGTGTTTTGGACAGGATCGGTGAGCGGTCGCCAGTGACGTCGACGATGCCGCCCCATTGGCGCAGCATTTTGAGGCGTGCGATCATTGGGAATGTTTCGACAAGTGCGCGCACCGTTTCCTCGATGTGGTGGAACGATCCGCGTTGGGTGTAGTTGTTATAGCCGTCGGTGCCGCCGCCGATGACCATTTCACCTTTGTCGGATTGCGACATGTAGCCGTGCACGGTGTTCGCCATCACAACCACATCCATGCAGGGTTTGATCGGCTCTGATACCAGCGCTTGCAGCGAGACGGATTCCATTGGCAGACGGAAGCCTGCTTTTTCAGCCAAGACAGATGCGTGACCCGCCACGACCATGCCGAGTTTATCGCAGTCGATCGGCCCTTTGGAGGTGTCGACGCCAACGACTTTGCCAGCAGACGTGCGCACCCCAGTGACTTCGCATTGTTGGATCACGTCCATGCCCATTTCGGAACACGCCCGCGCATAGCCCCAAGCGACCGCATCGTGGCGCGCTGTGCCGCCGCGTGCCTGCCAGAGCCCACCCAGAACCGGATAGCGCGGCCCGTCGATGTTCATGATTGGCACGAGTTCTTTTACGCGCGCAGGTTCGATCCATTCGGTGGTCACGCCTTGCAGTGCGTTTGCATGGGCTGTGCGTTTGTAGCCGCGAATTTCGGCTTGGGTCTGTGCCAGCATGATCACGCCGCGCGGGGAGAACATGACGTTGTAGTTCAGGTCTTGCGACATGGTTTCATAGAGGGACCGCGATTTTTCGTAGATCGCTGCGGACGGGTCTTGCAGGTAGTTGGACCGAATGATGGTCGTGTTGCGCCCTGTGTTGCCGCCGCCAAGCCAGCCTTTTTCCAAGATCGCCACATTGGTGATCCCAAAGTTTTTGCCAAGGTAGTATGCTGTCGCCAGCCCGTGCCCGCCAGCGCCGACGATGATCGCGTCATATTTCTTTTTCGGCTGGGTCGGCTTGGCCCAAGCGCGGTTCCACCCTGTGTGGTTGCGCAGTGCTTCGCGCGCGACGGCAAATGCAGAATAACGTTTCATAGTGGCGAATCCTTTCGGAGGTGGCAGGCAAATCGTTGGTTTGGTTGTGAACCTTTGCACGGAAATGAGGATACTGCCCGCGTCATTCTGCGGTCTATTTACGACATGTCAATTCGGGTTAGAAATGTCCATGTGATGCAGGCTCTTTTCACTTGAACGCGCAGGGATTAGGTAGACCGTAGATTAAAGGTGTTTGCCCATGTTTTTCTGGATCATTTGCGTTTTGCTGGCGGCCCCTGTCGGGGGCGTGGTTACTGCATGCACTGACGGTGCATTGCGATGATTTGTCAGACCCCAGAAGAGTTTGCAGCCACGCTGCCCAGCTTTGGCGCTGTTGCCGGACTGGACCTTGGGACCACGACGATTGGCGTGGCATTGTCGGACCTGATGCGCGGGGTCGCGACCCCAACGGAGACGATCAAGCGCAAGAAATTTGGTATTGATGCCGCGGCTTTGCTAAAATTGACCACATCGCGCGATGTGAAGGGGCTGGTGTTAGGCTTGCCGCTGAATATGGACGGATCAGAGGGCCCGCGTGCGCAGGCGACCCGCGCGTTTGCCCGCAATCTGGAAAAACTGACGCCACTGCCGATTACGTTTTGGGACGAGCGTTTGTCGACTGTTGCGGCTGAACGGGCGATGCTAGAGGCGGATTTGTCCAGAAAGCGTCGTGCAGAACTGATCGATCATGTTGCCGCTGGCTTTATCCTACAAGGCATGCTGGACCGGCTGGCACATATAAGGAACGCCTAATTTGTCTGATGACGTCTGGAAACGTGCCGAAGTTGACAGCCCCTGCATTAAAATTTGCGTGGTGCATGCCGAGACACGGCTTTGCACGGGGTGTTTGCGGTCCATCGATGAGATTGCTGCTTGGTCTCAGATGTCACCCGACGCACGCAGTGCTGTGATGGATGCATTGCCCGATCGCGCAAACCTGATCACAAAGCGCCGTGGCGGGCGTGCGGCGCGGCTGAAACGCTAGCGCGCAAACACGAAGCATTTGTCGCGCCGGATCATCAGCCATAGCGGCGTGTCTACCTTGGGCAGAAATACTGATGGGACTACGGCGCGCAGGATGTTTCCGTCAAAATCCATTTTGAATTCAACAAGGCTTTCGTTACCCATGAACCGTGCGCGCTGCACGATGCCGCGCGCTGGTGTGCCATCGCTGGGCGTTGGATTTGGCCCACGCCCAGCCCGATCAAAGTCGATTTTAAGATGCTGTGGCCGGATCACGATGTCAACTTTTGTGCCATCGGGCACACCGGGGGCAAGGAACTGTCCGAATGGTGTATCGGTCAGTGCGCCAGACACTGTCCCTTGAATAACGTTGATATCGCTGAAGAAACCAGCAGCCTCTTTGTCTTTTGGCGCATTGTAGATGTTATAGGGCGCGCCGCACTGCACAATTTTTCCGTCGCGCATGAGCGCAATTTCATCGGCCATGCGCATGGCCTCGTGGGGTTCGTGCGTGACAAGCAGAACGCCTGCGCCTTCTTCCTTGAGAACGGCCAATGTTTCATCGCGGATGTCGTCGCGCAGGCGGTCATCAAGGCCAGAGAAAGGTTCGTCCATCAGCATTATTTTGGGCCGCGGGGCCAATGCGCGCGCAAGTGCGATGCGTTGCTGTTCACCCCCCGATAGTTCGTGCGGGTAGGCATTCAGGTGGCGCGTCATGCCGACCTTTTCAAGCAATTCGCTGATGCGATGGGCGTTGGTTTTCACGCCACCGCGCAAGCCAAAGCCGACGTTTTCAGCGACTGATAGGTGCGGGAAAAGCGCGAAGTCTTGAAACATCAGCCCGATTGACCGTCCTTCTGGCGGCACGCGGGTGATGGTGTCACAGACCAGTTTCCCATCCACATGGATGGTGCCGCTGTCTTGCATATCAACACCCGCGATGATCCGCAGGGTCGTCGATTTACCGCAACCAGATGGCCCCAAAAGGCAGGTGACTTGCCCGGGCATCACGGTCAGCGCGACGTCATTTACGACGCGGCGCCCACCAAAGGATTTGATGATATCGCGGATTTCTAAGCGTGGGGTCATCATGCGCGGGCTATCCCTGACCAAAACGATTGGGTATTGCCTGCATCCCTAGCAAGCCTTGATCCAAGGGGCAAGCTTAGGACAACTTGAACGCCGCAGATGCGACGATGCGCCCGTTGATTTGTAAATGCACCGCGTGTGCGCCTGCGTAGAGCCGGAATGTGCTGGCAGTATCGTTGAAGTGGTGGGATTTGGCGATTGTGATAACTTGATCAGCTTTACCTTCTAGCACCTTCAACTTAAACACTTTTGGTGCGTTATTTCCGTTTGATTTCATGTAGTCAACGACATCGTCAATAATCATCGGTCCAGTATCCGAGGGTGTGAAATTTGCGGCGATACTGATCTTTTCGCCGCGTTTTATCACTGCTGGGATACTGATATCTGCATCGCTAATGGCGATATCAGGTCTGTAGCCGAGGTGTTGCATTGCTGCTGGATGCCCTGCTTTAATCAACCCACGCAGCGCATGTTTGCGCATCCACGTCAGTTCTTTTTGCGATTGTTTGCCTGCAGCTTGCCATTGATCGAGCCGCTTAATCACCGCATCTGGATGTTTTTTTGTAATATCATTCAAGTGATTAACGACTGATCTTGTCACGAACCTTGTTTTGTCGGCGTAAAGCATATCAAGGATCGGGAGCGTATCATCTGTCGTCAGCCCGACGTTGTGCCCCCATGGCAGACGTGGCCGCGTGCCCTCGGAAGCCAACCTGCTCACATGGTAGTTTTCATGGGTCGCCCAAGACCGCACGCGCTGCATGGTTTCCACGGGGTGTTTGTTGAGGAATACCCGAATTGAGGATTCCATCGAGAACCGGATAGTGAGCGCCTCTCGCAGGTCGAGACTGCATGAAGTATCACCTTCAAGCCCATGATTTTCACAAAAACACCCAGAGGTGCAGAGATGACGTGGCCAAAACTGTCGTCTTGCAAATTGGGGTCCAGCGGCGGCGGTAATGCCTTATAGATTGCCACGCTCGCATTGCCGAAATCGCGGGGCAGATGCCGCGCTAACACGTCGGCGATATGGCTGATCCGTGCTTTGAGTTCTAAATCGTGCAGCCCGTTCATGACGTCGGTCACAAACGGGTCGTTACTGAACACGCCCACATCGTCGAAGTGGCCCGCTAGTTGTCCAACCGTATCGCGGTTGAACAACTGATCGGCGAGGCTGTCCCCTTTGGCCATATCAGATCGTCGCGTTGATCGCGCCGCCGTCGAGCACGATGTTTTGTCCGACGATAAAGCCTGCGTGTTGTGAACATAGGAATGCGCAGGTCGCCCCAAATTCAGCGGCGGTGCCATAGCGTTTTGCCGGGATCGTCGCCTGACGTTGCGCACGTGCTGCGTCCATGTCGATGCCGTTGGCGGCCATAACCCCTTGGTCGAGGCTAATGGCACGGTCCGTCGCGTGGATACCAGGCAGCATGTTGTTGATAGTTACGCCGTTTGCCGCAACTTGGCGCGCGGTGCCTGCCACATAGCCTGTTAGCCCTGCACGTGCAGCATTGGACAGCCCAAGCTGCGGAATGGGGGCTTTGACGGACCCAGACGTAATGTTGACCACCCGTCCCCAGCCACGGTCAATCATGCCGGGCAAAAGCGCCTTCATCAGCGCGATCGGTGCCAGCATGTTTGCGTCCAGTGCAGCGATAAAATCTTCGCGGTTCCAGTCGGACCACAGCCCCGGAGGCGGGCCGCCTGCGTTATTCACCAAAATATCCACGTCGCCTGAAGCGGCAAGCAGTGCGGCCTGTCCGTCGGCTGTGGCCACATCGGCCAGAACCACGTCAACTTGCACGCCGTATGTGTCGCGGATGTGATCAGCGGTTGCGTTGAGCGATGCGGCTGTCCGTCCGTTTAAGACGAGGTTTACGCCGGCCTGAGCCAAGCTTTCGGCGCAACCGCGCCCCAACCCTTTTGAGGATGCACAAACCAGCGCCCGCTTACCCGAAATTCCCAGATCCATGATCGATGTCCTTTGTTAATTGGTTAGCAGAAGAAGTGCGTTATACCTGTCTGAAAGGCAAGGTCGTCGCTTGCATCCGTTGACCATTTCGATAACAGCCAATAGGTATAATAGAGCTCAGTATCGGGTACAATATTTCATGTCGAACGACACCCAGCTTCCCACGATGCAGACGGTTGCGGTACTGCGGTCCGAAGACTTTTGCGTTACAGAAGGCGTCGCGGAGGGTGAAAGCATAACATTTGCTGACGAGTTGGTCATGGATGATATTTACCAGCAATCCCAGTCCGCGACCCGTGTCCCGCTTTGCCTTGCGCTGCGTGACGGGGAAGACGGATTTGTGATTGACCCAAGCACCGCCGTCGGCAAGCCCAGCAATATCATCTATTTGGATAGCTGCATCACCATGATGGGCAGCGATAGCACCACTTATGAAGTGCTTGTGTTGGTCGAAGTTGAAGATGGCGCATTTGAAGCGACATATCTGTTGCCGCTGGCCAATTTGGTCGCCGACACAAATTACCATCTTGTTGGTGCGGACCGCGATGCGGCAACCACCCGTTTTGCCGAGGTCGCAGTGTTTTGTTCACCCGTGGCACCCATATTACGATGGCATCTGGCGAACGGCGCAAGATTGAGCAGTTTTCGGTCGGCGACAAGGTTTTGACCCGCGATGATGGTCCGCAAGCTGTCCACTGGATTGGCCAAACCACATTGCGGGCGATGGGCGAATTTGCCCCGATCATGATCACCAAGGGTGCATAGCACAACGAAAACGATTTGCTCGTCAGCCCCGACCACCGCCTGTTTGTGTATCAACGCCAAGATAAACTGGGCGCTGGCCGTTCAGAGGTGTTGGTCAAGGTTCGTCATCTGGTAAATGGAGACAGCGTGTATCGCCACGATGGTGGTTTTGTCGACTATTTCCAACTGCTGTTTGATGAACATCAAATTATCTATGCGGAAGGTATCGCCGCCGAATCCTTGCAGATTGACCCCCGCACACGCGCTGCCGTGCCCGAAGATGTGCGTGTAGCCAGCGGCAACAGCACCGATCACGCCCACCGCCAGCATTAAGACTTTGAGGTGCAGTAAAAATTGCTTTCCCAACCTGATGCGGTGGACCTGCTGCGCAAGGCGTCTTCAAATTAATTTGTGCGGGCGCCCGCAACTGTTCCGTCAAAAATGTCGACGCCGTTTGGCCCCGTGATGCCCCCAAGAACGACCCCAGTCACACCATCCTGATTACGCCCCCGAAAGTCGCCAGCGAGGGTCGCGTCGATAATATAGTCGCCGTCACTATTGGTTAGTGTGCCGTCTATATCCGCCCCAAATGTATAGTACACATCCGTGTCGGCGCCCCGATCGACGGTTCCATTGGAAATATCAAGCTACCCGATAAGGCCGTCAAAATTGTGCAGGGTGCCCGATATTCGACCACTGGCGCTGCTGAATTTCACCGTTAAATCCAGGTCACCAATATAGGACTGTGTCGTGCCGAGGATAGCCAAGTCCAACGTCCCGAACCTCACGTAAATGGCCCGTCCGGTCACTGGCAGACACGCAGGATTGCTAATTTTTTCAGTGAACAACGCACACGCAAGATCAGAGGCTTGGTCAACGCACGATGTTAGATTGGTGCTTTGCCCTGTGCCCCCGCAACCAGCCACGAGCACTAAAACAAACTCATTTACGCATTTCTGAAAGCCTACCCATCTTGTCAGCGAGGGTTGGCCAGCGTAACAGCCTCAATGTCGAATTCTCCGCTGAACACTCCAGTCACATTACCGTCAAAGACAATCGTATCGCCATTGCCTCGCAGTGTTCCAATATAATCAACCTCTAGCTGATTACCACTGCCAACCGACCCGTCTGACAATGTGATCGTGCCGGAGTAGCGATCAATATTGCCTGAGTCTTCATCATTGAAATCCACGTTTCCAAGACCACCAATGTCTGAAATCGATCCATAGACATTCGATTGGTCGTCGAAATCTACACGAACGAAAGCGTCGCCAAATAGAAGGGCCCCATTAGTTTCGGGCCCAGCAATTAACTCAGCGACACCACTAAACGATGCCGATCCAGTTGTATTGTCAACAACGAGCGGCCCGGAATCCGTCATTGCGTCAACGCGATACGCCAACCGTTCGCCATCCTCCATACGTTCAAGGAGTGCGTCTTCGTATGAAGTTCCTCTACAAGCGACCAGCGTTGTGAAGGCACACGTTATTACGCCAAATTTTACAAACGTACGCATAAAAATAGTCGTCCTAATTAGTGATTTAAACAAATATTAGGATTTAGTTTACGCAACCGATTTATCATCGACTAAAGGCTTGTGGTCTGACATTCGAAACTAAATTTGCTCCCGTTGGCTTTAACGCACCCAATTGCCCTTTGTTGTGATGCGCAGTATGGCATTTGTCATGACAGATCGCCCTAAATTACCCGCCCAGA
This sequence comes from uncultured Sulfitobacter sp., assembly GCA_905182645.1. Classification (GTDB taxonomy): domain Bacteria; phylum Pseudomonadota; class Alphaproteobacteria; order Rhodobacterales; family Rhodobacteraceae; genus Yoonia. Next base: position 52,788 of record CAJJCJ010000002.1, read on the forward strand.
TCGCCCGCCGCCGTACGTTTGCGATTATTTCGCATCCTGATGCTGGCAAGACCACGTTGACGGAAAAGTTTTTACTGTATGGTGGCGCGATTCAGATGGCGGGTCAGGTCCGTGCCAAGGGTGAAGCCCGCCGGACACGGTCGGATTTCATGCAGATGGAAAAGGATCGCGGAATCTCGGTTTCAGCGTCCGCGATGTCGTTTGATTTTGAACAATACCGGTTCAATTTGGTTGATACCCCCGGTCACTCGGATTTTTCTGAGGATACCTACCGCACGCTGACGGCTGTTGATGCTGCCGTCATGGTGATTGACGGTGCCAAGGGCGTCGAAAGCCAGACCCAAAAGCTGTTTGAAGTTTGCCGGATGCGCGATCTGCCGATCCTGACGTTTTGTAACAAGATGGACCGCGAAAGCCGCGATACGTTTGAAATTATTGATGAAATTCAAGAGAACCTAGCGATTGATGTCACCCCTGCGAGCTGGCCCATTGGGGTTGGTCGTGAATTTATGGGCTGCTATGACATTCTGCGCGATAAGTTGGAATTGATGGACCGTGCTGACCGCAACAAGGTTGCCGAGAGCATCCAGATCAGTGGTTTGGATGATCCGAAACTGGCCGAGCATGTGCCTGCGCATCTGCTGTCCAAGTTTCTTGAAGAAATTGAAATGGCCAAAGAATTGCTGCCGCCCTTGGACCCAGAGGCATTGCTGAATGGCTCTATGACGCCGATTTGGTTTGGATCTGCGATGAACAGTTTTGGCGTCAAGGAACTGATGGACGGGATCGCCACCTATGGCCCCGAGCCACAGACCCAGACAGCGCAGCCGCGCAATGTCGCCCCTGAAGAAAAGAAGGTCGCTGGTTTTGTATTCAAAGTGCAGGCCAACATGGACCCAAAACACCGCGACCGCGTGGCGTTTGTCCGTCTTGCGTCGGGGCATTTCATTCGTGGCATGAAATTGACCCATGTGCGGTCCAAAAAGGTGATGGCTGTCAGCAACCCTGTGTTGTTCCTCGCGGCTGATCGCGAATTGGCGGAAGAGGCTTGGGCGGGCGACATCATCGGCATTCCAAACCACGGTCAGTTGCGCATCGGTGATACGTTGACCGAAGGCGAGGCTATTCGCGTGTCCGGAATTCCGTCGTTTGCACCTGAGCTGCTGCAAACTTGCCGTGCTGGTGACCCGCTGAAGGCCAAGCATTTGGAAAAAGCCTTGATGCAGTTTGCCGAAGAAGGTGCCGCCAAGGTGTTTAAGCCGACGTTTGGCTCCGGCTTTATTGTTGGTGTTGTCGGGGCTTTGCAGTTCGAGGTTTTGGCCAGCCGAATCGAGCTGGAGTACGGCCTGCCCGTGCGTTTTGAAGGCTCGCAGTTTACGTCAGCGCGCTGGGTGTTGGGCAGCAAGGATGCGGTCGACAAATTTGCTGAGGCCAACAAGCAGCATATCGCGACGGACAACGACGGCGACGTCGTATTCTTGACGCGGCTGCAATGGGATATTGACCGCGTCACCCGTGATTATCCTGATGTAGCGCTGTCATCGACCAAGGAAATGATGGTGTGACCCTGCAAAACCGCGTGCAGCTCGATAGCCGGATTTTGGCGATCACTGCGCGCGGGACGATGACGGGGAATCGCGGCATTATACATGGGCCGAATCGCGTGCTGGCGACCAAACGCTGGTCACATAAGGCGTGGATTTGTTGTGAGTTACATTGGCAGGGTCGCAAGCGCCAAGTCATGACGGGCCGCAATTGGACCGAGCTGTTTTTCCTCGATGAGGCTTTGGCTATGTCAGCGGGGCATCGCCCATGTGGGTATTGCCGCCGCGGAGCCTATGTCAATTTTGTCGATGCGTGGGAAGCCGTGACGGGTTTGCGCCCAAAGGCCTCTGAAATGGACGCAATGCTGCACCCTGCCCGCGTGACGCGTGACCGGTCGCATGTGACCCATCAGGCGCGGATTGCGACCCTACCGGCTGGCGCGATGATATTGCATGACAACGTCGCGCATTTGGTCGGTGCCCATTTTTTGTTTCCTTATGCGCCAGATGGTTATGGCGCAAAGGTCCCGCGGCCACGTTGCGGTGATGTGACCGTATTAACGCCTGCGCCAATGGTTGCGGTGTTGGATAATGGGTACCGGCCAGTGCTTCATTCTTCTGGGCTTTAAGTTTTGTTAACCGCTACTGGCGACGGTGGTGGCATGGTTTTGCGTGTTCTCATTGTGTTTCTGCTCGCTGCTTGCAGCCCAAGTAAGCGCAATATCCGTATATATAGCGACGCGACTGGGAGTTGGCAGACCGTTTCACGTGATACAGAAGTGTTTCGCGATGGTGAGGATCACATCTCGGCCCGCACTATCGTTCTGCAAAAAGACGAGGCGGTCCGGTATTATCTGTCTTTTTCCATGCTGCGTGGCGGCCCAAACGGCCCACACCTGCGCCGAATGACCCACAATGGGACCGTTTTGGATTGCCGCAAACACGACAGGTTAAACGCGTTTTGCATTGATCGCTGTCACAGGGCAGAAATCGGGGCGGTCACATTCACATAAGCGGGTTTCCGGCAGGCCGCTAATTACGGCATGGTGATCGAAATTGATGGGTTGCGTCGAAATTATACCGCGATAATTCCCACGCGTTTGTTTTGGGATGCGCTGTCGACAGCAGGGCTAATCGACCCAATAAAAACACCCGTGAACGGGTTTCCTTGACGCAGCCCGCCCTTAACGCTATGGCATTGCGCAGTCGAACGACCTGACAATTCGGTCAGGCGGGCCGCGCAATATGAGCGGCCGGAAAGCCGCTACATATTGAAAGGGCTCACTTGACCAAATTTACTGACCTAAACCTTGATGCCAAGGTTCTCAAAGCTGTTGTTGAGACGGGCTATGATACCCCAACCCCAATTCAAGTCGGTGCGATTGTGCCCGCGCTTGAAGGCCGCGATGTTTTGGGTATCGCCCAGACCGGGACTGGCAAAACTGCTGCATTTACACTGCCAATGATCACACTTTTGGGCCGAGGTCGTGCGCGGGCGCGCATGCCGCGCAGCCTTATTCTTGCACCAACCCGTGAATTGGCCGCTCAGGTTGCTGAAAACTTTGACACTTATGCAAAGTATACCAAGCTGTCCAAGGCACTGTTGATCGGCGGCACCAGTTTTCGCGATCAGGATAAACTGATCGACAAAGGCGTCGATGTTCTAATCGCAACGCCAGGTCGTTTGCTCGATCATTTGGAACGCGGCAAGCTGATTCTCACGGACGTTAAAATCATGGTTGTGGATGAAGCCGACCGCATGTTGGACATGGGTTTCATCCCCGACATCGAAGAGATTTTTAAGCGCACACCGTTTACCCGCCAGACGTTGTTTTTCTCAGCCACGATGGCCCCTGAAATTGAGCGGATCACCAACACGTTCTTGTCGAACCCTGCCAAGATCGAAGTTGCCCGTGCTGCCACGACAAACGACAACATTAAGCAAGGCGTGCTGATGTTCCGTGGATCTTCCAAGCCCAAAGAGCCTGCTGAAAAGCGCGCGGTTTTGCGTGCTTTGATTGATGCCGAGGGTGATGCATGCTCCAACGCGATCATTTTCTGCAACCGCAAGTCAGATGTGGATATTGTCGCTAAGTCACTGAATAAGAACGGCTATAATGCTGCCCCTATTCACGGTGATTTGGACCAATCACACCGCACACGCACGCTGGAATCGTTCCGTGGGAACGGGCTGCGGTTCCTTGTGGCATCCGATGTGGCCGCCCGTGGTTTGGATATTCCAGCCGTGACACATGTGTTTAACTTTGACGTGCCAAGCCACGCTGAGGACTATGTGCACCGGATTGGTCGTACGGGTCGCGCTGGCCGCTCTGGTACCGCGATCATGATTTGTGCAACCCGTGATGAAAAGAACCTTGAGGACGTGGAGCGTCTTGTTCAGGCTGAAATTCCGCGCCTTGAAAGCCCGTCCAAATCTGGTGCCCCTGCTGCATCGGAGCCGACCGAAGGCGCTCCAAAAGAGGAACGGCGCACGCGCAGCCGGACCCGCAAGCCACGCGAAGAAAAGGTCGAAGCCCCAAAGGTTGAAGAAGCGCCTAAAGTTGAAGCGCCAAAGGTTGAGGCGTCTGTTGTTGTTGCTGATGCTCCGCGCGAACAGCCTCAGCGTGAAGAAAAGCCCCGCGAAGCGAGACAACGGAGTGATCATAAGCGTGACGACACCAAGCGCGATGATCACAAACGTGAAGATAAGCCAAAGAATGATCGTGGCGGCCGCAATCGCAATAACAATGATCGCGGACGTAATGACAACAACAAGGTTGTGGGCTTGGGTGATGATACCCCAACGTTTATTGCCAAAAGCTTTATCGAACGCGTTAAAAACTAGACGGTAAAACGTTACAAAAAAGAGCCTCTCCTGAATAAGGAGAGGCCCTTTTTTGTGGGCTGTTCCACTCGCGTTCGGTGTAGGGTGGGTTTTAACCCACCTTACCTGTGCCTTAGCTAAGGCGCGAAACGATCACGGTGACTTCCGGCTTTTTGCCGATGGCACTATGTGCTGCCCGACGTGCCACGTTTTTCAGCTCTTTTTCTAGCTTAACATCATCGGTCAGCGTCTTGTCGTTTGCACGGCCAAGATACTGCGCCAAATCGGCTTCGACCACCTCGATCAGGGCACCGTTTGAGCGGCCTGTCTCAGATAGCCCCATCAGTTCAACCCATGGGTCGCCAAGCGGATCATCGTTTTCATCCAAGATCAGCGTCACGATCATATGGCCGTTCAGAGCCATGCGGATACGGTCGCGCACGATACCGTCGAATTGCCCAACTTTGACTGAACCGTCCAGATAAGTCCGGCCAGTTTCAACGTGTTCAACAACCTTTGGCGCGTTGCCGGACAGATCAATCATCATGCCGTTTACTGCCACGATGCCCGTCAGCCCGCGTTCGGCGCCCAATTTCACATGCTCGCGCAGGTGACGATGTTCGCCGTGCATTGGGATCAAGATTTGTGGTTTCACGATTTCATGCAACGTCGCCAAATCAGGGCGGTTTGCGTGCCCAGATACGTGGTATTTGCCTCCAGCATCGTCGATCACGTCAACGCCCAGCTCGGACAATTGGTTCATGATCCGGATCACGCCACGCTCGTTGCCCGGAATGGTTTTGGACGAGAACAAGAACGTGTCGCCGTCTTTCAGCGTCAGTCCAAGGTATTTGCCTTGTGACAGCTGTGCCGATGCCGCGCGCCGTTCGCCTTGTGATCCTGTGACCAAAAGCATCAGGTTTTCGCGTGGCATGTTGACCGCATCTTCAGGTGATACGCACGGCGGAAAGCCAGTCAGCAGACCAGTTTCAGTTGCCGCTTCGACCATGCGCCGCATTGAGCGGCCCAGTAGAACGACCGAGCGGTCGGCCTTTTGTGCTGCGAGTGCCAGTGTTTTCAGACGTGCGATGTTGGATGCGAATGTTGTCGCAACGACGCAGCCTGTTGCTGCTTTCATCATCTCGGCGATGGCGTCACCGATGGTGGATTCGGACCGACCTGGTTCTGGGCTGAACACGTTCGTGGAATCGCAGACCAGTGCTTTAACGCCATCCTTTGAGATTTCGGCCCAAAGCTCAGGGTTGAACGGGTCGCCAACGATTGGTGTTTCATCGATTTTGAAATCGCCAGAGTGAAGAACACGCCCATCAGGTGTGTCGATCAGCAGGCCCGCGCTTTCCGGGATTGAGTGCGAGATTGGCACGTAGGATATCTTGAACGGCCCACAGTCGATGACTTGTGGGTAGACGTCCACGACGGTCACGACGCTATCTGGGTGCCCGTGTTCAGACAGCTTGCGCCGTGCGATGTTTGCGGTGAAAGGACGCGCGTAAACTGGCGCGCCGAGGTCTTCCCAGTAGTGCCCGATGCCGCCGACGTGGTCTTCGTGTGCGTGGGTGATAAAGATACCCACAATGTCAGCGCGGCGCTTTTTGAGCCATGTGATGTCGGGCAGGATGATATCCACGCCCGGTGTCGTGTCCATGTCAGGGAATGTGATCCCAAGATCGACAACGATCAGTTTCTCGCGGCCCGGTTGGCCGTAGCCATAGACGTAGGCGTTCATGCCAATTTCGCCAGCCCCACCAAGGGGCAGATAGATTAGGCGGTCAGCTGCTTTTTTGCGGCTCATGTATTTTCCTTGTTGTATCGGTGGATGACGGTCAAACCGTGCATCGTCAAATCGTCTTCAAAGACGTCAAATAATGTTTCTGTCTGGCCAAACAGGGGCGCAAGCCCGCCGGTCGAGATCACGCGCATCGCCACGCCCCGTTCAGCCTTAATCCGAGCGCATATCTCACGTACCAGTCCCACGTAACCCCAAAACACGCCTGATTGCATACATGCAACGGTGTTGGTCCCCACGACGGCTTGGGGTTTGGAGATATCAACATGCGGCAGTGCCGCAGCAGCGTTATGCAAGGCAGCCAGCGATAAGTTCACGCCCGGTGCGATCACGCCGCCGACGTAGGCCCCATCGGTGTCAACCACGTCGAATGTTGTTGCTGTCCCAAAGTCTACGACGATTAGGTTGCCCCCATGACGGTCGAACGATCCTGCTGTGTTCACCAGTCTGTCTGGTCCCACGGCGGTGCCGGCGTCAACGCGCGGATCTGCCGGAAGCAGGCAATCAGATTTACCGACAACCAGGGGTCGACAGTTGAAATAACGGTCAGATAGGACCCGTAGATTGAAGACCACACGCGGCACTGTTGACGAGATGATCACCTCGTCGATGGTCACGTCCACTTTGTGTATCTCCATCAGAGTTTTGAGCCAGACGTAATATTCGTCGCCCGTGCGCTGCCATTCGGTCGACATGCGCCATGTGCCGATAAAACTGGATCCGTCCCAGATGGAAAAGACGGTGTTGGTGTTGCCGCAGTCAATGGCCAAAAGCATGGTGTGTTCCTTTTCAGAAATAGACGTCGGCGGCAGGGATGACTTGTGGCCCTGCGCCTGTGATCAAAACCAGATTACCATCGTCGTCGATCGTTTTAAATGTGCCTGTGATTTCGGTCAACGTGGTGCGGGCTGTAATCACCTCGCCCAGCTTGGCCGCGTGTTTTAGCCAATCGGTCCGAATGCGGGTGAACCCATGTGTAGCCAGCAGCGCCTCTTGATCGGCGTAGGCATTGGCGAGCGTTGTCAGGAAGTCGATTGAATCAACATCCCAGCCGCCTGCTGCCTTAAGGCTGGTGGGGCCAAAAGCTGCATCTTTGACCCCTTGGGGGATGGTTTGCAGGTTCACGCCAATGCCGATTGACAGATAGCTGACCGCGCCGTGGTGTCCCGCGGATTCGAGCAAGATGCCTGCGACTTTGCCACCGCTCAACAGCACGTCGTTGGGCCATTTCAGGCTAAGTTTTTCGGATGGGACATAGATCGCCAGCGCATTGTAAAGCGCGTTGGCAGCGAGGAATGAACGCTGTGCTGCCTGCGCTGGCGTGCAGTGTGGTTCGAACACCAGCGTTGCTGTCAGGTTGCCCTTTGGTGTGAGCCACGCCCGCCCCCGACGTCCGCGCCCATCGGTTTGCTGGTGCGCCATGATCCATGTGGGAGATGTGATTGAGGCCGCCATGTGGGCGGCCTCTGTCATTGTGCTGGTGGTACTGTCCAGAACGATCCTGTCGACCCCTGCGGGCCACTGGGTCATCTGGTTAGTTAACAAGTGTCGCCGCCGCAGCCTGCGCCATGGTCTCAATTCCAAACAGGTTGATGCCAGGCACCCAAGCGAGCCCAACAATGGTCGCAGTCACAACGGCAGTGATCCACAAAACAGGAGGCATCTTGCCGTCCAGCCCGACGTTTTCTTCGCCGAAGTAGACGAAATAAACGATGCGGATGTAGTAGAATGCGCCGATCACGGATGCGATCACTCCAGCGACGGCCAACCAGCCAAGGCCTGCGTCATAGGCAGCCCGCAGCACGTAGAACTTGCCAAAGAAGCCCAACAAAGGTGGCACGCCTGCGAGGCTGAACATCATCACAAGCACGACCAACGCCATCAACGGCTGTTTCTTGGAGTACATCTTGAGTGAATTGATGTCTGTCACGGGGCGCCCGTCGCGTTCCATGCTGAGGATAAATGCGAATGTGCCGACGTTCATGATCACATAGATCACCATGTAGATCAGCATGGCTTGCACGCCAAACGCCGTGCCCGCCGCTAAGCCCATCAACGCAAAGCCCATGTGGGCGATGGATGAATACGCCATAAGCCGTTTGATGTCGCGCTGACCGATGGCAGCGATCGCCCCGAGGAACATCGACAGCACCGAGATGAACGCCACAATCTGCTGCCATTCGCCAACAATTCCGCCGAATGCATCGTGTACGACGCGTGCGAACATCGCCATTGCTGCGATCTTTGGTGCGGTCGCAAAGAACGCAGTCACAGGTGTTGGTGAGCCCTCATAGACGTCAGGGGTCCACATATGGAACGGTGCTGCGGATACTTTGAATGCCAGACCCGCAATCAAGAACACGACGCCGATCAGCAAGCCAACAGAGTACCCGTCAGCCGTGGCCAAAATGATGCCTGAGAACAATGTTGTCCCAGAAAATCCGTAGACCAGCGATGCTCCGTAAAGCAGCAAGCCAGATGACAGTGCCCCAAGTACGAAGTATTTCAAACCGGCTTCGGTTGATTTGGCGCTATCGCGGCGCAGCGATGCCACGACATAAAGCGCCAATGATTGTAATTCTAACCCCATGTACAGGGCCATCAGATCACCTGCCGATACCATGACCATCATGCCGACAACGGACAGTGCCACCAGAATTGGGTATTCGAATTTTAGTAGCCCGCGCCGTTGCATGTAGTCTTGCGACATCAGCAGGACTGCGGCGGCGGACAGCAGGATCACGACCTTTGTGAACCGAGCGAACCCGTCATTGTTGAACATGCCGTCGAATGCGGTGACCGTTTGCGCGGCCCCCGTCCCGATCCAGAGCGCCAGCAGGACGAAAAAGCCTGATGTTGCCCATGTTAGCAGCGGCGCCATGCCGTCTTTGGTCGTGTAGACCGCAGCGAGCAACGCGCCCATCGCAAAGATCGCCAGAACAATTTCCGGCATCATGGTTTGGATATCAGCAGAGATCATGTGACCCGTTCCTTACTGCGTGCCAGCGGATTGCATACCCGCCGTCGCCATGTCGTAGTTTTCAACCAGCGCCGCAACGCTTGGTCCAATAATATCAAGTACCAGCGCCGGATAGACGCCCAAGAGCAATGTCATGAACACCAGTGGCGCAAAGATGAACCGCTCGCGGGTTGTCATGTCTGTGATGGTGCGCAGGCTTTCTTTGATTAGATCGCCCATGACCACGCGGCGGTAGAGCCACAGCGCGTAGGCCGCCGATAAGATCACCCCAGTGGTCGCGAACATCGCAACCCATGTGTTCACTTGGAAGATGCCCATCAGCACGAGGAATTCACCGACAAACCCTGAGGTGCCTGGCAGGCCGACATTGGCCATTGTGAAGAACAAGAAGATCAGCGCGAAAGCTGGCATCCGGTTTACGAGGCCACCATAGGCATCGATTTCACGGGTGTGCATACGGTCGTAGATAACCCCGACCAACAAAAACAACGCACCCGAGATAAAGCCGTGGCTGATCATCTGAAAGATCGCCCCGTCGATGCCTTGTTGGTTGACCGCAAAGATACCCATTGTCACGTAACCCATGTGCGCGACGGAAGAATAGGCGATGAGTTTTTTCATGTCTTCTTGGACCATGGCCACAAGTGACGTGTAAATGATCGCGATTGCTGACATCCAAAGTACGAGATCGCCCATGACTTCGGACCCAATGGGGAACATTGGCAGCGAGAACCGCAAGAAGCCGTAGCCGCCCATTTTCAACAGTATTGCTGCAAGTACGACAGAACCAGCGGTTGGCGCCTGAACGTGTGCGTCTGGTAGCCATGTGTGCACCGGCCACATTGGCATTTTCACGGCAAATGATGCGAAGAACGCAAGCCACATCAGGGTTTGTATACCGCCGACAACGTGGATGCCAAGGATCGAGAAGTCTTCTGATCCGAATTCAGCGACCATCAGCGTTGGGATGTCTGTTGTCCCTGCTTCGCTAAACATTGCAACCATCGCCACTAGCATCAGCACGGAGCCAAGGAAAGTGTAGAGGAAGAATTTGAACGATGCGTAGATCCGGTTTTTGCCGCCCCAGATGCCGATAATCAGGAACATCGGGATCAGGCCTGCCTCGAAGAACAGGTAAAACAGTACTAGGTCGAGCGCCATGAAAACGCCGAGCATCAATGTTTCCAGCAGCAGGAAAGCGATCATGTATTCTTTGACGCGTGTGCTGACGTTCCAGCAGGACGCGATCACAAGTGGCATCAAGAATGTGGTGAGCATCACGAATAGGACCGAAATCCCATCGACACCCATTTTGTAGTTCATGCCCATCAGCCAGTCACGTTCTTCCACCATCTGGAAGTCAGTGTTGGAAGCATCAAACCCGAACAGGATGAACAGCGACACAAGGAACGTGGCCACAGTTGTCGCCATTGCGACCCATTTGGCGTTGCTTTGGGCAGCGCCGTCATCACCGCGCAAGAACAGCGCCAGAATGATCGCACCGAGCAGCGGGATGAACGTGGTGAGGGAAAGTAGGTTGCCCATTAGTTGGCCCCTCCGGTAATAGTTACCCATGTGATCATGGCTGTGATGCCCAGCACCATAAAGAAGGCGTAGGTGAAGATGTAGCCGGACTGTGCGCGGTTCACCCATTTGGTGAAGAATGGCACGATGCCCGTGGCTATACCGTTGATACCGCCGTCGATGGTGTTGGTATCGCCTTGTTTCCACAAGAACCGTCCGACCCACATCGCTGGTTTGATGAAGATCACGTTATACAGCTCGTCAAAGTACCATTTGTTTAGCAGGAAGTTATAAAGTGGTGCCTGTTGACGTGCAAGTTTGGCAGGCAGATCGGGGCGGCGGATATACATCAGGTAGGCCAAGGCCAGACCGCTGATCATTGCGATAAACGGCGACAGTTTGACCCAAGCGGGCACATAATGCGCGTCGTGCAAAACAGTATTGTCAGCGGCTTTGAAGATAGCTCCTTTGCCCGGAACAGTTGGCCAATCAGAGCTGGTGTCATCGGCAGCGTCCTCGCCGTGATCATCCGTTTCTTCTGTGGCGGCATAAGCAGGCGTAATCAGCAAAAATGCGTTTGCGTGATCTTCGGCTTTGGAGGCTTCAATAACACCAAAGAATTCGCCCACGTATTTATCGCTTTTGAAGAAGGGCTTGTAAAACACCATGCCAGAGAACACCGCGCCAAATGCCAATACCGCGAGCGGGATCAGCATGACGTTGGGGCTTTCATGCGCGTGGTCATGCGTTTGCTTGTCGCCGCGCGGCGTGCCGTAGAACGTCATAAACATCAGGCGCCAGCTGTAGAAACTGGTCATGAAGGCTGCGATCACGAGCATCCAGAATGCGTAGGATGATTGCGCTGCATAGGCGGATTCAATGATTGCGTCTTTGGACACAAAGCCCGCAAATCCAACAGGGAAACCGATGTAAAGGAACGGAATACCGACTCCGGTGATCGCAAGCGTTCCTATCATCATGGCGCAGAATGTCTTGGGCATCTTGTGACGCAGGCCGCCATAGTTACGCATGTCTTGTTCGTGGTGCATGCCGTGGATCACGGACCCAGCCCCAAGGAACAACATCGCCTTAAAGAACGCATGTGTCAGCAGGTGGAACATCGCGACCGAGTAGACGCCAGTCCCCGCGGCCACAAACATATAGCCCAGCTGCGACATGGTCGAATATGCGATAACGCGTTTGATGTCGTTTTGGACAAGACCAACTGTTGCTGCCATGAACGCAGTCGTGGCGCCCATGAATACGATGAAGTTTTTCGCCTCTGGTGCGTATTCAAGCAGTGGGGACATCCGGCAAACAAGGAAGACACCAGCTGTTACCATTGTAGCGGCGTGGATCAGTGCTGACACAGGTGTCGGCCCTTCCATCGCGTCAGGAAGCCATGTGTGCAGGAACAATTGCGCTGATTTACCCATCGCGCCAATGAACAACAGAACCGCAATCAGGTTGGCCGCATTCCAATCGGCCCAGAGGAACGTAAGTTCTTGCTGTGCCAACGTTGGGACAGCTGCAAAGATGTCGTCGAACTTGATGCTGTCGGTCATCATATAGAGCGCAAAAATACCAAGCGCGAATCCAAAGTCACCAACACGGTTGACCACGAAGGCTTTGATTGCGGCAGCGTTGGCGGTTGGCTTTTTGTAGTAGAAACCGATCAGTAGATACGACGCGACGCCGACCCCTTCCCAGCCAAAGAACATCTGCACGAGGTTGTCGGCTGTCACCAGCATCAACATCGCAAAGGTAAAGAACGACAGGTAGGCAAAGAAACGGGCCTTGTAATGCTCGCCCTCACCAAAGTTTTCGTCGTGGGCCATGTAGCCAACCGAATACAGATGCACCAGCGCGGACACGGTTGTGATCACGATAAACATTGTCGCAGTCAGACGGTCCATGCGGATCGCCCAATCGGTGGACAATGTACCGGATTCGATCCAACGCATGATCTGGATATGCTCAGTTACGCCGTCAAATGTCAGGAACACAATCCACGACAGGAAGGCCGCAAGGAACAACACCCCGGTGGTCACCCACTGTGCGGCGGTTTCTCCGATGAATTTCCACCCGAAGCCCGCGATCAGCGCGCCGATGAGTGGGGCAAAAAGGATAATGGTTTCCATGGATTTAGCCCTTCATCACATTGACGTCTTCAACGTCAATCGTTCCGCGGTTACGGAAGAAACAAACGAGGATCGCCAGACCAATCGCTGCCTCGGCGGCGGCGACGGTGAGGACGAAAAGCGTGAACACTTGGCCGACTAGATCCCCAAGGAAGCTGGAGAAGACGACAAAGTTAATGTTCACTGCCAGCAGCATCAGTTCGATGCTCATCAGCAGGATAATCACATTTTTGCGGTTTAAGAACAGGCCAAAAATGCCAATCACAAAGAGTGCCGCAGATACGGTGAGGTAGTGTTCAATACCAATCATGATTACAGTCCCTGCCCTGGTTTGACGTCGATGTTCTTCATGGATTTTGCTGGATCGCGGTGCATTTGTTGCATGACGTTCTGGCGTTTGATGTCAGTCCGGTGGCGCAGTGTCAGCACGATTGCACCAATCATCGCAACCAGAAGGATCAGGCCCGCAAGTTGGAACAGCATGATGTATTTGTCGTAGATCAGCATGCCGAGGGCGGCTGTGTTTTGCGCGTCGCCTTTTGGTGCATCGATGTTGGCGGCGACTGCTTCTGCATAATCCCACGCGCCAAAGGCCATGCCGAGTTGCATCAAGATAACCACGCCGATCAACAAAGCCAGCGGCATGTATTTCGAAATTTCCGCCTTGAGTTCTGCAAAGTCCACGTCGAGCATCATGACCACAAAGAGAAACAGCACTGCGACGGCCCCGACGTAGACGATGATCAGCAGCATGGCGACGAATTCCGCGCCCAGTAGGACGAACAGTCCTGCGGACGACAGGAATGCGAGAATCAGCCAAAGCACCGAATGCACGGGGTTTCGGCTGATGACTGTCATCAATCCGCCTGCAACCGTGGTGACTGCAAAGAGGTAAAATGTAAATGCGGCAACGGTCATGAAGATGCGTCCTTTTCCATCACGTCGGTGGCGATTCCCATCGCCGTTGTCATTGCAGGCACACCGCCGAACACCGCTGCTTGGGCGATTGTTTCTGCGATTTCCTGTTTAGTGGCGCCGGCTTCCACGAGGTGGCGCACGGTCAACCGGATTTGCACGTCGGCGCTGGCACCCATGATGGTCAGAGCGTGCAACGTCAGCAATAGCTTGGTTTTCGCATCCAACCCGTCGGGGTTCATACCTTTACCCATGAACTGTTCCATCATGTCCTTGGACATTGTCGGGAACAGGTCTTCAAAACCCTTACCCACAAACGATTCCATGGCAGGGTTCAGCTGCTTAGCTAAATCCTGACCCATGGCCATCATTGCTTCAAAGGGGTTTTTATCGGTCATCGGTACGGTGCATCCATTTCAAGATTGCGCGCGATCTCTGCTTCCCAGCGGTCGCCGTTTTCCAACAATTTGTCTTTGTCGTAGTACAGCTCTTCACGGGTCTCGGTGGAGAATTCGAAATTCGGGCCTTCGACAATTGCGTCCACTGGACAGGCTTCTTGGCAGAAACCGCAGTAGATGCATTTCGTCATGTCGATGTCATAGCGTGTTGTCCGGCGTGACCCGTCATCGCGCGGTTCAGCGTCGATTGTGATGGCTTGCGCGGGGCAGACTGCTTCGCACAGTTTACATGCGATGCAGCGTTCTTCGCCGTTTGCATAGCGGCGAAGCGCGTGTTCACCACGGAAACGTGAGGACAAAGGCCCCTTTTCATGCGGGTAGTTCAGCGTCGCCTTGGGGCTGAAGAAATACTTCATGCCCAGCCCAAACGCTTTCCAGAAATCCATCAGCAGGAAGTATTTGGCGGTGCGGGTGTAATCAAATGGTTCGTTCATTGGTTAAACTCCCATTGTCCAGCGAGCCCAAAAGCCCCCCAGAACTTCAAATTTTGCGAGGAACGAAACCAACACGACCCAGAACAGGGAGAGCGGCAAGAAGACTTTCCAGCCGATCCGCATCAGTTGGTCGTAGCGGTAGCGCGGTGTCAGTGCCTTCACCATGGAGAACATGAAGAAGACCAAGCTCATTTTCAGGACCATCCAGAATACGCCGTCTGGCAAGAAGCTGACGGGTGACAACCATCCGCCTAAGAACAGCAGTGATACAAGGGCGCACATCAGAACGACGGCCATCAATTCGCCGATCATAAACAGCAGGAACGGAGTTGATGAATATTCGACTTGGTAGCCTGCAACGAGTTCTGATTCCGCTTCTGGTAGGTCAAACGGTGGTCGGTTCGTTTCAGCCAAGGCACTGATAAAGAACAAAAATAACATCGGAAAATGCGCCACCCAGTACCAGCTAAAGAACCCGCCTTCTTGGGCGCCAACGATATCACCGAAGTTCATGGACCCTGTGGAGATGATCACACCGATGATGATCAGGCCGATGGAGACCTCGTAAGAAATCATCTGTGCCGCAGACCGCAGGGACCCGAGGAACGGGTACTTGGAGTTGGATGCCCAACCGCCCATGATCACGCCATAAACTTCGAGTGACGAGATCGCAAAGACATACAAGATTGCCACGTTGATGTTTGAAATCACCCAGCCATCGTTGAATGGGATCACTGCCCATGTGATGACGGCCAGCACAAAGGCGATCATTGGCGCAAGGAAAAATACGAATTTGTCGGCGCCCGCAGGCACGACGATCTCTTTGACGATGTATTTCAGGAAATCCGCGAATGATTGCAGCAACCCGAAAGGCCCAACCATGTTTGGCCCTTTGCGCATCTGCACAGCAGCCCAGATTTTCCGGTCAGCATACATTAGGAACGCAAGCGCGACCAAAAGCGGGATCAGCACCAAAAGGCACTGTCCAAGGATCACAAGCACAATGCCCAGATTGGTATTGGTGAAAAATTCAACCATAGTTTTCGTTTCCTTACACCGTTGGAATGCCAGCCGTGCCGCAATCGGCGACGGCCACTTCGGCGTCAATTGTCTTGAGCCCGCGCGGAAGCGCGGGAGAGATCGTATAAACTGCGTCGGCGGACCAAAGCCCGCCATTTTCCGCCGCTTGGGTCCGCACGTGACGCAAGAATCCGTATCCACGGATCAGCGTATATTGTGCAGCCGCGCACTCGGAGTATTTTGTCACTTGTTCGACCGTATCAGCGCCGGTCATGGCCACCCGAAAGTTGACCAAATCACCTTCGAGCAAACGGGTTTCGATCCGATCATACGATGGTGACATTGGCGCTTGGGACACTTGCGGATCTGCAACTGTACAGGCCGTCAGCGTCAGCGCGGATATGATCGCTGCAATCTTCACTTATTCGGCGGCCAGCGCGGCAGATGCCCGCGTTTTCGCGTTTGCCGAGAGTTCCGCCATCAACTGGCTTGCCCGCGCGATTGGGTTTGTCAGGTAGAAGTCGGATACGGCGTAGCGGAAGTTCGCCTTACCCATTTTCTTGGCCTTAAGCGGTGCCCAGTCGTTGTCAGCGACTTCGTCGATTGCGCCCAGATGTGGGTTTGCCGCGATCATCGCTGTGCGCAATGCGCTAAGGCTGTCGAATGGCAGGGTCGCACCGAGTTCAGCGGACAATGCGCGCAGGATTGCCCAGTTTTCTTTTGCTTCACCAGGAGCAAACGACGCACGTTGAGCCATCTGCGGCCGTCCTTCGGTGTTTACGAATAGGCCGTTTTCTTCGGTGTAGGCTGCAGCTGGCAAGATGATGTCAGCTCGGTGTGCACCACGGTCGCCGTGCGAGCCTTGATAGATCACAAATGCGCCTGCGTCGATGTCCAGTTCATCTGCGCCCATGTTGTAAATCACGTCTGCACCGTCGACAGCAACCTTTAGGCCCCCATCAGTGGTCGCATCCACGTCCATCGCGCCAACGCGGCCAGCGGCCGAATGCAGCACCAAGAATTTGCCGCCAGATTTCGACATTGCAGTGCCGAGTACGGCTGCGCCGTCGGCCTCTGTCAATGCGCCCATGCCGATGATGACAAGCGTGTTTTCATCCAACGCGTCAAGGTTAGCGAGAGCTTCGCGGCCCGCCCCGAGCTCTTCAACCGGATAGGTCAGGTCAACTGGCGTGCCGATGCGCGCGATGTTTGCGCCGCGCGACCATGCCTGACGCAAACGCGCGTTCAGAACCGGCGATTCCATTTTTGGGTTCGTGCCGATCAGCAGGATTTTTTCCGCGCTGTCGATATCTTCGATCGCGGCGGTTCCAACATAGCCAGAGCGGTTGCCCGCTGGCAGCGCGGCGTTATCAGTGCGGCATTCGACGTTGCCGCCCTGCGATTGAACCAATGCTTTAAGTGCAAATGCGGCTTCGGTTGGCGCAAGATCACCAACGAGGCCAGCAATCTTTTTGCCCTTCATCGCGGCGGCAGCGGCAGTGAGGGCTTCGCCCCAGCCTGCTTTGCGTAGCTTGCCGTTTTCGCGGATGTACGGCGTATCGAGGCGCTGGCGGCGCAGACCGTCCCAGACAAAACGGGTTTTGTCGGAAATCCATTCCTCGTTCACGCCGTCATGGTTGCGCGGAAGCATGCGCATGACTTCGCGGCCTTTGGTATCGACGCGGATGTTGGCTCCTAGGCCATCCATCACGTCGATTGATTCAGTCTTGGTCAATTCCCAAGGACGGGCGGTGAATGCATATGGTTTGGATACAAGCGCGCCAACGGGGCACAAGTCAATGATGTTGCCCTGCAGGTTACTGTCGAGGGTTTCGCCCAAGTAGGATGTGATTTCGGCGTCTTCGCCGCGACCGGTTTGGCCCATCTGGTGGATGCCAGCGACTTCAGTGGTAAAGCGCACGCAACGGGTGCACGAAATACAGCGGGTCATGTGGGTTTCGACAAGCGGTCCGAGATCAAGATCGTCGGTTGCACGCTTTGGTTCGCGAAAGCGCGAGAAATCGACACCGTAAGCCATGGCTTGATCTTGCAGATCGCATTCGCCGCCTTGGTCGCAGATCGGGCAATCAAGCGGGTGGTTGATCAGGAGAAATTCCATCACGCCTTCACGGGCCTTTTTGACCATGGGCGAATTGGTTTTAACAACGGGTGGCTGGCCTTCTGGACCGGGTCGCAAATCTTTGACCTGCATGGCGCAAGATGCGGCAGGTTTGGGCGGGCCACCGACAACTTCGACCAGACACATACGGCAGTTGCCAGCAATCGAAAGCCGCTCATGATAGCAGAAACGCGGGATCTCGACGCCAGCCTCGCCGCAGGCCTGGATTAGGGTCATTGCCCCGTCGACCTCGACCTCATTTCCATCGATAACAATTTTGCGAAGATTAGACATAGCGCGCCTTTATATTCCCATTGCACCGCACACCCAATTATTGGGGTGCAGCATGGTTGGCTTCTAACGCGACATGGCCCATGATGCCAGTCAGATTGACAAAAAAACCACCCCGAAAGTGGCTTCTTTCGGGGTGGTGTCTTGAATAATTGCCGTGGCATCCAAAAGGGTTAGCGCAACAGCCGTCCAATTGCGTTGCCTTTGGCGATTTCGCCGCGGCCCACGGCGCAATAACTGGCCTCATCACCGGCGACGGTGCCAAGCTCGCGCAAACGGCCGTAGGCGATTTCAATAAGGCGGTTTTCTTCGGTTTTGTCGTTGACATACGCGTCCACCTCAGCGCGAGAAAATCCGAGGTCGAAGGCATTTTTTCGCAATGAAAACAGATAGTTGATTCCACGAATACGGCGCGGACTGATGCTGCTGCATCTGTTGGATAACTCAAGCGCCATGCCAGTGGCGATAAGGCCCTCGCGCACATGTGCGACGTCTTTTAGCGCAGGGTCCGCTGAAACGGCGCCGCTGAGGCCTGCGACGGCGGCGCAAATTGCCAATGCGATTGCTGGTGTCTTTTTCATGGGCCAAGTCTTTCTTTTCGATACGGGCACATCGCCCTTCTTGGGTTAGATGTCGGCCGTTGGGCGTTGTTATTCAATAACAGATCGCAGTTTTCAGGTTTTTGGCGGGTTTACGCGGATGGCGCCATGTTGGCGCGCATATAGTCCCAGCCGAACGCATCATCGCTATCGCAATGGCTGCGCAGATGTTCAAGTTTTGCCAAGGCCTCGGCCAATGTGGGTTTATGCCCGACAGGCACCCACCACATAACAAAGTGCATTTCGCCCAAAAGCTCAAACCATTCGGCGCGTCGGTGCATGAATTTGGCATGTAGCGTGTCGTACACAAATGTTTGCAATTGGGCCGGCGTTTCCCAGACTGTGAGGTTCGGAATATACCGTGGGTCATCGTCGATAGCGGTTGCGGTATTTCCTTCGCCCTCGTCGCCTTCTATCATCCAAACATATCCAGGCATCCGTTTGCCAAGTCCGTTGATCCGGTCGAGATTGTTCATGAAATCAGCGGCGCGGGTCAGCTCGCGGGGCAATAAGGCGGCCAATATTGAGTTCAGCAAGATGTCGTTGTGGGGTGTTTCCGCACCTCAGGGCGCGACTGCAGTCCAGATGACGTAGGCGATGATCCCCCAAGCGGCCAAAGCCAATGCGGTGCGAAATGCCCGAGAAACTTACAGCAACCCGTCAACCATAGCCGTCGAAACTGCAATTGCGCCGACCGCGATCAACGCAAGCCCTGCATAATACAGCACCAGATTTTGCGCCCCAAAGATCGTTGTCGCCATACCCAGAATATAAACGGCAAAGGAAAACACAAAAGCGCTCCAGCTTAATCCACTGCCGCGTCTATCGATTTTGTCCGCCGCTTCATTCAGCTGCAATTGCGCCGCGTTTATGCGCAATCCGGTCTTCGATGTCGCCACGAAAGTTCTTGATCAGGGCTTGGATTGGCCAAGCGGCTGCATCACCAAGCGCACAGATTGTGTGGCCTTCGACCTGTTTAGTCACGTCGAGCAGCATGTCGATTTCGTCAACAGATGCGTTGCCTTCAACAAGGCGCGCCATGACGCGCATCATCCAGCCAGTACCTTCGCGGCACGGCGTACATTGACCACAAGATTCGTGCTTATAAAATTTAGACAAGCGCCAGACAGCTTTGATCATATCGGTGGAATTATCCATCACGATGACCGCCGCAGTGCCAAGGGAAGACCCTTTTTCTTTCAGCCCGTCAAAGTCCATGATCGCGTCGCGCATGTCTGCGCCGCGCACGTTTGGCACGGATGATCCGCCCGGAATAACAGCCTTAAGATTGTCCCAGCCGCCACGGATACCGCCGCAATGCTTTTCGATCAGTTCTTCAAATGGGATGCCCATTTCTTCTTCGACAACGCAGGGGTTGTTGACGTGCCCAGAGATCGCAAACAGCTTGGTGCCTGCGTTATTGGCGCGGCCAATGCCAGAGAACCAGCTGCCGCCACGGCGCAAAATTGTAGGTACAACCGCAATCGATTCTACGTTGTTCACTGTAGTCGGGCAGCCATAAAGGCCAGCCCCCGCAGGGAATGGCGGCTTCATGCGCGGCATGCCTTTTTTGCCTTCAAGTGATTCCAGCAATGCGGTTTCTTCGCCGCAGATATAGGCCCCTGCCCCATGCGCCAAATAGATGTCAAAATCCCAGCCGGATTGCGCAGCGTTTTTGCCGACCAGACCAGCCGCGTAGGCTTCGTCGATGGCGGCTTGCAGCGCTTCGCGTTCGCGGATGTATTCGCCCCGGATATAGATGTAGCAGGCGTTGGCATTCATTGCGAAAGACGCGATCAGGCAGCCTTCGACCAATGTGTGTGGATCGTGGCGCATGATCTCGCGGTCTTTGCATGTGCCCGGTTCGGATTCGTCAGCGTTCACAACCAGGTAGGATGGGCGGCCGTCGCTTTCTTTTGGCATGAATGACCATTTCAGACCTGTTGGAAAACCAGCACCACCGCGGCCACGCAAACCAGATGCTTTCATCTCGTCGATGATGAACCCGCGACCTTTTTTGATGATAGCGGCTGTGCCATCCCAATGCCCGCGCGCCTGTGCCCCCTTGAGGGTCCGGTCGTGCATGCCATAAAGGTTGGTGAAAATCCGGTCTTGGTCTTTCAGCATTAGCCGTCATCCTTGTCGTGTTGGCGGGCGCGCCACAGGTTAAATGTCATATAAAGCGCAAACCCGAAAGCTACCAGCGCGATAAGATCAAAAAGCGTCCGTATCCGTACCGACAGCCCCATAAATTCGCCCGCAAGATTGGCGCAGATCCAAAGTATCCCCGTTGCAGCAACAACAATCGCCGTGCGTTGCCCTGCCCCAGATTTATTTTTTCCCTGCGCCATTGTTATCTAGCCCGCGTTTAGTAAACGCCGCCCTTCTTTACTCTAGCCGAAAACTCGGTTGTGCCGCCTTTGGCCAAGATTTTTGCTTGCTTGACCCAACCGTCACGGATGACGCGGCCATTTGCGCCTTTGACGTTATCGTCAAACCATTCTGCATCAGCTTTGGTCCAAGCCCCAACCTGATCAAAGTGGAAAACACCCGTGGTGTGCAGTGCTTTTTCAAGCACGGGGCCAACGCCCTTAATCATTTTCAGATTGTCAGCACCGCCGGCACGGGCTTTTGCCAAGACGGCTGGTTTGGCTGCCACTTTCGCTGCTGGCTTGGCTGCCGCTTTTGTTGCTGCTGGCTTGTGCTGCCGCTTTTGTTGCTGCTGGTTTTGCCGCTACCGGAGAAACCGCTGTTGCTGTCGCATCAGTGCGCGCTGCGGCGCTAGATGTCGCGGCTGCAGTGGTTGCGTCGCTTGCAGTTCCAGAATTTGTGTCCTGCCACCCCATCCACAAAATTATCGCCACGATAACCGCGACGATCAGGCCAATCAAAATGGCGCCCGGTACGCTATATGCAAACGCAAAAAGCGCCACAGCTGCGGCCAACAGGCCGAAGAGGGCTGAAATCGCAATGATCCCGTTCCACTTTGGTGCAATATCAGTCATTGTCTTCATTCTCCCTGAGGGCGCGCGGTATTGTCCACGCTTTACCCGTCTATTTCACAACTTTTCCACCATGGTGACAGCCATAGCGCACAGCAGCGACGTCACGATAAGCAGGATCGCGATAATAATTGAAGCCTTTTGCGACCCAAACACCCTATTTTGTGGGTCATTGTGTCGAAACTGCCCTATTTAGCGGCTAGGCTTTGGCAAGTTTGGCAGCCTGAGCCATCCAATCATCGCGTTCAATACGCCCTTTGAACTTCAAATTACTATCAACCCAAGCGATCTCGGCAGTTGTCCACTTTGCCACTTGGTCAAAATGCCAGAACCCAAGACCGTTCAGAACGGTTTCAAGTTTTGGCCCAACACCACTAATGAGTTTCAGATCGTCAGCGCCCGATTTGCGTGGGGCCGTCATTGTGCGGGGCTTTTTGCCAGTTGCAGCGGCGTCTGGTTTGGACGCTGCTTTTGCGACCGCTGGCTTAGCCTTTGGCGCGGCTTTCTTTTTCGCAGGTACCACTTTGCCCAACCACGGTGTCAAAAGCGGAATTTCGGTTCCGTCGATCCGTTTGATCGTGTCGCCAAGGTCAACAGCCAGTTGGACGGACGCATTATACTGCGTCTTGCCGCTATCGTAATCTTGTAGAGTTGTCAGACCCTTAAGCGGCTCGGCAGCGTAGCGACCGTTTTGTGGACCCGGCACAGGAACCTGCCCTGCGGCCAATTCATCAAGGATTTCGGTAAAGCGTGCGGCGGTCAGGTCTTCGTAATAGTCTTTGCCAATCTGGGCCATTGGCGCGTTGGCACAAGAGCCCAAGCATTCGACTTCTTCCCATGAAAACTGGCCATCTGCTGAGAGCGCATGTGCTTTGCCAGCAATCTTGTCACGGCAAATTCCGATCAGGTCTTCGGCGCCGCAAATCATGCAAGACAGGGTGCCGCAGACTTGGATATGTGCCACGGAGCCCACAGGCTGCAGTTGGAACATAAAGTAGAAAGACGCCACTTCGAGCCCACGGATATAGGCAAGGTCAAGCATTGCGCAAACTTGTTCAATCGCGGGGCGTGTCAGCCAGCCGGTCTGCTCTTGCGCACGCCACAAAAGAGGAATGATCGCGGAGGCCTGACGGCCCGCAGGATATTTCGTGATCTGGGCATCGGCCCATTTTTGGTTTGCAGATGTAAACGCAAACGTTTCGGGCTGATCTTTGTGTAGTCTGCGCAGCATAAAAGTGTTCCGGTCGCTTAAGCGTTAATTACAAATAGCCGAGGTAGAGCGGATAGCGCCGCTACCTGAGACTTCAACCCGACCTTCGGATTGCAGTTGTGGGGTCAGTTGCAGCAATTCTTCGCGGTTGATCACCGCATCGGCCAGAACCGCATTGACGTTGGTCGCGTTCAATTCGCAGCCATGCCCTTCGATCGCGGCAATAAGCCGTTCTTTGGCGGTCAGGACTTGCGTCTGGGGGGCGACGGCTGTGGGTGTCGCGCGAAAAGGGTTTTTGACGCCACCCATCGACGAACGAAAATCGGTGATCGTCGTGCAAGCGGATAGGCCAACAAATGCGATGACTGTTGTGGCGCGGATCATCTGTCGATTTCCCCGAATACGACGTCCATGGTGCCGATAATAGCGGCCACGTCTGCCAGTTGGTGTCCAGATGCGATATGGTCCATGGCTTGCAGGTGCAAAAACCCTGGTGCGCGCAGTTTGGCGCGGTACGGTTTATTGGACCCGTCAGCCACAAGGAACACGCCAAATTCGCCTTTGGGGGCTTCAACGGCGGCGTAGACTTCGCCTGCGGGCACATGAAACCCTTCGGTGTAAAGTTTAAAGTGGTGGATCAAGGCTTCCATTGAGGTTTTCATTTCGCCGCGTGTGGGCGGTGTCATCTTGCCGCGCGCCATCACATCGCCGGGTTCATTGCGCAGCTTTTCGCAGGCCTGACGGATGATGGATGTAGACTGGCGCATTTCTTCCATGCGGCACAGGTACCGATCATAGCAATCGCCGTTTTTGCCCACGGGAATTTCGAATTCGAATTCATCGTAGCATTCGTAGGGCTGCGCGCGGCGCAAATCCCATGCGAGGCCGGAACCACGCACCATAACGCCAGAGAAGCCCCAGTCTTGGATTTCTTGTTCGCTCACGACGCCGATATCGCAGTTGCGCTGTTTGAAAATACGGTTTTCAGTCAGCAAGCCGTCGATGTCTGCCATAACTTTCGGGAATTCAACGGCCCAAGTGTCGATGTCTTCAATCAGGTCGGTTGGCAGGTCTTGGTGAACGCCGCCGGGCCGGAAATAGGCCGCGTGAAGACGTGCGCCAGATGCGCGTTCATAGAACACCATCAGCTTTTCGCGCTCTTCAAAGCCCCACAGTGGCGGGGTGAGTGCGCCAACGTCCATCGCCTGCGTGGTCACGTTCAGCAGGTGCGACAACACGCGCCCAATTTCGGAATACAATACGCGGATCAGGGATGCGCGCCGCGGCACAACCGTGCCTGTCAGCTTTTCAATGGCCAAGCACCAAGCATGTTCTTGGTTCATTGGTGCCACGTAATCGAGCCGGTCCAAGTATGGCAGGTTTTGCAGGTAGGTCCGGCTTTCCATCAGCTTTTCAGTGCCACGGTGCAGCAGGCCAATATGTGGATCGCAGCGTTCTACGATTTCGCCGTCAAGTTCGAGCACCAGACGCAAAACGCCGTGGGCAGCAGGGTGTTGCGGGCCGAAGTTGATGTTGAAATTGCGGATCTTCTGTTCGCCGGTCAGCGCATCAGAGGTGCCGTCGTCATATTTGTTCACGCGGATATCGCCGTCCATCATTTGGCAGCCTCCTTGGCTTTGTCATCACCGGGCAGGATGTATTCGGCCCCTTCCCATGGCGACATAAAGTCGAACTGGCGGTATTCTTGGACCAAGGATACAGGTTCGTAGACGACGCGCTTTTGCACTTCGTCATAGCGGACTTCGGTGTAGCCTGTGGTTGGAAAATCTTTGCGCAACGGATGCCCGCGGAAGCCGTAGTCGGTCAGGATGCGCCGCAGGTCGGGGTGGCCTGTAAACAAGATGCCGAACATGTCGAAAATTTCGCGCTCGAACCAGTTGGATGACGGGTGCACGTCGATGATTGACGGGATCATCTCGTCTTCGCGGATTTGCACCCGCAGGCGGATCCGGTGGTTCTGGTACATCGACAAGAAGTGATAGATCACGTCAAACCGTTTGCTGCGCTGTGGGTAATCAACGGCGGTGATATCAACGAGCGATGAGAATTGGCATGCGCCGTCGGATTTGAGGAACTCAACAAATGCCACCACAGACGTTGGTGCGATTGTTACTGTCAGCTCGTCGTCGCTGACTTCCCAAGACAACACGCAATCAGTGCGTTTCATTTCAAGGTGGGTGCCCAGTTCCTGAAGTGCTTCAGTCATCGTGTGATCGTCCCTGTCCGGCGGATTTTGCGTTGCAGTTGCAGGATGCCATAAAGCAGTGCCTCTGCGGTTGGTGGGCAGCCGGGTACATAGATGTCGACGGGGACAATCCGGTCACAGCCGCGCACAACGCTATAGGAATAGTGGTAATAGCCGCCGCCGTTTGCGCAGGATCCCATTGAGATCACGTAGCGTGGTTCTGGCATCTGGTCGTAAACTTTGCGCAGCGCAGGCGCCATTTTGTTAGTCAGCGTGCCTGCCACGATCATCAGGTCAGACTGGCGCGGGGAAGCCCTCGGCGCTGTGCCAAACCGTTCAAGGTCATATCGCGGCATGGATGTGTGCATCATTTCAACCGCACAGCAGGCCAGCCCAAATGTCATCCAGTGCAAGGACCCTGTGCGCGCCCAGTTCACCATGTCCGCAGAGCTGGTCACAAGGAAGCCCTTGTCTTGAAGTTCCGAGTTCAACAACTGTGTGCCGTGTTCTTTATCTGCGCCAGCCGTGTTGGCTCCGGTCATCACTCCCATTCGAGCGCTCCCTTTTTCCATTCGTATGCAAAGCCGATTGTCAGCACCCCGAGGAATACCATCATCGACCAGAACCCGACCATTGAGATGTCTTTGAAGGCCACAGCCCATGGGAACAGGAATGCAACCTCGAGGTCGAAGATGATGAACAGGATCGACACGAGGTAGAACCGCACATCAAATTTCATCCGCGCGTCATCAAATGCGTTGAACCCACATTCGTAGGCCGACACTTTTTCAGGGTCCGGATTGCGCACAGCGATGACCGCTGCTGCAAGGATCAAGATCAGGCCCAGCGCAATCGCTAGCCCCATAAAGATCATGATGGGAAGGTATTCGTTCAGCATCTCTTGCAAGGGTCTATCCTTAGGCCAATGGCCACGCTACGCGCGGTGCTACAATCTGTTGGCCCACACTTACCCCCGCGCCCCAATATGGTCAACCATCGCCGACCCTAGATTGGCGGCGTTTTTGTACGTCTATTTCGCCCAAGGTGGTGGCTGTTTGTCGAAAAATGCAGCAATTCCCTGTGCCGCCTCTTCCCCGTCCCACGCCGCAATCAGCGCATCGATGGATGCGGTCACAGTTGTGTCGTCGATTGTGGGGCCGAGCCTGCGTGCCAATGCCTTGGCCGCGGCAACTGCATTTGGGGCGCAATTGAGGTAAGGTGTGACCTCTGCCTCTATGGCCGCATTAAGCGTTTCGGGGCTGACTGCCTTGGCAATGATCCCGTAGGCTTCGGCCTCGGACGCGTCAAAGACCCGCGACGACATGAACACCCGCCGCGCAAAGGATTCGCCCATGCGGGCCAGCACATAAGGACCTATTGTTGCGGGGATCAGCCCGAGTTTTGTCTCGGTCAGGCCAAACTTTGCCCCTGTCACGCCGATGGCCACGTCGCAGATGCAGGCCAGCCCGATCCCGCCCCCAAATGCATTGCCGTGAATACGTCCGATCACAGGTTGCGGCAGCGAGTTGAGCGCCCCGAGCATTTGCGCCAATGCCGTCGCCCCTGCCCTGCGCGTCGCCGTGTCTGCCGCCATTTGGTCGCGCATCCAGTTCAGGTCACCGCCAGCGCAAAATGACGCCCCGTTTGCCCCCAACACCATAACCCGAATATCTGCGTTTACACGGATTTTTTGGGACGCATCCGTCAGGTCACGGATCATCTGAGCAGACATTGCGTTATGTTTGTCGGGTCGGTTCAGCATGAGCGTCGCCACGCCGCGTTGGTCGATTGTTAGCGTCACGGTCATGAGCGCATTCCTTTTGCCAGTTCTGCCGCTTGGGCGATCACATCTGCGTCGACCCCCGTGTGAATACCGTCCGCATGCAGTCTTGCAAGCACAGTTTCGGTCGCCACATTGCCCAGTGCGCCGGGTGCGTAAGGGCAACCGCCCAAGCCGCCCACTGCCGTATCAAACGCCCGCAGCCCCATATCGAGGCTGAGGGAAATGTTATCAATCGCGCGCCCGCCTGTGTCATGGAAATGCCCAGCGAGATCCTGCGCAGGGGTGTGCGCCAACACAGCCCGCAGCATGGCCGCAACAGTGTGCGGGGTTCCGTGCCCGATGGTATCACCAAGCGAGATGGGCATCGGCGCGAGACCTCTAAGCATGGCCACCGCGTGCGCCACTGCCGCTGGTGCGGTTGGCCCGTCAAACGGGCAATCGGTCACGCAAGACACATAGCCGCGCAGGGCCACCCCTGCCGATTGCGCTGCTTTGATCACCGGTGCCAAGCGGTCCACGCTATCTGCGATAGAGCATCCAACGTTGCTTTGCGAAAATCCTTCAGAGGCCGAGATAAAGACAGCGACTTGGTAATCGGTGCTTGGCTGGCGCGCCGCGATGAAGCCATCCCAGCCTTTCATGTTTGGCACTAGGACGGCGGTTTGCGCGGTGTTGGGGGCGATTTGTGCCAGCACCTGCGCTGTATCGGCCATTTGCGGCACCCATTTTGGGCTGACGAAGCTGCCGACCTCAATGTGCCGTAATCCAGATGTGCCAAGCAGGTTGATCAGCCTGACTTTGTCTGCTGTAGCAATCAGATTGGGTTCATTTTGCAGCCCGTCGCGGGGCCCTACCTCGTGCAGCGTGACAAGATCGCTCATGTGTCTGGTTCCAGTGCGACAAGCATATCGCCGGCGCTGACTTGGCCGCCTTTGCTCGCTGATATGCTTTGCACAGTGCCATCACGCGGGGCGCGCAGGATATGTTCCATTTTCATCGCCTCTAGTACGACCAAGCGCTGACCTTGGGTGACTTGATCACCTGTTGCGACTGCCACATCTTGGATTAGGCCGGGCATCGGGGCTGTCATGGTGTCCCCACCTGCGGTCACCCCGCCGCGATCCAGCGGATTGCGTTGTGTGAATGTGATTGTTTGCGGGCCAAAGACGCTGATTTGGTCACCGTGCGCAATTGCATGGCGGCGTTGTCCGTTTGCGGCCCAGCCTGTGCCTTGTGCGGTTAGGGTTATTGCCACGTCATCAATGTTGACGTTCACAGTTGACTGTCCGGTGATTGTGACTGTGATGCTGAACTGGTCCTCGCCGCGCCCAATGGTCACGGATTGCGCAAGCGGTGCCCAAAGTGCAAAGCCTGCTTGTGTGTGCATTGGCGCTGCTAGCCCCATGGCCGTGATCGCTACGACTGCGATATCAAGCGGATCAGCCACACTTTCGGTGCAAAGTGAGTCGCGGTTGCGCGCGATAAGTCCTGTGTCGACGTTGCCCGTTGCAAAATCTGTCTGAGCCGCCAGCTTGCGCAAGAAGTTCAGGTTTGTCGTTGTGCCCGCCGCCTCTGTTTTGCCTAACGCAGTTTGCAGGCGTTTCAGGGCGATCTGTCGGGTTGGGCCATGCACAGTAAGTTTGGCAATCATCGGGTCGTACCACGGTGAAATTTCAGAGCCAGCGACGACGCCGCTGTCGATGCGTACATCTGTCGGGAATGTCAGGTGGGTCAGCTGCCCTGTTGCGGGCAGAAACCCTGCGGGCACGTCTTCGGCGTAGATGCGGGCCTCGAAGCTGTGGCCATTGATGGAGAGTTGATCTTGCGTCAGCGGCAGTGTTCCACCTGCGGCGACGCGTAATTGCCATGCGACCAAATCAACGCTTGTAATTGCTTCGGTTACAGGGTGTTCGACTTGAAGGCGCGTGTTCATTTCCATGAACCAGAACCGATCAGGGCGCAGTCCGTCCGAGCCGTCGACGATAAATTCGATCGTGCCTGCGCCCGCATAGCCAATCGCCTTTGCGGCCTTCACAGCAGCGTCACCCATCGTTTTGCGCATTACGTCGGTCATACCCGGGGCTGGTGCTTCCTCAATGACCTTTTGATGGCGGCGTTGTAGCGAGCAGTCTCGCTCAAACAAATGCACCGCGTCAGTGCCGTCGCCAAACACCTGTACTTCGATGTGGCGCGGGTGGGTGACATATTTTTCAATCAGGACATCGGCGTTGCCGAATGACGTTTTTGCTTCTGCTTGTGCTGACGCGAGGGATTCGGTGAAATCGGCGGGGTTTTCAACAAGCCGCATGCCTTTGCCGCCGCCGCCTGCGACTGCTTTGATCAAGACGGGATAGCCTATTTGGTCTGCTTCATGGGCGAGGGTTTGAACCGTTTGATCGGATCCGTGGTATCCGGGGACCACAGGCACGCCTGCCGCCTGCATCAACGCCTTGGCCGCATCTTTGAGTCCCATGGCGCGGATCGCATCTGCGGATGGGCCGATGAACACCAGTCCAGCGGCGACAACCGCATCCACGAAGTCGGGGTTTTCGGACAAGAACCCGTATCCGGGGTGAATTGCTTGCGCGTCTGTGTCCAAGGCCGCTTGGATGATCAGATCGCCGCGCAGGTAGCTATCGGCCACAGGGGCAGCACCAAGTCGCACGGCCTGATCGGCTTGGGTTACATGTAGTGCCGCTTGGTCTGCGTCTGAGTAGACTGCGACGGTTTGCACGCCCAGCGCGCGCGCAGTGTGGATAATCCGGCAAGCTATCTCGCCTCTGTTCGCAATGAGAATTTTATCAAACATTATCATTCATCCCAACTTGCGGCACCAATTGATGCGCTTGCCGCCTGCATAGGCCACAGCCAAGCCTTCATTGATCAAGGTCCTAGACACATCTGCACCGTCGACTTTCATAACGGCCAACACGCGCCCGTATTTGTCGTAGCAATTGGCGTCAAAGGTCACCTCACCCGATGCCGCGAGTTCACGAAGCCGCAATGTGACTTCGTCGCCCAGCGCCTTTTCAGCCTCACAGCCGGAGTCTTTAATTTCTGGTGTGTCTAACCCAACTAGACGCGCCGTCTTGCGGCCATCTGTGCAATCCAATGCGACGGTATCCCCGTCATAGACATAATTCAGCGTGCAGCCTTCTGCCATCAGGCTTTCGTATTGCACGAGCAAATTGGTCACGCCATTGAGCCCCGCAAGCAACAACAACGCATAGGCGAATGATGTGGCATCCATCTGCTACATCCTGAACACGCCAAAGCGTGTGTCCGGTATATCCTTATTCATGCAAGCCCGCAACGACAGTGCCAATACGTCACGGGATTTACGCGGATCGATGATCCCGTCATCCCAAAGCCGCGCGGAGGCATAAAGCGGGTGGGATTGCTCGGTAAACATGTCGATGGTGGGTTGCTTGAACGCCGCTTCTTCATCTGCCGACCATTCACCGCCTTGGCGTTCAATCCCGTAGCGTTTCACAGATGCAAGCACCCCTGCGGCTTGTTCACCCCCCATGACTCCAATCCGGCTGGTCGGCCATGACCACATGAAGTCTGGGCTATAGGCGCGCCCTGCCATGCCATAGTTTCCCGCCCCAAACGATCCGCCGACAACCATTGTGATTTTTGGCACTGATGTTGTTGCAACAGCGGTGACCATCTTGGCTCCATGGCGTGCGATGCCTTCGTTCTCGTATTTCTGCCCAACCATGAAGCCAGTGATGTTTTGCAGGAATATCAGCGGGATTTTGCGTTGGCTGCAGAGTTCCACAAAATGCGCGCCTTTTTGCGCGGCCTCCGAAAACAGCACCCCGTTGTTGGCAACTATTCCGCAGGGGTAGCCGTCGATATGCGCAAATCCTGTGACCAACGTGTCACCAAAGCGGGCTTTGAATTCATCAAAGTCAGAGTTGTCGACAATCCGTTTAATGACCTCGCGGATGTCATATGGCGTGCGCAGGTCGGCGGGCACGATGTCGAACAGCGTGTCAGGGTCCAGCTTTGGTGGCAGCGGGTCACGGCGCAGCGGGTTTGCAGGCCGGATCGCACAGTTCGCGACGGCTTGGCGCGCAAGTGCCAGTGCATGTCCGTCGTCTTCGGCCAGATAGTCGGCCACGCCTGACAGGCGCGTGTGAACATCGCCGCCGCCGAGATCTTCGGCGCTGACGACTTCGCCTGTGGCGGCCTTGACCAGCGGTGGGCCTGCCAGAAAGATCGTACCTTGTTCGCGCACAATGATTGAGACGTCGGCCATCGCGGGCACATATGCGCCGCCCGCCGTGCAGCTGCCCATGACGACTGCGATTTGCGGGATGCCAGCGGCGGACATGTTAGCTTGGTTATAAAATATCCGTCCAAAGTGGTCGCGATCAGGGAATACCTCGTCTTGGTTGGGCAGGTTCGCGCCGCCGCTGTCAACAAGGTAGACGCAGGGGAGATTGCAAGCCGCCGCGATCTCTTGGGCGCGCAGGTGTTTTTTGACGGTCATAGGGTAATAGGTGCCGCCTTTGACGGTCGCGTCATTGCAAACGACCATGACTTGCGTGCCAGACACAGTGCCGATACCTGCGATCACGCCTGCGCAAGGCGCCGCCCCGTCGTACATGCCATGTGCCGCAGTGGCGCCGATTTCCAAGAATGGCGATCCCGCATCAAGAAGGTTGGCCACACGGTCGCGCGGCAGCATTTTACCACGTGATAAATGACGCGCACGGGACTTTTCACCGCCACCTGCCGCGGCATGGGCTGCGGCGTCAGCGATGTCAGCAAGTGCATCTAAATGTGTTTGGCGGGTCATGCGCGTCGCATCCCGCTGTGATAATAGGCGATCATCACATCGCCCCCATCATTTCGCGGCCGATCAGCATGCGCCGAATTTCTGAGGTGCCAGCTCCGATTTCCATCAGTTTGGCGTCGCGGAACAAACGCGCGACAGGTGCGTCGGCCATAAAGCCTGCACCGCCCATCGCTTGCACGGCTTGGTGCGCCTGAACCATCGCTTGCTCGGAGGCGTATAGGCAGCAGGCGGCGGCGTCTTGGCGGGTCACTGTACCCTTGTCACAGGACCGCGCCACTTCGTAGACATAGGCGCGCGCTGAATTCATCGCGGTGTACATATCGGCGATCTTGCCTTGCATCAGTTGAAAGTTACCGATGGGTTGGCCGAATTGTTTGCGGGTCGACAAGTACGGCATGATTTCGTCCAGACAGGCCGCCATGATCCCCAGCCCAATGCCCGCCAGCACGACCCGTTCGTAATCAAGGCCGGACATCAGTACGCGGACGCCCTTGCCCTCTTCGCCGAGCACGTTTTCGAACGGGACGCGCACATCGTCAAAATTCAGTTCTGCAGTGTTGGAGCCGCGCATGCCGAGTTTTTCAAAATGCGGTGAGGTGCTGAAACCCACCATGTCTTTTTCGATGAGAAACGCGGTGATGCCTTTGGCGCCTGCGTCAGGGTCGGATTTGGCATAAACGATTAGCGTATCCGCTTCTGGCCCGTTTGTGATCCAGTATTTGTTGCCGTTCAGGCGGTAGTGATCGTTGCGTTTTTCCGCCCGTAGCGACATCGACACGACGTCGGACCCAGCCCCTGCTTCGGACATTGCAAGCGCACCGACGTGATCGCCTGATACCAGTTTGGGCAGGTACTTTGCTTTTTGATCGGCGGTGCCGTTAAGTTTGATCTGATTGACGCAAAGGTTCGAATGCGCCCCGTAGGACAGCGACACCGATGCGCTGGCGCGCGCGATTTCTTCGACCGCGACAGTATGGGCAAGATAGGACATGCCTGCGCCGCCAAATTCCTCGGGGACAGTCACTCCGAGCAACCCAAGGTCGCCCATCTCTTTCCAAAGCGCTGACGGAAACAGGTTATCCACATCGACCTTAGCGGCCATCGGTTTGACACGCTCTTGCGCCCAAGCATGCACAACATCGCGCAGAGCGTTGGTATCTTCGCCCAAGTCAAAGGTCATAGTGGCATGAAACATTGGATATATCTCGCTTAATTGAACAGGTGTTCATTTATAGGCGCGACGTGCCGTCCGAGTCCACCGATTTATGTTAGGCCGCCTGAAAAACTGCGCTGACCTCTGCGCGGATGATGCCCGCGATTTGAGCGCAATCCGCCAAGCTGAATGTCAGTGGCAACCGCATGTCGATGATGCCTGCAAGAATGCGGTCGGACGCGGGCATAGGTGCCGACTGTGCGTAACGCCAACTGTCGTAGCGGCTAGTAAAGCCTGTGGGCTCCGCGCCGCCGAACCATTTCAGTTCTACCCCACGGGCTGCGCAACGCTGCAATACGTCTTGGACTTTGGCCTGATCCCAATCGAGCAGCAGGAATTGGAATGAGGATGCGACAAAAGATTCTTGCGCAGGCCGATACGGCAGTTTTAGCCCCGTCACGTCGGTCAGGCCGTCCGCCAAGACCGCATAGCGATCGTTCCAGCGTTTTGCTTGTGTGGCGAGGTCGCGCAGTTGTGGGCGCAGGATTGCGGCACGCAGGTTGTCCATGCGTCCTGAAATATTGGGTGTCTCGTATTTGATCTGTGCGAATGTTTCGGGTGGCGGCGCTGCGCGGTGTTTTTCAAACAACATATAGCTGCCCGAAAACATAATTGCGCGGGCCATGCCGTCAGCGTCGTCAGAGATAAGCAAGCCGCCCTCGCCAGAATTTACGTGTTTATAGGTTTGTGTTGAATAGCAGCCAAACTTGCCCCATCGCCCAGATGGCACACCGTCCCACGCGGCTCCCATGGTATGGGCACAGTCCTCAATCACGGTGACGCCTGCCGCGTTGCACATATCCATCAAGGCGGTCATATCGCAAATGTGTCCGCGCATATGCGACAGTAGCAAGACGCGGGCTTGATGAAGTTTTCCCGCCAGATCACCCAAGTCAATCACTAAGTCTTCGGTCACACCAACAAAAATCGGTTTACCGCCGACTGCTGCGATCGCCCCTGGAACGGGCGCAAGCGTGAACGCATTGGTTAAGACAGTATCACCGTGCCCAACGCCGCAGGCCCGCAGCGCGGTGGTCATCGCATAGCCCCCAGAGGCCACCGCAAGGCAGTATTTTGCGCCAGTTTGTGCGGCAAATTCTTGTTCAATTAACGCCGCTTCGGCGATTTCGTCACCAGAGGTGTTATAGCGGTGTAAACGCCCGTGCTGCATAACGGCCAAGGCCGCGTCGATGCCTGCTTGGGGGATGGGGTCTTGCTGCGTAAAGCTGCCGGTAAATTTATCTGTCATGGGAGGACATTGGGGGGCGCATCGCTCATCGTCAATCCAGATTATGCAGGGCCGATCAGTCGGATGACTTCACCCATCAATTCATCGTAGTTATCGATCAGACCTTCGGGCGCCAATGCGGCCATATCGCCGCCCGACGGGCCAAAGGTCACAAGGATTGACGGGGCGCCTGCGTTCTTGGATGTGTCGCGGTCTGTCGCCGTGTCCCCGACAAGCACACACCGCGTAGGATCGCCGCCCGCACGCCGCACAGTTTCAAACAAATGTTCGGGGTCCGGTTTGCGCACGGGCAGCGTATCGGCACCGAGCAGGGCTGCAAATTCACCGCGCACACCGAGGCTGGTCATTAAAACTTCAGCCAGTCCTTCGGGTTTGTTGGTACAGATTGCCACCTTGTAGCCTGCCGCCTTAAGCGCACGGACTGCGTCCATTGCACCGTCGTACAGAACGGTATGCGTGTCGATATCGCTGGCGTAGGCCAACAACAGCGGCTGATAATTTGCGTCGACATCGGTCTCATCAAAGCCCGCCACGCGGCTAAACCCAAGGCGCAGCATCGCACGCCCGCCTTTGAGCGCAGTGCCTTTGTCGTCGGGTCCAAGCAGATTACCCAAGCCCAGATCACGAAAGCAACTGTTCGCGGCCCCAAGCAGATCACCGCTGGTGTCGGCCAATGTGCCATCAAGATCAAACACGACTGTTGGCATCATCGGCCCCTTAGCTTCGAAATGCGTTTCTCCTTTTTGTAACGATACGTAATTGGATGTGAACCCCCAAACCCTTGCGATAATCGCGGTGTCAGGTAGAAGGCAGCAAAACGAAGGGCGCGTGTGGGACATGACAACAGCATTGATTATTCTTGGGGCCGGTATGGGGACACGGATGAATTCCGACTTACCCAAGGTTCTTCACCCTATTGGCGGCGCGCCGATGATCGTGCATGCAATGCGCGCCGGCGGCGGCCTCGCCCCCGAAAAGACCGTGATTGTTGCGGGCCACGGGGCCGAGGCCGTGAGTCAAGCGGCGCTTGATTATGACCCTGATGCGAAAACGGTTTTGCAGACCGAACAGCTGGGCACCGCACACGCGGTTGGCTGCGCGCGCGATGCCCTTGCAGGGTTCAAAGGCGACGCGGTTGTTCTGTATGGCGATACCCCGTTTATATCTGTCAATACGCTTGAATCGATGGGAGCTGCACGCGCGTCACATGACATTGTGGTCCTCGGGTTTGAGGCTGCTGATCCGGGTCGTTATGGTCGGTTGATCACGGATGGAAATGCACTGACCCGGATCGTTGAGTTTAAGGACTCGACGGATGAAGAACGCGCTGTAACACTTTGTAATAGTGGAGTTATAATGGCCAGAGCTGATGCGTTGTTTGATCTGATTGATGCGGTTGGCAATGACAACGCGGCGGGTGAATATTACCTAACGGACATCGTAGAAATTGGCCGCGCTATGGGCATGACTGCGACGGTTGTAACATGTGATGAAGCCGAGACATTGGGTATCAATTCGCGCTCTGAACTTGTCGCTGCGGAGGCCACATTTCAGGCCCGCGCCCGCACGGAGGCGTTAGATGACGGGGTGACGTTGCTTGCACCTGACACCGTTTATTTTGCCTATGATACGGTGCTTGGTCGCGATGCGGTTGTTGAACAGAACGTGATATTTGGCCCTGATGTAACCGTTGAATCTGGCGCGCGCATTCGTGCATTTTCGCACCTTGAAGGATGCCACGTTTCACGCGGTGCCATTGTTGGCCCCTATGCGCGTTTGCGCCCAGGTGCAGAGCTGCAGGAAAATGTGCATGTCGGTAACTTTGTCGAGATCAAGAACGCGGTATTGGCAGAAGGTGCAAAGGCAAATCACCTAACATATATCGGCGATGCTGATATCGGCGAACGCACAAATATCGGAGCGGGCACGATCACTTGCAACTATGACGGCGTATTCAAACACCGTACGACGATTGGCGCGGATGCATTTATCGGATCCAACACCATGCTCATTGCCCCCGTGACTGTGGGCCACGAGGCGATGACTGCAAGCGGCACTGTGGTGTCAAAAAACGTGCCCGATGGGGCCTTGGCCGTGGGTCGTGCCCGACAAGAAAATAAGGCGGGCTTTGCGGTGCGGATGTTCAAAAAGTTAAAGAATTTAAAAGAAAAACTGGAAAAGGGGTCCTAAAATGTGCGGAATTGTAGGGGTCCTTGGACAACACGAAGCGGCGCCGATTCTCATGGAGGCGCTAAAACGGCTCGAATATCGCGGTTATGACAGCGCCGGTATTGCCACGATTAACGGCAAAACGTTGGACCGCCGCCGCACGATTGGCAAGTTGGTGAACCTTTCAGATATGCTTGTGCATCATCCGTTGGCTGGCAAATCTGGCATTGGGCACACCCGGTGGGCGACCCACGGCGCGCCGAACGTCAATAATGCCCACCCCCATAGCACAGGTGGTGTTGCTGTCGTGCATAACGGTATTATCGAAAACTTTCGCGAGCTGCGCAGCTTTTTGGCCGACAACGGCATCGCCTATGACACCGATACCGACACGGAAACCGTCGCCTTGCTGGCGCAATACTATTGTGATCAAGGCATGACGCCAGTGGATGCAGCCCAAGCAACAATTGCCCGTCTTGAAGGGGCTTATGCGCTGTGTTTCCTTTTTGAAGGTGAAGATGACCTGATTATTGCCGCACGCAAAGGGTCACCACTTGCGATTGGTTATGGCGACGGAGAGATGTTCGTCGGTTCTGATGCGATTGCTCTGGCGCCAATGACTGACCAAGTCACATACCTTGAAGAAGGTGATTTTGCGATTGTCACCCGCACGTCGTTGGAAATTCGGGATGCCGCAGGCAAAATTGCGAATCGCAATCCCAAGACGATCCAAATTGATGCGTCATCTGCGGATAAAGCTGGCTACAAGCACTTTATGGCCAAAGAAATCGCCGAGCAGCCCACCGTGTTGCAAGGTGCATTGGCGCATTACATCAACGATAACGCCACCGCCGTCACCCTCCCCGACCCTGGCGTTGATTTCACAAAGATTGAACGCTTGACGATGGTTGCCTGTGGCACGGCGTTTTACGCCTGTCTGGTTGCGAAATACTGGTTCGAGCAGGTCGCTGGTATCCCCGTTGAAGTCGATGTCGCGTCAGAGTTTCGCTACCGCGAGCCGCCAGTCACAAACGGCACAGTTGCATTGTTTGTCAGCCAGTCGGGCGAGACGGCTGATACCTTGGCAGCGCTGCGTTATATGTCCGGCAAAGCCGACAGTATTTTGTCGGTCGTGAACGTGCCAGAAAGTTCAATTGCACGCGAAAGCGACCTGGCGATGCCAATTTTGGCAGGCACTGAAATTGGTGTGGCGTCGACCAAAGCTTTCACCTGCCAGTTGACGACGCTTGCGTTATTGGCGCTGAAAGCCGCCAGCGATATGGGCCGGATATCGGATGCCGAGTTGGCCAAGAAACTGGTTGCGTTGCGCGCATTGCCAGGTGTGATGAATGCAGCATTGGCAATTGAAGACAAAACCCGCGACGTCGCAGCCAAGCTTTCAGAAGCCCGCGACATATTGTTTTTGGGCCGTGGATCGATGTATCCACTTGCTCTTGAAGGTGCATTAAAACTGAAAGAGATCAGCTACATACACGCCGAAGCTTATGCATCAGGTGAGCTTAAGCATGGCCCCATCGCATTGGTCGACAAACATGTCCCAGTGATCGTCATGGCCCCGCGTGACCGATTATTTGAGAAAACAGTGTCGAACATGCAAGAGGTCATGGCACGTGGTGGCAAGGTCCTGCTGATCACCGACAAACAAGGCGCCCAAGAGGCCGGAGACGGTGTTTGGGACATCATCACAATGCCGGAGATCGACGATTTTCTTGCCCCGATCCTTTACGCCGTCCCTGCCCAATTGCTGGCCTATCACACAGCCATCGCCAAAGGCACCGACGTCGATCAACCCCGCAATTTAGCCAAATCGGTAACAGTAGAATGACCCCTGAAACAGCACTCGCCCAACTGGGTACAGACCCCCAAAAAGCCGCCCAAATGGCAGGTTATCACAAGGTCGACCGCCCATATTTGGGTGTTGCCAACCCTGCCATTGACGCCACTGTCAAAGACTGGCGCGCCGCCTTAGCGTTGGACGATCGTCTGGCGCTGGCAAGCAGCCTTTGGGACAGTAACGTTCATGAGGGACGTGTTGCCGCGGCAAAGCTGTTGACCCAAGCGCGTATTCGCCCCGATGACGGCCCTGCGTGGGATCTGATCTGCACATGGGTGCCGGAATTTGACGAGCGGACCATCGCCGATCACGTCAGTGTCGCGGGCCAAAAACGCCTTGTCGAAGACCCGAGCCGACTGGATATTCTTGAGACTTGGGTCGCGTCTGAGCATATGTGGACCCGCCGCGCAGCATTTACGATGACCCAGCCGTGGACAAAGCAGAACCATCCGAAACCAGCCGAGCTTGAAACACGCGACCGTATTTTGGGTTGGGCTGCTGCACTTGCTGACGACAAAGAGTTCCTTGTTCAAAGTGCTATTGCGGGCTGGCTGCGTGATCTGTCAAAGCATGACCATGACCGCGTCGCCCATTTTGTTGACGAACATGGTGCTGAGATGAAGAAATTCGCAGTTAAAGAAGCCAGCCTTAACCTCGGTTGATCAGTCTTTATAGACCGTCAAATCCAACAGTCCAGTCAGCGGTGCGTCCAACAGGAGCATCGCGGGCAGGCTGATTTGGCTACCTGATCCGGCCTCGCCGCCCGACGGGCGCAATTCCAAGTTCACAGATGTCCCGGAGTATTCGACACGCCCAAGCAGCAGTTCGGTCACCAGTGGCGTTTTCAACCAGATTCCTGGGTCGGAGGGTGACCCCAAGGTGGCGATCGTTGTGCCTAGACGAGTCTCGCCTGCGGGGGTTGGGGCAGCCGTAGCCGCAGCCCTATCTCCAGCCGTGGTTGTGTCAAATTGTGCGACCGTGCGTGCATTAGGTGGAGGTAGCGCCGCAATGGGCGCTTCAACCGCAACCTGCGGGGCTTGGAAAGCGTCTTGGAACGGCGGCAATGTGCAGCCAGCAAGGACTAAGGCAGGGAACAAGACAACATATTTCATAAACGTAACCGTATTGTGTGCGCTTGGGCGCAGCAAGCCACCATGTGTGCCTTGCGCAGGCTTTCGCGCGCCCCTAAGCTCAGCCTTATGATAACACCATTGATCGACCCATTTGCCCGCACCATCGACTATCTGCGCGTCTCTGTGACGGACCGCTGCGATTTTCGATGTGTGTATTGCATGTCAGAAAACATGACCTTCCTCCCAAAGAAGGAATTGCTGACGTTAGAAGAATTGGACCGCATGTGTTCGGCGTTTATCCGGATGGGCGTCAAGAAATTGCGCATCACGGGCGGTGAGCCTTTGGTCCGTCGCGGGATCATGACGTTCTTTGAAACCATGTCCCGTCATCTGAAAAGCGGTGACTTAGAAGAATTGACGCTAACCACAAACGGCAGCCAGCTTGAAAAATACGCCACCCAATTGGCCGCGTTTGGTATTAAGCGTGTGAATGTATCGCTTGATACGTTGGACGAGGCAAAATTCGCGCGCGTCACCCGTTGGGGGCGCCTGCCGCAAGTACTTCGTGGGATAGAGGCCGCCAAAGTGGCTGGTTTGCGCGTTAAGCTGAACGCGGTTGCACTCAAGGATTTCAACGAAGACGAGCTGTTCACGCTGACCGACTGGTGTGCTGCCCGCGATATCGACATAACATTCATCGAAGTGATGCCAATGGGCGATTTAGGCAATGAGGATCGGATCGGGCAGTTTTGGTCACTCAAAGATCTGCGTGCCCAATTGGAGACCCGTGGTGGTCTGACTGATTTGCCGGACCGGACGGGTGGCCCAGCGCGCTATGTGCGCGTGGATGCGACGGGTCAAAAGATTGGGTTTATCACGCCGTTGTCGCATAATTTCTGCGAAAGCTGCAACCGCGTGCGGATCACTTGCACCGGAGAGATTTACACATGTCTTGGCCAAGAAGGTCATTCAGACCTGCGTGGCCCCTTGCGTGCGTCCGAAAACGACACCGTGCTAGAAGACGCTATTCGCCACGCGATTACCCTAAAACCTAAAGGCCATGATTTCGATTATTCACGCCAGCAAGTCGACGGACAGGTTAGCCGCCACATGTCTCACACGGGCGGCTAATGATCTGCGTAGGATGGGTTTTATCCCATCTTAACTAACGGGCATCCGTTCTTCAGCAATGCCCGCCCACCAACTGCAGCCTGCGGGTATGACCTCGTCATTAAAGTTGTATTCGGGGTGGTGCACAGAAGCGCTGTCACCGTTCCCAACCAGAATATACGCGCCTGGCCGTTCTTCGAGGAAATAGGAAAAGTCTTCGCCGCCCATCACGAGCGGGGCATCATCGCAAGCGCCTGATACTTTCGCCGCCACG
The DNA here is from genome assembly GCA_905182645.1 of uncultured Sulfitobacter sp. Lineage (GTDB taxonomy): Bacteria > Pseudomonadota > Alphaproteobacteria > Rhodobacterales > Rhodobacteraceae > Yoonia. The sequence goes on from CAJJCJ010000002.1 coordinate 93,398, forward strand.
GACGCGGCGAATTCAGTCTGTTCATCGTGGTTTACCATGCATGGATACCCACAGTAATACTTCACCTCAGCCACCGCCCCAAAGGTTTCGCTGACACTTGTGGCAATCTCCGTCAGACGTTGTTCCGCCAAGGCACGCATGTCTTTTGACATGGTGCGCACGGTGCCTTTCATGTGGGTTCGCTGGGCGATCACGTTAAATGCGTTGGACGAACTTTCGATGGATGTCACTGACACCACGACCTGATCCACGGGGTCCGCATTCCGGCTGGCGATTGATTGCAGTGCCGTTACCGTATGGGCCGCTACAAAGATGCTATCGACGGTTTCATGCGGTTTGGCTGCGTGCCCACCTTTGCCTTCGACAATGATCTCGAACGTGTCGACGGCTGCGAAAAACGCGCCTGACCGGATTGAAAATGACCCCACGGGCATGCCCGGCCAATTGTGCATGCCGTAAACTTCCTGGATACCGAATTTATCCATCATGCCATCTTCGCACATCTCACGACCGCCCCCGCCGCCTTCTTCTGCGGGTTGGAAAATAACCACAACTGTGCCGTCAAAATTGCGCGTCTCTGACAGGTATTTCGCAGCCCCAAGCAACATCGCTGTATGTCCATCATGCCCGCAAGCGTGCATAGCGCCATCAATTTTGGAGGCGTATTCTAGTCCTGTTGCCTCAACGATTGGCAACGCGTCCATGTCCGCACGCAGCCCAATGACTTTGCCTGCTGTATCTGTTCTTCCCCTGATTACACCCACAACGCCAGTGCGCCCGATGCCCGTTTCAATCGTATCGCAGCCAAATTCAGCCAGCTTTTCTGCCACGATTGCTGATGTCCGATGAGTCTCAAACAAAATCTCTGGGTTTTCGTGCAGATCGCGCCGCCATGCCGTAATTTCGGGCAGCAATTCGGCAAAACGGTTCTTTACTGGCATCGATTGGCTCCGGTGATGAAAGGGTTTTCTGCAACGTGATCTAGGTCCACGCAAAGTGCAAGCAAGGTTATAGATTTGGTCCAAGTACCAGCTTGGATCCGTCCGTGAACCGCCCGAACTGGAACCGTTCCATGTCATAGCCCGCAGGTTCGCCGCGCACGATTCGTGCCACGATCCGCCCAAATGCAGGCCCAATACCAAACCCATGTCCGCACATGCCCGTCGCAACCGTCAATCCATCAAGCGGCGCGCGGTCAACCACAGGCACGATATCAGGCATCGCGTCAATCATACCAGCCCATGCCGTTGTGATCTTTACCTCGCCCAATGCGGGAAATGTTGCAGCGAAATCGCGTGCGAGTTTTGCGACGCATGCCTTGTTTGGCGCGGGGTTCAGGATACGGTTACGTTCAAAAGGGCTGATATCATCAGCCGACCAATGACGTTTTGTGCCCCATGCATCAGGGTAGTCTTTGGGCGCTGCGGGTAACAACCGCGTCCCCGCAAGGTCGGCCAACAGCGTTTTGGCATACCCACCGACCGCGCGAAACGCATCTGGCCCAACAAAAAGCTCGTGAAATCCAGGCACTCCCAAAGTATAGCTCCCGTCAGCCCGCAGCCGGAATGACAGTTTGTCATCCACCGCTCCGCCTTCAAATACCTGAGGAAGCGGCGCTGTCGCGGCCACGGTGGCCCGCACCGACAATTGTGGGATGCTAAGCCCGTGGCGTCGCAAGAATAGCTGCGACCATGCACCACCGGCCAAAACAACCTCGGGGGCTTGGATCCGGCCATGTTCGGTCACAACCCCAGTCACGCGGCCCGCTGCAATATCGAGCGTCCGCACTGCACAATTTTCAACGATAATGACTCCCACACGCACCGCCGCACGCGCGATCGCAGGCAAGGCCACCCAAGGTTCTGCCTTCATATCGGATGCCGTGTGCAGCGCCCCGACCCAGCCCGCCTGCGCGTTGGGGATCAGGTCCACTGTTTGCTTGGCGGTCAGAATTTCACTATCCAACCCGTGGGCTTTTGCGTGTGGCAGCCAGTTCTCGTAGTCTTCGATCTCGCTGGTTTTCGCCGCAAGATAGGTCACCCCAGTTTGCCGCAGCCCAATGTCTTCGGGGGTTTCCGCCGCCATTTGTCGCCACATCGCAGCGGCCTCGGCCATGATGGGCAATTCTGCCGCATCGCGCCCTTGGGCCCTAATCCAGCCCCAGTTACGCGAAGATTGCTCGCCTGCGACCCGTCCCTTTTCCAGCACGACGACCCGCAGCCCAGATTTGGCCAGTTCCCAAGCGGTCATCACGCCAATGATGCCTGCGCCAATGACCACGACGTCTGTGGCGTCGGGCAACACGGATTTATGCTCTAGTGGCATGTCCATTGTGAACGGAAACGTCACTCAGCAAGGGTCTTTACGAGGCGGTGCATAAAGGCTTCACCTTGGGCGAACTGATCGACAGTGATGAATTCGTTTGGTTGGTGCGCTTGCGCGATGTCACCGGGGCCGCAGACGACGGCGGAGTAGCCGCGTTCTTGGAATTGTCCGGCCTCTGTGCCGTAGCTGACGACGTGGGTGGCGTTGTCACCTGTGAGCCTGCGCGCGAGTTCTTCGGCGGTTCCCATGTTTTCAGGCACCAATCCAGGCAAAGTGAAAAACTGCACGGCGTCGATGCCTGTCTCGGGGCGGACGGCTTGCATTTCAGCCTCAAGTTCCGCGATTTTGGCCATCACGCGGGCTTGCCAATCGGCCACGCTGTCACCGGGTACGATGCGCATGTCAAAGCTGAAACGGCAGTCCTTGGCGGTGATGTTGTTGGCTGTTCCGCCGCTGATCGTGCCGCAATGCAGGGTCGTATAGGGCGGATCAAACGGCGCATTGATATCGCTCGGCGTTTTTGCCGCATTTTCTGCATTCACCTGATTGGCCCAGTCGATTAGCTTAGCCGCCATCATAATCGCGCTGACGCCTTGATAGGCAATCGACGAATGCACCTCAAACCCGCGCACATGCATATGCCAGCCGGTGCCGCCTTTGTGGCCTGTGACGACCTGCATCATTGAAGGTTCGCCCACCAACACAGTATCTGCGCGCGGCATGCCGTGGCTGACCATGTGGTCGATCATCGGTGGGGCGCCAAGGCAGCCGACCTCTTCGTCATATGACAACGCGATTTGCAGGGGCCGCTTGATGCCAGCTTTGATCGCCAAAGGCACCGCGAAGAGTGCGAGCGCATCAAAACCTTTCATGTCACAAGTGCCGCGCCCGTAGAGTTTACCGTCAATTTCGGTCACTATAAACGGGTCGGTATCCCACGCCTGCCCGTCAACTGGCACCACGTCTGTGTGGCCCGACAAGACCACGCCGCCGTCCACTTGTGGGCCAACATGGGCATAAAGCGCGGCCTTTGTACCATCGTCATTTGGTACCCGTGTCGATGCCACCCCGTGACTGTCCAAGTACACTTCGACCCAATCGATCAGCTCAAGATTGCTGTCGCGACTAACGGTCGGAAAGCTGATCAGCTTTTCCATCAGGGCGCGGGCGGTCAAATCCATTTTGGTCATCCTATTGGCAGCAGCAGAAAAGTCCTGCAATTTTGGCGGTTTTTTTTAGCATCGTCGCAATCGTTTACTTACGCAAACAGGAATCGACTTGCGGAGTTTGTAATCCATGTTACCGTTTCGTCAAATATTGGCGTGTGCCGCTGCGGTCCGACCAGAAAAATAAACTATTTGAACCACTTGGGAGGTTCTTAATGCCCCACGGGACGCTGCCGGTCTTGGATGTCCAAGACCTTAAAACTGTATTTAAGACCCGCGCAGGCGAGGTCCATGCAGTTAACGATGTCAGCTTTCACCTGCAAAAAGGTGAACTTTTGGGTGTCGTCGGGGAAAGCGGATCTGGCAAGTCGGTAACGATGATGTCCCTATTAGGCTTATTGCCGATGCCTCCCGCAGAAATACGCAGCGGACGCGTGATGTTTGAAGGCCAAGATTTATTGACGCTTGATCCTAAAGGCCTGCGCAGCGTGCGCGGTGCCCGCATTGGATTTATTTTTCAAGACCCAATGACGTCGCTAAACCCAGTTTTCACTGTTGGTCACCAGATTGCTGAACCCCTGCGCAAACACATGGGGATGTCCAAAAAACGGGCCGCTGAGCGGTCCATAGAATTGCTTGAGCTGGTTGGTATTCCTGATGCCGGACGCAGGCTTTACGACTATCCTCACCAGTTTTCTGGCGGCATGCGTCAGCGTGTGATGATCGCAATTGCATTGGCCTGCGACCCGCAGGTTTTGATCGCCGATGAACCCACAACCGCGTTAGACGTGACCATTCAGGCCCAAATATTGGAGCTAATGAAAGAGCTGCGAGATAAGCTGGGCATGGCCGTTATCTGGATCACCCATGACCTTGGCGTTATTGCAGGCATCGCAGACCGTGTGATGGTGATGTATGGTGGTCAAGTTGTTGAACACGCCCCTGTGCATGAATTATTTGCGAACCCGCAGCACCCCTATACCAGCGCATTGTTGAAAACGATCCCGTCGATTTCTGGAAAGCGTGCCGCGCGTCTTACTGTGATCGAAGGTCAACCGCCATTGGTATTGGGCGCGCCGACGTCGTGCCCGTTTCGTGATCGTTGTGCGCAGGCGATGCCTGTTTGTGCGGTCAAGGTCCCGCCGCGTTACGATGTTGGTGAAGGCCATGATGCCGCCTGTTTTCTTGTTGACCCGCTGGAGGTCGCCAATGCTGGATAATCCTGCCAAGCCGCTTGTATCGGTACGTGATCTAAAAATGCATTTCCCGATTTATTCAGGCCTGCTGCGCCGCCGTGTCGGCGAGGTGAAAGCCGTTGATGGTCTGACCTTTGACGTGATGGAAGGCGAGACGCTTGGTCTTGTGGGTGAAAGCGGATGCGGCAAGTCGACTGCGGGGCGCGCTGTCCTGCGGCTTTACGATATTACTGGCGGCCAGATCGCAATTGATGGCCGCGAAATTGGCGACACGCCGCAAAGTCAATTGCGCGAAATGCGCCCAACCATGCAAATGGTGTTTCAAGACCCGCAGGCATCCCTAAATCCGCGCATGACAGTGGAGGCGATTATTCGCGAACCATTGGATGAGCATACGACGCTAACACCGATGGAAAAGCGCAAAAAAGTAGCCAAACTAATGGATGCAGTGGGTCTAAACCGCAAGTTTGCGGCTCGTTATCCACATGCGTTTTCAGGTGGGCAGCGCCAGCGGATCGGGATTGCCCGTGCATTGGCGTTGAACCCTAAGTTTATCGTGTGCGACGAACCGATTGCCGCGCTTGATGTGTCAATCCAAGCCCAAGTCGTGAACCTGCTTGAAGACCTGCAGGAAAAGTTTGGCCTGACATATTTGTTTATCAGCCACGATCTGTCGATGGTCCGTCATATCGCGACCCGCGTGGCCGTGATGTATTTGGGTAAAATCGTTGAATTGGCGGATCGCGAAACGCTTTTCGCGGCCCCGTTGCACCCCTACACCAAGGCGCTGCTATCAGCGGTGCCCGAACCTGACCCCGCACTTGCCCGCAATACAAACCGGATTATTTTGCAAGGCGACGTACCATCCCCATCCAACCCACCAAAGGGCTGCAATTTCTGTACGCGCTGCCCGGCAGTGATGGACATATGTAAACAGGTGGAACCCGAATACCGTGAAGTGAAGCCGCGCCAGTTTGCCGCCTGCCACCTTTACAACGAGACATAACAACAAACCCCCACCGGCCAACGGTGGGACCCCGAGGTCGAAGAATAAGAGCACCAACTAGGAGAGTACTAAAATGAATATGAAAACTGCATTGATGGGCGCCGTAGCCGGCCTCGCATTCGCACCGATGGCATATGCCGACGGTCACGAAGGCGAGCGCGGACGTGACGGCGAGCTAAAAATCATCTATTGGCAAGCGCCATCCATCCTGAACCCATATCTGTCAGGTGGCACAAAGGATCTTGAATCCGCATCTATGGTCGTAGAGCCGCTTGCGCGCTATAACGACACAGGCGCATTGGTTCCATACCTTGCTGCTGAAATCCCGACTGTCAGCAATGGCGGTGTGTCCGAGGATCTAACATCGATCACTTGGAAGCTGAAAGAAGGTCTACTTTGGTCTGATGGCACTGCTGTCACATCCGCAGACGTGGCGTTCACGGCACAGTACTGCATGAACCCCGAAGGCGGTTGCGCACAAGCATCCAAGTTTGACGGCGTGCAATCTGTAGAAGCGATTGATGACCTGACTGTTAAAGTCACATTCGACAGCCCGAAGCCAAATCCATATGGCCCATTTGCTGGCGCGCAGTCCCCAATCATTCAAGCGGCACAGTTCGCTGATTGTCTGGGTGCAAAGGCACCTGAATGCACAGACGCCAACTTTGGCCCAATTGGCACAGGACCGTTTGTTGTTACAGACTTCCGCACCAATGACGTTATCCAGATGGCTGCCAACGAAAACTTCCGCGTTGCAGGTCAACCTGCGTTCGCAACTGTGACCTTCAAAGGGGGCGGCGACGCAACTGCTGCTGGTCGTGCCGTTATGGAAACTGGCGAATTTGACTATGCTTGGAACATGCAGTTGGCACCGGACGTGCTTGCAGCAATGGCTGACGGCGGTGTTGGTACACCAATCAGCGCGTTCGGCACACTTGTTGAGCGCCTTGAGATGAACCTGACAAACCCATCATCGGATCTGCCCGAGGGCGAGCGTGGCACAGTTGCACACCCGCACCCGTTCCTGTCCGAGTTTGACGTGCGTCATGCATTGTCCATGGCTATCGACCGCGAATTGCTGGTTGAAGTTGGCTACGGTCAGGCTGGCCGCCCGACATGTAACTTGGTTCCTGGTCCAGAAATCTATGCATCCACAGACAACACTGGTTGCCTGACTCAAGACATCGAAGGCGCAAAAGCGCTGCTGACCGGTGCTGGCTGGGTAGATAGCAATGGCGACGGCGTCCGTGAAAAAGACGGCGTTGAGCTGCGTATCTTGTACCAGACATCCACAAACGCTGTGCGTCAGGATTTCCAAGCTCTGATCAAAGAGTGGTGGGGCGAAATTGGTGTAGAAACCGAACTTCGTAACCTTGATGCATCCGTGTTCTTTGGTGGTGATCCAGGTTCGCCTGACACGTTCCAAAAGTTCTATGCGGACGTGGAAATGTACGCCAACAACTTTGATGGCACTGATCCACAAGCCTATCTCGCAGCATATCGTTGTGGCGGCGAACCAAAGCCGTCCAGCCAGTGGCAGGGTGAAAACATCAACCGCTTCTGCGATCCAGCATATGACGCGCTGATCGACGAGTTGGGTGCAACTGCTGATATCGGCAAGCGTGGCGATCTGATGCGCGAGATGAACAACATGCTGACACGTGACACGATGACAATCGTGCCACTGGTTGACCGTGGTCGTGTATCTGCAAAAGCCAACACACTTGGTGGCGTTGTTCTTAACACTTGGGATTCCGAGCTGTGGAACGTTGCTGACTGGTACCGCATGGGCGAATAAGCCTCTGACCAAGATGGGTTAAAACCCATCCTACGATCGGAGGGCAGGTTTCCCCTGCCCTCCGTATTCCCCGCACACCGTTTTGTACCAAGGCGTCAACACATGCTTACCTTCACTATCCGCAGGTTACTTATGTCCATCCCGACGCTTTTGTTCATCGCGTTTGTTATCTTTATGCTGTTGGAGCTCGCTCCAGGCGACCCAATGTCTCAGATGCCGCTGACGATCCCGCCTGAAGTCAAAGAAAAGATGCGTCTAGCATTGGGATTAGGCGAACCTTGGTGGGTCCGTTTCCCGCTTTGGCTGAGGCAGTTTTTCATCGTCGAGCCGCAGTATTGGATTGATGCAATCTTCGGCACCAATTTTGCTGATGGTGCCCAGCGGATCATCTCGTTCCAGTCACGGTCTCCAGTATTCGACACAATCGCGCAGCGGCTGCCACAGACGTTGTGGGTTGTTGGGATGTCCTACATCGTTGGTGTGCTGATCGCCCTGCCGATCGGGATTATATCCGCCTACAAACAATATTCAGTGTTCGACCAAACCGGTACATTCGTATCGATGATTGGATTTTCGGTGCCGCCGTTTTTTAGTGGTGTGCTGCTGATCGTAATCTTTTCAGTCCAACTAAAGTGGCTACCGTCAATCTATGACACCACCCATGTTGTGACCTCATGGGACAGCTTTGTGTTCCAGCTGCGTCAGATGATCATGCCGGTCATGGTTTTGGCACTGCAGACAACCGCCCAAGTTAGCCGCTATATGCGTGCGTCCATGCTTGATAACCTGTCCCAAGATTATGTCCGCACTGCGCGCGCCAAGGGATTGTCCGAAAGCACGGTGGTCATGAAACATGTACTGCGCAATTCGATGATCCCTGTAGTCACCGTTATCGCGCTTGGCATCCCATCGATCTTTGGTGGCGCGATCATCACCGAGCAGATTTTCAAGGTGAACGGCCTTGGGCAGCTGCTTATTATCGCCCTGCAAGGCAACGATATCCCCATGGTTATGACGATCACCTTCCTGTTGGCGGTGCTGATCGTTGTGATGAACCTGATTGCCGATATTCTATACGGCGTGCTTGACCCAAGGATCCGCTATGACTGATAACACCTTGGAAATGAACGAAAAACCGCGCAGCCAGTGGTTGGACGTTTGGGATCAATTCCGGACGCATAAGGGTGCCGTTCTTGGACTTGGGTTTCTGATTTTTATCACGCTATTTTGCACTGTTGGCCCGCTGATTTGGGACGTGGATGCGGCCAAGCTGAACATCCGCAATAAAAACATCCGGCCAATCTATATGGCGCTGTTTGATAGTGGCGCAAAAGTCAGTTGGAGCAACCCGATGGGGTCCGACAACCTTGGGCGCGATATAATGGCGAACATCATGCAAGGCGGGCGTATTTCGCTTGCTGTTGGCTGGACTGCGATGATCTTGGCCCTGCTGATTGGTACGACCGTCGGTGTGCTTTCGGGCTATTTCAAACGGCTTGACGGGTTGCTGATGCGCTTTACTGACCTGGTGCTGGCGTTGCCGCTGCTACCACTGTTGTTGGTGATGATGCTGTTGTTCCGCGACCCGCTACGCAGCACATTTGGACCTGAACAAGGTATCTTTATTCTGATTGTCACGGGCATCGGGATCACGAGCTGGATGCAGACTGCGCGCATTGTGCGCGGCGATGTTATGGCTCTGAAAGAACGCGAATTTGTGCTGGCCGCGCGGTCCATCGGGACCCCAGCGCGGCGCATGATCACACGGCACCTGCTGCCTAACGTGATGTCACCAATTATGGTGTCCGCGACGCTTGGGCTTGCAACCGCGATCATCACAGAAAGCGCGTTGTCGTTTCTTGGGCTGGGCTTTCCATCGGATTTCCCGACATGGGGGAAAATCCTGTTTGATAGCGTCGACCGGATGACGTCGTTCCCAGAGCGGGTGATCTGGCCGGGCCTTGCGATTTCACTGACCGTTTTGTCGGTAAACTACATTGGTGACGGGCTACGTGACGCATTAGACCCACGCATTCGCGGGCTTTAATGCATCTTGCGGTGTATTCGCTGGATCAGTAGCCAAACGACGATCAACACGACCGGTGTGACCCCCGCGGCAAGCATTGTTTTGCTGACGCCATAGGCCATTTCCACCGGTCCAAGGACGTATAGCGCAAGACTGACTGCGTAGTAGCTGATCGCGACGACTGAAAGTCCCTCGACGGTGCGTTGCAATCGTAATTGTAGATCAGCGCGTTTGTCCATCGACGTCAGCAAATCTTGGTTTTGGGCAGAGCGTTCAACATCAACGCGGGTCCGCAAAAGATCAGATGCGCGCGCCGCCCTGTCGGTCAAACTTTGCAGCCGACTTTGGGTCGATTCCACCGTACGCATCGCCGGATCAAAGCGGCGCATCATGAATTCACCAAACGTTTGGCGGCCCAAGAACCGTTCTTCACGCAGGATAAAAATACGTTGATTTACAATGGCTTCATAGGCGCGCGTGGCACCAAACCTGTATGCAGATTGCGCCACCGCATGTTCCAACACCGCCGAAGTCTGCAAAAGTTGGCGCAGGGTTTCATCGGACTTGAGCGTGTCGCTGTTTAGCTCGGCCACCAAGGACGACAGTTGCTTATCTAACGTCAAAAGCTCTGGTCCCATGTCGCGAACCTTAGCCAGTCCGAGCATCGCCATGGCCTTATAAGTTTCGATCTCGCACAGGCGTTGCACGACTCGGCCAATCCGCCGTCCACCTGTTTCTGGGCCTGCAAAAACTGCCATGCGCATGTGCCCCGCGGGATCAATCCGAAAATCGGATGCAACGACCAGTTCGTCTTCTAGCACACGGGCAATTGCCAAACTTTCGGGCACAAACCATTGATTTGTTTTATCAATAATACGACCGTCACCGTCGCGTGTTTCGACACGGATCAACGCGCTTGTGATCCGCTGGCCAGGGGCGGACTGCAGCCAGTCATCAGGAAACATTGCAAAGGTAGACACGTCAAATGGCGGAATCGCGTTTCCGTCGCCAAAAATTGTGTAGGTCACAAACTCAGAATGGCTTTCCCATTTGAGCATATGCTTGCCGATTTGGCCGGAATAATGGGTCGCATCCGGTTGCGGATGTGGCGCGCCATAGCGGTCCAAAAGTGCGATAAGATGGGTCCGTTCGGCGGCCCGATCAGGTGTCTGAGACGTGATCGCCAGATAGGCCGCACGCGACGGCGCGTTCAGCGTTGGGAACGGCCTTGCATGCAATTCATTCGCCATTGCATAGCGCAGTGGATGATCTGAAATTGATGTCATTGATAGTGGTCCCACAAATATTTTTGTAAGGCCACACTAGTTATTTCTGCGCCCCTGTAAATAAAAAATTGTTTAGTAACAGATATTTACCAGAATACATTTGTATACCGTTAGATGGCTACCACTGCCAGCGGCGGAAAACCGTTAAAGCAAACGCTAGAATATGTCGACGTGTAGGCGCCTGTGTTTCGGATCAAAACACGGTCGCCAGATTTTAGGGACATCGGCATCATCATTGGGCGTTTTTCGTACAACACATCGACGCTGTCGCATGACGGGCCAGCCAAGATGCACGGACCCATCGCGTCGGCGTCTTTTGTGGTCTCAAACTGGTACCGAATTGCCTCGCCTTCGGTTTCGGCCAAGCCAGAGAAACGGCCGATATCAAGATAGACCCAGCGGTGCATATCGCGGTCAGATTTACGTGATACGAGCATGACTTCTGCGACGATCACACCCGCCTCTGCGACAAGGCCGCGACCCGGTTCTGCCATGATGGTGGCCACGTCGCCAAAGCGGGCTGTGACCTGCGCCATGACGTCTGTCGCATAGGCTGTTGGCGCCTCGATTGCTTCGCCATAGAACGCTGGGAACCCGCCGCCGATGTTGAGCAATGTTAGGTCGTATCCTGCATCTTTTGCCGCATCCCAGATGTCTGCAAGCGCGTCGAGAGACGGTGCCCACATCGCTGCTTGGCGGGTCTGAGATCCAACGTGAAACGAGAACCCAACAGGGTCTAGACCAAGCAATTTTGCATAACCAAGTAGGTGGATTGCGGTGTCACGGTCGCAGCCAAATTTGCGCGACAAAGGCCAGTCTGCTTGGGATACTTCGACGATCAGGCGGATGTAAACCTGCGCACCAGGTGCGTTTTGTGCAATCTTTTCAATCTCTTCATCTGCGTCTGCCGAAAATAGCGTGATCCCTTGTGCGTGCGCCCATGCGATGTCGGATGACCGTTTGATCGTGTTGCCGAATGACACATGCGCAGGGTCGGCGCCGTGGCTTAGACACAGGGCAATCTCGGCTTTTGATGCTGCATCAAAATGCGACCCGAGGGCGACAAGACGCGCGATGATTTCATCGGCTGGATTGGCTTTCACGGCGTAGTGGATAGACGCGCGGCCAAGGCCTGCGGCAAGCGCGCGGTACTTGGCTTCGACGCGGTCCACGTCGATCACAAGAGTCGGTTGATCAAAGGTATTTGCGGCGCAAAATGCGTCCAAGCGAGAGGGCATAGCAATAGGGTTTGACGCCACGAATGGCGATGCATGTACAGTCATCTGACTACTCCAAAAGACTCGGCCATAAGAGTGGGGTTCTGCCCACAAAAGAGACCGCTCAGTTCCAAGGGAGAAGTTACCGTCGCTACGTAAACACGAGTGATGACTGTCACCGGCCAGAGGCGCGTGCGTTGGCTTCTATATGCGCCCACATAGGCCAATTTTGGATTCGTGCAATGCCTAAAATGCAGGACACTGAAAATTGTTTTCACCCCGACATTTCCGTGTAATTTTTGCATAAGTTTTGCGTAAGTTTTGCATATGCCAAATTTGCCCGCTACACCGCGCCCATGTCTCAGCTTATTTTGCTTAATAAACCGTTTGGCGTGTTGTCCCAGTTCACGGATACCAAAAGCCCGACAACCCGCCCGACCCTGTCAGCCTATGTCGATGTGCCTGCCGTTTATCCCGCAGGCCGTTTGGACCGCGATAGCGAAGGGTTGTTGCTGTTGACGGATGACGGCCCGTTGCAGGCCAAAATATCGGACCCAAAGCACAAGATGGCAAAGACGTATTACGTGCAGGTTGAAGGTGCACCTACGGATGCAAACTTACAGCCGTTACGCGATGGGGTCACGTTGAAAGACGGACTGACGCGCCCTGCAAAGGTTCATCTGATTGATCCGCCCGCGCTGTGGGACCGCGACCCGCCTGTCCGTTTTCGCAAGTCCGTGCCAGATGCGTGGATCGAGGTCACGATATCAGAGGGCCGCAACCGCCAAGTCCGCCGCATGACCGCGCATGTCGGATTTCCGACGCTGCGGTTGGTCCGCTGGCGCATTGGGAGTTGGACGTTGGATGGGATAGCCAGTGGGGCGTGGGTGCGCGGTTAGCGAGTGCAGATGTCGGCGGACATATCGCGATTTCCCCGCCATCCTCGTGCGGCACATTCAGTTGTGACTTGCGCGCCAATGCCCGCGTGGGGTTTAACACACTCTAAGGCGCGTTCCTGTTGCAAACACGGAAAGATGGTTTCAGACCATACGGATCGGTACCGAAGCGGGCGCCAGCTTATACCTGTTATAGTTCATATCTCTGACAGAAAGTTTGGCCCGTGGAAAATCCACATCCGCTTCAATTCCTGATTGAAATAGCAGGGGCCGCGGCCCTCCTTATCTGGGCTGTCCGATTGGTCCGCACCGGTGTCGAGCGCGGCTTTGCAGCGCCCTTACGGATCTGGTTGCGCCATTCCGCTAAGAACCGCCTGTTGGCGGCAACTTCAGGTATGGGGGCTGCGGTATTTTTACAAAGTTCAACTGCGGTGGCGGTTTTGGTGTCCAACTTTGTGGCCAAGGGCGGTGTCGCGACGGCCGTTGGTTTGACTATCTTGTTAGGGGCAGACGTCGGCTCGGCAATTTTCACGCAGCTTTTGATGGTGCGCCAACCAATCTTGATCCCACTTTTGCTTTTAATTGGTGTCGTTATTTTCATGCGTGACAGCGCCAATACCCGCCAAATTGGCCGTATCCTTATCGGGCTTGCACTTATTTTTGTGTTATTGGATATGATCCTTGCCGCGACGGGGCCATTGGTGGCCAATCCCAGCACGCGGATCACCATGGCATACCTTGGGCGGAATCTGGTGAAGGCGTTCGTTTTGGGTGCCGGTTTTGCTTGGGTTGTGCATTCAAGTGTCGCAGCCGTTTTGTTGTTTGTCACATTGGCAGCACAAGCCGTGCTGCCAGTTCAAGCAGCTGTAGCAATGATCCTTGGTGCAAATCTGGGTGGGGCGTTCATTGCCTATGTGTTGACGTTGTCCGCACCGTTGTCATCGCGCCGGATGGTTGTCGCTAACCTTGTTTTGCGCGGTGGTGGTGCCATTCTGGCGACCTTGCTTATTGTTGCGTTACCCGATCTGCTGGCGCGTCTGGGGTCGACCCCTGCGCGACAATCCATCAAAGCGCATCTGGTTTTCAATCTGGTTCTGGCCGCCATTGCATTGCCGTTTGTCGGGGTGCTGACCGCTGTATTAACGCGCCTGATGCCGGATAAGGCCAAAGAGGATAAGGCGCTTTTGACGGTCCCTACCCTAGATCCAAACGCTTTGGAACGACCGCAACCTGCCTTGGATTGTGCGGCGCGTGAATTGCTGGGGATGGGGCAAAAAATCGAACATATGCTGATGTCAGTCGAACCGCTTTATGACACTTGGAATGGTGTCACTGCGAAAACGATCCGCGATTAAGACGATGCACCTTGATGTAAAGCTCTACTTAGCGCAGTTGGGGCGGACGGGTCTGGACGAGGGTCTTGGTCGTCGGTAGATGGAACTTGCGTCGATTTCCTCCAGCCTTGATTCCGCATCTGATGCCATTGCTCGGGTCATGTTGGAGCTGGCCAAGCGGCTCGACGCGCAAAAATTACAGTTTCCCCTAAATGTTGTGAAGAAATCGGTGACTTTTCGGACCGTGTGCAAAGCAATGTTCAACTGGCCCTGAATGTTATGATGAATCAAAATCTGGCCGAAGCCTGTGAGCTTGTCGCCGCCAAAGAAAAGATCCACAAAGTCGAACAGAAGTTACAGCGAAATCATATTGGTCGTCTACGCGACGGGTTGGCCGAGAGTATCGAGACCAGTAATATCCACCAACAGACGCTGCGCGCTCTTAAGCAAATCCACACCGCTTTCTCGATGGTCGGATATCCAATTCTGCTGAAATCCTGTGACCTGCTAAAAAGCAAGTTAACCTAAAGCGACTATTCAATTTGCGATAGTATGCCGATTACTATATTTTCGGCTGAATTTACCTGAGTTGATAAAGAGCGCGCAGGTTGGTTCACGCCATCACAGGAACGTGGGTGGGGTTACCGGCATCAGATGCGGAGCAGCGGCTGCAGCAGGCGTGGAAGAAAAGAATTAAACCGCAAAGGCGCGTCCGTTGCAGCAAGACAGATGCAAGGCAAACCCGCGTCGGCAATTGGCGTGTGTTCCAATGCTTGATCAGCAATTTCCAGATCACCGACGCCAAACCGGCCTGTGTCGTCACTAAAGCTCCCTTGCAGCACTAGCGTTAATTCAAGCCCATTGTGGCTATGATCTGGCACCGCTTGGCCGGGAGGGATATGGAGCAGCCGTACCGAGCCTTCGCGCCCTGACGACAAGATAGTTTGGCGCACGCCCATGCCAAGCGACTTCCATTTAGGTGACTTGCCTTTCAGCGCAGCCATTACCGGACCGGGATAAATGCCCGACCGCGCATGGAGTGGCGTCGGCTTGATCGGCGCATCGAGCAAGTCGAGGACATCAGATTTTAAGTCCTCAGAAAGCGCTTCTGTGCCGCCTGTTTCTAGGATCACGCCTCCTGCAGCCTGATGCGCCTCAAAGGCAGCGCGGCACTCAAGGCACAGCGAAATATGTGCGGCCACAACCACGGAAAAGGAATGTGGCAGGCTTCCAACAGCGTAAGCCATCAGCAAAGCTTCTGAGGTATGGTGGTTGATCGCGGTCATGTTATCGCAAATCCTTCATCTCGTGGCGCAAACGTTCCAGACCGAGCCGGATGCGCGACTTTATTGTTCCAAGGGGTAGACCTGTCTGAGCGCTGATCTCCTGCTGGGTCAGTTCTCCTAGATAGGCCTGCTTTATAATCTCGCGCTGATCGGGTTTGAGCCGCTCTAGCGCTTGTTTTAATTTACTGATCTCTTGCTCAACTGCGAGGATTTGGCTGGCATCAGGTTCAGTGCTCGGGTCTTCGCCAAGTTCGTCAGGCAACGGTCGACCCTCTTTGCGGATCACATCAATTTGGCGATTGCGCGCGATTCTGTATATCCATGCGGACACTTGTGCGCGGGCAGGATCAAACTGTTCAGCCTTCCGCCAGACGGTCAGCATGACATCTTGCACGATTTCTTCTGCCTGCGCAGAGCCTGCACCCGACCGCATCACAAACCCCTTTAGGCGCGGCGCGAAATGATCGAACAACGCAGAAAAGGCCGCGCGGTCACGACGGTCACGCACTGCCAGCATCCACGTTGTTTGTGGTGAGATTTGGGTCGGCGGTTGCGTCACTTCGTTCATGTCCTTTCGCGCCCCAAAAGTAGGGCGCCAGTCAGCGTGGTCGATATCGTGGCATGTGAGTAACATATGTCCTTTACGTGTGTAGATAAAAGTCAGATCATCTTTGATCTAAATATTATTTAGTGACGTAAACATACAAAACAACAATCGGAGATACGATGTCCCTTGATGCTCAGCCCATTGTACCACAGCGCATTGCTGTAATCGGCGGCGGTATTTCCGGCCTTGCCGCAGCCTATCTTTTGGCGCCGCACCACACTGTGTCGCTGTTTGAGGCCGCCCCGACGCTTGGTGGGCATGCGCGCACCATAATGGCCGGAAAGCATGGCACACAGCCCGTTGATACCGGATTTATCGTATTCAACTATGCAAACTATCCACATTTAACGCGGATGTTTCAGGATCTCGATGTGCCTGTCGCAAAAAGCGACATGAGCTTTGGTATCTCAGTCAATGACGGCGAAATTGAATATGGACTGCGCAGTTTACGCGCGCTTGCGGCCCAACCAAGCAACCTGTTGCGGCCAGGATTTGCGCGCATGATCCGCGATATTTTGCGCTTTAATGACAAAGCGAAGGATGTCGTTGTCGGGGACGACACCACGATTGGCGAGCTGATGGATGACCTGAAGCTGGGTGATTGGTTCCAGCGCTATTACCTGATGCCACTTTGTGGGGCGATCTGGTCAACGCCGCTTGCCGATATCCGTGATTTTCCAGCGGGCGCGTTGTTACAGTTTTTCCGCAACCACGCATTGCTAAGCACATCAGGCCAACATCAATGGTGGACGGTTGACGGCGGTAGCATTGAATATGTCCGCCGGTTAGAGCATCATCTGCGTGGGCGCGGTGTTGCGATCCACACCGCCACACCAGTGCAAGCTGTTTTACGCGATGGCACGCAAAGCCACGTCAAATGCGCCGGCGCACCACAAACGCCGTTTGATCAGGTGATTTTTGCCTGCCATCCGGATCAAGCCCTGCGCATGCTTGATCGGCCAACTCCGACCGAAAATGCAGCCTTGTCCGCGATCCGGTATCAAGACAACCAGATGGTTCTACACCGCGATATCAGCCAAATGCCGCAACGGCGCAGCACTTGGTCCAGCTGGGTATATAAAACCGACACAAGGCAGGCTGAACCCGCGATTAGTGTCACCTATTGGATGAATCGCCTTCAAAATATTCCACATGATGATCCGATGTTTGTGTCGCTTAACCCATCGACCACAGTGCCAGATCACCTGATTTACGACCAAAAGACATTTCGCCATCCGGTGTTTGATACAGCCGCGATTGCGGCACAACGGCAGCTGTCGGCAATACAGGGGCAGAACAATACTTGGTTTGCTGGGGCCTATACGCGGCACGGATTTCATGAAGACGGCTTTGCCAGTGCGGTGCGTATTGCACGCCTGATGGAGCGGCAGGTCGCATGACCCATGGTCCTGAATATATATCGGGTGTGACAACCCATACGCGGCGCGGGTCAATCCGCAATCGTTTCAGCTATGGCGTCGATTTTGTTTTAATCGACCCAGAAGCGCAGGGCGCAACACCGAAGCTATTTTCGCGCAACCGCTTTAACCTTGTATCTGTTCACGACCGCGATCACGGTGGCCCATTGAAGGCGGGACGAGGACCGATCTGGGCGCGCGAAGCCTTGGCAAGCCACGGTTTAAGCGACCCACGTGTCAAGTTGCTGTTGTTGACACAGCCGCGCTTTTTGGGCTACGGTTTCAATCCTGTTAGCTTTTGGTTGGCGATGTTGGACGATGGGCTTGTCGCGGTAATCGCAGAGGTTTCAACGCCATTTGGCGACCGCCATTCATATCTTTGCCACCAGAAAAATTTCACGCCGATCACTGGAGAAACCCGGATCACGAAACCAAAAATGTTGCATGTGTCGCCATTTCAAGACGTCGCTTCGCAATACAGGTTCGGCTTTGATATTCGTGCAGACCAGATCGCGATCCAGATCCATTTCAGCAATGAGGCTGAGGGCGTCGTGGCGACGTTGTCTGGGGCGCGGATGCCCATGACCACCGCGCGGCTTATCCGCGCAAGCATACGCCACCCTTTGGGTGCGTTACGCACAGTCACCCTGATCCACTGTCAAGCAGTTCGCTTGAAATTGAAGGGTGCAGTTTACCGTACCCGTCCTACCCCCCCTAAATCTGAGGTCTCTTGATGCTATTCCTAACAAAGCGTGTGAAACATGATTTTCTGGAGTCCTGTTCGCGGATCACAATCGGCAGTTTGCGGCTACGCACACCTGAGGGCGAAGTGTTGGACTTCGGTCAAGGGAGCCCAGCTGCGGAAATGAAGATCAACGACTGGTCAGTGGTTACGGCCGTCGCTGCGCGAGGCGATATCGGACTTGGCGAAACCTATGTCGCGGGCCTATGGGACACGCCCTCAATCGCAGGCCTATCTGAAGTTGCCCTCTTGAACATGGATAAATTTGATGGATTCGCCTACGCAGGGTTCTGGAATAGCCTCAAGTTCCGTTTTGTGAACAGGTTTATGCGCACCAATTCAGTACGCGGTGCGTCGCGCAACATCCGCGCGCATTACGATGTTGGAAATGAGTTTTATCAACTCTGGCTCGACGAAGGCATGACATACAGCTCTGCGATGTTTGCGGCAGGTGACAACGACCTTCACCGTGCACAAAACCGGAAATACGACCGTATTCTTCAACGGTTGGACCAGTCTGAACGTGTGCTGGAGATCGGCTGCGGTTGGGGCGGGTTCGCTGAGCGTGCTGCCGATGCAGGGCACCATGTAACGGGGCTGACAATTTCACCAAGCCAGAAAGGTTACGCCGACGCGCGCTTAGATGGGCGCGCCGATATACGTTTACAAGACTACCGCAAAAGCACGGGACAGTTTGATAGCATCGTCTCAATTGAGATGATCGAGGCGGTTGGGCAAAACTATTGGCCGACGTATTTCGCGACCCTTAAGGCGCGATTGGCCGCGCATGGGTCGGCCATGATCCAAGCGATCACAGTGCCGGATGCTCATTTTGATACGTACCAGCGCAACTCGGATTACATTCGCCACTATACATTTCCGGGCGGCATGTTGCTTTCGAACGCAGTGATCGCCGATCAAGCGCGCCAAGCAGGGCTTGTCGTCAAAGATAGCCATGCGTTTGGCCAAGATTACGCACGCACATGCAGCGTTTGGAACGAGCGCCTCGATCAGCAGGCCGACCGGATACGCATGTATGGTTATGACGAAAGCTTTTTACGCAACTGGCGCTACTATTTGGGCACCTGTGCGGCGTCCTTCGCGGTTGGGCAAACTGATGTAGTTCAAGTGGAGCTTGTCCATGCATAAGCGCGAAACAATTTGGATAATTGGTGCCACCGAAGGGATAGGTGCCGCCTTGGCGCAGCAATGGGCGTCGCAGGGCGCACGGCTCATCTTATCTGCAAGAACCTCAGAGCGCCTTGAGGAACTGACTGAAAATCTTGGCAGTGATCACATCGCATGGCCAATGGACGTCGGTAACCGAGAAAGCGTAAACGCAGTCGCTGCAAAAATTGCAGAGATTGGTCCAATTGATCGTGTGATACATCTCGCGGCAATCTACGATCCTGGCAAAATCGCAGATTTGGACCGCGACATGGCGGCGCAAATCATAAACGTCAATCTGACAGGCAGCTTTCACATCGCCCAGATTGCGCCCGCTTTGCTGCGCCAGGGTGGACAATTGGCCCTTTGCGGGTCTGTCGCAGGTTACATCGGTTTGCCGCAAGGTCAGATCTATTCCGCAACCAAGGCTGGGGTGATCAATCTTGCCGAAACCATGCGTGCCGAGCTTACCGGAATTATTGATGTGCGGTTGATTAGCCCGGGTTTTGTCGACACCCGCCTAACCCAACGCAACGATTTTACGATGCCCGCAATTATGACGCCGCAAACTGCAGCCGATGCCATAATAAAAGGGCTTACTGGTCGAAGGTTTGAAGTGCATTTTCCGCGTCGCATGACCTATAGCCTCAAACTTCTTCAGGCGTTGCCCTATTGGGCGCTCTTCCCTCTGACACGTAGGTTGACACAATGAACATCCTAACAACACTGATCGTCCACCCTAAAAACCTTGCGATTTTAGTGCTCATTTCTACGATCGCATTTGCGGTGTCACCTTTTGTGACCCCAGGGTTTGGCGGGTTTACGGCAGACCAGTTTCCGGTGCCGCAAGTCAACCCACCTGTGCAACCGTCCGGTTACGCATTTTCTATTTGGGGCGTCATCTATCTTTGGCTAATCGCCGGTGCAGTCTACGGCACATTGCGCGCAGCCGACGACCAAGATTGGCGTGCGATGCGGTGGCCGTTGACGGTCAGTCTCGTAATTGGCTGTTTCTGGATAGCAGCTGCAAATACTGCGCCAATTTTGGCAACCGTAATGATCATTTTGATGGCTGCAACCGCGGTGATGTCGATGCTAAAGGCGGGCAGCAGCCAGCCTTGGATGCAGGTGCGACCTGTTGCGCTTTATGCTGGTTGGTTAACGGCTGCATCAGGTGTGGCAATGGGTGTAATGCTTGGTGGCTATGCAATTTTGACGTCGCAAACTGCGGCTATTCTTTGCCTTATCAGCGTGTTGGTCGTCGCCCTCGTCGTACAGTCGAAAAGACCACTTGAGTGGGGTTACCCGGCCGCAATCGTATGGGCGCTGATCGGCGTGATCGCTGCAAACCTATCCACCTCAAATTGGCCTGTAATCACTCTGGCCGCCCTTGGCGTCGCAGCACTGACGTTGCGGACAATTCTATCTGTCATGAAAGAAGAAACCTTATGAAAATCATGATCCTTTATTTAGCCACTGCATTCATCTTTTTCGCCGTTGACTTTATTGGCCTGCGATATCTGGTAAAACCAGTGTTTGATCGCCACGTTGCACATCTTTTTGCTGATCCGTTTCGCGCAGTTCCAGCGTTGTTGTTCTATTTGGGCTATGTCGCAGGCATTCTTTGGTTTGTATCGGTACCTGCGTTGCGCGCGGGCGACCCTGTAGCTGCGCTCGTAGGAGGCATTGCTTTGGGTCTTTTGGCATATGGCACTTATGAATTTACCAATTATGCCACGCTACGCGACTGGTCGATGGAGCAGGTCGCTATCGACACTATTTGGGGCGGGGCGTTGACTGGGCTTTCTGCTTGGGCAGGGGTTATGATCGTACGTGCATTAGGGTAAATTGGGTTGAGCGATTGACCGAACTGAATTCGTCAAAAATTAAGGCTATGTGCTTTTGGTTCTCTTTTTTTAGTGGAAACGGACATGAGATATGACAAAGTTGAACTAGCTACTGGGCTAATCAGACTTAAGAGTATGCTCGAAACTGGCGTTTGGTGTGCCGCTAAAGTTTGGCTGTCAATCGCAGAGCAATAAGGGTCCTAATACGCGGGGTAAAAAGGGCCACTGCGTTTGGGTTGGATCGCTAGGGGCTGACCAATCTGGAGGCCCACAAGTTTCACCATGCACGAGTTTATCAACCAACGCGAGGGCGCCATCGACGAGATCTACCGCACTACAATTCCAAGCTCGCCAGCCACAATTTAGCATCTTCAGATGATGTAGCAAAGCGGGTCATGGCCTTGGGCGGCGGCAGTGCGCGGCAAGGTTTGCGTCAGTGATCCAATCTGCGGACTTCTGGTCTACTGGATTGCAAAAAACGTTCCACGACGCCAAAAATCCCATGCTGTTTTCAGCCCACCAACGTGCTTAAATCAGCGGCCTACATCCTCGGGGGCCACAGCCGTCGCCTTGATGATTGCAAATATTTTTGCGCCAACAGTCAGCTTCATATCGCGCAAACTGGCCTTGGTGATCCGCGCAAGCAGTGGCGTTTGCCCCGCCATCAGACCAATCGCCACCCCTGTGCCGCGCCCGTCTTCAATCGCGGTAATGGTCACGGGCAAAACGTTACGTGCGGATATTTGGGCAGCTATCTTGCTTGCCAAGATCACGTCTTGCGCAGGGATACGGACCCGCACCCCCTGCCCCAAACGGCCGACATGCCCCGGCAAACTAATCTGCCCACCGTCAAACGTCAGACGCGTCAAATGGTCATCCGCGTCATAGCCCGCAACCGTGGCCGCAATCACCGCACCCGCGTCGCGCACGCCCAGCAATGGCACCGACGCAGGATGCGACAATACCTGCGCCAACGGACCCGCACGGACAACCTTTCCAGCGTCCAACACGACCAGATAATTTGCCAACCTTGCAACCTCGGACATCGCGTGGCTGACATAGATCATCGGCATGCCAAAATCATCGCGGAGCTGTTCAAGATACGGCAAAATCTCAGCCTTGCGCGGTGCATCAAGTGCGGCCAAAGGCTCGTCCAACAGCAACATGTCAGGATTGCTCATCAACGCACGTCCCAATGCCACCCGCTGTTTTTCACCGCCCGACAAGTCGACAGGTTTGCGCGCCAAAAGCGCCCCAAGCCCAAGTAATTCGACGATACGGTCATGGTCATGCCTGCCACCAAACGTCAGGTTTTTCTCCACCGTTAAATGCGGAAACAACCGCGCATCTTGAAATACCAGCCCCAGCTTGCGACTGCGCGCAGGCAAACTGTGCGGGTGATTAAACAACATACGATCCGACAGGTTGATCTGGCCAGCGTCAGGCGTCACAAGCCCTGCAATCATGTTGATAAGCGTGGTTTTACCTGACCCCGATCGCCCAAAGATCGCCGTCACACCGCGCGGCGCGTTGAACGCCACATCAAGAGTGAAGTTACCAAGTTTCTTTTGCACATTTACGTTAATCATCGGGTCACCATCCGGCGGGCAAGCCACTCAGACGCGATCACTGCGCCCATGGCCAAAACGATGGACACACCCACCAACCAGACCACTGCGCCCTCTTGGCCCGGCACTTGCAATGCCGCATAAATCGCCGATGGAATGGTCTCGGTTTGACCTGGAATCGCCGCCACAAATGTGATCGTCGCGCCAAATTCGCCCAGCGCTTTGGCAAAGCCCAACACCGCCCCCGCAATAACGGCAGGCGCAATTAACGGTAGGGTCACGCGCATGAAAACGCCTGCATTTGTGGCCCCCAACGTGCGGGCTGCGTCCTCTAATCCGGTATCGACCGCCTCGAACCCCAACCTAATAGCGCGCACCATCAACGGGAACCCCATGATGCCCGCCGCAAGTGCAGCTCCGGTCCAGCGAAACGCAAGTGTGACGCCCAGCAGATCATACAACAGGCTCCCGACTGCACCTTGCCGACCAAAGACAACTAGCAGTAAATACCCTGTCACAACGGGCGGCAAAACAAGCGGCAGATGCACCAGACCGTTTAGCAATCCATGTCCCCAAAACCGTTTGCGGGCCAATATAAACGCCACCCAGACTGCAATGGGTAGCGTGCAAATCGTGGCCAGCGCGGACACCTGCAACGACAATATGACCGGCGCCCAGATCATGGCGCAACGCTTTGCAAAAATCCGGCATCCGACAACACCGTCTGACCTTGTACACCTTGCAATGCGGACCAAAACGCCATCGCATCTGTCCGGCCATTTACCAAAGCGCCCGTGTAACGGATCGGCGGATGCAAATCAGCGTCAAATTTGGCGACCACGCGCACCGCATCTGATACAGCAGCGTCCGTGGCATAGGTGATCCCAAACGCCACCTCGCCTCTTGCAACCAAGGCCAAAACCGCGCGCACATTGTCGACTTCGACCACATTTGCCACGACATCGTCCCACACTGATAGGCTTACCAATGCGGCCTGCCCGTAAATTCCAGCAGGCACGGCCCGCGTGAAACCTATCGCCAATTTATCGGTGCCCAACACCTGCGACAAGTCTGAAATCGCAACATCCGCCGCCCCAGCAGGCCCAATAACAACCAAACTGTTCGACGCAAAATCGGCAACATTCGACACGAAACCAGCAGCCCGCAATTCTTGCATCCACACGTCATTGGCCAACAGCACGACATCCGCAGGCGCACCGTGCAAAACCTGTCGGGCCAACGCGCCGCTGCCACCATAAGACACGACCACACCGCCCAACTCAGCAGCCAGAGCATCAATCGGCTCTTTCAGGCTGGCGGCGGCAAACACAACAACCGTATCAGCGAGCACAGGGGCGCCAATCAAGGATGCGCAAAGGGACAGGATAAATCTCATGACCGGACTATCGCGGCCCAGCGACGCATATTCAAGCCATCTGAATCCACAATCGAGGGGTGGCATGTATAGCGTGGGTGTGGAACCAATGCGTTGGATTCCGCCATAAGTCGAACACCATGCCCAAAATGCCGAAAAAACCAGTGCCCCTAAAACTGCGTAGCGCAGGCAAGACCGATGTGCGGGCACAATTCGCGGCACTTTGCTATCGGTTTAAGGGCGACAGGCTGCAGGTCTGCATCGTAACAACACGCAACACAGGGCGGTGGATTTTACCGCGCGGCTGGCCAACGCACAAACAAACCGCCCATGACGGGGCCGCGATTGAAGCCTTTGAAGAGGCAGGCATCACAGGGCAGGTGTTCCCAGATGCGGTCGGAACCTACGTCTATGATAAACCAATCGACGACGGGATCGCCCCCGTTTTGGTCGTCGTCTACGCCATTCATGCCACCGACGTCGCCAAAAAATGGCCGGAAAAAAAGCAACGCAAGCGGCGCTGGGTCAGCCTGAAAAAAGCAGCGGCAAAACTGCAAGAGCCAGGATTGAAACACATCGTCGCAAGCTTTGATCCGGCGCGTTTGGATGTTGCACCGCGCGCACAATGATCTACCTTTAACGCTATGATCCGGTTCACCCTCACCTGCGACCAAAACCACAGCTTTGAAAGCTGGTTTGCGTCAAATGACGCCTGCGACAAGCTGATGTCTGTTGGCATGGTGGCATGCACGTCCTGCGGATCAACAACAATTAGCAAAACCTTGATGGCACCAGCGGTCGGTAAAAAGGGTGGCATCACAGCGCCCCCGACCCCGCTCGAGAAACTGCGCCACGAGGTAGAAACCAATTCAGAATACGTCGGCGGGTCATTCGCGACCCAAGCGCGCGATATGCATGATGGCATTATCCCCGACAAACCAATTTATGGCGAGGCTAACCTCGCAGAGGCGCGCAAACTGGTCGAAGACGGCATACCAGTGGTCCCCCTGCCCTTTATACCAACAAAGAAAGTGAACTGATGACGACGCTAATCACAGGTGCCAATCGTGGGGTCGGTGCGGCCCTACTCGCAAAATACCGCAGCACTGGACTTAAAGCAGTTGGGACGTCGCGGGGGTCCGATGATCTATATAATTTGGATGTGACAGATGCGGAATCCCATTTGGCATTGGCAAACACTCTGCAAGGAATGCCGATCCAAAACCTCATCTGCAACGCAGGGGTGCTGCAAGATAAAGGCTGGGGTTTGGATGGTCCGTATACAGCATCCACATTCGCCGACACCTTCGCGGCCAACGTGACAGGCGTGTTTGAAACGATCCGCACCTTGCTGCCCAATGTGCGCGCAGCGAACGGCAAGATTGCAATCATATCAAGTCAGATGGGATCAAATACCTTGGCCACAGGCGGCAATTATGCCTACCGCGCATCCAAGGCGGCAGCGCTTAATCTAGGCCGCAACCTCGCCACAGACCTGTCCCCCGAAGGCATCGCAGTGGGTATCTACCACCCCGGATGGGTACGCACGGATATGGGCGGCGACAATGCCGACATCAGCATGGAAGAATCGGCAATTGGGCTGTTTGACCGGATTGCAGACCTCTCCATGGCCAAAACTGGCTGTTTTGAGACATGGGCCGGCCAAGATCACCCCTTATGACCTTGCGGTTGCGGGTCCGACCCACTAGGAAAAAACCGCAATCAGACGCGAGATAAACCATGCCAACATTGGTAATGAAATTCGGCGGTACATCCGTCGCCAACCTTGACCGGATCGCACGTGCAGCCAAGCGCGTGGCATTTGAAGTGGCCAAAGGCTATGACGTGATCGTCATCGTCTCTGCTATGTCGGGCAAAACCAACGAAATGGTCGGCTGGGTCAATGAAACGTCCCCGCTTTATGACGCACGCGAATACGACGCGGTTGTGTCATCGGGTGAAAACGTGACGGCTGGCCTGATGGCGTTGCGGTTACAGCAAATGGATATCCCCGCGCGCAGCTGGCAAGGCTGGCAAGTGCCGGTGAAAACCACCTCTGCGCATTCATCCGCACGCATTGAGGAAATTCCAACCGACAATATCAACGCCAAATTTGGCGAGGGGATGCGCGTGGCCGTTGTCGCAGGCTTTCAAGGGGTCAGCCCTGAAGGCCGTATCACAACGCTCGGACGCGGCGGGTCCGACACCACAGCTGTGGCCTTTGCCGCTGCATTTAACGCGGAACGCTGCGATATTTTCACCGATGTCGACGGGGTCTATACCACCGACCCACGGATCGTCTCCAAGGCCCGCAAGCTTGATAAAATCTCATTCGAGGAAATGCTGGAATTGGCGTCCTTGGGGGCCAAAGTCCTGCAAACGCGCTCGGTCGAACTTGCCATGCGGTACAAGGTGCGCCTGCGCGTGCTATCATCATTTGAAGAACCATCGGACATTGCGGGAACGCTCGTCTGCGATGAGGAGGAAATCATGGAATCCAACGTAGTGGCCGGTGTGGCCTATTCGCGCGACGAAGCCAAAATGACGCTGATCTCCGTGGCCGACAGGCCCGGTATCGCGGCAGCCATCTTTGGACCCTTGTCAGAGTCAGGCGTGAACGTCGACATGATCGTCCAAAACATATCCGAGGACGGGCGCACCGACATGACGTTCTCTTGCCCCGTCGATCAGGTTCCGCGCGCGCAAGCCGCAATGGAAGCGGCCAAAGCAGCCGACCATATCAACTACCACGATCTGGTCGCTGATGAAGGTGTCGCCAAAGTATCCATCGTGGGCATCGGAATGCGCAGCCACGCTGGTGTCGCCGCCAAAATGTTCGCCACCCTGCGCGACGAAGGCGTGAACATTAAAATCATCACAACATCCGAGATCAAAGTCTCGGTGCTGATCGACCGCAAATACATGGAACTAGCTGTGCAAGCCCTGCACGACACGTTTGAGCTTGAAAAGACAGCCTAAAATGACGCTTCCCACCACCATGTCCGGCATCGCGCTGACAGGCTACGGAGGGTTGGACTTCCTTGAATGGCGTGACGATCTGCCAATGCCGGATGTCGGGCCAGATGACGTGTTGATCCGTGTTGCTGCCGCAGGGGTCAACAACACCGACATCAACACGCGCACAGGGTGGTACGCCAAATCCGTCACTGGGGCGACAACGGATAACGCGGCGCTTGGCGCGGACGAAGACGGCACATGGAACGGCGAGGCCTTGCAGTTTCCACACGTTCAAGGGGCCGATTGCTGCGGCGTGATTGTGGCTATGGGCACAAACATCGACCAAGCACGTCTTGGCAGCCGCGTCCTGACACGCACTATGCAAAACCACATCCAAGCCGATGGCAGCAGCTGCCTGATCACACAAGGGTCCGAAGTGCGGGGCGCGTTTGCGCAATTCATGAGCGCGCGGGCGATCGACGCCATCCCTGTGAACTCCGACTGGACTGATATTGAGTTGGCCTCGATCCCCTGTGCCTACACCACCGCCGAAGGGATGCTGGTGCGCGCAAACGTGGGTGCTGAAAACCTGCTGATCACAGGGGCATCTGGCGGTGTCGGTTCGGCCGCGATCCAACTGGCAAAACGGCGTGGCGCAACTGTTTGGGCGATCACACAATCCGACAAAGCAGACGCATTACACGATGTCGGCGCGGACCACACCCTAAACCGCGACGACCCACTGCCAGAAAACCAGTTCGATGTCGTGCTTGATCTGGTCGCAGGACCGCGCTGGCCGGACTTGCTTGACGCACTCAAGCCGATGGGCCGTTACGTGGCATCTGGAGCAATCGCGGGGCCAATGGTGACGCTAGATGTACGGACATTGTACCTTAAAGATCTTTCTCTGCTTGGGTCCACCACCCAACCCGACCACATTTTACCAGACATCATCAGCTACATTGAACGCGGTGAAATTCGGCCTTTAATTGCAGAAACTTACGCACTTCGCGACATCCACGTCGCCCAAACATCGTTCATGGCTAAGAAAACGATCGGTAAAATCGTTCTTTCTGTCGGTTAGGCGGCTTCCCCTACCCCCTTCACACACGTAAGAAGAGAATAGGAGGGCAAAAATGCCTGAACGGATTGAAACAGAAAGCCGCAAACTGCTCGGACGCCTGCGCAAGGCGCTCGCGACAAGCAGCGAAGGCCAAGATCGGCTCGACAAAGTCGTCAACGTCATTGCGTCGTCGATGCGCACCGAAGTCTGTTCAATCTATCTGTTCCGTGACGAAGACACCCTTGAACTTTGCGCGACAGAAGGCCTGCAAGCCGAGGCCGTCCACCAAACACGCATGAAACTTGGCGAAGGTCTGGTTGGCCGCACCGCGCGCACCAAACGGGTCGTGAACACAGCCGACGCACCCAGCGCCAAAGGGTTTCGCTACATGCCCGAAACTGGCGAGGAACGGTATTCATCGTTCTGCGGCGTACCCGTGCAACGGCTCGGCGACGCGCTTGGCGTGTTGGTCGTACAATCAAAAGCAGCCCGCGAATTTTCCCCTGACGAAGTCTATGCCCTCGAAGTCGTGGCCATGGTGCTGGCCGAAATGACCGAGCTTGGCGCGTTTGTTGGCGAAGGGGCGGCCCTGTCCGCGCGGCACACGCAACCTGTGATGTTCAAAGGGTCTATCGCCCAAGAAGGCGCATCCGAGGGCCAAGTGTTCCTGCACGAACCCCGCGTGGTCGTAACCAACCCGATTTCCGACGATCCAGACGTCGAACTACAGCGCCTGCGCGATGCGGTTGATACGCTGCGTGTCAGCCTTGATGATTTGCTATCAGACAATAAAAACACCGACACCGAACAAAAGAAAGTGTTCGAAGCCTACCGCATGTTCGCCAACTCAAAGTCATGGCTGGCGCGCATGGAAGCCGACGTCGAAAACGGACTGTCCGCCGAGGCCGCTGTGGAAAAGGAACAATCATTGTTCCGTGCGCGCCTGTCACAATCCAGCGACGCGTATATGCGCGAACGGATGGCCGACCTCGACGATCTGTCCAACCGACTGTTGCGTATCCTGACGGGGCAAGGGTCAGGTGCGGCCGACATGCCCGAAAATCCGATCCTCGTGGCGCGCAACATTGGACCCGGTGAACTGCTCGAATACGGCAAGGCGCTCAAGGGCATCGTGCTTGAAGACGGCTCTGTTGGCAGCCACGCGACCATCGTGGCGCGTGCGTGGGCGATCCCGCTGGTGATAAACGCCAAAGGGATCACCCGCGAGGCGTTGAACGGCGACACCATTCTTGTCGACGGCGAACAGGGTATCGCGCATTTGCGCCCCGATGACACCGTGCAAGGCGCATTCCGCGATAAAATCGCGATGCTGACACGGGCGCAAGAACGGTACACGTCGATCCGCGACCAGCCTGCGCAGACCAAAGACGGGGTGAAGCTGTCGTTGCAAATGAACGCGGGCCTAATCGCTGATTTGCCATCCCTCGAAGGGTCTGGCGCCGAAGGTGTTGGCCTATTTCGGACCGAACTACAGTTTCTGGTACGCAACCAAATGCCACGACGGGCCGAGCTATCCGCGCTTTATTCCCGCGTCCTTACGGCGGCAAAAGGCCAGCGCGTCGCGTTTCGAACACTTGATATCGGGTCGGACAAAGTGCTGTCCTACATGAAACCCAACGATGAACCCAACCCCGCGATGGGCTGGCGGGCAATCCGCGTGGGACTCGATAAACCGGGCGTGTTGCGGATGCAGCTGCAAGCGCTGATCCGCGCGGCAAACAGCGGGCCTTTGTCGGTTATGTTCCCGTTCATAGCGCAATACGACGAATTTCGGGCCGCTAAGGCCGAGATGGACAAAGCCATGGATCGCGAACGCAAGCTGGGCCACCCGCTGCCATCTGACCTAAAGGTCGGCGCGATGTTGGAAACCCCGTCGCTGGGTTATGCGCCTGATGCGTTCTTCAAAGAGGTGGATTTCGTGTCCGTAGGGGGCAACGACCTTAAGCAGTTCTTCTTTGCGGCCGACCGTGAAAACGAACGGGTGCGCAAACGGTATGACACGCTGAACCCTGCGTTCTTACAGTTCTTGAGCAACATCGTGGGCCGCTGCAATACCCACGAAACACCGCTTTCGTTTTGCGGCGAAGATGCGGGACGACCAGTAGAGGCATTGGTTTTGGCGGCCATCGGGTTCCGGTCGCTATCCATGCGACCTGCATCCATCGGTCCGGTCAAACACCTGCTGCGGCGGGTTGATTTGGGCGAAGTGCGCGGCATCGTCGACGCATCAATCGCAGCGGGCGACCAATCGGTGCGCCGCGCCGTGGCCGACTGGCTTGTTTATCAGATCTAAGCGCGCTTGACCGGCACATCGCGGACAACCAACAAACGGTGGAATTCGTCCAATACGGGGCTTTCACCATGTTCGCGGGTCAGTTTGCGCAGGCCGAAATGCACATGGGCCATCTGCACGTAATAATCGGTGAACGCGTAGTTGGTGCCGGCACCTGCAGCAGCGCCCAAAATTGGCACCGCTTGCGACGCCAGCTTTTGGGTCAGCACCGTGGCAAACCGCGGGGCTACCTTGCCGAGCAACCCGTGCACAGCAGCCCCCGTCAGACCAATGCGCGCACCAAAGAACGATGTATCAACGCCGTCATCCGAAGCTCCAGGTCCGCCTGATCCGAAAACCGCCAAGCATTCCAAGCGCGTCTCGGCACTGGTTGGGTCTTCGCCGTATTGGGACGCAACCCCTTGCACGGCGCGAAAAATCAGGGTCGTCGCAATCGGTAATTCGGCCAAGGCCGTGGGCAATCCACCAAGCCCACCAAGAGCGCCAGACACAGCACCAAGCGCCTTTTGCATGGCGTCAGACCCCGCATATGTCGAACGGCTCCGGCTGGCGGCATCATAGCTGGCCTCTAATGCGCGGCGCGCAGCCACATCAATCTGGGCGCGCGCACCAGCAGGTAACATCTTTAGCCCATCTTCAACCTGCCCGCCGACAAAGTTGATCGCTTTCATCAAAACGCCATTCGCGCGGCGTTGACGTAAAACAAGTGCGGCGATCGCAACCGCTGCATCGTCGTCTATGGCGTTGGTCAAAATAATATCTTGGGTCATCTCAAACAGATAAGGGGGCGTGGGGCGATTTTCAATCGGGCCACGCCGTCACCACACCCGTCACGCCGCGCCAAGCACCGCTTTGCACGGCGATCCCCAACACGCGGGCGGGGTTCGTCGGCGGTGGCATCTGAACATCGGGCAACAACGTAAATCCAAACTTGCCATAATACGGCGCATCGCCCACCAGCATCACGCGGTCCCAGCCCTGTTGGCCAGCGATCTCTAATGTGCGATGCACCAGCAACCTTGCCAAGCCTTCGCCTTGGCGCGTCGGATGCACAGCGACCGGTCCTAACAAGGCGACCGCATGCCCTGCAACACACACCGGCCAATGCCGGATCGCCCCCGCCAGAATGCCCGCCCCATCGCGCGCAGTCA
The DNA here is from genome assembly GCA_905182645.1 of uncultured Sulfitobacter sp. GTDB lineage: Bacteria > Pseudomonadota > Alphaproteobacteria > Rhodobacterales > Rhodobacteraceae > Yoonia. The sequence goes on from CAJJCJ010000002.1 coordinate 125,144, forward strand.
GGCACAGCGGCGCAATCGGGTCCACACCATCGCGCAGACGATACGACGACAGCGCCGATCGACCAGGCGCAAAGCACAGGTCATACAACGCCTCGACCTGCCACCGGTCATCAGGGACCTCGGGGGTCAATGTGATCGCCTCTGTCTGCATCTGCCCTCTGGTCAAAGCCTTTTCGCAAAGCTACCTAAGCAGGGAACAGTTGGATAGGTGCAAGCGATGTTTTATGAACCAAAAAACGGACACGGGCTGCCGCACAACCCGTTTAATGCTATTGTCACCCCCCGCCCCATTGGGTGGATCGCCACGCGCGGCGCAGATGGGTCCGATAACTTGGCGCCCTATTCGTTTTTCAACGCTGTCGCCTACGATCCGCCGCAGGTGATGTTTGCATCCACATCCGCTAAACCGGACCGTGGTGACACCAAAGACAGCGTTGCAAACATCCGCGACACCGGTGTTTTTGCCGTCAACATCGTTAGCTTCGCGCTACGCGACGCGATGAATACGACATCGGGGCCTTGGGGCAAAGACACCGACGAATTCGCGTTGGCCGATTTGGAAAAAGTGGGCTGTGACACGATCAATTGCGCGCGCGTCGCCGCAAGCCCTGCCACGTTGGAATGCAAGCTGACCCAGATCGTGCAACTTCCCGGTGCGGCAAACTTCGCGGTCTTCGGCGAGGTCACAGGCGTACACATGCGCGATTACTGCATGGTCGACGGCATGTTTGACGTCAAACAATTCAGCCCAATGGCGCGGCTTGGCTACCGTGATTACGCCACAGTGCGCGAGACATTCAGCCTCACGCGACCGGGCGATTAATCGCAGGGTTAGTGGCCACCAAGGATACCGGTTTTAACACCGTAATCGACAGCCAACTCATAGTCGGGATCATCATCGCTATCGACAACCAAGTGGCCTGCTTTTGACAGCAGCTCGTGGCATTCATGTGTCAGGTGACGGAGCTGAATGCGCTTGCCTGCATCCTCGTATTTGCCAGCAACTGCCTCAATTGCCTGCAATGCAGATTGGTCAACAACGCGACTGCCTTCAAAATCGATAATGACCAGTGACGGGTCATCGTTGATCTGAAACAGCTCGGAAAATCCTTCAGCGGAACCAAAGAACAGCGGGCCGTTGATCTTATAGACTTTGGTACCGTCAGCAGTGATTTCAGTACTGGCGTAAATTCGCTTGGCGTTGTTCCATGAATACGCAAGCGCGGATACGATCACACCGACAACCACGGCTGTGGCAAGGTCAGTCATCACGGTGACGATTGTGACCAAAACAATCACAAACCCGTCCATCATTGGGACTTTACGGAAAATCGTAAGAGAGTTCCAAGCAAACGTTCCGATCACAACCATGAACATCACACCAACCAATGCGGCCAGTGGGATTTGTTCAATCAAACCAGATGCAAACAGGATAAACACCAGCAAGAACAACGCGGCTGCAATGCCTGCCAAACGGGTCCGGCCACCTGATTTCACGTTGATCATCGACTGGCCAATCATCGCACAACCGCCCATACCACCAAAGAAACCTGTGACTGTGTTGGACACGCCTTGTGCGATACATTCCTGTGACGCACCGCCACGCTTGTTGGTCATTTCACCCACAAGGTTCAGTGTCAGAAGGCTTTCGATCAGGCCAATGGCAGACAGGATCAGCGCGAACGGAAGGATGATCCAAAGTGTTTCAAGATTGAACGGCGCGAGCGAAGTTCCGTAGATTCCAAGCCCATCACCAAACGGAACGTGGAACTGCGGCAAACCGCCAGAAATAGAAGCCAAATCGCCAACCCGTGGCACGTCCAGACCAAAGCCAATCACGACCGCCGCAACGATCCCGATCCCAGCCAATGGTGCAGGAATGACCGTTGTGATCTTAGGCATAATCCAAATGATCGCCATGGTGACACCCACAAGCGCCAACATCAGCGCCATCGGCAAACCAGACAACCATTCACCGCTCGCCATGCCGTGGCCAGCGGCCTCAGCAGAGCCAGGCACTTGGAATTGACCCAATTGCGCAAGGAAAATAACAATCGCGAGGCCGTTCACAAAGCCAAGCATCACAGGATGCGGCACAAGGCGAATGAACTTGCCCCAGCGCATGATGCCAACAAAAATCTGGATCAGCCCCATCAGAACAACGGTGGCAAACAGATATTCAACACCGTGCTGGGCGACCAAGGACACCATGACAACTGCCAAGGCACCCGTCGCACCCGAAATCATGCCCGGACGTCCACCGATCAACGCAGTGATCAAACCAACGATGAACGCGGCATACAAACCAACAAGCGGGTTCACACCTGCGACAAACGCAAATGCGACTGCCTCTGGAACCAAGGCCAAGGCGACTGTCAGGCCCGACAAAATCTCAATCCGGATACGGCCGGGGGTCAATGGCGCATCGGGGTCGCGCAACGACATACTGTCTGCAAATCGTACCAAAAGTGCCTGTGCCATAACGGGTATCCTGCGTCTGTGTTCAATCAATTGCCGCCCCTACCAAGGCAAGCCGCAATTGTCACCCCCGCAAACGCCGTTGCGCAACTGCAGGACTTGCATCACATTGAAACCCACGAACGGAACACAACCCAAAGGCTTCGCGCATGACAACATATCTTGGCATTATCGGTGGCTCAGGGCTGTATGACATCCCTGGATTGAAGAATGGTAAATGGACCACGGTCAACAGCCCTTGGGGCACGCCGTCTGACGCTATTCTAACGGGCACACTGAACGGGCTGCACATCGCGTTTCTGCCACGCCACGGACGCGGGCACGTGCATAGCCCAACAACTGTGCCCTACCGCGCCAACATTGACACGCTCAAACGCTTGGGCGTCACCAATGTTGTCAGTATATCGGCCTGCGGATCGTTCCGTGAAAATCTCGAACCGGGCGACTTTGTAATCGTTGATCAGTTTATCGACCGGACATTCGCGCGCGAAAAATCATTCTTTGGCGCTGGCTGCGTCGCGCATGTCAGCGTGGCACATCCAACCTGCACGGCCCTCTCAGCTGCCTGCCTAAAAGCCGGACAAACCGCAGGCGTCACGATGCATAACGGCGGCACCTATCTGGCGATGGAAGGGCCGCAATTTTCATCCATGGCCGAAAGCCACATGTACCGCGCATGGGGCTGCGATGTGATCGGCATGACCAACATGCCAGAGGCAAAACTCGCCCGCGAGGCCGAACTGCATTACGCATCCATCGCGATGATCACCGATTTTGACAGCTGGCACCCCGATCACGGGGCGGTCGACGTATCGGACGTGATCAGAACCCTGCAAGGCAACGGGACCAAGGCCCGCGATCTGGTCATGGCACTTTGCACAGACCTATCTGCCACCAAAACCACCTGCGACGCGGGTTGCGACACCGCCCTGACCCACGCCATCATGACCGCCCCCGATAAACGCGACCCTGCGCTCTTAGCCAAACTCGACGCCGTCGCCGGACGGGTCCTATGAAAGCCAATCCCATGAAAACCGTCCAAGACTACATCCGCACGATCCCAGACTTTCCGCACGAGGGCATCATGTTCCGCGACGTGACCACGCTTTTCTCCGACGCGCGCGGATTTCGGATCGCGATTGACCAACTACTGGCCCCCTTTGCGGGACAAGACATCGACAAAGTCGTCGGGCTCGAGGCGCGCGGCTTTATCCTTGGCGGTGCCATTGCGCACCAACTTGGCAAGGGGTTCATCCCGATCCGCAAAAAAGGCAAACTGCCCGGCAAAACCATTGAACAGGCCTATACGCTCGAATACGGCGAGGCGGTGATGGAAGTACACGACGACGCACTACAAGCTGGCGAAAAAGTCCTGCTGATTGACGACCTGCTCGCAACTGGCGGCACTGCCGAGGCTGGGATCAAATTGATCGAACGTATGGGCGCAATCGTGGCGGGCTGCGGATTTATCATCGACCTGCCAGACTTGGGCGGACGCAAACGACTAGAGGCAATGGGAATCGACGTGCATGTGCTATGTGCGTTCGACGGGGATTAATCAGCAGACGGGATCACGGCACCGGGATTCATAATGCCCGCAGGATCCAGCGCCGATTTAATCGCTTGCATCATCGCCAGTTTTGCGGGGTCGCCGTAACGCGCCAAGTCAGCAACCTTAAGCCGGCCAATGCCATGCTCGGCACTGACAGACCCACCCATGCTATGGGCCAAATCATGCACAAACGTCTTCACCGGATCGCGCAAATCCAGATGATCGTCGCGCGACGAGCCTTCCTTGGGAAACACATTATAATGGAGGTTCCCGTCGCCCATATGGCCAAAACAATTGATCCGAAATTCACCAATATCCGCAAGCCCAGCGCGGCCCTGCTTAATAAACTCTGGTATCAAACTCAGCGGAACAGAAATATCATGACTGCTGATTGACCCGATCCGGCGGTTCGCCTCAGGAATGCTTTCACGGATATACCAAAGCGCGCTGCGTTGCGCATCCGACTGGGCAATCACACCATCATCGACCAATCCGGAATCGTGCGCGGCTACAAACAACGCCTCCAGCGCATCATGCGGATTAACAGCCGCTGAAAAACCAACATCAAACAGCACCGACCAATCAGGCACAGTATCAAACGGCACTTTAATATCCGGCCCCACTTCGGCCAAGAAATCAAACCCCTGACGGTGGATCAACTCAAACGCACTTAATCCATCACCCAAAATATCGCCCGCAAGCGCCAGTAACTCTAACGCAGCCTCAGGCGACGCAACCGACATAATCGCAGCACCCGTTGCCACTGGACGCGGAACAAGGCGCAACGCAGCCCCCGTGATAATCCCCAGCGTACCCTCGGCACCAATCATCAAATCACGCAAATCATATCCGGTGTTATCCTTGCGCAAACGACTAAGACCGTTCCAAATTGTGCCATCTGGGCGGACAACTTCAAGGCCCAAACACTGGGCGCGCGCGTTGCCATAACGCAGTACATTCACACCGCCAGCATTGGTCGACAACAGCCCGCCAATCCGCGCGGATCCTTCAGACGCAAGCGACAGGGCAAACAGACGCCCCACATCATCAGCGGCCTTTTGCACATCGGCTAAAATCACACCCGCATCGCAAACCAACACATTTTCGGACGGGTACACATAACGAATACGGGTCATACGATCTAAGGTCAGAACAACAGGCGCAGGGCCATCCGGCATCACCTGACCGCCAACCAACCCAGTGCCACCACTATAAGGAACGAGTCCAACACGGGCCTCGGCACAGGCCTTTACCACAATCGCGACCTCAGCAGTACTGCTAGGCGCCACAACAAACCCCTGCCCCTGCCACCGGCCGCGCGGCTCTGTCACATATGGCGTGGAATCTTTGAACGCTGCGGCAGGCAAAAGCCCACGCAGCTGCGCTTCAAATTCTGGGGTGACAGGGCTCAGCATCAAATCCTCCGGTTCGCGTCACCCCACCATATGGACCGAACCGGCGCGGGTTCAAACCCTACTTGGCGCGGGCAGCCCCCTCAGACAATGCACCCAGCTTGGCATATGCGATTTCAGGATCAACAGCACCGTACCCTGCAAACGTGCCAAACCCACAGTCAGAGCCAGCAATCACACGCTCGCGCCCAACAATATTGGTAAACCGATCAATCCGCTGTGCGACCAAATCTGGATGCTCAACAAAGTTGGTGGTGGTATCAACAACACCCGGCACCAGCACCTTATTGTCAGGGATCTCAGCCTTACGGTCGCGAAACACAGCCCATTCATGGCCGTGACGCGGGTTGGATGTTTCAAACAACACCGACTGGGCCTTGGTCGACATCAACGTGCTAAACATCTTATCCATCGAAATGTCGCAGACATGCGGGCCCTCATAATTGCCCCAGCAAATATGCACGCGGACCTTTTCAGCAGGAATATCCGACAAGGCATGGTTCAACGCGTCAACATGGCTGGCCGCGATCTTGATAAATTCATCATCCGACAGATCGTTGAAAAGCATATGACGGGACAACGCCAAATCAGGGCAATCCAACTGCAAGTCCAAACCAGAGGCCACAATCGTCTCGTACTCTGCCTTCATCGCATCAGCCAAAGCGGCTAAATACGCCTCGCGGGTTTTGTAATAGTCGTTCTGCAAAAACAACGAAATCACACCTGGAGATGCAGCATTCATGAAACCACGATCAACGCCATGCGTGGCCATCGCAGCCTTCAGGTTGGAAATATCCTTTTCCAATTCGCCCTGCCCTTTGGACTTCACCTCGCCAACACACATCGGGCGGGCATACTGCGGGCTACCACCCTCCTCGGCCAACCGCTTTAGAAACGACGGGAATTGCTTAAGATCCGCAGGGGCATTGCGCGGGCTGTCACCGCCAAATCCGGTGTAGCGATCCTTGACATAAGTGGCATATGAAATCTTGGACGTCTCACCATCGCTGACAATATCAACGCCAGCGGCGACCTGCTTGGCCACGGTTTCAGACACCGCCCTGGTCATGCAAGCATCAAAATCGGCCTGCGCGAACGGGGTGTCATTCTCGCGGGCAAAGATAAAATCCACAACAGCCTGCGTGCGCGGCAAAGACCCGACATGGGTTGTCAAAACTTTCGTCATATCAGGACCCCTTCCAAGTTGATCCAGCAGCATCAGCCGTCGCAACCACATGAAACAATGACGCCTCGCCCGTCATACTCGGCACGGCGTTATGCATCAGATCCCCAGGCACAGACATCGTATCACCAGGGGCAAGCGTGGCAGCACCACCGTCCCACGTCACACGCCAATGACCGCGCATCGGCATCAATACCGAAGGGACATCGTGACTGTGCATATTGCCAGACGCAGACCCGCGGGTAACAAAGTTCACTTCAAACCCCGGCTTATCGCGCAGCATGCCATCTTCACCGATAACCACCACAGGCTTTTTGCCCGCCATACCCATCATATCGTTGTAACGGGCAATGTAACCCGGAATGACATCAACGGCGTCCAGCTCAGGATACGCAGCCAGTTCAACATCATTCAGCAACGGCATCGGCGCCACACCAGCAGGCAAGGCTTGCCCCTTTTTAGTGTCATAAAGCTTGCCATTGTCGCCCAATATAAGGCCATGATCAGCCGCGTCTTCAATCACCTGCGGCGCCCAGATCACGCCACCGCCAGCATCATCACCGCCAAGCACAGCCATGATCATCCCATAATCAGTGCCGATATTCTCGAACCCTCGGAAAATACCTGTGGGAATGTTGATGATGTCACCCTCTTCCAGCACGACTTCGCCCGCGTCACCGTAACGACCCCAGAAAAACCGCCATCGGCCAGACAATACGAAAAATACCTCGGCCGTGCGGTGCGAATGCAGGGAATTACGACACTTAGGCGGCTGACCAGCAGCACCAATGTTAAACCCATGCGGGATGCCAATGTGAACATGCTGATCGGCGCTCTCGGACACACCACCACCAATAATTGTAAAGTTCTCTTTGGTATCCGACCCCGGCGTATGAGCATCGATAAACGCCGTTTTACACGGACGTAGATCGCCATAACGCACAATGCGGGATTCCATTTCAGCAGGTGTCATCTTCTCTCCTTGCAAGGCAACCAATGCCTCGCTTTGTTCTAAATACTCAAAAACTTATGCCGCTTGCATCAAAATCTGCTTCCAGATCGCAACTTCATCATAAAGCGCAAATTCGCGGCGCAGGCCCCACGGACCAAACTCGGCATGGCACATGCCCATGACATGCACAGGAACGCCCGTTGGCTTACCAAAACTGCCCCAGCCTTCGTGCAAACCATCAAGGCTCCACCGGATCGCAGCGCGGGGCGATAACATATCGCCGTCCATGCCAATCTGATGATGAATTTTGAACGTGGCATTGGGGAATGACGACCGCAGGCCAACCCAAAACTCAAGACAACCCTCGCGTCCAATGCTGGTCTTGCCACCCGCATATTCACCAATCACAGCGCGGTCGAAATCCTCAGCAACAGCGTTAAAGTCCTTGTCCATAATGCGCTGGATCAAGGCGGCATACTTCACACCCCATTCATTGGTATTGCCGGTGCCCTTATAATCACCTTCAACATCCATCGATCTGGTGAACATCGGTGCGGCGGACGCAGGTCCACCCTCGGCGGCAATCAAACTGGAAGCATAATCACGCGGGTCTAAACCCATCTGACGGACGATCCCACCATAGTCGCGCACCAGCCATTCATCGTAAATCGTGTCATCCTTGGCAGCACAATCGGCAATAACGCGGGCAACCCAACTCTTGCCTGTCGCAGGGCCAAACTGACCCTCGCGGGTATGAGTGGCCTTGGTCAACAAACGGTGCGACGATAGATATTGATGCTCATCTGAATGCGACCAGATCACATCCTCAGCCAGTAGCTCGCGGTCAGGAAATTCGTTAATTGTCGCCATAGTAGCGGCAATCGTAGACTGATTACCAATAGCCAAACCCATCGGAGTGCGAACAGGAATATTGGCAGAATAATAGTGGTTCAACGTGCCAACGCCGCGGTCTTCCCAAATCTCTTTGGTGATGCCGATGATGTAATCGGGAAAATCTTTCCAGCGGTTGCTAAAACCCTTCATTGGTCGTGTCCTTTGGTTTGCGTGTCGACGAGCGCTGGATCAGCGCGCCATCAATTTCAATGGCGCGAGGTGGCGCCGTTTTATCTTCAACTTGGCTCAACAAAAGGTCAATCGTGGCATCAACCATCCGGTTCAACGGCTGACGCATCGTTGTCAAATTATAAGCCCCCCATGCGGCCATCGGCACATCATCATAGCCAACGACGGCCACGTCATTGGGCACTGACAGACCCATTTCAGTGCGCAAACAATCCATCACGGAAAAGGCCATGTGATCATTGCCCACAAAAATAGCGTCCGGCGGCGTGCGACGATCCATCAGATCAAGCGTCGCAGCGCGGGCAGTTTCGCGGTCATACATGCCGTCCATAACACGCGATGCGATGCCTGCTTGGGTCAAGGTACGGGTAAATCCAAGCTTGCGATCACGACCCGTCGATGACCCCAACCAACCACTGATATGCGCGATGGACTGATGACCGCAGGCCAGTAAAAACTCGGCCACCTTGCGGCCACCATCCAAATTAGCAGAGGTAACAGACGACACATTGCCGCCGTCCTGACCACGGTTAAACATAACAATCGGAATGCGGGCATCTTCGCAGCGCTGGGTCAATTCGGACGACATACCAACGCTTGCGGTGATGATGCCGTCAACCTGATAATCCATCAGCTCTTCGACGACACGGGCGACATGATCATTGTCGTTGGAAGCCGTAAAAACAAGAATATGATAGCCTTTGGCTTGCAGCGCATTTGACAATCGCTCGAGGGCGAGCGGATAAAACTGATTGTCCAAATAAGCGACGACCAAACCAATGATACGGCTTTTGCCGGTGATCATCGCGCGGGCCATCATATTGGGGCGATACCCCAATTCAGCAGCAGCCTTTTTGACCTTTTCAACCGTCTTGGCGCTCGCAGATGCACCCGGCGTGAAAACGCGGCTGACCGCCGATTGGCTGACACCAGCGCGTTCCGCCACCTGAAGAGACGTTACAACACCCATCAGTCAGCCGTCCAACCGCCGTCGATCATCAACGACGTACCGGTCATGAGCGCAGATGCATCAGACGCCAGATAAACCACAGGTCCCATGATGTCAGTCACTTCACCAACGCGGCCAAGTTTGATCTTTTCGGTAATCCACTTCAGGCGCTCTGGGTTCTCAAATGTGACTTCAGTCAACGCAGTGCGGATGAACGTCGGACAAACCGTATTGACGCGAATACCCAACGGTCCCCACTCGATTGCCATTGCTTTGCTAAAGCCCTCAACGGCGAACTTGGTCCCGCAATATACCGCGCGATCAATGCCGCCAACATGGGCCATCTGGCTGGTGATATTAATCAAACTGCCGGATTTACCCGCAGCAATCAGGCCCTTAGCGACCGCTTGGGTCAGGAAATATGCACCTTTGAAGTTCACCGCCTGTACCGCGTCAAAGTCTTCGGGCGTGGTGTCAACCGACGGGCTATGCCGCGCTGAACCGGTAGAGTTGACAAGAACGTCGAACGGACCAGCACTGGCTACTGCCTGCGCAGTCGCACCCACATCGGTCACGTCCAACGTCAGCGCCTCGGCCGTCATACCTGCCGCACGCATTTGGGACACGACATCGGCCAATTTGTCAGACGTGCGCGCGGCTAGTGTCACATTCGCACCCGCCTCGCCCAGCGCCACAGCACAGGCAAGCCCGATCCCACTTGATGCACCAGCAACAAGCGCGCGTTTGCCATCAAGGCGGAAAGATGGGGTCGTCGGAAGGGTCATAAATTTGGCTTTCTTAACAGCGAGAGGTCGGAGCCTCCAGCGGACATATATGAGCTCTGAAAAAGCGTCATGACATTTGCCTCATGCGGGCGAAAACGTCGACGCCAATCTGCGCGAAAATATCGATGAGGTCCAACAAAACCCAATTTTCACGGATTTTGCCGTTTTCAACGCGCCAAAAATCAAGGCTCCGCATTGTGATCCGCTGCCCCGCAGGTGCGATCCCGAGCCAGCCATCATGTATGATCGTCTGCTTCATATCCGGCCAACCCGTCACACCAACATAGTTGCCATCGCCAAAGAAATGGAACGTCAGACCGCCGGCGGCTTGCCCACGATCCGGCATCGCATTTAGAAACGGGACCTGATGATGATTGCGAAATCCATCAATACCGCGCGCCGTGCCGATACCGGCAGGCCCGTACCAGTTCATCTTTTCAGACCAATATCGGGGCAATTCCATCGCTTCCACCGGCTCAACCGGATGGCGGGTCAACGCGGCCAGCATATCAACGACAAGGGTTTTCGACGCCTTTGATGCCAGCACATCATAAGGACCGCTTTGAATACCATCGCCAGTCGCTGGACCAAACACGCAAAACTCGCGGCCCACACTTGGGGCCATCGGCCAAACGCCAGCTTGCATCATCAATTCGGGAATATCCCAAATCGCTTGGATTTCGACGATCTTGCCGTCAGCAATTCGATAGTATTCGTGGAACCGCATGTGGGCCAAACGCTGCGTTGGGACGATACCCAAAAACGGCGCGGCAAACGTCCCAACATAGTGGCCACCGCAGCCGACCCAATCGGCGTCATGATCATCGGCCCCCGCCATCACGATCCAATCGCGACGTTCAACATCCGGCATGGCTGCCACCAAAGGCGCAAAAACGGTGTCGAAATATGCAGCCCCCGTGATATCGCCAAACGGCGCGCACATATGCACAACCGCATCATCAGCCAACACATCAGCCAACGCATTGCGCACGCCTGTGCCGACATACATCGCCGCCCGTAAAGGCGCGATCAAAGCGCGGTTGGCGGCGTGGTCTGTCACGCAAGATCATCCTTATGCGGGGCCGGACCACCATAAGGCACGTTGATCCCACCGAAACGGCGGACCCGTACATTACACTGCTCGGCATGGCCAACAAAGCCTTCAAGCAAGCACAACCGCGACCCATAAGCCCCAATCTCAGCCGCAGCCGCATCGGTCGTAATCTTCTGATAGCTATGCGTTTTCAGATACTTACCGACCCAAAGACCACCCGTATACCGACCTGCCTTTTTGGTAGGTAGCGTATGATTTGTACCAATCACCTTATCGCCATTGGACACATTTGTGCGCGGCCCAAGGAACAGCGCGCCGTAACAGGTCATATGCTCCAAGAACCAATCGTCACGGTCAGTCATGACTTGAACGTGCTCTGACGCGATGTCATCGGCGACAGCCAGCATCTCGTCATATGTGTCGCACACAATAACCTCGCCGTAATCCGCCCACGACACACCAGCCGTATCAGCAGTCGGCAAAATCGTCAGCAAGCGGTCAATCTCAGACATCGTATCGCGGGCCAGTTTTTCGGAATTAGTCAGCAATATCGACGGGGAATTATAACCATGCTCGGCCTGCCCCAACAAATCGGTGGCACATAATTCAGCGTCTGCTGCGGTCTCATCGGCAATAACCATCGTTTCGGTCGGGCCAGCAAACAGATCAATCCCAACGCGGCCAAACAACTGGCGCTTAGCCTCGGCGACAAATGCGTTTCCAGGGCCAACAAGCATATGCACAGGGTCAATCGTCTCGGTACCAATCGCCATTGCGCCAATCGCCTGAATGCCGCCCAGCACGTAAATCTCGTGGGCGCCGCCAAGATGCATCGCGGCAATCACGGCTGGGTTCGGCTCGCCCTGAAACGGCGGCGTGCAGGCGATAATGCGCGGGACTTTAGCAACCGATGCGGTCGCGACGGACATATGCGCGGATGCAACCATCGGGAACTTGCCCGCTGGGACATAACAGCCAACCGATTGTACAGGAATATTCTTATGCCCCAAGATCACACCAGGCATCGGTTCAACCTCAATATCCAACATGCTGTCACGCTGGGCTTGGGCGAAATTGCGCACCTGCGCTTGGGCGAACTTCAGATCAGACATGTCGCGGTCCGGCACGCGGGCCATCAATGCCTCAATCTCGGGCAACGACAATCGGTATGAGGTGGGCGAATAGTTATCAAACTTCTCAGACATCTCGCGGACAGCCGCATCACCGCGGTCGTCAATATCCTTCAGGCCATTCTCCACAATCGCGCGGACCTTGGTGTCATCATCAGCGCGATCAGCAGCAGAGCGGGCAGTTTTTAGGTGGCGAACAGTCATGCGCTATCCTTTAGCGAATTAAAATCAAATTATGGGGTGGGCGGAGATTTGGTCCTATTGTCGAACGCTTCCCAGCCCTCGCCGTTAAAGCAATCAACACCCAGTTGGGCCATCACATGTGGGAAATCGACCATGACGTAGTTGTCAGTGATGCGACCATCCTCGACTTTCCAGAAATCCATGTAGCGGATATCAACGCGCTTACCGGTCGGGGCAATGCCCATAAACATACCGCCGTGCGTAGCCTTTTGGTGGCCAAACGCAGCCGCCCATTCGCCCATATATAAACGGGCTTCGTCGACACAGACCTTGTCATGGAACGCAGCCTGAAACGGCTTTTGCCAGTTATCCTGAAATTGCTGCAATCCAGTCTTGGACCCGCACCCAGTGTTGCCCATCCAGCGAAACGACTGGGCGAAAAACTCGCCGATGTCACCGATGCGGTGATCGTTGAGACCATCGACCATGCCTTCAATGACTGCACGGGTCTCGTTGGTTTTGGACATATCAGTATCGCGGGTCAAGACTGCTTGTTGAGGGCGTGCGCCAACCATGATTACATCCGTTCGCCGCTGGTGCGATCGAACAGGTGGCAAATGTCCGCACTAATCGTAGCAGACACAGGTTCGCCGATCTTGATGCGATAATCTTTGCCAGATTTGACCGACAAAATCGTCCCACCGGCACGCATGGTCACCATCGTGGCCTCACCCAACAATTCCAGTGAATAAACCGCCGAATTCGCTTGCGCATTGCCATCCGACACCTGCGCATCCTCGGCGCGAAAGCCAAGCGTGACAGAACCAGACACATCCGTGCGCAGACCCGAAATGCTGATCATATCAGCGGTAAAGGTGCCGTCTTGCAGATCACCATCAATCAGGTTCATCGCAGGGCTGCCGATAAAGCCAGCAACAAACGTATTGGCGGGCATGTCGTAAATCTCAGTCGGGGTACCGACCTGCTGGACCATACCCTTGTTCATCACAACAACACGGTCAGCCAGCGTCATCGCCTCGATCTGATCATGGGTCACGTAAATCGTAGTGGTCTTCAATTCATGGGACAGGTTCTTAATTTGGGCGCGGGTACTAACACGCAGCTTGGCATCCAAATTCGACAACGGCTCGTCCATCAAAAACACGTTTGGTTCACGCACAACCGCACGGGCCAATGCAACACGCTGACGCTGACCACCGGACAACTCGGCTGGCTTGCGGTGTAGAAACTCATCCAGCTCGACCATCGCTGAGGCACGCTTGACCAACGCATCATGGTCGCCGGCAACCTTACGGACCTTTAGGGGAAAGCGAATATTCTCATAGACGTTCATATTGGGGTAAAGCGCATACGACTGGAACACCATCGCGACATCGCGATCCTTAGGGTCCAGATCATTGATCCGCTTGCCATCAACGATAATATCGCCGCCAGATGCGTCCTCAAGACCCGCAATGATGCGCATCGTTGTCGTTTTGCCGCAGCCTGACGGGCCGAGCAACACAAGAAACTCTTGATCCGCAATAGTCAGGTTGAAATCATGCACGCCAATAAAGTCGCCCCATCGCTTGCTCACATTGCGCAGTTGAATCTCGGCCATCCGTGCCCCCTGAAATTAGACATTTTGCATACGTTTGCAAAATACTGCCGCGATTCCGTTAATCACGCAATACCTCAATTGATAAACATAAAAAATAATGAGAAAACAAGAATAACACTTGCACAAACGTCCAGTTCAATCGTTAAATTGCACACGTATGCAAAAAGCGCTCGTGATTCGGGTTGCTTCAAACACGCTACGAAACACGATCCCGCAAAGACGGGGCGCTTTTGACAACGGAGAGTGAACTTATGAACGTATTTAAGATTGCCACACTGGGGACAGCGACTGCAGTTCTCATGGGCACCACAGCAATGGCCGACGGCCACGCTTGCGCTATTACAGAAGGCCGCGTGAACATCGTGGGTAACGAATTTCCGGCGATCCAGTCGGTTGCAGCAGCAGCCCTTGCATGTGCAAGCGGTATTGACGCCGAGGCAAACCTGACCGCCGATCACCAGAAAATTAACCTTGCAGGCATGTCTGGCAATCCAGCGGAATACACGTCCGCAATTGTTGCCAACTCGTCCATCGTTGCTTTGATCAACGAAGATGTGGTGCGCCCGCTTGACGATCTGGTCGCCATGTACGGCGCAGACATTCCTTCGCACCAGCTGATCACAATCGACGGTCAGGTGATGGCCGTGGCCTTTATGGCCAACGCACAGCACCTGATTTACCGTAGCGATGTGCTCGCACAGGTCGGCATGGATGCGCCAACATCTTACGAAGGCGTTCTTGAAGCAGCCGAAGTAATTCGTGCCGCAGGCATTATGGATAACCCAGTTGGCGGCGCATATGCAGCGGGCTGGAACCTTGCAGAAGAATTTGTAAACATGTATCTCGGTACTGGTGGCGATTTCTTCGAAGCAGGCACAGCAAACGTGTCGATCAACAACGAAGACGGCGTTGAAGCACTGGAAATGATGAAGGCACTGACCGCCTACATGAACCCAGATTACCTGACACACGACAGCAACGCGACAAGCGCCGAATGGGAAGCAGGCAACGTTGCTCTGATGAACTTGTGGGGCAGCCGGTCTGGCGTTTTGATGGATGACGAAGGCTCAGAAATGGTCGTCTATTCCAACACAGTCGCAGGTGGTCCACTGACAGTTGGCGACAGCGGCAACGCAGCGTCCACCCTTTGGTGGGATGGCTGGACTGTGGCGAAAAATATCTCTGATGCAGACGCAGAGGCGACATTCCAAGCCATGGCGTACGCCACATCACCAGCACTGCTCAACGAAGAAACTATGTCCCAAGCCGTATGGCTTATGAACGGTTTTGAAGCACAGCCTGTGAACGAAGGCGTTCTGGCAACTGTTGCAGCCGGCGCAAGCCCCTACCCAATGCTACCATTCATGGGTCTGTTGCACACGGCAGCTGGCGATAACATCGCTGACTTCCTACAAGGCAACGAGTCTGCAGAACAAGCATTGGCGGACATTGAAGCAGCCTACACAGCTGCAGCAACCGAGCAGGGCTTCTTGCAGTAATACCCTCCCGCGTTCGGGCTGGCTCACTGGCCCGAACGCACCTTACTTTTCACGGCCGCACTCCAATTTTAGCCTGAAATTTGGTCCCAACAGTGTCAGAGACATATCATGAAACATTCAACCTTCTTCTGGTTTGTCCTACCTTCGGCCTTCCTTATGCTTTTGTTCATTGCGCTGCCCGTGGCCTCCGTGGTCACCCAATCGCTGTATACTGCCCATGAACAAGTGCTGGTGACGGTGGAAAACTGTGGGCCATTTGGCTGCAAGCCCGTCACCTCAATTGACCAAGAAGCCACCCAAGCCCTAAATGCCGACAAACCGCTTGGCAAATGGGCCGGTCTGGATATCTACAAAGACCGTAACCACCTCGCATTTTCAGAAGTCGCATCCGCTTGGGTGAACGTAGACGGGCTGCCTGACTTTGG
Organism: uncultured Sulfitobacter sp.; assembly: GCA_905182645.1. Lineage (GTDB taxonomy): Bacteria > Pseudomonadota > Alphaproteobacteria > Rhodobacterales > Rhodobacteraceae > Yoonia. Next base: position 141,450 of record CAJJCJ010000002.1, read on the forward strand.
TAAAACTTTGCTGAACCTACCGTTCTACAAGGCGATGGCGTTTACGTTGACCTACACCTTTGTGGTGACACCTCTGACAATCATCTTTGGGTTCTTTATCGCAGTCGCGGTCAATTCCGTGGCCAAGGCGCTTAAGGGACCGACAATATTCCTGACACTCTTACCGTTCATCGTAACACCATTGGTGGGGTCGCTGATCCTATTCTGGATGGTCGATGCACGGGGGATCTTGGGCACAGGGCTGCAATGGCTGACCAATAATCCAGACCTATCGGTTAAGGCGTCAACGCCGCTGATGTGGATCATGCTGATGGTCTACGGCATCTGGCACGCTGCACCGTTTGCGTTCGTTGTGTTCTACGCAGGGCTACAAACGGTCAACAGCGAAAGCTTAGAGGCGGCGATGATCGACGGCGCAAACCGTTGGGAACGTATTCGTTACGTCGTGATTCCGCACTTGTTCCCGCTGGTAACATTCGTGGCGCTGATCCAACTGATGGACAACTTTCGGGTGTTCGAACCAATCGTTTCGTTCAGCGCACAAGCGCACGCGACATCCCTCTCCTACGCGATCTTTAACGATCTGGGCGGGGAAACACGGCTGCTGTCATCTGCGGCTGCCACATCCGTGCTGACGATTATAGGCATCGCAATCCTTTTGTCGCCAGTGCTGATCCGCACTTACCGCGACTTTTCAAAACCAAGCTAAGGGGCGACACACATGGCCAATAAAGCCACAGCGCAACCGCTCTCGGTCAAGTTTCTTGCCACATCATTCCTGATGTTCTGGCTGGTGCTTGCTGCCTTTCCATTCATCTGGACATTGTGGGGGTCGTTCAAAGTAGAAGGCGACTTCTTCTCCAAGGCCAACTGGGCAAACGCGCTTTTTGGCGGCATGACCCAGACAGAGACCGGCGGCAGTTTCACTGGCGACGGGTACTATGGGGCCTTTGTTGAAGAAGAGTTTTGGCGGGCCGCGCTCAATTCATTCATTGTGTGCTTCTTCGTTGTGACAATCTCGCTGACCTTCGGCACCTTGGGCGGCTATGCGCTGTCGCGGTCCACACATAGGTATGCTTTCTGGTTCCTGCTGTTCGCGCTAATCTTTCGGGCGATGCCACCAATCACGCTCGTGTCAGGCTATTTGTTGCCGTTCTATGAATATAATCTCTGGGGTAAGCTTAGCACCACGATCATCGTGCTTGTGGCGATCAACCAACCCTTCACGCTGTGGATGCTGCACGCATTCTTCAAAAACATCCCCAAGGATCTGGACGAAAGCGCCATGGTCGATGGGTGCACACGATTCCAAGCCTTCCGGCACGTCATTATCCCCGTCATGTGGCCCGGTGTGATTACAACAGGATTGTTCAGCTTCCTGTTAGCCTATAATGACTTTGCGGTGACGTCTATGTTGCTGTCAAAAGACAACCAAACGATGGTGCCAAAACTGGCATCCTTCCTTGGGACCACACAAACCAAAGGCAACGTTATGTTCGCAGTCGCGGCCGTTGTATCAATTACCGCACCCCTATTTGTGATGGTGATGGTGTTCCAACGCCAAATCGTTTCGGGCCTGACAGCAGGAGCCGTTAAAGGATGATCCATGCTGCCAAGCGTTTGGTCCGTGACCATTACGCGGCGATGGGTACGGCTAACGCCGGCACCATCGGCGCGGTCCTCTCCGAAAGGGTTTCACCTGATTGGCACTGGCGCGGGATGCACCCGTTTTACGAACAACATGGGGCGGCAAATGTGGCCTGCACGTTCTGGACACCGCTCCTGACCGCTATGTCATCGGTGCAACGTCGCGAAGACATCTTTTTTGCAAATGAGAACTCACTGGACGGCGAAGACGGCATTTGGGTCGTGTCCATGGGGCACCTGTTGGGGCTGTTTGACCAACCGTTCCTGAACATCCCTGCAACAAGTAAAATCACGATGCTGCGCTACGCGGAATTCAACCGCGTGCTGGATGGCAAGATCGTCGAAACCGCGATGTTCTGCGACCTGATCCACCTGATGCATCAAGCAGGGCTACAGCCCCTGCCCCCGCAAACAGGCCAACACCTGATACAACCCGGACCTCGCACGCACGACGGGCTGCACTATGATGGGGCGGCTGACGGAACTGAAACGCTCGCGCTGATCAACCGAATGATCGGAAACATCGACGCGAATTCCAACGCCGCAGACGTCAGCGCCCCGCGCGATGCGACACCGCAAGCGGAACTATCACGCTGCTGGCACGACGACATGATCTGGTGGGGACCCGACGGGATTGGGGCGACCTACACCATCGACCGTTATATCAACCAACACCAACGCCCCTTCCGAACCCAGCTTGCGGACCGCCAGTTCCACGGACACATCGCACGGCTTGCCGAAGGCAACTACGGCGGGTTTTTCGGCTGGGCGAACCTGTCGGTGACACCCACAGGCGGCTACATGGGCTTGCCCGCAGGGCCACGGTCCGAAATGCGCGTCGTCGATATCTACCGGCGGGACGGCGACAAGCTTGCGGAAAACTGGATCTTCATCGACATCCTGTATTTCCTTAAACAACAAGGGCACGATGTGCTGGAACGATTGAACGCTGGCTGACTGCGGACCAGTCCTAAACATCAGCCCAATCAGCAAGGCCCTTTCGGCCCACATCCGTCAGATCATAGACCCCGCGCGACACCCGCACAAACCAGCCATAGTGATCGCTCGCCATGATGCTGGTCGCGGTGGGAACTTCTGCCCATGCCTTAACCTTGGCGCCTGTGCTGGGACCATGCACCGCCAAAAATCGGGCACATAGCAACGCATCTTGCCTATATCCAGTGACCAAACCATGGCGCGTGGCACCGCCCTCATTGGGATCACCTTTTAGGCGCTCAAACGCCTTAAGCAACTTTTTCGCAGATTTCGGCTGCTTGCGCGGCACATATCCACCCGGATCGGCATGTGCAGTCACATGACCATCGCGCAAACGCACCGTCAAAACCCCCAAGCCAACGCGGCGCGCCAGTTTCACATTGTCCTTAAGCGCGCGGATCGCAGCCTTGCCGTCCTTTTCGGGGACAGCCACGTAAACCAAATCAGTCACCGACAATCGGTCAATACCCTGATGGAACAACGTCAATGAAAACCCCAACTTCAGTTCGACCAAAACCGGCGCCTCGCCTTTGCGCACAGCCATGACATCCACAGCCCCGACCTCGCCTTTTACGACATAGTCTTGGCGTGTCAAAAATGCCTTCACAGGGGCATATAAATCCGCCTCGCGTGGTTTCGTCATGCACCATACCAGCCATGGGCAATCTGCAACGTGACAGCCATGGCATTCCCTTTTATAAGCCGCTTAAATCCTCCCTGATTTAACGGAATAAAACAATGACAACTCTGATTTTTGGGCACAAATCGCCCGACACTGATTCCCTCGGCTCTCCGCTGATCTGGGAATGGTTCATGAACCACACCGGCAACACAGCCGAAGCACGACTTTTGGGCACACCAAACACAGAAGCGGGGTTTGTGGCGACACGCTGGGGTTTTGATCTGCCGCAGATCATCACAGACGTGGCAGACGGCCAAGCCGTCGTGATCGTTGACACCAACAACCCTGCAGAATTGCCTGCCAACATCAACGGCGCAAACGTGATCGCGATCATCGACCACCACAAACTCGTTGGCGGTCTGGAAACGGCTGGACCAATCGACATCACGATCCGTCCGCTGGCCTGCACAGCTACGATCATGCACAACCTGATGGGCGACCACGCAGCGCACATGCCAGACGCGATCAAGGGCTTGATGCTGTCATGCATCATTTCCGACACGCTGGGATTCCGCTCGCCGACGACCACCGCTGTGGACAAGGCACTGGCGCAATCTCTCGCTGCTGATCTGCAAATCGACATGGCTGCCTACGCGACAGAAATGTTTGAGGCCAAATCAGACGTGTCTTCATTCTCTGACGCAGAACTTTTGCGCATGGACAGCAAAGAATACGCCGTCGGCGACACCAAATTCCGCGTCTCGGTTTTGGAAACCACTGCGCCCGCCATCGTGCTGGACCGCAAGGCATCCATCATGGCATCGATGACCGCAGTAGCGACTGAAGATGGCGTTGACCAAGTCCTGCTTTTCGTCGTGGACATCTTGAATGAAGAAGCCACCATGATGATCCCGAACGCGCTGTCCAAGACAGTGGCAGAAGCATCATTTGGCGCGACAGTCTCAGGCGATACAGTTGTGCTGCCCGGCGTCATGAGCCGGAAGAAACAGATCATTCCAAACCTAAAAACCTCTTAAACTTTACAAATTGGGGCGCCGCGTGCGCCCCTTTTGTGTGACATATGCAAAACTTTTGCGAAACTTATGCAAAAAATACAGCCCTTTTACCCCAACAGACAGGTTCCTCATGACCAAGATCATCAGCCATTTTTCTGACATATCAGACAATTATGACGCCGCATTTGTGGACCTGTGGGGGTGCATGCACAACGGGATCGAAGCCTTCACCGCAGCCGTCGCCGCGATGCAAAAATTCCGCGCTGAAGGTGGCATTGTCGTGCTCGTCACCAACTCCCCGCGCCCACGGTTTTCCGTGGCTGAGCAGATCAAAGGCATGGGTATTCCTGACGACAGCTACGACACAATCGCGACCTCCGGCGATAGCGCGCGCGCCGCGATGTTTGGCGGTGTTGTCGGTGAAAAAGTCTGGTTCATGGGCGAACCAGTGCGCGACGCAGATTTCTTTAAACCACTGTCACTGCTAGATAATCCTATCGACATTCAACAGGTTCCACTATCACAAGCCACAGGCATCGTCTGCTGCGGCCCCTTCGATACGCAAGCCGATCCAGAGGTTAATCGTGCCGACTTTCTGCTCGCGCGCGAACGTGGCCTCAAGCTGCTCTGCGCCAATCCCGACATCATCGTTGACCGTGGTGAAACCCGCGAATGGTGCGCTGGTGCATTGGCCGCGCTCTATACTGAAATGGGCGGCGAAAGCCTGTATTTCGGCAAACCTCACCCACCGATCTACGACCTAGCGCGGCTGCGGCTGGCTGGATTAGAACTTCTTTCATCCGAGCCCCGCATCATCTGCATCGGCGATGGAATCGCCACCGACGTCCTCGGTGGCACGCAAGAAGACCTAGACACGATTTTCATCACCGGCGGCCTAGCCGCAACCGAGACAAAGACGGCACAAAACCCCGATCCAGCGGCTCTAAGTGCTTATTTGGAAACGGAAATGATGTCACCAACCTTTGCGATCGGGTTCCTGCGCTAGGACTTGACTTTCTGCGCCTGCAAAGTAATAAAGTTACAACAGCCCTCACTTGGGTATTCTTTTATTACTCGGCGGGAATGAAATGTTGGACAACGCACCACGCGGCACGATCTGCATCGAAGACATCGAAATCGGTATGACACGGTCGATCCGTAAGATTATCACTGACCGTGACATTGAACTTTTCGCCGAAGTGTCCACCGACAGGAATCCTGTCCACCTCGATGAAGACTATGCGCAAGATACCATCTTTGGCGGCCGCATCGCCCACGGCATGCTAACAGCCGGATTGGTGTCCGCGGTCATCGGTGAACAGCTTCCCGGACACGGAACGGTCTACCTTGGCCAATCCTTGAAATTCCTCGCCCCCGTGCGCCCCGGCGACATGGTTTTAGCCGAGGTTGAGGTCATCGACATCGACCATTCAAAACGCCGCGTCACCATGAACACACGCTGCCTTGTGAACGACAAAAAGGTGCTCGTCGGCGAAGCCGTCGTCTTGGCCCCGAGCCGTAAATTCGACTAAGCGCGCGACCTGAACTTGCACGCCCGTTAAAGGCGCGATACGCAATGCCATGCGCATTATTCGTGACACACATTTCATAGATCCAAATGATCGCGGCGCCGCCGCTGCGATTGGTAATTTTGATGGCGTGCACCTTGGGCATCAAGCGGTAATCGACCTGACCCGCAAGGCCGCCGCAGACGCAGGCACGCCATTAGGAATAATGACGTTCGAGCCGCACCCGCGCAGCTATTTCTCAAATGATTCCAATCCGTTTCGACTGATGAACGCCGAAGCAAGGGCGCACCGGTTAGAAAAACTTGGTGTTGAAAAACTTTATGAAGTGCCGTTCAATGACGCCCTCGCGTCCCTTTCAGCCCGTGATTTTGCACAGACAATTATCGCGGATCAACTTGGTCTGAAACACGTCGTGGTTGGAGCCGATTTCTGTTTTGGCCAAGGGCGCAAAGGCAATGCAAAGACGCTGGCTGTCATGGGGGCTGAGATGGGCTTTGGCGTCACTATCGCCACCATGATGCAGGTCGGTGACGCAGACATCTCATCGACAGCGATCCGCCAAGCTTTGAGCGACGGACGCCCCGCAGATGCGGCCAAAATGCTTGGTCACTGGCACCGTTTGGAAAACATCGTGATCCGTGGCGACCAGCGTGGCCGCGACCTTGGCTATCCAACCGCCAACATGTCCATCGACGGGCTTCACCCGCCCAAATTTGGGGTCTACGCCGTCAAAATCGACGTGCGCGATGGCCCGCATGCGGGCAGCTATAACGGCGCCGCGTCGATTGGTGTACGGCCGATGTTTGGCGAAAACCGCCCGAACTGCGAAACTTTTATTTTCGATTTCAAGGGTGATTTATACGGCACCACAGTGTCCGTCGCTTTGGTCGCATACTTGCGGCCCGAGTTGCAATTCGTCGGTCTCGAACCACTTATCATCCAAATGGACGCCGATTGCGTCACAGCACGGGAAATCCTCGCTAATGCCTGACGCGTTCCGCCCCAAGTTTTGGGAAACAGTCCCGATGGATGACCTGACCCGCCCAGAATGGGAGGCACTTTGCGACGGTTGTGGCAAATGCTGCCTAAACAAACTTGAAGACGAAGACGGCAAGGTCGAATTGACCAGCGTGTCCTGTCGTTTGCTTGACGGCGATACCTGCCAATGCACCAAATACCCGATCCGCCACCAATTTGTACCCGAATGCATCGTCATGACGCCTAAGACGTTGGAAGATAACATGTATTGGCTTCCACAGACCTGTGCTTACCGGCTGGTTTACGAGGGCCGTGACCTATACGACTGGCATCCATTGATCAGCGGCGACCCTGCTACGGTCCACGCGGCCGGCGTATCAATGAAGGGCCGCACAATCCCCGAAGATCAGGTCCACGAAGACGATTGGGACGACCATATCATCAAGGAACCAACATAATGTTTTTCGCATCAGACAACTCAGGTCCGGCACATCCAGCGGTTATGCAGGCCATGATGGACGCCAACACTGGATATCAATCGGGCTATGGTGAGGACAGCCTGATGGTCGAGGTCACCCAGATGATCCGCAACCTATTTGAAGCCCCAGAGGCCGCGGTTTATCTGACAGCAACAGGCACAGCCGCGAATTCGATATTGCTGGCGACGATGGCGAACCCGTGGGACACAATTTTCTGCTCTCCGATGGCCCACATCCACGAAGACGAGTGCAACGCGCCTGAATTCTATTCCGGTGCCAAGCTGACATTGGTGCCCGCGCAAAACGCCAAGATGACGCCAGCCGCTTTGCACGCATCCATGGAAGCCGAGGAATCGCGCGGCGTGCATGGCCCACAACGGGGGCCAGTTTCTATTACGCAGGTCACTGAAAAAGGGACAGTGCATAGCCTTGAAGAGTTGCGCGCGCTGACAGATGTAGCCCGCAATTTCGGGTCCAAAACCCACCTTGATGGCGCGCGTTTTTGCAATGCGCTCGTGTCTTTGGGTTGCTCGGCTGCGGATATGACGTGGAAATCAGGCATTGATACCGTCAGCTTTGGCGGTACCAAAAACGGTCTTATGGGCGTTGAAGCCTGCGTAATTTTCGACCCAAAGCTGGCGTGGGAATTTGAACTGCGGCGTAAACGCGGTGGGCATTTGTTTTCCAAGCACCGGTATTTGTCTGCGCAGATGAAAGCCTATCTGACCGACAATCTTTGGCACGACATGGCGACTGCCGCTAATACCAGCTGCGCGCGATTGGCGGACGGGTTGCGCGGCCACGACGCAGCCTCACTATTGTTTGAACCACAAGCAAACATGATATTCGCCGAGCTGCCGCGCCGCGATCATAAGAAAGTTCAAGATGCTGGCGCGCATTATTATGTCTGGAATGGCGACCCGCAGTCAGGCGACCCTGATCAACCGCTGATCGGACGTTTTGTGACCGATTGGTCCATGACGCACGACGCGGTTGATCAATTCTTGCAAGTTCTGCGGTCCTAAGCGTCCGCCAATACTTTGGCGGGCTTAAACCTTGCCCGCCAACACTGCGTCCAGATCATCAAGGCGATCTTGGCCCCAAAGCCGCTCGTCTTGATCGGTGATAAAGAATGGTGCGCCAAATACGCCGCGCCGCACTGCTTCGTCTAAATTGGATGCAAAGGTATCAGCGCCGGTCAGCAACCCGCTATCCGCAAGCGCAGGGTCGAAACCGGCGCCTTGCAAACAGTCCCTAATCACATCGTCCTGAGAAATATCGCGGTCGTCGGCCCAACACGCCGCGCCAAAGCTATGCACCAGCTTGCCCATATCGCCACCACCAGCGTTCTGCGCGGCAATAATTGCATACCCAGACGGTGCGCCATTGGTTGGCCAATGCGCAGGCTTTAAATTGATTTGTAGGCCAGCAATGGCAGCGCGCCTGCGCATATCTTGCAGGCGGTATTCCTGACGATTTGGATGACGGTCTTTTGGCGGCACCCCGCCAGTGCGTGAAAACAGTCCCATGATATCAAGCGGCTTATAGGTGATCGTTGCACCATGTTTTGATGCGATTTCTTCAACACGAAGGCCGTTCATATAGGTAAACGGTGAAAGCGTTGCAAAGAAGTAGTCGATATGTGGCATTTTGTGCTCCATTAGCTGCTGATAGTTTGCGGAAAGGTGGCTGTGTGTTACCCCCATGTCAACGTCACGAATCTATCATAACTGCTTCCCTTCTGCCAAAGGACCACCTTCCCATGCCCCACATAAATGAGCCCAAGCTGATCTCTGGTAACGCCAACCAGCCGTTGGCCAATGCTGTCGCCCGCCGTATGTCCATGCACCGCGGCATTGATCTCGGGCTGGTCGATGCGCGGGTCGAACGTTTCAACGACGGTGAGATTTTTGTAGAGGTTTATGAGAACGTCCGGGGCGAGGATATGTATATCCTGCAGCCGACATCAAACCCTGCCAACGATAACCTGATGGAATTGTTGATTATCGCAGATGCGCTTCGTCGTTCATCAGCCGCCCGCATCACAGCTGTAATCCCATACTTTGGCTATGCCCGCCAAGATCGTCGGTCCAAGGCTCGCACACCGATTACCGCCAAACTGGTCGCCAACATGATGGTCGAAGCGGGCATTGAACGGATTCTGACCCTTGATCTGCATGCGACACAGATTCAAGGTTTCTTCGACATTCCTGTTGATAACCTTTATGCGAGTCCAATTTTCGCGCTTGATGTGATGCACAACTTCAAAGGCAACCGCGACGACCTGATGGTCGTATCCCCTGATGTGGGCGGCGTTGCGCGCGCCCGTGATCTGGCACAGCGTATCGGCGCCCCACTATCCATCGTCGACAAACGTCGCGGTAAACCAGGTGAAGTCGCCGAAATGACTGTTATCGGTGATGTGAAGGACCGTACTTGCCTGATCGTCGATGATATCGTCGACACGGCGGGCACCCTTTGCAAAGCTGCCGAAGTCCTGATGGAGCATGGCGCAAAAGAAGTGCATTCCTATATCACACACGGCGTTCTGTCTGGCCCAGCGATTGAGCGGGTTAGCAAATCAGTCATGAAAAACTTGGTGATTACGGACACGATCGAGGCGACAGATGCCGTCAAGGCGTGCCCCAATATTAGGATCGTCCCGACAGCACCAATGTTTGGTCAAGCGATCCTGAACACGTGGAATGGCACATCTGTGTCGTCCTTGTTTGATCACAAAACGCTGGGGCCGATCTACGAAGGTATGTATTCCGCCTAAAGATTCCAGTCATCCTCGACGCGCACTGCGCCGATAGACTGCCACGCGACGCGACAGCGGGCGACCTTTGTGTCGCCCCATGTGCGAAACACAATATCAAAACCTATGTCGGTGATATTTTCGGCCTGCACATCCGAGCGGGAGTTTCCACGGTTGGACACATCCAACATTGAAATTGACACATAGACGCTTGGCACGAAACTATACTGTTCAGAGTAGGTCACCGCCATGCGTGTATTACGCGACCCCTCACCGGTCCACATTTGCCCGTCATGTTCAAAATCTGAAAACAAGACGACGTCGCCTTGATCAATTCCGATTACATTGCTCTCTAATTTACGCATATTTGCGGCCTGATTAATAACTGTTTGTCTAAAATATAAACCACCAATGGTGGCAATAATACGATATTGCCAAGAAAAAAGGCCCCGCACTGCGGAGCCTTATATCACATTTACGATACGAAGTCTTAGTTTGACGTCAAACCGATATGACCACCCATGGCGACCATGTCGGAAATCAACTTGGCTGCGTCATCTACGGGGCCAGGTTCGTTTTTGAACACTTCTTCGGCAGACTTCATCGCGGCCTTTGCATCAGCTATCATTGCATTAAAAACCTCTTGGGTCATCTCACCGCGGGGCAGCGCTTGTTCAGCAAGAACAGACACACCCTTTGCTGTGATTTCCGCAAAGCCACCGGACACGACATATTCATCGGTCCCACCACTGTGCACCACCCGCAGAACACCGGGGCGCAATGTGGTAATGGTAGGCGCGTGGCCTTCCATTGCCGTCATGTCGCCGTCAGCACCTGGAATTTGCACTTCGCTTGCCTCTACAGACGCCAAAAGGCGTTCAGGAGAGACTAGATCGAATTGTACGTTTGCCATAGATGGCCTCCTTAAGCAGCGTCAGCCGCCATTTTTTCTGCCTTAGCGATCACTGTATCGATACCGCCAACCATGTAGAAAGCGTTCTCTGGAAGGTGATCGTACTCGCCTGCAACAACTGCTTTGAACGACGCGATTGTGTCATCCAAGGCAACCTGAACACCAGGAGAGCCCGTGAAGACCTGAGCCACGTCAAACGGTTGCGACAGGAACTTTTCAAGTTTACGCGCACGTGTAACGGTCAATTTGTCGTCTTCTGACAATTCGTCCATGCCCAAAATCGCGATGATATCCTGAAGCGACTTGTAGCGCTGCAAAGTCTGCTGCACTTCGTTTGCCACTGCATAGTGCTCGTCGCCAACGATGGCCGGGTCAAGCAAACGCGACGTGGAATCGAGCGGATCAACCGCAGGGTAGATACCCTTTTCGGAAATCGCACGGTTAAGAACCGTCGTTGCATCCAAGTGAGCAAAAGACGTAGCCGGCGCAGGGTCAGTCAAGTCATCCGCAGGTACATAAATCGCCTGAACGGAGGTAATAGAACCGTTCTTAGTCGATGTAATGCGTTCCTGCATTTGGCCCATGTCTGTGGCCAGTGTTGGCTGGTAGCCCACAGCAGAAGGAATACGACCCAAAAGTGCTGACACCTCGGAACCCGCTTGTGTAAAGCGGAAGATGTTGTCGACGAAGAACAGAACGTCTGTACCAGACTGGTCACGGAACGATTCCGCCATGGTCAGACCGGACAACGCAACACGCATACGCGCACCGGGAGGTTCGTTCATCTGACCGTAAACCAGGGCCACTTTGGACTTTGTCAGGTCGTCTTTGTTGATAACACCAGAGTCAATGAATTCGTAGTAAAGGTCGTTACCTTCACGTGTCCGCTCGCCCACACCCGCAAACACGGAGTAACCCGCGTGTACTTTGGCGATGTTGTTGATCAATTCTTGAATAAGAACCGTCTTGCCAACACCAGCACCACCAAACAGGCCAATTTTACCACCCTTGGCGTATGGCGCCAAAAGGTCGATAACTTTGATGCCTGTTACCAGAACTTCGGACGCAGTTGACTGCTCTTCGAATGCTGGCGCTTCAGCGTGGATAGAGCGACGTTCCTTTGTCAGTATCGGGCCTTTTTCGTCAACCGGATCACCAACAACGTTCATGATACGACCAAGTGTCGCGTCACCAACTGGCACCTGAATTGTAGCGTCCGTGTCAGTAACTTCTTGACCGCGAACCAAACCCTCAGTCGCGTCCATCGCAATGGTACGTACTGTGTTTTCACCAAGGTGCTGGGCTACTTCGAGCGTCAGCATCTTGCCGTTGTTATCTGTTGTCAGTGCGTTCAGAATTTGTGGCAGGTCGTTACCGAACTGCACGTCAACGACGGCGCCGATGATCTGAATGATCTTACCTTTAGCGTTTGCCATAATGGTTTTCTCCGGGTTTCTAGAGCGCTTCCGCGCCCGAAATAATTTCAATCAGCTCGTTAGTGATCTTGGCCTGACGCGAGCGGTTATACTCGATCGTCAGTTTATCGATCATATCACCAGCGTTACGTGTCGCGTTATCCATTGCTGACATACGTGCACCCTGTTCGGATGCCGCATTTTCGAGCAATGCAGCAAAGATCTGCGTGGCCACACCGCGGGGCAAAAGATCAGCCAAGACGGCCTCTTCTGACGGCTCGTAGTCGTAAAGGGACGTTTCACCGCCCTCAACAGCTTCGAACTGTGCCGGAATGATCTGTGACGCGGTTGGGTGCTGGGTCACAACGTTTTCAAAGCGTGAAAAGAAGATCGTCGCGATATCGAATTCGCCAGCATCAAACTTAACCAACACGTCCTTGGCGATGCTTTGCGCATTATGGTAGCTGATCCGCTTTACAGCAGACAGATCCACGTGCTCGACAAAGTGGTCTCCAAGATCGCGCTTGATAACATCGCGGCCTTTTTTGCCGACAGTCAGGATTTTCACCGTCTTGCCTTGGGCCAGCAATTTTTGCGCATGGGAGCGCGCCAATTTCGCGATATTGCCGTTAAAGCCGCCGCACAGGCCACGTTCAGCAGTCATAACCACCAAAAGGTGGGTTTGATCGCTGCCGGTGCCCGACAGAAGCCGTGGCGCAGAGGCAGAGCCTGCTGCACCAGACGCCAGCCCATCCATCACGGTGTTAAACCGATCAGTGTAAGGGCGTGACGCCTCGGCTGCATCTTGGGCGCGGCGCAATTTTGCTGCCGCGACCATCTGCATCGCTTTGGTGATCTTGCGGGTCGATTTGACCGACGCGATCCGATTTTTAAGGTCCTTAAGACTAGGCAAAGCTAAGTCTCCTTATCTTCAGCGAAGGGTTCAGGCGAAATCTTTTGCGAACGCGTCAATAGCGGCCTTGATCTTGTCTTCTGCTTCACCTTTGATTTTTGGATCTTCTTTGGTGATCATGTCGAGCACGTCTTTTGCGTTGGTACGCAAGTGCTTGAGCAAACCAGCCTCGAAACGGGCAACGTCTTTGACGGCGACCTTATCCAAGTAACCCTTGGTGCCTGCATAGATGACGCAGACGATTTCAGCGTTGGACAATGGCGAATACTGCGGCTGTTTCATCAGTTCAGTCAAACGCGCACCACGGTTCAGCAACTGCTGCGTGGATGCATCAAGATCGGAGCCGAACTGCGCGAACGCAGCCATTTCACGATACTGAGCAAGCTCGAGCTTCACTGGACCAGCGACAGATTTCATCGAGTTTGTTTGCGCAGCAGAGCCAACACGCGAAACTGACAGACCAGTGTTCACAGCTGGACGGATACCTTGGAAAAACAATTCAGTTTCCAAGAAGATTTGGCCATCAGTGATCGAAATCACGTTTGTTGGAATAAACGCAGAAACGTCGCCACCTTGTGTTTCAATGATCGGCAGCGCCGTCAAAGAACCGGACCCGTTGTCTTCGTTCAGCTTAGCTGACCGCTCCAGAAGTCTCGAGTGAAGGTAGAAAACGTCACCAGGGTAAGCTTCACGTCCTGGTGGGCGACGCAAAAGCAAGGACATTTGACGATAGGACACAGCCTGCTTGGACAAGTCATCATAGATGATCAGCGCGTGGCGGCCATTGTCGCGAAAGTGCTCTGCCATCGCAGTCGCAGCGTATGGTGCAAGGAACTGCATCGGTGCTGGATCGGACGCTGTAGCAGCCACAACAATTGAATATTCAATCGCGCCGGACTCTTCGAGCTTTTTCACCAACTGCGCAACGGTGGACCGCTTTTGGCCAATCGCAACATACACACAGTAAAGCTTTTCGCTTTCGTTTGTGGCTGCGTCATTGATTGATTTTTGGTTCAAGATCGTATCAAGTGCAATCGCTGTTTTACCAGTCTGACGGTCACCAATAATCAGCTCACGCTGGCCACGGCCAATTGGGATCATCGCATCAACGGACTTCAGGCCAGTGGCCATTGGTTCGTGAACGGATTTACGTGGGATAATGCCCGGTGCCTTAGAGTCAGCAACCAAACGCTTTTTCGCGTTGATTGGGCCCTTGCCGTCAATTGGGTTCCCCAACCCGTCAACAACACGGCCAAGCAATTCGTCGCCAGCTGGCACGTCAACGATAGAGTTGGTACGTTTTACAACGTCACCTTCTTTAATATCGCGGTCGGAACCAAAGATAACAACGCCAACGTTGTCAGTTTCAAGGTTCAGGGCCATTCCGCGGATACCACCGGGGAATTCAACCATTTCACCGGCTTGGACATTGTCCAACCCGTAGACGCGCGCAATGCCGTCACCGACGGAAAGCACACGGCCGACTTCGGCCACTTCGGCCTCTTGGCCAAAATTTTTGATCTGGTCCTTCAGGATCGCAGAGATTTCAGACGCTTGGATCGCCATATTATCCGACCTCTTTCATAGTGTTCTGGAGTGCGTTCAGCTTGGATTTGATCGACGTATCAATCATCTTCGAGCCAACTTTTACAATAAGACCGCCGATGAGGCTTTCATCAACGGTCGCTTTGATCTTCACATCGACGCCCATTTGCGCCGTGAGTGTCTTTGCCAACTTGTCAGACTGCGCCTTTGTCAGCGCCTTGGCAGATGTCACATCGGCGGTCACTTCGCCTTTGTGGTCTGCAATCTTGGCTCGTAGCGTCGCAACAAGCTGTGGCAGCACAAACAAACGACGCTTAGACGCCATCAGCGCCAATACGTTACTTATTGTCTTTGACAGCTTCATTTTCGCGGCAACTGCAGCAATCGCAGTGGCTTGTTCGTCACGGCTATAAAGCGGTGATGAAAGCAATATGCGTAACCCGTCGCTTTCGACCATAGCGGCGTCCAGCGCGTCTACGTCTTTTTCAAGACCCGCGATTGCCTTGCCGTCGCGGGCGAGGTCAAACACGGCTGTCGCGTAGCGCGCAGCGATGCCTGTGGAAATTCCTACTGTTTCGGACACGTCCACCCTTCCGATGTCTTTAGCCCAGTCCCAACCGCCGGACTATTCCGACGACAGGAGGGCTTGCGTACACACACCTACACAAACATGCGTAAGCGGCAAAATCAGCGTCGATGTAGCAGAGCAATTGGGCTGTCGCAACCGCCTTGCGACGTCAAATTGACGCCATT
The DNA here is from genome assembly GCA_905182645.1 of uncultured Sulfitobacter sp. Taxonomy (GTDB): domain Bacteria; phylum Pseudomonadota; class Alphaproteobacteria; order Rhodobacterales; family Rhodobacteraceae; genus Yoonia. Next base: position 157,014 of record CAJJCJ010000002.1, read on the forward strand.
TGTCGCATCTCAAATCGAACCACCCTTTGGTACGACATTTTCCAAGCAACAAAGGTGTCGGTCCGTGATCACCAAAAATCCGGCATAATACCTTCTGTTTGTTAGCGTTTACGCCAAACTAAGCAGAATTATTGCGCATGATATTTAACCCAAGGATATGTATTTCGGGCATACAGGCTTGAGCCTGATAGCTTGAGATCTAATGTGCCCAAAATAGCGAGCAAAATGTTTAAACTAGCAAATTTGAAAACTGAACCCGTAACGGACGCTAATACCACCCGCCGATTCTGCAAAGATGTGGCGAAACTGCGCTTAGGAATCGCGCGCGCCCTCTGGTGCAGCTGTGATACCCTCCAGGGCGCGGAACTTGCGTTTGACCACCTCTGTCAGGCCTGGTCGTTTTGGTGCCACCATTTGTTTGCTGACCTCGATCATCAGAACACCACCTGCGGCGACCACGGGCAGGTTATACCCGATCTTTTCGAGCAGCCCTGCCGTTTTGCGCCAAACCCGCTTGTGTGACGGTGGTTGGTACAATGTCGACAGGGTTCGTTCTGTAATAAAGTCATGCTTGCGCAGCTGTGCCTCTAACTGGCCCAGAGAATAGGGTCGCCCGAACCCAAATGGCGTTTTGTCAGACCGCGACCACATCCCTGCCCTATTGGGTACAACAAACACTGCCCGCCCACCGGGTCCAAGCACCCGCCAGATTTCATCTAACAATGCGGTTGGGTTTTCACATGTTTCTAGGCCGTGCATCACCACCAGCTTGTCGACCTGACCGGTTTGGATCGGCCAAAACGTTTCTTCGGATAACACACTAATATTTGGCTGCCCCGCAGGCCACGGCATAACGCCCTGCGGCCCCGGCATCAGGCCGATCACGCGGCGCGCATGTGCCAGATATGGCCGCATCAATGGGACAGCAAAGCCGTAGCCCACAACGGTTTGTCCCTTGGCCTCCAGCCAGATTTGGGTCAGCTCATCACGTATGACCTTTTGCGCCGCCCGCCCAAGGGCGCTACGGTAATAAAAATTGCGCAGATCAAGCACGTCCAGATGCATTGCAGTTGTCTCCTGTTTAGGCGAAGCTTAAAGTTATCTTAGCAAGACAGGACCGAATTGCCATGACCCTTACGCTGACAACCGTTGCGTGCCTTGCAGACAACTATGCGTTCATCATCGGCAACTCTGCAACAAAAGAGGCCGCCGTCATCGATGCGCCAGAGTCAGCGCCAATCAATGCAGCAATTTTGGCGGGCGGCTGGCGGCTGACGACTGTTTTGCTGACCCACCACCACTGGGACCACATCGATGGGTTGGATGGGCTGGCCAACAGCGCTGACCTGCGCGTCATCGGGGCAGCTGCAGATGCCCATCGACTGCCCGCGCTAAATACCACCGTGGCCGAGGGCGACACCATACATGTTTGTGGTGAAGACGCGCAAATTTTGGATGTTTCAGGCCACACCGTTGGCCATATCGCATTTCATTTTGCAAAAAGCGGTTTCGTATTCACAGCCGACAGCCTGATGGCGCTCGGCTGTGGCCGCCTTTTTGAGGGCACGCCAAAACAAATGTGGGGAAGCATGCAAAAACTGCGCGCATTGCCGCCTGAGACCATCATTTGTTCGGGCCATGAATATACCGCAACGAATGCTGCATTTGCGCTAACCCTTGAACCAGACAACGCTGACCTTAGATCCCGTGTAGAAGCAATCAAAGCGGCACGGATCAATGGCGAGCCAACAGTCCCTTCGATACTTGCCCTTGAACAACAAACAAACCCATTTCTGCGGGCTGACGTGCCTGCGTTAAAACATGCAATCGGAATGGACACTGCTGACAGTACGTCCGTTTTCACACAAATCCGCGCCCGCAAGGATCGATTTTAAAGGTTTAGCGCCCGCCAAAAGCGCTATTTCAGGACCGATTACACGATTTTCCGAATTTTGTGATCAAAATTTACAAAAAAGTCCTTGAAGGTTGGACAATAAAACCAAACTTTAAGGTTAACAGGCCACGGTTGGCTATGGGTGCGTCGCGCAACTGCCAACCCCGATCTATAGAGGAGCACAAACGTGCCATCTTTTTCGACATCACTCGAGCAATCTATTCACGGGGCCTTGGCCCTTGCAAACGCACGCAAGCACGAATTGGCCACGCTTGAACATCTTTTGCTATCGCTCGTCGACGAGCCAGAAGCAGCCCGTGTCATGCAGGCCTGTTCAGTCAATTTGGACAAGCTGCGCAAAGACCTTGAAGGGTTCATTGAAGACGAGCTGTCCACGCTGGTCACAGACGTCGAGGGGTCGGAAGCGGTGCCAACGGCCGCATTCCAGCGCGTGATCCAGCGTGCCGCAATCCATGTGCAGTCATCTGGCCGCACTGAAGTGACTGGCGCGAATGTCTTGGTTGCGATCTTTGCAGAGCGTGAAAGCAACGCCGCCTATTTCCTGCAAAAACAAGATATGACCCGCTATGACGCGGTGAACTTCATTGCCCACGGGGTCGCAAAAGACCCGGCATTTGGCGAAAGCCGCCCTGTCACTGGATCACCAGATGACGACGACGAGTTCACGGATACAGACGGTGACGTCAAAGAAAGCGCATTGGCAAAATACTGCGTCGATCTGAACGTCAAAGCCAAAGAAGGCGACGTTGATCCATTAATCGGCCGCGCCCACGAGGTGGAACGCTGCATTCAGGTGCTGTGCCGTCGCCGTAAAAATAACCCGCTTTTGGTGGGGGACCCCGGAGTTGGTAAAACCGCCATTGCCGAAGGTCTTGCCTACAAAATCGTAAATGGTGACACGCCCGAAGTGCTGGCCAATACTACAATCTATAGCCTTGATATGGGGTCCCTGCTTGCGGGTACCCGCTATCGCGGCGATTTTGAAGAGCGCCTTAAGGCAGTGATGACCGAGATGGAAGACCACGAAGATGCCGTGCTGTTCATCGACGAAATTCACACCGTGATCGGTGCTGGCGCGACTTCCGGCGGGGCAATGGATGCGTCAAACTTGCTGAAACCTGCGTTACAAGGCGGAAAACTGCGCTGCATGGGGTCAACAACATACAAAGAATTCCGTCAGCATTTTGAAAAGGACCGTGCCTTGGCGCGCCGTTTCCAGAAAATCGATGTCAACGAACCGTCTGTTGAAGATACAGTCAAAATTCTGCGTGGATTGAAGCCCTATTTTGAAGAACACCACGGTATCAAATACACGGCCGATGCCATTCGCACGGCGGTAGAATTGTCCGCGCGCTATATCAACGACCGCAAATTGCCCGATAAGGCGATTGATGTGATCGACGAAGCGGGCGCCGCACAGCATTTAGTCCCCGAATCCAAGCGTCGCAAAACGATTGGCGTCAAAGAAATTGAAGGCGTCGTCGCAAAAATCGCGCGTATCCCTGCGAAAAACGTCACAAAGGACGACGCAGAGGTGCTGAAAGACCTCGAAAAGTCGCTCAAGCGCGTTGTGTTTGGCCAAGATCCTGCCCTCGAGGCATTGGCATCGGCGATTAAACTGGCCCGCGCTGGCCTGCGTGAACCGGAAAAACCAATCGGTAACTACCTGTTTACTGGCCCAACAGGTGTAGGTAAAACCGAAGTTGCCAAACAGTTGGCGGATACGCTCGGCGTGGAACTGCTGCGTTTTGACATGTCTGAATACATGGAAAAGCATGCTATTTCCCGCTTGATCGGCGCACCTCCCGGCTATGTTGGCTTTGACCAAGGGGGTATGCTGACCGACGGCGTCGATCAGAACCCGCATTGCGTGTTGTTGCTTGATGAAATGGAAAAGGCCCATCCCGACGTCTACAATATTTTGTTGCAGGTCATGGACCACGGTAAATTGACTGACCACAACGGTCGGACAACCGATTTCCGTAATGTGATCTTGATCATGACGTCGAATGCTGGCGCTTCAGAAATGTCCAAGAACGCGCTTGGCTTTGGTCGCGATTCGCGTGAAGGCGAAGACACCGCTGCGATTGAACGGACGTTTACGCCGGAATTCCGCAACCGTCTGGATGCCGTCATCAGCTTTGGCGCGTTGCCAAAGCCTGTGATCATGCAGGTCGTTGAGAAATTCGTGCTCCAACTTGAAGCGCAATTGCTTGACCGCAACGTCCACATCGAACTCACGCCAAAGGCGGCAGAATGGCTCGGTGACAAGGGCTATGATGCTAAAATGGGTGCGCGTCCGCTGGGCCGTGTTATTCAAGAATATATCAAAAAACCGCTCGCGGAAGAGCTGTTATTTGGCGCGTTGGTCAAAGGCGGCCTTGTAAAGGTCGGTGTTAAAAATGGTGTGCTTGATATCAAGTATGAAGCCCCTGCACAGGCTCGCATTACTGGTGACAAACCGCCGCTTTTGACAGCAGAGTAATGCGCGCAGCGCTTTTAATCATATCCCTCGCCGCAACACCTGCGGCGGGAGATATTTCTTTGGCGTTCCCGCTTGACTGCACGTTGGGCGAAACCTGTTATATTCAACAGTACATGGATCACGATCCGTCGTCAGGCGACTATGATTTCGCCTGCGGATCGCTGACCTATGATACGCAATCCGGAACTGATTTTGCATTGCCATCCCTTGCAGACCAAGCTGCAGGCGTGAATGTTTTGGCCGCAGCCGAAGGAACAGTCGTCGGCGTATGCAATGACATGCTCGATATCATGCAAATCGGCTCCGATGCGCCAGACATAACCAACCGCGAATGTGGCAACAGCGTCGTTATCCGGCATGCAGAAGGCTACGAGACCCAGTATTGCCACATGACAAAAGGATCGGTCGGCGTAAGTGCGGGCCAAGCTGTAGCCACAGGCACTGTTCTAGGCCGTATTGGCTTATCCGGCCAGACGCAGTTCCCGCATCTTCATCTTAGTGTCCGCCTAAATGGCCAAGACATCGACCCGTTCAATTCGGACGGTGTGCAGACCTGTCCCGACCCAGCCCGCCCGACGCTTTGGAACACCGAGATCGCGACGCCCGCCGGTGGCATTTTGACCATCGGTATGTCTGATGGGGTCCCAAAGTTTGACGACATAAAAGCAGGTTCCGCGGATACAGGTGTGGCTGCTGACGGGCCAGCTATGGTCGGTTGGGGGTATCTATTTGGTGTACGCATTGGTGATACGGTCACCACACGCATTACCCGCCCAGACGGTACAGTTTTTGATAGGTCCGAGGCGCTGACGTGCACGCAAGCCAGCATTATGCGCGCTTTTGGCAAACGCACACCGCAAGGTGGATGGGCGCAAGGAACCTACCGATTAGATGTCATTCACCAACGTGGTGACGCAATTCTAGATCACGCAATAGCCGCATACATGATCAATTAACGCTCAGTTAACTTAAGCTCGATCCGGCGGTTTTGTGCGCGCGCATCTGGCGTGTCGGCAGGGTTAAGCGGTTGGTATTGACCAAACCCGTTTGCCGCTAGCCGATCAGGCGCAATTCCCAAGAAATTGACCATATATAGGACCACTGACAAGGCGCGCGCTTGGGATAGTTCCCAGTTGTTCGCATATTGGCCCGCACCAGACAGCGGCACGTTGTCGGTGTGTCCATCAACCCGAATGACCCAGTCAATCCCAGCTGGAATATCAGCTGCAATGCCGCGCAAAATGCCCGCGACATTCGCAATTTCACCGCGCCCAAGGTCAGATAGTGTCGCGCGGCCCGGTTCAAACAGAACTTCAGACGAGAATACAAATCTGTCGCCTTCTATCCGTACGCGATCTTGGCCCTCGAGGACATCTCGCAGTTGCCCGAAAAAGTCGGATTTGAACCGTTCTAGGTTTTGCGCTTCAGCGGTGAGCCTTGCGGCCTCTTGTTCTAAACGCTGACGTTCTGCGGTTTCAAGCGCAAGTCGGCGCCGTTCCTCTGCTGCAACACGCGCAAGTGCTGTGTTCAACTGGGTGCCCAATGATTGGATTTGGACTTGGGTGTCTGTATCCGCTTCGTCAGCAAGGTTAAGAAGGGTTTGCAATGTGCCAACTTGTTTGCGCAATTCAGCGACTTGCGCATTCAACGCAGCGACCTGCCGTTGGCCTTCGGCTGACAATGCTTTTTCCGTCGACAGTGCCGTGTTCGCGATCGCCAGCAATGCAGCCTGTTGTTCTTGCGCCGTCATTTGGACTTGTGATGCGGCCTGCGTCGCAGCCATTGCCGCGAGCGCCTCGGCCAGACGCGTCTGAAGCGACGCGCGATCGATAGCCGTTTCAAACGCCCCTTCTGCCAAGGATGACACCCGCGCCTGCAAGGTTTCATTGGCCAACAAGGCGGCTGCAAGCCGGTCTTCAAGCGACAAACGCGCTGCATCATCCGCCACGCCACTTTGCACAATCGCAGTCATTTCAACTTCGAGCGCCTGTTTGGCAAGCAAAGCAGCAGCGAGTTTCTCTTGGATTTCAGCCTCGGTTTGTTGCCCACGTTGAAGAGCCTCGGTGAGGGCAATCCGCGCAGCATCCAACGCTGTTTCGCTTTGGTCACCATCTGCTAAAGCCACAGCAAGCCGCACCGTGAGGTCCTGTGAATTCGCAACTGAGGTGTTCAGTTGCGCACGTGCTTCGGCCAATTCCGCAGCGGTGGTCTGTTGAAGACCCAACGCCGCCAACAATCGAACATCCAGATCTTCGCCCTCTGACAGCGCGCGCGTCATGCCGTTTTCAGCGCTCTGTTGAGCCAGGAGTGCAGCCGCCAATTTCATATCCAAATTGGCACCGGCCGCATTTGCTGCTGCTAACAAAGTCAGCGTATTTTCCGCCTCGCGGCGTTTTTCCTCAAGCGACAGCGACATGGCGGTCAATTCCGCATCTGCGTTTTCAAGCTGTGCGCGTAGTGCCTCGGCCGCAGCCGCATCAACCAATTTGGCCGCCTCAAGTTCTGAAATTAGCGTGGTGTTCGTGTCACGACCAGTTTCCAGATCAGCGATCAATGCTTCCAGTGCGTTACGTCGCGCAGCGGCTAATCTTGCGGCCTCGGTTCCTGCATCTATTTCAGTGCGGGCTTGAGCCAGCGCCAGATTCAAAGCCTCTTGATCTGTCAAAAGTTGAGTTTGCGCGCCTTCCAGGTTGGCGATCATCGCGCGGGCGTCAGATCGATCTGACAACAGACCTGCGACTTGTGCTTCAAATCCTGTGATCTGATTTTGGGCGACAACCAGTGCCACTTCAGTGTCGTCGCGCTGTTGGGTCAGAAGTGAAATCAAATTTGACTGAGCATTTGATGTGTCCGTCACGTCGGCCAGTTTGGTTGTTAGCGACGCACTGCGATCTTGTTCAAGGCCAAGCGCCGATGCCAGCGTTGATATCTCGGCAGCCAACTCATCCAATCGAGATGCTTGCCCTGTGATCGTTTCTCGCAGGACAAATTGGATGACCATAAAGATTGTCAGCACAAACATCAGAACCAATAATAACCCCGTCATGGCGTCCACAAATCCGGGCCAGATGGCGTTTTGGGAACGCCCTGATGAACGTCGGCTTAATGACATTGTCAGGCTCGATCGTTAGGCGGACGGCCCCGCCCAGACCGGATGGCCCGTGTCAGCCCAGCAATATCAGTACGCAGATCAGCAACCGTTTCTTGGCGCCCCGCTGACATTTCTTCCAAAATACGTAGCATTTGGACGTCGATGGACCGCAACCGCATCCGGCTTTCGGCATCAATACCGTCAACACCACTATCACGCAGCTTTTCTATCAAACGTTCTTGGCCTTCTGCCACACGGGTCAACAGGTCGTTCGTGGCGTCACTGCTACCACCGCCCTTTGTCTCTGACATGGCATGGGTCAACGCCCCAAGATGGTGGTTCAGGCTTGATTGCTGCGCCTCCAATTGCTGCGCCATGTGGTTCATGAATTCGACCATAATACCCTTCTCGGCGTTGTCTTCATCGCCGGACGAAAAGCCAAGCTGGGTAATCGTTGATAGCCACTCTTCAAGCTCACGGTAAAATCGGTTTTGCCCATGTGACGCAAAGAGTTCAAGCAAGCCCACAACAAGCGACCCTGCCAGTCCCAAAAGGGAGGATGAAAACGCCGTGCCCATGCCGCCAAGTTGGCTTTCTAGGCCAGACTGCAACCGCGCAAAAATGTCTGCGCCGTCTTCGCCGTCGGCAGGATTGAGCGACCTGATTGTTTCGACCAATGCTGGAACAGTCGTCGCCAGTCCGTAAAATGTACCCAAAAGGCCAAGGAAAATAAGTGTGTTACCTATGTAACGCGTGATTTCGCGGTCTTCGTCAATCCTCTGAGCAACTGAATCTAAGATTGAGCGGCTAGAAGATGAGGACATCTGCATCCGTGCGCCGCGTGACCGCAAAAGCGTGGCCAGCGGGGCCAGTAGGCCCGGTGCTGCGGCAGATTCCGCGCCCCCCTTATGGTTGGTAAAACCTTCGATCCACTTGACCGACCGCATCAATTGTCCAACTTGACCAAAACACGACAAAACACCCAATATGAACACGAGTAAAATACCCCCGTTCAAATAGGGATTCGACCAAAAAATGGCTGTAATTTGCGTAATTCCGACGTACAGACCAAAGCCCACAGCCCCCAACACGATCACCATCGAAATGATCTGACGAAAGGGTCGTGTAAACTGCGGCTCGGCCTCGGGTTCCCTCGTTTCTGTCACGACGAAAGGGTCCTTGTGATTGTTGTTAACGCCACCTTAATGAAGCCCGCGTCAAATCCCAAATAAATTCGGCCCATGACGAGGTTACTGACCGACAATAATCCGGACCCGGCCTACCAACCATGTCATATCGTCATCGCGGATGTCCATTTGGGTCAGATGTGCCGCAGTATTGTACAAGTATTCGGTATTTGGGCCGCGCCCACCAACCGCACGTGCAATCATTTTGGCCTGCGTTTCCAGATCAAACTGGCAATACTGCACATGGTCAGGGTCGATCACATAGGCCAATGCGTCGAGCGTGGCATCCCCCACCTGCAACTTCACAATTTCCTCAACATAAGCCGACGAAATCAATTCCCGTTCACGTAGCATCGCAAGTACCACAACTTCTTCTTCAGGTTTGACCTGAAAAGCCACACCAGTGCATTGCGCGCCCAACGTTGCATCCAGCGCAAGAACCAACCCCGGATCGTCGTCAGTCCCGCGGTGGTGGATCGACAGCATACAAAAACTGCGTGTGTAGTCGCGTAGCACGGCCGTTTTGGCCTGCGCGGGTTCAAACCCTGGGTTCCACAAAAGCGAACCGTATCCAAATACCCATAGCGCCATGTGACTGGTCCTTTTCCGATGCCCTCTATAAACACGCCCCATGCAACGCGCCAAGGGGGAACCATGCGAAGACTTACATTGATCGCGATCATTCTCGCGGGGATTTACAGTGCTTATTGGTTTATTGGCGCGTCTGCGACAGAACAGGCGGCGAGCGCGCAGCTAGGTGAATTAAACACCGCTGGCTGGAACGTTGAGTACTCCGATCTGTCCACGATAGGATTTCCGTCTCGGTTTGATACGTCGTTGACCGACCTTCATCTCGAAAGCCCAGATCGTCGCACTGTTTGGGACGTCCCGTTTGTACAGGCCCTATCGCTGTCGTACAAACCCAACGAAGTCATCTTGGCCCTGCCCGATCAACAAACCTTAGCCCGCGACGGCATGCCACTCGACATCACATCATCTGGACTGCTTGCAAGTCTAGCACTTGCACCGACACCTGCACTGGGACTTGTGAACCTGACAGCTGAAACAGGCCCGCTAACTATGAGGGGCTCAAAAAGCGTTGTTTTTTCAGTAACCAAAGGCATTGCAGCGTTGCGACTGGCTGGCCCTGCCGAGAACCAATATGACGCCTACCTTGATCTAGACGGCTTTACGCTGCCCGATGATCTTCGCAACATCCTCGACCCAAACGGTAAACTACCGGCGAGTTTTGGGCAGATTACGATGGATAGTTCGATGATCTTCGACAACCCAATTGACCGTTCAGCCCTTACATCCCAGCCGCGCCCAACGCAGATCATCCTCAACGGAATGATCGTCACATGGGGTGCTTTACAGTTGCGCGGAAAAGGCGACGTCACGGTCGACATATTGGGTATTCCGACTGGTCGGATCACCATATCAGCGCAGAATTGGCGTGATATGATTGGCATGGCCGTCAGTGCAGGCCTACTTGATCAAGAGATCGCAAATACAGTCCAAAATATGGGTTCCCTTTTGGCGGGCGGCAGCGCGGAGCTGTCTGTGCCAATTACGTTCCAGAATGGCCTGATGTCGCTTGGCCCAATCCCGCTTGGACCTGCACCACGGCTTTTTTAGGATTGCCCAAACATACCAGTGAGCGCCCGACGCACCAGCGCAGTGACCGAAGGCCGTTTGACGGTGTGAAACGGAAGTGGGCGACAGACTTCAATGGCGGCGACCCCAACGCGTGCGGTCAATGCACCGTTGATTACGCCTTCACCAAACCTGCGCGACACTTTGGACAGCACTCCACCGCCTACAATTGATCCGATCAGATCATCGCCAACTGCCACTGCCCCTGTTGCGACCAAATAGGTCAATACCGTTCGCGTAAGGCGCCAACTGCCAAGCACGCCAGATCGCCCGCCATATACTTCGGCGATACGTCGGATCATTCGCAGGTTGGCTGTAAGGGCGGCAAACACATCCACCAATGCCAGCGGCACTATGGCCGTGACTGTTGCCACTTGGCGGGCTGCGGCTTCGACTTCTCGCATTGCAGCCGCATCAAGCGGGACCAGCAACGTCGTTTCCGCAAGACCCAAAAGGCCATCCGCATCCAAAATGTCGCCTGACTGTTCGGCCAACCGCGCCCGCCCCCACGCTGTGTCGTCGCGAGATGCATACAGGCGGTTCAGCTTCGCAACCACATCGCGAGCTTGGGAAAGATCGCTCTGGGTGATCGCTGTTCTCGCCGATTGATGCACGCTATCAAGCCGACGCAGGCGTGCAAAAGCAGCCAGTTCACGCAGGGCCATAATGCCCAAGACTATACAGAATAAACTTAGTAGCCCCAGCGCAATTCCCCCTAGAACAGGTGATCTCGCGAGCACTGCGCCGACGTAATCATAGGTAGCCAATGACACCGTAAAGCTAACTAGCCCCAACATTAGCGACCAAAACCAGCGCGCCAATCGTGACGGTTTGCGCGCGGCAAGAACTGCGACTTGATGCATGGCTGTTTGTTGTGGTGCTGCTTCGGGCACCGCAGGTGCGGCGGCAGGTTGGGCCGCGTCTTGGTTCTCACGATCAATCAAGATCGGGCCGCGCGGTGCGTCAGTCATAAGCGATCTCCAATCAAGAATTGTGCGGCTTTGTCCAAGCGAATATGCGGCGGCCCGTCACCCGGCTTCAGATCAAGCGGGGCGGGCGCAAACCGCATTATGGCATAATCATCATCCAGCCAATCCGCCGCCCCTGCCCGTGCAGGCCCAAGCAAATGCGCCGGATCATTGGGTAATCTTCCTGGATGAAACGCCGCTTGTTTACCATTATCCAACAACCGCCCGCGCACAACATTCAACGGTCCATCGCGATAATCAACAGTTTCTTCCACTGTAGTGCGCAAGGATGCAATCGACATCGCAGCGGTTGTCGCGCCAGCAAAATCAGCGCGATCCTTGGCGTCGCGCAGCAGTGCTTCGGTGATCGCGGTCAGTTGCCCATGTTGCGTGTGGTGCAAATGATCCGCCTTGGTGGCGGCAAACAGGATTTTCTCAACCCGCCACCCTTTGAAAATACGGCTTAAGAATGCGTTGCGTCCGGGCCGGAACGCGCCAAGGATCGCCGCCATTGCATTGCGTAAATCCTCCACTGCGGGCGGCCCAGCATGGATTGCACCAAGGACATCAACCAAGACAACTTGCCTGTCGATTTTCGAAAAATGATCTCGGAAGAAAGGTTTTACTACGTTGCGTTTGTAGCTTTCAAAACGGCGGGCAAACTCGCACCCCAATGTGCCACGCTTGCCTGAAGCGCTTCCAAGTGGCGCAAATGTCAGCACAGGCGACCCCGCAAGATCACCAGGCAACAGAAACCGGCCTGGTGTGCAATCAGAGAACCCTGCTTCGCGCGACGCATGCAGGTGGTTTGTGAATTTGTCTGATAGTGATTTTGCCGTTGCTTCATCCAATGGCCCGTTTGCATCTATGTCTTTCATCGCCCCTAAAAACACGCCCCCTTCAGGGCGACCATCCGCGCGTGCAATCGCTGCAGCAGACCAAGCGTCATAGGTTTGACCCAACAGCCCAAGATCCAGCAACCATTCGCCGGGATAATCGACAATATCGATGTGAACCGTGCGTGGCCCTGTCAAGCCAGACAGCAATCCTGTCGGTTGCACGCGCAACGATAAGCGCAGCTCGCTGATTTGCCGCGTTCCGTCAGGCCAGCTTGGGTCTGGCGACGTGAGTTGATCAAGATAGGTCTCGTAGTTAAATCGCGGCAGCGTGTCATCCGGCTGCGGTTGCAAATATGCCGTTTGGATGGCCCAGCTGGCCGCCGCGACCAGTTGCGGCATCCGCCCACGGTTCATCAAGTTTGCCACAAGTGCCGTGATAAACACGGTTTTGCCCGCACGGCTAAGCCCCGTCACCCCAAGCCGGATCACCGGATCGCTGAACGGCGCAGCAAGCGTATTTGCCACGGCATCAGCGCCACGGGTAATCTGGTCGGCAAGAGCGGCAATGACCACGTCGCATTCCTTTGTCTAAAACAGCTTTGATTAAGATAAGGTTGCATTTGTCACTTGTGTAGGGATTGATTTCGAAACTTTCCCCGCATAAGCCCAAACACATGCCACGTTATGCCCTTTTAGTTGAATATAACGGCGCACCATTTTCTGGATGGCAGCGTCAAAATGAACAGTCCAGCGTGCAAGGCGCGATTGAAGCTGCTTTGGCAAAGCTCGAAGCTGGCCCGCATAAGATTGCCGCCGCAGGGCGCACCGATGCGGGGGTTCATGCGACAGGCCAAGTGGCTCATTGCGATCTAACCCGCGACTGGGAGCCGTTTCGCCTGTCTGAGGCGTTGAATTTTCATCTGAAACCCAGCCCGGTTGCGATTGCCGCCTGCGCAGTGGTTGCGGATGATTGGCACGCAAGGTTTGATGCGCGCAAACGCCACTACGTATTTCGCATCATCAGCCGCCGCGCACCGCTGACGTTTGAAAAGGGCCAAATGTGGCGCGTGAACCGCCCGCTTGATGCGGGTGCCATGCAAAAGGGCGCCGATTATCTGATCGGTCTGCACGATTTCACGACGTTCCGGTCGACCCTGTGTCAGGCCAAAAGCCCTGTAAAAACGTTGAATGAATTGCGCATTGAACAGATTAATCATGCTAATGGGATCGAGTACCGGTTCCACGTCCTCGCCAGATCATTCCTGCACAATCAAGTCCGCAGCTTTGTCGGTTCACTCGAACGTGTAGGTTCCGGTGCTTGGTCGCCAGAAGACGTGAAAACTGCACTAGAAGCCCGCAATCGCGCGGCTTGCGGGCCCGTCAGCCCGCCTGATGGTCTGTATCTTGCTGGCGTAACTTACCCGTCAAATCCATTCGGCACTTAGTCGTTATCTGTAAGGCCCGCGCCCGCGCCCGCAAGGCGTGATGCATCCGTGGCGGGGACGAATGTGAGCGCTGCTAAATCACCCAAATAGGCCCACAAATGCCCCGATACTGTCACCGCAGCAGCCACCGGTATTGCGGGCGGCCGTCCATCATTGCGGCTGATAATCAGATCGGTCCCCGCAAAACTATGGTTGATGCAAACCCTTTGTCCGGCAAAAAGTGCCAGCACAAGACGCGGCGCATCTACGTCTTTTAGCACAACAACGTCGTAGCCCGCCCGCAATGCATCGACCGCAACGGGCCCCGCCATCGCGGCGCGGGCAGCATCAATCCGCAACGTCGTACCTGTCCAAACCACAGCCACGGGTGCATGACGTCCCGCCAAAGCCTGCTCGATACAGTCCAAACGCACAGGATCGGTTGCCGCCAAATACTCCGCAGCCAAGGCCATATCTTCGCAGTGGCCCAACGGGACGCCTGCACCGCGTGCGGCCTTCATCACCATGCCACCAATTTCATTCAAGGATCGCATCATAACTTGGACACCGGCAGCCACCAATCGTCTGCATCATTCAATTCATCCCACAGCGGCGCGCCTTGGGCCAATGTGATGCGAGTCCAACGGTCAGATTTTGGATCGAATTTTGCGGCGCCAAAAAACGACAGTTTGCACCGCAACATATCAATCGGCAGGCAATCTTTCCCGATCAAATTGTCGCGAATTTCAGCGTAAGGATGGATGCCAAGGGTCTGCACGCGCTTAACCGCTGCACGGTGTTCTGGATGCGCGGCAAGAAACGCGGCGACATTGCCATCTTGTTCAATCAGTGTTTTGGCCAAGCCCTGCACTTGCCGTGCAATATCAAGGGGGCTTTCAAGATCAGCGCCGTCTTCAGCATGCCGATCACCCAAGCGGGGTTCCAACTTTTCCTCGGACACATACCAAAATTGGGCACAATTATCGGGGTTGGTATAATCCGTAGCACAAGCCCAATCCCAGTCGCGTTTGATCATGTCAGCAAGGTCAGCACAGGACATCACCGGATCGATTTGCGGCATAAGCGATGTCGCCATGCAGTCGGTCAACCCGTCTATCAGATCGCCAAATGGCTCCAACAACATGGCCGCCAGTAGCTCTTGTGTATCAATCGACCACTTACTGCTTGCCGATATCAGCGTATCAAGCGGCTGTGTGCCGGTCATCAACGCGGGCGTCATCATCGTGGTCACTTGTGGCCATTCACGACGTAATGTGTTGATCCGATCCGCAGCAATTGTGTCAGGCACATTCCATTCGACCAGATGATCAGCAGCGCGTGTCGCAAGTTCGTAAATCTGCGTAATTTGATCCGTGTCCAGCAGCTGGATCGCACGGACCCGCGCAATCGCCGTTTCACGTACCTGCATCCACGCGTCCAGCAAAATGGGGTGTGTGACAAGAAACGGCGCCATGCCAAGTCCAGTTGAATTTCCGATCCCAAGATACCGTTTCGTTTGCCGTTCAAGCGTTCCACGACCAACATGTTCAGCCAAATCATGCGTAAATCCGCGAATAAGCCAGACGGTCAGCATTTCAGCGGCAAACGGCCCACTCATGCCTGCCCGATCTGCGATGCGCCCACGATCTGCGATCCCGAATTTTCCGTTGCCGTACACGGCAGTTGTCCGCATCAAATAGCCCGTCGACCTGACAAGGTTAGGGTCAGGTTGGCGACCTTCACGCAAACAACTGGTCACATGGTCAAATAAGCGCACAGATTTGTTTGCACGACTTAGAACGAGGTCACGTTGGGTAAATCGAGATGCTTCTTGATGGGGGGCAGCGGCGACAATCCGGTCAATTTCAGCCTTTGTCGGGACACCGTCGAAAAGGACATATGTCGTGTCCCATGCCGTAGCGATCACGCGGTCTGTGCGCATATCAGCCGGAAGATCGGTTGAGACCGCGACCAAAGCATAGTCGAAACCGCCAAACTGCAACTGATACACAGCGTGTCCGTACCCAACATCATCCATCGCCCAAACTGTGCGATCAACCTTTGCGTCCTCAGCGGCAAGCGCCCGCATGAGGCTGCGTAAAAATGACAACCGATGTGGAAACGAGGCGCCCATGCGGCGCAAACGCATCACTTGTGATGGTGGCCGAAGCGGCATTTGGGCAGGCGGTGCGATATCTTTCATTGGGTGCGAAGCTCTGTCTAAAATAAGCAAGGAAAACAATTTCTTTTCATGTAGCACATTGACCGACGCACCCCAATCTGAATCAGACATCTTACAGCTGATTTACGGCGTTCAATCAAATGACACCATTTCTCCGCTCATCAATGGAAAAGTGACCGGCCAAGACTTTGATTTTGGGGCCAGACAAGTTACCAGACTATCAGGGCATATTTAGTTGATTTCGACCGCAAGGGGCACAACATGCATTATTCCACACATTTCGTCGCCGCCCTTTTGCTTGGCCCAACAATGTCGATGGCCCAAACTATCGAATTTGACGTATTGGGCGACAATGAAAGTATAGCAAACGCAGTTCGATCCGCGTCGCTTGTGGTATCCATCGACACCAATGAGACGCCAGATCCGCAAAGCTATATCGCGGCGGCCAGAGCGGATTACCGCCGTATTTTGACTGCTCTTTATGGTCGCGGCCATTATAGTGGGTCCGTTTCGATCCAAATTGATGGCCGCGAAGCTGCTGGTATTTCGCCCCTCGATGCGCCCAGCCAAATTGAGAAAATAGCACTGCGTGTTGATCCCGGACCAACGTTCACCTTTGGCAAAGCGAGTGTTTATCCATTGCCATCTGGTACGTCGTTGACAAACAGCTTTGCGCGCAGCGAAGTGGCCGCATCAACCGTAATAGTACAAGCCCTAGCTGAAAGTGTTAGCGCATGGCGCGACAACGGATACGCGAAAGCGGCTGCGAAGAACCAACAGGTCACCGCCAAACACGCCGAACGGATACTTGATGTCGCCATAACACTGTCCCTTGGTCCGCAGCTTACGTTTGGGACGCTGACGATTACCGGAAACGATACCGTGCGCGCTGCGCGAATTGCGAAAATTGCGGGACTGCCCGAAGGCGAAATCTATTCTCCTGATGACATCATTAAGGCGGAGCGCAGGTTGCGCGAAACAGGGGCGTTTGACAGCGTGGCAATCCTTGAAGGGGATCAGATCGGACTAAATAACACGCTGCCAATTGAATTACAGGTTGTTGAAAGCGTTCCGCGTCGGGTCGGCGTTGGTTTGGAACTATCTTCAATCGAAGGGCTTAAGGTGTCAACGTTCTGGATGCACCGCAACTTCATGAGCGGCGCAGAACGGTTCCGCATCGATGCTGAAATTGCAGGCATTGGAGGGTCTACCGGTGGAACCGATTACACGTTGAGTCTGAACTTTGAAAGACCTGCCGTCTACGGCCCTGACACTGATTTCTTTTTGCGCACGCAAATCAGCCGCGAAAATGAGCCCGACTATCTGGTGGACAAGATATCGGTCGAAACTGGCGTAACCCGCTTAATTGCAGATGAATTGATGACGCGAATTGGTGTTGGCATATTGACCGCCCACGAAGTCACGCCGTCAGGCACCCGCGATTACACGCTTTTGACTTTGCCGCTGGCCGCCACGTTGGACCGGCGCAACTTCGCCACAAATGCGAGTGCCGGGTATTTTCTAAATGTCGAAGCGACCCCATTTTACGATACCACTAACGACCTTTTTGGTAGCCGATTTTTTGCTGACGCCCGCGCTTATCGCAGTTTTGGCGCTGGCGACAAGTTTACGTTTGCAGGACGCGCCCAGTTTGGAAGCGTCATTGGTGCGATGATTGAGAACACTCCTGCAGATTTCCTGTTCTATTCGGGTGGGGGCGGAACGGTGCGCGGACAGACCTATAAAACGCTTGGCATTGATAGCGTTATTGCGGGCGAAGATTTACGAACAGGCGGGCAGTCGTTTGTGGGCGCACAGCTTGAAGCCCGCTATGCAGTGACCGACAAAATCGGATTGGTCGGGTTTTATGACTTTGGTCAAATCGGTGCTGATGCAAGCTTTGGTGGCAAAATTAACTGGCATGCAGGAGCCGGTATGGGTTTGCGTTACAATACCGGTATCGGCCCTATTCGACTTGATATTGCCACCCCAGCCAGCGGCGACAATATCGCGAGCAGTGTCCAAGTTTACATTGGGATCGGGCAAACGTTTTGAAACAGATAATCCTTTGCACCATACTATCATTGTGCCCCATTGCTGCGACGGCACAGACCCAAGAAGACAATGACAAAAGCTATTTGACCCGACTGATCGAGGACAATCTGTCTGGCGGATCTCGCGAGGTGAATATCATTGGTTTTCGAGGCGCGTTAAGCTCCGCTGCGTCGCTTGATGTGTTGACTGTCGCGGATGCGGACGGTGTTTGGCTGACCCTTGAAGACGTTGTTCTGTCGTGGAGCAGGGCGGCGTTGCTGCGCGGACATATCGATATCCAAGAGCTAAGCGCGGAGCGAATTATTGTGGCGCGAGCACCTATCTCTGAAGGCAGAACACCTTCGCCAGAAGCCACCGGGTTTTCGCTCCCCGAACTGCCCGTCGGTATTAAGCTCGACCAGTTGGACGTCGCAGAAATCACATTGGGTGAAACGTTCCTTGGCGAAAAAATCTCTCTTAGCTTAACTGGTAGTGCGGCGCTAGCTAGTGGTGAAGGCAGCGCCATGATTGTCGCCACACGCTTGGGCCCAAAGATCGGACGCTTTTCAATAGATGGAAGCTATAGAAACGAAAGCCGCATTCTGGCGCTTGACTTGACTGCATCAGAGGGGCCGAGCGGCATTGCATCTCAGTTAATCGGTTTGCCGGGGCAACCGTCAGCAGAATTGACGATTTCGGGAACAGCGCCAATTGATGATTACGCGGCGACTTTGTCGCTAGCGACCGATGGAACGGACCGTATTAGCGGCGCATTCGCGTTAACTTCTGACGACAGTGGGCAGCTGATTAGCCTTGACGTTGGTGGCGACGTTACCCCATTATTTACACCAGAGTATCAGGATTTCTTTGGTGATGACGTTGCTTTGACCGTTCAAGCGCGCACTGGATCAAATGGTGAGATTGATCTCGAAGACTTCACGCTAAGCACCAAAACGTTGCTGTTGTCAGGCGCCGCTAAAATTGGGGCGCAAGGCTGGCCCCAACAGTTAAACATTCGAGGGCAGATTGCAGACATATCTGGCAACGTTGTTTTGCTACCATTGCCGGGCCCAAAAACCTATATTGATAGCGCTTCCTTTGATCTGAGATTTGATACTGCGATGTCTTCCGATTGGTTGACCGATCTGTCGCTCTTGGGTTATGATCGGCCAGGACTTTTTATGCGTGATTTCGAACTTTCGGGTGGCGGTATTCTTGTCCCCGGCGAAGGCGATGCAATCGGCGCCATGACCGCAAACCTGACTTACACTGCCTCGGGTTTGGAACTGGATGATGCTGGTGAGTCCGAAGCATTTGGCGATACTGTTTCTGGCGTTTTACAGGCCGCACGCACCGAAGGTACCGCGATAAAGATTGAACAGCTAACACTCACCGGCCCTGGAGTTGAACTCTTAGCCAAAGCCACAATTGGCGGCGCCGCTTCAGGAATGCGAACCCAAAGCAACATTTTGCTTTACGTCGATGCATTAGAACGTTTTCCTACGCTTGCAGGTCGCGATTTAACAGGGTCTGGCAATCTCGCAATTGAGAGCACAATTTTGCCGCTGGAAGGCCTTTTTGACATCAAAATAAATGGAAAAACCCTAGATTTGGCCATCGGCATTGATCAGGTCGACGCCGTTCTGGCCGGCCACGGTGACATATCTGCAACCGCTGTTCGCGATACCAAAGGAACGCGACTAGAGGAATTGCGCGTCAAGACCCCCGTCGCTCTTTTGACTGCAAACGCTGACTTGAGCAGCGTAGGCAATGAGGCGCGCTTCGACGCTATATTGACCGACGTCAGCTTGATCGAGCCGCGCCTATCTGGTCCAGCCACAATGTCCGGGACGGTGGTCCAAAACGCAGATGGTATCCTAAAAGTTGATATATCAGGTGATGCGAAAAATTCGGTATTCACACTGACAGCCGATATCGACCAAGACTATCTAATCGATGGTACGATCAACGCCGATGTGACCGACCTTACGACCTATAGCGCCTTGATTGGACAACCAATCTCAGGCGGCATGTCCGCCCAGTTGACTGGCTCCATGTTGGCCGACCTATCAGCATTTGACGTAAAATTGGGCATGCAAACTAGTCATCTTGGCGTTGGTAACAGTATCGCAGACATCTTATTGGCTGGAAATGGCCAGTTGGCGGCGCAGGCACAGTTAAAAAACGGTGATCTGGTTATCACCGATATGGCCCTGTCCACGGCCAATGTAACCGCCAGCGGCAATCTTGGTGGAAATTCTGGGGCTGGGCATGGCGTCTTCACAGCTCGCCTGCGCGATGTTGGCGTTTTGACTGAACAACTCAGCGGTCCGATCACTGCAGATGGCACTGCCTCCTTGGATGGAATTGGCAACTGGGGCGTTGAAGCACAGGCCAGTGGACCAGGAGGCATTGCGCTGCGCGCAGGTGGTCAGGTCGGCGCAAACGGAACGGTGAACCTAACTGCAACAGGCGAAGCGCCGCTGGGCTTGGCAAACACCCTGATTGAACCGCGACGGATTTCTGGCGACGCAATATTCGATTTTGCAATCAACGGCCAACCAAGTCTGAACGCTCTTTCAGGCCGTCTCGATTTGCGCAATGCCCGATTGACCGCGCCAACTTTGGCCCAAGGTCTATCGCAGATCGCTGGCGGAGTGACCTTCGCAAATGGAACAGCGCAAATTGGCCTCACTGGTGACGTTTTGTCAGGTGGAATTTTGGCTGTACGCGGCCCCATTTCTTTGGCATCGCCCCAAGCCGCTGATCTGGCAATCGACCTCAGTGAGGTTATCCTAAAGGATCCAGAGCTTTACCAAACAAGCGTATCAGGCGGTTTAACTGTCAAAGGACCATTGGCTGGCGGCGCGCGGATTGCGGGCCAACTGACCCTTGGGCAAACCGATATTCAAGTGCCGTCCTCGGGTGTCGGTGCATTGGGCGACCTTCCAAATGTGACCCATATCGGCGCAAACGCAGTCATCAGAACCACCCTTGATCGAGCCGGAGTCTTGGCCGATGGTACCAATAAAACGACCAGTACAAACAACGCCCAACACTTCCCGCTTGATATCACAATCAGCGCACCCGCGCGTATCTTCATCCGCGGCCGTGGGCTTGATGCCGAACTTGGCGGCTCATTGCGAATCGGTGGCACGACGAACAACATCCAACCTATTGGCCTGTTCGAGCTGACCCGCGGCCGCATCAATATCCTGCAGCAACGCTTTGATCTGACCGAAGGCAGCGCATCGCTTCAGGGTGATTTTGAACCTTACATCCGACTTGTTGCCACGACCGAAGCCCGCACGGGCACCGTCATTTCCATCATTGTTGAGGGCCCTGCAACGGAGCCAGAGGTCAGCTTTGTTTCAACCCCGTCCTTGCCGCAAGACGAGGTTTTCGCGCAACTAATCTTTGGGCGCGAACTGCAGAACATCAGCCCGCTTCAAGCGGTTCAACTGGCCGCCGCAGTAGGCACATTGACGGGCCGTGGTGGCGGCGGACTAATCGATAGCTTCCGCCAGGATATCGGCTTAGACGATTTTGATGTCACCACCGATGAAGACGGAAAAGCAGCCGTGCGGGCAGGCAAATACCTGTCTGAGAATATCTATACTGACGTAACCGTATCCAGCGATGGATCGACCGAAATAAACTTTAACCTCGACATCACCGATGAGGTTACGGCCAAGGGCACGGTCAATGCAGGAGGTGAAACCGGTATCGGAATCTTCTTAGAACGGGACTATTAAACAACGTCCATGACGTAGTGCAGCAATCGAACTTCATCAAAGAATTGATTGCAAAATGCAGGCAACAGATCACGCGACGCGTAGCGGGCTTCTGAAGCAAGCCCTCGCGCCATGCCATCTGCATCTTTGTACTTAATGACGAGTGTCAGCGGAAAGTTGGGTCCATTAAGATCACCTTCGACCTGAAAGTAGACCTGCACCTCTTGGGCGCAATCAAACTGCTGCCAAAGAGGCAGCAGTGTACTTTCTACATACCCACGCATTGCGATAGCTTGACCAGATTTTACTGTCCCCTGAAACATGGCGTGCCGCTGAATCATGGGTCAGCCCCCACGATGCTTAAAACTGTCACGTCGGAACGAATACAGCGCCGACGGGTCGACCGCCACGTCCACAACCGCCGGCTTTCCGCATGCAAGCGCCGCCTCGATTGCGGGACCAACTTCATGCAATTTGTCCGCTTTGAACCCTGCAGCGCCGTAAAGTTCGGCCAGTTTATCAAACGGTGGGCTCGACACATCCGCGCCAATGTAACGTCCGTTAAAGAAATCGCGTTGGTACGCTTTTTCAGCGCCCCAACATTTGTTGTTCATGACAACCGTCACAGTGTTGATCCCGTGATCAACTGCGGTCGACAATTCGGAAACTGTCATCCCAAATCCACCGTCACCCATCAAGCTAACGACAGGCCGACCCGGTTGCGCGCATTTCACGCCCATCCCGCAGGCCATCGAAAACCCAACAAGCCCGAAATCAAGTGGAGTGAATAGACTCCCTGGGCTCCAATAATTTAACGCATCTGTGGCCTGCAAACACAGCGTCCCCGCGTCCATAGTAATCGCTGCATTATGGGGCAGAACTTCGCGCAGTGTTTTGAACAATCCCGAAGGCTGCATAGGGTTCGTCATGATCGCATCAGCATCACGTTTGGTCAGGAATGCTTGCCGCTTGGCTTGGAAATCACGCGTCCAAGCATCTGCTTTGGCGCGGTCCGCAAGTTGGGATACTGCATCTAACAATTGGCGCGCACATGTTGGCGCATCCGCCCAAATACCCATCGCAACGGGGAAAAACCGACCAATTGCGGTTGGTTCCAGCTCAACCTGAATGATCTTCGCATCACGGTTGATATTGTCATAAGTGTAGAACGTCGCGTTGAATCCAAGCCGCGTGCCAAGCGCCAAAATCACATCGGCTTCTTTCACCAAGCGGCTCGCTACAGCGTTGCCGCGTGGCCCCATCTGACCCGCATTTAGCGGATGCCCAAACGGGATCGCATCCCCGTGACCAGGTGATGTGACGATGGGACAATTAAGCGCCTCAGCCAAGGCAATCGCTGCCTCATGTCCACGTGTGTTCTTGATCCCGCCGCCCGCAATAATCACGGGTTGGTGCGCACTAGAAAGCATCTTGGCCGCCGCAATAATGTCGGCAGCCTGCGCCGCAGGAACGGATTGGTTGCGGTACCCAATAGGCTTTTGCAGTGGTGTAAAGTCCGCCTGTGCAGCCAAAACATCGCGCGGTAAATTTAGCTGAACAGGCCCTTGGCGCGGCGATAATGCGGTGCGGAATGCTTCGCGAAACAGCTCTGGGACGCGGTCCGCGCTTGGGGCTGTCCAGGTCTTTTTGGTCACGGGTGTGAACAACGCTTGCTGATCTACTTCTTGAAATGCATCGCGGTAAATATGGCCTTGGGCCAACATGCCCGCGATTGACACAACTGGGGAAAACGCGGCCTTGGCCTGAGACAATCCTGTGATAAGGTTTGTTGCGCCCGGCCCGTTTTGACCGGCAAGCACGACCCCTGCCCGCCCCGATGCCCTCGCAAACCCGTCCGCCATATGCGTACCAGTTCGTTCGTCATGCACGCCGATCATCTTAATTGGGCTGTCATATAACGCGTCAAACATTTCCATTGTGGCTGATCCGATTAGGCCAAAAACATGACTGACGTCTTCGGCTTCAAGGGCGGCAACTGCGGCTTGTCCGCCGGACATTGGGGTGGTCATTGGCTTTGCCTTTCAAGAAAATATCGGATCGGTTTGGTGTATACATCGGGCTGTTCCATCAGCCCCAGATGCTGGAGTTTTGGGATAATGATAGTTTGCGCACCTGCAATTTCAGCCGCAATATTACTGCCCATCTCAGGTGTGCTACCACTGTCATTTTCGCAGGTCATCACAAGAGTTGGTACGTTAATCTCGCCATTGCGCCCCGCCAATTCGACAACACCGTTGGCAAGCACCCACGCCGCTTGCGCGTAACTTTCTGCATCAACGGCTTCACGCCATGCGCGGACCTTTGCTGCACCCGTACCTAATGCCAAATACTCTGGTGTGAACCAGCGCTTCAGTGCCGCATCGAAAGTCGAAAACGCACCTTGTTCACGAACAGATTTGGCGCGTGCTTCGACCATTGTCTGTGCCGCTAACCCGCGATCATGCGGGGAATTCAGAACAATCAGCGACGCCGTTTTATTGCGGTGATCCAATGCAAAACGGCGATTGATCATGCCGCCAATTGAAAAGCCTACAATATGAGCTCGAGGAATACCCAGATGGTCCATCAACCCCGTGAGCTGATCCGCATAGACGGTCAGCGATGCCTTTGAGGGCGGCGGCTCGGATGCTCCGTGACCGTAAAGGTCATAGGTCAACACGCGGTACGCCACAAATGCGGGCAGCATATCGGCGAATACATCGCGGCACAGCCCAAGCCCGTGGATAAATACCACAACGGGAGCATTCACAGGTCCAGTCAAGCAAAATTCGGTGCCGTTAAACGCCTGCGGGGTTTTCGGCATCATGGCCCATTTCCTTAAGGTCATCGTAGCGATTTCCGATCCGATGGTTTGGATGCCCGCCGATGGATGCGCCAAGTGCAACGACGACTTCATCCTCAGCTGGGGCGTCAGGAATTGATGTGTGGATCGTCTGATAATGGCTGCGCAGCCCGCCATCGTCTTTGTGCATTAGAGGAATTATCAACGATGTGCCGGCAGCCCCGCGCGTGTTGGCGAACACGAGATACGATTTGGCATCAACGGCATTGCGGTATGCGTTGCCGAACCACAGCGTGTGAGTCAACGCTTGGGCATGTTCAGTCTCGCCGCCCATCCCTACAATAGACGCCTTTCCATAGCCTTCGACAGTGCCGCCAGTTTCCTTAAGGATCATGTCAGTCAACATCTTACCTAAAACCGGCCCGTGGCTGCGGATTTCAGGTCGCAGGTCTTCGACGTAACCGCGCCCAAACCAAGGATTTTTGATAATCGCCATAGCGGCAACCAAAAGCGTCGGGGTCTTAACGGTCTTGCCGCCTTCGATAAATGTGTGTTGCACGGTCGTTAGAGTGCGGCGAATTTCAACGGTCATGGTGGTCTTTCCTTCAGGCAAAAGCGGGCATTACGCGGTCAATGAACAGCTGAAGCGACCGTTTTTGCACGGCCATGTCCAGCCCCATCGAGGCGTAATAGATATAGGCATCAACGCCAAGATCTTCGTAGGCGCGCAGTTTAGCGATGACCGTATCAGGGTCGCCAAACGTCAGGTTTTCTTCCAACATGGCCGGATCAACACGGACGTTTCCAGCGAGATCTTTCAGCGGGATGCTTTCAGGAAAGCCGTTCACGACATCACCCTTTTTCATCATCAGATTGCCGAACTTCCCCAGCGCATTGCGAATTGCGCCCAATGTGGCGGTATGGTCATCTTCGGTGTCGTAAACGCTGGTGTGGCGCATCAGGGCAAATGTACCGGCCCAGCCGCCCGCCTTGGCGATGCTTTCATCAAGCTGGGTTTTGTATTTTTCGGCTTCGGAAAAAGGCATCGTCAAAGGCCAGCACATGACATTACAGTCGTTGGCCACAGCATAGTCGAACGTGGCGGGCGACCGCGCGGCGACCCACATCGGAACGTTGTCTTGAACAGGTTTCGGGCAGGATGTCGCCTTTGGGAACTGCCAATTTTCACCGTTGTGTTCGACGTCGCCTTTCCAAAGTTCGCGCACCAAGGGCAGCATTTCTTGCATATACCGATTACTGTCCTTTTGATTGAGGCCCGGACGCATGCGGTCAAATTCACGCTGATACGCGCCTGACCCAAGACCTAGCTCCAACCGCCCACCGGATAAAAGATCCACCATTGCCGCCTCGCCTGCCAAATTGATCGGGTGCCAATATGATGCGTTTGCGACGCCACAACCAAGCCGAATATTGTCCGTATGCGCCGCCCACCAAGTCATGATTTGAAACGGGTTTGGCGCAATGGTCATTTCCAATGCGTGATGTTCAGCCGCCCACGCGACCTCGAACCCAGCCTTATCGGCCATCTGGATCATCTCTATTGTGTGATCCCGCACTGCGCTCATATCAATGGTGTCATCCATACGCTCAAGGTTAATTGCGATGTGAAATTTCATTGCTCAGTCTCCTGCTCAGCGCGGTTTAAAGGGGTTGGTTATGGGATCGTCGGACATGTTCATCCAGACGGTTTTGGGGCGGGTATATGCATAGAGCGCTTGGAATCCGCTTTCGCGCCCATAGCCGCTGTTCTTCATGCCACCGAACGCCGCGATGGGACTAATCGCACGGTAGGTGTTTACCCACACGATTCCCGCCTTGATCTTTTTCGACATGCGCAACGACCGTGCGCTATCACGGGTAAATATACCGGCGGCCAACCCGTGTTTGGTGTCATTGGCCAGCACAAGCGCCTCGTCCTCAGTTTTGAAACGTTGAACGGATAACACAGGGCCAAACAGCTCCGTATCAACAATGGTCATTTCTTGGGTGGGGCAGTCAATAATCGTCGGCTCGAAATACAGCCCGCCAAGTTCGGGCTGTTTACCACCGCACAGAACTTTACCGCCTTCAGCCTCGGCCAACGCGACCTGAGCTTTGATATGATCCAATTGCCCTTGGGTGCAAAGCGGGCCCATCTCAGTATCTGCGACCTGCGGGTCACCGATGCGGATATGCTTTGCGATATTGGCCATGCGCTCCAGAAATTCATCTGCGATGTCTTCGTGCAAATACAGCCGTGATCCGGCGACACAACTTTGACCCGTCGAACCGAAAATGCCCGCAATCGATCCGTTGACTGCACTTTCGATATTAGCGTCATCGAACACGATGAACGGCGATTTCCCCCCAAGTTCCAATGATACTTCGGCAAAATTTTTGGCGGCGTTACGCATGATATGACGCGCCGCATTTGGGCCGCCAGTGAACGCCACTTTTGCAACAAGCGGATGTGACGTCAAAACTTGGCCACACGGCTTAGCATGTCCAGTGATGATATTCAGAACCCCATCAGGAATACCTGCCTTGGCGACAAGCTTGCCAAATTCAAGCAACGGCGCGGCGGCATGTTCAGACGCTTTGAGAACGATGGTGTTGCCTGCAGCTAACGCAGGCCCAATCTTCACGGCACTAAGGAACATCTGACTGTTCCACGGAACAACTGCGGCGACGACACCGATCGGTTCACGGTCCGTGAACACAAACATATCAGGTTTATCGATGGGCAGGGTTTCACCATGTAACTTGTCAGCCGCGCCCGCGTAAAAATGCAAGAATTCCGCTATGTAGCTTGCCTGCCACGCGGTTTCAGAAAACATCTTACCGGTATCTGTTGTCTCAATCCGACCAATCGCTTCAGAGTTTTCTGCCAGCAGATCGGCGAGCCTGCCAAGTGCTTTACCCCGTGCCGTCGCCGTCATGTCGCCCCAAGGGCCATCAAGTGCGACGTGGGCGGCTTGAACGGCTGTATCAACGTCTGCGGCGGTTGCTTCGGGAACTGTCGACCAGACAGCGCCAGTTGCAGGGTTCAAGCTATCAAATCGACCGCCATCGGACGCATCAACCCACGCACCACCGATCAGCATTTGGTAATTAACGATGTCCGTCATGTTCGCCCCCATTTTCGAGAGCAGACTATCCAGAAAATACGATTTGGAAAAACGAAAGTTTTTGCATATTATGTTCGGAAAGGACGAATTATGAATCTCACTGAACTGCGCACCTTTCTGGCGATAATTGAAACAGGCAGCCTCGTGCGGGCATCCGAAGCGATGAATGTTACGCAGTCCACCGTCACAGCAAGGCTTAAGGCGTTAGAGGACGAGCTGGGTCAACGTTTGATCATTCGCCAGAAATCTGGCGCGAGCCTGACTGCAGCAGGTGTCAGGCTGCAGCGATATGCGGCGACTATCAGCGATCTTTGGCAACAAGCGCGGCAGGAAACGGCCCTGCCTGATGGGATGCAGTCGGTTTGCAATATGGCCTGTCATCCTGACTTGTGGCCCGACCTTGGTGCGCGGCTGTTCGATCATATCCGAACGACACAGCCACATATCGCGCTGTCGATATGGACGGGCGGTCAGCATGATTTGACGCATTGGCTAGACAACGGCTTGGTTGACCTTGCCCTTACTTATTGGCCAAGCACGCGCGCCGCCAAACTGACCGATGAATTGCCACCAGATCGCTTGATCCTTGTTTCAGATAAAGCAGACAACCCGATCCGGTTTGACAAAGGTTATGTCTACGTCGAGGGCGGAGATGATTTTGGGCGCGCGCATGCCACGGTATTTGCGGATGCCGGTACGGCGCGCCTGAACTTTGGCACGGCGCGTTTGGGATTGGACCATTTGCTTAAGAACGGCGGTTCAGCCTATTTGCCTGACCGGCTTGTTCAACCGCACTTGGGCAATGATTTGCATAAGCTAAAGGATGCACCGGTATTCACCCGCCCATCGTATGTTGTATCTCGAAGCACCGTGCGGGCCGGATGGCCTTGGTTTGATGATGCAATTGCTGCAATGACCTAACCCGAATTAGCGGTCAATGCCCGTTCCGGTGCGTGATGCGGGCAGGCAACGTGGTGGTCGCTGCCAAGATCAATCATTTGCGGGCGGTCGCCCCCGCACAGCTGGCCTGCACTTTCGGGCAGCGCGTCCGAAAAACGCACCCCGACGGAGGTGCCAATGGCGACGGGAGCTCGCCTTCTAAAATGGGTCGCACCCGCGCCTTTTCTAGTGCCGGATCAGGGATCAGCACAGATGAGATTAACGCCTGCGTATAGGGATGTTCCGGCGCAGTCGTCAGTGTGTCGGCGGTTGCCGTTTCCATCTGGCGGCCCAGATACATCACAACGATCCGGTCGCTAATATGTTTAACGACTGACAGATCATGCGCGATGAAAATCATCGACAGCCCCATGTCGCGCTGCAGTTCCATCAACAGATTCACTACTTGCGCTTGTACGGACACATCCAAAGCCGACACTGGTTCATCGCAGATAATCAGCTTGGGCCGTAAGATCAGTGCGCGTGCGATCCCGATCCGCTGGCATTGTCCGTTGCATGTGCATCCGCAAATGCCTGCGTGCCGCCCATCAGCAGCAACGCTGCGGTGGAGGCCTTAAGTGCTGTTTTCAAAGTCATGTATCTCTCCCAATTGTACGAATCTTTCAGATGATCCAAGTTCTTAAATAGAACCTGCGCCCCCTCGAGGCGCTGATAGGACATCTTTCGAATTAGCTCGGCAAGTGGCAAGTGCAATCTAGGATTGACGCAGGGGCACGCAAAGCTGCGCCTAAATATCGAATACATCGAAAAGAAAGCCCAACTTTTGCGCGGTTTATGCAAAGCAAGTTATCAGTTTGAAAATTTCCAATGACTTTTGGGTTCATATGCGCCTAAATAATCTTGGAAAGATTAGGGACATCTGATGGATGATCTGGCTTTAAATTCGCGCAAAGGATTGCCTGATGCGTTGCGTGTTCTGTTCGCGGAATATCCGCGTATTTCATGGGAAAACGATCCTGAGTTTAATGATTTGATCCAGTTTTGGCTTGATCGCCATCTGATGTTTCGGAGGATTGTGTCTGAGATGAAGAATGACGCTCAGCGGATTCTGGATGCAAAACTTACACCACCAAAGTTTACGTCACGCCTGTCGCGCTATGGCGGGATATTTGTTCAGGGTCTGAACGAACATCACACGATCGAGGACACGTATTATTTCCCCAAACTGGCGCAGCACGACAAACGGATCGAAGCCGGTTTTGACATTCTGGACAAAGATCACCATGAAATCGACGCACATATCAATACCTTTGTCGAAAACGCCAACGCGGTGCTAAATGCTCGCGACAACCCGACGAATATGCGTGAAAATACAGGCAAATTTGAAGCTGATCTCACGCAGCTTGAGCAGCTCCTTGATCGGCATCTAAATGACGAAGAAAAACTGATTTTGCCCGTCATATTGAAATTCGGCGCGCCTAATATGGGCTAGACAGGACGATTGCCCACGACGGCCAACATCTAGTTGACCGTCGTGGCGCATCATTTAAACGCGATTCATCCTGTTTTCGATCAGATCAGCCACAACTGATGGATCGGCCAAGGTTGATGTATCACCAAGCGCATCAAAATCGTTCTCGGCAATTTTGCGCAAAATACGGCGCATGATTTTACCAGACCGTGTTTTCGGCAATCCGGGCGCCCACTGAATAAGATCAGGTTTTGCGATTGGCCCGATCTCGGACCGCACCCATAATTCCAACTCTTTTCGCAACGCGTCAGTGGCGGTTTCGCCACCCATCAACGTGACATAAGCATAGATGCCCTGCCCTTTGATGTTGTGCGGATAGCCAACGACCGCAGCCTCGGCGACCTTCGGGTGCGCGACCAATGCGCTTTCGACTTCTGCAGTGCCCATCCGGTGACCAGACACGTTGATCACGTCATCAACGCGGCCCGTAATCCAGTAATACCCGTCGGCATCGCGCCGGCAGCCGTCACCGGTAAAATAATAACCTTTGTAGTCGCTGAAATAGGTCTTTTCAAATCGGTCATGGTCTCCCCAGACGCTGCGCATTTGGCCAGGCCAGCTGTTTTTGATGCAAAGCACACCTTCGGCAGCAGTGTCCGAAATTTCGGCGCCCGTCGTTGGCTCCAAGATCACTGGCTCAATCCCAAAGAACGGCAATGTCGCCGATCCGGGTTTGGTGGCCGTGGCACCGGGCAGCGGCGTCAGCAAATGGCCCCCAGTTTCGGTTTGCCACCACGTATCAACGATTGGGCAATTTCCTTTGCCAATGACTTCATTGTACCAATTCCAAGCCTCTGGGTTAATCGGCTCTCCGACGGTTCCTAACAATTTGAGGCTGCTGAGGTCGTGCCCTTCGACAAAGCTGTTACCCTTCGCCATCAATGCGCGGATGGCCGTTGGCGCTGTGTAGAACTGGTTCACTTTGTGTTTGTCACAGACGTCCCAGAACCGGCCCGCATCAGGATATGTTGGAATTCCTTCGAACATCACCGTGGTCGCACCATTCGCAAGCGGCCCATAGACGATGTAGCTATGGCCAGTGACCCAGCCCACATCCGCAGTACACCA
Source organism: uncultured Sulfitobacter sp. (assembly GCA_905182645.1). Lineage (GTDB taxonomy): Bacteria > Pseudomonadota > Alphaproteobacteria > Rhodobacterales > Rhodobacteraceae > Yoonia. Next base: position 187,959 of record CAJJCJ010000002.1, read on the forward strand.
AAAGACGTCACCGTCATGGTAATCAAACGTATATTCATGGGTCATCGCCGCATAAACCAGATAACCACCCGATGAATGCACAACACCTTTTGGCATGCCAGTAGAGCCGGATGTGTAGAGAATAAACAGCGGGTCCTCAGCGTTCATTTCCTCGGGCGGGCAATCGGCGGGCACGTTTGCTTCCATCTCGTGCAGCCAAAAGTCGCGGCCTTCGATCATTGCGACATCGCCACCAGTGCGCTGAACGACCAGCATTTTGGTATCTACGGTGATTTTATCGAACGCCGCATCGGCATTAATTTTTAGTGGGGTATTCTTGCCGCCACGTGGTGCTTCATCTGCAGTGATAACGACCTTCGCCTCTGACCCATTTACACGTGCGGCCAAGGCATCCGCAGAGAAGCCTGCAAAAACTATGGAATGGATCGCGCCGATGCGGGCAGACGCCAGCATCGCATAAGCGGCCTGCGGAATCATCGGCATGTAGATTACGACGCGGTCGCCTTTGCCCACGCCCATGTCTTTTAGAACATTGGCAAACTTACAGACGTTCTCGTGTAGCTGTTTGTAGGTGATGTGCAGGGCGGCGTCGGTGGGGCTGTCCGGCTCCCAGATGATCGCCGTTTGATCACCGCGTGTAGCCAAATGGCGGTCGATACAATTGGCGGCCACGTTAAGCGTGCCGTCCTCGAACCATTTGATGTCGACCTGACCCAACGTGAAATCAGCAGACTTAACCTTTGTGAACGGCTTGATCCAATCGATGCGTTTGCCGTGTTCGCTCCAAAATGCCACTGGATCCGCGATAGAGGCCGCATACATTGCCTCATACATGGCCTTATCGGCGTGCGCGCCTGCAGCCATTGCGGCCGATGGCGGATAAGTTTTGTTTGCGTCAGACATTTTGGTCCCCCCGTGTGGATTATCGTTATTGTGGGGCAGTGCCCCGTCCTCCCGACGTAACGTGCAATAATCACGATGCGCCTTTTGGCACATCATGTGATGGATCGCTGCGCATTCCAACCCAAGCGATAGCCGCGCATATTGATTTTGTAAAAAAATTTGCAAAACTGGCACCGGTTAGCGCCCGTTAAAACCTGATCTTGTCACAGTTTAGTTCCGGTCTCTTTCGAGCGATGTTTGCTATGAAGGAGATAGAGAATGGCAACGAGATACACAGACGAGTTTCGGCGTGATGCGGTGCGCATGGCGACGACGAGTGGCTTAACGCGGCCTCAACTTTCATCAGATTTAGGGGTTGGGCTTTCGACGCTGAACAAATGGGTTCAACAGCATCAACACGATGACCTGATGTCAGGACCGCATGAAGACGTTGAGAAGGAGAACACGAGGCTTCGCAAGGAAGTCCGTCTGCTGCGCGAGGAGAGGGAAGTGTTAAAAAAGGCGGCGATCTTCTTTGCAGGCCAAAGCCGGTGAGGTTTGCTTTCATCGACGTCTGGAAAGAAGAATGGCCAGTTGAGTTTCTGTGCCGCGTTATGCGGGTCACATCACGTGGTTTCCGCGCGTGGCGGGTTCGCCCGATGAGCCAGCGACAACGCCCCTCTCGGCAGATTGCTTTGCAATCGCCTGCCGGGCAATGGATGATATGGTGATCCTAGCTCATATCCGTGAACAGCATCGCTTAAGCCTGCAAAGCTATGGGCGGCCTCGGATGACCGAGGAACTGCAAGAATTGGGATTGAAGGTGGGCCATCGTAGGGTCGGACGTCTGATGGGCGAGAATGGCATCAAGATCATCAGAACCCAGAAATACAAGGCGACAACGGACAGCAACCACACGTTCAACATCGCACCAAATCTGTTGGATCAAGATTTCTCAGCGACCGGTCCCAATCAGAAATGGGCCGGCGACATCAGCTACATCTGGACCAGTGAGGGCTGGCTGTATCTTGCCGTCATCCTTGACCTGTATTCTCGCCGCGTCATCGGCTGGGCTGTCAGTAACCGCATGAAGAAGGATCTGGCAATCCGGGCGTTAGATATGGCCGTTGCTTTGCGCCAACCAACGGAGGATTGCATTCACCATACGGATCGTGGTTCGCAATATTGCTCAAATGAGTATCAGAAGCGCCTGTCCAAGCACGGCTTCAAGGTCTCGATGAGCGGCAAGGGAAATTGTTATGATAATTCTATGGTCGAGACGTTCTTCAAATCCATCAAGGCTGAGCTGATCTGGCGCAACCGTTGGGACACACGCCGTCAGGCTGAAGGCGCGATCTTCCAGTATATCAACGGGTTCTATAACCCGCGCCGTCGCCACTCATCGCTCGGCGGGAAAAGTCCCTTGGCTTTTGAGCGAAAGGCCGCATAAATGAGTTCAGAGACCGGAACGTAAACGGGACAAGACCAATACGAGTTATCCCCTCTCACACCACAGCCCCTACATACAGCCCTCTGGCGCACCTCATGGGTGGTCGTGTCATCACTGGTTGCTAGGATTAAGTCAGCAATCTTGTCGCTGAACTCCTGACCACAGGCCCTGCAAGTGAGGTCTATCCGATGCAGGCAATGGCGCGCCGTTCGTGGAAATGCCCAAGGCCTTCCAAAAACTCCAGAGCGACAGAACCCATATGGATCACCACAGTAGCGGCAGTAATATTGAGCCCCGCTCCCGCAGCCTAACAGATTGAGGTTGCTAGAGAACTGAGACTGGTTTGCATTTGTCTGACATCACCCAACTTTGGATTGATCAGAGAAATATTTCTCAAACAGTGGACAGGGCTGCTACAATGCTATCTCGGGTTATTGGCAGATTTGGAATGGGAAAACCTATAAGTTGTCCGTCGTCAGGGTTTTTGGCACCAAGAGCTGCGTAAACTAAGAGAGTGTCCGGCTCATCTGGTTGGTTTCATTATGCGGCGTGCTGTCTGTGATGCAAGCGTCGCGCTTCGAGTGTCTTTCGTTTGATCCTTTCTCGTTGTTGTAGAATGGTCTTATCGCGTCCGAAGTAGACGTCAGACGGTGTGACGTTGTTCAGGCTCTCGTGATAGCGCTGGTGGTTGTAGTGATCGACGAAGGCTTCAATCTGGGCTTCGAGATCACCGGGCAGGAAGTAGTGTTCCAGCAAGATGCGGTTCTTCAATGTCTGATGCCAGCGTTCGATCTTGCCTTGGGTTTGGGGATGATAGGGCGCTCCGCGCGAGTGCTTCATGCCTTTGTCTTGCAGCCATTCTGCCAGTTCTCCAGAGACATAACTGGACCCATTGTCGCTAAGCAGGCGCGGTTTGTGGACGACGTGAACCTGATCGCAACCGGATGCTTCCAAAGCCAAATCCAGCGTGTCCGTCACGTCTTGGGTTCTCATGTTCGTACAGAGTTTCCATGAGATGATGTACCGGCTGTAATCGTCCAGGATCGTGCTGAGATAGAACCAGCCCCAGCCGATGATCTTTAGGTAGGTGAAGTCGGTCTGCCAAAGCTGGTTGATGGCCGTGGTCTTGTCTTTGAACTCATTGGCCGCCTTGATGACGATGAAGGCAGGGCTGGTGATCAGATCATGTGCCTTGAGCGTGCGATAGACTGTGGATTCAGATACAAAGTAGCGTTCATGGTCTGTGAACGTCACCGCCAGTTCTCGCGGCGATAGCTCCGTCTCTTTCAAGGCAAGATTGACGACCTTGTGCTTCACCTCGTCAGGAACGCGGTTCCAAACGTGTTTTGGTATAGGCGATTGATCCTGCAATCCAGCTTCACCACGCTGCAGATACCGATCATACCAGCGGTAGAATGTGGTGCGGGGGATGCCCAGTTTGGCCAACGTCAGGCGTGCCGACAGATGCGATCCTTCGACCAGTCTGATGATCTCCAGTTTCTCAGAGGCAGGGTATCTCATTCGTGGCCGCCCCCATCGCCTGTCATGCTTTTTTTAAGCAAACGGAGTTCGAGCGTTTGTTCAGCCACAACCTCCTTCAGATCGTGGGCTTCACGGCGAAGATCCTTCACTTCGTCGGTCGTGGCAGCGCGGGCTGTGTCGCCAGCAAGACGCCGCTTCCCAGCCTCCATGAAGTCTTTCGACCATTTGTAGTAGATGCCTTGGGAAATGCCTTCACGGCGACACAACTCAGCGATGCTGTCTTCGCCGCGCAGGCCGTCCAAGACGATCCTGATCTTCTCTTCAGATGAATAATGCTTGCGGGTCGCCCGTTTGATATCTTTGACGATCTTCTCGCCAGGGCTTTTGCGTGTTCCAGTTGTCTGTCTCATGTTCCACTCCTCAGTGGTTACGATGAGCCAAGAACACTCTCTTATCAAATAACGCTATTTGGACCCATAAGCGCTGACGTCAGACAGTAGCCAGAAAAATCAAACAGGTATTCAAATCGCTTGAATGTATAGGTCTGGGTGCCCGCCGCATCATAAATTGGTTGGCTAATATACACGATCTTAGCGCCGATGCTCCTGCCAGTGACATAGACTTCTCGACCAACCCCAGTCCCCAAAACAAGCGATCCGATCTGCACGTTTGCGACATTCGTCACATTGGTCAGACGCGTCGTATTCGCAGTGTTGTAGGTACCTGCAGATGTGACACTTTGTGTATCCCAGCCACTCGCGCCCATGGCTTCAAATTGGCCATTCCGAATGACTCGCCGAGTGGCGAAGGCCGGTCGGTTTGGATCTGCCGCTTGCATGTCCATAGGCGCGCTCAGTGAAATTCGGCGGCCACATAAATCAAGCGACTCATGGTCTGCAAAGTTCAAAAGCGCTTGGTAGGCCTTCTTAAATGCTCTTTCCTCGTCGCCAAATGCGTCGAGGTAAGATTTAAAATTATACCTCTTTTTGCAAGATAATTCGCTTATCATCAGGCTGTGTGATCGTGCCCTCAAACTTCACCTTGCTATCTAGCGTCACGTCTTGACTAAGTTCAAAAACTCCCTTCTGACACCAAAATCGTCCGGCCATTCGCCACAGCGTCTGCTGCTTCAAAAGCAGCTGTGTCGTCAGTAGTTCCATCGCCCTTTGCGCCATAATCACGCACATCTACAACAGACATCATATCGCGGGCGAAATAGCTTGTCACATCTTCAACAACGATATCATCGATGCGGACCAAACCACCGCTTGCGCCCGTCAGGTCGATCCCAAGATGGCCGTAGGACGCGCCGTCCCACACCATATCAACGCCGGTTTTATCAGCGATCGCGATGATAGCAGTGATTTCTACGACGTCACCATAAGTCGTCAACTGCGTGCTTGGACCAACTGTAGTTAGTCCTGTCGCGGCACTCCCGCCAGCTTTGCCAGCCCAACCCGAAATACGCACAGCAGGCAAAGGGCCTGCAACAGCTTTAACAGTCGCACGGACCTGCAGATAACACCCTGATAAAACTGGCGTCTCGCCCATATACCGTACGTAGCTCGTTGCCGTATCCTTCAGCACTTCAAGGCAACCGCCGAAATCCTGGTCAGCGGATACAAAAACCCCGCTCCCGCTAATTGCATACGTATCGGACCCGGGCGTTCCGTCGCCACTTGACCATACACCAAGACCAGCCGCAAACGGCAGTGGCATCAGTACGACCCCGTCGGTAATTGCTTTGTTCATGGATAACCCTTTCCGAAAAATCTTTGCACAAGAGACGCCGGATATCTGCCGAAGCGTCGCACAAAGGATTAGTCTTCAAGGGTAAATGAAGGCTTGGACCACCGTGACGGTGGGGTCAGGCGCCGAGTTCAGGGGCGGGCAACAGCTGCACGCCGTCAATCTGCCAGCCGTCTTGCACAGGTATCATTTTGTATTCCAGCATATGCAGCCCGCCATCCGCGTCTCTGACCAACACTTTTTGAATCCGTGACCCACCCATCTCACGCACGCCCAAAAACCGGACGTCGCTGTTGTTCCAAACCATCGGATAAGCCCGAGATACCATCGACCCAAAGTTACTAGCATTTCCGAAAAGCCGTTTGATCATCGGGCTGGCAAAATCGAACGCCTTTGGCATGTCGCGTTCGTTAAATGCGTTTAACTGTTGGCCGATGACGTCTTCAATTGTTTCAGCCAATGCCGCGCTCGCGTTTAACCCAAGGGCCAAAACACCTGCAATTAGATATCTCATTCGTGCCTCCGATCCGTCTAACAACGTTTTGTATACGACCAAAGGCACGGTTTAGTTTCAAATAAATTTTAGCTCGCCAATTGAGATTCGATCATCGCGATGGTTTCATCCACACCGTAAAGCGCAATGAACCCGCCAAACCGTGGACCCTGCGACGCTCCAAGCAACACTTCGTATAGCGCCGTGAACCAATTGCGCAGTGGGTCAAATTCATGCGATTTGCCTACGGCAAACACCATTGACTGCAATTCTTCTGCGTCCAAACCGCCATCCCACGCCTTCAGGCGCACCACGAGGTCTTCAATCGCAGCACGCTCCTGATCATTGGGCGCACGGAATACCTTGGTCGGTTTCACGAAATCATTATAATATCGCACTGCAAACCCTGCAGCTTGATCCATTTGCGGATGTGTCGCTGAAGAAGCCTCTGGCGCATACCGCTGGATAAAGCCCCACAGGGTATTCTTGTCCTCGGCCCCAGATACAGACGCGAGGTTCAACAACATCGCGAATGGCACAACCATATCGGAGGCAGGCACGTTGCGTCCGTGAATGTGAAACACAGGGTTGTTCAGCTTGCCCACATCATCTTGGGTCGCGTAGGCGCGCAATTGCTGATGATACTCATCCACTGCCTTGGGGATCACGTCAAAATGCATCCGCTTAGCAGTTTTGGGCTTCAGATACATGAAATACGACAACGATTCCGTCGACGCATAGGTCAGCCATTCATCAATCGTCAGGCCATTGCCTGACGTTTTCGAAATTTTATGACCTTCAGCATCCAAGAACAATTCGTATGTGAAATGCTCTGGCGCTTTGCCACCCAATACACGGCAGATGCCGTCGTAGATCGCAGTATTGGTGGCATGGTCCTTGCCGTACATCTCAAAATCCACGCCAAGTGCGGCCCAGCGTGCACCAAAATCCGGCTTCCACTGCAATTTACAGTTTCCGCCCGTCACCGGCACGGTGACCTCCGTGCCATCATTATCATCAAACGTAATCATACCATCACGGGTGACATTCTTCATCGGCACATAAAGCACCTGACCGGTTGTCGGGCTCAGCGGCAAAAAGATGGAATAGGTTTCGCGGCGTTCTTCGCGCAATGACTTTAGCATAATCGCCATGATGTCATCGTATTTTTCAGCGGCCTTAAGCAGGATCGCATCCATCTTGCCAGACTTATAATAATCAGTGGCACTGATGAACTCGTACTCAAATCCGAACGTATCCAGAAAACTGTTCAGCTTGGCATTCATATGCGCTCCAAAGCTGTCATGGGTGCCAAACGGATCAGGCACAGCCGTCAGCGGCTGCTGCATATAGGCTTCGAGCGCCTTTGGGTCCGGCACATTGCCCGGAATTTTGCGCATACCGTCCATATCGTCGGAAAAGCACACCAATTTGGTGGGGATGTCAGAAATAATTTCAAACGCGCGGCGGACCATCGTCGTACGGCTTACCTCACCAAAGGTGCCAATGTGGGGTAAACCGGAAGGACCGTAACCTGTCTCGAACAACACATATCCCTTCTCAGGGGCCTTCTTTTCATACCGTTTCAGCAGGCGTCGTGCTTCTTCGAAGGGCCAAGCCTTGGAATTCATCGCAGCGTCACGCAAATTGGTCATGATATCTCTCAAAGTGGTTGAATGGGCGTCCCAATGACGCCCCGTCGCGCACTCCCTATTGCGCACAGGGCAAGGCGTCAATAAATCGGTAGGGGTAACATATGAAAAGGACGCGGATATGACACCTGATGCACCACTGACAGCCCAAGACGCGCTTGCCGCACTTATGGTCGCCGTTTCCGCCAGTGACGAAACCATTCGCACCGCCGAACTGGTGAAAATGTCCAACGCAATCAATAATCTGCCAGTTTTTGCAGGCTACGACGCAGAACGACTTCCGCGCGTGTCCAAAATGGTATTCGAGTTATTAGAACAAGAAGACGGGCTCGAGGCGCTATTTGGCCTGATCCGCGACGCCCTGCCAGAAAAGCTGTTCGAGACCGCCTATGCATTGTCATGTGACGTGGCCGCAGCCGATGGTGAAATCGACAACGCAGAGGCCCGCATGCTCGAAGAGATTCGTTATGAGCTCGAAATTGACCGCCTGCACGCCGCCGCAATTGAGCGTGGATCACGCGCACGGCACATGACGCTCTAATCATTCAACCTTTTAATTGTTCAGTGCGGCCCAGCGCAGCAGCAATTTATTTTGCAACCTTTTCGCGTTCGTGTTGAAGGTAACTGACCCTGTTGGTCGTTCTTCATTTGACGCTTTACCAATCTCACGGGCCTCCAGATCAGCCGCAAAAATTGCGAACGTCAATTTGCGGCCGCTCGCTGTACGGATATATCCGGCAAGCGCGGACACAAAATTCAGCGTCCCGGTCTTGGCCACAACGCGCGCCGGATGGTCGGTCATCACGCGCCAGTCAGCGTCGCGCATTGGGATCACCTTAAGGATCGGGTTGAGAACCGCCTCCACACCGTCCGCATTCAGCAAAGTCACCATATCCGCCGCAGACAACCGCGACGTATCGCCAAGACCCGAATGATCAGCAAATGACGGCGCGATGCCCGCCCGCTTTTTTGCCCACTGGCTCATGCCGAGCGCCGACGTGCGCAGCCCACGCATCTGGCCCGTTCGCTCTTTGGTCGCAGTCATACCGGCGGCTTCGGCTGTTATATTCGTGGAAAACCGCAACATTTCTTGCATCATACGGTGCAGCGATACGCTTTTGTGGATCGCAATTGGCGCAGCTTGTGGTGGCAACGCAATCTCGGACGCTGGTGTCAAAGCTATGTCGTGCCCACGTGCGAAGCCGGCAAAAACTTCCCCAGCATAAAGCGCGGGGTATCTGACGGGCAACCAACGCGACCCGCCACTGCCCAGCGCACCACGTGCGACGGTCCATTCATCCAACCCTCCGCCGTCACGGTAGGTATAGACAGGCACCGAACGGTCAACGATCCGCATTTTGGCGACAGTTACTGCGGGTCGGAAATTTATGCTTCGGGCATCCAACATTACGGTATATGCCCCGCCTTCGCGCTGCCATTCGAAATGCACGCGATTGAAGTTTAGGTTCAACCCAGAGATCGCAGGGTTATATCCCGATTGGTCTAATTGACTTTCGTCGATCTCATCAAGATTGGGAAGCGCGCCATCATAGACATAAAACTTACCGCGCACTGCGGTCAGGCCGCTGTCCTTCAGGCGCGTCGCCAATTGGGCCAAATCATCCGTGAGCAAATTGGGGTTCCCGCCACCCTCGAGGATCAAATTACCAACCAAAACTCCGTCTAAGATTGGTCCATCAGCAAAAACACGTGTCTCAAATTGAAAATCTGGCCCTAAATATTCTAGCGCATAAAGCGCCGTTACCACTTTTGTGACGCTCGCAGGTGGCAGTGGTTCATTGCCATCGCTACTGTCGATGATCTCACCGGTCGTGGCGTCAGCCAAGACTGCACTCACCCGCCCCACAACACCCGACGCCCGTATCACGTCAATCAAAGGAACCCGCATTTCCGGCGTTATCGCCCCCGCCTTTTGCGCTCGGCCCATCGGGCGTAACGACGTCAAAGGTGCATCTGCAAAAACGCCGGTTGCAACAGACCCAAAGAGCGCGACAACAACTGCCCGTCTGGAATAATTACGTTTCATTCAGATATCTTAACTGTGCCGGTTGCGCGCGCAACGCTTAACCCCAACCGCCCTGTTGACGAATTATCGTCGATGACTGGTCCGACATCGGCAAATTGATGAAACACCAGCGCGGTGCGGGCCCGTTCGCAAGTGACGAGGATGCGCGCGCAGGCAACATTGCGCCCCGATATATAGTCGCTGCTTTGGACAGACGAGCCGAAACCCTATCACTCGGGCGGGCAACAACGCCGACAGGCACGCTTTCCATGATCCACTGCCAGTCTTGCCAGCGGTGGAATTGCGCCAGATTGTCTGCCCCCATCAGCCAAATGAACCGAACCCCAGGGTAACGGCTTTGCAATCCAGCAATCGTTTGGGCGGTAAATCTCGTCCCCAACCTACATTCGATATCGGTGACTTCAACTTTTGGATGATCCATCACGCGGGCCGCTTGGGCCATCCGGTCTGCCATAGGTGCCGGCCCTTCAGACTTGAGCGGATTGCCAGGGCTGACCAACCACCACACACGGTCCAACCCAAATCGCTTGAGCGCAGTTTTGGTGATATGCACATGTCCATCATGAGCTGGGTTAAACGACCCCCCCAAAAGACCCACAACTTGTCCCACTTTTGCGATTGGATCGCCCTGCATCGCCACCCCCTCGTGTTAAACCTGCCTTTGGTTACGCAACATAGCGCATAAACGCAAAGCGCTTTGCGTCAGGCGCCCAGCACGGCACGTTTATTGTGCCCTGTCCACCGAACACTTCAGCGATATCGCACGGAGGTCCGCCAGCCATAGGCATCAAACGTAGTGAAACGTCCAAATCAGCAGGATGCCCTTTGGTCTCCACAGGATACGCAAGGAAAAGCACGTGCTCTCCATCAGGGCTTGGATGTGGAAACCAATTGACCAGATCATCATCCGTCATCCGTTCTAGATCGGTCCCATCCAGTCGGACACGCCACAAATCAACACGGCCTGCACGTTCGCCGTTGAACCATATCCACTGACCATCAGGACTGTAATCCGGCCCATCGACATGATCAAATCCGTCGCAAACCAACATTTCGGTTCGGGTCAGTAGGTCCATTGTATAAAGCCGAACAACTCGATCACCACGCGCACCAACATATACCAGTGTCGTCCCATCAGGCGACCAACCATGCCACCAGCTTGGAACATCGGGCGTTATCCGCGTAGGTTTCCCACCCGCTATAGGCACCGTGTAGATACAAGATTCAACCGTCCTAGACTTATCCGAAATAACGAGCATCGTCCCATCAGGTGAAATCCCGTGATCGTTATTACATTTAGTGGCAAAGTCGGTGTCGATTGGGTCTAAAACCGGATGATCCAACGCGACGCGAAACAACCGTCCGCCACCGTTCACAATTAAATACCCATCTTTATGCCAATTGGGCGCCTCAATATGGCCTGCGTGACGCATCACCACTGATACGTTCCCCGCAAGGTCGCAAATGCACAGCTCAGATATCATCGGCAGCCCCTTGAGGGACATAATCAAACTGGGTAAAGCGCGCTTCTGCGCCCTGCCCCGTGACATCGAACGCAATCATGCCAACGAATGCACCAGTGAATGATCCGTGTTCGCCTTTGCCGCCTTCGTCCGAAATGACAGACGCATCCAAAACGGGGCCTGCTTTTTGCCAAATCTCACCTTGCTGATACCAAAACTGTTGTTTTGCTTTGTCGACGATAACTCGCACGGTTATAGGACCATCCATCAGCGGAACTGGCTCCATCGGGAATTGCACTGCCGCATCTGGCCAATCACCAGGACATGACAAAATCGTCAATACCCGCCCAAGTTCGGCATCACGCGTCACAACAACCGCATGGTACTTATGTGCGTTATAGTACGTCGTTAGACCCGCGGCCTGCTGGTACGTTGCAGGGGAAAAGTCCATCGTTGTTTCAGCCACATAAGCATGATGTTCCTGCCGACGTGCAACAAGCGCTTGCTCAAACCAGCTCCCTACACCTTCACGCCCAATAAGCATGAGGCAATCAGCATCCTCGCGAAAAATGCGGGCTGGCTCTGGGGTCCGGAGCCATTGGAATTCAGGTGCCAACCCGCCACCTAACTTGCGGCGAACAGCCTGCGGTCCGCTTGCGGTCGCATCATCGGGTGCCGCAACAGTCACACCTGCGACCATCCCGCCCCTCTCTAGGTACATCCAGTCATCGCGCCATACGACACGGTCGATACCACTTTCACGCCCCAGCGGACAAAAGCTGCCTTCATCTTGTCCCGAAATCGGGCGACCCATCAGGAACGTGTGATAACACTCACCCCAGTGTGTTTCGACATATTGGCCATGGCCTGTCCGTTGAATGGGGCTGTCCGTCCCGTCGGCACAAATGACGTGCAGTTCAGGATGATCCTCGTACGGTCCCCAAATATTACGGGATCGCGACAAGGTGACCGCATGCTGGTATCCCGTGCCGCCCTCGGCTGTGGTCAGATAATAATACCCGTTGCGCTTGAACACATGTGGCGCCTCAGTGAGGCCTCGGGACGTGCCCGCATAGATGTTCTTGACCGGACCAACCAAGCCATTTTCGGGTGACCATTCTTGCAGCAAAATTCCGTCAAATGCGTCATGTGCTGGGTTCACGCCCGTCCCATTTCCGCGATGGTTCCATTGCACGTTGGCCACGTACTTTCTGTCGTCATCATGGAACAACGTCGGATCAAAACCATGCGAATTCACAAACCATGGATCAGACCAGTCCCCGTCGATTGTCGCACATGTTGTGATATAGTTGTGAGCATCTTTGAACGGCCCATCCAGCCGCTTTACGTCCGTGTAGACCAGCCAAAACTGTCCATCAGCGAACGATAGGCACGGCGCCCACACGCCCCCACTGTCGGGATTTCCACGCATATCAAGCAAAGATTTACGGTTTAGCGGGCGCGATACCAACGTCCAATTCACAAGGTCTCGGCTGTGATGGATCTGAACACCCGGATACCATTCAAACGTCGATGTCGCGATATAGTAATTCTGACCCACGCGGCAAAACGATGGGTCAGGATTGAATCCTGGTAAGATAGGATTGATGATCATGCGTCTTGTTCTGCCGATGCAGCCCAAAGGTTGATCTGCTCTTCATCCGCATATTTATCAATCTGTGCCAGTTCACCTGCCGTAAATTCAAGATTATTAACGGCACCAACGCAATCAATGACCTGAGATGCTTTTGACGCACCGATCAATGCGGTCGTAATGCCTCCATCGCGCAGCACCCAAGCGATCGCCATCTGCGCCAACGTCTGATCACGGCCGATCGCGATCTCGTTTAGCTTTTTGATGTTCTCGACCGCATTGTCAGTCAGCATGGACGGAAACAACGACTTTCCCTGTGACGCGCGGCTGCCTTGAGGAATACCACCCAAGTATTTCTTCGTCAGCATGCCTTGAGCCAACGGTGTAAACGCAATTGAACCAACGCCAAGGTTTTGCAGCGTCTCCTTGAGCCCGTCGCGTTCAACCCAGCGGTTCAGCATATTGTAGCTGGGCTGGTGGATCAGGCAGGGCGTCCCGAGGTCCTTGAGAATAGCAACCGCCTTGCGGGTCCGTTCCGTGTTATACGACGAAATTCCCGCATAAAGCGCACGGCCAGATCGCACAATATAATCAAGCGCGCCCATAGTCTCCTCGAGCGGAGTATCAGGGTCAAACCTGTGGGAATAAAAGATATCAACATATTCAAGTCCCATCCGCTTGAGCGATTGATCACAAGAAGAAATTAACGATTTTCGACTGCCCCATTCACCGTAGGGACCATCCCACATCTCATAGCCTGCCTTGGAACTGATGATCAACTCGTCACGGTGCGACTTGAAATCATCAGCCAAAATAGACCCAAACGCGTGTTCAGCGGCCCCTGGAGGTGGTCCATAATTATTGGCCAAATCAAAATGCGTGATGCCATGATCAAACGCCGTTCTGCAGATATCCACTTTTGTTTCATGCGGCGTATCATGTCCAAAGTTATGCCAAAGCCCCAGCGACACCGCTGGCAGTTTCATACCGGACTTGCCACACCTACGGTACTTCATTTGGTCATATCGGTTGGCGGCTGCTTGATACATTTGCACTCTCCTAAAAATTGGTGGAAAGGAACCATTCTGCGCAGGTAGTGTCAAATCTTCAAATCTGAACGGAAAGCACTAGTTTTAGCCCGCATCAAAACGCATGCGTTCGGCGATTGCCCCCGTCACCAACGACCGCTATCTAGAAGCTAACTCGTAATCCCCAGCGGAGCGTCCTCAAAATGGCCAGCAATAAATTCGTCTACTTCATGGACGGCGTATCAAAGACTTACCCCGGCGGCAAAAAGGTCTTTGAAAAAATACGTTTGAACTTCTTGCCCGGCGTGAAAATTGGTGTCGTAGGCGTCAACGGCACGGGTAAATCCACCCTGATGCGGATCATGGCGGGTCAAGACAAAGACTTTGTTGGTGAAGCTTGGGCCGCCGAAGGCGCGCGCGTCGGATATCTCCCGCAGGAACCAAAGCTGGACGAAAGCCTGACGGTCCGCGAAAACGTGATGCTCGGTGTCGCAGATAAAAAGGCCGTGTTGGATCGCTATAACGAACTGGCGATGAATTACTCTGACGAAACTGCTGATGAGATGGCCCAACTGCAAGACGAAATCGATGCAGCCAACCTTTGGGATTTGGACAGCCAGATCGATGTGAGCATGGAGGCACTGCGCTGCCCGCCTGACGACGCAAATGTCGATTCGCTTTCTGGTGGTGAACAGCGTCGTGTAGCATTGTGCAAACTCTTGCTTGAAGCCCCTGACATGCTGCTGCTTGACGAGCCGACCAACCACCTTGACGCCGAAACAATCGCTTGGCTGCAACAGCACCTTGTTAATTACAAAGGGACAATTTTGATCGTCACACACGATCGTTATTTCCTAGATGCGATCACGGGTTGGATTCTCGAATTGGACCGTGGTGCAGGTATTCCACACGAAGGCAACTATTCTAGCTGGCTTGAAGCCAAGGCAAAACGACTAGAGCGCGAATCCAAAGACGACAAATCCAAGCAGCGCACGTTAGAGCGTGAACTTGAATGGATGCGCCAAGGGGCCAAAGCACGCCAAGCCAAATCAAAGGCGCGGATCAGCGCCTACAACGATTTGGCCAACCAGTCTGAACGTGAAAAAATGGGCCGTGCCCAGATTATCATTCCCAATGGTCCGCGCTTGGGCTCCAAGGTGATCGAGGTCACTGACCTGAAAAAAGCCATGGGCGATAAATTGCTGGTCGAAGGCCTGTCGTTTGACTTACCACCGGGCGGCATTGTTGGCGTCATCGGTCCAAACGGCGCTGGTAAATCTACGCTGTTTTCCATGCTGACCGGCCAAAACCAACCCGACGAGGGAACCGTTGAGTTTGGCGACACCGTGCAGCTGTCTTATGTCGACCAAAGCCGTGACGCCTTGAACGCTGACACCACAGTTTGGGAAGAAATTACTGGCGGCGCCGAAATCATTCAGCTTGGCGATGCGTCGATGAACTCGCGAGCCTATTGTTCCGCGTTCAACTTCAAAGGCGGCGATCAGCAGAAAAAGGTTGGTCTGCTTTCAGGTGGTGAACGCAACCGTGTCCACATGGCGAAATTGCTGAAATCAGGCGGAAACGTTCTGCTGCTTGACGAGCCAACAAACGATTTGGACGTTGAAACCCTGCGTGCCCTCGAAGATGCGCTTATGTCATTTGCGGGATGTGCCGTCGTAATCAGCCACGACCGCTTTTTCCTAGACCGGATTTGCACGCATATGCTTGCATTCGAAGGCGATGCGCATGTTGAATGGTTTGAGGGTAACTTTGAAGATTATGAAGAAGATAAGAAAAGGCGGCTTGGTGCCGATGCGCTTGAACCCAAGCGGATGAAACATAAAAAGTTTACACGGTAACAAAATGGGTGGCTCATTGGGCCGCCCTTCTCTTTTGACCTGCTTATTTTTCGATCATTCTGGGGTCCGTGTGGACAAATCCGGCGCCTATTTTCGCTTCACAAATTCAGTCAGAATAACAATGCGCTGGCTCTCTACACGCCCCTCAATGTGACCAGCGTTATCGGCAACCAAAGAAATAGACCGCACGGCAGTCCCCCGCTTGGCTGTAAATCCGGCGCCTTTAACTGGCAAATCTTTGATCAACACAACTGTATCACCTGACGATAGAACCGCACCATGTGCATCGCGGTGAACAATTGGAACCGCAGCAGCACGGGCCGCGACGTCAGGTTCCATCATCATATTGGCTTGCGCATCTGTTGCCCAAGCCTCTGATAAGTTATTTAATTTTCGCCAAACAGCAATTTGAACGGCCGGCTCAATGGACCAAGCCGCCCCTTCCAACGCGCGCCAGTGCCCCGTTGGCGCAGGCGTAATTTCGGCGCAGATGCTACACAATAGAGTCGCGTCTTCGGTCGTGACCTCCACACGTTCCAAACCGTCCGTTCCACTGCAAATTTCACAGACATTCCCTGCGCGGGCGTGAAGTTCATCGATATTTAGCACTACGGCCTCCATGTTTAGATCAACGTGGTAGTGCGGCCGTTGTTGGCAAACGTCAACTGTGGCCAAATCGAACGGCTTCATCAAAACCGGAAACAGGCTCCACACTTTTGCTATGTTAATGCGCGGACAATAAAACCCAGCAAGCAACACAGGACAAGAACTACAGGACTTCAGTCATTTTATTCGGTATTTTGTCTGGTATCATAGCTGCAGTATATGCGATCATATTTCTCAATCTCGCTTTTGTGAGCACAATCTTGGTTTATTCTTTTGTCGGTTCCGCATTTATTCTATTCTGGGTTTTGGCGCTTGTTTCACAGGATGCTGATTTGACGGACAACGGCATCAACTAGCCGACGACATGCAAAACACTTGCAATTTCTGCGCGAAGGCCCCACATGGGGGTTGCAGACGTTATTCTTTCTCGACCACTGTTTTCCTTTTCGGCTACAGTCCTTCGATTTTGCACTGACTAAGCCGCGCTGTCGCATTTCGTGGGCAGCCTTAATATGAAGGAAATCACCATGGCTACTGGTACAGTAAAATGGTTCAACGCAACTAAAGGCTTCGGCTTTATCGCTCCTGACGGCGGCTCCAAGGACGTGTTCGTACACATCTCTGCT
Source organism: uncultured Sulfitobacter sp. (assembly GCA_905182645.1). GTDB lineage: Bacteria > Pseudomonadota > Alphaproteobacteria > Rhodobacterales > Rhodobacteraceae > Yoonia. The sequence continues at coordinate 204,890 of CAJJCJ010000002.1, forward strand.
GTTGAGCGCTCCGGCCTGACTGGCCTGAAAGATGACCAGAAGGTCACTTTCGACATCGAAGCTGGCCGTGACGGCCGCGAATCTGCGATCAACTTGGCTCTGGCCTAAGTCTCGTAAAGAGGTGCCCGCATACGTGGGCACCTCATTCCGCCCAAACGGGCAATATCCCCCTAAAATTGTTGATTTTTTGAAAACCTGCGCCCATGCTGAATGGGCGACGTCGCATATTATCGACCACTGTCTCCATTTCGGCCCAGTTCTTCGATCTTGATCTGACGAGCCGGTCCGCTGCACTTTCGCGAGTGGTCAATATGGAGGAAGCAATCATGGCTTCAGGTACAGTTAAGTGGTTCAATACCACCAAAGGTTTCGGTTTTATCGCCCCAGACGGTGGCTCGAATGACGTATTCGTACATATTTCGGCTGTTGAGCGGTCCGGTCTGACGGGTCTGAAAGACGACCAAAAGATCAACTTTGACATTGAGGCAGGTCGTGATGGGCGCGAAAGCGCGATAAATCTGACGTTGGCTGACTAAATCTGCACAACTTGACTTAAAAAGGGGAGCCTCATTTGGCGCCCCTTTTGCTTTCCCCTTCTAAAATGTCCGGTTTTAAAAACGAATTAGGTGACCAAAACTCACGTCACTATTCACCACTGCGTGACTGAGCGGCTAAGTTCAAAACGGCAGGACCCATCGCCGCCACGATCACGGCCACCCCATCTTTGTTCGGGTGAATGCCGTCTGCCTGCATGAAGTCCATCAGACCGTCTTGCATACCCGCCGCGGCCAGTAGCCCTGCAAAGAACCTGGGGAACAATGGTACTTCATAAGTTGCTGCCAGATCGGGATACATACTGTCAAACGCCTGTTTGTAATCCAAACCATAGTTGGCTCCTGCCGTCAGCCCCACTAAAAGCGTCACAACCCCCGCGCTTTGGGCCTTTGCCAAAATCCCATCTAGGTTGGCCCGACTGAACGCCGGATCTAACCCGCGCAGGTAATCATTCCCGCCCAATGCAACCAACATTGCATCAACATCTGGCGTCAGCGTCCAATCCGTACGCGCTAAGCCACCCGCCGTCGTATCGCCAGACACACCCGCGTTGATCAGCGTCACATCTGCGCCCTGCCCGTCCAGCCAAGCCTGCATTTGTGGTACAAAACCGTCGCCATGCGGCAACCCATACCCCGCCGTCAGGCTATCGCCCAGCGCGGTAATCGTCAGCGTATCCGCATGAACGGCGCCCCCGATTAATGCAATCGTCAAAGACAGCTTGTACAAGAGTCCGCGCGCCCCATATCCAAAGGAACACAAAACACTAGAAAGCAATCCAATGCCTGACCCGATCTTGTCTTTATCCAACGTAGATCTATCGCTTGATGGCAACGCAGGCCAAGTCGACATCCTGCGCGATATCTCACTGGATGTAACGGCTGGTGAAACCTTGGGGCTGGTCGGGCCAAGCGGGTCGGGCAAATCATCTCTCCTGATGTTGATGGGCGGGTTGGAACAGGCCACTGCGGGAACGATCACAGCACTTGGTGAAGACCTAACCGCGATGTCTGAGGACGGCCTAGCCCGCTTTCGTAGACATAATATGGGGGTGGTGTTTCAATCTTTCCACCTCATTCCAACAATGACTGCGTTGGAAAATGTAGCAACCCCACTTGAACTCGCGGGCATGCCCGACGCATTCGATAGGGCAGCAGCTGAATTGGATACCGTAGGCCTTGGCAATCGCGCCGACCATTACCCCGGTCAAATGTCCGGCGGCGAACAACAACGCGTCGCACTTGCCCGTGCCTCTGCCCCTCGCCCCCGTATTCTGCTTGCTGATGAACCCACAGGCAATCTGGACGCCACAAATGGTGCAATCATCATGGACTTACTGTTTGATCTACGCGACCGTCACAGCGCAACCCTCATCATGGTCACGCATTCCTCTGAACTAGCCGCCCGTTGTGACCGTGTCATCGCGTTGAACGACGGAAGCATAGCATGAGCCTTAAGATTGCCATTCGCTTTGCCGCCCGTGAATTGCGCGGTGGATTGGTCGGATTTCGAGTGTTTCTTGCTTGTCTCGCCTTAGGCGTGGCTGCAATTGCTGCGGTTGGCACCGTCCGCGCAGGGATCGAAGCTGGCCTGGAAAAAGAAGGTGCAGCCCTGCTTGGTGGCGACGCCGAAGTGGAATTCACCTACCGGTTTGCCCGTGATGCCGAGCTGAATTTTCTGAACGAAATCGCGACAACCGTTTCCGAGACTGTTAATTTCCGCTCAATGATCGTCGTCGAACGAACCGCTGGCGTGGAACGGGGGCTGACTCAAATCCGCGCGGTCGACACAGCATATCCTCTGGTCGGTCAGGTAACACTAGACCCTGCAATCAGCCTCGACACCGCGCTCGCCGATACAGGCAGCGTCATGGAACGCGTACTGGCTGACAGGCTTGCATTGACCGTGGGCGATACATTCCGGTTGGGGTCCCAAGAATTCACACTGCGCGCCATCCTTGACCGTTACCCCGACAACGCATCAGGTGGCTTTGGGCTCGGGCCGCGAACAATCGTGCTGACCGATGACCTCGCGCAATCAGGATTATTGTCAGAAGGCACATTATTTTCAACCCAATACCGCCTCGCCTTACCCCTAGGTGCGGACCTTGGGGCACTTTCGACCCGCGCCGAAAAGCAGTTTCGTGACACGGGCCTGCGCTGGCGCGATAGCCGCGAAGGGGCTGGCGGCACCGCGCGTTTTGTCGAACGGATCGGTGCATTTCTAATCCTAATGGGACTGTCGGGGCTTGCCGTCGGCGGCGTCGGTGTGTCCGCAGCGGTCCGCGCCTATCTGGCGGGCAAGACCAGCGTCATCGCCACGCTCAAAACACTCGGCGCGACACGGCGCACAATTTTTATGACGTACTTTATACAGATTGGTGCGCTCACGATACTGGGCATCGGCATAGGCCTTATTCTTGGTGGCGGCGCACCGATTCTGTTGGCCCCGTTGATCGAAGCCCGCTTGCCTATCCCCACCGAGCTTTCACTGCGCGCCGGGCCCCTAGCTGAGGCCGCAATTTACGGTGTCCTTGCCGCTCTCATTTTTACACTTTGGCCGCTTGCGCGCGCCGAGCAAATCCGGCCAGCCACATTATTTCGTGATGCCTTTGGTTCAGGGAACCGTTTTCCTGCTTGGCCATACTTACTCACAATCGCAGCTTTAATAGCAACCCTTCTTGGAACAGCAGTTTGGTTTTCAGGCACTGTTTTCCTCACCCTCTGGACAGCAGGCGGTATTGCAGGGGCATTACTGATCCTTGTTGTCGCAGCATGGATCTCACGCACCCTATCGCGCGCCTTATCTTTGCGCGCGCGCGGGCGACCCGCTCTGCGCCTCGCCCTTGGAGCAATCGGAGCCCGCAATGGGGAAACAGCATCGGTCGTTCTGTCTTTGGGCCTTGGTTTGGCAGTGTTGTCATCTGTGGGCCAAATCGATGGAAACCTGCGCGCCGCGTTCTCCGATGAATTGCCAGAAATCGCGCCTAGTTATTTCTTTGTCGACATTCAGCCTGACCAAATTGACGGATTTCGCGAACGGCTCACCACAGACCCAGCCGTCCGAAAAGTCGACACCGCCCCGATGCTGCGCGGCATCATCACACGGATCAATGGCCAACCTGCGGACGAATTCGCGGACGGTCATTGGGTTGTGCGCGGAGATCGGGGGATAACTTACAACGGCCCATTGCCAGATGGTACACAGATTACCGAAGGCGCTTGGTGGGCAAAAGACTACGCTGGGCCACCTCTCATGAGCTTTGCTGCGGAAGAAGCCGCCGAAATCGGCCTGTCCATCGGGGATATAGTCACCATTAACATCCTTGGCCGCGATATCACCGCCACCATCGCTAGCTTTCGCAATGTTAGCTGGGAGGACGCAGGCATTGGCTTTGTCATGACCCTGAATCCGAGCGCATTGGCTGGTGCCCCCCATAGCTGGATTTCGACCGTTTATGCCAGTCCAGAATCCGAGGCGGCAATCCTGCGCGATCTGGCCGGACAATACCCTAACATCACAGCGATCCGCATACGGGACGCAATCGATCAGGTCATCGATCTTGTGGGCGGCATTGCGGCAGCGACCCGCTATGCGGCACTGGCAACTCTCGTGACTGGTTTCCTTGTTCTGATCGGTGCCGCCGCCGCAGGTGAACGAACTCGCACCTATGAGGTCGCAGTTCTCAAAACGCTTGGGGCCACGCGCGGACGCATCATGTTAAGCTTTGCATTGCGCGCCGCGTTATTAGGGTTCGCCGCGGGTGTCGTGGCCTTAACTGCTGGCATTTTGGGCGGTTGGGCAGTTACCGTTTACATCATGGAAGGCGACTACCAAGTTATCTGGACCAATGCATTGCTGATCATCGGGGGTGGTGCGCTGGCATCATTGGCTGCAGGATTGGCCTTTGCAATCCGCCCGCTGGCCGCAAAACCCGCGCAAGTACTGCGCGCCCGTGAATAGTTAGCCACATAGCAAGCCACCATTTCAGAAGAGCTGCTTGCTATGTTATCATCTAGACCTTTGGTTTTATTTGTAAAAGCGACATGACTTCAGCCATTTCCGGTCCACGTATCCGCCCTGTAACAGCCTTACGAAGCGGCATGAAAAGCCCCTTGCCCTTGCGGCCCGTAGCGTCTTTTACAGCGGCAGTCCATGTCGACCATGTGTCGTCCGCATAGGGTGGATCACCAAGCAAATCAAACGCTTGGATGACGAACTCACGGTCCTCATCTTCGATCAGTGCCACCTCTGCGCCGTTGACAAAATACGCCCACCAGTCTGCGACGTCATCCAACGAAGCGATGTTTCCTTTGATAGCGTTCCAAAAGGCTTCGCGCGTATCTTCGGGGATGTCTGACAGCGTGCCCGCGACATCTGCGACAGTCAGCGTTGCAAGGTAGCGGGCTGTGAGTGGGTCGAGGTCATTGGCGTCGAATTTTGTCGGGGCGGAGCCGAATTTGGAGATGTCAAAACCGTCAACAATTTCTTGCACGTTCGCGCGCAGTTCCACGGGGTCGGATGATCCAAGGCGCGCCATCAGCGACAAGATCGCTTGGGGTGCAATTCCTTGGGCGCGCAGATCGCGCAGCGCGAGGGTACCAAGACGTTTTGACAAGGCCTCGCCTTGCGGACCCGTCAGCAATGAGTGGTGTGCAAAACTTGGTACTGTGCCACCAAGCGCATGCATGATCTGAATCTGCGTCGCGGTATTGGTGATGTGGTCTGATCCGCGCACAACAGTGGTCATGCCCATTTCAGTGTCATCAACGACGGACGCAAGCGTATACAAAATCTGACCATCATTCTTAAACAAGACCGGATCAGACACAGAAGCCGCATCAATAGAGATGGTGCCAACAATGCCGTCGGCCCATTCGATCCGTTCCAAATCAAGCTTAAACCGCCAATGCGATCCACGTTCAGCACGCAGGGCGTTTTTCTCGTCCTCGGACAGCGCAAGGGCCGCGCGATCATAGACCGGCGGCTTGCCCATGTTCAGCTGCTTTTTACGCTTAAGGTCGAGTTCGACAGGTGTCTCGAAGCATTCGTAAAGACGGCCCATGTCGATCAATTTCTGCTTTGCATCCAGATACTTATCCATACGCTTTGACTGATATTCAACGCGATCCCAATCAAGGCCGAGCCACGTCAGGTCATCTTTGATGCCTTGGATATATTCATCCTTAGAGCGTTCCTGATCGGTGTCATCAATGCGCAGCACAAACGTGCCGCCATTTTGGCGCGCGATCGCGTAATTAAACAGGGCAGCGCGCAGGTTACCTATATGAATGTAGCCAGTAGGCGAAGGTGCAAAACGTGTCGTTGTCATGGGATCATCCTTTGTTACCAAGCATGTCTCACGTGTGTTGTGATTTGTCTAGATTACGCGGTCACAGGCCATTTCGCATCAAGGTCGCGCAGGCCAGCCCTGATCAATTCTTCCAGCACATCAATGTCGATATCAGCGAGCTTGTTCACATAAAGACAAGCTTTGTCCTTTTTTATATTTGCCAATACGCGACAGAATTTCGCTGTAGTCGTGGTATCCAGGCATGATGTAAATCGACTGATTTGCCTTACGGGGACTAAAGCCAGTTGCGCAAAAATCACCCTCGCGGCCACTATCATAGACGTAGTGGTATTGCCCAAATCCAATGATCGACGGCCCCCACATTTTGGCGGGGTAACCTGTGATTTTTTCAAAGAGTGCGAGAAGCGTTTGCGCATCGCGCGCCCGCGTTGGGTGCTGAATAGCCGCAAGAAAAGATTTTACAGATCCGTCAGTCTTTACTGTTTTATTTTCAGACACTTATTGCCTCCTTTGCCCCAAAATACCCTAGCATATTTTTCGTATAAATTTTGCATAAGTTTTGCATATGCCACAAAACAAGGGTTTCGCCGCGCACTGCGCGTCGACATGCCGGGGCCAGCCCCGGACCCAGGAGTATTTTTAAAAAAGCGAGGGCTTAGCTGTTGTCACGCCATTTATTGGCGATGGGATAACGGCGATCAAGCCAAAACGCGTGCCGAGAAAGCCGTGTTCCGGGCCCAGATTGGAACCGCTTGTATTCGGAAATATAAAGCAGGTGTTCGACCCGTTTGACGGTGTCTTTGTCATAGCCGCGCGCGACGCAATCGGCCACCGATGCCTCGTTATCGACCAGCATTTCCAAAATCCCATCAAGAATTTCGTAGGGCGGTAAGCTATCGCTGTCTTTTTGGTCAGGCCGTAGTTCGGCCGTGGGCGGCTTGTCAATAATCGCCACGGGGATCATTTCGCCCGCTGGCGCCAACATCCAAGGTGCGTGGTTTTCATTGCGCCACCGGCAGGCCGCAAAGACCCGCGTTTTATACATGTCTTTGATCGGGTTATAGCCCCCCGCCATATCGCCGTAGATCGTCGCATATCCAACAGCGACTTCGGATTTATTGCCCGTCGTCAGCAACATTTCCCCAAATTTATTGGACTGTGCCATGAGGAGCAGCCCACGCATACGCGACTGGATGTTTTCCTCGGTCAGCCCTTCATCAAGCCCTGCGAACAGCGGCGCAAGTGCCTCGGCGACAGCCGCCCGTGGCCCCGCAATGCTCACCGTGTCGTATTTGCAGCCCAGCGCATCGACGACGGCTTGTGCATCATCAAGCGACGCCTGAGAGGTATATTCGGACGGCAGCATCACGCAGCGCACATTTTCTGGCCCAAGCGCATCTGCCGCAATCGTCGCCACGATCGCGCTGTCGATCCCGCCGGACAGCCCAAGCAGGCATGTCTTGAACCCCGTTTTGCCAAAATAATCGCGCAAGGAGTCAACCATGGCCCGATAATCTTGCGCGATTTCCGCAGGCAGTGCCGTTTTTTCGCCGCTCGCCGCCACCCAACCATCTGGCCCTCGCGTAAAGTCGACATGCGCGATGGCTGTATCGAACAAGGGCAATTGCAGCGCCAGTTCGCCGCCGCGGTTCAGCACAAATGATCCACCATCAAAGGCTTGATCGTCTTGCCCGCCAACCATGTTCAAATAGACAAGCGGCACCTCGTTTTCGACAACCCGCGCGACCATCGCGTTCATTCGGTAATCGAACTTGCCCCGAAAATAAGGTGACCCGTTCGGCACAACGAGGATTTCTGCGCCTGATTCCACCATGGCCTCGGCGACATCTTCGTACCAGGCGTCTTCGCAAATCGGGCTGCCGATGCGTGGCCCGTTTGGAATGGCATATGGTCCTTGGATATCGCCCCGATTGAATTGCCGCACCTCGTCAAAGACGTTGTAGTTGGGCAGGAAGTGTTTGAACTGTCGCGAAGACGACCTTGCCACCCCGACAGATGTGGTAGCCGTTATAAAGCCGCCCGTCTTTCGCGTAGGGCCCGCCGATTGCCAGTGTTGGTCCGTCTGCGCATTCAGTGGCCAACGCCTCAACTGCTGCCATTGCTGCAAGGTGAAAAGCGGGTTTGTTCACAAGGTCTTGGGTCGAATAGCCGGTGATGAACATTTCCGGCAGGGCGACCATATCGGCCCCTGCTGACTTGCCCTGTTCCCATGCATCGCGCGCAAGTGCTGCGTTGCCTGCAATATCTCCCACGGTTGGGTTCAATTGCGCAATTGTTAACCGGAAATGGTCGCTCATTGTACTATCCTTCGTCGTTGTTACTGATGTAGCATATTGGGTGGCAAGGGAAAGCCGATTGCGTCTGATACCCCCGTTGTCACCTCTGCGCCCTTGGACTAGACTGTCGCAAACGATTAGGCTGGGGTATAAAGTATGGCACATTGGGCATGGCACGGCGCGGCATTGGCTGGCGCACTGACACTGGCAGGCATGGCGGATGCGCAGACTGTGCAAACCAAGCAATACGACGATGGCGGTGTCTACGAAGGCGCGTTCCTAAATGGCAAACAACATGGGCAAGGCACGTACCGCCTCCCCAACGGATATGAATACATCGGTGACTGGGTTGCCGGCGAAATTCGCGGCTCCGGTATGGCCCGTTTCCCCAATGGGTCGATCTATGAGGGCACATTTGTCGCCGGAAAACCGTCCGGCACGGGCAAGATTACATTCGCCGATGGCGGCACGTTTGAAGGCGACTGGTTGGATGGCAACATCACTGGGCGCGGGATCGCAGCCTATGCCAATGGTGTCGTCTACGAAGGCGAACTGCGCAACGCGATGCACCATGGCACAGGCACCATGAAATCCCCCAGTGGCTACGTCTACGTTGGCCCATGGATCAATGGCGTTAAAGAAGGCGACGGCCAAATCACCTATCCAGATGGCGCCATCTATGCGGGCAACCTCAAGGCGGGCGAACGAGATGGCACAGGCACGCTGACCATGGCCGATGGTCTGGTCTACGCAGGCACTTGGGTAAATGGCCAAATCGAAGGCAGAGGCCGTTTGGAACAACCAAACGGTGACGTCTATGATGGTGACTTAGCAGCAGGTCGTCGTGAAGGCATTGGTACTGTCACTTATGCCAATGGGGATACCTATGCCGGCGGGTTTGTAGATGACAAACGTCACGGCCAAGGCACATTCATGGGCGCCGACGGTTACAAATATAGCGGCGACTGGAAAGCAGGCCAGATCGAGGGCACCGGTGAAGTTACTTATCCAGATGGCTCGGTATACACAGGGACGTTCAGCGCCGACCTGGCGAATGGCATGGGTAAAATCATCTACCCAGACGGGTCCAGCTATGATGGCGCATGGGACAATGGCGTCATCAATGGGGCTGGTATTGCGACCTATGCCAATGGTTTAGTCTATGATGGCGAATTCTTGAATGCCAAGAACCACGGGCAAGGCAAGATGACTTACGCTGACGGCTATACCTACGACGGTGAATGGGCAAACGGCCAACGCAACGGCATGGGCCGTGCGATTTACGCCGATGGCTCAATCTACGGCGGCACATTCACAGACGGCCAACGCGATGGTACCGGAAAGATCACATTGCCTGACGGCTTCACTTATCAAGGCGCTTGGACAGGTGGTGAAATCAGCGGTCAAGGCACTGCCACATACGCAAACGGCGATATCTACGAAGGTACGTTCGTGCGGGGCCGCCGTCAGGGTGTCGGCACGATGCGCTATACTACGGGCGAAGAAGCAACCGGCGACTGGGTTGATGGCACGCTGCCAGTGGCCGAAGTCGCGCCTGTTGCTGCGTCGGCTGATGACAACTAGAGCATATTGGTTTCATCATAACTGACGAGGTCATGCGCTGGTCGTAACCGCAATCACCACGGGATTTCTTTCCCCGAAAAATCAAAGAACTTGCCAGTTTTCTCAGGTGTTAATCCCGCAATGACGCCCCAAAGATTGGCGGCAGCCACTTCCGGCAAAACCGCTGCATGACGGCCGACATAGTTTTGCGTAAATGGTGTCGCCACTGTGCCAGGGTGCAAGGCGATACAAATCGAACCTTTATGTGTGCGCGCCAGCTCAATCGCGCCACCATGTACAATCTGGTTTAACGCGGCCTTGGATGCGCGGTAACTGTGCCAACCACCAATTGCGTTATCGCCAATCGACCCGACCCGCGCTGATAGCACAGCCACCCGTCCGCCGGCTGCCAAAAGACGCGGCACATGACGTAATATTAGCGCGGGACCAACTGCATTCACGCGCAGCACATTTAACATTGCGTCTGCATCAATCGCAGACAGGGATTTTTCGGGGGTCCCCAAAACGCCAATGGCCACAATGATACTATCAAAGGGGCCATCAAGTTTGCCTAAGATGCGATCAACGCTGATCGGGTCAGTCACATCAAGCCCGTCTACCGCACGCGATAACGCCGTGACATTGCCCTGCGCAGTCATGGCCAAAGCCGCACCAATTCCACCTGAGGCACCGATGATAAGAATGTTTTCCATGGATAATAATTAGAGCATCGCAAACACATAACCACCCCCTGGATTTTTTCCGAGCATAAATATGTCGGGGGTACGGGGGCTGGCCCCCGAAAAACGGGGGTTTTCATTCACTTTGATCAGCGTATAGTTGGCAAACATGAACGCAACCGCACATATCACATCTGCCGCCCCTATCGGGCTTGGCCTATCTGCGCTGCTTCTCCTTAGCTGCCTCTGAGCGTGCCATATCGGTGCGACCGCTCAGAGGAGACCAGCACCAAGACAGCTTAAGGACAACAAGGAATACCTAAATGACGACGAATGAAGTGTTGATTTTCGACACCACCTTGCGCGACGGCGAGCAATCTCCCGGTGCAACCATGACACATGCTGAAAAATTGGAAATCGCAGAACTTCTGGATGAAATGGGCGTCGATATCATCGAAGCTGGCTTCCCGATTGCATCTGAAGGCGACTTTAAGGCTGTGTCCGAGATATCGTTGCGGTCCAAAGGGGCCACAATATGTGGCTTGGCCCGCGCCAACTACAAAGACATCGACCGCTGCTGGGAGGCCGTCAAACACGCCAAATCACCGCGCATCCATACGTTTATCGGCACGTCTGAACTGCACCGCGCGATCCCGAACCTGACGATGGACGAGATGGCTGTGCGCATCCACGATACTGTCACCCATGCCCGCAATCTGTGTGACAACGTGCAATGGTCTCCGATGGATGCGACCCGCACCGAATGGGATTACCTGTGCCGCACCGTCGAAATTGCGATCAAGGCTGGCGCGACCACAATCAACATCCCCGATACTGTTGGTTATACTGCGCCTGTGGAATCCGCCGATCTGATCCGGCGTTTGATCAACACGGTACCGGGCGCCGACGATGTGGTGTTCGCAACCCACTGCCACAACGATCTGGGCATGGCGACGGCCAACTCGTTGGCCGCTGTCGAAGGTGGGCGCGCGTCAAATTGAGTGCACAATCAATGGTTTGGGCGAACGCGCAGGCAATACCGCACTGGAAGAGGTCGTCATGGCGTTGAAGATCCGCGCGGACATTATGCCCTACACAACCCGTATCGACACGACCAAGATTATGAATATCAGCCGCCGAGTGGCGACTGTGTCCGGCTTTGCGGTGCAGTTTAACAAGGCAATTGTTGGCAAGAACGCATTTGCGCATGAAAGCGGCATCCACCAAGACGGTATGCTTAAGAATAAAGACACGTTCGAGATTATGCGCCCTGAATCGGTAGGCTTGGCTGGGACGTCTTTGCCGCTGGGCAAGCATTCAGGCCGTGCCGCGCTGCGCGCAAAATTGGCTGAGCTTGGTTTTGATATGGCGGACAATCAGCTCAAGGACGTGTTCGTCAGGTTCAAGGAATTGGCTGACCGCAAAAAGGAAGTCTATGACGACGACCTGATCGCATTGGTTCATCAGAACGACGGGCAAGAAGATCGCGTGCGTCTGAAATCATTGCGCGTAGTGTGCGGGACTGAAGGCCCGCAGTCGGCTGAAATGGCTTTGGAAGTTGATGGCGTTGTTGTTGAAACATCCGCCACCGGCGACGGTCCGGTTGACGCCACCTTCAACGCCGTCAAAGCCTTGGTCGATCACAGCGCCCGCTTGCAGTTGTACCAAGTCAGCGCCGTGACCGAAGGCACCGATGCGCAGGCGACCGTGTCTGTCCGTATGGAAGAAGACGGGCGCATCGCTACGGGCCAATCTGCCGATACCGACACAGTCGTTGCCAGCGCCAAGGCCTACATCAATGCGCTCAACCGTTTGATGGTGCGCCGCGAGCAATCCCAACCCGGTTACGACACAAAAGGCGTCAGCTATAAAGACACATAACTAGGACCGGGCGGCCTGTGCGGTCGCCCTAATCCGCTTGGGTGGCAAGATCACGCCAAGCGGCTGCATGATTGCCCCTTTCGCAAAGCGTCCCCCTTTCATATAAAGGCTAAGCTATAGCGGGGAGTCGCATCCCCATTTTAATTCGCAAGGACAATCTGCAATATGGCGATTTTCGGAAGTTTGTTTTCGTCAGATATGGCGATTGACCTTGGGACCGCGAACACGTTGGTCTACGTCAGAGGCAAGGGTATTATTTTATCCGAACCTTCTGTGGTCGCGTATCACATCAAGGATGGCGTCAAAAAAGTATTGGCTGTTGGTGAAGACGCCAAGTTGATGCTGGGTCGCACCCCCGGATCCATTCAGGCCATTCGCCCGATGCGTGAAGGTGTGATCGCCGATTTTGACACCGCCGAAGAGATGATCAAACATTTCATCCGCAAGGCTGCCAAACGGTCCACGTTTTATAAGCCAAAGATTATCGTCTGCGTCCCGCATGGGGCCACACCCGTTGAAAAACGCGCAATCCGCCAGTCGGTCTTGTCCGCCGGAGCCCGCCGCGCCGGCCTCATCGCCGAGCCCATCGCAGCGGCGATCGGCGCGGGTATGCCGATCACTGACCCAACCGGCAACATGGTTGTTGATATCGGCGGTGGCACCACCGAGGTCGCTGTTTTGTCACTGGGTGATATTGTTTATGCCCGTTCTGTGCGCGTCGGTGGCGACCGCATGGACGAAGCGATCATCAACTACCTGCGCCGCCAGCATAACCTTTTGGTTGGCGAAGCGACGGCCGAACGTATCAAAACAACAATCGGCACAGCCCGTATGCCTGATGATGGCCGCGGCCAGTCGATGATGATCCGTGGTCGTGACCTTTTGAACGGTGTCCCAAAAGAAACTGAAATCTCGCAAGCTCAGGTGGCCGAGGCATTGGCTGAACCCGTGCAGCAGATTTGCGAAGCGGTAATGACCGCACTCGAAGCAACCCCGCCAGATTTGGCCGCTGATATTGTCGACCGCGGTGTCATGCTCACCGGTGGCGGTGCATTGTTAGGCCAACTTGATTTGGCCCTGCGCGAACAGACTGGTCTGGCGATTTCTGTCGCTGACGAAAGCCTGAACTGTGTGGCTTTGGGCACCGGCAAAGCGCTCGAGTATGAAAAGCAATTGCGCCACGTGATTGACTACGACAGCTAACCTAAGGCGGGTCCACTATTGGCGAATGACCGCAATACCGAGGATTATTTCGGCCCGATCCGCAGATTGCTGGTCGGGCTCCTTGTCTTTGTGCTTTTGGGTATATTTCTCGTTTGGCGTATTGATAGCCCGCGCGTAGAACGGTTTCGTTTGGCGGTGATTGACCGCGTTGTCCCGTCTTTTGATTGGGCGATGGCCCCTGTCACTAGTGTCGCCAATTTGATTAGTGATTTTCAATCTTATCAACAACTTGCCGCCCAAAATGGTGATCTGCGCCGCGAACTCCAACAGATGAAAGCGTGGAAAGAAGCCGCACTTCAACTTGAGCAGGAAAACGCCAAACTTTTGGGTCTCAATAACGTCCGTCTTGACCCCAAGCTAACCTATGTAACAGGCGTTGTGATGACAGACAGCGGATCTCCGTTTCGTCAGTCAGTGTTGCTGAACGTGGGTGCACGCGATGGCATTACGGATGGCTGGCCCACGATGGACGGCATCGGCCTTGTTGGTCGCATCAGCGGCGTGGGTGAAAAGACAGCCCGCGTTATTCTGCTGACCGACACATCCAGCCGTATTCCAATCACTATTCAACCGTCCGGCCAGCCGGCCATTTTGGGCGGCGACAACACGTTGAACCCTCCTATCGAGTTTCTTGAGAACGCCGATTTGGTCCGCCCCGGCGACCATGTTGTGACGTCTGGCGATGGCGGTGTATTTCCCGCTGATTTGCTGGTCGGGCAAGTTGCGCTAGGCAATGATCTCCGCCTGCGCGTGCGCCTGTCCGCGGATTATGAGCGGCTCGAATTCCTGCGCGTTTTGCGGTCAAGGGCCCATGAAGCCATCGTTGATGCAGGCAACCTGCTCGCCCCACAGGTTGATCCCGCCGAGGTCGAATCTGATGGCTGAAGCCCCTTCAACCCGAGTCTGGATTGGCCGATTGGTGTTTATCGCGCTTGCGATGGTTTTAATCTTTGGACAATTGCTACCGCTTGATACCCGTCCCACTGGATGGGCCGCCCCCAATTGGCTGTTGGCGATTACGCTCCTGTGGATCACCCGCCGTCCTGACTATGTTCCCGTTTTTGTTATTGCTGGCATCTTTCTGCTGGCCGATCTGCTGTTTCAGCGCCCTCCGGGTCTATGGACTGCTTTGGTCGTCATCCTGACTGAAATGTTTCGCACTCGCACAGCACGCCTTCGCGATTTACCGTTGCTTTTGGAATGGGGCACTGTCGCCGTCGGTATCGTCGCGATCACATTGATAAATCGGGCCGTTCTTATGGTAGCGATGTCACCCCAACAGCCACTTGCGCTCACGTTAATCGAAATGATTATGACGATTGCATTTTTCCCCGTCGTTATCGCCATCGCCCAATTCGTATTTGGTGTCACCCGCCCAGCGCTCGGCGAAGTCGACAGCCGAGGGCACCGCCTATGAAACGCTACACCAAAGACATCGATGAAAGCGCCCGCCGGATCACGCGCCGTGCGCTGGTCGTCGGGGCTGTTCAGTTTGGAATCGTCGGTGCATTGGGTGTGCGGATGCAAAAGTTGCAGATTGAACAGGCCGATCAGTTTCGCCTTCTCGCTGAAGAAAACCGCATCAACATTCGCCTCATCCCACCTGCCCGTGGGTTAATATTTGACCTCAATGGCCGACCGATAGCCGCAAACGAACAAAACTACCGCATCGTTATGGTCCGCGAAGATGCTGGCGACGTCGGCGAAATATTAGAGCGATTGACCAAACTTGTCCCACTTGACCCCGAAGATTTGGCCCGCGCAATGGAAGAAATGCGCCGTCGCTCATCCTTCGTTCCGGTCACTATCGCCGATCGTTTAACATGGGAAGACGTGGCCCGTGTGAGTGTGAACGCCCCTGCATTGCCAGGGATCACCGCCGAAGTTGGCCTGTCGCGTATCTATCCATGGGGCGCCGATTTGGGCCATGTCGTCGGCTATGTTGGTCCTGTGTCTGACTACGACTTGTCTCGCATTGACGACCAAGATCCGTTGCTGCAAATTCCACAGTTTCAAATCGGTAAAACTGGGGCCGAAAATAAGCTAGAGCGTCGCCTGCGTGGGTCCGCAGGCACCAAGCGGATTGAGGTCAACGCCGTGGGTCGCGTCATGCGCGAATTGGACCGTAAAGAGGGTAACTCTGGCGCGGATGTCCAACTGACGATTGATGCCCGACTGCAGTCTTATGTCCAAGCCAGATTAGATAGCGTCAGCGCAGGTGCTGTCGTGCTTGATCTTGAGAATGGCGATTTGCGTGCAGTTGCCTCTGCCCCGACGTTTGACCCCAACATGTTTGTACGCGGCATTTCCGTCGCCGATTGGCGCGACCTGAACGAAAATAAATTCCGTCCGCTCGCGGCCAAAGCCGTGCAAGGCACCTATCCCCCCGGATCGACGTTTAAGATAGTCACCGCGCTTGCCGCGTTAGAAGACGGCAAGGTCACGCCAGAGGAAACCATCCGCTGCAAGGGTTGGGTCGACATATATGGCACCCGTTTCCATTGCTGGAAGCGCGCGGGCCACGGAAATATGAACCTGCATGAAAGCCTGAAGCAGTCCTGTGACAGCTATTATTACGAGATCAGCCAACGTGTTGGCATCGACAAAATTGCGGCTATGGCCCGCAAGCTGGGTCTCGGCACGCGGCACGACTTGCCGCTGTCTGCTGTGGCCGAAGGATTGGCCCCAGACAAGGCGTGGAAAAAACGCGTTCGCGATCAAGATTGGCGCATCGGCGATACGGTCAACGCGTCTATCGGTCAGGGGTATGTCCTGTCGTCACCTTTGCAGTTGGCCGTTATGGCAGGACGCTTGGCAACGGGGCGCGATATTACCCCGCGATTGGTGCGTGCAATTGACGGCAAGGAAGAACCAAGCGGTGCTGGTGAAGACATTGGTCTGAACGAGAACTATCTGCGCCGTGTCCGTGCGGCAATGGACGATGTGTCCAACAGCAACCGTGGCACTGCGTATCGGTCGCGCATCAATGCGCCCGAGATGAAGATGGCTGGTAAAACCGGCACGTCTCAAGTGCGCCGCATCACTGCAGAGGAACGCGCAGTCGGTGTGACCCGCAACGAAGACTTACCATGGGAACGCCGTGATCACGCGCTGTTTGTCAGTTTCGCGCCCGTTGAAAACCCGCGCTTTGCTGTGGCAGTCATCGTTGAACATGGTGGAAGTGGGTCCACCGCTGCAGCCCCGATTGCCCGCGATATCATGCTGCAAGCCTTGTATGACGGTGAACCACCGCTGGACGCCTATCCGTCATCCGACCGTGGCCGCATTGCCGAACAGCAGCGCAAGATCCGCGAACGTGTTCCCCCCGGTTCAAAGGGACAGGATCGCGCATGAGTTATCTAGAGTATAACGCCAAATATGTCCCCACTGGTTTGCGCAAACTGATGTTCATTAACTGGCCCATTATTGTTTTACTGACGGCCGTCGCAGGTTACGGGTTCATCATGCTGTACTCGGTCGCTGGCGGTTCAGCCGATCCTTGGATGTCCGCCCAAGTCAAACGCTTTGGTGTGGGCATGGTGATGCTTGTTGGTGTCGCGATGGTCCCAATCTGGTTCTGGCGCAATGTCTCGGCAGTTGCATTTGGTGTATCAGTATTGCTGTTGGTAGCTGTCGAATTTTTCGGTGCGGTTGGCATGGGTGCCCAGCGCTGGATTGATCTGGGGTTTATGCGCTTGCAACCGTCTGAGCTAACGAAAATCACCCTCGTGATGGTATTGGCCGCCTATTATGACTGGCTGCCGACCGATAAGACATCGCGCCCTCAATGGGTGCTTGTTCCGGTGATGATCATCCTGTTTCCCACATATCTGGTCCTGCGTCAGCCTGACCTTGGTACAGCATTACTGTTGCTAATGGGCGGTGCGACGATCATGTTTTTGGCAGGCGTACATTGGGCATATTTTGCGACTGTGGCTGCCTCTGGTGTTGCTGGGCTTGTCGCTGTTTTTCAGGGCCGTGGCACAAGTTGGCAGCTCCTCAAGGACTATCAGTATCGCCGGATTGACACGTTCATCGATCCATCAAACGACCCGTTGGGTGCTGGATACCATATTACGCAGGCCAAGATTGCCCTTGGGTCAGGTGGCTGGACAGGGCGCGGGTTTATGCAAGGCACCCAAAGCCGCCTGAATTTTTTGCCCGAGAAGCACACCGACTTTATCTTTACCACATTGGCCGAGGAGTTCGGCTTTGTTGGCGCGTTTACTTTGTTGATCCTTTACGTCCTCATCATCATGTTTTGTGTTGCGTCGGCCATGGGCAATAAGGACCGTTTTGCGTCTCTTTTGACCCTTGGCGTCGCGATGACATTCTTTTTGTTCTTTGCCGTTAATATGGCGATGGTCACGGGGCTCGCGCCTGTTGTGGGCGTCCCGCTTCCACTTGTCAGCTATGGTGGATCGGCCATGCTGGTGCTTTTAATTGCGTTTGGCTTAGTCCAAAGCGCCCATGTTCATAGGCCCCGCTAATGATTAACGTTTTATTTTCTGCAAAGCCTGCGGCTTGGGCTGAATACCGTGATTCACTGACGGCTGCTTTTGCCGACGCGGGTATGGATGTTGCACTGGCCACTGATCATGCCCCTGATGTCGTGGATTACATCGTGTTTGCCCCGAACGGACCAGTCACAGATTTCACCCCATACGTGAATACCAACGGCATACTGAGCCTTTGGGCAGGCGTCGAAACTGTTGTGGATAATGCCACGCTAACCCAGCCCCTGATGCGCATGGTGGATGATAGTTTGACCGCAGGCATGGTCGAATGGGTTGTGGGCCACGCGATGCGTCATCATTTGGGAATGGATGCCCATATCGCCGACCAAGATGGCGTATGGCGTGATACTGTTCATCCGCCTTTGGCACGAGTCCGACCTGTGACCATCCTTGGGTTGGGCGCGCTTGGCACCGCTTGTGGGCAGGCGTTGACTGCGTTGGGCTTTCCTGTGACCGGTTGGAGCCGCAGTCTGAAATCCGTTGATTCCATTTGTTGTTTGCACGGTGCTGATGGCTTGCGAGACGCATTAACAGACGCCCAAATTGTCGTGTTGTTGTTGCCCGATACCCCCGCGACCGAAAACACGCTGGATGCCGAAACGCTAGGTTTTCTGGCTCGTGGTGCGTTTGTTATTAATCCGGGTCGTGGTCCGTTGATTGATGATGGCGCATTGTTGGCGGCGTTGAATAGCGGTCAGATTGCCCATGCCACACTTGATGTTTTCTGCGTTGAGCCGTTGCCAAACGATCACCCTTATTGGGCACATCCTTCGGTTACGGTCACCCCCCACATCGCATCAACCACCCGCCCAGATACGGCAAGCCGCATTATCGCCGCCAATATTCAGCGGCATCAAAATGGCGGTCAGTTTGAAAACCAAGTCGACCGCGCGGCCGGATACTAACGCAAACGCGGCGGTCTATCGGGGTCCATGCCAGGTGCGGAGGGCGCTTTTGGGTCGTGCAGGGCCGGCAAGTCAAACCGCAAACCGACCTTTTCAAGATGCGCCGTCAGTTGATCGTCGCTACGTGCAAACAGCACATCCATTATACCAGCTTCAATCCCTGAGAATGTCAGGGCTTCGCCAGCCGCTTTGGCCAGCGCGTCTTGTGCGCCGGGCACTGCGTCGATGAAGGCCAGTACGTGGCCTTTTGCGCCGTCTTCATATGCCGCTGCCGCCAGATAAGCGGTTTGCGCAAGACCCGCGGCAATTGCGAGTTTCCGATCGAGGCCTGTCACCACAACCTCCGGAAGGCCTCGCGGGGCGGACACTTCAGTCAGGCGCGCATGGGCTTCTTCGGGTGTGTTATCAAGGGTGGCATGCAGCCAATCAACGGCCTCAGCGGGGATCAACATTGCCGATGGTGCCACGTCAAGGTTGAGTGCAAAGCCGATGTTTTGGCGCACAAGCATATCGCATAAAACGCGGCCTGACAGGCCTGCATAAGGGGCTTCACGGCCAACGAATTGCGCCAACCGGTCTTCGCGGTCAAAAATGAGCGCAAATTGCTGGTCTTCGATGTCGAACAGCTCGGGCGTGATTTTATCGCCGTCTGCCTCGGCGCCGAGCAACATAAACAGCTCGGTATCGGCCAAGCGTTCGTAGAATTGCAGGCGCTTTGCGTCATCATCGGGGGCCGCTTCCATGGCGGCGTGGGCTTGGTCTAGATCAGTCATGTAGCCTGACTATGCGGTGCTGGTCTTCTCAGCAAGTGCGCTTTGGACGCGGGCCTTTAATGCGGGCAGAAGGTCGGTTTCAAACCACGGATTTTTCGTGATCCACCCAGTGTTACGCCATGATGGATGCGGCAGCGGGAACACGTTTGGTGCAAAGGTTTTCCAGCCTGCAACGCGGTCAGTCACCGAACTTTTGCCCCCAAGATGCCATTTCTGTGCATAGCCCCCGATCAATAATGTCAGGGCTGGCGTGCCGATATGGTCCATCGCGGGTTGCCGCCATGTTTTGGCGCAGATCGGCGGCGGTGGCAGGTCGCTGCCCGCCGCGTTGTAGCCAGGAAAGCAGAACGCCATCGGCAAGATTGCCACGCGAGTCCGGTCATAGAATGTGTCGTCTGTGACCCCCATCCAATCGCGCAACCGGCCGCCCGAAGGGTCAGTAAACGGGCGCCCGCTGATTTGCACGCGTGCGCCGGGCGCTTGGCACGCAATGAGGATGCGGGCACCGCTATTAAACCACACCACAGGGCGCGGCGCGTGGGCGGTCGCCGTCGCAGCAAAGCGATCAGCGCACAAGGAACAGGCATCAATGTCCAAAAGTAGTGTCATGTCCTGATATTAGGTCAATGCCAAGGCGACACAAGGGGGGCAAATGGTTTTGACGGGCTGGGTCGACCAAAACGATACCTCTGCGGTTTTGGCAAAAGGTGAAGCAATCCGGCAAGTCAAGCGCGCCCTCTTACTCGCCGATGTGGCCCTTCCCGATTCTTCGCAAACAGTGATCGTAAAACGTGCCGATACAACGCGGCCCATCCCACCCGAGACAGCGGCCGTTACCACAGTAACCACCGAAGCTGACACCGCCCTTATCCGTATTGTTCAAACAGAGCGCAACGAAACCGGCACTGATGACCTGCTCCGTGAAGATGCTGAAAAGGAATAGCGCTTTTTACGATTTCAGGGCTTGAACCGCTGCCCACTTCATCGTAATCACTGCGACGCTGATGGGGTGTAGCCAAGCGGTAAGGCAATGCTTTTTGGTAGCATGTACCGTAGGTTCGAATCCTACCACCCCAGCCAGCGATTTCCCTCATAACAGACGTGTCGTGTTTGCTTTGGTTTAATGCCGCAGTATCAAACGCTTGCGCTGGTTGTCGTTTTGCGCAGACCGCAGATGACGGCGCTGACCTCCGCATTTTGACCCAAAGTCTGCGATAGGCATTTCCGCGGTAGCAGTTTGCATGTGGCGGATGCTGATTTTATGGGGTTTTTTGGCGTCTTGGAAAGATCGGCGCCGGGTCATGGCATGACCTCACTGCATCAGTTTTTTTTGTGGCTGGCATTTTTATCAGAGTGATTTGAGCAGCGATCTCTGATCATTCCAATCGGCAGGCAAGCCATGCTGCTTGGACCAATCGGAGGTGAATCCAGTTGGCTGCTTGCCCTCAAGTACATCCCGAACGATGCCTGGCGCGAGGAAAGCCAGATCAATCATCTGCTGCACGCGACGCTTGGATGTCTGTTCGGCTGTCGCAATTTGACCAAAGGTTTTGCCAGACGTGATTTATTTAAACCAGCTATGCGCCTTTGCGATGTTCCGGATCAGCTTGTCGTCTTGTCCTGAGGGGAGGTCCGCGAGGATAAGTTTGGTCTCAACACCGCGCTTTCTGATCTGGAATACGCTGGTGATGCAGAGGGCTTCTTCGTTCAATGCATCTGGATCAATGGTGAGCATCTCTGCGATTTCCGTTCCGTCTACCCGCACAGTCAGCTGGCCCGGTTTGATCGTGATGTTGCTGGCAAGTTGCAGGAGCTGCTTTTGACTGGCTGATCCAAGCCACTCGGTGGTGCTGTCAGACGAATGCGAGCTCAGTCTGTACTAGGCCAGCGCCCCTGCCCTTTTATGCCGCACAAAGGCCGCGCCACTCGGCGAGTGCGGCGGTGCGGTTGGCCTTGAAGTGATCGCGTTGGGAGAGGCTTCGGTCTTGATTGAAATGGTTGTGAATGGAAGCGTGGACAGCAACGAATCTCTGCAAGGTTCGCATGCGCCTGAAGCGGATCATTGCCCGTTCTCTTCGTCGAAATGGCTGATGTGAATTCTCGGCCCGATTGTTGAGCCAGCGGCCAGTTTCCTGTTTGTCCGCGCTGCCGATGACCTTCATCGCAGCACCGTAAGATCGCAGCTTGTCGGTCACGAAGATTTGCGGGCTGCCATGCCGCTTCATCGTTTTCCTGAGGAATTTCAATGCTGATTTGCGATCTCGGCGCTTTGTAACGAAGCTTTCGAGAACTTCCCCCTCATGATCTACGGCCCGCCATAAGTAATGTGTTTCACCGTTGATCTTCACAAAAACCTCGTCCAGATGCCATTGCCAATTCGAATAAGATCGCATCCAACTGACCCTGTTTCTGCGGATCTCTGCCGCGAGCATCGGGCCAAATCTGTTCCACCAGAAACGGACAGTTTCATGGCTGATGTCGATGCCGCGTTCGTGCAAAAGATCTTCGACATTCCGAAGCGAAAGCGGAAACCGGATGTACATCATCACCGCCATGCGGATCACCTCAGGGCTGGTTTTGAAGTAGCGAAATGGGCTGCGTTTTGTCATCTCCCGAAGCTAAAGGGATGCCCTGCCCGCCTCAACCAGTTTTGCTCTGACAGTGCCGTTTGCTGGGTTGCGGTCTAGGGCGGCGTAGTAAAGATTCATGTTAGATGTCCTGCCACTTGGGTGCACGCTTTTCAATAAATGCGCCGATGCCTTCCTCGGCATCACGCGCGAGCATGTTGTCGACCATCACCCCAGAGGCGTAGTCATAGGCCTCGGCAAGGGTCATCTCGCGCTGCGCGTAAAATGCGCGTTTGCCTGTGGCGAGTGTCATGCTGGATTTGGACGCGATCTTGCGAGCCATTTCCATGGTTGCGTCTTGCAGTATGTCCTCGGGTGCAACGCGGTTGACCAACCCCATCTCGGCGGCGCGGGTGGCAGAGGTCATGTCGCCTGTCAGCAGCATTTCCATTGCGTGTTTGTTGGAGACGTTGCGCGACAGCGCAACCATCGGTGTCGAGCAGAAAAGCCCGATGTGAACACCTGGCGTGCTGAATTGTGCTGTCTCGGCGGCGATGGCCAAATCACAGCTTGCGACAAGTTGGCAGCCCGAGGCTGTCGCGATGCCTGTGACTTCGGCAATGACGGGCTTGGGGCAGTTGACGATGCCCTGCATTACGCCAGAGCACATCGCCATAACTTTAGCGAAATAAGCTTTGCCGCCATCAGACCCACTGCGTCCTGCCGTCATCTCTTTGAGGTCGTGGCCTGCGCAAAACGCGGGTCCGTTTGCGGCCAGAATGATCACACGCACGCCAGGATCCTTACCCGCTGCGTCAAAGGCCGCACCAAGTGCGCCAAGCATCGCCTCGGACAGCGCATTGCGGCGCTTCACATCGTTCAGCGTCAGGCGCAGAATGCCATCATCGCTCAGGTCACTTAAGAGAATATCGCTCGACGTCATGGGGCTGCTCCTTTGGCGAAACTTAGCGGATGTTGATTTCAACACTTTCCGCAAGTGTGTTGGCGATAAAGCAATACCGATGCGCACGATCCTGCGTCTCTGCCATTTGCGCGTCGGTCACAGAAAAGCCTGTGTCGAACCGCACCACTGGATGCAGATCAATCTGTGTCACCGACATCTGCCCCTTGGAGTTCTTGCCAAGATGCGCCTCGGCGTAGTCGTGATAGCTTGCCACGGGCCAACCCGCCTTTGCGGCCAGCGCGAGGAAGGTCATCATGTGGCAGCTAGAAAGCGCTGACGCCAACGCCTGCTCGGGGTTTGTATTTGCCGGATCGCCGCCCCAATCGGGGGCAGAATCCACGGTGATGTCGTAGTTTTGGTTCATCTGCACAGTATGTGCGTTTGAATAGGTGCCCGTCACAAATTCAGGCTCGGCGCGCTGCCAATGCAGCTCGATGGAAAGATCGGACATAGGGAAAGTCTCTTTTCAGGATGGCAATATGGCAGCGCGCACAAATTTAGCCTTAAGCGCACTGCTTGAGATGCAGTTTCTTTACGCCACTGCGATCTGCTTTTTCGGGTCATAGAACGGGCGCTCGACGACAGTCGCTTTTGTCGGGCCTGACTTCGTCACGACTTCCACTTCCGCCCCGATCACCGCTGAATCAGCCGCAACCATTGCCAGCGCGATGTTCTTCTCGAGACGCGGCGAGTAAACTGCAGATGTAACCCTGCCGATTTCTGCCCCACCTTGGTTGATCGCCCAGAACGTCGTGTTCGGACCTGTCAACGGATCGCAATCGATGACAAGACCAACCTGCTTGCGCTTGGGGCCTTCCTCTTTGATGCGACGCAGTGCAGTCTTGCCAATGAAATCCGCCTCCATGTCGAGGTTCATCAGGCGATCAAAGCCGAGCTCGTAAGGGTTTGTATGGACGTCGGCGTCTGCATGATAGGACAGCATGCCGCCTTCAATCCGGCGGATCGAGGACGTGTGACCCGGCTTGAGGCCGTGCTGCATACCCGCCGCCATGATCCATTCCCAAAGCTGATCGCCTTTTGAGCCATCGCGCA
Source organism: uncultured Sulfitobacter sp. (assembly GCA_905182645.1). Lineage (GTDB taxonomy): Bacteria > Pseudomonadota > Alphaproteobacteria > Rhodobacterales > Rhodobacteraceae > Yoonia. Next base: position 229,183 of record CAJJCJ010000002.1, read on the forward strand.
AATATAGCTCATAACCCAACTCACTGGACCAGCCAGTGCGCGACACGATGAGCGGGATCCCATCCAGTTCGACTTCGCGCAGCCAATAATATTTGAGTTCCATTATGCTTTCGCCAAACAGCTCTTGCATAATCAGGCCGGAATTTGGCCCTTGAAGCTGAAGCGGTGAAACATCCGGCTCGCCAATCTTGACGTCCATTCCAGAATGCACGGCCACGCCCTGCGCCCATAGCAGGATGTCGCTGTCGGCCAGCGAAATCCAGAAGTGGTTTTCCGCCAATCGCAGCAGGATCGGGTCATTCAGGATACCGCCATCCGCATTCGTAATCAGGATGTATTTGCACTGACCCACGGCCATTTTCGACAGATCGCGCGGCGTTAGCATCTGCACGAATTTTGCGGCATCTGGTCCAGTGATTTCAACTTGGCGTTCAACGGCAACATCGCACAAAATCGCCTCGTTCACGAGGTTCCAGAAGTTCTGCTCGGGGTTACCAAAATCACGTGGGATATACATATGATTGTAAACAGAAAACCCCTTGGCGCCCCAGCGAACCGTTGCATCGAAATAAGGAGATTTGCGGATCTGTGTGCCAAAACCAAAGTCGTCTGCTTGTGTCATTTCTTGCCCTCATCGCAGGTGGCCTGACAGGCCAGTGAAGTGTTGTAACCTGCGGATGATTTAGGTTGGAATCGACGGAAATTGGGGTCTGATTTTGCGTGCTGTTTAGACCGATCAGACTGATTTTCGGGTCCTGATTAGTCCGTTCAGTCTTTGCAGGCTATTTCTCGGACTTTGCGATCAATTTGACCAGATTGGGCTGACTGGTTTTGATCTGCCGCGTGGCGATATATGTCATATAGCGTTCGATCGAAAGTTCAGCCGACAACATCTCATCCATGAGAACCTGAAAGGCGGCAAGATTGGGCGTGACTGTTTTCATCACGTAGTCCATGCCGCCACCCGTTGCTATGCAATCGGTCACCTCATCGAGCTTACGGATGTAGTCTTCAAAGCGATCAAATTCTGACTTTCGGTGCGAGCTAAGTGAGACCGTCACCACAACTTGCGTAAAATCAACGATCCGTTCCAATGCCAGTTCGGCGTGAAAACCTCGGATGAACCCCGCCGCTTTCAGCCGATCCAGACGCGCCCAACACGGTGTCGGCGACAGGTTCACCAGCTCCGCGAGACGCGTTTTGCTGAGGTGCCCATGCTGTTGGACCGCGCTAAGGATGCGAATATCCGTGCCATCAAGACCTAACTTTTTCACGTTTGCAGTTCTTTCTTTATTCCAAAGAGCGCGAGGCTCGCTCTTTCCAGTGGACGAGCCCATTTACATAACTTCAAGCAAAAACAAAAAATCAGCATTCGTTTTTCCGACCAATTGCGCTTTGATCTCGCCAACAACACCTTACGGCGTTATGAATAATCGGTTTGCACTGCTGAGCCGACCTTGGAACAAGCGCCACTGTTGGCAGCTTTGTCCAAACACTGTGAGTTCGCCCAGCATCGAATTTCGCACGTGCAGCGAAAGTCCAGTCTGACGGGCCGCACCGCAGCATCGCCGAGGATGGTTGGAGGTCGGCTATGGGCCGTTCATGTCGATCGACATGAAGGGCGGAAAGCGGCCCTTCGCTGCAGGTGCAAGTGCAAGTGCAAGTGCAAGAACAAACTTCATTTCAAGATAATGCAGACCTTCAATGTTACCGCATTGCGCACTTGCGAGGATGCTTCAGCAGGATCGCCATCACACCTCTAGGCTGTAAGTGGATGTTGGGATAAATCGCACAGGGGCGCGTGCCTGGTTGATGCCATCATCTTTGTTAGAAATTGCCCATGCTCCAAACTGTCGCCTATTGCGATCATAAGTGGAAATTGCCGTTTGTGAACTTAATTGGTTGATCAGATAGACACATGGAGCCGTCAAAATACGTAAACTACTAATATCAGCGGCACTACTCTTTGGATCCTCTGTAACGGCTTTTGCAGAGACCATTGAAGTACAAATGCTTAACGAGAACGACGCCGGGGATCGTATGGTATTTAGCCAAGAATTGATCCGTGCTAAGGTTGGTGATGTGATCCGATTTGTACCAACTGATCGATCCCACAACGCACAATCCGTAAGAAGTGCACTGCCCGAAGGCCAAGATGACTTCAAGGGGAGGGTTAATAAAGAGGTCGAGTACCTGGTCACTGATACAGGCTTAACTGCAGTTATATGTTTGCCGCACCAGTCTATGGGGATGGTTGCCCTAATTGTTGTTGGCAATGATCTGAGTAATGAGGCGCAAATCCTTGACGCCCGTATTCCAGGACAAGGTAAAGATAAAATCGCCGCGCTTATTGAAGAAGCAAAAGCCATTTAAATTTAACAGCAGTCAATTTGCCTTAGCTAAAGTGCGAGGGTTGATTTCACGCCAGCGTGACCCGTGAAAATAGAGAAGTTAAGGAGCGGCTGTTGGTCGCTCTTTTTCTATTCGGGGTTCGATGGTCTATGCAATGGAATCCAGTCAAATTAGGTGTGGTCAAGTGTCTGTTGCCCCAGCGAAGATCACCCCAACACGTTGAATTTCTGGCTTCAATTCCCACATATATAATAAGGATGGATCATAGGATGAGTACATTGCTTTTAAGCGGCCTTTTACTTGTTGCAGCCCTAATCTTGCCCACACTTAGCAGCGCAGAGGATACCATGACCCAACTTTCGTTATCAGACCCGTCACGATGGGGCTATTTTAGCGATCAGGTCATGGGGGGCGTATCGCAAGGGCAGGCCAGCTTTGAACAAAGCGGGGGCCAAACCGTTTTGCGCCTGACTGGTAAGGTCAGTACCGCTAATGATGGCGGCTTTATTCAGGCACGTACAAAATTGGACGCACCTTTGCCTGCAACGGCGCAAGGCATAATTTTGAATGTTAAAGGTAACGGTCAAACCTATTACATCCACATACGTACAACATGGACGCTGCTTCCTTGGCGGTTCTATCAAGCCTCATTCGAGGCGTCCGAGGACTGGCAAGAAGTGCAGATTCCATTTGATGATTTTGCGCCCTATGGACGGATGTTGCGCAAAACCTTTGATGCGCAAGCTGTGCAAAGCATGGCGGTGGTCGCTTTCGGGCGGGATCACGAGGCGGACTTATCCGTTCGCGTCATTGGGATGTATTGATCTGTCAGGGTTGGTTGAAGATCAAAACAACGATGGTTGATTGTCGTCCTCAACCTTAACTTTCTTGCGTCTTACCGAAACGGTTTTCCGACTGCCGAGCTTATTAAAAACGGAATTGGCTGTTTTGCGAAAATTGGCGCCTTTTCGAATGTCATTTATCTTTTGCTTTGCTTCTCTTACGGACGTGACGTGATCGACAATCCGCGCAGGATAGCCCTCCCCTAGAATGCGCCCTTTATAATCAAACAGCGTTTCTTTTTGTTTCCAAGGTTGATGGATGAACTCATCTGAAACGCCTCTTAGTTCCGGAACCCATTTGCGGATAAAGGTACCCGTTGGATCATGCTCGATGGATTGCTTGATCGGATTATAAACGCGCATCGCATTGATACCCGTCACTCCCGATTGCATCTGAAGCTGGCTATAATGAATGCCAGGTTCATAGTCGGTGAACACGCGTGCCAGATGGTGCCCCGTTATGCGCCAATCGAGCCATAGCTGATAACTTGCAAAACTTACCAACATCGCCCGCATGCGAAAGGTAATCCAACCCTCAATCGTAAGGTTGCGCATGCAAGCATCAATAAGTGGATAGCCCGTGTTCCCCGAGCACCACGCCTGAAAATACGCTTCATTGTGGTCATTCACGCGCAAACCCTCAAACGCGGGGTGCATGCAATGTGTTTCTATTTCGGGCTGATCTTCGATTTTTTGAATGAAATGACAGCGCCACGCGAGGCGCGACCCAAAGGCACTTAAGTTGCGTGCAAACTGTCTTTTATCACCCTCGCCGAGTTGGGTCCGCCGCTTGGCCACGGATTGCACAACCTCGCGCACCGATAGCGTTCCCCAAGCAAGGTGCGCGGACAAGCGCGAACAATGGAACTCTGACAATTCAGGCGCGGATATGTGGTAAAGATAGGCGCGAGACCGATAGTTTAGAAAGCTCGCCAAATCCGCAACGGCCGCATTGCGTCCGCCTTTTTGGACGTGGCTAATTTGGGTATCCCCAAACATTGAATCAGCCTTATCGGGTAATGGGTCGGGCTTGCAGGCAGGCGTGGGCGTTAGTGCGGTGGGCCTTGAAGCTATGCGCTCTGACATGCGTGCGTTGCGAATAACGCTCCAATTGTCACGGCTTTTTAACCTACGGACAACGCCATTCGTCGGGAGCTCGTGTAATGTGACACCCGTCTCTGAGCACATCTTATGGACCGCGAGGTCACGATCATAAGTCCATTGATTACCCGTTTCTTCGTGTGCCCAAATCGTTGAGCAACCGTGCGCCGCACAAAGCTGCTTTAGTACATCAGCAGCCTGACCTATTTTTGTAACGAGCGGTTGGCCTAAACCCGTCAGCGCGGTGTTGAGATCAGTCAGACTGTCGTGGATGTAATGCCAATGTCGTCGCGCCGCAAAAGGCTGCTGCCAGTAATCGGGCTCGACAATATAAAGCGGAATTATTGGTCTGCCATGTTGCGATGCGGCCAATAAGGGGGCGTGGTCGTTGACGCGTAAATCCCGCTTGAACCAGACGATTTGAACATCTTGGGTCATCGTATGATCTTGCTATGGGTGTGTAAAATATCTGCGACATCCACGTTGGCGCCAAGTCGTGCGCCGAGCAAGAATAACCCTGCAAATTTGCGCTGTATCAACAAGATATCAATGGGCAAAACGGGCGGTGTAAACCCATCTTTGTATAGCGCGAGGCCCTCGGCTTGCAGCTGTTTTGAAAGCGTTTGATCGGTGAAATCAATCGCACCTCCATCGCGGATCATATCAAAGACTTGGCGGATTATTTGTACAATGCGTACGCGATGTTCGTCGCGTGTAGTGGCATCAATCAACCCCATGTCTTGGGCGGCTGTCATTAAGCCATCGGTATCACCCTGAAGCCCTACGCAAATCAACCGACGGTATTTATGTGCAATCATAGGGTCGACCATCAGCACTGCGCCAAAATCAAGAAGTACAATTTTTCGGGTTCCGGGGTCGTACAAATAGTTTGCGAAATTCGGATCGGTTTGCATCACGCCAAACTCGAACAATTCGGACAAGGCAAGACTGATAAAATTGGTCATTACTTGGTTGCAAACGGCTTGGGGTTCTTTCGCTACATCCTCGATAGCGCCCCCAACCATATAATCCATTGCGAGTACTTTTGATGAGGACCAATCTGCGTGAACGTTAGGAACTGTAAACTGAGGTTCATCCTTTAACAGCTGTCCAAACCGAATGAGCTGATCTGCCTCTTGGACATAATCAGTTTCGTCGTGAAGCTGTTGGCGTGCGGCTTCCAAGTAGGGGGCCATTTCAAACCCGTCAGGTAGTAGGCCTGACATTTTAATCAAAACACCCACGTTCGCGACGTCACTGTCGATACTATTCGCGACCCCTGGGTATTGAATTTTTAACGCCAAGTCGCGACCGTCTTTCAGATGTACACGGTGAACCTGCCCAATTGATGCCGCTGCAATCGGATGCACGTCGAACTTGCGAAACAGGCTCAACCACCCATTTTTCAGCTGCGTATCCAAAACTTGCTTTAACTGCTTGGGTGGCATCGCATAAGCGTCATCGCGCAATCGAGACATAATTTGGGTCAGCTCTGGCGGCAAAACATCACCAGTGTCCATCGAGACAAGCTGACCAATTTTCATTGCCGCCCCACGCATTTTCGAAAGTTGCTCGGTCACACGTTCGATGTTTCGCGGCGTCAGTAAGAGGTCTTTCATGATAGGGCGCTGACCGCGGCCAAGTTGCATCAGGCCTCCCAGCATCATGTTACCCGCAACATTGGTCGCCATAGAGCCAATGTGACTTAACCGTGCGATACGCCCCGAAGGGATCACGGCCGACTTATTATGATGTGGTCCTTTGTTCATGCAGGGGCTATTTATAAGTTTCCCTGCGGTCCCCAAAGTCGCGCACACGTTTGCGCCAAGTTTGGTAGCTTCCACGCTTAAGGGTGTCGCGCATCAGTGCTTTCACGTCCTTTTCGCCGATCCCGTATTCAGCCTTAATTGTTGCAAAGCTAACGTGATCGGACAGCGCCATTTGCACAATGTCACTGATATGTTCGGGGCGTAATTGCGGTGTTTTACTCATGGAAATGAATTAGCGGCATATCACCCCAAATCAAGGTCATGCAGGATTTGTGGGATTTTCTTCTTTAGCTTAAAGAACCCAGCGGTCGCATGTGTCCAAGTCAGACTATCATAAGGCCGCCGCGTTTGATGCAATTCAATACCCTCTTTGGAAAGTCCTGTTTTGGCAACGGCAAGTGCAGTCGCTACGGGGCCAACGGGCGCATAGGCTGTGACCACGCGGTTCGTTCCAGCATGTCGAGCCATATCAATTATCGCTGTTGTCCAATCATCCGAAATGACGAGTTTATCGCTTGCTTGGCTCACAGCATGTTGGGTGAAATCCGCTGCCAAGCCTGTATTTGTGGAGCTAACTATACCCAAAATACCGAGCGGGCGGTCCGCAATGAACGTTTGCGGTGTGCAATCTTCTTGTGTGACCAGCAGCATGGCATCATCGATAGGTGTGCTCTGCGCGGGAGGGAGCGGGACCAAAGGATGATCATATGCTTCGGTCAGCGCCTCAGCTGATCCTGTTAATTGCCCCAAGGGTTCAAACCGCCCATTGGTGAACCGCGCAATATTGGATGCGCTGGCCAGATAGGTTTTGCCTTTGGTGTGCAGTCCGCCCACCCAGCGCCAACTTAAGGTGTTTGACGCAGGATCGCCGTCAATCAGATGTATCAGAAAAAAGGCGGCCCCCAGCTCCCAAGGCAGCCGCAGTGTGAATATCCAGATTGAGGCAAACCACATGCGTGCGTGATTATGCAGATACCCTGTCTGGATCAATTCAGCACACCAATGATCAAAACACGCGATCCCCGTGCGTCCAGAAATAGCTTCTGAATAGTCATTGCCAAGATTTTCCAGCGCGATATCAAGACTGACCAGATAACGATCCCAAACACTTGGATGTTGCTCTAACCAGCCTTTGAAATAACTGCGCCAAAACACTTCTTGCACAAAGCTTATAGTCTCTGCGGTGGGATGTGCGCCAAGGATACGGGCCAAGACCTCTTGCTCAGTGACAAGTCGATGTCTGATCCAAGGCGAAAGCTTTGACACGGCGCTTTGTTGCATCGGGCCCAAATCAAAATTGCGCTGACTGCCGTATTGCTTTGCTGCGCGAGGCGCAAATTAGTCCAACCGCGCAAGACCGGCTGCGCGCGTGGGTTCAAACGTCATTTTTAACCAAAGAGGTTGTCTTACGTGTACTGCGGCACTTGGCAGAGCAATACTTAACCTCATCCCAGACGGACGCCCATTTTTTGCGCCAGTTAAACGGACGGCCACATGTCACACAGGTCTTTTGTGGCAAGTCAGACTTTTTCATTATTTTCTATCGCCTTAAGAAACCTATGGGCGTCGTCTTTGATCGCGTCGCGTTTTTCACCGCTCATGCGATCAAGGGTCTTATACATGAAACCCATGCGCGGATTGCCCCGCAGCTTGGCGTCATTGCGACCAATGAAATCCCAATACAAATAGTTAAATGGACAAGCATTTGGGCCGTTTTTGACCGTAACTTTGTATTTGCATGACCCACAATAATTCGACATTTTGTTAATGTACGAACCACTAGCCGCGTAAGGTTTCGACGCCATTTGCCCACCATCAGCAAATAAAATCATGCCCGTTACATTGGGCAGCTCTACCCATTCGTAAGCATCAGCATAGACCAGTAAATACCAATTATTGACCTCGTCAGGATCAAGCCCCGCAATCAGTGCGAAGTTTCCCAAAACCATTAAACGTTGGATATGATGCGCATAAGCGTTCTGTTTGGTTTCAGAGACGCATTGACGCATGCAGTTCATTTGTGTGTCTGCGGTCCAGTAAAGGTCGGGTAATGGGCGTTTGGCATCCAGAAAGTTCATGGCCTTATATTCAGGCATCTTGAGCCAATAGATCCCGCGCACATATTCGCGCCAGCCTAAGATTTGCCGAATGAACCCCTCAACGGCATTCAATGGCGCGGTGCCTTTATGATAGGCGGCCTCAGCCCGTTCAATACATTCCAGTGGATTAAGCAGCCCGCAATTCAGATATAACCCAATGTGACTATGATACATCCACGGCTCGCCTTGAATCATTGCATCTTGGTAATCACCAAACTTGTTCAGGCGGTTTGCAACAAACGTATCTAAGGCATGCAACGCCTGATCTCGTGTCACTGCAAAGTGAAATGGCAATAGATCCCCAAAGTGATCAGCAAAATGTGTCTCAACAAGCGTCATGACATCTTGAGTGATTAGATCAGGCGGCGCGCGAAACGTATCTGGTACATTCAATCCGGTAGCGGGCGGTTTTCGATTTTCAGCGTCATAGTTCCATTGACCACCAATCGGCCCATCCTGATCCATCAACACGGAATACTTGCGGCGCATATCTCGGTAGAAATACTCCATCCGCAATTGCTTGCGCCCTTCGGCCCAATCGGAAAATTCAGTGGGTGTAGACAAAAACCTGTCGTCCTCTCTGACTGTGACAGGGACCCCCAATGCATCAGCCCAACCCGCAAAATCTTCACTTAATCGGTATTCGCCCGGTGCGGTTAGTACGACTTCTGAGATGCCAGGCTGTGCCGTAATTCGGCGAACCTCGCCCAACAAAGAGCCAGTATTTTCGGGGTCATCATATTTGACATAATGAACGTGAAAACCATTATCTGACAATTCAGTGGCAAAATGGCGCATCGCTGAAAATAGAAATACGATCTTCTTCTTGTGATGTTTGACATAAGTTGCCTCTTGCCTGACCTCGCACATCAACAACAGGTCGTCCGCTGTCGCATCCGTAAGGCTGGCAAGCGAAAGGCTTAATTGATCCCCAAGTATCAAACGCAGTTTCATAGAATCTGTTGTCTCATGCGAAAATCAGAATGAGAATGGAGCATTTTGCAACCGGCCGCTGATTTTGGGACATTTCCATAGTGGACTAGATGGCCCACCATCGCTTGATATCAATAGATCAGCTTACAATTGCGCATTTTTCAATTCGTATTCTACAAGAAATTGAGATTGTGACTTGAGCCTCAAAAGACCACGCTAACTTAACTCTGCAAAGTCGCCACCTAATATATTGAAACGCTGCAGCTCTGCATCAAAGTCTGGTTTGGGGATGCTGAACTGCAGCACAAGATCGACCCACGAACGGCAGGTTTGGACGGTGGCCTCAACTGGTCGACGCAACACTTTAATCTTTAGGAAGAGATGGAGTGTTTTGAATGAAGTATCGTCGCAGGATCTATTATTCAGCCGAACAGCGTGCCGATATCTGGGATCGATGGCAGCGTGGCGAGTCGATGAGGTCGATTGGACGCGTTTTTGATCGCCAATCATCGTCGGTATTTTCCGTGATTTCACCAACGGGCGGAATACGTCCACCTGATCGCAGACGCGGTCAGTTCTGCATTGAGCCTTGCTGAGCGTGAAGAGATATCTCTTAGGGCTCAGCACCAAGCAATCTCTCGCGGAAATTGCGCGTCAGTTGCGACGTACGCCTTCAACGATCAGCCGTGAGGTACGACGCAATGGGGGCAAGTTGGGCTATCGCGCAACGGCATCAGACCAAGCGGCATGGGATCGGGCTCTGCGCCCCAAGATGTGCAAGTTGGCTTGTCACCCGATGTTGGCCCGCGCAGTATCCGCAAAGTTACGGCGCAAGTGGTCGCCAGAACAATTAC
>CAJJCJ010000003.1:2500-153709 GCA_905182645.1 uncultured Sulfitobacter sp.
AAGTATAGTACACTAACCAGAACAGGCTTAGCTCTCCTCCCGCACGGATGGAGGGCATAACGGGTCTGTTCACTAAAACACTTCTTAGGAAGTGTTTTTTGTCAGCATGATACAAACATGCTGGCGGGAAAAAGTATACTTTTGAACTAGAAAAAAGACTGAGTTTAGTTACCAGCTGCTCAGTCGTGTTAGACGCAAGTCTTTCTTTTTCTGGATCAAATCAAGCGCGAGAAGGGCGTTTGGTGAATGCCTTGGCAGTAAGAGGCGATGAAAGACGTGATACTCTGCGATAAGCCATGGGGAGCTGAGAATAAGCTTTGATCCATGGATTTCTGAATGGGGCAACCCACCTGACAGTTTGTTATTATTACTCTTCGGAGTGGTTAATAACGGATTGAACCAGGTACTTTTAGACTGAATACATAGGTTTAAAAGAGCAAACCCGGGGAACTGAAACATCTAAGTACCCGGAGGAAAGGAAATCAATATGATACTCCCCTAGTAGCGGCGAGCGAACGGGGACCAGCCGAGCCGTAATTGTGAATAGAATAACCTGGAAAGGTTAACCATAGTGGGTGACAGTCCCGTATATGAAGCATGATCGGACGTATTAAGTAGGGCGGAACACGTGAAATTCTGTCTGAAGATCGGAGGACCACCTTCGAAGGCTAAGTACTCCTTACTGACCGATAGTGAACCAGTACCGTGAGGGAAAGGTGAAAAGCACCCCGACGAGGGGAGTGAAACAGCTCCTGAAACCGAACGCCTACAAACAGTTGGAGGGACCTTGAGTCCTGACAGCGTACCTTTTGTATAATGGGTCATCGACTTGGTCTATCTAGCAAGCTTAAGCCGTTAGGTGTAGGCGCAGCGAAAGCGAGTCTTAATAGGGCGAATGAGTTAGGTGGATCAGACCCGAAACCGAGTGATCTAGGCATGACCAGGTTGAAGGTGCAGTAACATGCACTGGAGGACCGAACCCACATCTGTTGAAAAAGATCGGGATGAGTTGTGCCTAGGGGTGAAAGGCCAATCAAACTCGGAGATAGCTGGTTCTCTGCGAAATCTATTTAGGTAGAGCGTCATCCGAATACCCCGGGGGGTAGAGCACTGGATGGGTAATGGGGCCTCACCGGCTTACTGATCCTAACCAAACTCCGAATACCCGGGAGTACTAGATGGCAGACACACAGCGAATGCTAACGTCCGTTGTGGAGAGGGAAACAACCCTGACCTACAGCTAAGGCCCCCAATTCATGGCTAAGTGGGAAAGCAGGTGGGACGACCAAAACAACCAGGAGGTTGGCTTAGAAGCAGCCATCCTTTAAAGAAAGCGTAACAGCTCACTGGTCTAATTAAGTTGTCCTGCGGCGAAGATGTAACGGGGCTCAAGCCATGAGCCGAAGCTTAGGATGCAATTTATTGCATGGTAGCAGAGCGTAGTGTGACATAGTTCCACGTCTCCTTAACCACTTCGGTGGCATTGGAGACATGGAGCTTTCTGTGAAGCCGGCGCGTGAGCGATCCGGTGGAGAGATCACTAGTGAGAATGATGACATGAGTAGCGACAAAGAGTGTGAGAGACACTCTCGCCGAAAGTCCAAGGGTTCCTGCTTAAAGCTAATCTGAGCAGGGTAAGCCGACCCCTAAGGCGAGGCCGAAAGGCGTAGTCGATGGGAACCAGGTTAATATTCCTGGGCCAGATGGAAGTGACGGATCTCGAGGGTAGTTCATCCTTATCGGATTGAATGGGCTGCTTAGAGGTTCCTGGAAATAGCTCCATCGCTAGATCGTACCCTAAACCGACACAGGTGGACTGGTAGAGAATACCAAGGCGCTTGAGAGAACTATGTTGAAGGAACTCGGCAAAATACCTCCGTAAGTTCGCGAGAAGGAGGCCCGGTTTCTACGCAAGTGGAAGCTGGGGGCACAAACCAGGGGGTGGCGACTGTTTATTAAAAACACAGGGCTCTGCGAAGTCGTAAGACGACGTATAGGGTCTGACGCCTGCCCGGTGCCTGAAGGTTAAAAGGAGGGGTGAGAGCTCTGAATTGAAGCCCAGGTAAACGGCGGCCGTAACTATAACGGTCCTAAGGTAGCGAAATTCCTTGTCGGGTAAGTTCCGACCTGCACGAATGGCGTAACGACTTCCCCGCTGTCTCCAACATAGACTCAGCGAAATTGAATTACCTGTCAAGATGCAGGTTTCCCGCGGTTAGACGGAAAGACCCCGTGCACCTTTACTACAGCTTCACACTGGCATTAGGCTAGCAATGTGCAGAATAGGTGGTAGGCTTTGAAGCGTAAACGCTAGTTTGCGTGGAGCCTTCTTTGAGATACCACCCTTTGCTCGCTTGATGTCTAACCGCGGTCCGTTATCCGGATCCGGGACCCTGTGTGGCGGGTAGTTTGACTGGGGCGGTCGCCTCCTAAAGCGTAACGGAGGCGCGCGAAGGTTGGCTCAGAGCGGTCGGAAATCGCTCGTTGAGTGCAATGGCAGAAGCCAGCCTGACTGCGAGACTGACAAGTCGAGCAGAGACGAAAGTCGGCCATAGTGATCCGGTGGTCCCAAGTGGGAGGGCCATCGCTCAACGGATAAAAGGTACGCCGGGGATAACAGGCTGATACTGCCCAAGAGTCCATATCGACGGCAGTGTTTGGCACCTCGATGTCGGCTCATCTCATCCTGGGGCTGGAGCAGGTCCCAAGGGTACGGCTGTTCGCCGTTTAAAGAGGTACGTGAGCTGGGTTTAGAACGTCGTGAGACAGTTCGGTCCCTATCTTCCGTGGGTGTAGGATACTTGAGAGGAGTTGCCCCTAGTACGAGAGGACCGGGGTGAACGATCCACTGGTGGACCTGTTGTTGCGCCAGCAGCAGTGCAGGGTAGCTATGATCGGACAGGATAACCGCTGAAGGCATCTAAGCGGGAAGCCCCCCTCAAAACAAGGTATCCCTGAGAGCCGAGGTAGACCACCTCGTCGATAGGCCAGAGATGTAAGTGCAGTAATGCATTCAGTTGACTGGTACTAATGGCTCGATAGGCTTGATTTGATCCAGTAAAAGAGAGATTTAGTAGAACCTACGCATAAGCGTTAGGGACGAAACATTGAACTCGATGAAAAATAAATCAAAAGCATACACATAAAAAAGTGTACTTATACTTGGACGACACGATATTTTGTATGGCTACCTCTTAGGAGGTAGTTTGATTGGTCCTTTTTTGGTTTGGTGATCATAGCGCAAGTGAAACACCCGGTCCCATCCCGAACCCGGCAGTTAAGCACTGTAGCGCCGATGGTACTGCGTCTTAAGGCGTGGGAGAGTAGGTCATCGCCAAACCTAATAAGTACCAATCACTCTTAAACGATCTAAGAATACATTAAACGCCCCTGCAGAAATGCAGTGGGCGTTTTTTGCTGTTCTGCTCTTGAAAGCGAGCGCCCCTCAACCCAATAGCCTGGAATTTACACACGCTATTACAACGCTTTAACACCAGCACATTTAATCAGCCAAACCGTAAAACAGAACAACAGCTGGGGTTGCGCAAACCTAAACCAACAACTAAACAAACAACGCGGGATGGAGCAGTCCGGTAGCTCGTCAGGCTCATAACCTGAAGGTCGTAGGTTCAAATCCTACTCCCGCAACCAACAAAAATAACGCTGACTCAATGAGTTGGCGTTTTTTGCGTTTTGGGGCCTAACTTTAATATAATATAATTGCCGCGTTCATTGCCGCTTTTTAACATTCCCTGACTTCTTTCGAATGTCTGATCGAGGGAAACGCCAGTGATAAAGCTTAATCTGCTGTGAATACTCCCGCACCAATCGTAGCGAGAGCCTGTTCCCCGAGCTTAGCTGTCAATCGCAGAGCAATAAGGGACCTAATACGCGGGGTAAAAAGGGGCCACTGCGTTTGGTGTTTTGCGGCGCTTTGGCGGGTGTGCTTGTCATATAGCGAACGCGTGCCGAAGCGCATGCTGGCCGCTAGGCCCGCATTGTTCTGATCGTGATGTGTTTTGATTATTGTCGGGCTTTGCGGCTGTGCTTGAGCCGATAGCTTTCGCCGTTCATCTCAAGAATGTGGACGTGATGAGTTAGCCGATCCAGCAACGCGCCGGTCAAGCGTTCTGACCCAAAGACTTCAGTCCATTCGTCAAAAGGTAGGTTCGAGGTAATGATGATAGAGCCACGTTCGTAACATTGGGATATCACTTCAAAGAGCAGTTCCGCTCCCGATTTGCTGAGCGGGACAAAGCCCAACTCATCGATGATCAACAGGTTTTGGCTGGTCAGTTGCTTTTGCAGGCGCTGCAAGCCTGCGTTCGTCTTGCGCCTCGATCAAATCATGCACGAGTGCCGCTGCTGTCGTAAAGCGCACCTTCAACCCGCGTTGGCACGCAGCCAGCCCAAGCCCCAGAGCGATGTGCGTCTTGCCCGTGCCTGATGGCCCAAGGGCGATGATGTTTTCCCTGCGATCCACATAATCACAACGTGCCAGATCCATCGTCAGGGGTTTGTTCAGGCTGGGCATGATCTTGAAGTCGAAGCTGTCCAGACTTTTGGTGCTGGGGAACTTCGCCGCTTTGATGCGCCGCTCAATCATACGACGTTCACGCTCGATCAATTCCATCTCACACAGCCGCGCCAGATATTGGATATGATCTTTGTTCTCGGCGGCACATATCTGCGCCTGCTTGGCATACTCGCCCTGGAACGTTGGCAATCGCAGTTTCTTGAGGTGATGCTGTAGAAGGATTTGCGGTGCCTCAGTCATAACGTGGCTCCTCCCATTAGGCTCATGTAGCTGGATGGCCGCGTCATCCCCACGTTGGCCTTGGGCAGATACGGATAGAAGTCCAAATCTAAGCGTGGCGGACGCTTCTCAACGCGGCACAGCACAAGATGTTTAACAGCGTCATAACCGATCGCACCTAGATCAATGGCTTGGCTGATTGCGCCTTGAACAACATCCATCTCGAAGGTTTCCAGCAGGCGCAGAACTTGTACGTATTCCCGCTTGCCCGGTTTGCCCATGCGGGCTTCGAGCAAACGGTGCAGCGTGGCGAAGACATCCGGCAAATCCCAGCCCTGCAAAGGTGCTGCCTGATCCAAGGCACCAACCTTCTGTTCAATGAGCGGTAAGAAGTGGAGCGGATCAAAGATCATATCCGCTTTTGCATATGACCGTTTGTGGCGGGCAATGACTTCATTGCCGCAACCAATGATGACCTCATGCACAAAGCCGCGCACATGGACGTCGTGGTGGGCGTAGGCAACCGGTACTGAGTAATCATTGCTGCGGTAGCGCACCATTGAGATCGACGTCGCACGGGTGCTGACGTGATCGCAGGCTTCATATTCTGCGACAGGTAAGCCCATCAGTGCGTCCAGGTCTGGGATTAAACGCGCGCCGATGGTTTGAGAATAGCCGCGTAACGTGTCGCCCTGACGGGCCAAACACTTTGCTTCCAAATGCGCATTCAAATCATCAAAGCCGTCATAGCGCGGCGCGGGCACCATAAAATTACGACGCGTGTATCCGACCATGCCTTCGACATCGCCCTTGTCATTGCCTCTCGCTGGCCGACCAAACTTGTCATCAAACAGGTAATGCGATTGCAGCTCTGTGAACCGCCGTGTCCGAACGCGGGTGCGATCACCCAGAATACGCGCCACAGCGATCTTGGTATTGTCGTAGAGAATAGATTGCGGGATGCCGCCAAAGAACGCAAAGGCAGACACATGGCCATCACAAAACGCCTCGGTCGTCTCCGCCGGATACCCCTTCACAAACACTGCATCAGAATGCGGTAGGCTCATCACGAAGAAGTGGATCTTACATTCCACACCGCCAATCACGCCAAGCGTCTCGCCAAAATCAACCTGTGCATGGCCGGGCCGATGCGACAAAGGGACGAAGACTTCCTTGGTGCGCCGCTTTTGTTCACGCACGTAATACGTAACGGTGGTCAGGCTGCCCGCGTATCCATGTTCGTCTCGTAACCGCTCAAAGATGCGTTTGGCCGTGTGACGTTGCTTTTTGATCAGGGCTTTATCGGTGCACAATATCTCATCAATGATACCAACATAAGCATCAAGCGTTGGACGGCGCGGAGCTTCTGAACGCCGATAACCCGGCGGTAAAGCGTGCCGCAGCATCTTCGCAATCGTCTTGCGGTCCTTGTTGAAATACCGCGCTGCTTCCCGCGATGACATACCGTCCTTCAAACACGCGCGGCGTACCCGACTATAAATATCCACAGAATACATCTCCCGCCCTCCGAATAAACGAAGGACACAAACTGGCGGAATTTTACTCCGCGACAACCGCGTCATGCGGCGTTTCTGTGGTCCAGTATTGCTCCGCGTTTTACAACTCATCCTCAAATCTCTCTGCGATTGCCCATTCCTAACCCATACCGCCCTTTTTGGCGCATCAGGTAGCGCGCTGGAAGCACTACCCAACATTCAGTCATACCAAAATTTGAGTAAAACAGGTGGTTCAATCTGGTTCAGAAAGATGGCGGAGCGTGGAACCGACCCATATGTAAACCAACGCATAAAAGAATAAGCTGGGAGATAGGGCGGAAAGCAGCCCTTCGCTGCGGATTGCACGAATGACTGGTTTTGGAATTCGAATAAACTCGTCGTTATTGGAAATACACTGGGGAAGCCCAATTAAAGATATCATCAGCGGTATTAAATTTTTCCAGGCGTTCAACAATCTCACCACCAAATTGTTCCCGCAAGATCTCAACGAGTTGGCTCCACGGCTCTCGGATTCTTTTGAGGGTTTCTAAGAATGCTTTAAAATGGCCTTCCCTTGTCGAAACCAATTCTGAGCACATGATCAAACAAAAGGCTGAAGCCACATGGGGTTCATCTGGCCAAAGATGTGATACTGTCGCCAGCGAAGGACACGCTAGCGACGGTGCAAGGCCCAGCTTCTGTATGCCGCCAAGTCCGTCTGAAACACCTCCATCACAGATATTTAAGCTGAGGAGACGCCTGCCATCATTGCCAAGGTTAGGACCCACCAAATTATCTATGGAAACGAACTCATGGCTATTGATAAGGAATTTCGAGGTGCCGAGTTCCCAATGGTCGAAAACTCCATGTTCTATCACACAGATGAAATAGATGATGTCAGACTAATTCGAACTAGTCACTGTTTTCGGTGGGATGCGGGAACCTAGGCGGAACAAAGTTGCCGCCACTCAGCAAGTGCGGCAGTTCGTTTGAGTTTGAAAGTGGTTCGTGAATTGAGATGGCGTTCATGGTAGAAATGGTTGTGAACAGAAGTATGAATCGAAACGAATTTCTGCACACATCGCGATTGTCTGAAGCGTAGCATTGCTCGCTCCCGTCGTCGAAACGGAAGATACGAATTTTCGGCTCGGTTGTTCAGGCGCCGCCCCGTCATTTGACGCCTGGCATTGCCGATCACCTTCATTGCAACACCGTATGACTTAAGGCAGACTGTGACGATCACTTCCGGATTGCCATAAGACTTCAATGTTTTCTTGAGGAATTTCAATGCTGCTTGGCGATCGCGGCGTTTGGTGACGATGCTTTCCAACACTTCGCCTTCGTGATCCACCGCGCGCCACCGATAGTGCGTCTCGCCGTTGATCTTCACAAAACCTCGTCCAGATACCATTGCCAGTTTGAATGCGATCGCGTGCAATTGATCCGATCTTTACGGATTTTAGAGGCGAAAAATGGGTCAAACCTATTCCACCAAAAACGGATCGTTTCATGACACACGTCAATGCCACGTTCATGTAGCAGGTCTTCGACATTGCGCAGCAACAGCGGAAACCTGACATACATCATAAACGCAAGGCGGATGATTTCCGGGGTGCTTTTGAAGTAGCGAAATGGGGAACGTTTTGTCATTTAGCGAAGCTACGAACGCCCCCCGCTGGCCTCAAGCTACTTTCCTCTAACAGTACCCGTTAGTGTCGAGCTAGGTGGCCTGCGCGACCAAAGCACCACGCGAACGGATAACTTTCCCGGCCAAGACTGAACCAGCCGCAGCCGCTTCCACCTCTGACGCGCCTTGCACGATTGCTGCAAGGTAGCCTGCGTTGAAGCTGTCGCCGGCTGCGGTCGTGTCGACCACGGCGGTGATCTTTTCAGGGCTGATCGTTGTAACCGTGTTGTCCGCATGAATCAGGATCTCGGCCGGTCCGTTTTTGACGAGTACAGTTCGCGCACCCGCCTTCGCGTAGCGTGCGGCCGTGGCGACGCTGTCGGCATCCCCAAACCATTCTGCTTCGTCTTCGTGGGAAGGCAAACTGATTGAGCTCACTGCTGCGGCCTGCATAATCGTGCTGGTCATGTCTTCTTTCGACGTCCAAAGCTTGGGGCGTAAGTTTGGATCGAAGACCACAGTGCCGCCCGCTGCTTTGAAAGCAGCCAAAATAGCAAGGAAACGGTCGCGATCGCCCTTTGGCAAGATTGCGATGGTTATGCCGGAAAAAAACGCGACATCCGCACCCATCAGGGCGCTTGCCAGAAGCGTATCTTCCTGTGCAAGCGTGCGCGCTGCGCTTTGGCCACGCCAATAGCTGAAACTGCGTTCTCCCTCGTTCAACTGGATCATGTAAAGCCCGACGGTCCGGTTGGCGCTGCGTGCAATATGGTCCGTGCCGATGCCTGCCCCTTCAAGAAAGTCAAGCATCTGGTCCGAGGCATTGTCGGTTCCCACGGCGGAGAAATAGTCAACCTGATGGTCGGTGCCAAGAAGGCGGCGCAGATACCATGCGGTGTTCATCGTATCGCCCGCAAACCCCATTTTGTAGGTGCCAACAACGTCCGTGGGGGCCATTTCCACCATACATTCACCGATTCCGAGGATACGTGTCATTTGGGATCGTCTGTGAACCAGTTGTGGTTCTCCGCCTTGATCGTGGCGATGAGATCATCTATGCGCGACAAATGCTGCGCAAAGGCCGCCGCCGCGTTATCGGGTTTGCGGTTGGTAATAGCATCAAGGATTACCAGGTGTTCGTCAAGCGCGAGGCGCTGTGAGGTCGCGTCGAGGGAGAGCATGCGAATGCGGTCCATATGCGCCTTGCTGTCAAGAATCAGGTCCCAGACGAAGCTGACACCGGACTGAACGCAGATTTCCCGGTGGAATGCTTCGTCAAGGGCATGAAATAGGCGCTTGTCATTGGCCGCTACGGCGGCCTGTTGTTGCCCGATCAAGTCGTTCAGCGCGCCGATTCCTTCGCTGGTTATGACCTCGCACGCGGTGCGGCATGTGTGCACCTCTAGTGCGATGCGGATAAATTTGGCGCGCAGCACGTCGCGTTCCGAGATTAGGCTGACCATCGTGCTGCTTTGCGGGCGGATGATGAGGAAACCGAGTTTTGCCAGACGCTTGAAGGCCTCGCGCACTGGCTGGCGGGACACGCCCATTTTCTTTGAAACATCGGCTTCGGAAATCCTGGTTTGGGGTGGCAGCTCGAGAGTCAGAATGCGTTGCTGCAGGGCGTCGAAAACCTGATCCGAAACTGAGGGTTGCGGGGCAGGCTGGATGACTGGCAGCGACACTTCTTTGGTGCCGCATAAGGTTGTCTGCTCCATCACGTATTCCTCCTTAGACGTGCAACTCCTTAATGACAGTTTGGCGGATCAGGAGGCTAAGTGCAACTAGGATATTAGTTGACATAGAGATTCTGGTAACCTAGGTTATTAGTTAACTTAGTAGCACAGGAGGTGCGGCTAAGGGATCAAATGGGGGACGCTATGCCGATTCTTGATGAAAACCGTCTGTTTCCGACGGACCCGACCGTTCGGGCCTTGGCGCGGGACCTGTACGAGGTGGTCAAGGATCTGCCCATCATCAGCCCGCACGGCCACACGGACCCGCGATGGTTCGCTGAGAACGCAGCCTTTCCTGATCCGGCACAATTGCTCGTCACCCCCGATCACTATGTGTTCCGCATGCTTCATTCGCATGGGGTCGCGCTTGAGGATCTGGGTGTGCCGCGCGTCGATGGCGGGGCCATCGAGCAGGACGGCCGCAAGATTTGGCGTCTGTTCGCGGCCAATTACCATTTATTCCGCGGCACGCCGTCGCGCATCTGGGTGGATCACGCCCTGCAAGAAGTTTTCGACGTGGATGAACGTCTGTCGGCTGCATCTGCCGATGCTATCTACCACCATATCGACGCAAGCCTGAAGACCGACGCCTTCCGCCCGCGAGCGCTATTCGAGCGGTTCAATATCGAGGCGATTTCGACCACCGAAAGCGCCATTGACGATCTGAAGTGGCACAAGATAATCCGCGACAGCGGTTGGAACGGAAAGGTCGTCACGGCCTATCGCCCCGATGCGGTCATTGATCCGGACATCGACGGATTTGCCGACAACGTTGCCAAAATGGGCGAGATGGCAGGCGAGGATGCCACCATTTGGGACGGGTATCTTGCCGCGCACCGCAACCGCCGCGCATTTTTCAAGTCGTTTGGGGCCACGTCGTCGGATCATGGGCATCCGACCGCTCGCACAGAAGACCTGCCCAAAGCAGAGGTGGTGGAGCTGTTCGACAAGGCGTTGCAGGGCAAATGCACGCCCGAAGAAGCGGACCGGTTTCGTGGTCATATGCTTACGGAAATGGCGCGGATGTCGCTGGATGACGGGCTAGTGATGCAGATCCATCCTGGTGCGGTGCGCAACCATTCCGCAGGCGTGCTGGCCAAGTTTGGCCGCGACAAGGGTTACGATATCCCGTCACGCACTGATTACGTCACCGCCTTGCGCCCGCTGCTCGACGCCGTGGGTGCAGAGGTGGGGCTGACTCTTATTCTGTTCACGTTGGACGAGACCTCTTATGCGCGCGAATTGGCCCCCTTGGCCGGCGTCTATCCAGCGTTGCGCCTTGGCCCGCCGTGGTGGTTCCACGACAGCTACGAAGGCATGATGCGGTTCCGCGAAATGGCCACAGAGACCGCCGGTTTCTACAACACGGTCGGCTTTAATGACGACACCCGCGCATTTTGTTCCATTCCCGCCCGCCACGATGTGGCGCGTCGGGTTGATTGTTCGTTTCTTGCCACACTGGTCGAAACTGGCCGGTTAGACAGGGACGAAGCACCAGAGGTCGCACACGACCTCACTTACCGGCTTGCCAAGCAAGCATACAAGCTCTGATGAGCGTTTTCTGGGCGGACCCCGAGCGCAACAAGTTGATCCTTGACCGTATTCCGGCGGGCTGCTGGGGTGAGGCGTCTGGCATCGCGGGCGCTGCTGTCTATCTGTGCACGCCTGCGGCTGGATACGTGCACGGTGCGGTTCTCAATGTGGATGGAGGCTGGCTTGCCCGCTGACGATCAGAACACACGCGCGCAGGCGCGTCCCGCGACGGGGATTGTTCATCTGGGTCTGGGCGCGTTCTTTCGCGCGTTCGGCTGCGTGTATATCGCCGACGCCATGGCGGCATCGGGAGGCAATTGGGGCATTGTCGGGGTGTCCCTGCGCAGCCCCGACACCCGCGATGCGCTTAGTGCGAGTGATTGGTCGTACACCTCCGTCAGCCTTGCACCCGAGGGTGATAAGCTGCGTGAGATTGCAGTGCTCAACGACGTGCTTGTGGCGCCGGAAAACCCGAAGGCGGTGATTGCCGCGATGGTGGATCCGGCCGTGAAGATCGTCACGTTGACCGTCACTGAAAAGGGCTATTGCCACAATCCGGCAACTGGCGAGCTGAACCTGGATCACCCCGATATCCGGCACGATCTGGCCCATGACCTACCGGTTTCCGCGCTGGGGTATCTGGTGCGCGCCTTGGCGGCGCGGCACGTCGCCGGTGTCGCTCCATTCACCGTTTTGACCTGCGACAACCTGCCCGAGAACGGCAAGCTGGTGCGTGGTCTGCTGCTGGAGCTTGCGGCGTGGATCGATCCTGCCCTAGCGAACTGGATCGCGACTGAAGGGCGGTTCCCTTCCACGATGGTGGACCGGATAACGCCTGCCACAACGGGCGCGGACATTGCTCGTATTGCTACCTTGACTGGTGTCGTCGACGCGGCTCCCGTGATGCATGAATCCTTCTCCCAATGGGCGGTCGAGGACAATTTCGTTAACGGCGTGCGCCCTGATCTTGAGGCCGCCGGCGTTGAGATGGTCCGCGACGTGACCGCCCATGAACAAATGAAGTTGCGGATGCTGAACGGCACCCATTCGGCGCTGGCCTATGCCGGTTATCTGGCAGGTCACGACACCATCGCTGATACCATGGCCGATCCAGTCTTCGCCGACTACGTCCGCGCGCTTTGGGTCGAAATTATGCCCACTGTCACAGCCCCCGAAGGCGTCAGCCTGACGGCATACGCCGAGGCGCTTTTTGATCGCTATGCCAATCCCGCGATCCGTCACCGCACATGGCAAATCGCGATGGACGGCAGCCAGAAACTGCCGCAACGCATCCTTAGCACGCTGCACGAAAATCTGGCTGAGGGTCGGAAAACTGACGGGCTTTGCGTCGCGTTGGCCGCTTGGATGCGCTACGTGAGCGGCACGGACGAGGCAGGCCAACCTATCGACGTGCGTGACCCTTTGGCCGACCGCCTGCGCAACCTTGCAGCGGGGCAGGACACTCCGGCAGATGTCGTCACCGCGATCCTGTCGGTTGAGGATATCTTCCCCGCGGATCTGGCCGACCAACTGCGCGGCCCAGTGTCTAAAGCGGCAGAAAAGATATGGTCCAACGGCGTACGTGCTACTGTGCAAGGGGTCACATCATGATCGAAAGCTGGCGGTGGTACGGCGAGTTTGACAGTATTCCCCTGTCGGACGTGGCGCAGACGGGTGCACGCGGGATCGTGACGGCGCTGCATGGCATTCCTTACGGTGAGGTTTGGCCACAAGACGCGATTGTCGCGCGAAAGGCGCTGGTGACGGAGGCGGGTTTTGACTGGGTCGTGGTCGAAAGCCTGCCCATTCACGAACGCATCAAACGCGGTGATGGGGATTTGTCGCAGCTCTTTGCCAATTACCGCCAGTCGATGGCCAATCTTGCGGCAGAAGGGATCACGACAATCTGCTATAACTTCATGCCGCTTCTGGACTGGACCCGCACCGATCTGGCCGCACCTGTGGCAGGCGGTGCCACTTGCCTGCGGTTCGAAGCGGTCCGCATGGCCGCGTTCGAGGTTCACATGTTGGGCCGTCGTGCCGCCGAGGACGATTATCCGGACGATATACTGGCCAAGGCGGCCGCGTGGTTTCAGGCTGCTGATGATGCGGATCGCGCAGCCCTTCTGGCCGCGATCATGGCCGGGATGCCCGGCGCGTTCGACCGCTACGATGTGGATGGATTGAAGGCCGCGTTGGCCGCCTATGACGGGATCGGTCGCGAGGCTTTGCGGGCCAATTACCAACGCTTCCTCAACGAGGTCATACCCACCGCGGAAGAGTTGGGGGTGCGGCTGTGCGTGCACCCCGACGACCCGCCGCGCGACATTCTGGGATTGCCGAGGATCCTGTCGAACGGGGACGATCTGGAGTGGGTGTTGAAAGCCTACGACAGCCCTGCGAACGGGATCACTCTGTGTTCAGGCTCTCTTGGGGCGAACCCCGCCAACGATGTGCCCGTGATTGCTGGAAAAGTCGCCCATCGCATCCACTTTGCCCATCTGCGCAACGTGCGCAAAGACCCTGATGGGTCGTTCGAGGAGGCGGCGCATCTAGATGGTGACACGGACATGGTGGCGCTGGTCCGAGTGTTGCTGGATGAAGAGGCGCGACGCCGCGATGTGGGACGCGCCGATCACGCGATCCCGTTCCGGCCGGATCATGGCCACCACATGCTGTCCGACCTCGCGCGCGATCTGATTCCGGGCTATCCGTTGATCGGACGTTTGCGCGGTCTGGCCGAATTGCGCGGCGTGATGCGGGCGTTGTCCCATGGCTGAGCCGCTGGTCCTGCACCTGAGCGATACAATCGCCGTCCTGACCGAGCGGGCCAAGGTGGGGGACGATCTGCTTGACCTTGGCGTGCCTTTGGCGGCACCTGTGTCGTCTGGGCACAAGGTGGCGCGGGTGGCGACGGCCGCGGGTGCGCCGGTGATTAAATTCGGGCAGTTCATCGGCCAAGCGACGGTGGCGATTGCCGCAGGTGACCATGTTCACACCCACAATTGCGTCTTCGCGAATCCTGAAAAAGACTATGCCATCGGTGCCGATCTGGCCGCAGCGCAACGGGCGATCCCGCACACCGAGTTGCTGACCTTCAGCGGCTACGCCCGCTCGGACGGCCGCATCGGCACTCGGAATTACATCGCCCTCGTGGCGACTGTGAATCGTTCCGCCACTGTCATCCGCCGTGCCGCATCCGAGATCGTGGCGAGCAGGCTACTGGAAGACTACGCCAGCGTTGACGGTGTCGTCGCTCTGGCCCACGGAACCGGCTGCGGCATGGCCAACAGCGGCCGGGGATTTGATATTCTTGACCGTGTGCTGTGGGGGCATGCGATCCATCCGAATGTGGGCGCGACCGTGTCTGTCGGTCTGGGTTATGAAGTCATGCAGATCGCGGGGATGCAGCCACATTTTGGCACTGCGGGCACCGACCGGTTTCACGCGCTGACCATTCAGGACACCGGTGGTACCCGTGCAACGATCGACGTGATCAAGACGCATGTGGCGTTGTTGCATGGAGCATGAAGAGTTCGGAACGCGCCCTACCCGAGACGGAATTCAGGCGGTGCGTTGAAAATTGGGGCGACCAAGCTCGGTCATCCGGTTAAGGGTCTGGACGCCAATTTTAGCCTCTGTTTTCTGATTTCCAAAGTTGCGCGCCTGGAGCTTGGGCCCGACGACGGCCTTCCAACGGCCGATCTGCGTCTCAATGCGGCTGCGCTGATTGTAGCCGGATGACTTCTGCTAAGCCATTCGACCATGGGCAGTTATGTCTGCAATATGGCGGTCACGAATGCTCAGGTTTTGGGCGGCGCTAGGGCTCAGGACCGCGTTCTTGGGTGGTGGGATCGTGACTTCGATTAACGCACTGAAGCGGTCGCTCAGAACCTTGATCTTTGGCTCGCCATCGTATGCAGCGTCCGCAAGAAATAGGTCAACCGGACCGCCGATCTGATCCAGCAGGCCTGGCAGCGCGGTCTGATCACCAATGTCATCAGTGGTCAAATCAGAGCAGACGATTTGGCCACTAACAAGATCAAGACCAAGACCAAGCTGCAGCTTACGCCAAGAGCGCCGTTTGCGCTTGGTTTTATGCTTTTGCTCCAGCTATTCGCCTTCGCCGAAGATCTTTAACCCGGTGCTATCCACGACCAGATGTACTGGTTCGGTGCTTTTGGACAAAGCTTTGGGAGACAAACTCAGCCCATTGCCTCTGCGTGACAAGGTCGTGAAATGCCGCGCTTCGATCTCAACCCCCAGCAGTCCGGCGATGGAGCGCATCACGCCTTAGGTTTGCCGCAGTGGTTGCTTGAACACCATGCCAAAGGTCAGGCAAAGCTCAATCGCCAAGTCCGAATAGACAGCCTGGCCGCCAGGCGTCGTACGCGGCGCAGTTGGTCACCCGACGCTTTTGCTTCGGGATCTTGTCGCAACGATCAGCGTTGAATTTGTGCGGCATTTATAGCATCCTCAAGAAGGCAGGCCGACACCAATATCAGTGGAGTGGGGGTCAATGCAACAACGCCCAAGGTAGACATTTTGAAGTGCGCGTCAGGTAAAGGCGATCTGAACCTTCATGGCTTGGCTGCGATCTTTAGCCATTTCGAACGCATCTATTGCGTCGTCCAAGCCGAATTTATGCGTGATCAAAGGGGTGACGTCGATCAGCCCTTTTTGCATCATTGCCACGGCTGTTGCGAATTCGCTGTGAAACCGGAACGACCCACGCAGGGTTAACTCTTTGGCCGTGATCGCTTGCATCGGGATGGTCATATCGCCGCCCATGCCAAGTTGTACGAGTGTTCCCTTTGGGCGCAACGCCGCGACACCTGACGCAAGCGCCGCTGGAGCGCCAGAGCATTCGAACTGCACGTCGATCTGGCCTTTGCCAGCGGTGAAGGGGGCAAGCGCGTCGCTGTCACTCGCCAAGTTCAACACAACGTCTGCGCCGCATTTTTCGGCCATGTCGAGTGTGTAGTTTGACAGATCGGTCGCAATGATTTTCGCAGCTCCGGCGCGGCGCGCGGCGAGGATTGTGAGCGCACCGATGGGCCCACACCCTGTGACCAAAACCGTCTTCCCAACTAAGTCGCCTGCTTGGCGCATCGCGTGCAAACAAACGGCCAAGGGCTCTGCCATGGCAGCGGCTTCGGGGCTTAGGTCATCGGCGGGGACGCATTGGCTGGCGTCGACGATGAGCTCTTGGCTGAATGCGCCTTGGATGTGGGGGTAGGGCATTGCGCTGCCGTAAAAGCGCATGTTCTCGCAGTGGTTGGGTTGGCCGCGCAGGCAGTAGTCGCACTTGGCGCAGGGCCGTGATGGCGAGACCGCTACCAGTTGGTCGGGGACGAGCCCTGTGACGCCGTCGCCGACAGCTGCGATGTGGCCGGATACTTCGTGGCCCAGCACCATGGGTTGGCGAAGGCGCACCGCCCCGAAGCCGCCGTGATTGTAGTAGTGCAGGTCGGACCCGCAGATGCCACCGACAGCCATATTGATGCGGACTTCGCCTGCGGCTGGCGCTGGCACGGGGGATTGTTTTTCGATCCGCAAATCTTGTGCTGCGTGAATGACGACTGCGTGCATGATTGACCTGACTTAGTTATGTACAACTTAACCGAAGTTAACGATACTTCTTCAAAAGCACCAAAGGAAAAAATCATGAGCCTCTCTCTTTTTGACCTGACGGGTCAGCGCGTTTTGATCACCGGGTCTAGTCAGGGCATCGGTTTTGCCTTGGCAATGGGTATGGCGGCGGCTGGGGCCGAAATTATCTTGAACGGACGTGACGCGAGTAAGCTAGCGCAAGCGGCAAAAGACCTTGGCGGCACTGTGCAAGTCTTGGCCTTTGACGTGACCGACCATGACGCAGTGCGTGCGGCAGTCGATGCGTTTGAGACAGAGACAGGCCCGATCGATATCCTGATCAACAACGCAGGCATGCAGCATCGTGGTGAGTTGGAAGAGTTTCCCGCAGATGCGTTTGAGCGGTTGTTGCAAACCAATGTCGCCAGTGTGTTCCACGTTGGCCAAGCGGTGGCGCGTCATATGATCAAACGCGGCAAAGGCAAGATCATCAACATTGCGAGTGTGCAAACTGCCCTCGCGCGCCCCGGTATTGCGCCTTACACGGCGACAAAAGGGGCGGTGGGCAACCTAACCAAAGGCATGGCGACGGACTGGGCGAAACATGGGTTACAGTGCAACGCAATCGCACCCGGTTATTTTGACACGCCACTGAATGCCGCCTTGGTTGCGGACCCCGAATTTTCCGAGTGGCTGGCCAAGCGCACGCCGTCAGGCCGCTGGGGTAAGGTCGAAGAATTAGTGGGCGCTGCGGTGTTTTTGTCGTCGGCTGCGTCCAGTTTTGTGAATGGGCATACGCTTTATGTGGACGGCGGGATCACCGCGTCGCTTTAGGTCTGCGACCAAAGCGCCAGACCGACCGCGACCAGCATCGACAGCGCCATCGCGATGTTCACGCGGCGTTGCGCCTGCGGGCCAAGGTCAAGGCGGCGTAAGCTGATCCCCGCGCCAAGCCAGCCAAGGTGCAAGGGTATCCAGATCAGGTTCATGATCAGCAGTTTGATCGCCGTCTCTAGCCATAGGGCGTCGGGCATAAAGCTAAAGCCGGTGAACAAAGTTGTGTTCACGACATAGGCTTTGGGGTTGATCGGTTGCAGGGCCAAACCGTTCCAAAACCCCAGCGGCGTGCGGGCCTCGATAAAGCCAATTTGCGCGCCCGCGCTGGCGATGCGCCACGCGAGCCACAGTAGGTATCCGAGTGAGGCGATCAGCAGTGTTGTGCGTAGCCACGGCAAGGCAAGTGCGGTTGCTGCGACGCCTGAGATCACAAGCATCGCCACCAAATTACTGCCCGCAAATAGCCCTGCGACGTAGGCCAGCCCGTTACGGTAGCCATAGGCCGCACCGACGCCTGCGGTCGATAAAACACCCGGACCAGGGGAGATGATCAGGAAGAAAACAGCAGCGGCGAAGGCGAGCATCAGGTGACCTCGTGCGGGGTCAGTTTTGGCCAATCGAACGTGACGCCAATGCCAGCCATATCAGGGGCTACGGCGCGTTGATTTTCGACTACCAGCGGGCGCGTGGTGTAACGGTCGATGGGAAAGCTGTGCACTTCAAGCCAGCCGCCATGCGCCTGAGATGACACCAGCGAAACGTGCAATTCCTGCATCCCGTGCGAACAGACAGGCACGTCGATGCCGCTTGTCATTTCAGCGACTTTGAGCCAGCCCGTGATACCACCGCAGTTGGAGGCATCAGGTTGGATAAAACCTAGATTGCCTTGGGCCAGAGCCATTTCAAATTCATGGATTGTGTGCAGGTTTTCACCTTGCGCGACCGCCATGCCAGAGGCGTTTGCGACCTCGGCGTAACCTGCGTAATCGTCAGGGATGATGGGTTCTTCGAACCAGAGGATGTTTTGATCTTTGACCGCTAGGGCCAGTTCAATCGCCTGTGCACGGGTGAGTGAATAATTTGCGTCGATCATGAAGGCCGCGTCGGGTCCGATCTGCGCACGCACGGCGCGAATGCGGGCGATGTCGTCGGCCATATCAGGTTGGCCGATCTTTATTTTGGCGCCGCCAAGGCCTGCGTCGATGTAGCTTTGCACATGGGTCAAAAGTTTGGGCAGGGGATAGGCCAGATCAATGCCGCCGCCGTAGGCCTTGCAGGTTTTGCGAGCGCCTCCTGCGACTTGCCACAAGGGTTGATCCAACGCCTGGCAGCGCAAATCCCAAAGGGCGATGTCGATGGCCGAAATTGCAAAGCTGGCAATACCGCCGCGCCCGACGTAGTGCACATGCCATTGCATCGCGTCGTGCAGCGCCTCGACGTCGCCGGCATCAAGTCCGACAAGCATTGGCGCAAGGTCATGGGTGATCATGGCCGCTGTCGCATGACCGCCGCGCCCACCGTTGTAGGAATAGCCTGTGCCACTGCGCCCGTCGTTCAGCGTGACGGTCGCAGTGATCAGGTGGAAATGCGTGTGGTCGCCGTGCTTGGCGTCCACCAGCACTTCGTCGAGTGGGACGGCGAACAGTCGTGCTGTGACGGCTGTGATCCGCGCCATTTCGCTACATCCCGTCGCATTCTGGCACCGGGCTGATCACGGTGCCGTCGCTGAGATGCTGCAACAAAT
The DNA here is from genome assembly GCA_905182645.1 of uncultured Sulfitobacter sp. Classification (GTDB taxonomy): domain Bacteria; phylum Pseudomonadota; class Alphaproteobacteria; order Rhodobacterales; family Rhodobacteraceae; genus Yoonia. The sequence continues at coordinate 21,822 of CAJJCJ010000003.1, forward strand.
TGTCAACCGTCAGCGCCCCCATCGCGGCGCGGGTTTCAACCGTTCCGCTCCCGACGTGCGGCAACAGAACCGTGTTGGGCAGATCGCGCAGCGCTTGAGGTACATGCGGTTCTGCGGCGAACACGTCCAGGCCTGCCCAGCCGAGCGCGCCAGATCGCAAGGCGGCGATCATCGCGTCCTCGTCCACGACAGACCCGCGCGCGACGTTGATCAAGGTGCCTTGTGGACCAAGTGCTGCCAACACATCGGCGTTGACGATTTTGTTCGTCGCAGGACCGCCCGGCGTGATGCAGACCAGAACGTCACAGTCCACGGCCATCGTTTTGAGGTCGTCGTAGTATTTGTAAGCGACGTCTTTTTTGCTGCGGCTGTGGTAGACGATTGTGGGGGTCCATGGCGCGATTTTATCGGCGATCGCTTGGCCAATGCGACCGAGACCCAGAATGCCGATGGTTTGATTATCCGCCGAGCGGGTGAGGGGGGCGTTGCCCTTGGCCTCCCACGCGCCGGAACGCACATAGGCATCGTCGCGCACAGCTTCGCGGTAGCAGGCGAGCATCAGCAAAACAGCCGTGGTGGCGACTTCGGCGTTCAGCACATTCGGTGTATGCGTGACGACGATGCCGCGTTTCACGGCTTCGGTTGTGTCGATGGCGTCGTAACCCACGCCGTAGCACGAGATGTGCTTTAGGTTGGGCAAGGACGCCATAATATCGGGTTTGATCCCGTCGTGACCGTTGGTGCAAACATGGGTAATCTTGTCGGCGGGGTAGCCGCCATCCGCCAGTTTGTGGATGGTGAATTTATCCGCCATCCGCTCCAGCATTTTATCGGTGGCCCCGCCGATGAGCAAAAGATCAGGCATCTTGACCGACCTCCTGTCGCTGCTGGCCGAGGCCTTGGATCGTCAGTTCCATCACATCGCCAACCTTAAGGTAAATCGGTTCAGGCTTCATGCCCATCGCCACACCCGGAGGCGTGCCCGTGGTGATCACATCGCCCGGATGCAGGGTCATCAAGCCGCTCAGGTGTTCGATGATTTCGGCCACGGTGAAGATCATCGTCGATGTGTTTCCAGTCTGCATCCGCTTGCCGTTCACATCGAGCGACATAGCAAGGTTTTGCGGATCGGCTACTTCATCACGGGTCACCAGCCACGGACCTGTCGGGCCAAATGTGTCGCAGGATTTACCCTTGGTCCATTGTCCTGTCAGTTGCGTTTGAAAGTGCCGCTCGCTGACGTCGTTGATTACGCAGTAGCCCGCGACATGGTCCAGCGCGTTTTCTTTGCTGACGTATTTGGCTGTCTTGCCGATGACGACACCCAGCTCGACTTCCCAGTCGGTGTGGGTTGAGCCGCGCGGCATGACCACGTCGTCATTGGGGCCGACGACTGCGGAGTTGGCTTTGAAGAACAGGATCGGATGCTCGGGGATTGCCGCACCGGTTTCGGCGGCGTGGTCAGAGTAGTTCAGACCGATGCACAGGAACTTGCCGATGTTGCCAACACAGGCACCGAGGCGTGGGGTGCCGCTGACGGTGGGCAGGGTGCTGGGGTCAAGGCTGCGCAGTTTATCCAGTGTCGCGTCGTCCAACATATCGCCCGTGATGTCAGCCACATGGGCCGACAGATCGCGCAAGGTATCGCCGTCCATCAGGCCAGCTTTTTCTGCGCCTATGTCTCCGTAACGTGCAAGTTTCATTGTTTTTTCCTTTTAGTGATTGTCGCGTGGCATGTACGTGCGGGCGAGGTCTTGATATTCGGTGGAACCGTCCAGCGTCATGCCCTCATCAAAGCGGCCGACCTTTTCGCGGAACAGCGCCTGCCATGGGGTCTGGCTTTCGGGGATCGCATAGCCGCCCGTCGCCACTAGCTTGCGGGCGCGATCGGCCAACTCTTCCAATGGGACAAGCATGTCGGCGGTGCATTTGTTTAAGTCGATGCGCACGCGGTCACCCGTTTGTAATAACGCCAGTCCGCCACCATCGGCAGCCTCGGGCGAGGCGTTCAGGATCGAGGGAGAACCAGAGGTGCCAGATTGCCGGCCGTCACCGATACACGGCAAGGCTTCGACGCCTTGTTTGAGGAGATAAGCGGGTGGGCGCATGTTCACAACTTCTGCCCCGCCGGGATAACCCTTGGGTCCTGCGCCGCGCATAAACAACATGCATTGCGCGTCGATTTTTTCGGTGGGATCATCGATGCGGTGGTGGAAATCTTCGGGGCCTTCAAAGACGATCGCGCGGCCTTCAAAAGCGTTAGGGTCATCTGGATTGGACAGATATGTCGCGCGGAACGCGGGGCTGATCACGGAGGTTTTCATCAAGGCGCTGTCGAACAGATTGCCCTTCATATTGATAAAACCTGCCTGCGCCTTTAGCGGATCGCTTACGGGTTTGATCACGAGGGTATCTGCGCTGCGTTTTGCTTTGCAATTGTCGCCTATGGTTTGCCCGTTGGCAGTGATAGCATTTGGGTGTGGCAGCATGTTGGCGGCCATCAATTCGCCGACCACGGCTGGCACGCCACCCGCATGTTGGTAGTCTTCACCAAGGTATTCGCCTGCAGGCTGAAGGTTGACCAGGAGAGGCACGTCATGGCCGATCTTTTGCCAGTCGTCATTATCCAGCTGCACGCCAAGGTGACGCGCGATGCCGTTCAAATGGATAGGCGCGTTGGTTGATCCGCCAATGGCCGAGTTGATCACGATGGCGTTCTCGAAGGCCTCCCGCGTCATGATGTCCGAGGGGCGCAGGTTTTCCCACACCATCTCCACGATACGCTTGCCTGTCTCATAGCTGATCTGCCCGCGCTCGCGGTAGGGAGCGGGGATTGCCGCAGAGCCGGGCAATTGCATGCCCAAGGCCTCGGCGAGACTGTTCATTGTGGTCGCCGTACCCATGGTATTGCAGTAGCCCACGGATGGGGCAGAAGAGGCCACCAGATCCATAAAGCCGTCATTGTCGATCTCGCCTGCGGCCAACATTTCGCGCGCTCTCCACACGATGGTGCCCGAGCCTGTGCGCTCGCCCTTGAACCAGCCATTGAGCATGGGTCCCACGCTCAGCGCGATGGCGGGGATATTGACCGTGGCCGCAGCCATCAGCAACGCGGGCGTTGTCTTGTCACAGCCGATGTTGAGGACAACACCGTCTAGCGGATAGCCAAACAGCGTCTCGACCAGCGACAGATAGGCCAGATTACGGTCCAGCATGGCCGTGGGGCGTTTGCCGGTTTCCTGAATGGGATGCACGGGCACTTCGATACAGGTGCCACCTGCAGCGATGATGCCGTCGCGCACCCGCTTTGTCAGCTCGATGTGGTGGCGGTTGCATGGGCTCAGATCACTGCCGGTCTGGGCGATGGCGATGATCGGTTTGCCTGATTGCAGCTCTTCGCGGGTCAGCCCGTAATTTAGATACCGTTCCAGATACATCGCGGTCATTTCCGGATTGTCGGGGTTCATGAACCATTTGCGCGACCGCAGGTCTTCTATTTCTATTTTCTTGCTCATTGGCCTGACCAACCTCCGTCGATGATATGGGGATGCCCTGTGGTAAAGGCACTTTCGTCACTGGCCAGATAGACAACCAATGCGGCGATTTCTTCGGCGGATGCGACGCGGCCCATAGGCTGGCGTTCGACGAACTGCTTCAGGGCGGCTTCTTTGCTGCCCAACTGCTTGCCCAACTGATCAACGCGGTCGTGCCAACTGGGGGATTCTACGGTGCCAGGACAAATGCAATTGCAGCGGATGCCTTGGGATACATAGTCAACGGCGACCGATTTGGTCAGACCGATAACAGCCGCCTTGGTCGTGCCATAAATAAAGCGATTCGGCGCGCCGATGACGCTAGAACAAGCGGACGACATATTGATAATCGATCCTGTGCCGCGCTCTAGCATGGCGGGCAACGCGGCGCGGATTGTGCGCAGCATCGAGCGGACATTGAGGTCGAGCGCGAAGTCAAGTTCATCATCCGTCGCGTCCAAAACCGAGCCATGGTGCACAAAGCCTGCGCAGTTAAACAGCACGTCAGGATTGGCGCGGGCGACACCTTCGGCTACGCTGTCATCGCTGCGGGCATCAAGGGCAAACGTCTCGACACCCGTCAATGTTGCCAGTGCTTCGGCGTTGACGTCGGTGGCGAAAACCTGTGCGCCTTCAGCTGCCATCGCCAGGGCACTAGCGCGTCCAATGCCTTGGCCCGCTGCGGTGACTAAGACACGCTTTCCTTCAAGTCTTTGTTTTGTCATGAATATCCCCCCTCAAACTTCACTTCGCATTCGAAAGCAACTCCATCGTGGTCCCTTGTCTGGGTTTCACATGGGATTTTGCTTTGACTTCTCGGCACTATACGCGCGATATTATAATTTGGTATACCAAATCGTACTTCATTTTCAGTCTGCGAGTCTCTATGCAGTGCCCACCCGTTTGAGCGCGTGTGAATTACACGCCAATTGAGAAAGAAAAAGTATCCTATGGACTGTGTGCGCCTTGATCCCTCCGACAATGTTGTGACTGCAACCCGTGCGCTTGCCGCCAATGCCGAAGTTGAGGGCATCGCGACAACTGCGCTGGTCCCGTCTGGTCATAAGGTCGCGACAATGGCGATTGCGCAGGGTGAGGCGGTGCGCAAATACGCGCAAGTCATCGGCTACGCATCGCAAGACATCGCGGCGGGAGATCACGTGCACACGCATAATACTGAGTTTCGCAATACTGAGGCTGACTATGAATTTTCGACCGACTTGCGCCCTGTCGCGATTGTGCCCAAGGATCAGCGCGATACTTTCATGGGTTATCGTCGTGAAAACGGCAGCGTCGGGACGCGCAATTATATTGCTATTGTCACGTCAGTAAATTGTTCGGCCACGGCGGCGCGGATGATCGCGGATCACTTTACGCCTGACATCATGGCGCAGTACCCCAACGTCGATGGCGTCGCGGCCTTCGTGCATGGCACGGGTTGCGGCATGGCGGGCGACGGCGATGGGTTTGAGGCCTTGCAGCGGGTGATGTGGGGCTATGCGCGTCATCCCAATCATGCGGGTGTTTTGATGGTGGGTCTGGGATGCGAAATGAACCAGATTGATTGGTTGCTCGATGCATGGGGTCTAAAGCAGGGGCCTTTGTTTCAGACGATGAACATTCAGAATGTCGCGGGTTTGCGGCGGACGGTCGAGCTGGGCATCGAAAAAGTAGCAGTGATGTTGCCACTGGCGAACGAAGCGGAGCGGACGCCTTGTCCCGCGTCCGAATTGAAAGTTGCGCTACAATGTGGCGGATCGGATGCGTGGTCGGGGATCACGGCGAACCCTGCGCTTGGCTATGCGTGTGATTTGCTGGTTGCCCAAGGCGGGACAGGCGTGTTGGCTGAAACGCCCGAGATTTATGGCGCCGAGCATTTGTTGACACGTCGCGCAGTGGATCGCGCTGTCGGCGACAAGCTGATCGGCTTGATCAGCTGGTGGCAGGACTACACGACGCGCAACCGCGGCTCTATGGATAACAATCCGTCTCCTGGTAACAAAAAGGGTGGGCTGACGACGATCCTTGAAAAATCGCTTGGTGCTGCGGCAAAGGGTGGCACGACGCCTTTGACTGGCGTCTATAGATACGCGGAAACGGTGACGGCGCATGGCTTCACCTTTATGGACAGCCCCGGCTATGACCCTGCGTCGGTCACAGGGCAAATCGCGGGCGGCTGCAATTTGGTCTGCTTCACCACAGGGCGCGGGTCGGCGTTTGGATCAAAGCCCAGCCCGACGATCAAGGTCGCAACAAACTCTGAAATGGCGGCACGCATGTCTGAGGACATGGACGTGGACGCGGGCACGATCCTAAGCGGTGGCGTCAGCGTCGCACAAAAAGGGCGCGAGATTTACGAGATGTTCTTGGCCGTTGCCTCGGGCGAGGCCAGTAAGTCCGAGGCGCAGGGGCTTGGCGATTACGAATTTGTTCCATGGCAAATCGGCGCTGTGATGTGAGGCGACTTGTCGTCATCGGTGGCGGGCTGATTGGCATCCGTCATGTGCAAGCGGTTCAAGCGCATGAAGACTGCGAGCTGGTCGGCTTGGTCGATCCAAATATGGGCATTGTGGCGGGGGATGTGGCGCGGTTTGCCGATATGGCCGAGGTGCCTGACGGCGTTGACGGTGCGATCATTGCGACGCCAACGGGGCTGCACGCGGCCCATGGAATTGCGGCGGCAAAGCGGGGTTGGCATGTGCTGATCGAAAAACCGGTCGCCGCTGATGTGGCAGGGGCGCAGGCATTGCAAGCGGCATTGAGCAACGCTGGAGTGCAGTCATTGGTCGGTCATCATCGCCGCTATCATGCGTCTGTGCGCCAGTTGCGCGCGATGCTGGCAGAGGGCGCGATTGGTACGCCTGTGACAGCCAGTTTGATCTGGGCGATGCGCAAACCGGATGGCTATTTCGATGGGAATTGGCGCACGGCTGGCGGATCGCCGGTGATGATAAACCTCGTCCACGACATTGATATCTTGCGCTTCGTCTTGGGTGAAATCAGCGACATCGCCTGTCTTGCTGGTGCGCCGCTACGCGATGGTGGACGCATCGAAAGCGGGGCGGTCGCCCTGCGTTTTGAACGGGGCGTTACCGCGACGATCAGCTTTGCAGACACAGCGCCCAGCCCTTGGGGGTTCGAGGCGGGTACGGGCGAGAACCCGAATATTGGCACCACAAACCAAGACATGATGTGGATCACAGGCACGCAAGGCGGCATCAGTTTTCCGTCGTTGACCCAATGGAACGGTGTGGACTGGGGTCAGGCGGCTCAGACGGTGCCCGTCGATGTGGCGGTCAACGAAGCCGTCCCATTGGCCGCGCAATTGGATCACTTCTTGGATGTCATCGGGGGCGCCGCGCCCTTGATTGATGTGGCCGACGCCACACGGACATTGCAAGTAGCATTGGACATTGAAACGCAATTACGTGGCACCGGTGCCGCGACATGAACATAACGCAGCACAAAAGGACTATATCGTGGGTAAACCAGAAATCGGATTTATTGGACTAGGGTTGATGGGGGCTGCGATGGTGAACCGTTTGCTGGATCAAGGCTATGCGCTGACGATTATGGCCAACAGATCGCGACCCAATATCGACGCGGCCGTTGCACGTGGTGCTGCCGAAGTCGGCACCGCCCGCGAGGTCGCCGAGGCCAGCGACATCGTGATGTTCTGCATGGACACTTCGGCCAGTGTCGAAGCGCGGATGCGCGGCGCGGACGGTGTGATCGCGGGGCTGCGCAAAGATGCGGTGGTCATCGACTTTGGCACATCATTGCCCGGCAGCACACGCATTTTGGGGGCCGAGGCCGCAGCGGCGGGTGGCCATTATCTTGACGCGCCCTTGGGCCGCACACCCTCCCATGCCAAAGATGGTTTGCTGAACATCATGGCGGCGGGTGACAAGGCTGTGTTTGATCGCGTCGAACCTGTGCTCAAGGATTTGGGCGAGAACGTCTTTCATCTTGGCGCGTTGGCGTCGGGGCACACGATCAAGCTGCTCAACAACTTCTTTGGCATGACGGTGGCAAACGCGATGGCCGAAGCCTTTGCTATGGCCGACGTCGCGGGTATCGACCGCAAAAGTGTTTATGACGTAATGGCGGCGGGGCCGCTGCATTCAGGCATGATGGATTTTGTCAAAGCCTACGGCGTTGATAACGACCCGAACAAGCTGGAGTTCGCGATCAAAAACGCGGCCAAGGACGTGGGCTATTACGCGACGATGGCCAAGGATGCGGGCGTTGATAGCATCATGTCCAAAGGCTCGCTCGAGGCGTTGACGCTGGCGCGTGACGCAGGGCAGGGTGATGAAATGGTCAGCCAGATGGTCGATTTCTTTGCTGCTCGTTTCAAGACGTAACGAGATGATTTGACCCACTTGGCTCGCCCAATCATTTGGTATACCATTTCTATAAATCAACTTAGGAGGCTGTTATGTCGGACTATAAAGTAGGGATATTCGGCCTTGGGGCGATGGGTTTTGGCATGGCGGGCGCGTTACGTCGTGCGGGGCTTATGACCCATGGATTTGATATCAACACGGACGCTGTGGCAAAGTTCAAAGCCGAAGGCGGCGCAGATGGCACGCTGGATGAGGTTGCATCGACGCTAGACGCAGCGGTGGTCGTCGTGGTCAACGCGGCGCAAACCGAAGCGGTCTTGTTCGGCGCGAACGGCATCGCGACGAAGCTTGCCAAAGGCACGGCCGTGATTTCATGCGCGACCGTCGCGCCCGATTTTGCCCGCGATATGGCTAGGCGCTGCGAAGAGTTAGGGCTGCTTTATCTAGATGCGCCGGTATCGGGCGGGACAATCAAAGCGGGCGAAGGTACGTTGTCTATCCTCGCGGCGGGCGCACCTGCGGCGTTCCAAAAGGGTGGGCCTGCGTTAGATGCGATGTCGGCGAAAGTATTCGCGCTCGGCGATGAAGTGGGTGCGGGATCATCGATGAAGGCGGTCAACCAAATGCTGACAGGCGTGCATATCGCAGCCATGGCCGAGGCGATGACCTTTGGCATGACGCAGGGGGTCGAGCCCGCTAAATTCCTAGAAGTCATCACGCAATGTGCAGGCAATAGCTGGGCGCTGGAAAGCCGTGCGCCCTCGATTGTGAACGGCGATTATCATCCGCTGAGTGCTGTAGATATCTGGCCCAAGGACCTTGGGATTGTTTTGGATATCGCAAAGTCGGCCAAGTTCAGCGCTCCGATCACTGCAGCGGCCTTGCAGCAATATCTAGCGGCGTCTGGGTCTGGTCTAGGTGGCGAACACGATTCAGCGGTGGCGAAAGTTTATGCCCGTAACGCAGGCCTAACCTTGCCGGGGCAAGACTAAGTGGTGGTGGTTTTAGGGGCGATTGCCGACGATTTTACTGGGGCAACGGATTTGGCGGGGCTGCTGGCACGAAGCGGTGCGCGCGTGTCCTTGCGGATCGGTGTGCCAGAAGAACCGCCATCGCAAACAGCACCTTACGAAGTGATCGCGTTGAAAATCCGCACCATACCTGTGGCCGACGCTGTGGCTCAGTCTGAGGCGGCATTGGCTTGGTTACAGGCAGCGGGTGCGAAGCAGTTTTTCTGGAAATATTGCTCAACCTTTGATTCCACACCTGAGGGAAACATCGGACCAGTGGCTGAGGCGTTGATGGCGCGGCTGGGGACAAAACAGACGATCTATTGCCCTGCGTTTCCCGAAAACGGGCGTAGCATTTTCATGGGGAATCTGTTTGTTGGCCAACAGCCCTTGGCGGAAAGTCCGATGAAGGATCATCCTTTGACGCCGATGCGGGACTCGAACCTGATGCGGCTTTTAGCGCCGCAGGTGACGGGCGATGTCGGGCTAATTGATCGCCTTTGCGTTGCGCGGGGTGCTGACGCTGTGCGTGCGAAATTGGCGTGGCTGACTGATCAAGGCATCGCTCATGTGGTCGTCGATGCGGTTGCGGATGCGGACCTTGAGATCATCGCGCAGGCATGCCAATCGTTTAAATTGCTGACAGGGGGCAGTGCGTTGGCGATGCCGTTACCTGCGCTTCATAGCCTAGACGGTAACCCGATTGCGGACCCGTGGCAGGCCCCGAAGGGAGAGGCTTTGGTATTGTCAGGATCGTGTTCTGACATGACCCAGCGACAGGTTGCGGCCTATGCGACGTCGGCGCCGTCTTACAAATTGGACCCGCTCATGCTGGCGCGTGACGGGGTGCAGCCTGTGCTGGATTGGCTGGCGGGGCAAAGCGGCGCGCCGCTGATCTATGCCACCGCTGCGCCGCAAGATGTGCGTGCAGCACAGGACCAGTTGGGACGGGATCGCGCGGGGGTATTGGTGGAAGACGCCTTGGCGCAGATCGCCGTGTTTGCCCGCGACAAAGGGGTGCGGCGGATCGTCGTTGCGGGTGGCGAATCTTCGGGCGCTGTCACGCAAGCCTTGGGCGTGACGCGGCTCGACGTTGGGCCAGAAATTGCGCCGGGTGTGCCGTGGTGTGCATGCGACAGCGACGGCAAACGGATGGCGCTGGCGTTGAAATCCGGTAACTTCGGAGCCGAAGCATTTTTTGCCTCTGCATTGCAAAAGTTGGACAGCCTATGAGCACGGATGCGAATTTGCGCGAGCAGATGTGCGTGCTGGCGAAGTCGCTTTTTGATCGTGGGCTGACAGGGGGCTCGACGGGTAATATCTCGGCCCGCACCTCGGACGGCGGCTTGCTGGTGTCGCCGACAGGGTCCAGTTTCGGGCGGCTTGATCCGGCGCGACTGTCGCTTTTTGACCCGACGGGCCAACATATTGGCGGCGACATGCCGACCAAGGAGATGCCCCTGCATAGCGCGTTCTACGAGGCTCGCTCAACCGCAGGCGCAGTCGTGCACTTGCACTCGGCGCACTCAGTCGCGTTGTCGTTGCTAGAGGATCAAGACCCTGATGATTTCCTGCCCCCATTGACTCCTTATGCGATTATGAAGCTTGGTAAAGTCGCCCTGCTGCCCTTCTTTCTCCCTGGAGATGCCGCGATGGGCGACGCGGTGCGCGGGTTGGCGGGCAAACGGTCGGCGGTGATGTTGGCGCATCACGGACCCGTTGTTGCGGGCAAAGATGTTGAGGCCGCCTGCAACGCGATTGAGGAATTGGAAGATACGGCGCGATTGGCGTTACTGACTTACGGTATGGCGCGGCGGCAGTTGAGTGACGCGCAGATCAAGGACGTTGTCACGAAGTTTGATGTGGAGTGGGAGTCATGAAGTTTTCTGCCAATCTAGGATTTTTGTGGACCGATAGAGCGTTGCCAGATGCGATCCGCGCAGCAAAGGCCGCTGGATTTGAGGCGGTAGAATGTCATTGGCCCTATGATCATGACGTCGATGCTGTTGCGTCCGCGCTGCGGCAAACAGGGTTACCAATGTTGGGCTTAAATACCCGGCGTGGCCAACCTGGTGAAAACGGCTTGTCTGCTTTGCCGGGGCGCGAGGACGAGGCGCGCGCGGCGATTGATGAAGCGCTGGCTTACGCGAAGGCGACTGATACGGGGGCGGTTCATGTTATGGCAGGTTTCGCGCAAGGGGCCGATGCCCATGCTACTTTTGCCGAAAACCTGCGCTATGCCTGCGCGCAGGCCGCGGAACGCACGATCTTGATTGAGCCGTTGAACGGTTATGACGCGCCAGGCTATTTCCTGATCCGTACGACCCAAGCTGCGGCGTTGATCGAAGAGGTTGGCGCGCCAAACCTTCGACTGATGTTTGACTGTTATCATGTGCAACTCACCGAAGGCGACGTGGCCCGTCGCCTTGAAAAACTGTTGCCCTTGATTGGGCATATTCAGGTCGCCTCGATCCCCGATCGTGGCACACCGGATCATGGAGAGTTGAACTATCCCCATATCTGGCAGGTCTTGGATCGGCTGGGATGGGATCGACCGATTGGCGCGGAATACAAGCCAACAGGCGATACGGATGCCAGTCTACGGTGGCTGTCAGCCGTCTAGAAAGGCGTGTTGTTCGACCCGCAGATCGAAAATGTCTTGGTCATCCACAATCTCGACATCATCAAGGCTGATGATCTGATCCTTGCGCACCGCGCATTTTAGCTTGATGTGATGCGCCAAGCCGATGGGCAGGGCGTTCAGATCATGGGACCGGCGGGCAGGGATCGCCTTGGCCCAAACCTTGTAGCCACCTTCACCGTCCAGCATGTCGCCCGCTGCGAAATCGCCCTTGGCGGTTGCGACTGCATCACCGCGCCAACGGGTGGAACTGCCAGTGGCTTCGCCGCGTAGGCAGGCGGATAGGACGGACACAGATGTTTCCAATCCGATGAGATGGAACGGCCGCCACATCGACCCGTACCAGCCCGACGGATCAGTCAGCAGCCCGTATTGTTGAAAGCAGGCGCGGGTGTATTCATCGGGCGCGCGGAAGGTCACGAACATGCCGTATTGGATGTTGTTCAGCACAGTGCGGCCATCATGTTCGCGGCTGGAGGCGATGTCGACAAGACCGGTTTTTGAGAGATTTCCACCGTCGCTTTTCGGTCGGAAAACGGTGGCGAGGTCCTGCAAACCAGCTGGATGAAACGCGAGGCCATCGTTGGGGCAATCCAAGCCCGTGGCATTGGCGACGGCGGCCATTTCGATCGCGGCCTTGGTGCCGTCGGTAAAGGAGTTATACATCTTGGGGTTAAAGTCTCCGGCGGCGACTTCTTCTGCGGACCAACCGAAAAAATCCCAAACCGTGTCAGGGGTCGAGTAGCGATAGGGCGGGGCGAAGTTCATGCCTTTGCCTGCGGAGACCAGCTCAAATCCGCAGTTATGGACCCAATCGACTAACTCGCACATCGCGGCGGGCTGGTCGCCGTAGGCCATGGAATAGACGACGCCTTGGGTGCGGGCGCGATCTGCCAAGACCGAACCGCATAGAACATCGGCCTCGACGTTGACCATGATCACGTGTTTGCCCGCATTAATGGCCGCAAGCCCGTGGCGCAAGCCTGCGATGGGGTGGCCTGTCGCTTCGATGATGCACTCGATGGCGTCGCAGGCGAACAGATCGGCGGCGTCGGTGGTTATGCAGGTCGTGCCCTCGGTGACGGCCTGTTTCATCGAGTGGGCGTTGTAATTTTCGGCCTCCCAGCCGGTGCGGGCGAGGGAGGCGCGGGCTTTGTCGGCGTCCAACTCCGCGATACCGACGATTTGGTATCCGGGAATATACTTGGCCTGTGCCAAAACCATGGAGCCGAATTTACCCGCGCCGATCAGGCCGATGCGGATGGGTTTGCCGGTGGCGGTGCGCGCGGCAAGCAGGGAAGACAGGTTCATGGCAGGCTCCTAAAGATGAGATTGTCACTAGCTTAGAGCGGAAAAGTAAAATGGTATACCAAATTTAGCTTGAGTGCGGAGGTAAGCGGGCGCAAGATGATCCCAACAAGGGGAGGGCCAGCGGATGGGGCGTGACACATCAAACGTCAGTCTTGCGCGGCGGGCGTATGCGATCCGGCGCAACGCGCTGTTGATGGGTGAAGTGCAAGGACAAGGCTATATCGGACAGGCATTGGGCGCTGCTGATGTATTGGCGGTGTCCTACTTTCACGCGCTGAATTACCGTGCCGACGATCCCAAATGGGAAGGCCGTGACAGGTTCTTGTTGTCCATCGGGCACTACGCCATCGCACTTTATGCGGCGATGATCGAAGCGGGTATCCTGCCTGACGCCGAAATTGAAACCTATGGCATGGATGACAGCCGGATGCCGATGTCGGGCATGGCGGCCTACACTCCGGGGATGGAAATCACCGGTGGATCGTTAGGGCATGGTCTTGGAATTGCCGTCGGGATGGCGCTGGGATTGAAGCGTAAGAACAACCCTGCGTTCGTTTACAACATGATGTCAGATGGTGAATTGGGTGAAGGCTCCACATGGGAGGCCGTGATGTCGGGCGTGCAATGGAAGCTAGATAACCTGATCGCCATTGTCGATTTCAATGACCAACAGGCCGACGGCAAAACCACCGATGCACTGGCGCAAGTGCCAGAGGCGGGCCGTTGGGAAGGCTTTGGCTGGTTCGCGCAAGAGATTGATGGCAACGACATGGACGCGCTTGTTGCGGCGTTTGATGCCGCGCGTGCGCATCCTGACCCCGTGCCGCGTGTGATCATTTGCCAGACTAAGATGTGTAAAGGCGTGCCTTTCCTCGAGGACCGTGAGATCACGCATTTCGTGCGCGTGGAACCTGATGAATGGGCGCGCGCCTTGACGATATTGGACGAGGATCGACCCGATGAATGATGCAAGCCTGTCTCGCCGCAAATCAAAGTACACACCGCGCACGGTGCCCGTGTCCGAGGATGGATCGAAGCTGACGACCTCGGCAATGATTGCATCGTTGGATGCGGAGGGGCGCGAAACGGTCGCTGCTCCGTTTGGTCATGCGCTGGTTGATCTGGCCAAAACCCGCGATGATATTGTCGGGCTGACGGCGGATTTGTCGAAATACACCGACCTGCATGTCTTCGCCAAAGCCTATCCAGACAGGTTTTATCAGATGGGCATGGCCGAGCAGGTGATGATTTCGGCTGCGGCTGGGTTGGCGCGCGAAGGCTTCACGCCGTTCGCCACGACCTATGCGGTTTTTGCCTCGCGCCGCGCCTATGATTTCATTTGTATGGCGATTGCTGAAGAGAATTTGCCTGTGAAGATCGTCTGCGCGCTACCCGGTTTGACGACAGGGTACGGGCCGAGCCATCAAGCGACGGACGACATCGCAATCATGCGCGCCATGCCGAACTTGACGGTGCTTGATCCTTGCGATGCGACCGAAATTGATCAAGTGACCCGCGCCATCGCCGATCATCCGGGTCCGGTTTACATGCGTTTGTTGCGCGGCAATGTCCCCGATGTGCTGGGCGAGTACGGCTATAAATTCAAGCTGGGCAAAGCGCAGATGATCCGTGACGGTCGCGATGTCTTATTCGTGTCTTCCGGTTTCATGACGATGCGCGTTTTGGATGCGGCCAAGCGGTTGCAGGCCGATGGTGTTGATTGCGCTGTGTTGCATGTGCCAACGATCAAGCCGTTGGATTTGGAAACGATTGCAGCCGAAGCTGCGAAAGGTGGGCGCCTTGTGGTAACGGCTGAAAACCATTCTATCACGGGCGGGTTGGGCGAAGCCGTTGCCGCCGCGCTGATGCGGGCGGGCGTACACGTGCCGTTCCGCCAGATCGCGTTGCCCGATGCGTTCTTGGATGCGGGGGCGTTGCCGACGTTGCACGATCAATATGGAATTTCGGTGGATGCTGTGACGGCGTCGGTGAAAGCGTGGCTTTGATATGAAACTATTGAAAGGCAAAACGGCGATCATCACAGGCGGCGCAAGTCCGCGTGGCTTGGGTAAGGCTGCGGCGGTGATGTTTGCCCAACACGGCTGCTGTGTGGCGATTTTGGACCTTGATGCGGATGCGGCGGACCAAGCGGCGGCGGATTTGCCGGGCGCGGGTCATGTGGGGCGTGCGTGTGATGTGACCAACAAGGAGTCCTGCGAAGCCATCGCCGCTGACTTGGTCTTGGCGTTCGGCCAGATAGATATCCTCGTGAATATCGCAGGTATCACCCAGCCGTTAAAGTTTATGGAGATCGAACCGCAGAACTACGATGATGTGCTGGATGTGAACCTGCGCGGCACACTTTATATGTCGCAAGCCCTGCTTCCGCACATGCGTGACCGCAAGGGGGGCAGTATTGTGAACATGTCGTCCGTTTCCGCGCAACGGGGTGGCGGCATTTTCGGTGGGCCACATTATTCAGCGGCCAAAGCGGGTATCTTGGGGTTGACCAAAGCGATGGCGCGAGAAGTGGCGCCCGATGGCATCCGCGCGAACGCGATTTGCCCGGGGTTCATCGCGACTGACATTACCGCAGGCAAGCTGACCAATGAAATGCGCGCGCAAGTGTTGGACGGCATTCCAATGGGCCGCGCTGGCACGGCGCAGGACGTGGCGGGGTGCTGTTTGTTCTTGGCGTCCGATTTGTCGTCCTATGTGACGGGATCAGAAGTTGACGTGAACGGCGGGTCTTTGATTCATTAGCCTCAGTTGGCTTGCTGATCGACATTGTCCTGCAAATCCTGATGCTCGCGGCCGATCACGTCAATGATGTCTTGTGTAAGTCGATCCAAATGCGTGCCGATGGCAGCATCAATTGCAACGGCATCTCGGGCGCGCAAGGTGGCCAGAATAGCGGTATGATGTTCGATCACACTGGCGCGGTTACGACGCTGCACTGCGGCAAGGAACCGCGCCCTCCATAGACGCGCCAAGAACCGATCGTGGATTTCTGCCAGTGGTTTATTATGCGACGCCTTCGCAATCGCGGAATGAAAACTCATGTCGATCTCGAACATGTCGAGGGGGTCCATGGTATCAAAGTTATCGTTCATATGCTGCGTGATCGCAGTAATTCCGTCGATGTCTGCGTCAGTGGCACGTTCACAGGCCAGCTTGCCCGACAGCTTTTCGACGGACAGCAAAACCTCGACATCGTCGGTAACGGCTTTGACGTCCGGCATTGCGACAATCGGGCTGCGGGACGAGCGCAAGGTGATCAGACCTTCGCGCGCGATAATGCGGATCGCTTCGCGCATCGGGGTTCTACTGACGCCAAGATCCGTTGCCTTGTCGCGTTCTTTCAAAGAATCGCCGGGCACTAACTTGCCACGCAAAATGTCGCGTCGCAGTTGATTTGCTATTTTTTCTGGCAGCGTTTGATCCGGCATTTTTGACGTCTACGTCCATTGAACAAGGTCCTTGGAAGGACATTCCTAAGTATTTAATTTGGTATACCGAAACTGGTTGCTTGTCGAGGACGCAGTGGGTAACGTCATTTTCAGATGGTATACCATCGTGATTCACGCTCTGGGAGGATGGGTGAATACGCTAACGGCGGACATTGCCGCCAAGGGAGAGATATTAATATGAAACTCAAGACATTACTTATGTCGGCAGCTGCCGGCGCGACGTTGGCAAGTGCTGCACTTGCACAGGATGTGACATTGCGCATCCAAACACACTACGCGACTGAGCACCCGACAGGTCAGATGTTGGCCACTTGGATCGACGACGTTCAGACCATGTCTGGCGGCGAAATCTCGATTGAGATGTTCTATTCATCATCGGTCGTTGCAACGGTTGAAACATTCGATGCGGCCATCAACGGCATCCTTGATTGTGACGCAACAGGCGGCGCATATCAGACCGGTAAAAACCCAGCGTTCCAATTCGTGGGCGACATCATGGGCGGCTATGACACACCTTGGCAGCAGTATAGCTGGCTATATTATGGTGACGGCTACGAAGCGGCTCAGGAACTTTATAACGCACAGGGCATGCAATTGATTGGTTGGGCCGTTTACGGTCAGGAATCATTCGCATCATCCAAGCCGATTGCAGGTCCTGCTGACCTTGTCGGTTGGAAGTTCCGTTCCCCTCCGGGCATGGAAACAGAGATCTTCGAAAAGATGGGCGCGTCCCCAATCGTGATGGACTTCACCGAGATCTTTACTGCGCTTGAGACGGGTATCATCGACGGTGCGGATGCATCAGGCTTGGCCAACAACGTCGGTCTGGGTCTCTATGACATCGTAAAGCACGCCAACTATCCGGGCTTCCACTCAATGCCATCTGACCACCTTGCTTGTAACCAAGCGGTTTGGGAAGGCTTGACCGAACAGCAGCGCCGCATCATCGAAACGGCTTGGCAGAAACTGTCATTCCAGATCGCGATGTTGAACGAGAAGGCAAATACTGAAGCGGCTGCCATGCTCCAAGAGCAGGGCGTCACACTATACGCTTGGTCACCTGAGGATCGTGCTGAATTCCGCGTTGCCGCTCAGGCTGCATGGGATGATTGGGCGACACGTAGCCCAGAGGCCGATGCGCTGGTGCAAAGCCACAAGGCTTATCTCACGCAGTTGGGTTTGATCGGCGGGTAACGTCTGGCTCGCTTGCCCAAATAACGATCAAGGCGGGTCCGGTTTGGGTCCGCCTTTTCCAACCGAAGACATGACCATGTGGGGAAGCATACAATGCAGAACAGTTCACTTTTTTTAGGGCGCATGCGGGCACCGGTTAAGACGGGAATGATCGTCTTTTGTAGCATTACATTTGCGCTTTATCTGGTCCTTATTAGTCAACAGATGTTCGCCGCAGAACCCTACGGCATGTTTGAAATGATCCGGCCTGCAGGCAAGCCGTTGGTGCAGGTGATGCTGGCATGTTTCGCCGCCGCTTTGACCTTTGCCTCACTCTTTTTATCCGACACGAAAGGCGCGATCGAAACACCGCCTGAAGGGTTCTTTGACCTTGTGTCGGTGGTGCTGGGTCGCCTTGCAATGATCATGACCGCCTTTATCGTGCTGGTGATGTTCTACGAAGTCGTTTCGCGCTACGTGTTCTCGCGGCCCACGCTTTGGGCCAATGAATTATCTCTGTGGATCGCCTGTTTCGTATTCTTGCTTGCGGGACTTTACGCCATGCAACAGCGCTGCCACATCCGCATTTATATCATCTACGATATGATGCCTTGGTGGATGCAAAAGACATCTGACTGCATCTCTGTCCTGCTGATTGTCGCGTTCACATTCGCCCTTGTTTGGGGTGGCTATACGGACGCGGAGAACCGCTTTATGCGAATGGAAACCTTCGGCACCGCGTGGGATCCACCCATCCCCGGCATCGTCAAACCCGCTTTGCTCATCATCATCGTATTGGTCTGTATTCAAGCCGTGTCCAACCTGTTCGCAGATTGGAACAAAGAGCCAAAATTGCACACACCAGCTGATGAGATCGACGAAGTTGAAATTGAAAAAATCCGCCGCACTCTTGAGGAAAAAAACTAATGGTCGATATGGGTACACTCTCTCTCATCATCCTGTTCGGCATGTTCGCTCTGCTGGCCATCGGCATGCCACTAGGTTTCGCCTCGGCCTTCTTGGCGGTCGTCACACTGGCTCTAAAGTTCCCACCTGATCTGTTGTGGGGCGACTTTGGGCGTGGCCCGCTGTCTGTTTTGGGGCAGGGGGTTTATCGACAAATGACGAACTACGTCCTGATATCGGTGCCGTTATTCATCTTTATGGCCGCGATGCTGGAACGATCCGGCATCGCACGAGATATGTATTCGTCACTGAACGTCTGGATGAGCCGGATGCGCGGCGGCATCGCTGTCGCCACGTCTATCATGGCCGTGATTATGGCGGCGATGTCGGGCATTATTGGTGGTGAGGTTGTTCTGCTGGGCTTGATCGCTTTGCCGCAGATGTTGCGTCTGGGGTATGATCGAAACCTTGCGATTGGTACAATCTGTGCGTCCGGTTCACTGGGAACCATGATCCCACCGTCGATCGTTTTGATCTTCTACGGTCTGGTGACTGAAACATCTATCAAGGCGTTGTTCACCGCATCCTTCTTCCCAGGCTTTATGCTGGCTTCGTTCTTCATTCTCTACATCCTGATCCGCACACGGATGAACACTTCCTTAGCCCCCTTGCCGGATCCGATTCCAGGTGAGCCTGAAGGCTCTGAAAAGGGTCTGATGTTCCTTGGCTTCATCTCGCGCTTTGCGATGTGGGTGTCGGGTGTCCTGTTTCTTCGTGCGGTCTTCTTTACCGTGACTGGCGACAACGTGATCCGCGAAAACGAAGATCCGATCCTGTTGGGGATGGTTGCTGATATTCCTTGGATCATCGGCGCATTCGTGATTTTTACCTTAATCGTCTTTGTGGTTGTTGGTCGTGAACGCACCGCACGCGGTTGGGACATGGGCAAAGGCCTGATCGCCCCAATCGTTGTGATCGGCGTTGTCTTGGGGTCTATCTATGGTGGCATAACAGGGATCACCGAAGCTGCGGGCATGGGCGTCGTCGCCGTGTTCACAATCGGTATGATCCGCCGGGAGATGACGTTTGATATCGTCTGGGACAGCTTGATCCGTACGCTCAAATCCACAGGGACGATCATCTGGGTGACCATTGGTGCAGCAACATTGGCCGCGGCCTACACGCTCGTCGGTGGACCGACCTATGTGGCGAATTTGATCATCGGGGCAGAGTTACCAACGATGGGGATTATCTTGATGATGATGCTCGTGTTTTTGATCATGGGTATGTTTATGGATTGGGTTGGCATTGTGCTGTTAATCATGCCGGTGTTCCTACCCATCGTGGTGCGGCTACCCGCCGAAGAAATCGGGTTCCTGGGCAGTATCGAAGCACGCTACATCCCGATCTGGTTCGGCGTGGTGTTCTGTATGAACATGCAAGTTAGCTTTCTGTCACCGCCCTTTGGCCCTGCGGCGTTCTACCTCAAGTCCGTTGCTCCGCCCGAAATTTCGCTGGTAGATATCTTCCGTGGCTTCGGACCGTTCATCATGTTGCAGCTGTTGGCGCTTTCAACACTGTTGATCTGGCCCAACATCATCACCGTCTTCTTGTGACCTTAAGCAATGACCCAAGCCGTCGCACCCCGAGAAGAACGGATCGTCCTCGGGCTTGGGTTCATGGCACTGGCGGTGATGTTGTTCACCATGATCGACACCTCAGCCAAATGGCTTGTATTGGCGGGGCTACCGGCAATGCAAGTGGCGTTCCTGCGGTATGCAATCCACTTCTTGCTGGCCGTCGTGGTGTTCGTGCCGCGCGAAGGGCTATCCGCCTTCGATTCGTACAGCCCAAAGTTACAGGTCTTGCGCTCCGCCAGTTTGTTCATCGGCACCTGCTTGAACTTCATGGCACTCAAGTATTTGCCAATTACGGTGACCACGACGATTATGTTTGCGGGACCGATCTTGGTCACGCTTTTGGCCATCCCCATGCTGGGCGAAAAGGTCGGACGCCACCGCATCGCCGCCGTCTGTGTTGGGTTCTTAGGCGTCATCGTTGTCATGCAGCCTTGGGGAACCGGATTTCATCCCGCGATGTTGTTGAACCTCGGAGCCTTAATCGGCGCGTCGATCTATTTCCTGATGACGCGCAAACTCGCGGGTATCGAAAATAACAGCACAGCGCAGCTCTGGGCATCAGGGCTTGCGACGTTATGTTTAGGCCCGTTTGCCGTCTCGCAATGGGTTTGGCCGACGGCAGCAGCCGATTGGTTATTCTTTGTGATGATCGGCATCTTCGGCGGCACAGCGCATATTTTGGCTACCTCCGCGCATCGCTTGGCCGATGCTAGCATTTTAGCTCCTGTGATCTATATTCAAATCTTCTCTGCGGCTTTCGCAGGGATTGTCTTTTTCAACACATACCCAACCGTTTGGACCGTAGGCGGCGGGCTGATCATCATCAGTGCCGGCGTCTACATTTGGTATCGCGAACGGCAAGCCACAAAAGAAGAATAACATGACTGAAAAACTGGTTCTTATCGGTGCAGGCGGCAAAATGGGCGTGCGCAGTGCCGCCAACCTTGCGCGTACGGATTTTGAAGTGGCCCATGTCGAGATTTCTGAAGCGGGACGCACCCGATTGAAAGACGAAGTCGGCGTTGATTGCGTCAACATTAACACCGCGATGGAGGGTGCAGACGTCATCCTGTTGGCCGTCCCAGACACCGCTATCAAAGCCGTCGCCGGCGCGATCATCGACAAAGTACCAAGCGGCGCGATGGTGATTTGCCTTGACGCGGCGGGCCCCTTTGCCGGCCATCTACCCGCCCGCGACGACGTCACTTATTTCGTCACGCATCCCTGCCATCCCCCGATCTACAACGATGAAAAAACTGAAGCTGGCCGCAAGGACTACTTCGGTGGGATCGCCGCGGAACAGGGTATCGTAAACGCGCTGATGCAAGGCCCCGAGAATCACTATGCTCTAGGTGAAAAAGTAGGCCGCGCCATCTACGCCCCCGTCGCCCGCAGCCACCGTGTCACCGTCGAACAGATGGCTTTGCTAGAACCGGGCCTATCCGAAACCGTCTGCGCATCCTTGTTAGACGTTATGCGCGAAGCGATGGACGAGGTCGTGCGCCGTGGCGTGCCAAAGGAAGCTGCACGTGACTTTTTGCTTGGCCATATGAACATCCTAGGTGCGGTAATATTTGAGGAAGTCGACGGCGTATTCTCAGACGCCTGCAACAAGGCGATTGAATTCGGCAAGCCTGTCTTGATGCGTGACGACTGGAAGCGGGTGTTCGAACCGGACGAGATTGCCGCCAGTATTCAACGTATTACCTAATGGCCATCAGCGAAAAACCCGTGCTGGCGTGGCTCGGTGATGACTTCACCGGTGCTGCGGCGGTGATGGAAGTGCTGACGTTCGCTGGCCTTCCTGCGGTGCTGTTCTTGCGGCCACCAACGCCGGAACGGATGGCGGATTTTCCAGACATGCGAGGGATCGGCATCGCCAGCATGGCACGCACGTTTGACCCCGAGCGCATGGACGACGAATTACCAGATCTGTTCGATGTTCTGGGACAAACAGGTGCGAGGTTGGTGCAATACAAGACCTGCTCAACCCTCGACTCAGCACCGCGTATTGGGTCCATCGGCAAAGCGATGGACATCGGGTCAAAGACCTTCGCCACCAGCACAATTCCAGTCATGATTGCTGCCCCTGAAATGCGCCGCTACCAAGTGTTCGGGCAGTTATTTGTAGGCATTGACGCAGGCGTGTTCCGCTTGGACAGACACCCCGTCATGGCGCGTCATCCCGTGACGCCCATGGGCGAGGCGGACGTGGCAATACATCTGTCAGCACAAACCAGAATGCCGATGCAATGCCTCAATCTAGAAGTGTTGGCCGATCCAGAACGGGCTGCCAACATGATTGCCACTGCACGCGGTGGGGTCACGATTGACCAGATGACGCCCGCAGATGTCACCACCGCAGGTGAGCTATTGTGGAACGCAGGGCATCAGTTTGTGGTCGGGTCACAAGGGATCGCATATGCATTGGTAGCGCACTTCCAAAAGACGGGTGCACTTGCTGTGTCACCGACGGCCAGATGCATTGGCCACGCCAGGCGGATGGCTGTGGTGTCAGGGTCGGTCTCGCAAATCACTGCAGATCAGATTGCTTGGGCGCTAGAAAACGGATTTGCGGATATCAGGCTGGATGTTGTTCAGTCGTGTGACGGCGATCTTGCAGCCGAAGAAATCCGTGCTTTGAGCGCCGCAAAAGCCGCGTTGGAGCGCGATCAAGTGCCCCTGATCTACACCGCGCGCGGCCCAGACGACCCTGCCGTCAAACAATTGCGAGTGGCGGCTGGCGACAATCTGGCACAAGTAAACGATGATATTGGTGCTTCCCTTGGACGTATTCTGGCGCAGCTCGTCGATCAATCGGACCTTGATCGCGCTGTGGTTTCGGGTGGCGATACATCGGGGCATGTGTGCAGCGCCTTGGGCATCGATGCACTTACCGCCGCCGCCCCAACCATTCCAGGTGCTGCAATTTGCAACGCCCATGGCGGCACGCGGCCCCTGACGTTGGCGCTGAAGGGCGGACAGATGGGCAGCCGCGATTACTTTGGATGGGTCCTAAACGGAGGTGGCCACAGATGACACGTTTGACAGCAACCTATGAAATCGAAAGCCCCGTGGGCGTGCAGCGCGCCGCCGAAGTTATGGCCGGTGAGCAATCGACAGGCACCTTCGTGCGTCTCGCATCCGAGACCGACGAACTGCGCGACCGCTCCGCTGCGCGGCTGGATCATGTTGAAATCACAGGCACCTCTGACCATCCGGCGTTGCCATGCAGGCTAAGCGCTAAGACCTACGAACAAGGCCGCGTAATGATTAGTTGGCCGATGGACAACTTTGGCCTGTCCTTGCCCAATATCCTTACCACTGTTGCAGGCAATTTATTTGAACTGGCTGAACTCTCTGCGATCCGTCTTATGGATCTCGGCATACCTGATGCGCTGGCAATAGGTTATCCCGGTCCTCAATTTGGAATTACCGGTACGCGTAAGCTGATGGGAGTGCCAAGCGGCCCGATGATCGGGACGATTGTAAAACCAAGTGTGGGCTTAAGTGCCGAACAAACCGCCGCACTTGCTAGTGATCTGGCGCGGGCCGGCATCGATTTCATCAAGGATGACGAGCTGCAAGGGAACGGCCCCGCATGTCCGTTTGACGACCGCGCCAAACTGGTGATGGAAGTTTTGAACGAAGCCGCGCAAAGCGCAGGGCGCAAGGTGATGTATGCCTTCAATATCACCGACGAAATTGACGTGATGCGCCGCAACATTGACCTGCTCGAAAGCCTTGGTGCGACCTGTGCCATGGTATCGCTGAACTCTATTGGCTTGGTGGGCTTGCGGGCGATACGCGATCACAGCCCACTGCCGATCCATGCGCATCGTAACGGATGGGGGCTGATGTCTCGCTCGCCACACGTGGGGATCGAATATCTTGCAATGCAAAAACTGTGGCGACTGGCAGGTAGTGATCATTTACATGTGAACGGTCTGGCCAACAAGTTTACCGAAGGTGACATCGTCGTGACCAACGCCGCGCGCTCTGTGCAAGCGCCACTAACCGACATGACGTCACACGCCGCGTTGCCGGTGTTTTCTTCTGGTCAAACCGCGTGGCAAGTCGGGCCGTCGATGGAATTACTCGGTAACGACGATTTCCTGTTCTGCGCAGGCGGTGGTATCATGAGCCACCCAGACGGACCTGCGGCAGGTATCACCAGTTTACGCCAAGCCGCTGCCGCACAAAAAGCAGGTGAGAAAGTAGAAGACTATGCCAACGATCACCCCGAATTGTCGGCTGCGTTGACGACATTCAAAAGTGCTGTGAACCGCAGCTAGGTAGTGGGTTTGTCGTCTTCCAAATAGTAGCGGATATTGTCTTCAAATGTGTCGTCTGCTTTCAAGCCCAAACGAAGGGCTTTGTCAGCGTGGATGTCCCAACGCCAGCCTGACACGATTTGTTTGATGTTGGGCTGCGGATCCCATCGGATTAGTTTGGCAGGATCAGTGCCTGCAACGGCGGTCATCGCTTCAATGACTTGCGCAATGGACCACGTCTTTCCCGGCATTTGCATGACGCGGTTATGGCCGATGTCGGCGGCGTTCAATTCCACCCCTTTGACCAGATTTTCAACGCAGCGGCGGGGGCTGATATAGTAGTGCAGGAAGTCCGACTCGACAGGACAGATCGCCTCTTGGCCGTTCAACGGTTCGCGCAGAATCGACGACATAAAGCTGCTGGCCGCACGGTTCGGCTTGCCTGGACGCACTGAAACCGTCGGCAGTCGGAATGCGCGACCGTCGATGAACCCTTTACGTGAATAGTCGTTGATCAACATCTCGCCCGCCGCTTTTTGCATTCCGTACGACGTCTGCGGATTGGGGTAGCTGTGATCGCCAAGCGGGTCCTGAGCCTCGCCGCCATAGATCGCGATCGAAGAAGAGAACACCACCGTGGGCACAGTTCCCAAGGCGCGGCAGCGTTCCAGCACATTGTAGATTCCGAACAGATTGATGTTCATGCCAGCGTCAAAATCTTCTTCCGCGTGGGCGCTGACGATCGCGGCCAGCAGATAGATCACATCGGTTTGTGCTGTCACGCACCCCGCGACGGACGCGGCATCGGCAATATCGCAGGTGACGGTTTGCACAGGGTAGGGGGCGTCGATCTTAGGCGGATCCACCACGTCGGCCAAAGTGACTTGCATGATCGCCTGACCTTTTAGCGTCGGATTGGCCGCTAATTTCAAGGCCAGCTTTTGCCCCAAGACACCGCCACCGCCGAGTATCAGAATGTTCATGTCATATCCCCCTATGCGCCTCGTGCTTGCAACAATGCCACGATGGTATACCATTTCATAAACATGGTTAGATGCGGCCTTGTCAATGGTGCGCGTCCGGAGGATTTCAAAATGGCACAAGATATGACCATCGGCTTCATCGGTGTGGGCTTTATGGGCCACGGCATGGCAAGAAACCTGATCAAAGGCGGCTATCCTATGTGGGTCAAGGGCAACCGCAACCGCAAGCCGATCGAAAGCCTGATCGCCAACGGCGCGCAAGAGGCCGCAACCCCGCGCGCGATGGCGCAGCACTGCGATATCATCCATCTGTGCCTGTCAAACTCGCCACAAGTCGAGGCGGTGATCCGCGGCGATGATGGTATTCTTGCAGGCGCACGCGACGGCCTGATCGTGATTGACACAACGACAGCGGACCCAACCTCGACCGCTGTTTTGGCGGATGAGCTGGCCGCAAAAGGGGTTACGTTCGTTGACGCTCCGTTGGGACGCACCCCGAAGGAAGCCGAGGCCGGCACGCTTGACGCTATGGTCGGC
This sequence comes from uncultured Sulfitobacter sp., assembly GCA_905182645.1. Lineage (GTDB taxonomy): Bacteria > Pseudomonadota > Alphaproteobacteria > Rhodobacterales > Rhodobacteraceae > Yoonia. The sequence goes on from CAJJCJ010000003.1 coordinate 47,649, forward strand.
TGCGATGCGGCTACCTTTGCCATGATCAAACCCGTGTTGGACTGCTGGGCGGGTAACATCACCCATGTCGGCGACACGGGCAGTGGCCACAAAATGAAGCTGCTGATGAACTTTATTTCGATGGGTTACGCTGCCCTTTATGCCGAAGCTACTGTCTTGGGGGCCTCGGTCGGCTTGCCGCCCGCGAAGGTGCGCGAAGTGATCGGATCAAGCCGTTTGTCGAACGGGTTCTTTGATACCTTCATGACCTACGCCGTCGACCGCGACCGCGAAGTCCATAAATTCACCATCGAAAACGCGTCCAAAGACCTGCGTTATGTCAATGCGATGGCCGCCGAGGCGGGCATGGTCAACATCATGGCAGGTGCTGCCAAACACTACTTTACCCATGTCGAAGCCTTGGGGCAGGGAGGTGATTACGTACCGATGCTGATCGACCATGTCGCGCGGATGAACGGCATGGACATGGAGGTCGAGGCCGCCAAAGGCCGTGACTGATCAGTCGTCCATCACGGCACGTCCATCGTTCAGCATTTGAAGAATGCGAGACTGTTCGCTGAACCCGCTTTTGACCTTGGCTTCCATCGCTGTTTCAGCGGCGCGCACCGCATCAAGCTTTGCGATCACACTATCAATGCGCGCGTGCGGAACGACGACAACTCCGTCGATGTCGGCCACGATGATGTCGCCGCTACTCACGATCTGACCGCCAACGCTGGCATCAAACCCAACGCGCCCGGGCCCATTGGCATAGGGCGAATTGGGGTTCAAACCGTTGCACCACGCAGGCAAGCCGACATCTTGAATGCCCACAAGGTCACGCATCGGGCTGTCGGTCACAAAGCCGATGCCGCCCTTATTGCGGATCATCGCTAGGACCATGTCGCCCGCCGCAGCGACAGACTGGTCGCCCTTCAGCGACACTACAACCACGTCGCCTTCTTGCATAACATGCACCGCGCCCAAGGTTGCCAAGTTACCCCCCGAACAGTTGTCACCCACCACCGCGCAGCCCGCGATATGCGTGTCAAGTAGCGGCGAAATCGCGGTTTCCATGCCACCAACGCCGTCCATTGCATCGCACACGAACCCTGTCGGTACGTCTTTGAATGCCGCAATCTGCGCCGCCGTCGGGCGTGGGAATTTCGCGCGCAAGGTAAGCTGTTTTGGCTCTTCGATCATTGGGTGTCCTTTGCATAAGAGGCACCGCTTATTGACATAGCGGCGAATTGGGCTTGCATTTGGTATACCAAATTGACAGCCTACGACAATGCTGCAAATGTAGGGCCGCAAATGCGGGTCCAAAACCAAACGGGGGAGATCACCATGCCATCCATTCTTATCACAGGCGCAGGCAGCGGCGTCGGCCGCGCAACCGCGAAAGCGTTCTTAGCAGGGGGCTGGCAAGTGGGCCTCGTCGGCAGACGCGCCGCACCGCTTATGGAATCTGCAGGCGACAATAGCAACGCGTTGGTCTTGCCCTGCGATGTCACCGATGAAGCTGACGTCGATGCCGCCTTCGGCCAAGCCGCCGCGCATTGGGGGCGGGTCGATGCGCTGTTTAATAACGCAGGTGTCAGCCTTGGGGGGGCGCCGATTAATGAGCTCGCCGTGGACGACATTCGCCACTTGTTGGACGTCAACGTGATGGGCGCAGTTATCGCGGCGCGGGCCGCTTTCGGCCTGATGCGCAAGCAAGACCCGCAGGGCGGACGCATCATCAACAACGGGTCTGTTTCAGCATATGTGCCGCGTTGGGGGTCTGTGCCTTATACAGTTTCCAAACATGCGATCACGGGTTTGACGCGCACCTTGTCGCTGGATGGCAGACCATTCAACATCGCCTGTGGACAGATTGATATTGGAAATGCGTTGACGGAAATGGCGCAGAAAATGACCAAGGGCGTTCCGCAGGCCGATGGCCAACTAGCGATTGAGCCTGTAATCGACGTCGCCCATATTGTCAGTTCCGTGGTGCACATGGCGCAGCTTCCACTTGATGCGAACGTGCAATTTATGACAGTGATGGCAACGAGCATGCCCTTCATCGGAAGGGGCTAGGCGATGGAAATGAAAGACCAAGTCGCCGTCGTCACTGGAGCGGCACAGGGCATTGGCCTCGCCGTTTCAACACTTTTAGCCGCGCGCGGTGTACGTGTCGCGGGCTGGGACATTGACCCGACGCACGCGACCGCAATGGCGAGCCTGCCAAAGCCAGGCATGGCGATTTCTTGTGACATCACCGACCTTTCTTCGGTCGAAGCGGCACATGCGGCCACTTGCGAACAACTCGGCGTGCCGACGATCCTTGTGAATAGCGCAGGGATAGCGGGACCGAACGCTCCGGTCGAAACCTATGACGTCGACGCATGGCATCAGGTAATCGACATCAACTTGAATGGCACCTTTTACGTGAACCGTGTTTGCGTGCCCGGGATGAAGGCGCAGGGCTATGGCCGCATCCTGAACATTGCGTCCATCGCGGGCAAAGAGGGCAATCCGAACGCGTCGGCCTACTCTGCATCCAAGGCCGCGGTGATCGGCCTGACCAAATCGTTGGGCAAGGAACTGGCAGACATTGATATCGCGGTGAACTGCGTCACACCGGCCGCCGCCCGCACGCGTATCTTTGACCAGATGAGCGCGGAACACATCGACTATATGTTGTCGAAAATCCCGCGCGGCCGGTTCTTGGAAGTCAAAGAAGCCGCCGAAATGATCGTCTGGGCCGTGTCGCCTGAAAATAGCTTCACCACCGGCGCTGTTTTCGATCTGTCAGGGGGGCGCGCGACTTACTAAGCGCCCTTTGGCCAAACCGCTTGGGAAAAGACGCCGCCATCAACCCATAGGGTTTGACCTGTCACAAACGCCGCTTCGTCGGACGCTAGAAACAAAATTGGTCCGACCAAATCAGCGGGGGTGCCGACGCGGCGCAGTGGGGTCAGTTCGGCCCATTGATCGCCGTAATCTTCGGCCTCGTCGCTGGTGCGGTCCGTCTCGATCGCGCCGGGTGCAACGCAGTTCACGCGAATGCCGTAGGCCCCAAGTTCAGCGGCTGACACCTTGGTGAACTGTTCGATCCCGCCCTTTGACGCCGTGTAGTCCACAAGGTTCGGAAACGCGAGTTTGTTGCAGCCTGACCCTAGGTTAATGATCGTCCCTTTAACCCCATCCGCAACCATCAAGCGGGCGGCGATCTGAGTGTTCAAGAAACAACCGCGCAGATTGGTGCGGATAACATTGTCCCAATCGCTTACCTTAAGGTCCAGTAGCGGGGACCACGTCTGGATGCCCGCATTGTTCACCAAAAGATCAGGCGCACGGCCAAAGTCTTTTGCAACAGACGCATAAAATTCTGCGACATCTACTTCGGCACCAACATCGCATTGATACGCTTCGACCTCAAAACCCTGTTTCTTGAGGTTGTTCGCAAGCTCCTGTGCTGGTGTGGGCGATGACCTATAATTGAAAGCGACGCGATATCCCGCCTGTGCAAGCGCGCCGACCAAATGGTGCCCGATGCCGGTACTTCCGCCTGTGACGACTGCGATTTTCTGCATAGGGGAACTTTCTTGTTTTCACGCGCGCTGTCCGAGACATTTACAGGGCGTGTTGTTGAGGCGGTTGTTAATTTCTTTGATGTCCTGATCTGACATCGAACGGAGCCAACGTCTACTTCGGACGTGACAAAATCATTCTACTGCAACGAGAAAGGATCAAACGAAAGACCCTCAAAACGCGACGCTTGCATCACAGGCCGTGCGCCGCATAATGTAGACAATCAGATGGGCCAAACTCTCTTTTAGTTTAAGACGCCTTTGGTTCCAAAAACCTTAACGACGGACATATAAACCATCCTCGCAAAGCTGACTGTCTTTACGCATCTGCAGCTGCTTGTTGGGCGTGGAGCCTTCGTAGGCATCTTTATGGGCGGGGTCTCCGAGGCGTTCCAGTAATTGCAGAAAGTTGATATGAAATCGGTCCGTCAAAAGATCGACCGCATCTTGGCGTCGTTTGCGACGATCACCAACCCGCTGATCCTGCTTTTGTCAGCCAGACACCGCTTTGGATCGCGATGAAAAATCGCCCTTTTGGAAGGACAGCACCATTACAGCCGCGGCAACCAACTCCATCAAACTGGGACTAATCGGTGACAACATCATACAATCAAAGTCCCCGCGACTGCACCGCACGGCGGGGCAGCTGACAGGCCTTGACGTGACCTATGACCGGCTGATCCCAAAAGACATGGGGCTGTCGTTCGACGAGGTCTTTGAGCTGGCGCGCGCATCTGGCTTCCGCGGCATCAACATCACCTACCCCTACAAGGAAGTTGTGACATCGAAAGTGACCGTGTCTGACCCGCTTTTACGTGGTATCGGAGCCGTCAATACGGTCGTGTTTGATTCTGATGGACCTAAAGGGTTCAACACCGACTATACCGGTTTTATGAATGCATACCGGTCGGTACGCGGCGCCAAGCAACCGGGAGTTGTCTGTCTGATCGGGACTGGCGGCGTTGGCAAAGCGGTTGCCTTTGGCCTCATTGGATTGGGCGCACAGGCGATCCATTGCGTCGATCTTGATCCCGCCAAAGCAGACAGCCTTGCAGATACGCTGGTGGCACTCGGGTCGCAAACGCGGATCGAGGTGTTTGGGGATGCGGTTGCCGCCGTGGACGGTGCGGACGGGATCATCAATTGCACGCCTTTGGGAATGGTTGGAATCGGTGGATCGCCATTGCCTGATGATGCAATGCAAGGGGCCGGGTGGGTTTTTGACGCGGTCTATACGCCCGTCGACACGCAATTTTTGCAGGATGCACAGCGCGCAGGTCTCACTGTGATTTCAGGCTACGAGTTGTTTTTTGGTCAGGGGATTGATGCTTGGAAAATCTTCACCGACATCGAAATCGACCACGCCGCGCTCAGGATCGCTATTCAAGGAGATCTTCGGACCTAAGGACTTCCTGACATGGCCAGCTGAACCAGCTTTTTTTGAAATATTTGGTTTTGCAGATGTGGCTTTTCTTGTGGCCTTTTGACGACGCCCGACAAACGTCTGACAATTAAATTAGTATTCAGGTGGAAGCATAAATGTCGATTGCAATATTGGTCGCAATCACTGCTCATGGCACCTGGAGGACTGCGCCAATAGCGCAAAAAAGCAGGATTGAGTCGCGACTTGCGGCTGGAAAACTGTCGTGGAACAGCTGCTACGCGGCTGTTGGAAGCAGGTTTGCGCCTCGTCGAGATGGTTTCGTCGCAAAGTTTTGGCGTTTGGTTAGCAAAGCTGGATTGTGTTAGATGCAGGCCTTTGTTCTTGAAAGGGACGCGGTTGATTGTGATGATTGATTTCAAAGTGAACCAATTCCCCAAGAGTGTTATACTGTATGCCGTGTTTTTCTACGTGCGCTACGGCGTCTCCTACCGAGACTTGGAGGAAGTAATGGCTGAACGTGGCGTTGATATTGATCATGTGACCTGTGCCCCAAGTTCCCTCCAGCTTTGCGCGGAGTCCTTGGGGTTAAATCTTTGGCGTTAGGCCGCCATCTTGTCCATCGCCTTTCTCTGCAAAAATTCCATCGGTGTCAGGTTGCCCAATGCTGAATGTGGTCTGCGCCAGTTGTAATCCTCTTGCCATTCTTCAAGCGTTTTGTGGGCATCGCGCAATGTGCCAAATAACGTTTCATTCAAACATTCGTCTCGAAGCTTGCCGTTGAAGCTTTCGATGAAGCCGTTCTGCTGGGGCTTGCCCCCTCTCATGGTTTGCAGGCAAACCACTGCCGGGCAGCGGGATGCGATATAGTGCCAATCAACATCACTCTCCTGAACCCATTTAAGGATCGCCATGCTGGTGAACTCGGTGCCGTTGTTTGAAACTATTGTCTTCGGGATGCCTCGTTCTGCGATCACCTTGTCCAGCTCACGTGCAACGCGGTGTCCGGACAGCGATGTATCAGCCACCAGAACCAAGTTCTCACGACTGAAGTCATCAACGACTGCCAAGATGCGAAACCTGCGACCGTCTGTCAGAGCGTCAGATACAAAATCCAAGCTCCAGCGTTGGTTCGGACCGTCAGGCAGCGCCATTGGCTTTCGCGTGCCCAAAGCACGTTTCCTGCCACCTCTGCGGCGTACCTGCAGCTTCTCTTCACGGTAGATACGCCTTACCTTCTTGTGGTTCACCTCGAAGCCCTCTCGCGCAATCATCACGTGTATGCGGCGACAACCAAACCGACGCCGTTCTCTGGACACCCGCTTGATCGCATCGCGTAGATCAGTGTCATCGCCACGACGCGACAGATACCGCACCGTTGATCGATCAATCTGCAGTACATCACACGCCCGCCGCTGGCTCACACCGTGCGTCTCACACAGGTGAACCACAGCATTCCGCTTTGCCACGGGCGTCACCACTTTTTTGAATTGATGTCTCGCAACATCGCATTGTCCAACATCTGTTCGGCCAGCAACTTCTTCAACTTGCCGTTCTCATCCTCCAAAGCGCGCAATCGCTTCGCGTCAGAAGGTTCCATTCCGCCATACTTCGATTTGTATTTGTAGAACGTCGCAGAACTGATCCCGTGCCGCCGACAAACGTCAGCGGTCTTCTCACCAGATTCCTGTTCCTTGATAATTGCTATGATCTGTTCGTCCGTAAATCGTGCCTTCATTTGTCCGTCCTTTTGTTGGGCGGACTCTACACAAATTTGGAGGAGTTTTAGGGGCGCAGGTCAACCGGCCTGCACCGCCATTTGTTGTTCGTGCCTGCGCCTAACGACGGCGCGTTTTGTTGTAATTGAGGCCGTAACTGTTCCAAGGGCGACGATCCCGATCAAGATCGTAGACAATGCGTTGATTTCCGGGCTTACGCCCAATCGCACGGAGCTGAACACTTTGATAGGGAGCGTCGTTGCCGATGGACCCGCAACAAATGACGCGATCACAAGATCATCTAGCGACAGCGTAAGTGCCAACAACCAGCCTGAGATCACGGCCGGCGCGATGATTGGCAGCGTTACTGATCTGAATGCGTCAAACGGCGTACAGCCAAGATCGAGTGCCGCTTCTTCAACGGATCTGTCAAAGCTGACGAGACGCGAGCTCACTACGACGGACACGTAACACATCGAAAACGTTGTGTGGGCCAGAATGATTGTAACGATGCCGCGGTCCAGGCCGATCGAGATAAACAACAACAGCAACGACAACCCAGTGATGACTTCTGGCATGACCAGCGGAGCATATATCATGCCAGAGAATAGCGTGCGGCCATAAAACCGTCCGCCACGGACCAATACATATGCCGCCATCGTGCCAAGAATGGTCGCGATAACGGACGATACCAAACCCACTTTGAATGTCACAAGAGCGGCATCAAGGAAGGCCTCGTTCTGCACCAGTTCGCCGTACCATTTGGTTGAAAAGCCGCCCCAAACGGTCACAAGCTTAGACTCGTTGAAGCTGTAGATGATAACGATCAGCATCGGGATGTAGAGGAACGCAAAACCCAGCGTCAGAGATGTGGCGTTGAACCAAGTGAAGCGTCTCATTTCTTGGCCTCCATCATCTTTTGCTCGTTGCGCTGATACAGCACAATTGGGATGATTAAGATCAGCAACAGGATCACGGCGACCGCGCCCGCAACGGGCCAGTCGCGGTTGGCAAAGAATTCCTCAAATAGGACTTTACCAATCATTAGTGTGCTGGACCCACCCAAGAGTGAGGGGATCACGAATTCACCTAATGCGGGGATAAATACCAAAAAGCAGCCAGCGATGATGCCTGATTTGGAAAGCGGCACTGTAATTTGCCAAAAAGCTGAGGTTCTTGAACAACCGAGATCCTCGGCCGCTTCTAAAAGCGATGCATCCAGTTTTGTCAGTGTCGCGTAAATCGGCAGGATCATAAACGGGCAATAAGTGTAGACGATCCCGATATAGACCGCCCAATTTGTGTTCAGAATGACGAGAGGTTCACCGATAATACCCAACCACAAAAGGAATTGGTTGAGTATTCCGTCTTGGCTTAAAATTCCGATCAATGAATAAACGCGAATTAGAAAGCTGGTCCAGAATGGCAAGATCACCAGCAACATCAAGGTAGGCTGCCATTCTTGCGGGGCATTGGCCATTCCGTAGGCGATTGGAAACCCGATCATCAAGCAGATAAATGTAGAAATGCATGCGATCTGCACGCTGGACAGGTAACTTTTCCAATAAAGACTATCGCTGGCGAGGAACGTGAAGTTTTCAAAATCAAGCTGTGAGAAGAAGTCTTTGAACGCGACCCATCCGCCCGACAGATCAAGCGTTGGGGTGTAGGGTGGAATGGCTAGCGCGATGTCAGAAAGCGATATTTTAAGGACGATCAGAAACGGCGCCAAGAACAAGGCAAGAAGCCATATGTAGGGAATTGAGAACAAAAATATGCGTCGAAAATTCATCACAATCTACCTGTCCAAAATGATGCCAGCAGTGTCGGTCCATGACAACCATACCGTGTCTTCCCAAGTGAAAGGTCGGCTCGATCGACGGCGTGAATTGGCGGCTTGCGCCTTGATCATCTGACCGTTCGGCATCTGCACATAATAGGTCGACAAGTTGCCCAAATATGCGATGTCGACGACTTTCCCTTGAAATGTGTTGCGCCGATCAGTTGGTTTTTCTGCGGAAATCACGATCTTTTCAGGGCGGATCAAAAAGGTGACATTGCCGTCCATCCCCGGTTTCGACAGGGTTCCGATGATCTCTGGCTGCCCTTTGGCCCATGCAATCGACACGGTGTCGCGTTGCGTGGTGGAATGGCCTTCAATGATGTTCACCTCACCGATGAAGTCGGCGACATAGGCGCTGTTTGGTGCCTCGTAAATGCGGTCAGGCGTGTCCACCTGCTTAAGCTTGCCGTGATCCATCACAGCAACACGAGATGCGACTGTCATGGCCTCTTCTTGATCGTGGGTCACAATCACAAAGGTCGTGCCGGTTTTTTCCTGAATATCCATCAGCTCAAACTGTGTTTCTTGACGCAGCTTTTTATCTAGCGCGGACAGCGGCTCATCTAACAGTAGCAATTTGGGCGCCTTAGCAAGCGCGCGCGCCAGGGCCACGCGTTGACGTTGCCCACCAGAAATTTGCTCAGGCTTGCGGTTGGCGAATTTCTCGATCTGCACAAGCCGTAGCATTTCCTGCACCCGATCTGCGATCTGACCTTTTGGCATGTTCGAGCGTTTTAGGCCAAACGCGATGTTGTCGAAGACAGTCAAATGCGGGAACAGTGCGTATGACTGAAACATCATATTAACGCTGCGTTTGTTCGGGGGAATGGGTGAAATGTCCTGACCATCAAGTAAGATAGTGCCAGAGGTCGGCGTTTCAAACCCAGCCAGCATGCGCATCATAGTGGTCTTACCGCACCCTGACGGGCCAAGTAGGGCAAAAAATTCTTTTTCGTAGATATCAATGTTGAGGTCTTCAATCGCCGTGAAGTTGCCAAATCGTTTTGTCACGTTCTTGAACTGAATAAGCGGCTTGGCGGTTGGATCATTCCAAGGGTTGGGCGTTGTTTCGGGCATTTTAATTTAGGCCTCAGGTCTGCATTTTCGGTTACAAACCCCGGCCCGCAACGCAGGCCGGGGCAAAGGAATTACGTACCTGATTTAACGCGCGTCCACATTCTTGTCACGAACCGCTGTACTTTCGCGTCGTAGGGCGTTGTGATATAAAGCGTTTCAAGCGTTTTGGCGTCTGGATAAATAGCTGTATCGCCAATTACGTCTTCCTCGAGCAACGGCTGAGATGCCAAGTTGCCGTTGGCATAATAGACATAGTTAGATGCCGTGGCCATATTTTCCGGGTCCATGATGAAATCAAGGAATGCATGCGCGCCCGTTGGGTTTGGCGCATCAACGGGGATCGCCATTTGGTCGAACCACATCAATGCACCCTCGGATGGCGCACTATAGGCGATTTCTACACCGTTATCAGCCTCTGCCGCACGATCACGAGATTGCAAAATGTCGCCAGACCAACCGAAGGCCACGCAGATATCACCATTGGCCAAAGCCGAGATGTATTCGGAGCTGTTATACTTCAGAACATAAGGACGCACTGCTGCAAGCAGCGGCTCAGCCTTGGCCAGAACGTCGAGATCTTTACTATCTGGGTCTTCGCCAAGGTATTGCAGCGCAGCCGGGACAATTTCGCCAGGCGCGTCGAGAAAATATACACCGCATTCAGCCAGTTTTTCCATATTCGCTGGGTCAAAGACCAGCGCGAGAGAATCAATCGGCGCGTCTTCTCCCAATATTTCAGTAACCTTGGCGACGTTCACGCCAATACCGGTCGTGCCCCACATATAGTTGATGGAATATGCGCCGTCGGGATCATAAGTATCGGTGCGATCTTGCACGACGTCCCACAAGTTACCCATGTTGCTGAGCATGGACTTATCTAGCTTTTGGAACGCGCCCGCCATGATCTGGCGCTGCAAAAATGTACCGGATGGCACAACGACATCGTAGCCCGATCCGCCAGCCAGCAGCTTGGTTTCGAGCACTTCGTTGCTGTCAAAAACATCATAAATAAGCTTATAACCGGACTCTTCTTCAAACTTGGAAAGCAGATCTTCGTCGATGTAGTCTGACCAATTATAGACACGGACTTCTTCCGCCCATGCCATTTGAGCTGACATGATAACGGCAGCAAAAACGATGCTTGATTTTGTATAGTTCATTTGCTTCTCCCTTTACGATAACGTCGGTAATTATCAATACTTTTGATCAAATTGAAATTTTTTGCAATCCCTTCGTGAAAAATTGAATATGTCGCAATGGGCGGCTATGGTTTAAAACATGCTCGGGAACCTGAAAGTCAAAGCAAAATGAATAAAGTTGTCGTTAAAAAGCCTGAGCATGAAACGATCTATGTGCAAATCAAAGAAATGGTTTTGTTTGGCGAAGTTGTTCCTGGTCAACCTCTTACAATTCACGGGCTTGCGGAAAAGCTAGGTGCTGGCGTAACCCCTGTAAGGGAAGCGATCCGGCGGTTAACCGCAGAAGGCGGACTAGCGACACTAGAAAATCGCCGTGTTGTGGTGCCGACCATGACGATGCATTGGTTAGAGCAGATTGAACTTGTCCGCCTAACTGTTGAGCCTGAACTGGCGGAAATAGGTGCGAAAAAGTGCGGGTTGGACAGGATTCTGGAACTGGAACGTCTGGACGCCTTAATTGACGAGGCAATTCAAAAAGGCGACATCCGTGGATACCTTGAAGCAAATTATCGGTTTCATTTCACGATTTATGACGCCGCCGACGCACTGATCCTAAGGCGCATTACTGAATCGTTGTGGGTGCGGATTGGGCCATCGCTACGCGTTGTTTGCGGTCGGTTTGGTACAGCAAACCTAACAGATCAACATCGTGAAGCGACAAAAGGGTTGCGTGATGGCGACCTTGAGAAGGTAAAGCGGGCACTTCAAGAAGACATACGCCAAGGTATGGAATTTATTCGCCAAACGATCGAAGTTTGATACGAATTTACGAACAAAGAATATGATTGACTAACGTAAATAATTTGATCAAATTAATTGATATGGAGGGGCGTGGCCTTTTTTACTCGGGAGACTATTATGACCATGGCTACAAAAGCTGAATGGCGCAATGCGTTGTCCGAAGAGTTTGCGACATTTGCCAACGGTCGTAAGATCGACGGCGTCGAGTGCATTGTCCCCGACTTGGTTGGCACATCGCGGGGCAAGGCAATGCCAGCGACAAAATTTGACCCCGATACAGAAATGGCGCTGCCTATCTCGTTGTTTTATCAGACAATTTCGGGTGAATTTGTCAGCATGGAAATTGAGGATCAATGGCTTGAAAAAGATCTTGTCTTGGTCCCTGACATGAATACTGCCTGCGCTATTCCGTGGGCCGATGATGTGTCGTTGCAGGTCATCTGTGACATGTTCAATCGCGATGGCACACCTTTGGCTATTGCGCCGCGCTCCGTTCTTAAGCGCATTATCCAAGCTTATGCAGATAGGGGTTGGAAGGCGGTTGTCGCGCCGGAGTTAGAGTTCTATTTGACCAAACCGAACCTTGACCCAAACGATCCAATTGAACCACCGGTCGGGCGGACCGGCCGCAAGGTGCCGAGCAGGCAGGTCTATTCGATGGCTGCGGTTGATGAATACGGTCCAGTTATCGACACAATTTACGATTACGCCGCCAGCCAAGGGCTTTCTATCGATACGCTGATCCAAGAAGGAGGAGCGGGCCAAATCGAAATCAACCTCATGCATGGTGATCCGTTGCATTTGGCTGATCAGGTCTTTTATTTTAAGCGCACTATTCGTGAGGCCGCGCTGAAAAACGATGTCTTTGCGACTTTTATGGCAAAGCCAAAGCGCGATGACCCGGGCAGCGCGATGCACTTGCACCAAAGCATCGTAGATATCGAAACGGGGCGTAACATCTTTTCAAATGATGACGGCACATCAACTGATCTGTTTCGGTGGTTCATTGGCGGATCGCAGCAATACCTTATGCAAATCGTACCATTGCTTGCGCCATATGTGAACTCGTACCGAAGGATAACTGTTGAAGGTCAAAGCGCCCCCGCAAATCTGGAGTGGGCAAAAGATAACCGGACAACAGGCCTGCGGGTACCGCATTCCGGTCCTGATGCGCGCCGACTTGAAAACCGCGTTATCGGGATGGACTGCAACCCCTACATCGCGATCGCGGCATCACTGGCGTGCGGATACTTGGGCATGATGAACAAAATCGAACCCCGTGAAGAGGCCAAAAAAGAAGTTTGGAAGGCGGATGTTCCTTTGCCAGCAAGCCTGCGCGATGCGTTGGAAGGATTTGAAGAAGCGACCGAAATCCGGTCTGTGATCGGCGAGGAGTTTTGCAACCTTTTTGCGCAAATTAAGCAGGCTGAAAATCAAGAATACCAACGCGAAATCTCTCCTTGGGAGCGCCAACACTTATTGTTGAATGTTTGAATTAATGAGGCCCTTATGACACTGCTAGCAAACCACCTACCTACCGCTGAATTGCAGGCTATTGATGCAGCGCATCATCTGCATCCGTTCACTCATAGCAACCAACTTGCCGAAAAAGGCGTGCGGGTCATTACCGCCGCTAAGGGCGTTTGGTTGAAAGACAGCGAGGGCGAAGAAGTTCTCGACGCGATGGCAGGTCTTTGGTGTGTAAACATCGGTTATGGTCGCGATGAGCTGGCCGACGCAGCCGCCCGACAAATGCGCGAACTGCCTTTCTATAACACTTTCTTTCAAACCACCCACGTACCGGTATTGATGCTGGCGAAAAAGTTGGCAGAATTGGCGCCTGGCGACCTTAACCATGTGTTTTTTGCCAATGGCGGATCTGACGCGAATGATACTAACATTCGTTTGGTCCGCACCTATTGGGCGGAAAAGGGTCAACCAAATAGGGACGTGATAATTTCGCGCTGGAACGCTTATCACGGATCCACCATTGGTGGCGCTTCGCTTGGGGGAATGAAGGGGATGCACGGCCAAGGTAGCCTGCCAATTCCGGGGGTCGCATTTATCGATCAACCACATTGGTGGGCAGAGGGTGGTGACAAGAGCCCTGAGGAATTCGGGCTTGAACGCGCCCAACAATTGGAAGCGAAGATCAAAGAAATTGGCCCAGACAAGGTCGCGGCTTTCATCGCGGAACCGATCCAAGGCGCCGGCGGTGTGATCGTGCCGCCAGAAACCTATTGGCCTGAAATCCAACGCATCTGCAAAGAGTATGACATTCTGCTGATCGCGGACGAGGTGATTTGCGGATTTGGTCGGACTGGAAATTGGTTTGGGTCGCAAACAGTCGGAATCGAACCTGATGTTATGACGGTCGCTAAGGGACTTAGCTCGGGCTATATTCCAATAGGTGCGTCGATCATTTCCGACAAAATTGCGGACGTCTTGCGACGCACAGAATTCAGCCACGGCTATACTTATTCTGGTCATCCGGTGGCCTGCGCCGTTGCATTGGAAAACCTGCGTATTCTTGAAGAAGAAAACATCGTCGATCAGGTCAAAGACGTCACGGCCCCCTATCTGCGCAAAAAGTGGGAAAGCCTTGCCGATCATCCTCTTGTTGCCGACGTGAACATTATTGGGATGATGGGATCAGTCGCATTAACACCTGACAAGGCGACACGCGCAAAGTTTGCGGCGGAAGAAGGCACTGTCGGTTTTATTTGTCGCGAAAGGTGCTTTGCCAATAACTTGGTTATGCGCAGCGTTGGGGACCGAATGATCATTTCGCCGCCGCTGACAATCACATGTGATGAGATTGATATTCTGATCGAACGGGCACGAAAATCACTAGACGAGTGCCTTGAGAAAATTATCGCTGACGGCCTTTTTGAGGCGGCTTGACCCCGATGGACTTATTGACTGCAAACGACCGTCAGGGCGAATATCCGCCATCTTATTATGCGGCGATGGCAGAGCATCTCAAACCGTTCCCGACGGCCAAGGGACAGTTGCACTGTGACGTTTGTGTTGTTGGCGCTGGTTTCATGGGACTCTCGACTGCATATCACCTTGCTTTGCGCGGCTACGATGTTGTGCTGCTTGATGCGCAGCGTGTCGGGTTTGGCGCGTCAGGGCGCAATGGCGGCCAAGTCGGCATTGGTCAGCGGTTGGATCAAGAAAATTTGGAGGAAATGCTTGGCGACGAACATGCCTGCCAGCTGTGGGACATCGGTGTACAAGCCGTTGATCTGGTCCGTGACCTTTGTAAAAAGCCTGACGTGCGCACGGAGTTCACTGACGGAATTATCCATACAGCACACCGCAAACGCTATCACCCGCATAATCACGACTATGTCGCGCATATGTCGACGAAATACGGTTACGACAAAATCCGTGTGTTAGAGGCCGAGGAATGCCGTCATCTGGTCAACTCCCCTGCTTATCATGGCGGCACGCTTGACATGGGTGCGGGTCATGTCGACCCGTTTGAATTGGTGCTAGGCCTTGCGCGGCTAGCTGAAAAAGTGGGCGTCCGCATTTTTGAGCAGTCGAGAGTAACCGGAATTGAGGAAGGTGAACCGGCGACCGTAAATTGCACCGCTGCTTCGGTCAAAGCGCGGTATGTCGTTCTGGGTTGCAATGGCTATCTGGGCAATATGCAAAAGCATACAGCGCAACGTGTGATGCCCATCAACAACTTCATTGTGTCAACCGAACCCATAGGGCCGGATGCACAAGAAAAAATCATTCGCAACAACTATGCTGTGGCTGATAGCAAATTCGTGGTCAATTACTTCCGGTTTTCGAAGGACAATCGTCTGCTGTTTGGCGGCACTGAAAGTTATGGCTATAAGTTCTCTAATGATATCGCGTCCGCTGTGCGTAAGCCGATGGCAGAAATATTTCCGCAACTCAAAGATATCAAAATTGACCACGCTTGGGGTGGCACGCTTGGGATCACGATGAACCGGATGCCGCACTATGAACGGATTTCAGGAAATATTCTAACGTTGTCCGGGTTCTCTGGGTCGGGCGTTGCCATGGGCACACTTTCAGGCCAAATAGCGGCTGAAACCATCGCCGGACAAGCTGAGCGCTTTGACGTTATGGCCAAAGTTCCTACCAAGACGTTTCCCGGCGGGCCTGCCTTACGATCACCTTTGTTGGTGCTCGCGATGTTGTGGTTCAGCCTGCGCGATAAACTTTGAAATGCTGTTTACTAGACTGACACATATCCAGCCAGAAAGCTGGTTTCCGAGTTGTCAAAATGTGGAGAGGTTTAGTTTGAAACACTTACAGCGGACTTAACTTTTAATATCTAAGGTAGTTTCCAAGAACAATCTGACCCATAGTTTCTATCACAAGCCATCACTGGTACCCGCGCTAACGTTCAAGCGAGTTGCGTCAATTGAATCGTACTTCACAAACCGTCATGTTAACTTATGTTCAGGAGCTCGCCTGTATAAACAAAGTGATGGGAAATTGCTCGTTGTTGTTCGACCGGTTTTTTGTCTCAATGAAACGTTAGTTGCGATGATACCTGCATAAGGGTTTTCGCGATCTGCCAGGCGATTTTCCTACGAACCGAGCTCAGGATGCGAATATGCGCCTGGATAGGGCATCGGGTAGAACGGCCCCAAGGGCACGACATTATTCCAAGACCGACCAAAATAGCCCTGCCGACAATGAACCAATGAGTTGCTATTTGCGACGCCTGGCAATGTGTACACGCGACAAAGCCAACGCCACAAATGTGGATAGTCGAGAATGCGTGCGCCGTTCAGCTTCATCCGCACATAGTAAACTGGATCGTGTCGATAGAGCGTTGGAAAAAGGCGCAGGTCGGCCTCGGTGAAGGCATCGCCTGTTAGGAAGGGGCGATTATCGGCGGCGAGCCGCGTTTCCAGCGCGCTGAGTGTGTCGAAGTAAGCGGTGAACGCAGTTGCATAAATTTTCTGATCTGAAGAGAATCCCGCTTTGTACGCACCGTTGTTGATGCCTACATAGATTTGCGCATTTAGGGCATCGATGTCTTGGCGCAGTTGGACGTGCCTATCGCCCAATGGGTACAAATTGGGCCTGAGATCATCGGCGACAGTACTGCCAAGAGCCTGCGCCTGCGCGTCGAGCATACGAATGATCTCCGCGCTTTCATTTGCGACAATCCGATTAGTTTTCTTATCGTAAAGAATGGGGACAGACGCCTCATCAGACCCTTCCGCGTCGTAGATCTGCTTGGCCAAACGGAAGTTTTGCCCAGTTGCCGTTTCGGCTGTGCATTCAGGCAACGTCGTGCCTGTAAGCGATGCAATGCGGGCTGGGTTGAACTCCCAACGGTTCGGCGCGATCGGGTCATCTTCGCCTGTGCGACTAGGGAATGCCACGTCCATCGTGACGCTATCCTGAAGCCCCAGCACACTGCGCGCTAAGGTTACGCGGTGGCACCACGGGCAATTGAATGCGACAAATAGGTGGTAGCGGTTCGGTTCGGCCGGAAAATCTGGGTCCTCACCCAACACGGCCCTGAACCCGCTGACGCCGCGCACAAATTCACCATTGCCGCGCCGCGCCGGAGCGTCTGTTTGTGATTCCTCAATCGATGTCTTCGTCACGTCTATCTCCTGCTTATCGGCGCACACAATGATGCACATTGATGGGCACTGCCAACTTTTTGATCGGTTCGATGCCTAACATAGTCTTGGACATTCTTGTCGCCATTCAGATAGCTTAGATAGGGCCGATCACAGCGGATAAAACCGTCGATATTGCACAGCAATTGTGCGCTTAGCGGTTCACACCTGCGAAACGCACGCCACTCAGGTCCGCCATCTCTTTTTTCCAGGTTGTGATGTCACGGTGGGCGAAGTCGGACAGTCTGCTGTGCCCACAGGCCCGCGCCAAGACCTGCATCAGCTCAACCGACGCACCAAAATAGCGCGCGAGTTTTTGTGCGCCGATCTGCACGTCGAGCAGCGCACGTAGCTCTGGCTTTTGGGTCGCGACGCCGACGGGGCAGTTGTTTGAATTACACATGCGCGCTGCGATACAGCCCACGGCTTGCATGGCCGAATTCGACACCGCAACTGCGTCAGCACCCAGTGCCATCGCCTTGGCGAAATCTTCAGCCACACGCAGACCACCTGTGATCACCAGCGTCACCTCGCGGCCTGTTTTGGCGTCCAAATGGGCACGGGCGCGGGCCAACGCGGGGATCGTCGGGACGGAAATATGATCACGAAAGATCAATGGCGCAGCACCAGTTCCACCGCCGCGGCCATCAAGAATAATGTAGTCGGCGCTGGCCTCCAACGCAAAATCGATGTCGTCCTCGATATGGTTTGCGGACAACTTGAACCCGATGGGGATGCCACCAGACCGTTCGCGCACCTCATCCGCAACTTTGCGAAAATCAGCAGGCGTATGCAGGTCAGGGAACGTCGCAGGCGAGATCGCGCTTTGACCAGGTTCTAGCCCGCGCACCTCAGCGATTTTGCCCTGAACTTTGTCGCCCGGCAGATGGCCACCCGTGCCAGTCTTGGCCCCTTGGCCGCCTTTGAAATGAAACGCCTGAACATTCTCGACCAGCTCTGGTTTCCACCCGAATTGGGCTGACGCAAGCTCATAGAAATAGCGTGAATTCTCAGCTTGTTCTTCGGCTAACATACCGCCTTCGCCTGAACAAATTCCCGTTCCTGCCATCTGAGCGCCACGAGACAGAGCAATTTTGGCTTCTTCAGACAACGCGCCAAAGCTCATATCTGAGACGAACAATGGAATGTCTAACTGTAACGGCTTTGCGGCACGTGGTCCGATCGTCACCGAAGTGGCAACCGGCTGATCATCCAGAAGTGGTTTGCGGGCCATCTGCGCGGGTAAAATTTGGATATCGTCCCAATGAGGCAGGTCTTTGCGTGGAACGCCCATTGCACCCATCTCACCGTGATGACCCAGTTTGGACAATCCGTCTTTGGCCAATGCGTGGATGCGCGCAACTGTTGGCTCTTCGGGTGTGGGAGATGCTTTTGGGATGTCCGACTTAGGCTCAGGGGCATCATCACCCGGTTTGCGGTCGCCCAATGACGCATGTGTCCCATCACAAAACGGTGCATTGGCGCTGGCCTTGCATTGACACAATGCGACGGAGCCGGTTTTTTCCGCTGTAAACTTCAGGGGCGTGATGTCGCTACCCGCGTGGGAGCCATCACAAAATGGCTGGTCTTTGGATTTACCACACTGGCACCAGAAATAATCTTTGCCTGCTTCCAAATCAACTTTGGCTGGGGCGGTTGCTGCAATAATTGGAACGGAATTTGTCATGTGTTTAACCTAGTTTTGCCCAATCATGCGGGGCGTTATTGGTGACTTTGGGTCCCGATGGGGCTGCCGCGACAGGGTTGTATAGTCGGTGCCCATCGTCAAGAACGCGATGTTCCTACTTGGCCGCTTGGGTTAATGCGTTTATGATGCTTTCCTGAGTTAAGACCTCGGACAGCACAATGCCTTCGGGGGAGGCGGGGCCGTAAATGATGTTAAACGGAATGCCAAACCGATCGTTGGATTCGAGAAACCGTTGAATTTCGGGATCTGGGCGAGTCCAATCGGCTTGCATTGCGATAATATCGGGTGCGGTAAGTGCGCCTGCAACCGGATCCCTGCTGAGGACCAAAACTTTGTTTGCCTTGCACGTTAGGCACCAATCGGCGGTCACATCCACGAAGACACGGTGCCCAAGAGACACATGCTTTGGAATATCGCTTCGGGAAAACGGCACCCAGTTCAGGGTTGTCGTCTGTACTGTCGCAGGTTGTTCCAGTATCATCGGTAACGCAAAGCCCGCGCTTGCCGCCATCAAGGCCACCGCAACTGGCAGACCGTTTTTCACGCGGTTATTCCAAATGATGCAGATGAGTATGGTTGCTAATATTGCAACGATAGCGGCCATGACGGTTAGATTTGAGACCGCCTGAAGCACCCAAAGCAGCCAAACCAATGTTCCAAACAGCATGGCGACTAACACTGCTTTGACCGCGGCCATCCAACGGCCCGGTTTAGGCAGTTGTGAAACCCATTGGGGTCTTGCTGCGATCATCAGATACGGCAGCGCAAGACCGATCCCCATGGCGGTAAAAATCATTACGACGTCTTTTGGTGTGCCTGTTAGCGCGAATGCCAGAGCAGTGCCCAACAACGGTGCCGAACATGGGGTCGCCATCACGGCACCAAACATTCCGGTGGCAAAATCGGCTGCATACCCGTTGCCTTTGGAGTGCGACAGCCGTGTCATCAGCCCTTGAGGCAAGCCAAATTCAAACAGCCCCACAAGGTTCGCGGTAAACACCGCAAGGACAAGAATAAGAGCAATAAGAAAATATGCGTTCTGAAACTGCAATCCCCACCCAACAGACATGCCCAATGCTTGCAGGACCAAGACGGCTGCCGCGAGAGCCCACATAAACGACACTGTACCAGCCGCACTCGCAAGGAACCCCAAACGGGTTTGGGTAATTGGGCGGTCCGACATTTTCAATGCAGATATGAATTTGATCGATAATACGGGCAAGACGCAGGGCATTACATTCAGGATTAACCCGCCAAGAAATGCAACTAGAAGCATCCATAGGCGAGCGCCAAGCCCAGCGGATGCCTTGGCTTTTGCGAACGGTGGCTCTGGGGCCGACGCCGCGATTTGAATGGTTTCAAATGTCACCGCCGTGTCCGCAGTAATCAACGTCAGCGCGAGCGTAGAGGGATCGGGATCGTCTCCGAATATTGGAAACGTGGCCCAAACACTATTCCCGTCTGGCGCGGCTCGGATGTCCGGTTTGCCGAAGGCAATACTGTCCTCAATTTCTGGAAAAATATCGGCACCGCGCCAATCAGCGGGCCCTGAAATAGCAACTGTCAAAAGGGATTTATCATCGGAGAAATGAGCCTTTGCCACAAGATTGCTTAGCGCACTATCGGTGGGAACTTTAGCAGACCAGTTCGCAATCTCAGCGGCGGCGGATTGATCAATTCCAGTCCCTGCAGGCAAATTAAGCGTAAGCGGCAGATCTTGTGGGACACATACATCTGAACACACCAGTAAAAACACGTCAGCCTTCAAAACAGCAGGCTGTCCCGGATCAGTCAATGTTAGCCGGATAGGAAACGTAACTTGCTTGGCGTATCCAAAGTTCTCAATTCCAAACGCCCGAAACCGTGTCGGGGCTGGCCAAAGCATCTCGGCTGATGCTAAATTTGTTGAACCGCTCCAATCGATTTCGGGCGGCAGTCCAACTTCTCCTGGGGATCGCCAATAGGTTTTCCATCCGTCAGATAGCGCAACACTGATTCCCGCGGACAAAACGCCAGCATTGGGCGCAATAGCATTTTCGGCCGTGATCAATTTTGCGCTGGCGGCCTGCGTTGTAAACGCATCCGACTTCGCCGCGAATGCGTTTACGCCCCAAAGACAGATAGCCAAACAGATCGCTGTTATTTTTGTCAGGCCCAAAACGTGGATACCATTCTATGTGTGTTCCTGATCTGAAATTGCCGGGCCGAAAGCAACTATTAGGCGGTAACACGTTCTTTCGGAGCGGTCGACTTAATCTGGGAAATTGCTGTTGTCGTAGCACCTGTTGGATAAATGACATCGGCGGGATCTATTTCATCCGCTACTTTATTGTCGCTGTGGCAGGATTTCTCCATGAACAAAAACATTGCACCATGAAGTGCGACGCACGCAAGCAATGGCAATGCAGCACCTAGCGCACCTCCACCAGATGTAACTGATCCGCCGATCGCGAAGTACCCGATTAATGGCACCGCCATCACCGCACAGCATGCCATCATACCCAATGTCATACCCGACATCTTCATTCTTCTCTCATGTAGTATTAACTATTTGAGTGGTGTTTGACCTGTTCTTACACTGAAAGGTCAAGCAGTTTGATATCACGGCTATGTGATGCGCATTGTGGGTTGACCTCCCCTCACTGGAACCTTCGACAAGATACAAAAAATACGAGGCTGAGGAGCTGAACCAATGAAACCTATTTCCACAACACGTCGTTCTTTGTTGTTTGGTGCTGCTGTTAGCTTTGTTGCTCCAGTGGTCTGGGGACAAGGAACGACCCGAAATGTGGCAGGTTTCAGCGTTCATAATTGGCAAGACCACTTTGATTCGATTGGCAAGGGTATTTTGCTGTCGGACACCATCACACGGGTGCTACAGCATTGGACCGCCGACGGCGAGATGCGAGTCTATACGACATCTGTTCCGTTGACCGACGAATTAACGCGCCGTGGCTATACCGAGGTGATCGAGAAACGTGAAAATCCAAGCTGGACCTCAACACCGTCAATGCGTGAACTCAACCCTGAGTGGCCGACTACGATCCCCGGTGGTGATCCCGCAAATCCGCTTGGAACGCGCGCGCTTTATCTGTCTTGGACCTATTACCGTATTCACGGAACCGCCAACACGCGCAAGATTGGCCGAAAGTCGTCCAACGGATGTATCGGGCTGTACAATGAGCAGATCAAAGAAGTGTACGGTCGTTCACCGATCGGTACACAAGTCAAACTGATTTAATTTTTCAAGGAACGATGCGTATGTTTAAGTCGATATGGAGCTATGTGGTCATTGGTGTGCCTCTTGCTGGGCTCGCCGTACTTTTGTTTGGCCCAGCCCAGACTTCAGTGGGCCATGACATGACGACGCCTGACACGAGCGCTATCGTGCAAGGCGATGCAATTGCAAACGTTGCTATACCGGCGACGTTTTCCGAAAATGCGCAGATCGGCAAAAACGTGTTTGATGGAGCATGTGCGGCCTGTCACGGTGAAAATGCAGCGGGTCAGAATGGAATTGCCCCACCGTTGGTTCATAAAATCTATGAACCAAGTCACCACGGGGATCAGGCGTTTTGGAGTGCGGCACAAAATGGCGTGCAATCGCATCACTGGAACTTTGGCAACATGCCACCAGTTGAGGGTTTGACGAAGTCTGACGTTAACTACATCGTGGCATACGTGCGCGAGCTG
This sequence comes from uncultured Sulfitobacter sp., assembly GCA_905182645.1. GTDB lineage: Bacteria > Pseudomonadota > Alphaproteobacteria > Rhodobacterales > Rhodobacteraceae > Yoonia. The sequence goes on from CAJJCJ010000003.1 coordinate 70,199, forward strand.
CAACGAGAAAATGGAATCAACTAGTGCCTGAAGTTGTTGCCCGCGTTTGGAGGAACATTTTTATGTCCCTAACAGTCATCGTGGCAGTGACTGCGTTCTTTCCTGATGTGGCTCATCTGGGCGAGCCGGATGTCGCACATGAGATGATGGCCGTGGATCACGATCACAAAGACACTGGTGATAAAGAGGCCTCTGGACATTGTCATAGTGGTGGGTCCTGCACTGGAGTAATGGACATCAATAATTGGCAGGTCGCGTCCAGAGTTGGACTGGTATTGCCTCAACTAAATTTTGCATTGGTTGTGAATGCCGATAGCCACATGCTGGGCAGCGACCCACCCGTCCCGATCGTGACCGTCTGACGAAATATAACGCCACTTCGGCGACAGGAAGACTCACTTTATTAGGACGATATAATGAAATTTACGACCTTAACTTTCGCGGCGACAATCGCTGTGCTTGCAACCACAGCTGTGGCCCATAAAGGGGCATCAGGTATGTTGCTTGAGCGCATGAATGGGATGCTCGCTATGGGCAAGGCGACCAAAGCGATTGCACCGATGATGCGTGGCCTAGAAAGCTATGATGCTGATAGAACAAGCGATTACGCAGCTATTCTTCAGACCCATTCGGGCGACGCGATGTTGGCGTTGTTCCCAGAAGGCATGAACGCAGCACCCTCTGTTGCCAAGGACGCAATCTAGACGAATTGGGAAGAATTTTCCGAATTGGCAGTTCAGTTGGAAACCTTTGCGACTGCGCTTGGTTTTGTGGCGCAAAATGAGTTGGGCGAGGGCACGCCTGCTGGCGGATCCATGATGGGTGGTGACACAACCGATATGATGGGCGCTGACACGACGAGCATGATGGGTGGCGCTGCTGAGGGCGAAAAGACGCTAGAAAAGCTTGCGTCCTTATCCGTGAGCACATTGTTCGCGCAGTCCGCTCAGGTCTGCTCGGCGTGCCATACCAAGTTCCGCGCAGAAGAATAATCAGATGCGGAAAATCGTAATGGGCGTTGTCGCCTTGATGCTGGTGGGCGCTGGCGGGATCACCGGCCTGCGCCTTTACTCCGTCGCAAAACCAGTCGAAGCCATCGCACTGACAGGTGACGTTGGCGCAGGTGCATATCTTGCGCGCGCATCGGGCTGTATTGCTTGTCATACCGATGTTGAAGGCGGTGGCCCGCCTTTGGCAGGGGGGGGGCGGATTTGAAACACCGTTCGGCACAGTTTATGCGGCCAATTTGACCACTGATCCAGACTTCGGAATCGGGGATTGGGCAATAGAAGACTTTGCCAAGGCTGTTCGCCAAGGGTTATCGCCTGACGATGTGCCATATTACCCAGTGTTTACCTATGCCTTTTACCAAGACTTTTCAGATCAACAAATCGCGGATCTTTGGGCAGCATTTCAAACCGTGGCACCCGTAAGTGAACCTGTGCCAGCGACAGATCTGGCATTCCCGTTTTCTGAACGGGACAGTCTTAAATTGTGGCGCGCAGCGTTCCTGCACGCGCCGCGCACGACGTCAGTTTTAGGACAAAGCGATACCTGGAACCGAGGCTGCGAGCTGGTTGAAGGTGCAACCCATTGCGCCGCATGCCACACTGAGCGCAACATTGCGGGCGGGCGAAAGGTCGATACTGGCCGGATGCAAGGCAATGATGTATTGCCGGGCGGGTCTAAGGCACCCGCAATAACAAGCGCCGCATTGGTGTCATCTGGATGGGACGTCGACAGCCTGAGCTACGCATTGCAAACGGGGATCACGCCCAGTGGTGATACCTTCGGCGGCAGCATGGGCGAAGTTGTGCAAATGGGCACAAGGTTCATGACACAAGAGGATCGGATCGTGATGGCGACTTATTTAATGGATCAATCGGATGAATAAATTTATTGGCACCGCAGGCGTTGTTTTGGGTTTTGGGGTCGCAGCGCTCTGGTTTGCCCAAAATGATTCAGCCCAAGCGCAAGTTCCGCTGCAGCCAGCATCCGCTGATATTGCTGCAGGTGAAGCGCTTTATGCAACAAGCTGTGCGTCATGCCATGGGGCCAATTTGGAAGGGCAGGCCGATTGGCGGTCGCCCGGCGATGACGGCAAGCTTCATGCGCCGCCGCACGACAAGGATGGCCACACGTGGCATCACGGCGACGCATTGCTGTTCAACTATACCAAGCTGGGCGGTAAGGCTGCGTTGGCCGAACAGGGTATGGATTTCGATAGTGGCATGCCCGGATTTTCAGACAGCCTAACGGATGTGGAAATCTGGAATATTCTTGGGTATATCAAGTCAACTTGGCCCGAACGGATGCGCGAAATGCAGGCATCACGGACCGAAAGCGAACAAATGCAAGGGAATTTAGAATAAAACGATGCGGGATAATTTTGGCAGCGGCAATGCTCATGGCAACACCGTTGGTAGCGCAAGATTTTACAGAACATCAAATCAAGGACTTGGCCCTTCAGGCTATTCGCGAAAACCCGTAGATTGTGATGGAAGCGGTGGCAATACTGGAGGCACAAGAGGACGCGAGGAAAGCTGATCAATCGGTCGCTTTGCTGTCGTCACGCCGTGATGTCCTAGAGCGTGATCCCAATGCGCCAGTTCTCGGCAACGTCGATGGCGATGTCACTATCGTCGAATTTTTTGACTACAATTGCCCATATTGCAAACGGGTAAAACCAGAAATCCAAGCGCTTATGGCGGCCGATCCTGACATTAGGCTCGTGTACCGAGAATGGCCCATTTTGGGCGAAGGCAGCGTATTTGCAGCCCGTGCGGCACTCGCGGCGCGCAACCAAGGGAAATACGAAGAATTCCATTGGGCGATGATGGGTCTTCAGGGCCGAGCGGAAGAGGCAAGCATTCTTAACGCCGCCGTAGAAATTGGCCTAGATGCGGATAAGTTGCGCGCAGACATGGATGCACCTGAAATCAACGAACACATTCAGACCTCGATGGAATTGGCAGCGGCGCTTGGCTTCAATGGCACACCATCATTTGTGATCGGCGAGGCGCTTGTTCCGGGCTTCATCAAGACCGTCCAATTTGAAGGCTACGTCGAAGGGGCACGCGAGGCAGAAAAGTAGATATCGTCGTCGTTCAGAACAATATATCTGGAAAGATACTTGACCTTCCCCTTACTGGAAGCCCTATATCTAATTCGATGCTCAATAAATCGGACTTGAATTATGACCCAAAATTTCCGTCTAAACCTTTCTGGTATGACCTGCGCGTCCTGTGTCGGGCGCGCGGAAAAGGCCATCGCTTCTGCGGTTGGTGTGCAGGAGGTCGCTATCAACTTGGCGAATGAAAGCGCCACTATTGAGGGTGACCTGAATGCCTTGCCCACTATCGTCGAAAAGCTGTCGGTCGCCGGTTATCCTGCGGTGCAATCCACGATCCGGTTGCAGGTTGATGGCATGACCTGCGCGTCATGTGTGAGTCGCGTTGAGCGTGTTTTGATGGCAGAATTCGGCGTACTTTCGGCCAACGTTAATTTGGCGACGCAAATCGCGACGGTCACTGTTGTTGATGGTGTCGTGACTGCGGTCAAATTGGCCAAGGTCGTGACCGACGCTGGGTATGCGACCTCCGTGCCTGACAGTGACGCCGAGCGCGAAGATCGTAAATCTGTCGAAGAAAGCGCTTTGGCGCGCGCCACGCTAATTGCGGGTGTGCTGACGTTGCCCGTGTTTTTGCTTGAAATGTTTAGTCACTTTATTCCAGGTGTGCATATGCTGATCGCGCAGTTTATTAGTACGCAAACCAGTTGGTTGCTTCAATTTGTCCTGATCACGCTTGTCATGGCCGGACCAGGGCGAAGATTTTACCAAAAAGGTTTGCCAGCCTTGGCACGTATGGCGCCCGACATGAATTCACTTGTGGCGATTGGTACTTTGGCGGCTTGGGGGTATTCGACGCTTGCGCTGTTTGTACCAAGCGTTTTTCCTGCCGGTACACGTGCTGTATACTTCGAGGCGGCAGGCGTCATTGTAACGCTTATATTGTTGGGTCGCTGGCTAGAGGCGCGTGCAAAAGGACGCACAGGCGCCGCTATTCAACGCCTTGTTGGCTTGCAGCCTGCGACTGCACTGGTCGACCGAGATGGGGCAGTCATGGAGGTTCCTTTGGTGGATGTTTTGACAGGGGACACGGTACACCTACGCCCCGGTGCACGCGTGGCTGTCGATGGAGTGGTTCTGTCTGGTCAGACATTTATTGATGAAAGCATGATCAGTGGGGAACCCGTCCCCGTATCCAAGACTGCGGACGACACCGTCATAGGTGGAACTGTCAATGCAACTGGTGCGCTGACCTACCGCGCAACTGCTGTTGGCGCAGATACGGTATTGTCCCAGATCATTTGCATGGTCGAAGATGCCCAAGGAACCAAACTGCCGATCCAGTCGCTTGTGGACCGGATCACAAGTGTATTTGTGCCGATTGTCATGGGATTGACGGTTGTCACCGTGTTGACGTGGTTGGTCTTTGGCCCTGACCCTGCCTTGGGGTTGGCGCTTGTATCGGGCGTGTCGGTTCTTATTATCGCCTGCCCCTGTGCGATGGGATTAGCAACGCCCACGTCTATTATGGTTGGGACAGGACGTGCCGCAGAAATGGGCGTATTGTTCCGCAAGGGTGACGCGCTGCAAGGCCTGCAAGAAACCAAAGTTATAGCGCTGGATAAAACTGGCACGTTGACCGCAGGTGCACCAGAGTTGACGACGTTCACTTTGGCCGACGGATGGGCGCGTGCAGACGTATTACCGATCATCGCCGCAGTCGAAGCACAATCGGAACACCCCATCGCGGGCGCAATCGTGCGCGCAGAAGGGGGAGCTGACTTACCTGCCGTATCTGATTTCAACACAGTTACTGGCATGGGTGCACGCGGCGTGGTCCAAGGTAAAACCGTGCTGGTTGGCGCAGATCGTTTCATGCTTCAGGAAGGGATCGACTTGGGTGCGCTCAAAGTCGTTGGTGACACGCTTGCGGACACTGGCGCGACCCCACTGTTTGCAGCCATCGACGGACAGATTGTTGCGGCGATTGGCGTATCGGACCCAATCAAGCCGTCAACCAGCGACGCGATTGCAGCCTTGCACGCGCTGGGCTTGACGGTCGCGATGATCACCGGTGACAACAAAATCACGGCCCATTCAATTGCGCGCGAACTTGGCATCAAACACGTTGTGGCCGAGGTCCTGCCAGACGGGAAAGTAGCCGCACTTGAAACCCTGCGTACAACTTATGGCAACGTCGCTTTTGTTGGTGACGGGATTAACGACGCGCCGGCGCTCGCGATCGCGGACACAGGGATTGCTATCGGCACCGGCACAGATGTCGCAATCGAGGCTGCGGATGTGGTCCTGATGTCCGGCGATTTGGTAGGTGTGGTAAATGCTATTAACGTCAGTAAGGCGACGATCCGCAACATCTGGCAAAACCTATTTTGGGCCTTTGCGTATAATGCGGCGCTGATCCCTGTCGCGGCGGGGGTATTATACCCGATTACTGGCACGCTGTTGTCGCCGATGTTGGCCGCCGGAGCCATGGCGATGTCGTCCGTCTTTGTTGTGTCAAATGCCCTGCGGCTTCGGCGCATAAGGCCCGCAATGCGTGATACAAAAATAACGCCAATCCAAACATATCTTCACCCTATGGGAGTGACATCATGAACATTGGAGAAGTTTCGACTAGAGCGGGCCTGCCAGCCAAAACCATTCGATATTACGAAGATATCGGCCTTATTAAACCGCTGCGCGACACCAATGGTTACCGCGCATTCCGGCAGCAAGAACTGCATAAGTTGACGTTTCTTGCGCGATCACGGGCGTTGGGCTTTAGTATCGAAGACTGCCGCATCCTGCTGCAACTTTATGAGGATCAAGGTCGGTCCAGCGCGGATGTAAAAGCCATTGCAAGGGATCACCTTAGTCAGATTGAGCAGAAGATTTCTGACCTGAATGATATGCGTGAAACCTTGACCCATTTGGTCGACGCATGTGCGGGAGATGATCGACCCGATTGCCCAATCCTGAATTCTCTGGGGGTAGGGCGTTAGCATCACAAATCTTCTGTTTGAATAGGAAGGAAATTTTGAGTCCACTTTCCATTGCGATCGACCGCCGTGAGCTGCCAAGCGCTATTGAGAAGCGCCTGATTGCCGCCCCAAAATGTCAGGCAATTTCAACCCTTCTCACGAGCGCAGGCCAGTGCTCTTTGTAACCTGCATCAGCGTGACGCCCATTGCGGGATCATTTCACAAGACGTTCTTGATGCGGAGGTCTGGATCCGCTGTGCCACAACAACAAATGACCATGCCCGAATGCTGCGAAAACCCCATGCCAACGCCGCCACCATGATGCAGCGACACCCATGTCGCCCCGCCTGCGACGTGCAGCATCGCGATCAGCAGTGGCCAGTAAGACACCGAGTCAGACCCGTCTTTCATTGCCTCTGTCTCGCGGTTGGGCGATGCCACAGAGCCCGGTCCAGATGGTCACACCCAATCACGACAGGCGCGCTAAGCTCCCAAGTGCGGACCATTTCGTTAAAGGCCAGACCCAGTTTATCGCGCAGCCCCAAACCAACCCAACATATACGTGCTAGCAGACCTTGGAACGCAATGCGATCGCGGGCCGCTGTCGATAACAAAGGCCACAGTACCAGCCAATGCTGTTCCGATGACCAACCCAGCCATTCCGAATTTTAGGTTTTGTAGGTCGATTTTTGCAGGGACGCGCCAAAGCGCCAATAACGATAGGACTATGGACGCTACCAAAACGGGGCCAGGCGCAAAAACTAGATTGATAAGTAAACGCAGAGGAATGGCCAACAAATTACGACCTCTCCCAACAGCCGCTAGCACCGCCGCTGCCACCGCAATATCTTTGTTCATTTGTTCATTTGTTCATTGGGCCATATAGGGCTGGCAAAAGACGTCTAGCCCATGCAAAGTTTTTTTTGATGATGATTTGCAAGGAGCTTAGCGATGCCCGACAATTTTGACGAAGATCTGTTTCTCAAAGGGTTGGAACAGCGAAGTGCCACATTGGGTGCTGAATACGTGGACAGAAATCTCGCTGCTGCGGATGATTTCACACGTCCTTTTCAGCATGCCATGACCGCATGGTGTTGGGGGTTTGGCTGGGGTGATGATGCGCTGGATGCCAAGACGCGCAGCCTGATGAACCTGTCGATGATTGGTGCGCTGGGTAAGATGACCGAATGGGAATTGCACTGTCGCGGTGCGCTGTCCAACGGGGTGACCAAAGATGAAATCCGCGCAACGATCCACGTTATTGCGATCTACTGTGGGGTTCCGCAGGCGCTTGAATGCTTCCGCGCGGCCCGCAAAGTTCTCGAAGAGGCTGGAGAGCTGTGACCCGCGTTTTCATAAATGGTTTTGGCCGGATTGGTCGGACTGTTCTGCGTGCATGGGCTGGTGGCGGATGGCCGGATCTGCAAATCGTCGGGATCAATGACATCGCCGCCCCCGACCTTTGTGCGCATCTGTTCGAATACGACAGCGTGTTTGGCCCGTTTGCAGGCGACGTTCGGTTGGGCAGCAATGCGCTGCACGTGAATGGCATCGCTGTTCCAATGCATCGAACCCCAGATGCGAGCACGCTGGATCTAACTGGTGTTGACCTGTTTCTCGAATGTACTGGCAAGGCAGATGCACGCGATATTGCGGAGCGTCCTTTGCACGCTGGCGCACGCCGCGTCCTGATATCGGGTCCGTCCGATGCCGCAGATGTCACCGTTGTCATGGGGGCGAATGATTCCGCCCTCGGCGATCAGGCTATCGTCAGCAACGCGTCATGCACAACTAACGCGCTGGCCCCGCTGGTGCGCCTGCTGGATGATACTTGGGGGGTTAAAACCGGCTGGATGACCACGATCCATTGCTACACCGGCAGTCAGCCCACAATTGACGCGCCCCGTGGCGATATGATGCGCAGCCGCGCCGCCGCCATGTCGATGGTGCCCACTACGACCAGTGCGATGCGTCTGTTGGACCACGTCTTGCCGGATATTGCCGGTCGGATTGAGGGGGCTGCTGTTCGCGTGCCTGTCGCATCGGTGTCTGCTGTTGATTTAACCGTGACACTTGGTCGATCCGTGACGCGCGACGAGGTGATCGCGGTGCTGTCCAGCCCGGGCCCAATTATCGGTTGCACGACCAAGCCGCTGGTGTCATCCGACCTGCGCGCACGGTCAGAGAGTCTAATTGTGTCGCTGCCAGAAACCCGCGTGACCGCCCAAGGGCTTCTGCGCGTGTTTGGTTGGTACGATAATGAGTGGGGCTTTTCGTGTCGGATGCTTGATATGGCTTCCCGAATGGGTTGAAGCCCTTTTACTTCCTCTGCGCCCGCTCTAATGTTTGCTCAAATTTAGGAGATCTTGATGTCGTCAATCGTATCGGTGCTATCATTGCGCAAGGCTTATGCTGACGGGTTTGAAGCACTCAAAAGCGTCAATCTGGAAATTGAAGAAGGTGAGATATTGGCGCTGCTGGGGCCAAACGGCGCGGGCAAAACAACGCTGATTTCGACCATTTGCGGTATCACTGTTCCGACCTCTGGCGCCGTCGTTGTCGGTGGTTTCGACACGCAGGCCGACTTTCGCGGCGCGCGCAATCTTATCGGCCTTGTTCCGCAGGAAATTAACCTCGAACCGTTTGAGACAGTGATGAACACGGTGCGGTTTTCGCGAGGGCTGTTCGGCAAGCCACGCAATGATGCATATCTTGAGAACATCCTTAAAAAGCTGTCCTTGCACGATAAAAAAGACAGCAAAATCATGATGCTGTCTGGCGGCATGAAGCGCCGTGTCTTGATCGCCAAGGCGTTGTCCCATGAACCCCGCGTGTTGTTCCTTGACGAACCGACCGCTGGCGTCGATGTGGAGCTGCGCAAAGATATGTGGAATGTGGTTGCCGATCTAAAGGCCGATGGCGTGACTATCATTCTGACCACGCATTACATTGAAGAAGCCGAAGCCATCGCTGACCGCGTTGGCATTATTTCCAAGGGTGAAATTCTGCTAATCCAAGACAAGGCCGAAATGATGGCGCAGATGGGTAAAAAGCAGTTGGTCGTTGACCTTGCTGTGCCAGTGATTGAAATACCCGCCGCGCTTGCTGCATATAGTCTTGAAATCGGTCCCGAGGGCGCGTCGTTGATCTATACCTACGACACTAAGGGTGAGCGGACAGGCATCACCACGTTGCTCAACGATCTGCAAAAGGCGGGCCTGCAAATGGCCGACATGCAAACCCGTCAAAGCAGTCTTGAAGACATCTTTGTAGGTCTAGTAAAGGAAACAGCATGAATTTTACCGCAGTGGCATCAATCTATCGATTTGAGATGGCCCGCTTTTTCCGCACAATCACCCAGTCATTGGTATCGCCTGTCTTGTCGACATCGCTGTATTTCGTCGTTTTCGGCACGGCCATCGGTAGCCGCATCCAAGAGGTTGAGGGCATCAGCTACGGCGCCTTCATTGTGCCCGGCTTGATCATGTTGTCGGTGATGACCCAAGCGACCAGCAACGCATCCTTTGGCATCTATTTTCCGAAATTCATGGGCACGATTTACGAGTTGCTATCTGCGCCCGTCAACTTTTTGGAAATCACATTGGGCTATGTCGGGGCGGCGGCCACAAAATCGCTGTTTATCGGCATAATCATCCTGATAACTGCGTTCTTCTTTGTGGACATCACCATCGCGCATCCGTTTGCGATGATCGCATTCCTTGTGCTGACCTGTATCAGTTTTTCGCTGCTTGGGTTTATTATTGGCATCTGGGCGGGGAACTTTGAACAGCTCCAATTGATTCCATTGCTGATCATCACGCCACTCGTTTTCCTTGGTGGATCGTTCTACTCGGTCACGATGCTACCTCCGGTCTGGCAGACCATCACAATGTTCAATCCAGTCGTTTATCTGATAAGCGGTTTCCGCTGGTCGTTCTTTGGAACAGCAGACGTGTCAATCGGGCTGTCGCTGGCGGCGATCGCGTTTTTTACAGGTGCTTGTCTGGTGGCGATTTGGTGGATTTTCCGTACTGGTTGGCGGATCCGTCAGTGACGCCTTGTTGCCCAGGCTTTCACATACTAAATGGTAAGGTATGAAAAAATATATTCCGTTTATGAAATCCGAACCCTTTGTCGCCGTTGTCCGACTGCAAGGGGCGATCACAAATGGTGGTCGCGGGCTTGATGATACCAGCCTCGCACCTGTTCTGGAAAAAGCATTTTCCAAGGGTAAACCTGCGGCGGTTGCGTTGGAAATAAACTGCCCCGGTGGCAGCCCGGTGCAATCATCGCTTATCGCAGCGCGCATTCGCCGTTTGGCCGATGAAAAACAAATACCTGTCTTTGCCTTTGTCGAAGACGTCGCGGCATCCGGTGGCTACTGGCTGGCATGTGCCGCAGACGAAATTTTCGTCGATAGCTGTTCAATCACAGGGTCCATTGGCGTGATCAGCGCGGGCTTTGGCTTGCAGGACGCGATTGAGAGATACGGCGTGGAGCGGCGCGTTTATACGGCAGGTAAATCCAAATCCATGCTGGACCCGTTCAAGAAAGAAAGCTCAGCTGACGTCAAGCGCCTGCGCGGTCTGTTGGAAGACCTGCATACGACGTTCATTGACTATGTAAAATCGCGGCGTGGGGACAAGCTGGCCGACAATCCAGACCTGTTCACAGGCGAGGTATTCATAGGCCAGAAAGGTTTCGATCAGGGGCTCATCGATGGCATCGGCCATCTGGCTCCGACACTGAAATCCCGCTTCGGCAACAAAGTGAAATTCCGCCGCTACGGCATGAAACGCGGGCTGATTTCCCGTTTCGGGGCGCGTGTGATTGACGATGCAATTGCATCCGTCGAAGACCGCGCCGCATTTGCGCGGTTTGGCCTCTAGATGCTGTTCAAAGTCATTACCCTATTCCTCGTCTCTATGGCGGTGCTGGCAATGTTTGGGAAATGGCAGTTCCCAGGACAAGCAAGATTGGCAGCGGCCAAGTGTAAATCCTGCGGACGATTTAAGATAGGCAAAGGCCCCTGCGCCTGTAAAAAGGGACGTAAGTAATGGATTGGGTTTATGTAGGCATTGGCCTTGTGATCTTGCTTTTGGCAGGTGACAGCCTTGTCAAAGGAGCGGTCAATCTGTCGTTGCGGTTAGGTGTGCCTGCGTTAATTGTATCCTTGACCATTGTGGCGTTTGGGACTTCTGCGCCGGAACTCCTTATCTCGATCCAAGCAATTATGGACGATGTGCCAGGTCTGGCGCTGGGCAATGTGGTCGGATCGAATACAGCCAATGTGCTGCTTGTTTTGGGTGTGCCAGCGTTATTGGCCACGATGCACACCAGCGAATGTGACACGCGCAACAGCTACCTCCAGATGATCGCGGCCACTGGACTGTTCATTGTGCTGTGTTTCTATGGGCCGTTCACATGGGTCACTGGTGTGATCTTGCTGACAGCATTGGCCGCAATGTTGTTTTACGCAGCTTGTGCAGCCAACAAACACCGCAAGGCGGCTATGACCTGCGATAATGAAATCGAAGGGGCGGACCCAACTTTAGGCTGGCCCAAAATCGCGCTATTCTTGGTTCTTGGCATGATCGGCCTGCCACTGGGTGCGAGCCTGTTGGTCGATGGATCGACAAGCATCGCGCTCACGTTTGGAATTTCGGAAACCGTGATTGGTTTGACGTTGGTTGCGATCGGAACGTCTCTGCCAGAACTGGCAACAACCGTGATGGCCGCCCTACGCCGTCAAGCGGATGTGGCGCTGGGCAATGTGATCGGGTCAAACATGTTCAACCTTCTGGGAATCATGGGGGTAGCCAGCCTAGTTGGGAACATCCCAGTTGACCCGCAGTTTTTGTCGTTTGATCTTTGGGTGATGCTTACGGCGTCGCTTATTTTGGTTCCGTTCGTGTTCTTTAGAGTCGATATCAACCGGATCTGGGGGATTGCGCTGACCGCATTGTACCTCACGTATCTAGCAGTTGTGTTGATCTGATGCAGGCGCTTGTCACAGGAGCGGGCGCACGTCTGGGTCAAGCAATGGCGCTGTATCTGGGTGCGCGTGGCTATGACGTGGCCGTACACTATGCAGGGTCGTCAGATGGCGCTGCAGATACTGTCGCGCAACTGCAAGCAATGGGCCGGACGGCGGTCGCTCTTCATGCTGATCTACTGGACGAGGACGCAACACAGGCCTTGCTGCCAGCGGCGGTTGCGGCGCTGGGTGGACCAATCACAGTGTTGGTCAACAACGCGTCGATCTTTGAATATGACAATATCGAAACCGCCAGTCGGGCCAACTGGGATCGCCACATTGGGTCGAACCTGCGCGCGCCTTTCGTGTTGACCCAAGCCTTGGCAGCACAGGCGCCTGATGCGATTGACGATGCCGCCGGAGAGCCCGTGGCGTCGTCGTTGGTGATCAATATGCTGGATCAGCGCGTGCACAATCTGACGCCAGAATTCATGACCTATACCATTGCGAAAATGGGGTTGTGGGCCTTCACACAGACGGCAGCACAGGCCCTCGCGCCACATGTGCGGGTCAACGGGATTGGTCCGGGGCCAACGTTGCAGGGGCACCGTCAAAGCAAAACTCACTTCGATGGACAACGCAAAGCCACGATTTTGGAACGTGGTGCAAACCCATCAGATATCATCGCGGCCCTAGGTTATTTCTTGGATGCACCTGCTGTGACTGGGCAAATGCTTGCGATTGATGGGGGGCAGCACCTCGGCTGGCAAACCCCCGATGTACTGGGAGTAGAGTAACGCAACGGCAAAGTTGTACACTGTGATCGCGCGGTGTCACATTTCGTTTAAAATACATTAGTGTTTTCAATGACTTGCAAATTAATGATAATTTTATTGAGTAAAATCAAATGGATAACAATGTGCCTAAAAAATAGGCAGACAGGTGAGGGGCGTTAAATACAAGAATAAATTGCTGCTCCTACGGTTTTACCCACTGGCTTATCCACAGAAATGGTGGATGCCTTTTCTCTTGATCCGGGACCGCTACCATTGCAGTGCAGACAGAATCAGCAGGCCACAAGATGAACACCGCCAAAGATGAACCACAGCTGACAGGATATGCCCGTATCACGGCGTATTTGCGCACGCTTGATTCCTCGCCGGGTGTTTACCGAATGCTGGATGCCGAAAGCCGCGTTCTGTATGTTGGTAAGGCGCGGAACTTACGAGCGCGGGTCAGCAACTATGCCCGCCCGAACAATCATTCTGGTCGAATTACGCGCATGATCTTGGAAACGTCTACGATGATGTTCCTCACAACGCGGACCGAGACCGAGGCGCTGCTGTTAGAACAGAACCTCATCAAACAGCTAAAGCCAAAGTACAACGTATTGCTGCGCGACGATAAATCATTCCCCAATATCATCGTTACCAAATTGCACGATTACCCGCAGATTAAAAAACATCGCGGTGGAAAAAAGGAAAAGGGCAGCTATCATGGCCCCTTTGCCAGCGCGGGTGCGGTGAACCGGACGCTCAACCAATTGCAGCGGGTATTTTTGCTGCGCAACTGCGCCAACAGCGACTTTGAAACGCGCACCCGTCCATGTTTGCAGTATCAGATTAAGCGGTGCTCTGGCCCGTGTGTCGGGCTTATCTCCAAGGATGATTATGCTGCGACCGTCCGTGGCGCAGAACTATTTTTGCAGGGTAAAACTAAGGGTATCCAAGAAACGTTAGCTGCCCAAATGGCAGCAGCTTCTGAGGAATTGGAGTTCGAGCGCGCCGCTGCACTGCGCGACCGGATCAAGGCGTTGACCCAAGTTCAGACGGCGCAAGGGATTAACCCTGCGGCCACGGCCGAAGCTGATGTCATTGGCCTGCATATCGACGGCGGGCAAGCCTGCGTGCAGGTGTTCTTTATTCGGGCCAATCAAAACTGGGGTAATCACGATTACTACCCACGTATCAGCGGCGATGAGGATGCGTCCGAAGTCATGGAAGCCTTTGTCGGCCAGTTCTATTCCGACCGCGAACCGCCGCGTGCGGTGATCATCAGCCACGGTTTGGACAATGAGGATCTGATGACCGCAGCCTTGGCTGAAAAGGCGGGCCGCAAGGTCGAGGTTATTGTGCCGCAACGCGGTGAAAAAGCCGAACTGGTGCAGGGCGCGCTGCGCAATGCCCGCGAAAGCCTTGCACGCAAAATGTCAGAGACTGCCACGCAGGGCCGCCTGCTTAAGGGATTGGCCGAGGCATTTGATTTGCCAGCGCCGCCCCAGCGGATCGAAGCATATGACAACAGCCACATCCAAGGCGCCTTTGCTGTCGGAGCGATGATCGTCGCGGGCCCTGAAGGGTTCGAAAAAAACCAATACCGCAAGTTCAACATCAAAGGCGACGACATCACGCCCGGTGATGACTTTGGCATGATGAAAGAGGTCATGACCCGCAGGTTCCAGCGCTTGCTAAAAGAAGATCGTGACCGCACGTCTGGCATGTGGCCTGATCTGTTGCTGATCGATGGCGGCGCAGGGCAAGTCAGCTCTGTGCGCGAGATCATGGAAGCCTTGGGGGTTGGTGACGTGCCAATGGTCGGTGTGGCCAAGGGGGAAGACCGCGACGCCGGCAAAGAAGTGTTTTACCGCACTGGCAAACCCATCTTTGCGCTGCGTCACAACGACCCCGTTTTATATTTTATTCAACGGATGCGCGATGAGGTACACCGCTTTGCCATCGGGACCCACCGCGCCAAGCGGTCCAAGGCGATTGGGGCAACCCCGTTGGATGATGTACCAGGTGTCGGGGCAACGCGAAAACGCGCACTTCTTGCACATTTTGGCTCCGCTAAGGCGGTGGCGCGCGCCAATCTGGCAGATCTCAAGGCCGTCGTAGGGGTGTCCGCAAACATGGCCCAGACGATCTATGACTACTTTCACGAGAACGGTTGAGGTGGGCGCGAGGGCAGGTGCCTCCGGCGGACATATTTGTGCTCAGAAAAAACAGCATCTTTTCACTTAATCAGCGAACGAGTAGTGTGGTCACATGAATTGGAATATCCCTAATATCCTGACGCTCTTGCGTCTGATCGCAGCCCCCGGCGTGGCGATTATGTTTTTGTATTTTCACCGTCCACTGGCTGATTGGTTTGCGCTTATTTTATTCGTCGTGGCGGCGTTTACTGATTTTCTAGATGGTTATTTGGCCCGCGCTTGGAAACAAGAAAGCAAATTTGGCGCCATGATGGACCCGATTGCTGACAAGGCGATGGTAATCATTGCGCTGGTCGTCATCACCGGTTTCTCTGGCATGAACCCATGGATTTTGTTGCCAGCAGTATTGATCATTTTCCGTGAGGTATTTGTATCTGGCCTGCGCGAATTTTTGGGCGAAACGGCTGGGCTATTGAAAGTCACCAATTTGGCCAAATGGAAGACCACGGTCCAGATGGCTGCAATTTCTGTCTTGTTCGCAAAAGGCGCGTTTGAACATTATCTGATCGACCGCACCAATGGCGATGTATTAGGCCTACGTACCCTGGAATTGGGCGCGGAGATCAGCTGGTATCTGGGTATTGGCCTATTGTGGATCGCGATGGTTTTGACAGTGCTTAGCGGCGCTGATTATTTCGGAAAATCGCTGCCGTATCTGCGTGACGCCCCGTGAATGTCATGTATTTCGCATGGGTCCGTGAACGGATCGGAGTCCCGTTTGAAGACGTCCAAACAACTGCGGAAACCGTGTCCGATTTGGTTGCAGAACTATCTGCTCGCGAAGATCGTTACGCCGCCGCGTTTGCGGATGTGTCCGCATTGCGTGTTGCCTTGGACCAAGAATTGGCTGACTTTTCTGCCCCGCTTGCGGGTGTTCGTGAAGTCGCATTTTTTCCGCCGATGACGGGCGGTTGATGTCTGTCCGCGTGCAAGATGCCGCATTTGATGCCGGTGCAGAGCTGAACGCATTTTCAACCGGTGACGGCGTGGGCGCGATTGTCAGCTTTACTGGAATCGTGCGTGACACCGATGGGACATTGGCCGCGATGGAGATTGAGCATTATTCCGGCATGACCGAACGCGCTATTCAGGCAATCGTTGATGACGCGATGGCGCGCTGGGAATTGCAGGATGTGCTTGTGATCCACCGCTTTGGGCGCCTGGTTGTTGGGGCCCCGATTATGATGGTAGCGACGAAATCAGCGCACCGTGCTGACGCCTTTGCCGCCGCTGATTTCTTAATGGACTACCTGAAATCGCGGGCGCCATTCTGGAAGAAAGAAACGACAGCAGACGGTAGCACGTGGGTCGCTGCCAAGGATGTCGACGAGGATGCGCTAAGCCGGTGGTAGGCGCGCCATATCACGGCACGGTTCGTGGCGCGGGCAATTGGTCGTGTGGTTGTTGATCAATCCGCAGGCTTCCATGAATGCATAAACGATCGTTGGGCCGCAAAACTTGAACCCAGCTTTCTTAAGGTCCTTTGATATCTGCAAAGACAGTGCCGACTGCGTGGGCATGGCGGACCTGTCATCCAAAGTGGCCTGCAACGGATAGCCATTCACGTAATCCCACAGAAAATTATCGAAGCCTCGTGCGGCTTCAATGCGTTGCCAAGCCTGCGCATTTGTTATTGTGGCTGCAATTTTGCCGCGATGGCGAATGATACCCGCGTTTTGCAACAGTGTTGCGATCTCATCGTCGCCCCAACTGGCAATAATATTGGGATCGAATCCTGCAAATGCTGCGCGGAAATTATCGCGCTTTTTCAAAATCGTAATCCAGCTAAGCCCGGCTTGAAATCCGTCTAGGATCAGCTTTTCCCACAACGCGCGGCTGTCGTATTCAGGCACGCCCCATTCGGTGTCGTGATAATCAATATAAATCTGTTCGGGACCAGCCCAACCGCAGCGATGTTCCATAGCCCAGATAATCATTCCGATTTTATGAAATTGCTAGACCTTAACCAGCCATTAGGTGGATGGACCGCAAAGTGAGTGAACCCTCAAAGGACGGTGATAGATGACAATTGCCCAGATCAATGACGCGCTTGATGATGCGGCTTTGCTTGATCCGTTGCACTTTGCAATGGCCAGCCGAGATGCGGATGTGCTGAACCTTGTCCGCGAGGCATTGGCGTCCAAGCGGGTGCGGCTTGCATTTCAGCCAATTGTTACCGCTGGACCCAATGGGCGGATCGCATTTTACGAGGGGTTAATTCGGGTCATGGATCCCGCTGTGCGCGTGATCCCTGCTGCGCATTTTATGCCTGTGATTGAACAAACCGATCTTGGTCGCCAAGTCGATTGCGCCACGCTCGATTTGGCGTTCCGACAGTTGCGCCAAAACCCACAGTTGCGGCTGTCGATAAACTTATCTGCGCGTTCAATTAGTGACGGGCAGTGGCGCCGCGTACTGGAGGCAGGGCTTGCAGAAAAATCTGCGATCGGCAACCGGCTTATATTTGAAATCAGCGAAACATCGGCGATGTTGCTGCATGAAATTGTGATCCGATTTATGGCCGAGATGCAACCGCGCGGAATCGCGTTTGCGCTTGATGGGTTCGGCGCTGGGCTGATGGCATTTCGACACCTAAAAGATTTCTTTTTTGACCTCGTTAAAATCGACAAAGGATTCGTTCACGGGATTGCGGACGACCCTGACAATCAAGTCCTGACGGAGGCTTTGATCACTGTCGCCCAACAGTTCGAGATGCTTGTGATCGCCGACGGCGTTGAAACACAGCGAGATGCGGAAATTCTTTCACAAATGGGCGCCGAATGTTTGCAAGGCTATCTATATGGCGTGCCAAAGTTCGATCTTTATTAGAAATGCTGCAGCTGCACGGATTTCTTCGCTCATGCAGAAATAATGTTGCGCTATTTTTGTGCAATAGGTAATAAGAGTACGAGCGGCAGGACGGGGTCTGCGCGCCACGTCTGGCTTTGCGCCGCTCCGGTCTGTCTTTTGACGTTTATCTCAAAAGGACCATCCCCATGACCAATGTTGTAATCGCCTCTGCTGCACGGACTGCTGTCGGTAGTTTTGGCGGCGCCTTTGCGAACACGCCTGCCCACGATTTGGGTTCAGCCGTGCTCGAGGCCGTTGTTGCCCGTGCCGGTATCGACAAAGCAGACGTATCTGAGACGATTTTGGGTCAGGTATTGACCGCGGCCCAAGGCCAAAACCCTGCACGTCAGGCGCATATCAATGCGGGCCTGCCGGTCGAGGGATCTGCTTGGTCGATCAATCAGGTTTGTGGGTCCGGCCTACGTGCTGTTGCGCTTGGTGCGCAGCACATCCAATTGGGTGATGCGTCTATTGTTGCCGCTGGTGGGCAGGAAAACATGACACTGTCGCCGCACGCAGCCAACCTGCGGGCTGGCCATAAAATGGGCGACATGAAATACATCG
The DNA here is from genome assembly GCA_905182645.1 of uncultured Sulfitobacter sp. Lineage (GTDB taxonomy): Bacteria > Pseudomonadota > Alphaproteobacteria > Rhodobacterales > Rhodobacteraceae > Yoonia. Next base: position 88,633 of record CAJJCJ010000003.1, read on the forward strand.
ACACGATGATCCGCGATGGTCTGTGGGATGCATTCAACGGCTACCACATGGGTCAAACGGCTGAAAACGTCGCCAACCAGTGGGAAATTTCGCGCGATATGCAGGACGCATTTGCAGTAGCGTCCCAGAACAAAGCCGAAGCCGCACAAAAGGCAGGCAAGTTCGCTGACGAAATTGCAGCCTTTACCGTCAAGACCCGCAAGGGCGACATCATTGTTGACCAAGACGAATACATCCGCCACGGCGCAACCATTGAAGCGATGGCAAAAATGCGCCCCGCTTTTGCAAAAGAAGGCTCTGTGACGGCCGCCAACGCATCTGGCTTGAATGATGGCGCTGCGGCGACATTGCTGATGTCTGCGGATGAGGCTGAAAAGCGCGGCATCGAGCCGCTCGCGCGCATCGCATCCTATGCGACCGCTGGTTTGGACCCGTCTATCATGGGTGTCGGCCCTGTCATGGCGTCCCGCAAGGCGCTGGCAAAAGCAGGCTGGTCCGTCGATGATCTGGACCTTATCGAAGCCAACGAAGCATTCGCAGCCCAAGCCTGTGCAGTGAACAAAGAAATGGGCTGGGACCCTGCAATTGTGAACGTCAACGGCGGCGCAATTGCAATCGGTCACCCCATCGGCGCATCCGGTTGCCGCGTTCTGAACACGCTGTTGTTCGAAATGAAGCGCCGCGACGCGAAAAAAGGCATCGCGACACTGTGCATCGGCGGCGGCATGGGCGTCGCCCTTTGCGTTGAACGTCCATAATATTTGGAATCAGACACGCAATAATCTTGCGTGTCTGATCTCCCTATCCTAATAACATTACAACGTAAATTTCCAAAAGGAGAATTCTATGTCTCGTGTCGCAATCGTCACTGGCGGATCGCGCGGTATTGGCGCCGCTATCTCAACTGCTTTGAAAGATGCCGGTTATTCCGTTGCCGCCACCTATGCTGGCAACGATGAAAAAGCCGCCGCCTTCACTGCTGAAACAGGTATTAAGACCTACAAATGGGATGTTGCTGATTACGACGCCTGTGCCGCTGGTATCGCGCAGATCGAGGCTGACCTTGGCCCTGTAGAGGTTCTCGTGAATAACGCAGGCATCACCCGCGACGCCCCGTTCCACAAAATGAAGCCAGAGCAGTGGTCCGAAGTCATCGGTACCAACCTGACTGGCGTGTTCAACATGACCCATCCTGTTTGGCCTGGCATGCGCGCACGTAAATTTGGTCGTATTATTACGATTTCGTCGATTAACGGTCAAAAAGGTCAGTTCGCGCAAGCCAACTATGCCGCGGCAAAGGCTGGTGATATCGGCTTTACCAAGTCATTGGCCCAAGAAGGCGCGCGCGCGGGCATCACCGTTAACGTGATCGCGCCCGGCTACATCAACACCGAAATGATGAGCACTATTCCGGATAAAGTGATGAATGAAGTGATCCTGCCGCAGATTCCTGTGGGTCGTTTGGGTGAAGCATCTGAAATTGCACGCGCTGTGCTGTTCCTTGCGTCCGACGATGCGGGCTTTGTCACTGGCTCCACACTTACCGCAAACGGTGGCCAATACATGGTCTAAGCCGCGCGAGTTTAGACAAAAAATAAGGGCCGGTTTTTCCGGCCCTTTTTCGTATCGCAATCCTGGTTGTCCGCTATTGCGGCGACAAGCGACCGATTTCTTCTTTCAACATCAGTTTTTGTTTTTTCATCTGGGCAATTTTTGCACCATCTGTGGCGGGGCTGCGTTGCATGACCTCCACCGTTTCCGAGAGGTTTTGGTGTTTCTTCTTCAGTTCCTGCACGTGTGAACTTACGCTCATGGTCGTCCTCCTTCGGTTTGAAATCGAATACCTTCAGTGCACCACATTTAGAATCCCGTGTCACGTTGCACTGCAGCATCTGGCGCGTATCATCATGATCTCGGCAAAAGATTGCTGAAACATTAATCCGTGATGATCAAAGCATCCCCATTGCGCAAAACCCCACGAATGCGATCAGTGTAATTTTCGCGATCTGCATCATGCATAGTACTGTCGTGTATGATCAATGGCGACAGCAACCGAAACGGCGCGCGCCCCGAATGGCGGGCCTGCAATAGAAACAGATGTGGCTCCTGACCTGCACGTGCGCAGATTGGCCGCACAATGATTGAGCCAAGCCTCCCTTGCAGGTGGCTTAATACCTCTGGCAGGCGCTCAATCCGCAAGATCAGCGTGAAATACCCCTTGGGCGCCAGTCGTTTCGCCGCCACAACCAGCCAATCGCGCAGCGGGGTGTCACCAGCCATCGCAATATCACGGCCAGTATTGGGCGCCGCCGACCCCGTGCCACGATCAAAATATGGCGGGTTGGCCATGACGTGATGATACTGGGTGTTTCGAACTTCCTCGGGCAGGGCGCGCAGGTCGGCCATCATTGCATTCACTCCGTTAGCCACCGCAAGGGCGGCATAATCGGGCTGCACCTCAATCCCTGTGATGTCCAAGCTCGGCACCCGCGCAGACAGACAGAGTGACGCCACGCCAACGCCGCAGCCAAGCTCTAGGACACTCTCGCCAGATCGGGCAGGCACGCAGGCAGCAAGCAAAACCGCGTCAACGCCAGCGCGGTATCCCTTGGCAGGCTGAACAGCGGTCACTTTCCCGTTCAGAAATGCATCGGTGGTCGTATCCATCAGCGGCCCAAATCAATTTCATTGTCGCGCATAACCGCCTCGGCTATGAATAAATCGCGGTCAATCACCATCAGACGGCGCGGCATTATGCCTATGGACCCTTCGAGGATGCTCATGTTTACGTCGAATTGAAAGCAGGCTATACCCTCCCCGTCCAGAAGGGCGGTCGCAAAGGCGATGACAGTCGGGTCGTTGGTGCGCAATAGTTCTTTCATATAACCGACGTAAGCATCGTTTGCGTCTTTGTCTATTCTCAGTCGGATGAACGTGATGAGCCTTGATACAGTAGCAACAAAACCACATGAACGTCTGGCTGCAGCGTTGGCCGATGATATGGCCGCCGTGAATGACATGATCCGTGCGCGGATGGCGTCGGAGCATGCGCCGCGCATACCAGAAGTAACCGCACATTTGGTCGAAGCAGGCGGCAAACGCTTGCGCCCGATGCTGACGCTGGCTGCGGCGCGGCTGTGTGGCTACGACGGGCCCTACCACGTGCATTTGGCGGCGACGGTCGAATTCATTCACACCGCGACCTTGCTGCACGATGATGTGGTTGACGAAAGCGATCAGCGGCGCGGGCGGCCTACTGCGAACCTGTTGTGGGACAATCAATCCAGCGTGCTGGTTGGTGACTATCTGTTTTCCCGCTCATTCCAGTTGATGGTTGAAACAGGGTCGTTGCGTGTCTTGGACATCCTTGCAAACGCGTCCGCGACGATTGCCGAAGGCGAAGTGCTGCAACTTACAGCCGCCGCCGATTTGGCGACGACTGAAGAGATCTATTTTAAGGTCGTGCGCGGCAAAACTGCCGCCCTTTTTTCGGCGGCGATGCAAGTCGGCGGCGTAATTGCCGATGCCGGCGAGGACAAAGTGAAAGCGTTGTTCGCATACGGCGATGCTCTTGGTATTTCGTTCCAAATTGTCGACGACCTGTTGGATTACGGCGGCAAGGATGCCATCGGCAAAAACGTTGGCGATGATTTTCGTGAACGCAAACTGACTTTGCCTGTGATCCGCGCAATCGCCGCTGGCGATGCAGATGAGCGCACGTTTTGGAAACGGACGATTGGAAAAGGGCAGCAAGACGATGGCGATTTGGATCGCGCTATGTCCATATTGGCCCGCCACGGCGCCATGAGATCTACCCGCGATACTGCGCTTGAATGGGCTGAAAAAGCGAAGGCAGCGCTTGTGCCGATCCCTGATCATGACCTGAAATCAATGTTGATAGATTTGGCCGACTACGTGGTCGAGCGGATCAGTTAAAGCACAGCTGCGGGCGCGACCCACCAGCCCATGTGCGCCACCTGAATAACGCGCGCAACTTGGCGGGCGTCGGCAAGATTGCTGACCAATCCGTAACAAGTGGCACCGGACCCAGACATCGCCGCGTGCGCAACTTTTGGCATGCTGCGAAGCTTTTTCAGCACGGCGTCGACCTCGGGTGCGATCGCAAGGGCCGGTGGTTCCAAATCGTTGCGCTGGGCGGCCAACCACAACGCGAACCCATTGAAATCAAGACCCTTTGGCAATGTGCCCATGCATGGGTTTCGCTTGCTTGCGAGTCCATCAAATACGGCGCCAGTGGGGACCGACACGCGCGGGTTCACCAGCACGAGCGCGCATTCAGGAAGCATCGGGACCGGCAACAAGACTTCACCGATACCCGTCATATGAGTCGGATCGGGGGCTTGCAGGCACACGGGTACGTCAGCACCAAGTGCGACAACTTCGGGGGCGTTTAGGGGCAGTGGCTCTACGTCCCACAGTTTGGTCAACATGGCCAAAGTTACCGCTGCATCTGACGATCCGCTGCCGATACCAGCTGCATGTGGTAGGTGCTTTTCCAGCTGCAGATGCGCGCCCTTGGTCACATGACGGGCTTTGCGCAACGCAGTTGCTGCGCGCATCACCAGATTTGTGTGATCCGCCGGGATGCCTTGGGAAAACGGTCCATTGACGGTGATCTGCAAGTTGGGGGCAATTGTTGCCGTGATTTTGTCGAACACGTCGGCAAACACGACCAAACTGTCGAGCAGATGATAGCCGTCGGTGCGCTGTCCAGTTACATGAAGCGTCAGGTTTATCTTGGCTGGGGCGGAACCCCTAATCGTCGCCACTGGCAACCTCGAGCGGAGCGGCGCCCTCTTCAGTCAAGACGGCATTGAGACCGATTTCAAGCTTGCGGCGGATGCGTGTTGCGTCCGATTCTAACGGGTCAAATGATAGGGCACGGTTCCATTGAAATTCGGCTTCGATAACGCGGCCAACGGCCCAATAGGCGTCCCCAAGATGATCGTTGATGATCGGGTCGACCGGCAATAATGCCACTGCGTTTTCGAGGTGGCCAACAGCGGCATCAAATTCGCTGCGTTGGAACAAGACCCAACCAAGGCTGTCCACAATCGCGCCGTTCTGCGGTTCTGCGGCCATGGCGCGTTCGATCATGCCAAGCGCTTCTTCCATGTTGATGCCCAGCTCGACCATCGAATAGCCAAGGTAATTGAGCACCTGAGGTTGGTCGGGACGCAACGCAAGGGCGGCCCGAAAATCGGCCTCTGCGGCGGGCCAATCGTCAAGGGTATGATAGGCGATACCGCGAGTATAATAGATGAACCACCGCAACGGATCGGCGTCGTCATACAGCGTTAACGCCTTAGTATAACTCGTTTTCGCCGCCTCATAATCACCATTTTCTCGGTGTGCATCACCGGCTGTGGCATGTACGCGGGGCATTTCTGGATAAGTGCGCGCAAGGGCTCGCAGAGTTTCAATGGCGGCCTCTGTTCGGCCTGCTTTTCGGAGGGCTTCGGACCTGCCGATTTCGGCGGATTGGTGGGCTGGATCGGACGGCGCGACGGTGCTATATGTGGCCGTCGCGAGATCGTATTGTCCAAGGTTTTCAAGCAGATCAGCGGCCAGTAAAACGGCGTCGGTGTTCGCCGCACTGAGCGCGACAGCGGCGCGGGCATAGCGCAATGTGTAGTCGTCACTGCCGTCGCGCAGCAGGGCTTGGGCGACGATCAAATAGACCTCTGACAAACCGTCTTGGGCGCTGCGGACATAGGTGAATGGCAGCATGGTTTCAGTGGCTAAAACGGCGCGCATTTTGACCAACGTTGGGTCGGTTTGCGGGCCGAATACGCCGTCGATTAATGCCAGTGCATCTGCGTTGCGATTTAGCTGCGACATGATCTGTGCGTGGGCGATTGCGCTGCGCCGATTGTAGCGCATTCCGTTTTGTGGCGCGCCTGCAAAAATGGCGTCCGCACCTTCAAAATCACCAACGTAGGAAAGCGCTAAGGCTTTGTTATATAACGTATAAGTTCCAAGTCCGGCGGTTTCTGTCAGGGCGTCAAAACTTTCCAATGCGGCGGCCATCTGACCCTTGCCGACGTAGCCCCAGCTTTGCGTCAGACCGTCCACAAGGGGACCGATCCCGAGGCCGCTTTCGAGCAACGAAAACACGGTGTCCCAGTCGTCTTGCATGGCGGCATCAACGCTCAGAACAATATGGGCCATTTGGCTTTTGATGCCACTTTGCTTCATCACTGTTGCTATTGGCTTGGCGCCTGCAAAATCACCAAGGGCGACATAAGAAACCATAGCATTTTCAAGAAGATAGGGGTTGGCTGGATCGCCGATCAGGGCTTGGGTAAAGTACCGCGCACTGGTTTCAAAGTCGTTTACAAACGCCGCTTGGCGTGCGGCTAAATAGGAGCCTACCTTGGGTTCAGTAACAGCCGATAAGGGCAGCAAAGCGCAGATAGCGCAGGCAATAAAACGGGTGCGGAATGACAATGTTTAAACCCCATATATGACGGTAACTTGACCACCCTATGCGCCCCACTGGTTGTCTGCAATTGGAACCCGATCACAGACGCGAGATGTCGCTTAAACAAGTGTAATTATCGTATAAGTTTCGTATAAGTTTTGCATATGCCACAAAAAAGGGGCCGGCGGACCGACCCCTTTGACAATTTCAGCGGCTTTACATGTTCGGATAGTTCGGCCCGTCGCCCCCTTGGGGAACTGTCCAATTGATGTTCTGGCTTGGGTCTTTGATATCGCAGGTTTTGCAATGCACACAGTTTTGGAAGTTGATGACAAACTGCTGTTCGCCGTCTTTTTCGACCACTTCGTAAACGCCCGCAGGGCAATACCGCTGTGCGGGTTCTGCGTATTTCGGCAGGTTGACCCCGATCGGGATGCTTGCGTCTTTGAGGTGCAAATGCGCGGGCTGGCTTTCTTCGTGGTTGGTAAAGCTGAAGGCCACGTTGGTCAGGCGATCAAAAGACAATTTGCCGTCCGGTTTTGGGTATTTGATTTCTGGGTAATCAGCCGCAAGGCCCGTTACCTCGGCGTCGGATTTATCGTGAGATAGGTTCAGCGGTGACCAGCCTGTCAGGTTGCGCAACCACATATCTGCGCCGCCGATAGCGAGCGATGCGGCAAGGCCATATTTAGACCACAGCGGTTTGACGTTTTTCACGCGAGACAAGTCTTTGCCAATTTCGCCGCCCCGAACTGCATAGGAATAGGTGGTGAGTTCGTCGCCCGCGCGCCCTGCTTTGATCGCGTCATTTGCGGCCTGCGCCGCGGCGATGCCCGATAGCATGGCGTTATGGTTGCCCTTGATCCGCGGCACGTTGACCATGCCCGCCGAACAGCCCAAAAGCGCGCCGCCGGGGAATGTCAGTTTTGGCATGGATTGCATGCCGCCCTCGGTGATTGCGCGCGCGCCGTAGGCGATCCGCTTGCCGCCTTTTAGCAGGTCCGCAATCATCGGGTGATGTTTGAACCGCTGGAATTCCATGTAAGGGAATGTGTGCGGATTTTTGTAGCCAAGGTGCACAACAAAGCCGACATAGACCTGATTGTTATCGAGGTGATAGATGAACGATCCGCCGCCTGCGCCGGATTCCTGCAAAGGCCAGCCCATGGTGTGGGTCACGGTGCCCTCGGAATGTTTGGCTGGGTCGATTTCCCAGATTTCCTTCATGCCGAGGCCGTATTTTTGCACGTCGCTGTCGGCGGCCAGATCGTATTTTTCGATGGCTTCCTTTGACAGGGATCCGCGCACGCCCTCGGAGAGGAACACGTATTTGCCGTTTAGGACCATGCCCGGTTCATAGTTGGGCCCGTGCGAGCCGTCAGCGTTTATGCCAAACTCGCCAGCGACGACGCCTTTGATTTCATCGTTGTCGCCGTAGACCAGCTCGGAACAGGCCATGCCGGGGAAGATTTCAACGCCAAGCTCTTCTGCTTGTTCGGCCATCCAGCGGCAGACGTTGCCCATGGAGACGATGTAATTGTGGTGGTTGTTCATCAGCGGCGGCATCACGATATTTGGGATGCGGATTTTGCCGGATTCGCCCAACATATAAAAGTTGTCTTGTTTCACAGGCACGTTAATTGGTGCGCCTTTGGCTTTCCAATCGGGGATCAGCACGTCGATGCCGGATGTGTCCAGAACTGCGCCCGATAGGATATGCGCCCCGACTTCAGAGCCTTTTTCAAGCACGACGACTTCAAGGTCCGCGTCTAATTGCTTGAGCCGGATCGCCGCAGAAAGCCCCGCAGGCCCCGCCCCAACGATCACAACATCATAGTCCATTGTTTCGCGTTCTATGTCAGACATGTGGCTTCCTTTGTGGTGGATAGGGGGTGGCCCCGAAATATTGTTGCGCAACAGATAAACCACCCGATGATAGGGGGTCAATCAGGACACAGCTTCAAATCTTACGTCTGCGACACCAAACAGCACTTGCACTTGACTTTGAACCAATCAAATAGGGTATGAACGTGCGATAATAGGTTTTCGCCGTACTGCGATAGGATAATGCCATGGAAAAGATACCACTGACAAGGCCAGGTTTTGACAAGCTGGATGCTGAACTAAAGCAACTGAAGTCTGTTGAGCGCCCTGCGATTATCCGCGCCATTTCGGAGGCCCGCGAGCATGGTGATCTGTCCGAGAACGCCGAGTATCATTCCGCCAAGGAAAAGCAGTCGTTTATCGAGGGCCGCGTTAAGGAACTTGAGGGCATCATTTCGCTGGCGAATGTCATCGACCTGACACGGCTTTCTGGCACAATTAAGTTTGGTGCAAACGTCAAGCTGGTGGATGAAGATACGGATGTCGAACAGACCTATCAGATTGTGGGCGAGTACGAGGCAAATATCGAAAAAGGCTTGCTGAATATCAAATCTCCGCTGGCGCGTGCCTTAATTGGTAAGGACGAAGGCGACAGTGTGGAGGTGCGCACCCCAGGTGGTGTGCGCAGCTACGAAATTTTAAGTATTAGTTACACCTAAGGCAGGCATCATGGCGCAAGGCCCACAGACTAAATCGACGGAAGGCCGCTCTGCTGGAGAGGTGATCGCGCTTGTCTTATCCATTGGCTGGATGATCTTGGTCGGGACGTTTTTCTACTTTTTGCCGCCGACATCAACGGTCGCTGATCGCTTTGACAGTTTGCGGTTTATCCTGATCCTGATCGCGATATTCATGCCTGTCGCGATGATCTGGGTGGCGACTGCTGCCAGTCAGTCCGCGCGGATCATGAAAGAAGAATCCGGTCGCTTGCAGGCCGCCATTGATGGCATGCGCAAGACCTATATCGAGAACCGCGCTGGCCCCGTTGGAGGCATGCAGCCGACGGTCGAGAAAAAGCTAAAGATCACGTCTGTGCAAGCCACAACATCTGATGATCAGCCCACACTTGCGCTAGGCACAAGTGCTGAGGATATATCACAGCCGCTGCCGAACCCTGATTTGATCCGCGCACTGAACTTTCCTGATAACGAGCAAGACACCCGTGGCTTTAACGCTCTACGGTTGGCCCTGAAAGACCGCAATACCCGCCAGTTGGTGCAAGCGGCACAAGATATTCTGACACTGATGTCGCAAGACGGCATTTATATGGATGATCTGCGCCCCGACTGCGCCCGCGCCGAAATCTGGCGCCGATTTGCGCATGGTGAACGGGGTCGTGCGATGGCGTCATTGGGTGGGATTCGGGATCGGTCGTCGCTTGCTTTGACGTCTGGCCGGATGCGCGAAGATACGATTTACCGCGATGCTGCGCACCATTTCTTGCGTCGTTTTGACCAGACGCTGATTACGTTTGAGCCAAATGCGACGGATGAAGAGATCAGCGCATTGTCTGAAACCCGCACCGCCCGCGCGTTTATGTTGCTGGGCCGTGTCACGGGCGCATTTGACTAAGTGCTTGAAATATTTCTGAAAACACTGCCATTTTTTGCTGTGATCGCAGTTGGCTATGGCGCGGGGCGCACCAAGTTTTTCACCCCAGAGGCCACGGCGTTCCTCACAAAATTCGTGTTTTACTTTGCGCTGTCGGCGATGTTGTTCCGGTTTGCGGCCAATCTTGAGATTTCCGCGATTTTGGACTGGCCATTTGTTTGGGCGTATTTGGTGGGCACGATGGTGGTCTATTTGCTGGCGACTGTGGTTGCGATGACGCGCGGATTATCTGTGGCAGAGGCCGCGATAGAGGCCCAATGCGCTGTTATCGGTAACGTCGGATTTTTGGGCATTCCCATGCTTGTCTTACTGCTTGGGCAGGCGGCGATTGGCCCCGTAATGATGGTGCTGGCTGTTGATCTAATTGTGTTCAGCAGCTTGGTTGTTATCTTGATCACGGGGTCCCGCGACGGGCGCATGTCGTTTGGTGTTTTGCGCACTGTCGGGCTGGGATTGTTGAAAAACCCGATGATTTTGTCGATCAGTTTGGGTCTGCTGGTTTCGTCAATGGCGGTGCCCATTCCGGTCCCTGTGAACGAGTTTCTTGAGATATTAGGTGGTGCCGCCACACCTGGTGCATTGTTTGCAATTGGTGCATCTCTGGCGAGCAAATCTGCCGAGCGCATGGTGATCGCGGGTTGGCTATCGTTTTGCAAACTGATCGTGCATCCTGCTGCTGTTGCTGTGGCCGCGTTGATGGTGTTTGACGTGAATCCCTATGCTGCAGGCGTGATGATTACCGCCGCCGCACTGCCGGTTGCTGGCAACGTTTATATCCTTGCCCAGCATTACGGCGTTGCCCCCGCGCGGGTGTCTGCGACGATTTTGTTATCAACGGGGCTTAGCGTTTTGACGATCTCTGCTGTGATCGCATGGGTGACAAGTCTGTAAACCTGCGGTAGCCCTATTGGTGAAACATTAAGGGGCCTGCGCCATGATTACCATTTCCGAGAACCGCTGCTTTGGTGGCACTCAAGGTGTGTATTCGCATACGTCGACTGCCTGCGCCTGTGATATGATGTTTGCGGTGTTCATGCCCGAAGAGGCCCAGCATGGCCCTGTGCCGGTTTTGTGGTTTCTGTCGGGTCTGACCTGCACCCACGAGAACGCGATGGTTAAGGCGGGCGCACAAGCTTGGGCCGCTGAACAAGGTATCGCGCTGGTGTTTCCTGACACGTCCCCACGCGGTGATGATGTGCCAAATGACGATGCCTTTGATCTGGGGCAGGGCGCGGGGTTTTACATTGACGCGACTGAGGCCCCTTGGGACAAGCATTTCAAAATGTGGACCTATGTGACGGATGAATTACCTGCGCTGCTGGCCGAGAATTTCGCAATCGATATGGACCGTCAGTCGATCACGGGTCATTCGATGGGTGGCCACGGTGCGTTGACCATGGCGATGGCATTGCCTGATCGATTCCGGTCCGTGTCAGCGTTTGCGCCAATTTGCAATCCAACCCAGTCTAACTGGGGCCGCAAGCAGTTTACGGCCTATTGGGGACCAGAGGAAAACTGGAGCCCGCATGATGCCACCATGTTAATGGTGGATGGTGGGTTTAATGGCCCGATATTGATCGACACTGGCACCGATGATCAGTTCGGCGAATTGCTGGGCACCGAAGAATTTGCGTCCGCATTTGTTGGCTGCCGTCAAGAAGGTCAAATCCGCATGCAAAAGGGTTATGACCATTCGTATTTCTTTATCGCGACATTCATTGAAGACCACATCGCGTTCCACGCAGAGGCGCTTTATTCGTGATCTATGTTGATGCCGATGCCTGCCCTGTGAAGGCCGAAGTCGAACGTGTCGGTACCCGCCATAAGGTGAAGATGTTTGTGGTGTCCAATGGCGGCATTCGCCCGTCGCCGAACCCGTTGGTGGAAACTGTTGTGGTCCCTGATGGCCCCGATGTCGCCGATATCTGGATCGCGGACCGTGCGGGGGCGGGTGACGTGGTGATAACGGGTGACATTCCACTGGCTGCACGCTGCGTTGAAAACGGTGCGATGGTACTGAAACATAACGGTGAGCCGCTGACGACAGCCAACATTGGCAACGTGCTGGCGACCCGCGATTTGATGACCGATATGCGCGCCGCTGATCCGTTTCACCAAGGCGGTGGGAAACCATTTTCCAAGGCGGATAGGTCCCGATTTTTGGATGGGCTTGAACGCGCTTTGCGGGCGTCGCAAAAGCGCTAGACCTGTCGCCGTTGACCTGCCACGGATGGTGTCATGAATATGTTTGCAAACCTGAGGCCCAATCAATTGGGCGCCATTTCGGCGATGATCGCCGTCTTCTTTTTCTCGGTTAACGACGGGGCGATTAAGTTCCTGTCGGGTGGATATGCGCTGCATGAAGTCGTGCTGATCCGGTCGGTGATTGGTCTTGTGATCTTGCTGGTGCTGATCGCGCCGCTGACCGATGGTTTCGCGATTTTTAGGACCAAGCGGCTGGGGATGCATCTGATCCGCGGGTTCTGCGTGGTCATGGCAAACATGACGTTTTTCCTTGGGTTGGCGGCGATGCCATTGGCGGATGCCGTGGCGATTTTCTTTATCAGCCCGCTGATTATCACTGTGTTTTCGGTGGTATTTTTAGGCGAATATGTTGGCCCACGGCGCTGGGCGGCGGTCATTGTCGGCCTGATTGGCGTTGTGATCATGATGCGCCCCGGCACCGCGTCGTTCCAATATGCGTCGTTATTGCCGGTTGTCGCGGCCACGGCTTATGCCGGATTGCACATGCTGACGCGGCTTATTGGGCGCACTGAGAGTGCGGCGACAATGGCAGTTTACATCCAGATTGTGTTTATCGCGGTCTGTGTGATTATCGGTTTGGCCGTTGGCGATGGCCGCTTTGGTGACCAGTCTGACCCGTCATTGCGGTTCTTATTGCGGGCATGGGAATGGCCGGTGACCGCAGATTTCCCACTGTTTATCTTGGTCGGATTTGGCGTGGCTATCGGCGGGTATTTCATATCTCAGGCGTACCGCGTCGCAGAGGCATCGATGGTTGCACCATTTGAATATTTGGCGCTGCCGTTGTCGGTGCTTTGGGGCATTCTGGTCTTTGATGAATGGCCGGATGCTGTGTCGTATTTGGGCATGGTGCTGATCCTTGGGGCAGGGTTGTTCATCGTTTGGCGCGAGGCCGCCACCGCGAAAGTCCAATTGCAAAACCCAAGGGTGCGTCGCTGAAAAAACTGCGCTAGGGTGCCTGCGTAGAGGGGGCTTTCATGACCATAAACGCCGTGATATTTGACATCGGAAATGTGCTGATCGAATGGCAGCCAGAGCGGTTTTTTGACGTGAAAATCGGTGAGGCTCGCAGGCGTGAAATGTTTGCGGCAATCGATCTGCATGGTATCAACGACGAGGTTGATCGCGGCGCAAATTTCCGCGACACGATCTATGCCGCTGCTGATGCCAACCCCGAATTTTACGCCGAGGTTCGCATGTGGCACGACCATTGGATCGAGATGGCAGCCCCCGCCATTCCGCAATCTGTGTGTGTTCTGCGCGCTTTGCGTGGGAAGGGCGTGCCGGTTTTTGCGCTGTCGAACTTTGGTATTCAGACCTTTGATATCGCCGAGCCCGTATACCCGTTTTTAGCCGAATTTGATCGCCGTTATATTTCGGGCCATATGGGCGTGATCAAACCGGATGCGGAAATTTATGAGCGACTTGAGGGCGATTGTGGGCTCGATCCCAAGACCCTTTTGTTCACAGATGACCGGATTGATAACATCAACGCGGCCGCTGCGCGTGGTTGGCAAACCCACCTGTTTGAGACCCCGCACGGCTGGGCGGATTGCGTTGTTTCACATGGATTACTCACCGCAAAGGACACCCAATGACCGAGATGATTCCATACGCTGAGGCCGATGAATTACTGGACTGGATTGCACTAACGGATGCGCTGGCGGCGGGCCATGATCTGCCTAAGGCGTTGGTCGAGGACGTATTTTTATATAGTGATAACAATACATTATTGAACAGGTCAGCTTGGATAAAGGGCATGGGGTTGGCGGTGAAATGCGCCACGATATTCCCTGATAACCGCAAGTCCGGCAAGGCGATGATTGGTGGTGCGGTCAACATGTTTTCAGGTGAAGATGGCGCGTTAGAGGCGATCTTGGATTTCCATTTGGTAACGAAGTGGAAGACGGCTGCGGATAGTCTGTTGGCAGCGCGCCGCTTGGCCCGCCCAGACAGTTCCAAGATTTTGATTGTCGGTGCGGGGACCGTGGGGCGGTCGTTGCATGCCGCATATAAGTCGGCATTTCCCGATGCCGCGTTCACCGTTTGGAACCGATCACCCGAGGGTGCCAAGTCGTTTCAGGCGGACTTTCCTGATGTTGTAATTGCTGATGATTTGGAAACGGCGGTGCGCGCCGCTGACATCATCACGTCGGCCACAATGGCGACCGAGCCGAATATATTTGGCGACTGGTTGCAGCCGGGCCAGCACGTTGATCTTATCGGGGCCTACCGCCCTGACATGCGCGAAGTCGACGATGCTGCATTGCTGCGCTCGAGGGTGTTTGTCGATAACATGCACACGACTGTCGGGCATATTGGAGAGCTGAAAATTCCGATTGCTGCGGGTGTGATTGATGCGTCGCATGTGGTCGCGGATTACTATGATCTGGACGCCTTTGTGCGTGGGTTGGACGATGAGATCACTTTGTTTAAAAACGGTGGTGGCGCGCATCTTGATTTGATGACTGCACGCTACATTCTAGATGCTTGGATTGCCCGATGATAACCGCTGAACAGATTGCTGATTTCCAACGTGACGGCGCGGTTGTTGTGCGCGGTGTATTTAAAGACTGGGTTGATACCTTGGCCGAAGGTGTGGCCCAAAACATGGCTAACCCCAGTGAATATGCGTCTGAGAATGAGGTGTCTCAGGGCCGGTTTTTCGATGATTATTGCAACTGGACCCGCATTCCCGCATTCGAAAAAGTTGTCCGCGAAAGCCCTGCTGCGGCCTTGGCCGCGCAAGCGATGCAAAGCCAGACAGCTCAGTTTTTTCATGACCATGTGTTGGTCAAGGAACCCAGTACGCCCAAGCTGACGCCTTGGCATCAGGATGCGCCGTATTATTTTGTTGAGGGCCAGCAGACTGTGAGTTTGTGGATGCCGCTTGATCCAGTGGAAGGCGCGTCGCTGCGGTTTGTGGCCGGATCGCATAAGTGGGACAAGATGGTCCGCCCAGTGAGCTGGTCTGATGACAGCGACTTTTACGACACTGGCGATTGGACACCGGTGCCGGACCCTGATGCGGACCCCGACAAGATGCGTGTGTTGGAATGGCCGATGCAGCCTGGTGATGTGGTGCTGTTTGATTACCGCACTGTGCACGGTGCGCGCGGCAACGCCACGGCCAGCCGTCGTCGTGCCGTGTCACTGCGTTGGGTCGGTGATGATGCCCGTTATGTCGCCCGCCCGGGGCGCACGTCGCCGCCATTTCCTGGCCATGACATGCAAGACGGTCAGCGCCTGCGGACAGATTGGTTTCCAGTGATCCATGGTGCCTAGGCCGTGATTTGGTTTTTTATCGCAGTGATCGCAGCGCTGGTTGCCGCGTTGCCGTTTGTGTTTGAGGCACAGCGCCGCGTTGTTGATGCGCCGATGCGGAATCGTGCCAAGGGATCTTTTGCGTAACTGTCTGCTGGTGTGACCCATTATCGGTGGCATGGTCCTATTGATGGTCCGGTGATTGTGGCCGTGCATGGCCTGACCACACCTGCGACCGTTTGGAATGGTATGATCCCGTTTCTGACAGCGCAGGGTTACCGTGTTCTGAGTTATGATCTGTACGGGCGCGGGTTTTCGGATGCGCCAAGTGGTGCGCAAAATATAGCGTTTTTTACGCGTCAGTTGGGCGAGTTGTTGGCTGATCAGGAGATTACCGATGCTGTGACCTTGATGGGATATTCGATGGGGGGCAGCATTGTTGCAGAGTATGCGACTGTGCATCCTGACAAGGTTTCGCATGTTTTTCTGGTGGCTCCTGCGGGTATGCAAACACGGTCGACACTGTTCGACCTCTTGTGTTGTGTACTGCCTGGTATTGGTGATTGGATGCATGCCAGTTTTGCCGCTGGTCGCGTGCGTCGTGGTGCAATCGCGTCGCCAAAGCCTGCCGATATTGCGGGTATGCAAGCGTTTCAACTGGCGCGGCGAGGGTATCTGCCTGCCGTCTTAGCGAGCCAACGGGGGGCCTTGTCTGAAAGCCAATCCCAAGCGCATCGCACGCTGGGTCGTCTTGGTATTACGGTGGTTGCAGTTTGGGGTCGCTTGGATAAAACTATTCCGTTGTCCGCGATGGGAAAGCTGTCCGAGTTGAACCGCGATGTGCGCCATGACGAGGTTATGGACGCGGGGCATGCGCTGCCTTACACACATCCGGCTGCTACAGTGAAGGCGTTGTTGGATGCCTAAGCTGTCACTGCTGGCCTGTTTTCCTTGATGGGCAAGTGGATGATCGCGCTGAATGCGCTGACGCCTACGCCGACCCACCACACATAGGTGTATGTCCCGTAAATGTCGTATAATGCGCCGCCGAGCCAGACCCCCAAAAACGACCCAAGCTGGTGCGAGAAAAACACGATTCCATAAAGCGTGCCCATGTACCGTAGCCCGTAAAGATGCGCGACGAGCCCCGACGTAAGCGGCACTGTCGCCAACCACAAGCTGCCCATGCAGATCGAGAATATGACCACAGTCGTTGGTGTGATTGGCATCATAATGAACGCCGCCGCGATGATGGTGCGTCCTGTGTAGATCCCCGCAAGCAGGTATTTCTTGGAGTACCGTTTGCCCAAGTAGCCCGCAAACAATGTGCCCCCGATGTTCGCCAATCCAATGAGTGATATTGCGATTGCCCCAAGCGTACTGGTGGTCGTGATGCCAAACCCTGCAAGCCAAGACCCTTGCGCGATTGGGCCGCTCATTTCGGTCACGAGGGCGGGGAAGTGGGCGGTTATGAATGCCAGTTGATAGCCGCACGAAAAGAAGCCCAGAAAAATCAGACTGTAGGACGGATCTTTGAAGGCGCGTTTTAGGGTGGCGCCCATGGTTTCTTGGAGTTCGGCTTTGGGCGCGGTTATCGGGCTGCGCATCATTGGCAGCACCATGAGTACCGACAGGATCACCCCCGCGAAGACCATGAATGTTTGTTCCCACGTCATGAATGACAGTATGTATTCCGCCAGCGGCGCGCCAAAGACTTGGCCTGCCGAACCTGCAGCGGTTGCAATAGCCAGCGACATTGACCTGTTTTCGTCAGAGGATGCCCGTCCAACAACCGCAAGGATTACGCCGAACCCTGTGCCAGCGATCCCGAAACCAACAAGGATTTCGTACATCTGGTGTTCCAATGGCGTGGTTGCCCCGGCCGAAAGTAGCAGACCAGTGGCGTAAAATAGTGCCCCTGCGATGATCGCTTTGCGGTCGCCGATTTTTTCCGCGATTGCCCCAAAGATCGGTTGCCCGATCCCCCATGCGAGGTT
This sequence comes from uncultured Sulfitobacter sp., assembly GCA_905182645.1. GTDB lineage: Bacteria > Pseudomonadota > Alphaproteobacteria > Rhodobacterales > Rhodobacteraceae > Yoonia. The sequence continues at coordinate 106,099 of CAJJCJ010000003.1, forward strand.
CTGGATCGCGATTGCGAGGCTGAAGTCGGCCCGCATCCAGCCGAACTCTGCAGCGATCGGAATCTGGAACACTCCAAACGAAGCCCGAATGGCAAAGCCAGTCATGACAATAACGCAGCCTGCAATAAGGACGGGGTTCATCAGCGCATTTTGTTTCATGCCAGCAACTGTGCCCTGATAGGTGCCGTTGGCAAGAGTATTTTAGTAAAAAGCGAGGCGGGGCGTGGGTTTTCAACCGTCACGTTGCGCGGTATCGATAGGGCTATGACAATGCACGACATATATGCTGTGGCTGTCGCGGATGGTAGTTTGCGCGAGGATGCCGCCCAACTGGTGAGTTTGCCACAGCTGGAGCGTATCCGTGCCGCCATGGCCGCACCTGTTCAGCGCGTTGGGTTATTTTGCAAAGCGCCGGAACCCACGCGCGGTCTTTATATGTGGGGCGGGGTTGGGCGCGGAAAGTCCATGTTGATGGATTTACTGTATGACGCCGTGGAGGCCCCCAAGCAGCGCAGTCATTTTCATGCGTTTATGCAGATGGTGCACGCCGAGATGGCGATTGCCCGCAAAGACGGTGTGAGCGATGCCATTGCGCCTGTTGCGGCCAAGCTGGCAAGCGAGATTCGGTTTCTGGCGTTTGACGAAATGCAGATCACAGATATCACTGATGCGATGATCGTGGGTCGCCTGTTTGAGGGATTGTTTGCCGCTGGTGTTGTGATCGTCACCACGTCGAACCGCGTGCCGGATGACCTTTATAAGAACGGACTGAACCGCGCGTTATTTACCCCGTTTATTGGGCTGATCAAGGACCGCATGGTGGTGCATTCGCTCGATAGCGACGTTGATTACCGCCAAGGTCGGCTTGCTGGAACGCCGACATTTTTCACGCCTGTAAATGCGGCTGCCCGCGCGCAAATTGACGATGTTTGGACCGCATTAACAGGTGGGCAGGACTCGCCGCTGACGTTGACGGTGCAGGGTCGGTCTGTGGTTATTCCGCGTTTTCATAATGGCGCGGGCCGCGTTGATTTCTTTGCCCTATGCGGCGCGCTTCTTGGGCCTGCGGATTACCTGGCTGTGGCCGACGCATTGCGTGTATTGGTGTTGGAAGACATCCCGCTGCTGTCGCGTCAAAATTTCAACGAGGCCAAGCGGTTTGTGACGCTGATTGATGCATTATACGAGGCCCGCGTCCGGTTGATATGGTCGGCCGCGGCCATCCCTGAGATGCTGTATGTCGAGGGCGAAGGCACGTTTGAATTTGAGCGCACCGCGAGCAGGTTGCGCGAAATGCAGTCGGATGATTGGGCGGCCGGTTAAGCGTCTGGGATCGTCAGCCGTTGCCCGACGCGGATGTTGTTGGGGCTAGAAAGCGTGCTGCGATTGGCTGCAAAGATCAGTTGGTATTTCCCGACCTCGCCGTAAAAGTTAATCGCAATTGCCCCAAGGCTATCGTTGCTTCGCACGGTGTAGAACCGATATTGCTGAGTTTCGGTTGCGCGCTGAACGATGCGAACTTCAACGCCATCGGGGCGGTCGGGCACGGTGGGCGCGGTGCCGCCTGCAGCGATTGTTGCTTGGGTGATGATAGATGCCAGAAGCACATGCGTGTCCACGCGCCCGTCAGAGGTCACTAGAATTTGAGGCACGGTGATGGTGCCTGCGGTCGCTGCTTCGTTCACGAGTGTGTCGATGTATGCGTCGTTCTGCCCTTGCTTGAGGGCCTGCACGACAAGTATTTCCAACGTGGATGTCGCCGTCGGGTTTTGGGATGCCGTGGTGACGGTGTTCCCCGTGATAGCCCCAATGCCAGATAAAACGCCGGTCGTCATGCGCAGCATTGGGTCGTCTTTTATTGCGTTTGGATTCTGTTCAACATTAAGCCCAAGTCCGGCCAGCACATTGGTGGTGGTCGCATTCATCGTGCTATTGTCAACTGGGACGTTGATCCCGGGGGTGGTGTTACGCTGCGGAGCTTGGATTACGGCGGCATTTGTCAGCATGGCGGTCGCGGTGACAAGGGCCAAGGCAATATCGGTCTGTGCGCGGGTCACGGTTGCGTCGTTACCAATTGCGGGCATCGGGCGCCCATTATCAGAAGGGTGCAGGACAATGTAGCCGCACAGCACGACGGCAAAAATAAACAAGGCAACTACGGAACGGATCATAACAAACGACTTTCTATGCGTGCGCCTAGGGCAGGACGGTGGTCAGGCCGAGGTGGAGCCAGTCTTCGAGGCCACCACGGTAGTTTTGAATTAGCGCTGGCGGGTAACCGCAGCGATTAACGCTTGGACCGCGCAGGTGCCTTGGGCATCCCACGGGCCATTGCCGTAAATCATCAGGGTCAGCGCATTCGAGAAATCGAAACCGTCATCTGTGGGCGTGGCACCAAGTGCGCGCAAGATGTCGGCTTGATACGGGTTTTCAGCGTTGAGCGTCGCAAATGGCACGTTCACGGCACCCGGAATGGCACCTTTGTTGAACCAGTCGGGAAGCCGCGCATCAATAAGAAGGCCCGTGTTGTGGGCCATATTTTTCTGTAAGAATTCAATGACTTCAAGTTCACCTGCAGGGGTCACACCCGCTACTGGAATAATCGGCTGGATGCAAAAGGACGGACAAGGGCGGCTGGTCTTGGCAAACTCGCCAGTGAGCATCGCGTCTGTGTCTTGGGATCGGCTGATGACAATCTGCTGGCCATTAAGCATGATGGATATGTCTGCTTGGCCTTCAGTTAGGGACACGTCTTGGGCCGCTACTGCAGACCCAACTGTCAGTGCCACCGCGACCCAAAGAAATGCGCGCATCGTCATGCCTTATCCTCATGAAAGGGCCGCTATATTTTGTTAAAACCGCTGTATGACGCGGCTAAACAGCCCATTTTCACTATATTTGGTGTGATTGGTCGCATGAAGTCAAAGACTGATTCGCGGGTGATTCGGATTTTGAGACCTGTGCCCCAAAAACAAGGAAACAGGCTTAGCGCCTGCCCCTTGCCCTGCCAAGGGCGATGCGTTTTGCCTGTTACGCTGGCCAACGCTGTTGAGACGAATCTGGTTCATAAGTAATTCGCCGTCAATAAGTTTGAGCAGTTTACGGGGACTAATTGCGCCGCGCGCGGTTTACGGCGGCGGTATTGCGGCAATCTGGCGTGACCGGATCCAATGTGGCGACAAGTGGTGTGTCGGGTGCGATGCTGCTGTTTTCGATGTAAGTCCCGTTGACGCAAATATCTTGGCCAAAGTTGCCAGAATTAAAGCCAAAGCCCTGCGCGCCGCAATTGGCAACGTCGCCGTCCGCGTTCCAGCCTTGTGATGCAAAGCTTGTGAACCGCCTGTCAGGAATAGCATGCCGGCGGGGTCAAAACGCAGGTGCCATGTTGCGTCTGGGCCGCGTTGTGCGCTGTCCCATGTGCCAAGCAGGGACCCCTTGTGGTAGCCCGAGATTTTGAACCCACTGATGTCGTCTTTGGTCAGGATGGTTTTGAACATGGCCGCATCCGGCAGGGACATGCGCCCTGTCATGGAGTAGCCGCCTGCGCCCTTCCAACAAAAGTTCAGCTCTGCTGCTTGGGCAGGCCCAGTTAGGCCTGCAACCAACAAGGTTGCGGCCTTGTGCTTGGGGGATAACCAGCCGCTGACCGATCTGAATTCTGTCGGGGCTCGCGATAGCGCCGCGGTTCGCTTCGAAGATTGTTTGTTATTCATTGGTGCTGCCATAAAATTGGAGCGAAATATAAGCAAGGCTATCACCTTGCTCGACCGTATAATAGCGTTGTCCGTTCACGAGTTGGGTCTTGGCCGCTGAGGCCTCGAACGCCCGACGGCTCATTTCTTCAGCGGCGTCGATTTCCTTTTCCGACCCGTCTTCAAGACGGCGCTGGACGAGATCAAATAGCAAGGTTTTACTGTCGATGGCCCCGCCACTTGCAGACACTGATCCAGGTACGTCAATGTCGCCGTTGGCGGCGGCTTGGGACAGGATACTTTCCAATTCATTTGCCACTGATGCCGCGTTGATCGAGTTGAGCGCGATCCGTGTGCCTTGGCCGTCGGCCGCATCAGCGGTCACGGTATATTGGCCGGCGACGACCCCTTCGGTCAGCATCCGCATTTTGTTGCGGTTCACGATGGCGATGGCTTGGGCGATTTTGTCGGCTTGGGGCCGTGCGTCGGGGGCGCTTGTCGGAATACGCGCTGCAAGAACAGCGGATGCTGACGGAATGGCCGTTGAAGGTGCAAAAGCGGCGGCTGGCGTGGTGATTGCTAGCAGGTCAGGTGACTGCGCGCGTGTGACCTGCATGTCAGCGAGTTGTGCTGCCAGCATTGCAATTGCGTCGTTCTGGCGCGACTGGTTCGCTTGGCTAAATGCAAAGGCCCCAACCGCCCCGATTGCGAATTTCACAGCGCCCACCGCGATGATCCAAGGAAGCGCGGACATGGATTTCTGTGAGTGAGTTCGGGTCATGATTTTGCGTCTTCTGTATTCAGTTCAAGAGCGGTCCAGACAAGCATGCCACCACGGTAGTAGCTAATTTTTGTCTGCGGGATAACCGAGATTGAGAAGCGTAGTAATCAGGTTTGGCGCATCAAGTGTGGATGGCGCGTCGTCAAAGACCACCAACGGCAGCGCATCTGCAAAATCCAGTGTTCCCTAAAATTCTCGTGCGCCCATTGCTTGCAGGATGTCATTGAGAAACGGGTTATCTGGCTGCAAAAGCGCGCTGGGGGTATTGACTGATGTGCTGATGACACCGGTGCCACGGTCATCTATGTTTCGACTATCGATCAACAGCCCTTTGCCGTCGGCCACTTGGGTCGCCACAAAGCTAATGACTTCGCGTACGCCGATGGTTGGTACATTGTTGGCAATGGCAAGTGCTGCAAGGCAGGGGCCTTTTCATGATGGGCTTGTCCCAAAGTGGGATGCGACCTGCGCAGTGTCGATTGTTTCGGATTGTGCAAAGAATTACGCAACCCCGCCGACAGTAAATCCGACGTTCACTGCGTCGTCAGTCGCTTGTGTGATGACTGATGTGCTTAGGCCGATGCTGATGGTCAAAGCCACAGATATCTTATGCGACAACATACCGATCCCCCGATCGTGACCACACCATATACTGACAGATATAGCGGTGCGTTCTTCGTCTTTGCCTCGTAATAGGCAGGCAACGAATTACTTGGTGAAAATAATTAACCATTTTCACGCATGACGTGTCCGGCGAGATACAGAGACCCACAGATCAGGATACGCGCATTTGGTGTATCGGTCACAATTTTCGCGATAGCTGACCCAACGTTCGCAGCCGTTTTTGCGGGCATGCCGACTTTAAGTGCCTCTGCGGCTGTGGTTTGCGCTGGCAGAGTGTTGAGCTCATCGGGGATCGAGACGGCGGTCAGGCTCTGCGCGACTTCTGCCAAGGGTTGTAGATATCCGCTGATATCTTTGGTGTTGAGCATGCCGCAGATCAGGTGCGTGGGCCGTGGCGGTTGTGCTTTTAGGGTGGCCGCCAAGGCCCGTCCAGCGGCCGGATTGTGCCCCCCATCAAGCCAAAGTTCTGCAGGTTTTGCCATGTCGACCAGTTTGCCGGATTTCAAATGTTCCATGCGCGCGGGCCAATAGGGGCGGGTCAATGCTGCTTCGCAGGCGTCTTCATCGCGCCGCAGATACCGTAGCGCCGCAATCGCGGCCCCAGCGTTTTGGATTTGGTGCGCACCGGGCAGGGCGGGCAATGGCAGATCAAGCAAGCCGTTGTCGTCTTGGAATATCAGCCGGTCGCGTTCAACGCTGACGTGCCAGTGTTGACCAAATGCCAGCAATGGTGCGCCAATCCGCGCCGCGATCGCTTCGATCACGTCCATGGATTCTCCGTGTTGTGGGCCAACGACGCAGGGTACGCCGCGTTTGATGATCCCTGCTTTTTCGCCAGCGATAGCGGTCAGCGTATCCCCAAGGAATTGTTGGTGGTCCAAATCGATGGGTGTGATGATTGTGATGGCGGGCGTGCCGATGACGTTTGTTGCATCAAGCCTGCCCCCAAGACCGACTTCGAGCAGGGTGAAATCGGCGGGGGTTTGCGCGAAGGCCAGCAACCCAGCGACTGTTGTGATCTCAAAGTATGTGATTGGGTCTGGCCCGTTGGCTGTGTAGCAGCGGTCAAGGATCACTGTTAGCGTATCCTCGGATATCAGCGCGCCAGCGAGCCTGATCCGCTCATGGAACCGCGCCAAATGCGGGGATGTATAGGCGTGCACGGATGCGCCAGACTGTTCGAGACCTGCGCGGATCATGGCTTGGGTTGATCCCTTGCCGTTGGTCCCCGCGAGGTGGATCACGGGCGGCAGTTTATCTTGCGGATTGTCCAGCTTTTCCAACAGTGCCCAGACCCGATCAAGCGTCAGGTCGATCACTTTGGGGTGCAGCGCCATCATGCGTGCGAGGATTGCATCAGAACCAGCGGTCATTTGGGAACTTTCCGAGATTAAAGGAGCCAGATCAACGCGCCCCCAGAGAATACCCAATCAGGTCTGCGATAACGCTTTTGCTTCCTTGGTGGACTTGATTTCGTCTGCTGCTGATGACGTTATTTCTGGGGCAGGCAAGTCGCCCTTTACAGGTGCATCAAGGCCGGTCAGGAGGCGCACGATTGTCACCAACTCGTCCTTGAGCGCGGTGCGCGGCGTCACGCGGTCAAGCATCCCGTGGTCAAGCAGGTATTCGGCGCGCTGGAACCCCTCGGGTAGTTTTTCACCGATTGTTTGCTCAATAACGCGGGCACCCGCAAAGCCAATCAGCGCGTTGGGTTCTGCGATTTGCACGTCACCAAGCATCGCATAAGACGCGGTCACGCCGCCTGTGGTTGGGTGTGTCAGCACGACGATATACGGTAGTCCTGCTTCTTTAAGCATCTGCACGGCGATGGTTGTGCGCGGCATTTGCATCAGGCCAAGAATGCCTTCTTGCATGCGCGCCCCGCCTGCTGCGGAAAACAGAATCAGTGGGCGTTTTAGCTCAATAGCTTTTTCGGCGGCCGCGACGATTGCGTTGCCCACGAACATCGACATTGAGCCGCCCATGAACGAGAAATCCTGCACGGCCACAACAACTCCAGTGCGCCCCATGTCGCCGCTCGCCACAAGCATTGCGTCGCGTTCGCCGGTTTTCTTGCGGGCGTCTTTGATCCGGTCGATGTATTTCTTTTGATCGCGAAACTGCAGCGGGTCGGCGACGGGCTCTGGCACCGCAACGTCGACAAACGCGCCGCCGTCAAAGATCGACGCCAGCCTGTCGCGCGCGGTGATCGGCATGTGGTGGTCACAGTTGGTGCAGACATTCAGATTATCCGCCAATTCGCGGTGGAACAGCATGGTTCCGCAATCCGAGCATTTTGTCCAAAGGTTGTCCGGTACTTCGCGGCGTGAAAACAGCGAATTTATCGTTGGACGGACGTAGTTTGTGATCCAGTTCATGGCGCGCCTCTTGGGTTATGTATTTGAGATATGACGCTGGGACACAAAATGCAATCAGCGCCTTAGTGCGACCCGTGCTGCGAGCCACATTACTCCGATCAGGAGGGTGATAGTGAGCATTTCGGGAATGATCCAAGGTTTGGCTAATGTGTGAAGCCCGTAATCGAACTGGCTGTGGTCGGTGGCTGGATATAAGAACAGCACAAGTCCGCTTGACGGCATGCCCTTTTCGCCGACGATCAAAAATGCAAATAAGTTGTTGGACAAATGGAGCCCGATTGCGGCCCCGATGTTGCCTGTGCGCGCTGTCAGATCCGCGCAGGCCAGTCCGAGCAACGTCGCCTGAAGCGCACAAAGCACGCCGTCCGCAGGCCCGAATCCATTCAAATAATGCGCTGCGCCGAATAGCAGCGACGGTAACCCCATCCAAACCCATGGCCTATCCGACAGTGCTGCGCATTGCTGTTGCAGGTAGCCCCAAAATAAAGCTCTTCTGTGCCTGTTTGAATGATCAGCACGACGATTGCCGGGATAATCCAGACCGCCCAACTGTTCAGGGGCCGTATTTCAGCAAGGTCTGCGAAAACGATCCATGGCGGGAGGATAGCTTGCGCCGCAAGCAGCACAAAAACCGCGAGCCCGGCGATCTTAAGGTTGCGTATGGTGGTATCTACTGGCCCGACCAACGACCAGAACCCGCGACCGTGGAGTTTTCGCACCAGCCAGACCAGTGCCGCTGCGATTAACCCGAAGATCAGCAATTGTGCCAGTCCGCCAAGTGTTGTCACACCTGTTTCGTATAAATAAAGCCACCGATCAGGCAGCATTGCCCCGACGATTAAGGGGGCCAGAATGAAAATAAGTTCCATCAATACGGCGACAACCAGCACAGGCCCCAGATTTGGGGACCCGAGGGCAGGGCGCAAAAAGGCGATGTGAGCGGCGTAGCGGTCTGACATGCTTTGTTTTTGACCCGCTGGGGGTGGATGCACAACCGTCAGTTACGCCTTGTGCGGATGCCCCCCGTTATTTAGACCGTTCCCAACAGAATTTCAGCAAAAGGGGCCAATCCCATGACCGATAAGACAAACCTCCCAAGCCGCCACGTCACCGAAGGGCCATCTCGCGCGCCGCACCGGTCGTATTTTTACGCGATGGGTCTGGACCAAGAAGCGATTGATCAGCCGTGGGTTGGTGTTGCGACCTGCTGGAATGAAGCTGCCCCATGTAATATTTCACTGAACCGTCAGGCTCAGGCCGTGAAGATGGGCGTGAAAAAGGGCAAAGGCACACCGCGCGAGTTTACCACTATTACTGTCACTGACGGTATTGCGATGGGTCACGAGGGCATGCGCTCGTCGCTTGCATCGCGTGAAGCGATTGCAGACACCGTTGAATTGACGATGCGCGGTCACTGTTATGATGCGATTGTTGGTCTGGCTGGGTGCGACAAATCCTTGCCCGGTATGATGATGGCGATGGTCCGTTTGAACACGCCGTCGGTGTTTATCTACGGTGGCTCAATTTTGCCAGGTCGTGTGCATGCAGGTGCCGATGTGCCAGCGGAATACATTGGTCGTGACCTGACCGTACAAGACATGTTTGAGGCCGTTGGTCGCCATCAAAATGGTGACTTGTCTGACGCCGCACTTGAAATTCTAGAGCGCGTTGCGTGTCCGTCTGCGGGTGCTTGTGGTGGTCAGTTCACTGCCAACACAATGGCATGTGTTTCCGAGGCAATCGGCCTTGCGCTGATGAATTCATCCGGTGCACCTGCGCCGTACGAGAGCCGTGACCAATACGGCGTTGCGTCCGGTGAAGCGGTCATGAACCTGATCGCCAAAAATATTCGTGCGCGCGATGTTGTGACGCGCAAGTCATTGGAAAATGCGGCCCGTGTTGTTGCCTGTACGGGCGGGTCGACCAATGCTGGTCTGCACCTTCCTGCGATTGCACATGAGGCGGGTATCGATTTTGACCTGTCGGATGTTTGTGACATTTTCCGCGACACCCCATATTTTGTCGACCTCAAGCCGGGTGGTCAGTATGTGGCCAAAGACCTTTATGAAGCGGGTGGCGTGCCTGTTGTCTTAAAGGAACTGCGTAAAGCGGGCCTGATCCATGAAGACTGCATGACCGCCACAGGGCGCGTGATGGGTGAAGAGCTGGACATGATCAAAGGCGAGGCAGATGGCCGCGTTATTTATTCTGTTGAAACACCAATCACCAAAACGGGTGGCGTTGTTGGCCTGAAAGGCAACTTGGCCCCTGAAGGCGCGATTGTTAAAGTTGCCGGCATGACCGCTGACGAGCAAGTGTTCAGCGGCCCAGCGCGTGTGTTTGAATGCGAAGAAGATGCATTTGAAGCCGTCAAAGCCCGCGAATATGAAGAAGGCGAAGTGCTTGTTATTCGCAATGAAGGCCCCGCTGGCGGTCCGGGAATGCGCGAAATGCTGTCGACCACTGCTGCGCTGTCGGGTCAGGGCATGGGCAAAAAGGTGGCTTTGATCACGGATGGTCGCTTTTCTGGCGCGACACGCGGTTTCTGCGTGGGTCACGTTGGCCCAGAGGCTGCACATGGTGGTCCGATTGCGATGCTGCAGAACGGCGATATCATCACGATGAATGCGATCACAGGCGAACTGTCGGTGAACATTTCGGATGATGACATGACGGCGCGTCGTGCTGCGTGGGCTGGCCCGCGCGAAACGATTTATGCATCTGGTGCGCTGTGGAAATACAGCCAGTTGGTTGGTGGTGCCCGTTTGGGGGCCACGACCCATCCGGGTGCGCGTGTTGAGCGCCACATCTACATGGATCTGTGATCCGGTGCGGATGATACGTATCGTACTTGCAGGGGCCACGCTGGCCCTTGCTGGCTGTTCAGGCTTGCCGGCAGCCCAGCTTGCAATGTTTGACGGCGATGTGGTGACGGTTGGCCCTAATGGGTATTGCGCCGATGCGGTCGCATCGCGCCCAGATAAAGGGTTCGCAATCTTTGCGCCTTGTGCGACGTTGGGCGCGAGCAGCGCAGCCACCGCGCTAAGCGCGATCACGACAGTGCAAGTCGGCGATAGCGGGTCCGCGATTGTGCAAGGCGATCCGGCTGGATTTGCAGCCGTGCTTTCGGGGGATACCGGCCCGAAAATCTTGGCGCGTGGCAGTGATGCAACAACCGTGACGATCAATATGGTTATTCAGGACGGCGCCCGCGTGTCTGTCTACTTCACCGACGACGCTGCAACCGCAATTGAGGGTATGCAAAACGCTGAGTGGCGCAGCTTTTTTGATCTGGATGACCGCTTGGTCACGGTATCGGTGCGAGGCATTGATGCGGCCCCGCTTTCTGAGCGCGATGGTGTTGTCTTGTTGGATCAGGCCATCGCTGCGTTGATTGTAGCCAATACATCGGCTGACGGCTAACAATTGTTTCCTTTTAGTCAACAGTTTGGCACATAGGGTGCGTGGCTGGCTTCCGGTCTATTGGTCCTAAGGTGAAATATAGTGATGGCGCAAATACGTGAAAATCTGATTGTGCGCTTATTGCAGCGTGGTGCAATCGCGCGCTGGGCTGCCGCTGCACGCAGAGCGACAACTGCTGACTTGGATGTGTGCGCAACCAGCGCCACCGCGCCCGCCACCGCGCTCATGTTGATGAGCTGATGCATGTCGCAGACAATCGGCTCGCGTTGCCGCGGATCGGGTCAAATGCATTTTCCCGTCCAGGCGGGACAGAATGGTCATGGCGTCCGCGTTTGTGGCGCGGCCCATTGGCGCGCAAGGGCATGTCAGCAGTGCCTTAAAAGACGAACCTCGGCGAAGAGGTCACCGTATTTCACGACTGCAAAATATCAGAGCTGACCCTGCGCTAAGTCCGTAATACCCGCGAGGCCGATCTGGCCCCATTTGGGCTTCGCATGGATGTGTTCCGGTTCGATGGTAGTTTCCTGTCGGTCGTGATCGACGCCCCGCAAAACGCATGTGACGGATTGCAACGCCGCCATATCGTCCGTGTGAACGCGATTATGTAGGTTGAAAAGCCGATCGAGGTCTTCGCCCGTTTGAATATTAAACATGGCCCCAATACCGAACAATTGGTTCTTGAACTGCCTCATGGTCAAGAAGACAGCGTGGTCGAATTTGATTTGGGTTATTCCGAGCTGAACGAAAAGCGCATTGAGCGCATGTGGTTTGATTTGATCTTTGAAAGCCCAGAAATGAACCAAGTGACGATCCGCGACATCACATTCTGCCGCTACACGCGCGCTGAAATTTAAGGAGCTTACTGCAATGACTGTCACATTGACGAAGACACGTATGATCGCGGGCGTTTGTGAAGGTATCTTTGCAGGCGTTATAGATGCGCCGCCCCAAATTGCGGTTACCCATCACGGCGAGCAGGTCGATGGCGCGGTAATCAAGAAAGCCGCCCAATCCGATGACTGGGTGTTGCACGTGCCGATTCCTGTCCATCTTTTGGCTGACGGTGTGCAGACATATTTGATTTCTGATGTCGAAACTGGAGAGACCCTGAACAGTTTTACACTGCTTGCAGGCGAAGCCTTGGCCGAAGATATCCGTGAAGAGATGGCATTGCTGCGCGAAGAGCTGGACATGCTCAAAAGCGCATTTCGCAGGCACTGCGTCGAAACCACATAGTCTGACGTGGCGTTCTGGGTGACGTGACCGTCCACCTATGGCCAATGTGTAACTGACATTTTCAGGAGTTTTCTATGACCGCATATCCGCATTTGCTTGCCCCGCTTGATCTTGGGTTCACTACGTTAAAGAACCGCGTGTTGATGGGGTCAATGCATACCGGATTGGAAGAAACCCGCGACTGGAACCGCGTCGCAGAGTTTTATGCGACCCGTGCGCGTGGTGGCGTTGCCCTGATGGTCACAGGCGGCATGGCCCCCAATGCTGAGGGCGGTGTGTTTCCGGGTGCCGCTGGTCTGTTTTCGGATGATGACATTGCCAACCATAAGATTGTGACCGACCGTGTGCATGACGCGGGTGGTAAGATCGCGATGCAGATTTTGCATGCTGGTCGCTATGCCTATTCCCAAGATTGCGTGTCCGCGTCTGCTGTGAAATCACCGATCTCTCCGTTTCCGCCAAAGGAATTGGACGCTGACGGCATCGAGAAACAGATATCTGATATTGTGACCGCCGCTGTGCGTGCCCGCCAAGCTGGGTATGACGGCGTTGAGGTGATGGGATCGGAAGGGTATTTTCTGAACCAGTTTTTGGTCACCCATGTGAACAAGCGAACGGATGAATGGGGTGGCTCATACGAGAATCGCATGCGTTTGCCCATTGAGGTGGTCACCCGTGTCCGCGAGGCAGTTGGCGCTGATTTCATCCTTATCTATCGCTTGTCGATGATTGATCTGATCCCGAATGGGTCAACGTGGGCAGAGGTAGTGCAATTGGCCAAAGCCATTGAAGCCGCTGGCGCCACGATTCTGAACACGGGTATCGGCTGGCACGAGGCCCGCATTCCGACGATCGCCACGTCCGTGCCACGCGCTGCGTTTTCTTGGGTGACGAAAAAACTGATGGGCGAGGTCGGTATTCCTGTCATCACGTCCAACCGGATCAATACCCCGCAGGTCGCCGAAGATGTGTTGTCGGATGGCTGCGCTGATATGGTCAGCATGGCCCGTCCGTTTTTGGCTGATCCTGATTTTGTTGCCAAAGCCGCTGCAGGGCAGGCCGCCCAGATTACACCTTGTATTGCGTGTAACCAAGCCTGCTTGGATCATACGTTTAGCGGTAAAATGTCGACTTGTTTGGTCAACCCGCGGGCTTGTTATGAAACCGAGCTGGTGTTGTCGCCCGCGTCTGCGGTCAAGACTGTCGCCGTCGTTGGTGCCGGTCCCGCTGGATTATCGACCGCGCTGGCTTTGTCTGAGCGCGGGCATAAGGTGAGTATTTTTGAAAAAGCGAAGCAGATCGGTGGTCAGTTGAATATGGCCAAGCAGGTTCCGGGCAAAGAAGAGTTCTGGGGTTTGGTTGAATATTACGAGGCGATGGTGGCGGAAGCTGGTATTAAGCTGCGTTTGGGCGAAGTTGCTGATGTGGATGCTTTGGCTGGGTTTGACGAGGTGGTGATCGCCACGGGTGTTCTGCCGCGTGATCCTGCCATCCCCGGTCAAGATGGCTCCAATGTGTTGTCCTATATAGATGTGCTGCGTGGCAAAGCGCCTGTTGGCAAGCGTGTCGCTGTTATTGGTGCTGGTGGCATCGGTTTTGACGTAGCCGAATTTTTGGTCACGGATGACAGCCCGACGGATGATTTGCAGGCTTGGTTGACCGAATGGGGTGTGGCCGACCCTCAAGATGTGCGTGGCGGTGTTGCAGCGGCTGGTCCGCAGCCAGAGCCGCCAGTGCGTGAAGTCACGTTGTTGCAGCGTAAGGCGCAAAAGCTGGGCAAGAACCTTGGTAAAACGACGGGTTGGATTCACCGCGCTGCATTGCAGATGAAGAATGTGAAGATGATTGGCGGCGTGAACTATGAGCGTATCGACGCAGACGGCCTGCATGTGTCGTACGGAGAGGCCCGCGAAAACCCGACGTTGATCGCGGTGGATACCATTGTTTTGTGCGCTGGGCAGGTGCCCGAGCGCAGCTTGGCCGATGCGTTGATTGCGGCTGGTCGGACTTGCCATGTTATTGGCGGTGCTGATGTGGCGTCCGAGCTGGATGCCAAGCGTGCGATTGATCAAGGGACGCGGTTGGCTGCTACCTTATAAGGTGGCCTGCTTGGCAAAGAGGTATCCTTTGCCGTCTTTGCCAATCGTCCAAGTTTGATCAGATGCGGTCAGCACGTCACGAAAGGCCTGCATATTTGACGCCTCGTCAGCGATAAGCAGCCAACCGTTTGGGGTGACATGTCCGATTAGCTTGGTCAGGACGTCGCGCTGAGCTGCCTTTGGCAACATGTGCAGTGTTCGGTCAATAAGCACCACGTCAAACATCCCGCTTGGTGAATAGGTCGTGATGTTGGCGACGTCACCCGTGATAGCGAGGTTTTCGTCTTTTGCGGCGGCCAACATATCGCGCACTCCGTGGACAGACATGTCAATGCCGACAACACGGTGCCCGATCCGCCCGATGAACAGCGCGTCGCGTCCTTGGCCGCAACCCACATCCAAAATCCGTGCATTTTGCCGTTCGAATGTTTCGAAAAATACAACGAATGCAGCAGTGGGTGCACCAAGCGCATCGGGCTGATCTGCGTAAAGTTTGTCATAATCATAGGCCATAACTCATATAGTAAGGGGTTTGAGCTGAACTCCAACTGTATTCGCAACGTGCACAGTCGTTTCTCTGCCTTCACCAGTTCGCGACATAACCCCTATATTGTCGCGGGATTGTCGCATTCGTGCCTGATTTGACGGTCAAACATATCCCAACGAATTTGACTAATCACAGGAGCGAGCATGGATCGCCTCACCGAAATGGAAGCCTTTGCCACGGTTGTGGACCAAGGTGGATTTACCGATGCGGCCAAGAAAATTGGGATTTCAAAATCTGCGGTTTCAAAGCACGTATCGTCCCTAGAAGCCCGCCTTGGTGCGCGGCTTTTGAACCGCACGACACGCCGTGTTAGCCCGACCGAGATTGGTTTGGCCTATTACGACCGTGCACGGCGTGTTCTAAATGATGCAGAAGAGGCCGACGCGTTGGTCACATCCATGCAATCCGCCCCATCTGGATTACTACGCATATCGGTGGCGACAGATTTTGGGGTAAACTACTTGTCCCCCGTCTTGGGTGATTTTCTAACGGAATTTCCAGACATCACGGTCAATATGGTTCTGAACAACCGTTATGTTGAGCTGATTTCTGAAGGGTTCGATATGGCCGTGCGGATTGGTGAGCTGGAAGACAGCACCCTAAAAGCCCGCAAACTGACCGAAACGACCAAGCGGATGATCGCAAGCCCTGCTTATTTCGAACAATATGGTCGCCCAGAAAAGATCGACGATCTGAACGATCATTAGCGCTGCATTATTCCAACAATTCCAATTTGGCTGTTTGGAAGCTGACCGCGCCTTCGGGTGAAAAGCGGCAAGTTTGCACGGCTGGCTGGCTAATGGTTAACGATGGTCAATCACTGCTGAACGCCTGTGTTGGCGGCCTCGGGATCGCATATTTGCCAAGCTTCCTTTATGCGGATGCAATGGCCCAAGGGCTGGTTGAAGTGGCGATCCCTGATCTGCCCATCGAGACCCAAGGCATCTATGCAGTGTACCCACCGGGCCGGTTTACGCAGCCCAAGGTGCGCGCCTTTATTGACTATCTCGTGCATACGCTGGCTGACAAAGGCCCCGACGTATGGACCTGAACGAATTCCCAACGGTGTTATACACCTGATTTGCGCGGCCCCAATAAATTGGTGGCCGCGTTTTTTTATTTCGCTGCATTAAAGTGTTTTCAACACCTCGTTTCTAAAGTGAACAGACGAGGTACTGCAATTGAACAAAATTTTTAAACTTCTTGCTCCACAAAGTCTGGTCGGCGTTGCTGTTGTATGCGCTGTCATGCTGTGTTTTGTCACGGCAATGAACCTTGGGTTCATACTCGTTGCCGACGGCATGTTTGTGCGCCCCGTCTCATTTTACGCCGTGCAAGCGATCGTCGTTGGCGCGCCGTTTGTTGCTGCTTTTACTACTATTACAACATATCAGCTGCGCCTTCAGCGCCATTTATCCTTGCTTTCGCGCAAAGACGGCCTGACGGGCCTGAATAACCGGCACACATTTTTGCAGCTTGCGCAAAAGCGGCTTGATGGCGGAAGCGTGGGCGTTCTTATTTTGCTTGATGCGGATCACGTTAAGCGCATCAACGATAAATGGGGGCACGCGTTGGCGATCGCTGTTTGCTTGAGATTTCCCACCGGCTTAAGTGGAATTTGCGCCCATGCGATGTCGCCGGCCGCATCGGTGGAGAGGAATTCGCCGTTCTGTTGTCGAGCGCGACACTGCATGAAGCGCGCGTCATTGGGTGGTGGATCGGTCAGCCGATCCCATTTCGTGCCGTCGATAATGGCCCGCACCTATCTGTAACGCTGTCGATGGGGGCCGCTGAAATTGCACCTGGTATAGCACTAGATACGCATTTGATCCGCGCCGATGAGGCGCTTTACCACGCCAAATCAAAGGGTCGCGCACGTATGGTTGTTTGGGAACCCATGGACAAAACTGAGGAAAATGCCGCCTAGTTTGAAGTGGTTATTATGACCTCGACCCGTCGGTTCGCGGTGCGGCCGTCTTGGGTCAAATTTGATGCGATGGGCGCAAGATATCCCATGCCTTGTGCGTCTAGTTGCGATCGGTTGACCCCATAGTCGGATGCCAATCGTTCCAAGACGGACCTTGCTCGCCGCTTGGACAACGCGATGTTTCCGTCAAGTGACCCAGACGAATCTGTGTGCCCGACAAGCGCAACTTGCAGGTTGGGTTGCGCAGCCAATAAATCGGCGAGCGCGTGCAGGTTGTCGACCGGTCCGGCGCCCAATTTTGATGACCCCGTTTCGAATTGAAGGCCATAAAGGACGGCGCGGCCTGTTTGCGTCAGGTCTTCGCCGAAATTGCTGATTTGCAAAATAGCCGTTTCACCGTGCAATGGCTCTGCATCGGCAGAGGCGACTGTTTCGGTGGCTGGACCAACGCGGGTGACTTGCACAAATCCTGCCCTTGCTGACCGACTGGCTAGAATGCTGATCAACTCGGCGCCATCTGTTTTACGGGCCGCCAAATATCGAAAGTCACCCAGATTAACCTGCATTTCGGGTGGCGGCAGTACGTCAGTTTGAAACCTAAAATCAAATCCACCGCAATCTTGATCCCTGCACTCGTAAACAATGTCGAACCCGTCGTTGCGCAGTTGGTCGCGCAGGGGCCGGATCATTTGCAATGTCGTCAAACCAGTGGCGGTGATGGTCCACGCCTGTTGGGTGAATTGCCCCTCCGCAGTCTCATTGGGTAAAACCCCGTTGGCCCATGGCCCAATTGGCATGGCATAGCTATCGACGGCGCGCGTGATCTCGCGGGTCACTGCCGCGTTGCTGGGAAAGCTTAGGTTTTGCCCAAGCGCAGAAGTCCCCAATATCGCGCAGACGATGGCCAGCCCAGCGCGAATCATCGTGCGAGCGCGTGATATTCATCGTTGGGGCGCATGTCGGTGGCAGATGCCATGCGGTTGGTCATGTTGTAAAAGCTGGCGGTTGCAGCGATGTCCCAAATGTCGCGGTCGCTAAACCCAACCTGGCGCAATGCATCGCGGTTAGTCTCGGAAATGCTGGCGGAATTTATGGTCATGAGCTCCGAAAATTGCAGCATAGCGTGTTGGCGTGCGTCCAAATCAGCGACGCGCCAATTCATCACAAGCGCTTCGCCCAACTTTGGATCACCCGACAGTTGCCGCACAGTGGCCCCATGCGCCGTCAGGCAATAAAAGCATTTGTTGATCGACGACACCGTCACGGCGATCATTTCGCGTTCCAGTTTTGACAGCCCTGATTCCGCAAACATCACATCGTTATAAAGCCCTGTGAACGCGTTTAATTTTTCGATATCAAACGCATAGGCCTGCAATACGTTGGGGATCATACCTAGCTTGTCGGTACAAATGTCAAAGTACTTTTGCGTGGCGTCAGGAAGCGGGTTGACCATTGGCAGGTCAAGGGCGGTTGGTGTTTTGGTCACGGGCACTACTCACTGGTTTTGATACGGTAATGATACTGTCCCACAACCGACATCCCGAGGGAAGCATAGAGCGCATTTGCGCCGGTATTTGCTTTTGTGGTCAGTAGCGACAGGTGGCTGGCGCCTTGGCTTTGCGCCCAGATGGCGACTGCGCGGGTCAGGTGGCGTCCCAGACCTTGTCGCTGAAATGCAGGGTCGATTTCCAGCGCGTGCAACATCGCAATGCGCGCGTGGATCGCGGCATAGACGGTCCCTACGGGCCGGTCGTTCGCTCGCCCCAAAAAGGTACTTTTTGGCCCGAGCGTGCGGTCCATGATCGCGATCCGCTCTGGTCCAATGCCACCCTTGGCCCAAACCTCAGTTTGTGCCGCGAGAGGTGGCCATGCTGCAAAACAGGTTTTATGCGGCGGGCGGTCTAGGGTCAGGGTCGCGATTGGCGCAATGTATAGGCTGACAGGGTCCTTGATGATGTAGCCCGCGCCGTCCAGTTGTGCGTCGAAATCGTCTTGCCCGCCTTTGAGCATAAATAGGGCGGGTTGGCCCATATCTTGCATGGCCTGTTCGGCCCGCGCGATGCCCTGATCAGTGGTAACCCCATCCAGTGTTGCCGCACTAACCCGACTGCCGCCGCCATCCCCACGTCGCAGGGTGAACGGGCCGTCAGCCCATTTCTTGGCGGCAGGCCAGGTCTGATCGATCACATCGTAAAGCGTGTGAATAGCTGGCTGTGTCATGTAAAAACCTGAGCAAGCTCTGCCATGGCTGTGTCCAATGCGCTTGCGTCTTTGCCGCGCACGACAAGGTTTGCGCCGTAAACGCCGTCTTCCTGAAACGGGTAGGACCCAACGGAAAGATCAGGGTGACGGCTCGCGAATTCACCAAGCGGGCCTGCGATATCACCTTCACCGCGCACAACGCGCAGTGTTTGTGATAGCAAAGGTTTTCCGCCTGTTAGCGTCGGCAGAGATTGACGCCATCATGGCTTGGAAACACCGAGGGCACCCCTGCCATAACGTGAACGTTTTGCAGGCTGAATCCGGGTGCGATGCTGACCGGATTGTCGATCAGGGTCGCCCCGTCAGGGATGCGCGCCATGCGCAGGCGCGCCGAATTTAGCACTTTTCCGCTTTTGTCGTAATGCGCTTGCAACAGTGCGCGCGCGTCGTCGCGCACGTCGATCTGCGCGCCAAATGCGGCGGCGATGCAATCGGCGGTGATGTCATCATGGGTTGGCCCGATCCCGCCGGATGTGAAAACATGGGTATAGCTGCCAGACAACGCCTTAACTGCGGCCACGATCGCGGGCGCGTCATCGGACACGATCCGTACTTCGGTCAGGTCGATCCCTGCTTGGGTCAATTGCCCTGCAAGGTGATACATGTTCGCATCCCGCGTCCGCCCTGACAGGATTTCATCGCCGATCACAAGCATTGCCGCGGTGGGGTTCGTCATTGGTGTTTCTCCTGCTCAGTTGAAACGGTTATAGGTGGCTGTATGGAATTTACCACGCCCCTTATCGCCGCCCGCCTGATCCGCCGCTACAAACGGTTCCTTGCGGATGTCTGTTTGCCTGACGGTACGGAAGCTGTGGCCCATTGCCCCAATCCTGGCTCGATGATGGACATGGCGGATGAGGGTATCAAAATTTGGCTAGAGCCAAACGACGACCCACGTAAAAAGCTGAAATACGGCTGGCGTTTGATTGAACAAGATGACGGGCATTTTGTTGGTGTGGACACAGGCGTGCCAAACCGCGTGGTTGGTCCGGCGTTGTTGGCGCATCAGATTGCAGGCTTGCCGCCCTATGATGCGGTGCGCGCTGAGGTGAAATATGCCGACAAAAGCCGGATTGATTTTCTGCTGAGCGATGCGGTCGATACCTATGTTGAGGTGAAAAGCGTCACGCTGTCACGTACGGCTGGGCTGGCCGAATTTCCTGATAGTGTGACCGCGCGGGGCGCCAAACACCTTGAGGCCTTGACCCAGATGGTAGCGCAAGGGCACCGCGCTGTGATGTTTTACATGGTGCAACGTACCGATTGCGCGGCACTCTCGCTGGCCGCGGACATCGACCCCGCATATGCTGCGGCTTTTGCGCGTGCCACAAAGGCCGGTGTGCAGGTGCTCGCGTATGACTGCGAGATTGATCCCAAAGGCGTCACATTACGCCGCCCAATGCCGTTTGTTTGGGATTGCGCGGAAATTTGAAAACCAAAGTGCAGAGACTGGTTTTTTGCCTGAGATTGTCCTATGTGCTGGCCCAAGTGGATAAAGGAATGTTGCTGTGCAGACGAACAAAGGCCGTGTCACCAAAGATGGTATTCGCATTTATGAGGCGGATGATTTTGCTGGCATGAATGTTGCAGGTCGTTTGGCCGCGCAGATTCTGGACGATATTGCCGCCCATGTTTTCGTCGGGCAGACCACTGCCGAGGTTGACCGCTTGATCACGCAGATGGTTGTTGATGCAGGCGCGACGTCCGCCACGATTGGCTATAAGGGCTACCAGCACGCAAGCTGCATCTCGATTAACCATGTCGTATGTCACGGTATCCCGGGTGAAAAGCAGTTGAAAGACGGTGATATCGTCAATATCGACGTCACGGTTATCGTTGACGGCTGGTTCGGTGACACGTCGCGGATGTATGTTGCGGGCAAGCTGTCACGTAAGGCAGAGCGTCTGATCCAAGTGACCCATGATGCCTTGATGATGGGGATCGAGGCCGCAAAGCCGGGCAATACGTTTGGCGATATTGGTCACGCCATTCAAGTTTACGCCGAAAGCCAGCGCATGTCTGTTGTACGCGATTTTTGCGGACACGGCCTTGGCCGCGTGTTCCATTCGCCGCCGAACGTACTGCATTACGGTCGTGCCGGTACTGGGTCCGTGCTGGAAGAGGGCATGTTTTTCACCATTGAGCCAATGATCAATCTGGGCCGCCCAGAGACCAAAGTTTTGGCAGATGACTGGACAGCAGTGACGCGCGATAAATCGCTGTCTGCACAGTTCGAGCATTCGATCGGGATTACGGCAAACGGTGCCGAGATTTTCACGCTGTCGCCATCAGGAAAATTCCACCCGACCTATACTGTTTAAGCGGCAGTTGTCAGGAACGTCACCCATGTGTCGCCGTATTTCCGACTGTCGAGGGTCTGGAAACCGATGGGTGCGGGTTGCGCGCTGCTTTCTTCCCAGACGATCAGGGCACCGTCCGCGACCCAACCTTGCGACAGTGCCGATTTCAGGGCGCTGATCCCCAATCCTTGGCCGTAAGGTGGGTCGAGAAAAATCAGATCGCAGGTTTTGCCCGTGGGCAGCCGCGTGGCGTTTGTGCTGATCAGCGTGCAATCGCTGCCGCGCCGCAGCTTGGCGATGTTGTTACGGATCAGTTTGCCCGCGACCTTACCATCGTCAACAAAGGTGACGTGCGCCGCCCCGCGTGACAGAGATTCTAGCCCAAGCGCGCCTGTGCCCGCGAACAAATCCAAGACCTGCGCGCCTGCAATCGGGTTTCCGAACCGTCCGCCTTGCAACACGTTAAACAGGCTTTCGCGCACGCGGTCAGATGTTGGTCGCAGGTGCGCCTTTGCGTCGCCCGCGCCGACCTCGGTTAAATGTGTGCCGCGATGTGTGCCGCCGATGATCCTCACGGTTTTAACAGCCCCTTCATGTCAGTTTCAGGGTCGGTGATTTGCGCGGGCGTCGGGCTGCGCCCTGCTTCGATCAACCGCTTGCCAACCATATAGTTGCGCGGGTCGTTCATCGCGTCGACTGCCAGCAGCGTGTCGCCGCGATAATACCAGTGCGATTGCCCCTTATCGCCCATACGCACATGCACCGCGTCATAGCCGATGTTCAGCCCTGCGATTTGCAGTTTACAGTCGTATTGATCAGACCAGAACCACGGCTTTGGCGTATAAGTCACATCGCCGCCGCCGATGTTTTGGGCCGCCACTTCGGCCTGATCAATCGCGTTTCCAACGCTTTCAAGCCGGATGGTTTGGCCTTTGAATGTCAGCGTCGCACAGTCGCCCGCCGCATAGATATCAGGGTCGGATGTTTGCGCATGATCGTTGGTGACGATGCCGTTATCGACACTCACACCCGCGCTTTGCGCCAGTGCAGTCGCGGGCATAATCCCGACGCCGACCACAGCAAAGTCGATGTCAATCTCGGTGCCATCAGTCAGCCGCGCGCCAGACACTTGATCATTTCCTAAAAGCCGATCAAGCCCGACACCCTCGCGGATATCGACACCGTGGGCCGTGTGCAGTTCGCGAAAGAAGTCGGATGTTTGCGGGGCTGCGACCCGTTGCAAAATACGATCGCCCATTTCAACAAGCGTGACTTGAAGCCCCAGTTTTGACGCGACCGCCGCCGCCTCTAACCCGATATAGCCACCGCCAATGATCAGCAGTTTTTTGCCAGAGGTGAATGCGGGGGCCATCGCATCGGCGTCTTTCAGATCACGCACGCCAAACACCCCGTCGAGCGTGCCGCCAATGGCCGCTGGTAATGTGCGTGGATCCGACCCCGTGGTCAGCGCCAGTTTGTCATAATGCAGCGTGCTGCCGTCCGATAATGCAACTGTCTTGGCCGCGCTATCGACGCCGACTGCGCGGGTATCAAGCCGCAGATCGATGTTGTTGTCGGTATAAAATGCGGCGGGGCGCAGATATAACCGCTCCTCTGTCATGTCGCCCAGCAGATAGGCTTTGGACAATGGCGGACGCTGATAGGGCGGTACATCTTCGGCCCCGATTAAGGTGATATCCCCGTCAAAGCCTGCGCTACGCAGCTTGGCCACAAGCGACAATCCAGCCTGTCCGGCCCCGATAACGACGATATGGGTCATGCTGATTTCCACCTTTGATTGCTGGCCAATTGTTACCGAGACCCTACATGTGACTAGAATACAGACGCAATTCCAAACGAGGACAAATTATATGACGATAACGACAGGAACTAAGCTACCGGATGCAACACTTTGCCGGATGGGCGACAATGGGCCAGAAACGGTGCAGATGAACGATCTGCTTGTTGGTCGCAAAGTGGTGATCTTTGGCTTGCCAGGCGCCTATACGGGCACATGTTCCACCGCGCACGTGCCGTCATTTATGCGCACTGCTGATGCGTTCAAGCAAAAGGGTGTGGATGCAGTAATTTGTCTTTCGGTGAATGACCCATTCGTGATGGCCGCATGGTCCAAGGACACAGGCGCTGGCGATGCGGGCATCATGATGTTGGGCGATGCGTCTGCTGAATTTACCAAAGGCATCGGCATGGACTTTGACGCGCCACCTGTTGGGTTCGTCAGCCGCTCCAAACGGTATTCGATGCTGGTAGATGATGGCGTTGTTACCATCCTGAACGAAGAAGGCAGCCCAGGCGAATGCGAAATCTCTGCCGGTGAAACGCTGCTCGCGACGCTATAAGTTCTGACCCGCATTAACTTCACCATTCCGCATTTACGCCCGCACACAACGCTCGCCGCGATGCAGGAAGGGTTGGTTTAGTCGGTGACTTGCACAATTGTACGCGTTGGGAACGGAATATCGATTCCACCCGCATCAAGCGCCTCTTTGACCTGCCGTTTCATATCGGCCTGATAGGCGAAATATTCAGTCCGGTCACACCAGACACGCACCAAAAAATCGACAGAACTGGTGTTGAGATTGTTCACCTGAATGAACGGTTCAGGGTCCACATGGCTGCGCGGATCGGCCATGATCGTGTCGCGAATGATCGTTTCAGCGGCGGCCAGATTGGCGCCATAACCCACACCAAATTCCCACTCGGCACGACGGGTCGGGTACGCGGAATAGTTGGTAATCGTATTGCCCCAGACTTGAGAATTGGGGATGATAATCTGCACGTTCACGACTGATGCTAGCTCGGTAAAGTTCAGCGTGATGTCTTTGACGGTGCCCATTTGGCCGTTGACCGCGACAAAGTCGTCAATCTTGATCGGTCGAAAAAGGATAATCATGACGCCAGCGGCCACGTTGGACAGTGTTCCTTGCAAGGCAAGGCCGATGGCCAGACCCGCGGCACCAATGACAGCGACAATAGATGTCGTCTGAATCCCAAATGTGTTGAGTACAAACAAGCACGAAAATCCGATGATCACATAGCGGATGATGTTGCCCGCAAACTTAAACAAGGTGTCATCAAGGTGCGCGTACTTTGCGCCCAGTTTGGTGATCTGACGACCGACCCAGCCTGCAACTATGAAGCCAACAACCAAAATTGCGACCGCGCTCATGACGTTGCCAACGATGGATGCCAAAAATTCGAGCGTCAGCAGATCGGCCAGCGATTTGCCGTCCCAGATCGGAGTGTTGAGAAAATCTTGCACGTTATTCCTTTGCCAGCGCGTCCATTTTTGCGCCTAGTTTTGCATCCAATACCGACAGCCCATCCACGGTATGTGTGATCAGCGTGACATTGACGGTTTTATAAACGTTGGACCATTCTGGGTGGTGGTCCAGTTTTTCCGCCCATATTGCGGTTTGGGTCATAAACCCAAAAGCGTCAATAAAATTGCGAAAGATATATGTTTTATAGATCGCATCGCGGCCATCAACCATTGCCCATCCGGTGGCCAAAAGTGGATCAATCAAGTCGCGACGTTGGGTGTCTGTCAGTTTCATGGCTGTTCCTCTGGGTTGGATTTCCGGAAAGGGCCGTAGCTTGTCAGCACTTCAATCTCGTGGTCAATCGCACTGCGTTCTTCCACCAAATACCGGCCAACCGCGTCCCGAAATCCTGGATCGCCAAACCAATGCAGCGAATGGGTCGGGCAAGGCAGATAGCCGCGCGCAAGCTTATGTTCGCCCTGCGCGCCCGCCTCGACGCGTGCCATTTGGTGTTCAATTGCAAAGTCGATGGCGGTGTAATAGCACAGTTCGAAATGCAAACAGTCGTGGTGTTCCGTACAGCCCCAGTACCGTCCAAAAAGCGTATCGCGCCCAATGAAATTTAGCGCCCCTGCAACGGGTTTGCCGTCGCGGATTGCCAGCACCAACACGATATCGTCGCGCAAGGTATCGTGGGCGATATCGAAAAACGCCCGTGTCAGATAGGGTGTTCCCCATTTACGCTCGCCTGTGTCTTGGTAAAATTCCCAGAACGCATCCCAGTGTTCAGGCTGGATCGCGTCGCCTGTTAGCATCACGATATCGCCGCCGAACGCTTGTGCAGACGCCCGTTCACGCCGTATGTTCTTGCGTTTGCGGCTGGCGAGCGTGGCAAGGAATCCGTCGAAATTCGCATAGCTGTCGTTGACCCAGTGAAATTGCTGTCCGATGCGCGGCATAAGACCCAGTTCCTCGCCCGCTATCGCCTCTGCCTGCGTGCAGAACGTCGCGTGGACCGATGACACTTGGTTGTCGGCTGCGATTTGCACGGCTCCTTGGATCAACGCGCTCATGCCCACCGCATCGAACCCCGTGCGGGTCAAAAACCGCCTGCCTGTCGCGGGCGTAAACGGCACCGCGATCTGCAGTTTAGGGTAGTACCGTCCGCCGGAATTTTCATAGGCCTGCGCCCAGTTGTGGTCGAACATATATTC
Organism: uncultured Sulfitobacter sp.; assembly: GCA_905182645.1. Taxonomy (GTDB): domain Bacteria; phylum Pseudomonadota; class Alphaproteobacteria; order Rhodobacterales; family Rhodobacteraceae; genus Yoonia. The sequence continues at coordinate 131,866 of CAJJCJ010000003.1, forward strand.
GCCCTGACTGTGCCCCTTGGCATAAAGGGGGGCGACAGCGATGACTTGCCCGCCCTGCTTGGCCCGCAAATATCGCGGTTGCCAGCCAGTGTTTTTCCCGACAGACCCGCTGGCCTCCAAGGCGTGCAGGAACCTATAGGTCGTGAACGGATCAATCGGTCGCCCATCTTCGGGGCAAGCACAAGCATCCCAATCGGCTTGTCCGATCTCGGCAATAGTTGGGTGCACGCTAATTTCGATCGCTTGGTCTGTCATGGTTCAACAGGTGGGCGTCTGCGGGCTTGGGTCAAGCCAGATACCCTTCAAACGTGATGTTATCTGCGAATTTGCGGGCGCGAGTTTCAACTTTGGCGGACTTTACGGTCCAGCAGAAAACCGCGGCCCCAGCAGATTTTAAAGCGGCCACAGGTGCCGCATCAAGATCAGCCTGATTGTGACTAATGAAGCACGATCCGGTGCGTGCATAGTCAGGAATACCGCGCAGATGATCACGAACATGCGCGGGTAATATAGGCCAATCATTGGCTGAATACGGGTCTGTGACGATGCCGCGCGGGGCGTCCGGCAACAAGCGTTGCAGCTCGTCCACCGCATGCGGATTGAACGACATCACCGCAAACGCACCCGTGTAATCGCGCAAAATTTGCGCTGCAGCATTGCCCATTGGCCCGACGTTTTGGCCCATCTGACCGTCTTGATCCTTGAATTCGATTAATAGGGGGGCTTGGCCCGCTACGAGGTTCAACATCTGCGCAAGGGTCGGGATGCCGCCGCCGTCATGCAGTAACGGGATCGCGCCAAGTTCGGCAGCGGTTCGCTGTGCAACCGGACCTGCGACGCCAGTCAATCGGCCCAGATCATAGTCGTGGAACACCATTGGCACGCCGTCGGATGATAGCTGCAGATCAACCTCGATGCCGTAACCCGCCGCAATCGCCGCCGCGATGGACTTGGTGCTGTTTTCAGCTCGGCCCAAGCCAACGTCATGCAAGGCGCGGTGCGCAAACGGGCGATCAAAGAAGGCGGTGGGCAGGGTCATTTGATCGCAAAGATCGCTTCGATCTCGACGGTCACGCCAAGCGGTAAGCTGGCTGCACTGACAGCGGACCGCGCATGGCGGCCTTTGTCGCCCAATGCTTCGACAAGGAAATCTGATGCGCCGTTGACGACCTTTGGTTGCTCGGTGAAATCGGCGGTAGAGTTCACAAATGCGGTTAGTTTGATGACGCGGTCGAGCCGATCAATGTCGCCGCCACACGCCACCTTGAGTTGCGCAAGCAGGCTGATGGCACAAGACCGCGCCGCAGCTGCCCCGTCTTCAATCGATACGCCAGCACCCAGTTTCCCAGTGATCAAACCATCAGGTCCTGATGAAATTTGACCCGACACATAAACCGTGTTCCCGTCCACGACAAACGGTACGTAGTTGGCCGCAGGGGCAGGCGCATCGGGCAAGGTGACGCCAAGCGTGGCGAGTTTAGCTTCGATCTGGGACATGAGTTGGCTCCTTGATATGCATATTTGCGCCGACGCTAGCGGGCAATGGCATGGGGCGCAATCACTGCTCGCGGAATGCCTTGGCAAAATAGTCGGCAAGCGGTTTGAGCAGGTAATCCATCGGGCTGCGGTCGGCAGTGCGCACGAACGCCTCTACTGGCATGCCCGGGATCAAGACCATGTCTTCGGGTAACTTTTCAGCCTCGCCTTCATTCAACTGAACTTCAGCCTGATAATACGATACTTGCGTCGCATCATCGAGAAAGATGTCAGCGGACACCAGCGTGACGGTGCCCATCAATTCAGGGGTGCGCCGTTGATCAAATGCAGAAAAGCGCAATGTCACATCCTGGCCTAAATGAATTTGGTCAATATCTGTCGGCTGTACTTTGGTCGCGATGACCAGCGGGCGGTCTTGCGGGACCAAGAACATCACAGGTTCGGCGCCGCGAATGACTGATTGTTCGGCGAATACTTGCATCCCGTAGACAATGCCCGACACTGGCGCGCGCAGGTCAAGCCGGTCAAGCCGTTGGCGCAGCGTGCGACTTCGCTCGGACAGTTCCAATTCGTTATATTGCAGGTCACGCAGGCGGGTAATCGCCTCTTCTCGACGGGTCGAGGCAAGGGTTAGGATCTGGATCTCAATCTCGGTCCGGCGTTCGGCAGCTTGGGCTGTCGGACGCGGTCAATTCGCCGACGCGGCCTAGCAAATTGGCCTCTTGGCGTTGCAATGCAAGCACACGGCTGGCTTGGATCAGCTGCTGTCGCAGCAACGTCTGCTGGTCGGTCAATTCTTGTTGGATCAGGTCGCTTTGAGTGGCCAACGCTGTTTGCTGCGCTGCGATCCCTGATATTTGGCTGGAAATCTGGGCGCGTTGCTGTTGTAACTGTTCAATCGCGCGCATGTTGCTTTCTAAGCGGGCATCAAACAGGCGGGTCTGACCGGCGATCAGCGACGGACCTTGGGGGACATCGGACAGCAGCGGGTCGAACGTTAAAGCCGTTTCGCCGTCGCGTTCCGCCTCGAGCCTGCCACGGCGCGCGATGATCTCAAACAATTGCCCTTCGACGACTGCCAATTCTGATTTCAACAGCGACGCATCAAGCCGGATCAGGGTGTCGCCCTTAACAACAGCGTCGCCCTCTTGGACCAAAATCACGTCAACGACACCGCCGTCGGGGTGTTGAATGACTTGGCGGTTGCGGTCGACCTCGATCTGACCGGACGCGATAACCGCACCCGTGATCTGCGCCATGACGGCCCATGTACCAAAGCCACCGACCAGCACCAACAGTGCAATCAGGCCAAGCGTCATTGGACCTGTCGTGGACCACCGTTGTTTTGGATTATCGGATGGGTTGGTCATGATACGCCTGCACTTTTTCCGGCCGCTTTGACAATTTCGTCGCGGTTTTTGGTCACTTGTTTAAGGACTTCATCCTTGGGGCCATAGGCCCGCTTTGTCCCGTCTTCGAGCACCAGCAATGTATCGCAATGGAAAATCGCGTCCGGCCTGTGGGCCATGACAAACACGATCCCGCCCGCGGCTTTTTGCTGCTCTACGGCAGAGTTAAGCGCTGCCGATCCGGTGTTATCAAGGTTTGAGTTTGGCTCGTCTAATACCAGCACAACGGGGTCGCCGTACATGGCGCGTGCTAGCCCAATCCGTTGGATTTGACCGCCCGATAACAGCCCGCCGTTGGCCGCGACGCGGGTGTCGTACCCGTCCGGCAACCGTAGGATCATTTCATGTGCATCGGCTTTTTTCGCGGCCTCTACGACCTTGGCGTCGTCAGGGGTCAGCGACATGCGGGCGATGTTTTCTTTTATCGTGCCGTCAAATAATTGAACCCGCTGTGGAAGATAGCCGATATGCTGGCCCAGAACGTCAGGATCATATTGATCCAACGCGGCGCCATCGAGCCGAATTTTTCCGCCTGTGGGCTTCCAAACACCCGTCAATGCGCGCGCCAACGTCGATTTCCCGGCACCCGATGTGCCGATGATGCCGACCGCCTGACCGGGTTCAACCGCAAAGCTGATAGCGCGCAATGTCGCTTGCTGGCCACCTGGAGGCAACATCGTGACCTGATCCGCTACCAGTCGCGCGGTTGGTTTTGGTAGGTTGGTGCGTTTTGGTTCTGGCATAATGGCACCCAGTAAGATCGCCAATTTGCCCCAGCCCTCGCGGCCCTTTTGGTACACGGCCCATTGGTTAACGATCATTTCAATCGGGGCAAGCCCACGGCCCAACAGAATGGACCCAGCGATCATCGCACCGGGTGTCAATTCGCCTTGCAACACCAGATAGGCCCCAAGGCCAAGCATCGCAGACTGCAGAAACAGGCGGAACGCTTTGGTCATTGAGGTGAACGTACCAGACGCGTCAGTGGCCGCAATTGTGGCGTCTAGCGATGCGCCGCGTGCAATCTGCCAGCGGTCGAACGCCGATCCACGCATGCCCAATGAATGGACCATTTCGCTTTCGCCACGGATTTGCGCGCCCAGCTGCTCGGACGTAAATGTGGCGGCGTTGGCATCTTGCAACGGGCCTTTGGTGGATGCTTGGTTGACCAGCGCCACAAGGATAAGTGCTGCCGCACCGACCAAGGCCAGCACACCCATCATCGGATGAAAGATAAAGATGCCAACGAAAAACAGCGGCGCCCAAGGCAGATCAAACAGCGCCATCAGGGCAGGCGACGTGATCAGGCGCTGCACCGCCTCAAGGTCACGCAGACCCGTTGCAGCCTCTCTCGGCGCGCGGTTCAGCGTTGTGGCTTTGAGCACAGCGGAAAATACACGGCGGTCCATTTTGGCCTGAAACCGTGCGCCGATCCGGCCCATCACACGGCCACGGACGAAATCTAGGATGCCCATGCAGGCGTAGAGAAACCCGACCAACACTGACAATGCGATCAGCGTTTCAAGGCTGCGGCTGCCCAAAACGCGGTCGTACACGTTCAACATATACAGCGGGCCCGTCAGCATCAGCATATTCACAAAGAAAGCTGAACAGGGCAACCATCCAGTAAAGTGTGCGGCTTTCGCGCCGCGCGCTAAGCAATTCGGCCCTGCCTCGGGCGGTAAGTTCATCGGACATGCGCGTAATTTCGCCTTTGGGGTTGGTGTCTGCTTATTGATTTTCTCTAAATTACGCAGAAAACCCACCGATGTTAATGCGCTATCTGATAACAGTGCATTTTCATCGCCACAGTGGCACAATGGGTCTATATCAGCGCCTGAACCTGCCTTTTGTTAAAGTGTATTTTAGAATGATGAAGATATCCGCCCCAATTTTGATCGCAACCCTATTTCTTGGGGCCTGCTCGCCTGCGCCGCAGGGCGTATCGGTGCATGACCCTTACGAAGCTCAAAACCGGCGCACGCATGCGTTTAACAAATCGTTCAGTGATACGCTGTCGGGGCCAGCCGGCGATCCGGTGCGCGCGATCCCGCCCGAGTTGTCCGCCCGCGTTATTGATTTTAGCGATAATGTCAGTCTGCCAGGCATGGTTGTGAACGGGGTGCTGCAAGGCGACCTCGACGGTGCGATTAGCAATTCAGTCCGGTTTTTGATCAACACAACCGTTGGCATTCTGGGTCTGTTTGATCCAGCCGATGCGATGGGTATCCCCGAACAAGAAACTGACTTTGGCGAAACGCTGGCCGTTTGGGGTCTACCTGAAGGGGCCTATCTCGAACTGCCACTGCTTGGCCCGACAACGGAACGCGCCTTTTTTGGGCGCATTGTGGATGCGCTGATCGACCCGCTTGATGCGGTGGGCACGCAGGAACAAATCGACTATGGCACCGTCGGTAAAGTTGCCGGTCGCGTTATAAAAATTACCCAAGCAGGCGACACCATCGACAGCGTGCTGAACGACAGTGCCGACAGTTATGCGCAACTGCGCCTGATCTATCTGCAAAACCGCCGGTTTGAATTGGGCACTACCCCGCCCGAAGATGCGGTTGACCCTTACGATGAAATTTTCGGAGATCAATAACATGACCCTTATGACCCGCCGTTCGCTTATGGCTGCTGGTGCCGCCGCCGTTGTGTTTCCGCAGCCCGGCTTTGCGCTGTCCGCCCCTGCCGCTCAAGAACTGGTGACAAGGCTGATTGCAGACGTGAACACCGTCATCAGTTCGGGCAAGTCAGAGGCAGGCATGATCGTTGATTTCGGCAAGGTCCTCGATCGCCACGCCGATGTGCCCACAATCGCGCGCTATTGCCTTGGGGCTGATGCGCGGGCCGCGTCTGCATCCCAGATGGCGGCATATACGCCTGCGTTTGCCAACTATATCGCGACCAAATACGGACGCCGGTTCCGTGAATTCATCGGTGGTGAAATCACGGTGCAAGGCGCGCGCCCGATCAAAAGCTGGATTGAAGTCGAGACAACGGTGCTGTTGCGTGGGCGGTCACCATTGCGGATGGATTGGCATGTGTCGGATAGGTCCGGCAGGCACCTGTTCTTTAACTTCATCATTGAAGGCGTGAATATGCTGTTGACCGAACGGGCAGAGGTCGGCGCGATGCTTGACCGGCAGCGCGGAGATCTGGATAAACTCATCGCCGAAATGCGCGCAGTATGATCCGGTTGGCAATCGCATTTGCGGTCCTGCCCAGTCTCGCGCTGGCTGGGCCGTTTGACGGCGTCTACAAGCAAACGGCGAACGCGGAATGTTTCCTTGTTGGCGTGGATGGCGGATCGCTACAGATCAAAGACGACATCTTTTACGGCGTGGGTATGGAATGCCGGATGGCAAGTCCGGTGCAGGTCGTCGATATGGAGGCGACGCTTTACAACATGCAATGCGCGGGCGAAGACGCCGCGTGGTCTGAGCGCGCGATGCTGATGAACGACAAAGAATCTGGCGGCCTTATTATGATCTGGAACGGCTATGCGTTTCGGTATGACCGCTGTGCGGATGACGCCAACTAATCAATTTCCGTTAAGGATACCGTTAAGCACATCCATCAACACCCGATCGGCGACCTCGTCTGTGGTGCCACCACCTAATACCGTGTTGCTTGTGGCATTTCCGGGGGCTTGCATCGGCAATGGTGTTGGTTGCTGATCTGTCAAAACACGGGTCATGGTTTCGCGCCAAATATCCGCAGGCAGGCTACCACCCGTCACGCCAGTCAAGGGGCGGTTGTCGTCGTAGCCCATCCAAACGCCAGTTACATAATCGCCAGTGAAGGCAATGAACCACGCATCGCGCGAAGCTTGGGTCGTGCCGGATTTTCCCGCAATGTCCCAACCGTCGATTTGGGCGCGCCTGCCTGTACCTTCGGCCACAACCTGCGACATCATCCACGTCAGTTCACGCGCGGCCGTTTCTTGGATCACACGTTCACCGATGCCGGTGCCTGTGCTGTCCATCAACGGTTCGTCGTCGCCCTGAAACCGCAATTCTACCAGCCCGTAAGGGGTCACTGATGATCCGCCGTTCAGAATGCCTGCAAATGCGCCTGTCATTTCGATCAACGTGCTTTCCGACACCCCAAGCGCGAGCGCAGGTCCAGCCGCCAGATCGCTTTCAATGCCAAAGCCAGTGGCCACATTGCGCACAATTTCGCGGCCCATTTGTTCGGACAAGATGACGGCAGGGATGTTGCGGCTTTCGGACATGGCTTGAGTCAGGGTTATCGGCCCCTTGAATTTACGGTCATAGTTGGCAGGGCACCATTCACCGGATCCGCGTACGGTCCAACACGTGGGCGCATCGTCAACCAAGTCATTGGGCGACATGCCAAGGTCCAACGCGGTTGCATAAACAAAAGGCTTAAACGCCGATCCGGTTTGGCGGCGGGCTTGGGTGGCGCGGTTGAACGCTCCTGCCACAGTGTTGTCGCGGCCACCGACCATGGCGCGCACGGCACCATCAGCAGACATCACAACAATTGCGGCCTGTGCTTGTGATCCTTCCGTGACCCTATTGTCGAACACCCACTGTAGGCCGTCTTCGGCAGCGCGTTGAATGCGCTGGTCAAGAGTGGTTTTGATGATGACGTCTTCGGTTGTGTTGCGGGTGAAAAACTCGGGACCGGATGCCATGACCCAATCGGCGAAATAGCCACCGGCCTTTTGTTCGGCGGCGGCAGACAAGGTCGCCGGGTTCGCGCGTGCATCGGCTGCGGCAGATGTGGATAAATACCCTTGGGCTTCCATCAGGCCGACAACAACGGCTGCATATTGCTGTGCGCGCACAAGATCGCGGGTGGGCGCACGACTGGACGGGGCGGGCAGCAGGCTTGATAGCATTGCACCCTCAGCAGGAGTGACCTCGGCGGCGGATTTGCTGAAATACCGCTGTGCTGCGGCCTCGAAACCACGGCTGCCAGCACCCAGATAGGCACGGTTCAGGTAAATGGTTAGAATGTCGTCCTTGGTATAGGCGGCTTCCATGCCCATCGCATAAACAGCTTCTTTGACCTTGCGCCAAACACTTGGGCGGCGGCAATCGGCTTCATATTCTCTTTCGGTCGCCCAAGTATTTGGATCGTACTGAGCGCCAAGGCATAATAGTTTGGCGACCTGCTGGGTGATGGTGGAGCCGCCGTTGCCAGACAGTGGCCCGCGCCCTGCACGCAAGTTAATACGCACAGCAGACGCAATCCCGCGCGGTGAAATACCAAAGTGGCGGTAGAACCGTTTGTCCTCTGACGCGACAACGGCATTTTTCAGATGCGACGACACAGTGTCAGTCGTGATCATGCCGCCGAACTGATCGCCGCGCCACGCGTATACTGCGCCAGCGCCGTCGGTCATGGTAACAGATCCGCGTGCGCGGCCATCAATGAGCGTATCAATGGGCTGCATTTGGCTGGCAAAATAATAGATGCCAATGCCAAGGATCACACCCATCACAACCGCGCCGCGCCATATCAGTTTCCAGATAAGACGCAGGACAAAACCGATGGCCGCCATAATGGCCGCAACCAACCACCCAATTGGGCCACGCGAAGGCTTGCGCTTGGCAGGCTTACGCTTTGTCGCACGTTTTTTCACAGGCGCCGTTTTGGAATAGCGCTTATCCGCCACAAGTGGCCCGCGTTTTTGGTTATTACTCATGCTCTGCTCACTGACATTTGTGCCTGTTTTTTCCTTTGATAGCCTGTTGTGCGCTACTTGTAGAGAGCGGGAAATCGGTCAAGCTAATTTTGAATACGCCTAAATAATAAGCAACACAGTTAATTTGTGCAAAAATTGTGCAATTGTGCTGAAACTGGGCGGAAATCTTACCCCTGAATCATTGCTGCACCTGCAGCATCGCGGTTGTCTGTTTCCCAAGCAGGCCGCCGCAAATGCAGGCCAGCATCAGACACGCGAAGGGGAACACACGTGAAAATGATCATCGCAGCTATTAAACCGTTCAAACTCGAGGAGGTCCGCGAGGCGCTGACCACCATCGGCGTGCGCGGCATGATGGTATCAGAAGTCAAAGGGTTTGGCGCGCAGTCGGGCCATACTGAAATTTACCGTGGCGCCGAATATGCCGTGAATTTCGTGCCCAAAGTTAAGCTCGAGATCGTCGTGGCTGACAGCATGGCCGAGCAGGTTGTGAACACCATCACCACTACCGCCAAGACCGACAAAATCGGTGACGGCAAGATTTTCGTAATCGACGTTGAAAGTGCTTTGCGGGTTCGCACTGGCGATCTCAACGATGACGCGCTGTAAGCAGATAAGAGGGAATACAAACAATGACACTTCGTAAAACACTTATGGTCTCGGCGGCGGCAACGTTGCTTCCGACCTTGGTGCTGGCGCAAGACGCCGCTGCGCCGACCTTTGATGAAATCGGGCCTTATATCCTAACAACCCTGCTGTTTCTTGTGGCAGGCTTCCTCGTGTTCTTTATGGCCGCAGGTTTTGCCATGTTGGAAGCAGGCCTCGTGCGGTCCAAGAACGTAGCGATGCAGCTGACCAAAAACATCGCGCTGTTTGGCATCGCGTCCATCGCGTATTGGGCCATCGGTTTTAACCTGATGTATCCGGGTGACGCATGGTCGATCGCTGGTTGGTTGGGTCCATTCTTTGCGATCACAACGCTAGAGCCAGTTGGTCTCGCTGCGGCTGATGCATCGCTTGATTACGCATCTGTTGCTTCTGATTTCTTCTTTCAGCTGATGTTTGTTGCTGCAACCGCATCTATCGTTTCAGGCGCACTTGCAGAACGTATTAAACTTTGGCCATTCCTTGCCTTTGTTGCGATCCTGACAGGTGTTCTTTACCCAATCTCTGGATCTTGGCAGTGGGGCGGCGGCTGGTTGTCTGAGGCTGGTTTCTCTGACTTTGCTGGATCGACTGTTGTTCACTCTGTTGGTGGCTGGGCTGCTTTGGCTGGCGCGATCGTGCTGGGACCACGTATTGGGAAGTACAAAGACGGCAAAACCATTCCAATGCCAGGGTCGAACCTTGCGCTGGCAACATTAGGTATGTTCATCCTGTGGCTTGGTTGGTTCGGCTTTAACGGTGGATCGCAGCTTGCTGCTGGTACTGTTGGCGACATCACGGACATTGGCCGGATCTTTGCGAACACCAACATGGCGGCTGCGTCCGGTGCGGTTGTTGCACTTGCTGTCACACAAATCATGTACAAGAAGGCCGACCTTACAATGGTCCTGAACGGCGCGCTTGCTGGTCTGGTATCGATCACGGCAGAGCCGCTTGCTCCGACGTTGTTTGGCGCGCTTTTGACAGGTGCTGTTGGTGGTGTGATCGTTGTGATCACTGTGCCATTGCTGGACAAGTTCAAGATCGATGACGTCGTTGGTGCCATCCCAGTTCACTTGATCGCGGGTATCTGGGGGACGTTGGCCGTTGGTTTCTACACAGGCAACTTTGGTGCGCAGATTTTGGGTATCATCGCCTACGGTGCCTTCACATTCTTCGCCAGCCTCGTGATCTGGTACATCTTGAAGATGGTCGTTGGTATCCGCGTATCCGAGGAAGCTGAAATCAACGGTTTGGACATGTCCGAACTGGGTATGGAAGCCTACCCCGAATTCTCAAGAGGCTAATTTCTTTCCCCACTAGACCCTGAGGATAACCCGAGCGTTCGCGCTCGGGTTTTTTTGTCGGGCGATGGGTTAGAATCCATCCAACGCAATAACGCGCAAGATTATTCGATACTATTAAAGATGTGCGCAAGAAGTTTTCGTAATTCGCTGTATCAGTGTCCCACTGTGCAAGGACATTCCCCGCCAGACGCGCAAATCTTCGTAAGACAAGACGAATCTTATATACAGACCGGAGCTGCCCCATGATCCAGACCCCATATCTTTTGTTCCTCGGCGATGCGCCTGATCAACTTGCTGCTAAAGTGGCACAAGGCATCAAGGATTGGCGCCCAGAAAATGCCGTTGGTCAGTTTCGTATGCCCGCATGTGGTACCACTGTTGGCTTGCAGGACATGACGCTGGAAGAGGGCCTCGCGGCTGGCGCCAAGACCCTCGTGATTGGTGTCGCCAACCGTGGTGGTTACATTTCTGCTGAGTGGAAAGAGATTTTGGTGTCTGCCCTGAACATGGGCTACGACATTGCATCGGGCTTGCATAATCTGCTGCGTGACGAGAACGAACTGATGGCTGCCGCCCGTGTGAATGGCCGTACATTGTTTGATGTGCGCATCCCATCCGTCGCCTATCCGATCGCCAATGGCAAAAACCGGACTGGTAAGCGTTGCCTCGCAATCGGTACCGATTGTTCAGTCGGTAAGATGTATACAGGTCTTGCGATGGACACTGAGATGCACGCACGCGGCATGAACTCCACGTTCCGCCCAACCGGACAAACAGGTATTTTGATCACAGGTGGTGGCGTGCCGTTGGACGCTGTGATCGCGGATTTCATGGCTGGTGCAGTTGAATATCTGACACCTGACAATGACGCGGATCATTGGGATCATATTGAGGGGCAGGGCAGCCTGTTCCACGTGTCTTATTCTGGCGTGACCATGGCGCTGATCCACGGTGGTCAGCCTGACGCATTGATCCTTTGCCATGAGCCGACCCGCACACATATGCGCGGTCTGCCAGAGTATGATCTGCCGTCGCTTGAAGCATTGCGCGATATGGCCTTGCCAATTGCGCGGGTCGCGAACCCTGCCTGCAAGGTTGTTGGCATTTCGGTGAACACCCAGCATCTGGCTGATGATAAGTTTGAGGCATATCTGGCCGAAGTCGAAGCCCGCATGGGTCTGCCTGCTGTTGACCCGTTCCGTCAGGGTGCCGCGCGTTTGGTTGATGCTTTAGCTGATATCTGATTTGGCTTTGCCCTGCGGGGCAAGCCCAAGCCTTCGGCGAGGATATTTGAGAACCAAAGAGGTAGTGTGATGCGCATTGAAGTGACGCGGGATGTATTCCGGCTGGCCCAAGTGTTTACGATTTCGCGCGGCTCGCGCACGCAGGCGGATGTTTTAACAGTGTCTGTGACAATCGGTGGCGTGAGGGGGCGGGGCGAATGCGTGCCCTACGCCCGCTACGGTGAGACGTTGGACAGTGTGACCGCCCAGATCGAAGGGTTCACAGGCGCTTGGGCAGATTTGCCCGGTGCCTTACCAGCCGGTGCCGCCCGCAATGCGCTTGATTGCGCGTTTTGGGATCATGCTGCCAAGGCCGCTGGGGTGCGTGTTTGGGACTTGCTGAAACTGCCGGCCCCGCGTCCAGAGATTACCGCCTATACGCTGTCGCTCGATACGCCTGATGCGATGCAGGTGCAGGCCGCACAGAATGCAGCCCGTCCATTGCTGAAAATTAAGCTCGGCACGCCTGATGATATGGCACGGCTCGAGGCAGTCCGTCGTGGCGCCCCCGACAGCCGTATTATCGTCGATGCCAATGAAGGCTGGAGCGCCGAAGTCTACGCCGATCTTGCCCCGCATTTGATCCGGCTTGGCGTGCAAATGGTCGAACAGCCAATGCCTGCTGGTGCCGATGATATGTTGGGTGAAATTGCCCGCCCGCTGCCTGTTTGCGCCGACGAGAGCTGTCATGACTGCACATCTTTACCTGCACTTCGCGGCAAATACGATATGGTGAATATCAAGCTCGATAAAACCGGTGGGTTGACCGAAGCACTGGCGTTGAAAGGCGATTCTATTGCCCAAGGCTACGGCGTGATGGTTGGCTGCATGGTGGGGTCGTCGCTGGCCATGGCCCCCGCGACGATTTTGGCCCAAGGTGTGGCGTTCACGGACCTTGACGGTCCACTGCTTTTGGCCGAGGACCGTGCCGAGTCTTTGATTTTTGACGCGGCAGGGGTGCACGCACCAACCGCCGGACTATGGGGATAACCAAAATGCGCACAGTATATTTGAACGGCGAATACGTCGCTGAAAACGAAGCCAAGGTATCGATCTTTGATCGCGGGTTCCTGATGGCCGATGGGGTCTATGAGGTGACCACCGTTCTTGACGGCAAACTGATCGACTTTGACGGGCATGCCATTCGCTTGGCGCGGTCACTGTCTGAACTTGGCATGGGCAACCCGATTTCCAAGGATGACCTGTTAGAGGTTCACCGCGAATTGGTCTGGCTCAACGAGATCGATCAAGGCATGATCTATTTGCAGATCACACGCGGCGCACCTGATGACCGTGACTTTGCCTATCCGCCGACGGATACGCCGCAGACGATTGTGCTGTTCACGCAAAACAAACCGACCCTTGCAGATAACCCCGTTGCCAAAAAGGGCATCAAGGTAATCAGTATTGAGGATCAGCGCTGGGCGCGTCGTGACATCAAAACGGTGCAATTGCTGTACCCGTCGATGGGCAAAATGATGGCCAAGGCGGCGGGCTGTGACGATGCTTGGATGGTCGAAGACGGTCACGTGACCGAGGGCACATCAAACAACGCCTATATCATCAAAGGCGACACGATTATCACCCGCCATTTGGGCAACGAGATTTTGCACGGGATCACCCGCGCTGCCGTTCTGCGGTTCGCAAAAGAAGCCCAGATGCAGGTCGCAGAACGCAGCTTTACGATTGCAGAGGCCCAAGATGCGGACGAGGCGTTCATCACATCCGCAAGCACCTTCGTGATGCCCGTGGTCGAAGTGGACGGCGCGCCCGTTGGCACTGGAAAAGTCGGGCCAATCGCCACACGCCTGCGCGAAATATATCTGGAAGAAAGCCGCAAAGTCGCGGTCTAAGTCGGCCAAACAAATAGGGGCCACTGGAGTGATCCAGCGGCCCTTTTTTTGTGCCTTAACTGCCTCGCTGCAGTTAAGGAGTAACGTTGGTATTTGTTACGTTGACGTTGCTCGCGTTCAGCGTACTTAGGTCCACGCCGACCAAGAAGGCGACGACATTGCCGTCAACAAGCAAGTTCGTACCCGACCCGCCTGCGGCGATTTCATAGGTGATTGTAGGCACCGCATCCAATGCCAGTGATACATCAATGTTCAGCTGCTTGGTTGCTGGATCAAAGTCGTCAATTGCCACAGCAGTTGCTGCCGGATCGCTGAAGTCGATGTTGAATTCGTCAACCCTGGTACCACCGATAAGCGCATCGCCACCATCTGCATAGAAGGTGTCATCACCTGCGCCGCCGAATACCGTGTCAGCCGGATCGCCCGCAGGGCCAGCTGAATTCAAAATATCGTTGCCGTAGCCACCATAAAATTCGTCAGAGCCACTGCCAAGCCCGCCTTCAATGCTGTCGTCACCCAAGCCAAGCGTGATTGTATCGTCGCCAGATCCGCCCATGACGTCCATGTCGCGGCCAGTGGTGTCTTCACCGGCTGCAAAGCTGATGACATCATCGCCATCAAACCCGATTACACGGTCACCAAATTCGCCAATTTCAAGCGTATCTGCTTCAAGTATACCAAAGATTGGTGGTGCAGTCGGATTGTCGATCGCGCCGTTACCAAGCACAGTTGTGCCTTACAGAATAACCGCCACAACACCGTCGAGCAGCACATTTGTGTCTTCGCCATCTGCGGTCAGTTCTGTGGTAATGCGCTCTTGGATGACATAGCCACCATTTGCGTCGCGCAAGTACAGCGTATCGCCATCCTCAAAGTCTGTGATCGTCACAGCATCGCTTTCAATGTCTGTGATAACTTGGAAACGGTCGTCATGCGCGCCGCCAGTGACAACATCACCGTTGTCGACAAACATCACGTCTTCGCCAAATCCGCCAAACACTGTGTCCGGAGTATCCTGCGACGTATCATCATCAACGGTGCTGATCTGGTCGTAGCCAAGGTCGCCATAAATAGTGTTGCTGCCCAGCGCATCGACCAGAATATCGCGGCCATTGCTGCCACGGATCAGATCGTCGCCCTCCATGCCCGCGGTGTCAAAGCTGCTGTCTTCATTCAAAACGGCCGTTTGGTCTGCGCCATCACCAAGGAAAACTTTGTCATCACCTGCGCCGCTGGACGCCATGTCATCACCATCGTTCAGGAATAGGAAATCTGTAACATCGGTACCGGTGGTTATGTCGTCTTTGGCGCCAAATGATTGACGATTAAGATCTGGATTGGTTTCCGGTGCTGGTGTGTTGTCTAGATCATCATCGCTGCCGGTATCGACGAGAAAAACCAATCCCAGTAACGCCAAAATTGGCAACAATACCATTTCCATAAAACTTCTCCCACAACACGCAAATACTAGACGATTCTATTGGCGTTAACCTTTGGGGTGTGTTCCATCAAACGCGGCTTGGGCAGCGGGCCCCGCGTCGGTTTGATATTTTGCTTTCCAGTCAGCGAACGGCATTCCGTAATACGCCGCGCGGCCTTCGTCCTTTGACATCTCGACCCCGCGCTCCACTGCGGCTTCTTGATACCAGCGCGACAGGCAATTCCGGCAAAATCCCGTTAGGTTCATCATGTCGATATTTTGCACGTCAGTGCGGTCTTCCATCAGGTGTTTTTGCAGGCGGCGAAATGCAGCGGCTTCAAGTTCTAGCTTGGTTTGGGTGTCCATTGGTGTCTCTCTTTCAAAGGCCAGATGTGGCCAGCACATCTATTAAAATGGGGGCAACTCTGTCGGCCCACAAGGTCTGGCCAGCATCGTCAGCAATCAAATCATTGCGCAGCTCAATCAACACATTTGGCCGTCCAGCGCGCAGTGCATGACGGTCCACGGCATCCCCAGGAAGGTGACCAACATAGGGTTCATTGTCGCCGACGCACCACCCTTGGTCGCGGCATGCGGCCATAAACGGACGGGCCAATCTGTCGTCCCCCGCATAAAGCACGCCAATTTCCCATGGACGGGTCGGGCGGCCTTTCAATTGCGGGGTAAAGCTATGGATTGCACAAACTACGACACTATCATGGCGACCCGCCAGATCAGCATAAGCCGCGTGGTACGGGCGGTGGAGTTCGGTCAAACGACGTTCGCGCTCGGCTGCATCTGCGTGCCTGTTGGCCGGAATAATCGTGCCGTCATAAAGCTGCATCAGCAACGTCGGGTCGTCTTCGCCGCGGTTGGGGTCAATTACAAGTCGCGAGAAATTGGACAGCACAGCAGGGCTATCCATTGCGACAGCCAATTTGCGGGTGACCGCAGCCGCCCCAATATCAAACGCGATGTGGCGTTCCATGTCGGATGGATGCAGCCCAAGGTCGCCACCGCCGACCCAGTCAGGTACACGGTTGGTCGCGTGATCGCATGTAAAAAGCCAGCGTCCTGCGCGTTCAGCACCGTCAATATGAAAAGATGGTTGTGTCATGTTACCTGCCATTCAGTTGCCATTGCATTTAGGCTAGTTGTGAAGCGAATGGAATTGCGTATATACGGATGCAACGCGCGGCGTTACCGCTAACAGTCGCCATTTGACGTTTGATTAAGGAATACAACATGAGACGCCACCGCAATGTAAAGATCGTCGCGACACTTGGGCCTGCGTCCAATAACTATGAGATGATCCGCGCTTTGGTCGAAGCCGGCGCAGACGTGTTCCGCCTCAACATGAGCCACGGCGACCATGCCGAAATCCGTGTCCGCCACGCGATTATCCGTAAAGTAGAAGAAGACCTCGACACGCCAATCGGAATCCTTGCTGACCTTCAGGGGCCAAAACTGCGTGTTGGTGTCTTTGCAGCTGACGACGGTGTTGAACTGATCCCCGGTGCCGCGTTCCGCTTGGACCTGAATGATGCAGCTGGCGACGTAAACCGCGTGCAACTTCCACATATTGAGATTTTCGACGCGCTGGAACCCGGTGCGCACCTGCTGGTGAATGACGGTAAGATCAAACTGCGGGTCAAAGATTGCGGCGCGGATTTTGCTGATTGTGAAGTCATCGTTGGCGGTCAGATTTCCAACCGTAAAGGCGTGAACGTCCCCGACGTGATCCTGCCGCTTGCGGCCTTGTCCGAAAAAGATCGCCGCGATCTGGATTTCGTCTGCGATCTTGGCGTTGACTGGCTGGCCCTATCGTTTGTGCAACGTGCCGCTGATGTGAACGAGGCGCGCGCGCTGGCCAAAGGCCGTGCTGCAATCTTGTCCAAGATCGAAAAGCCAAGCGCGGTAACATTGTTCGACGAAATCCTTGCGGTGTCCGACGGTATCATGGTTGCTCGTGGTGACCTTGGTGTTGAACTGCCTGTGCAAAACGTGCCGCCGATCCAGAAACGGCTTATCCGCAAATGCCGCGCGGCTGCGAAACCTGTGATCGTTGCGACGCAAATGCTTGAGTCGATGATCGACAGCCCGATGCCGACCCGCGCCGAAGTGTCCGACGTGGCGACTGCGATCTATGAGGGTGCCGACGCGATCATGCTGTCCGCAGAATCCGCGGCTGGCTCGTATCCGATTGAAGCCGTAACAACCATGAGCAACGTCGCAGCCGAGGTTGAAGCCGACCCGACTTATACGGAAATTATCGAAGCATCCCGTCGCATCAAACGGACAACCGTTGCTGATGGGATCGTCTCTGCGGCCCGTGAAATCGCGGAAACCACAGACGTCAAAGCGATCTGCTGCTTCACGCAATCCGGTACGACTGCCTTGCTGGTTGCACGCGAACGGCCACGGGTCCCGATCATCGCGTTGACCAGCTATTGGTCCACTGCGCGGCGACTTTGCTTGTCATGGGGCACCAACTGCGTGGTCACAGGGTCTGTTGATCGGTTCAAGACCGCCGTAATTGCCGCTGTACGTGCAGCTGTAAGCGAGGAATTGGCGTCAGAGAAAGACCAAATCGTCGTAACAGCGGGTGTGCCCTTTAACACTACAGGGTCTACCAACATCCTGCGCGTCGCCCCTTGCGACGAACGTTTGATTTACGCCGCCGATCCAGAGTAAGCTCCTTACCATAGTGTATTTTAAGGTGTAAATATTATGGATCTAGATCTAATTTTTGTTTTGGGGTGCATCATCACCGCTTTCGCAATTCCTGCGATCGTGAGTGCTTTTTCCGACAACCCCACACCGCGCTATCCGGCTCTGATTATCTTAATCGGGGTCGTTATGGTGGGGTATGCGATCAGCGAACGGCCCGGTGCGTTTACATTTGAAGCCTTGCCTGATGTATTTATGCGCGTGATCGGCCGGTATATCGGCTAATCCACTTGCATGGCGGATTGATTCCCCCTAAACGACAAATTCAACCCGCGCGTCCGGCCGATATGGCATGCCGAGTCGCGCGTTCCGACCAATCCCTTATAGAGGAGACGGAAATGCCGAAGATGAAGACAAAATCGAGCTGCAAAAAGCGGTTCAAAATGACTGCCACTGGTAAAGTCAAAGCGGGTCAAGCGGGCAAACAGCACGGTATGATCAAGCGGTCCAACAAATTCATTCGTGACGCACGCGGCACGACAACCCTTTCAGCTCCTGATGCGAAAATCATCAAGAGCATGATGCCCTACGCACGTTAAGGAGAATTTGATATGCGAGTTAAAGGTGGTACAGTCACGCATCGTCGTCACAAGAAAGTTCTTGACGCTGCAAAAGGTTATTATGATCGCCGGTCCAAGACCTTCAAGGTCGCCAAACAGGCCGTCGAAAAAGCGAACCAGTACGCAACACGCGACCGGCACAATCGTAAGCGGAACTTCCGCGCATTGTGGATCCAGCGGATCAACGCGGGTGTACGGGCTATCGACGATACACTGAACTATTCCAAGTTCATCAATGGTCTGGTTCTTGCCGGCATTGAAGTCGACCGTAAGGTTCTTGCCGATCTGGCCGTAAACGAACCAGAAGCGTTTGCGACAATCGTTGGCAAAGCAAAAGACGCGCTGGCTGCTTAACGCACCACCGTCTGATCTTAATAGACATAGGGCTGCCCTAAATGGGTGGCCTTTTTTCCGTTTGATAGGGACAAATCGAAACAAAAACGAAACGAATTTGCCCGATCCTGCAACTGTACACTTATGGCAGGATGCAAATGCGCTGGATTTTTGGTTTTTTAATATGGGCGGTACCCGTGGCGGGACTGGCTGAAGTGGGGTCGTTGCTGGGGGGCAGTGCCTTCGGGCAGGTGCGTTCCGTTTCTTCAGTCCAACGACACAACCAGCAATGGTGCTAGCCTTTTCACGGGCAGGGCCCACGGTGGTCTGCTTGCGCTTTATCCAAAGCGCGTCAAGGCGGTGCCGCGACAGCCCCCAACGACTGCACCCGCCAGCAATGCCGTTCACCTCATCCGCAATATCATCGGACAGGCGGAATCTCCGCGTGCGGGGTATGATGCGGTACAACATGGGGCGGCAATAAAACCGCCCAAACGCCCGACAGATATGTCGATTGGCGAGATCTACGATTGGATCGCCGCGACACCGGGGCAACCGCACGCCATTGGCCGCTATCAATTTATCCCCGACACCCTGCGCCGCGTCGTGACCAAAGTGGGTGCCAAACGCAGTGACCGCTTTACCCCCGTGCTGCAAGACATGTTGGCTGATGTGTTGCTCGCAGACGCAGGGTTCCGCGATTTTGTCGCAGGTGATCTGGACCAGCAAAAGTTCATGAACAACCTTGCGGGCATCTGGGCAGGGCTGCCGACGTCGTCGGGCCACGGCGTCGCTGGAAACTGGGCAACAATCACGCTGGCGCATTTCCGATCAGAGGCTGCCAAAATACACCCCAGCTAGCCCGCGATACTTGCAACCCATGCCCCCATTGGGTAACCGATAGGCTGGATATGCAAGAGGCCTGTGATGGACGATCTGAAATCAAAATACCTGACCCTGATTGACAGTGTGGGGGACGAAACCGGTCTGGAGGATCTGCGCGTGCAGGCCCTTGGTAAAAAGGGTGAGATATCGTTGCAGATGCGTGAGCTGGGCAAAATGACGCCCGAGGAACGCCAAACCGCTGGTCCCGCGCTGAACGCACTGAAAGACGAGATCAACAGCGCCTTGATTGCCAAAAAATCCGCGCTTGGTGATGCGGCTCTTGATGCACGCCTGCGCAGCGAATGGCTCGATGTGACATTGCCCGCGCGCGACCGCCCAGCAGGCTCGATCCACCCGATCAGCCAAGTCACAGAAGAGGTCACAGCGATCTTTGCCGATATGGGATTCAGCGTCGCCGAAGGCCCGCAAATCGAATCTGATTGGTACAACTTCGACGCGCTCAACATTCCTGGCCACCATCCGGCACGCGCCGAAATGGACACGTTCTATACGCACCGCAGCGACGGCGACGACCGCCCACCGCACGTCTTGCGCACCCACACTTCGCCTGTGCAAATCCGGACCATGGAAGCCCAAGGCGCGCCCTTGCGCATCATTTGCCCGGGCCGTGTGTACCGCGCTGACTACGACCAAACACACACGCCCATGTTCAACCAAATCGAAGGCTTGGCTATCGACAAAGACATCTCCATGGCCAACCTCAAATGGGTGCTCGAAGAATTCGCTGCCGCCTTCTTTGAGGTCGACAAAATAGAGGTCCGCTTCCGCGCCTCACACTTCCCGTTCACCGAACCATCTGCCGAAATCGACTTCCGCTGCTCTTGGGTTGATGGTCAACTCAAGCTTGGCGAAGGCGACGACTGGCTAGAAGCAGGCGGCTCCGGCATGGTCCACCCCAAGGTCCTAGAGGCCGCAGGCGTCGACAGTTCCGTCTACCAAGGCTTCGCATTCGGCCTTGGCATTGACCGGCTCGCGATGCTGAAATACGGCATCCCCGACCTGCGTGCATTCTTCGACAGTGACCTACGCTGGCTACGCCACTACGGCTTCCAACCCCGCGACGTACCCACGCTGCACGGAGGGCTTTCCAAATGAAATTCACACTCTCTTGGCTGAAAAAGCACCTTGACACCACGGCCACCGTCGATGAAATATCCGATGCGCTGACCGATCTGGGGCTAGAGGTCGAAGGTATCGAGAATCCGTCTGACAAGCTCAAGGATTTCACCCTTGGCTACGTCACCCACGCTGAAAAGCACCCCGATGCGGATAAGCTGCGGGTCTGTAAAGTCGACACCGACGAGGGCGAATTGCAGATCATTTGCGGCGCACCAAATGCCCGTGAAGGTATCACCGTGGTCGTCGCCAAACCCGGCGTCTACGTGCCGGGCATCGACACCACAATCGGCGTCGGCAAAATCCGTGGCATCGAATCTTACGGCATGATGGCGTCAGAGCGCGAGATGGAACTGTCCGACGAACACGACGGCATCATTGAATTGCCGTCGGGCAATGTCGGTGATCGTTTTGTTGATTGGCTCGCGATCAACGATCCTGCAAAAGTCGACACCGTGATTGAAATCGCGATCACACCCAACCGCCCTGACGCGCTTGGCGTGCGCGGAATTGCGCGTGATTTGGCGGCCCGTGGCTTGGGCAAAATGAAACCCGATGAGGTTGAAATCGTCGAGGCGACATTTACCACTGACCTGTCCGTTGGCATTGATGCCGATACGCTTGATGGCTGTCCTGTGTTCACAGGCCGCCTGATCAAAGGTGTGAAAAATGGCCCATCCCCCGCATGGTTGCAAGACCTGTTGCGCGCGATTGGCCTGCGTCCGATCTCGTTCTTGGTCGATGTAACGAACTTTTTCACCTACGATCAAAACCGGCCCTTGCACGTTTTTGACGCCGACAAAGTCGCGGGTAATCTACGGGTTCACCGCGCTGCGGGCGGCGAAACGCTGATGGCGCTCGACGACAAAGACTACACCTTGCAAGCGGGCCAAATGGTCATTTCCGACGACACTGGCGCGCAAAGCATCGGGGGCATCATGGGTGGGCGAAATACTGGCTGCACCGAGGACACGGTAAATGTGTTCGTCGAAAGCGCCTATTGGGACCCAGTCCAGATTGCTTATGCGGGGCGTGCCGCTACAGTAACAATCCCACGCTGCCCCAGCCCTCCCCCGTCCCCTCTAGCATGCCCACCTTAGTCTGT
>CAJJCJ010000004.1 GCA_905182645.1 uncultured Sulfitobacter sp.
CGCAACCTGACGAATACTGGCAGCGGTATATGTATTTTAACGCCAGATGGTTTTTCGGCGCCGACCCTGCCGTCTTTGATGCGCGTTTTCTTAAATATGCGCTGGCTGTGCGTGTTGATCGCTCTGATGCGATGGTGCTTCAATCACTTGACCCATGGCTTGATCAGGTTGTTCTCCCGCTTGTCATCCACAGCTTTGGCGGTGGCCGCCCTGCTCCCGCATTGAACGGATTAGATGGCGATGTGACATGTCATTACCGCTTGCTGCCGCTGTTTCATGCCCGCGAGACAGATCAAGCGGTCGCGGTGATGGAAACCGTCGCTGCCCCCAACAAAATCAAGAAATGGCTGAAGCAATATGATGCGTACAAGCGCATGATTTATCAGGGTCGTGGCCAGAAAGTCCGCGCAATGTTTGACCGCGCGGATATGCCACCACGTGAAAGACAGATCCGCAACCAGATCAAATCCGCTGGGTTCTGGGTCCGCTAGGTCGCAAATAGTCCTGCGGTTTCCGCAAAGCCTTTGACCTCAATCGGATTTCCCGACGGATCTCGAAAGAACATCGTCCATTGTTCTCCTGCCTCTCCTTTATACCGGACAGACGGCGCGATGATGAAATCTGTTTGCCGGTCTTCCAAGCGACCAACGAGCACATTCCATTCATCAAGCGGAAGAACGACGCCAAAATGGGGCATCGGCACCAAGTGATCGCCAACTTTTCCAGTGGCTGCATTGGCAAAAGGTTCGCCCAGATGCAGGCTTAGCTGGTGCCCGAAAAAGTCGAAATCAACCCATGTGTCCGTTGATCGCCCTTCAACGGCCCCAAGTGCGCCGGAATAAAATTCCCGTGCATCATTCAGATTAAGAACGTGAAACGCTAAATGGAATGGCACAGGCATAGCGTGATCCTTTTTACATTGCCCCGTTGCAGGGCGGTCGGGTTTACCATTACTGTTTGGCAACGAAATTTCAAACGGAGATAGCCCAATGTCTGAAGAAACAACTTATGGCTTTGACACGCTACAAATACACGCAGGCGCGCGCCCCGATCCTGCAACAGGTGCACGTCAGGTGCCGATATACCAAACAACTGCATATGTGTTTCGCGATGCAGATCACGCAGCGGCCTTGTTTAACCTGCAAGAAGTTGGGTATATTTATTCCCGCCTGACAAACCCGACGGTTGCCGCATTGCAGGAACGCATTGCCACGCTTGAAGGCGGCGCAGGTGCTGTTTGCTGTTCATCCGGTCACGCCGCCCAGTTGATGGCGCTGTTCCCGTTGATGACGCCAGGTAAAAACGTCGTCGTCTCAACCCGCCTTTATGGTGGCACGGTTACGCAGTTTAGCCAAACCATCAAACGGTTCGGTTGGTCCGCTAAATTCGTTGATTTTGACGATATTGATGCGATTGCCGCAGCCATTGATGACGACACGCGAGCCGTATTTTGTGAAACCGTCGCCAACCCTGGTGGTCACATCAGCGACCTGCGCGCGATTTCTGCCGTATCAGACGCGGCTGGTATTCCACTGATCGTGGATAACACAACTGCCACGCCGTATCTGTCCCGCCCAATTGAGCATGGCGCCACATTGGTCGTACATTCCACCACTAAATATCTGACCGGTAACGGCACGGTTATGGGTGGTTGCGTCGTCGATTCCGGTAAGTTTGACTGGTCCGCAAATGACAAGTTCCCATCCCTGTCCGAGCCAGAGCCAGCCTACCACGGCCTGAAGTTCGCCGAAACATTTGGCCCGCTTGCATTCACGTTCCACAGCATTGCAATTGGCCTGCGCGACCTTGGCATGACGCTGAACCCGCAAGCCGCACATTATACGCTGATGGGGATCGAAACCTTGTCGCTGCGCATGGAGCGGCATGTTGAGAACGCAGTTAAGATCGCGACTTGGCTGGAAAATGATCCGCGCATTGATTACGTAACTTATGCCGGTTTGCCATCGTCACCGTATTACAAACTGATCCCAAAAATCTGCCCCAAAGGCGCAGGCGCTTTGTTCACCATCGCCGTCAAAGGCGGCTACGATGCCTGTATCAAGCTTGTTGATAACCTTGAGATTTTCAGCCACGTCGCCAACCTTGGCGATGCGCGCAGTTTGATCATCCATTCAGCCAGCACCACGCACCGCCAGTTGACTGCCGAGCAGCAAGAAGCCGCAGGCGCGGGTCCAGGCATCGTGCGTTTGTCGATCGGGATCGAGGATGCCAATGACTTGATGGCCGACTTGGATCAGGCTTTGGCCAAGGCAACCAGCTAAACCAATTTGGCGGCCTGTGTTACAGACATGGGCCGCCCATTCACCCATCAAATTGCGGGCCTGATTAGCGGCAGGATTGCTGCGACTGGGAGCCCGCTGAATTGCGTCGCAAATACTTGGATTTGGCGAGTTCTTGCTATAGAGTTTGCATAACCATACATCAGATTTCATCCAAGACCGTCAACGTGTTAGATAGTGAATATGACGACAAATTTTGCGCTCTCCCTTTCTTTCGACGGCATTCGCCTTTTTCACCGAGTACCCAATGGTTGGCATCTTGTTGGTGAAACGGCGTTGGACGTCACTGATTTGAATGCCGCGCTTGCCCAATTGCACGCGCAATCGGTGCGCTTGGACCCATTGGACATGCAGGTTAAATTGCTGATCCCAAACGAGCAAATCAAATATCTAGCGCTGGAAACCGCGCAAACTGATTTGGCTGACGTCATGGCCGCGCTTGAAAATGCAACTCCATACGCAATTGACGAATTGGTTGTCGACTTTGACCGCAATGGCGGACGGACCTATATCGCGGCTGTTGCGCGTGAAACGCTGCAAGAAGCCGAGGCATTCGCCACAGATCATGGGTTCACCCCTGCCGCATTTACCGCTGTTGCTGATGCGATGACATTTAAGTCAGAGGTATTCTTTGGGGCGGCCTCGGGTGCCAAATCTGCCCACGCAGTCACACGCGACGCGCACCCGTTCACCCAAACCGGTATTGCGGATATTCCGGCTGACCCTGATGCGGTACCAGTGTTCTCGCCGCGTCCGCGCATGGCTGACCCCGCAAGTATCGCACCTGCGCCACCGTCTGAACCGGAAATACCTGCAGACAATCTATCGCCTGAAGCACCTCAGGACGACGCATTATTCACGCCGCGCGCACCCGTCGCACCGCCGACTATTGCGCCGGTGGATGTCGGCGATGCGCCAGAGCTAAGCATTGACGCACCCTCTGTGTTAGTGACTGCCCCTGTTGTGGCACCGCCTATTCCTGAAACTGAGGCCCCACCAATTCAAGCAGACGATTTGGCTGAAAAAGGTGGGTTTGCAACACGTCGCAAGCCAGTGGTCCCAGAACCTGATGTCGAACAACAAGCACCCGCGATACAAAGCCGCAAACCAATGAAAGCTGCTGATTTTGCGACAAAACAGGCGCAGCCGGTGCGTGGGAAACCGCGCTTTCTTGGGCTAATTCTGACGGCAATTTTGGCGATTTTTATGGCGCTGGTGGCTTTCTGGGCGTCGACCTTATCTGAAGAAGACGTTGCATACTGGTTTGATTTTGGCACCGAAAATGTTTTGGAAACCGCAGAAATTCCACCGCCTAAGATCATATCAACGACGCCTATTATCCAAGAGATCGCAGATGTGCCCTCCACGTCGGTCGAAACGGTTGCTGTGGCCCTGCCCCAATTGCGCGAAGATGTGATGGGCCAAGTTCTTAGCCCCGCACAAGCCGCCCGCATTTATGCAGCAACCGGCGTTTGGCAACGCGCGCCACGGCTTCCGCTAGAGCCACGCTTGGATACATTTGATGCCCGCCTCCCGCAGCCGACGTTATCCGCTCTACCCCTCATTTTGCCTGCTCTGCCGCTGATCGCAAGTCTGTCACCTGACTTGACCATCGTGACACCCATCAACCCGCTGGCACTCGGCGTCGACTTTGACCGTGATGAAAATGGACTGATCCGCGCCACACGGGAAGGTTCGCTTACGCCGCAAGGAATTTTGGTGTTTGCAGGCCCACCAACACGCAAACCGCCTTTGCGTCCGACATTCGCAGCCTTGCCAGCGCCAGACACCACCGTTGCACCCGATGCAACGGAAGGTGCTTTAGCGCTTGCTGGTCTGCGTCCATTGCCCCGCCCTGAAGGCTTGGTTCCAACTGCGAACACCGTTGTCGCTTTGGCTGATCCAGCGCTTGCTTCAAAGCGGCCCAAGGCCCGTCCCGCAGGGTTAGCGACGCCAATTGTTGCCGCAGCACCAGAACCCACAGCCCCAGACATTACCGAAGTTATGGCAGCCATCGCCGGCGCGGTTCCTGAAAGCCTGCTTGTCGCGCCGACCGCGCTCGCTGTTACGGTATCCAGCAGGCCTGACACGCGCCCCCGTAACTTTGCCCGCGTTGTCCTGCACGTGCACGTGATCTTGAGGTCCAGCAAACAGCCCGCACCACAGTCACGCAACCTGGCGCCACTGTATCTAACGCTCCTGCGGCTTCCTCTGGTAATACAGCGGGCAGCGTCGCGCAGGCCGCCACATTGAACAATGCGATCCGCTTGCGGGATGTAAACCTGATCGGCGTGTACGGCAGCCCCAACAACCGCCGTGCATTGGTCCGATTGCGCAATGGCAACTACGTCAAAGTTGAAATCGGCAGTAGCTTAGACGGTGGCCGTGTTACAGCCATCGGCGATAGTGCGCTTAACTACGTCAAACGCGGCAAGACCATCGCCCTTGAGTTGCCTACCGGTTGATTTGACCAATTGATTTCTGACCGCCGTCGCCAGATAAGACGGCATGGAAACCTTCCTTTTTCAAGCAACAATCTATCTGGGTGCGGCGGTAATTGCGGTACCACTGGCCGCCCGTTTAGGGTTGGGGTCCGTTCTGGGATACCTCAGCGCGGGCATCATCATTGGCCCTCTTTTTGGCCTTGTTGGGACAGAAGCGAAAGACATTCAGCATTTCGCAGAGTTTGGCGTCGTGATGATGCTGTTCCTCATCGGGTTGGAATTAGAGCCGCGCGCGCTGTGGGACATGCGCCGCCGATTGATCGGCTTGGGTGGGTTGCAGATATTACTGACAACAGCAGGCATTATGGGCGCATCAATGCTGCTTGGGCTTGATTTGCGCACGGCATTGGCGGTCAGCCTTATCTTTGCATTGTCATCCACCGCGATCGTTTTGCAGACCCTTGACGAAAAGGGATTGATGCAGACAAACGGCGGACGATCCGTATTTTCGGTGCTGCTGACCCAAGATATTGCTGTGATCCCGATACTGGCCTTGCTGCCGTTGCTTATGATCGCAAATCCGTTGGTCATGTCCCCCGATGGGTCGCTGACCCGCCTGTCAGAACCGCATGACACACAGGCTGCATTCAGCCTTGTTGAGGGGCTCCCGGGATGGGGTGTTACCCTTGTTACCTTGGGTGCGGTTGTCACCATTATTTTGGTTGGTGTATTCCTAACCCGCCCCGTTTTCCGGTATATTCACCATGCGCGCCTGCGTGAAATGTATACCGCCCTTGCATTGCTAATGGTCACGTCTATCGCCGTTTTAATGAGCATGGTCGGATTGTCCCCTGCATTGGGGACATTTCTTGCAGGTGTCGTTTTAGCGAACTCTGAATTCCGTCACGAGTTGGAAAGCGATCTGGCACCGTTCAAAGGCCTGCTGCTTGGGTTGTTTTTCATAACCGTTGGTGCGGGCATCGATTTTGAACTACTCGCCGACCGCCCAGCATTTATTTTGGGCGCAACAGCCGCCATTATTGCGATCAAGGGCGTTGTACTTTTTGGCCTGTCGTTCTTGTTCAAGATGAAGGGCAAAGACCGCTGGCTGTTCACCCTAAGCCTTGCGCAAGCGGGTGAATTTGGCTTTGTCCTCGTGTCATTTTCCCTACAACAGGGCGTGCTGGGCGCGGCCCTATCGTCCACCCTTTTGCTGATCATCGCCATGTCGATGTTAGTGACGCCGCTGTTGTTCATCATCTATGACCAACTGAGTAAACGCCTACAGGCCAATGATACGCAAGAAGCCGACGAAGTCGATGCACAAGGCACGGTGATCATCGCAGGCATCGGACGGTTCGGACAAATCGTCAATCGTTTGGTGCACTCGGCTGGGTTTTCGACTGTGGTGATAGATAATGATTTGGCAGCTGTGCAGATGATGCGCAAATTTGGATTTCGCGCGTTCTTTGGCGACCCAACGCGGCCGGATTTACTAAATGCGGCCGGACTTGTCGATGCGCGCATCCTTATCGTGGCGATTGATGATCGTGTCGCGTCGATCAAACTGGTTGCTTACGCCCACAAAATGTACCCTGATCTACACATCATCGCCCGTGCCAGTGACCGCGTGCATGTGTATGAACTTTATTCGGCGGGAGCCAATGACATCGTGCGCGAACTGTTCGACGGATCGCTGCGCGCCGGTCGTTACGCATTAGAAAACCTTGGTTTGTCCGAGTTTGAGGCGTCTGAGGCCGAGCAAACGTTTTTCCACCACGACCGTGCAGCCGTGCGCGAACTGGCTGAGCTGTGGAAACCGGGCATACCACTGGCGGATAATCCCGACTATGTGGCGCGGGCCCGCGAGCTGAACAATGATCTTGAAACAGCCCTTGGGTCCCGCCCGCAAAAGGACGACAATTAGGCGTCGCTCACGCCAGCCTCGGCGAATGTCGCCATACCTGAATGACACGCAACTGCCGCTTTGACGATGCTGATCGCCAGTGCCCCGCCGGACCCTTCGCCAAGGCGCAGGCCAAGCGAAAGCAGTGGTTCTTTGCCAATACCCTCAAGCAAACGGCGATGCGCGCCTTCTGCGCTAAGGTGCCCTGCGACCGTATGATCCAACGCGCCGTTGGCCGTTTTGTGCAACACCGCAGCCGCTGCTGAGCAGATAAACCCGTCAAGAATAACAGGGATACGCAACGCCCGCGCCGCCGCAATTGCACCAGCCATTGCCGCCAATTCGCGCCCACCCAAGCAGCGTAATGCCTCTAATGGGTCGGTGGTGTCGTGCAGTGCTAGGCCGCGCGCTACGACGTTAGTTTTGCGTGCGAGGCCTGCGTCGTCGACCCCCGTTCCGCGCCCAGTCCAATCGGCGGGTGCGCCGCCGAGAACAGCCGCGGCAACCGCCGCACCGGACGTCGTATTCCCGATGCCCATCTCACCAGTGACCAAAAGGTCTGCTGTCGGGTCAACTGCATTCCAGCCGGTTTGCAAGGCTGCGACGAGCTCTGCTTCGGTCATCGCGGGTGCTTGGGTGAAATCAGCCGTCGGTGTGTCCAGATCAAGCGCGTGCACGTCCATCTTGGCGCCAACTGCTTTGGACAATTGGTTGATCGCGGCCCCGCCGTGTTCGAAGTTAGCGACCATTTGCACAGTCACTTCTGGCGGAAAGGCAGACACGCCTTGCGCGCAAATCCCGTGGTTGCCCGCAAAGATAACTACCTGTGGGGCCGTGATTTCAGGGCGCGGATTACCCCGCCAACCTGCATACCAGATCGCCACATCTTCAAGCCGGCCAAGCGCACCTGGTGGCTTCGTCAACTGGCTATTGCGGTCCGCTGCACCCGCAAGTGCGGTGGCGTCAACGTCAGGGCCTGCAGCCAGAACGTCACGAAATTCAGAAAGGGTTGAAAATGGCGCTGACATCTGGTCCTCAATGCGATTAGGTTGCATCTGTTTAACGCAGAGATTTCAGAAGAAAAGACCGCAAAGGGCAACATGATGCGCAATACCGACAAAGGGCCACTGGTCGCACTTTCAGATGTGCCCGCAGCCATTGGTCTACTGACCCGCCTGCCAGCGCGCGTTGACACGGAACTTGCAACCGCGCGCGGCGCTGCGGCGGCTTGGGCGTATCCAATTGTTGGTCTAATCGTGAGCGTCATCGCCGTGATTTGCATGACTATTACAAGTGCAATCGGGCTTCCTGCTGGTGCTGCAGCACTGATCGGGGTCGCCACAGCAACGATCATCACGGGTGCTATGCACGAAGACGGTTTGGCAGATACGGCGGATGGTCTGTGGGGCGGATGGGATCCGGTTCACCGCTTGAAGATCATGAAGGACACCTACATCGGTGCCTACGGGGTCATCGCTATTGTGCTATCGCTGCTGATGCGTTGGCTGCTTTTGACCGAACTGATTCAGCTTGGCGCAGGTGCCGCGCTGATTGCCGCCGCAATGCTGAGCCGTGCAGCGATGGTTGGTGTGATGACATGGTTGCCCAACGCGCGGACCAGTGGCTTAAGCCGAGCAGTTGGGCGGCCCAACTATGCTGTCATGTTGATTGCAGCAGGGATCGCTATCGTCGGTGCCGTTGGGATTATCGGATCAATGGCCATCGGCGCAATCGTCGCCGTGGGTGTAGCGGCGGTTGGTTGCGGTTCAATCGCGAAGGCCAAAATCGGCGGTCAAACGGGGGATATACTTGGTGCTGTGCAGCAAATGACAGAGATAGGCGTCATGATGTTCTTGGTCGCGTCACTCGCAGGATAGCGCCGTCGCCAACGATGCTCGGCCTGTATGTGGGCCGACGTCGCGCTTAACCAGAGCGCCATTTTCAAGACGCGTTGCAATCACGCGGCTCCAGTTTGCACTGGCGGTTATAACCTCAACGGTATCGCCACAAACACGCATGCCGCCGCCGATGTCGCGTTCGCCAATCCGGTGGTTGGTCAGGCCGGTCGATTTAGCAATGAGTTCTAGCGTACCACCCCCGTCGCCCTGCGGCAGATACCGCTAAACCATGAGCGTTTTCGCCAAATGGGGTCGATCAACATAGGCGATTTCCATGTGTCCGTCCCCGTCCATATCAGCAGCGCCCACAACGGCCAACCAGCGAAACGGGCGGCCGATGTAACCCGTCGCGGCAAGGTTCACAAAGCCATTGCTGTCGTCGATGCCCCAAACCGACAGGCGGGCGCCAAAGTTTTCGTGGGTTTCGACAGTGATCACTTCTGGGGCACCGTCACCGTCAAGATCAACCAAACACGATTTTGTATCCTCAAAGACCACCAACTCAGGCCAGACTGCGGTGCGTTTACTACCATCACTGAGCGTGACCTCAAGGCCCGCATGTTCAATCCCATCACCCAAGATGCCATGCGCGTAGCGTTCGGTTGGTTCAATATAATCGGCGGCCACAATCGTTTGAGCGCCTGCAGTCCCTGCAAAAGACAAAAACGCTATGATTGCCGCCGTGCGCATTAAATTTGCTTTTCTGGCATCTGCACACGCAGGCCGTCCAGCGCATCAGTGACCTTAATTTGGCAAGTTAGGCGCGATGTGTCTGCATTTGGTTCAAACGCGAAATCAAGCATGTCTTCTTCCATGGCGTCTTTGGCTGGAATTTTCTCAACCCAAGCGCCGTCAACGTAAACGTGGCAGGTCGAACATGCGCAAGCGCCGCCACAATCTGCTTCAATTCCGGGGATGCCATTGTCGCGAGCCCCTTCCATGACAGTCAATCCGTTGGCAACATCGACAACGTGTTCTTTGCCACCGTGTTCGACATAAGTAATCTTGGCCATTGCGCAGCTTCCTTTTGCGTAAAATCATCGTAGTCGCGACATTTCTAACTGTGGGTTTGATCCGCGACCAGCCCCAATTGCCCCATAACTGTGCCATGTGCGACAACGTGATCGCGAAATCGACCTGTGGTGTTTTGCGCGACGCGGTAGATACGGCTAGTCTTTGCGGAATTCGCCCAACAGCAGGCAAAACGCGCAGATGAAATACATCATTCCATTCCTAGTGCTTGGTGCCTGTACGTCTGCGGTAGCACCAGCCCCAAATAACGTTCTTATCGATTATGGCGCCAATCGAAACACAGGCAAAACGGCCGCTGTATTGCAAATGATACGTCGCTCGCTGTAATCGAAACGGTGACCATTCAAGAGATTGAACTGCCAGAGCTACGTGCCGCAAACGGCACTGTCACAAGGCCAGCCACATTCCGCACGACCACCCGTCAGCAGATTATCCGTGAGCGAGCAGAAACCCGATTTGGGACAGTCTGCCCACAAAACTATTCTGCCGAACTGGTTGCGACGCTTCAACGTGCGCTGAAAGCACGCGGATATTACGCAGGTCAGATTAACGGCACGCTTGATTTGCAAACGGGGGCTGCCATTCAAAGCCTCCAACGTATTTCAGGATTAGATTCGCCGCTGCTTGCGCTTGAAACTGCGCGCCAGTTGGGCATCGTCGCGTTATCGAAAAACAGCATTGTCGCTGGCCAATAAAAAAGGGCGCGCCGGACGGCACGCCCTGATTATTGATTTTGTAAGCGGTCTATTCGCCTAAAAGCAAAGCCTCAAACCGTGGATCACCGCCACGACGCAGTAACAGAAGCACCGACTTGCGGCCTGCTTCACGTGCGGCGTCAATTTGCGCCACGAAGTCTGCAACAGTCAGAACCGTTTGACGGCCCGCTTCAACGATCAGATCGCCGGCGACGAGGCCTTTTGTGGCTGCGTCGCTTTCGGAATCGATGTCTGTGATGACCAATCCAGTTGCGCCCAACAGCGAGAATTGCTCGTCAAGCTCTGGCGTAATCTCAGACAACATCATGCCAAGCACAGTCTCCGGTTCTTGAGGTGCGACTGGCTCTTCAACTGCCGCGGGGAATGCGGCGGCTTCTGAGGTTTCGCGGCGGCCCAACACAACGACCAAGTCTTCAATGTCACCATTGCGCAAGACAATCACGGGAACTTCTTTGCCAACAGGTGAGTTGCCAACGATCCGGACAAGTTCGCGGGTGTCCTCAATGACGATCCCATCAAACGTCGTTATCACATCACCTGCCTCCATGCCGGCGTCTTCTGCGGGGCCTGCGGGAACGGACGTGACAAGCGCTCCAACCGCGGCCTCTAATCCGTCAATCGCGTCGACCATATCGGGGGTTACGTCTTGGATACGAACACCCAACCAACCACGCCGCGTTTCGCCAAATTCAATCAATTGGTCGACGACATTTGACACAACTGCAGACGACATCGCAAAGCCGATCCCGATCGACCCACCGTTCGGCGACAAAATAGCGGTATTCACGCCGACGACTTCAGAATTCATGTTGAACAACGGCCCACCAGAGTTACCACGATTGATCGCGGCATCTGTTTGAATGTAGTCGTCATAGGTGCCAGACAATGCGCGATTGCGTGCGGATACAATGCCCGCCGACACAGAAAACCCCTGCCCCAGTGGATTTCCCATCGCCATGACCCAATCGCCGACACGGGCACCAACGGCATTGCTGTCGCCAAATTTAACAAATGGGAGGCCGGTCAGATCAACTTTAAGTACCGCAATGTCAGTGTTTGGATCAGTGCCAACGATTTCAGCTGGGACACCTTCTTCCCCGCCTGGGAAAAATTCGATCAATATTTCATCGGCGCCTTCGATGACGTGGTTGTTTGTGACGATATAGCCGTCAGCTGAGATCACAAAACCAGACCCGAGCGCTGACGAGCGGCGCGGTGCGCCATCTTCGCCGTCTTCCAGATCGTTAAAGAAATCCTCGAAAGGGGATCCTTCTGGGACTACGCCTTGTGGGGCAGTGCGGCCTGCGATGGTTGTCGACGTAGTAATGTTAACCACGGACGGGCTGACCTCTTCGGCAAGTTCTGCAAAAGTTGCTGGGCGCGCCTGCGCCTCGGAGAATGTGGCCTGCGCAAACACAAGTGCTACAGCGACGGCGGTGCCGGTCAACAATGTTTTGAGCGTGCGAGTAGTATTCATTTGGGTCGATTGAATTGCGATAGCCTTTGATGTCACGAGTGAGACTCCTTTAGACAGACGTGGGGCAACAGGACCATGCCTGCTTGATGTTATTATAGTGAATGTAGGTCGCCCGATTGGCAACGCAAAGGTCAATCGCCGAAACTCAACTGGCTGTGACCCTTTGCGCGTGAACTGTAACATTTCACCATGAGACGTAATTTGATGAATTTCGCATTCATATCAATGCACTAAACGACATCTCTGGGCTGCTTAGCTTCGTAGATGGGATTTTCAATGAAGGCGGAAAAAGTGAGCGCGGCACGATGTTCACGTCGCAATAGTGAACAGACACGCCTGCGTGACAGACACAAAAAAGGCCGCCCATGACAGGCGGCCTTTTGAAGTTCAAATGCAGGCCCAATTATTGGGTCGCGATGCCTGTATCGGATTTGAGATAGTTGAAGAACTCGTTGTCCGGCGACAAAACCATCGTGGAATTGCCTGGCTTTAATGCCCGCGTATAAGCGGTCATTGAGCGGTAGAATTCAAAGAATTCTGGGTCCGCGCCAAAGCTTGTCGCAAAGATTGCGTTCCGTTCGGCATCTGCCTCACCACGGGTAATCTCTGCCTGACGTTGGCTTTCTGAAACCAATTCAACCACTGTTCGGTCTGCTTGTGCACGCACACGCAACGCGGCTTCATTACCACGGGCAATCTCGTCAGCCGCTTCGCGTTCACGTTCTGCCTTCATCCGCTCGTAAGTCGCATTGAGGTTTTCTGGCGGCAAATCAGTCCGCTTGAGACGCACATCGATGACCTGCAAACCGAGACCTAGGGCCTCGGCGATTGCACCATTGCGAATACGCAGCATCAATGCTGCGCGGTCAGTGGACAAGATGTCGTTGGACGAAACTGAACCCAGAACCTCACGCGTTTCAGCGCGCAAAATACTGTCGAGACGACGTGCAGCGGTTTCTTCACCACCGCCACCAACGGCTTGACGGAACTGTTCGACGTTCGCGATACGGTAACGCGCAAACGCATCAACGACCAAACGACGGTCATCCGATGGGGTTATCTCGAGCGGCTCAAGATCACGGCTGAGGATACGGTCGTCGTATTTGACGACCTCTTGGATCAGTGGAATTTTGAAGCCAACACCAGGGTTTTCTTTGACCTTAACGATTTGACCAAACTGTAGAACAAGCGCTTTTTCACGTTCGTCCACGATGAATACCGAAGATATGGCTGCCACAACGGCAACGACAACGGCTGGGATAAGGAGTGCTGTAGCCCGCATTAGTTTGACCCTCCATCAGTGGTATTTCGGCGTAATTCGTTCAGCGACAGATATGGCACAACGCCCTGTCCGCCCTCTTTGCTTTCGTCGAGCAGAATAATATCCACCCCACCCAGCACGATTTCCATAGTTTCCAGATAGATCCGCTTGCGCGTCACTTCTGGGGCTTTTTCGTATTCGTTCAGAACGGCAGTGAAACGGCTTGCTTCACCAACAGCTTCGTTCACGACTTGGGCGCGGTAGGCTTCTGATTGCTCAAGCAACTGCGCAGATTCACCACGTGCCTCGGCGACAACACGGTTGGCATAGGCGTCAGCAACGTTTTGCAAACGGTCGCGTTCTTGTTCGGCATCCTGCACCATACGGAACGATTGGATAACCTGCTCTGGCGGATCGGCCTTGTCAAAGTTGACACGCACGATGTTCACACCACTTTCGTAGCTATCCAGCGTGCTTTGAATTTCGTCGCGCAAACGGTCTGCAATCGCACCACGGTCACGGTTCAGAATTGGGGCCAAATTCGATTGTGCGATAATCTCGCGCATGACGGATTCAGCAACCGCCGCGATGGTTTGCGGTGGATCCGCAAGGTTGAACAAATATTGCTGCGGATCGGTGATGTTCCAAACAACTTGGAAGTCAATGTCGACGATGTTTTCATCGCCTGTCAGCATCAGACCTGCATCAAGACCGGACCGGCTGGTGCCGATGTCGATGTTCCGCTCGGATGTGACTGCAATAATTTCACGTGTAACAATTGGCCAAGGCGCAAAGTTAAGCCCCGGACCATTAGTATCACTGTACTCACCAAGCATCAGCTCGACAGACTGTTCTTCCGGTTTCACGGTATAGAACGACGCCATGCCCCAAAGAACAACAGCACCAAGAACGCCAAGGCCGATTGTGCCGCGTGTCAACGCCGGACCACCACCACCGCTGGCGCCGCTGCCGTTTGTGCCACCGCCGTTGCCGCCGCCCATCAAGACGCGCAATTGCTCGCGGCCTTTGTTTACCAGCTCGTCGATTTCAGGAATGCCCTGACCTTCAACGGGCTTGCGAGGTGGCCGAGGTGGCTCATCATCATCGCCTGAACCTTTATTGCCACCGCCGCCCCACGGGCCACCGTTATTACCTGCCATTGCGCATAACCTATTCTGTTTCACCCCACGTTTAGGGCCGTTGATCTTAATGTGTGCGTTTATGCCCGAAATTCAAGCGGTACGCACGGGTTCCTTCATTGTCACCAGTTCTTCCGAAATTGTCGGATGCACGGCAACAGTGCGATCAAAGTCTTCTTTTGTCGCACCCATCTTAACTGCAATGCCCACAAGCTGGATAAGCTCGCCCGCATGATCTGCGACGATATGACAGCCCAACACCTTGCGGGTTTTTTGGCTGACGATGAGTTTCATCAGCACGCGATCAGCACGCCCTGCAAATGAATGGTTCATTGGTTTGAACGATGTCGCGTAAACCTCGATGGGTTCTTGCGCACGTCCCTGTTCTTCGGTCAAGCCCACGGTGCCAAATTCTGGCTGTGTGAACACCGCTGAAGGGATCAAATCGTGGTCGGGCTTGGTTAGGTTGCCTTTGAACACGGTTTCCACAAATGCCATGCCTTCGCGGATCGCCACTGGCGTAAGGTTCACACGGTTGGTCACGTCGCCCACCGCATAGATCGATGGCACGGCGGTTTGGCTATAGTCATCAACAAGGATTTCGCCACCACGACCAAGCTTAACGCCAATGTCTTCGAGCCCCAGCCCATCCGTGTTGGCGTGCCGCCCAGTCGCAAACATGACCTGATCGAAGGTATGTTCGTCGCCGTTGGTCGCCTTGACATGGATGCCTGTGCCTTCGCGGCGCATTTCGACGACATTGGTGCCAAGGTGCAAGTTCACACCTTTTTCAATCATGCCGTCCGCGATCAGCCCACGGGCCTCTTCGTCAAAGCCACGCAGGATTTGTGCGCCGCGATAGAATTGCGTCACTTCAACGCCCAATCCATTGAGGATGCCCGCAAATTCGGAAGCGATATACCCGCCGCCGACAATCAGCATCTTTTTGGGCATCTCAGGAAGCGAGAATATTTCATTCGACGTGATCGCCATGTCCGCGCCTGCGATCTCTGGCTTGGTTGGATGGCCGCCTGTCGCCACGAGAATGTGCTTTGCGCTTACCTCTTCGCCAGTCGATAGCATAATTGTATGCGCGTCCTTTAGCGTGGCACGGGCGTCAAAGATTCTGACGTCCGAATTGCCTAATAATTTGCGGTAAACCGCTTCGAGGCGATCCAATTCTGCGTGTAGTTTGGTGCTGAACTTGGTCCAATCAAAAGGCCCAACTTTGACGTCCCAGCCATATTCCGCTGCGTCTTGCATGCTCTCGGCATAAGTCGACGCGAAAACCATTAGCTTTTTCGGAACACAGCCGCGAATGACACAGGTGCCACCCATGCGGGATTCTTCGGCCAAAGCGACCTTAGCGCCCGTTGCAGAGGCAACACGTGCCGCCCGCACACCGCCGGAACCGCCGCCAATTACAAACAGATCATAGTCAAAGGCCATCGTGCCATCCCGTCATTGCTGTCGTTTCATTGGGCAATCTAAGTCTGGGTCGGGCTGACTTCAACGGTATTCGCGCCGCTTTGGTCAGAAAGACTTCGCCACGAAAAAGGGCGCCCGCAAATGCAGACGCCCTCACTATTAGTTTTCAACTGACGCCTTAAGCTGAAGTCACACGCATTTTTGCAACAGGCCGCCCAGCGCACCACCTATCAGTGGGGCAGCAATGAACAACCAAAGCTGCGACAATGCAGTGCCCCGACGAACAATGCTGGCCCGATGGACCGTGCAGGTTTCACTGATGTGCCTGTCACCGAAATGCCGACCAAATGAATCATCACAAGTGTAAGGCCAATCACAAGACCAGCCATCATTGGTGTGCCTTTGTCGGACATAACGCCCAAAATCACGACCAAAAAGACCGCTGTGGCAACAACTTCAAAGATGAATGCAGAGATCATAAAGAACTCGCCGTCATAACCCGCGCCCCAGCCATTCTGGCCTAAACCGCTGACGGCAACATCGTGGCCACCAATAGAATTGGTCGCGATGACCAAAATCATGCCAGCCGCGATGATTGCGCCAATTGTCTGACTGACCGTATAGCCAATCAAATCAGTGACTGAAATCCGGCCTGCAACAAATGCGCCTATAGAAACGGCTGGGTTCAGATGCGCCCCAGAAATGCTACCGATTGAATAAGCCATTGCGACGACTGAGATACCAAATGCAAGCTGATACCTGTGAAACCAATGTCGCCGCCTGCTAAGGCGGCTGACCCTACGCCGAAAAACACCAACACAAATGTGTTGATTACCTCTGCGATATATTCGTTAATGAAAACTCCCTCGTTTGTTACATGCCTGCCCGCTTTTCGCGGTTAGCTAAACGCGAACATGGAACATTTAAGTGAACTCATCAGTGGGACAAAGTCGCAATCGTTCCCCCGAATGCAGCCTAGTCAGCATTGTCGATGAACAGATTACCATCATCAAGGAAATCAAACTTGGCTTCCTCAGCTGCGCCTTGGTTCATGTCGCGCACTTCGACCTTACCGTCCCCGTAGCCGATGATAACTGTATCACAAATGTCGATAAACAGGCCGTTTTCAACAACCCCAGGGATTTGGTTCATCACAAGGCTGAGCTGTCGCGCGTTGCCGATCCGGTTTAAATGCAGATCAAGAATGTGGTTGCCTTCGTCCGTCACAAAAGGCGCATCGCCGTTCATGCGCAGGCTTGTCGTTTGACCAAGCACATCCAAACCTATCAGCGTTTCCTCAATCAGCGTCTGGGTCGTCTTCCAGCCAAATGGAATGACCTCAACTGGCAACGGGAAAGCGCCCAAGGTTTCGGCCTGTTTGGATATATCCGCAATCACGATCATTTGGTCTGAAGCAGTGGCTACGATTTTTTCTTGCAGTAGCGCACCGCCGCCACCTTTGATTAGGTTCAGGTTACCGTCGTATTCGTCCGCGCCGTCAATCGTAAGGTCCAGCCACTTGGCTTCGTCCAGCGAGATCACTTCGATTCCGACCTCGCGGGCCAGTTGCGCGGTGCGCATCGACGTCGGCACGCCTTGAATGCGCAATCCTTTGTCGCGAACCAGTTCACCCAAACATTGCACAAGCCACGCCGCAGTTGATCCAGACCCAAGCCCAACCTTCATCCCAGCTTTCACATAATCAGTCGCCTTTT
Source organism: uncultured Sulfitobacter sp. (assembly GCA_905182645.1). Classification (GTDB taxonomy): domain Bacteria; phylum Pseudomonadota; class Alphaproteobacteria; order Rhodobacterales; family Rhodobacteraceae; genus Yoonia. The sequence goes on from CAJJCJ010000004.1 coordinate 17,317, forward strand.
TCGCGGCAACGAACTTGGCTTTGTCGATAGGGGAAAGATCGTTTGGCATGGCGGTAGCTCCAGCGTTCAGTGGACAATATAGGACGGTTTTACGTGCGGAGCGAGCGGGAAACTTTGTCCGCGGCGCGGGATTCCTTGTCGATACGTCGCTTTTGCGCCGGACTCGCAGAGCGCGACTGATAGGTAATGGCTTATGACAACGCCCTTGATACTCCACTATGCGCCGGACAATGCATCGCTTTGCGTTCGGCTTGCGCTATTGGCGCTGGATATTCCGTTTGAGACCCAATTGGTTGATCGCAGTATAAATGCGCAAAATGGCCCAATCTACATGGCGCTAAATTCAAACGGGTTGATTCCGACGTTGATCACACCGGACGGCCCGATCTACGAAACTGGGGCGATATTGCTTTGGCTTACGGACCAAAAACCCGGTCACATCTTTCCGAATGTTGGTGATCCCAATCGGGCCGCCGGACTTGCTTGGCTGTTCTGGCTATCCAACACCTTGCACCCTGCGCTGCGCATGACGTTTTATCCGTCGAAGTATATAGATGCGGCTAGCATCCCGCATTTGTTAAACGCGACCCGCTCGAATCTGCTTGGTCACTTTGCCCAATTGGAAGCCCACGCCGACTGGCTCGACGATATACGAGTTGGTATCGTGCAGTTTTATCTCGCTCTGATGCTGAGATGGTCTGCCCTCTATGGCACAGATCAAAGCTGGTTCGATTTGGCTAATTTTCCAAGATTGCTTGCTTTTGCAAAACGGTTCGAAGCAACCCATCTCGCGACCCAAGCAAACCTTGCAGAGGGTTTGGGCGACACCATTTTTTCTGCACCCACACCACCATGCCCTCCAGAAGGAAGTTCAACCTGATGTTTTTGTCTGTGTTCGATATGTTCAAGGTGGGTATCGGCCCATCGTCATCCCACACCATCGGCCCAATGGTTGCTGCGGCCCGTTTTCTAGATCACTTGCGCGCCCAACCTTTTGCGGTAGCAGGCGTTAAGGCCACACTGCATGGCTCGCTCGCATTTACCGGTGTTGGGCACGCAACAGATCGCGCCACGATCCTTGGACTGGCTGGGTTTCGGGCCGATGACTATGACGTGGTCAAAGCAGACGCGGAAATGGACCGCATCAACGCCGAGCAAACCGTGCATCCAGCTGGGCTTGCCTCACTGGTGTTTAATCCGAAGACCGACTTGGAGTTTAACTACGGCCCCGCCCTGCCTGGGCATGCAAACGGCATGATTTTAAAAGCCACAGACGGACAAGGTGATGTGATCACCCAAGTTACATATTATTCAATTGGTGGTGGCTTCGTTCTGACGGCCAATGAATTGGCGTCCGGCAAAGATGCCAATGATGACCTGCCAATTGCTCCGTTTCCGTTTACATCGGCCGCAGAGATGTTGGATATGGCCGCCCAGTCTGGCAAATCAGTTGCAGACATGAAGCGCGCCAACGAACGGGTATGCCAACCGGGTGTAGATCTGGACAAAGGGATCACGCGCATCTGGGAAGTCATGAGCGCCTGCATTGATCGCGGCCTCGTGACTGATGGCATTTTACCAGGTGGTTTGAATGTTCGCCGCCGCGCAAAAGGAATTCATGCAGCGCTCTTGGCTGAACGGGGTATGAACCTGTCGCCACCCCATACAATCAACGATTGGATGTCGACTTACGCGATGGCCGTGAATGAAGAAAATGCAGCCGGTGGGCAGGTTGTAACTGCGCCGACCAACGGTGCGGCAGGTGTTATTCCGGCGACGATTCGGTACTGGCTGGACCATGTTCCGGGTGCCGCGCCCAGCAAAGTCCCCGATTTCATGTTAACGGCTGCGGCAATTGGTGGGCTCATTAAATTCCGCGCCTCCATTTCTGGGGCCGAATGTGGATGCCAAGCCGAGGTCGGGTCGGCTGCAGCGATGGCCGCAGCTGGGTTTTGCGCCGTGATGGGCGGAACACCGGAACAGGTAGAAAACGCGGCTGAAATTGCGCTTGAACATCATCTTGGCATGACATGCGATCCTGTCCGTGGGCTGGTTCAGATCCCTTGTATTGAGCGCAACGGTTTGGGTGCGATTAAAGCTGTGTCCGCGGCTTCACTGGCATTACGCGGTGATGGGCATCATTTGGTGCCTCTTGATGCAGCGATTGAAACGATGCGTCAGACTGGCGAAGATATGTCAGAGAAATACAAAGAAACTGCGCTTGGCGGTTTAGCGGTGAATGTCCCCAATTGCTGACCAAGGAAGATGGGTTTTAACCCATCATTGCTTTGACCATTGCGTCTAGTGATCGCCGTGGCAGCACAAGTAAAACAGGTCCCTCCGCAGAAAGCGTAACAACAGGTCCAACCACTTCGTTCGATGGGCTGGTGAACCGCAGAGTATCGAATACCTGATCATCCACAGGCCAGCGCATGCCCGTTGCCGATACCCGCGCAGTCGCAAGCGGCATCAATGACAGGCGTGATCCAGTTCCTAATCCATTTAAAACTATCCCATCTCGAGGCACAATCGCGGTCACGTCCTCAGTCCCGATCAGAATCAGTCGCCGCCCCCCAAATCGCCCCATCACATTGAGAACAGCCAACGTATGGTCGAGCCTGCCACCCGAAAACCCAACAGCAAATACAATTGGCGCATCCACAAGCCGCCACGCCTTTTCAAAGTCGACAGTATCTTGTTCGCAAACGTGATGCAGTAGGTCGCTGTATTCAAGCCGCGCGCCGTCAGATATACTGTCTAGATCACCAATAACTGCTACGGGTCTGATCCCCGCAGTCAATAGATGATCGGCACCACCATCGACTCCAACAAAACTTGGCGCATAGCTTTGTAAAATTTTAAGGTCTTGTGGTCCAAGGTCGGCACCACCCACTAAGGCTACTGGATCAGAACTGTGAACAATCAATGCGACCACCTGTCATTACGCGCGTATTTGGAAACATTCCTTAAAAGCGCCTTGAATTAATACCGAGTTTTACCCGTTGTTGTGCCGAATTGCGAACCAATTGATGGTAAACGTTTCCTTACTGGGTTTGGTAGAAAGCGAGCAAAAGAATGGTAGATTCGAGCAAGATTCTTACTGTATCATGCGGCACTTTTTCGTGCACCTCGGAAGGATTTGACGATTCCTTCGGTACGATGAAGGCTATCGCGGAGTATTTCCGCGATTTGGCAGCCGATGATCGGTATTTTGGGGCAGAGTCCCCCGCACCTGATGTATAGATGTTGGCAAAAATCGCCGAGCGTGAAATCACGCGCCGTGTCGATGCCAGCACGACAGACGGCGGCATAGTGCTGCGTGCACGGCAAGCCCCAGCACCTGCTATGCCACCACAAGCTATACGTCCTGATCCAATACAAGTTGCTGCTGCATCTGTGGCGCCACAAGTCGCTATGGAATCAGCCTATATGGCTGACATAGATCAAGAGTTTGAGACAGCCAACTTTGACGCGACGGCGTCTGAGGCGGAGCTTGTTGCAGGACTGGAGGCCGAGGAAACTGTTTTCTCACCGCTCGTGGCCTCCGGTCAGGCGACAATTGCACAAGCAGTTCCGGCTGACATCGCGCCAGAACACACTGCACACCCCGACGCGCAAAGTGTAGCGGCGAAGTTGCAGCGCATTCGCGCCGTTGTCAGGCAATCAGACACCCCTGAAGCCGCCGAATACAATGAAGATCAGTATGCCCCTGAGATGCCAAACATCGCAGACGCAGACACAATGGACATTGATATTTCGCAAGACGCTGGCTTCGAAGCAGAATTGGAAGAAATCGCAGAGCTGATGCCTCCGATAGCCGACGAGCCCGAAAAACTGGACACTGCTGTTGATATGTCCGATGCCGCTGAAGATGATGATGCACTGTTAAGCAGTTTAACAGCTAAGATGGCCCCGCCTGCCCCAGACGTTGAAGGTCACCTCAACGATACGCAGGAATCCGCTAAAGAATCAGTCGATCCGATTGCCAGCGATGCAGAGATGCTGGCCACCCCAGTCGACACAAAACCAGTAATTCGTGCTCAGGTTCTGCGTTTGCGCAAATCGGATCTGCCGCAGGACGAACCTGTAGAAGCATCAGCTGACTCTTTTGCATTCGTCGAAGATGATCTGGAAGATGGCTATGACGAGGACGTGCTTGATGTTGCAAAACTTGATGGGTTCGAGGACCTCGACGCTATTACGGCCCCTACCGAGACGAGCTTGTCTGAGGATGAAGAAGCCGACCTTATGGATGAGCTGGCCGAGGTAAAACGTGATTTTTCTCCGAAAACGCCCGCTCTTGAAGCACCCGAGCAGGACGTGCCGGTCGAAAAAATACGAAACAGCCTGCCTGAAACTGACGACAGCACTTTGTCACATATTCTCGATCAAACGGATCAAGAACTGAACGAACCAGAAGGTAACCGTCGACGCAATGCAATCGCACAGCTTAAGGCGGCCGTAACAGCAACTGCGCTACCTGATTTGCTTGAAGCGGCCGCAGCTTACACTGCGTTTGTTGAAAGGTCCGAGGATTTCTCTCGCCCTCAAATCATGAAGAAGGTGCAGCTAACGTCTGACGTGGAGTTCAGCCGCGAAGATGGACTGCGGTCGTTCGGAACGCTTTTGCGTGAAGGTCGCATCAGCAAGGTTCGCAATTGCCGGTTCCAAGTGTCAGACGAGACACGGTTCCGGCCAGAGACCAAAGCAGGCTAACCAAACAAAGCCATAACAAAGACAAAAGGTGGGGGATACAATCCTCCGCCTTTTGTCTTTGTTATGGCTATGCGGCTAGCAAATCAAAAAAGTAATCTTTGGCCTGCAGGGAAACATTCAACCAGGTCACGCTCAGTCGTCGGGCGCGTCCGGATCGGCTTGGCCAATACCCATAAACACACTCTTGAATGGGAAAACCCATGCAATGCCTAGGAATACATAAATCAAGAACTCGATCACCAACGGTGCGCGCGTCGCCACACTCATCACCGCCACGGCAACCAAGATGTAGATTGGCAGGAAGACCACCAGCAGGAAAAGCGACCAGCGCCGCCGTTGTTTGTAAGTCAATGCCATATCAATCCGCAAATGGGTCCGTCACAAGGATTGTATCCTCGCGCTCAGGTGACGTAGAAACTAGGGCTACCGGGCAATCAATCAACTCTTCGATGCGGCGCACATATTTGATCGCTTGCGCCGGCAATTCGGCCCAAGATCGCGCCCCTTCTGTGCTTTCCGACCAACCGGGCATCTCTTCATAGATCGGCACACAACGCGCCTGATCCATTGCCGCGGTTGGCAGATAGCCCAATGTTTCGCCGTCCAGCGCGTAACCGACGCACATCTTCAAGGTCTCGAACCCATCCAGAACGTCAAGCTTTGTCAGGCAAATGCCCGTAACGCCGGACGTCGCACAAGTTTGGCGCAACAATGCCGCGTCAAACCAACCACACCGACGCTTGCGCCCTGTTGTTGTGCCAAATTCATGGCCACGTTCACCGAGGCGTTGTCCATCTGCGTCTTCCAGTTCTGTTGGAAAAGGCCCTTCGCCCACACGTGTTGTATAGGCTTTGACGATTCCTAAGACGTAATCGATGGCCGTTGGACCAAGGCCTACGCCAGTGGCCGCCTGCCCTGCAATCACGTTGGACGACGTCACAAACGGGTAGGTTCCGAAATCAACGTCCAGCAATGCGCCTTGCGCGCCTTCGAATAAAATCCGCTTTCCAGCTTTGCGTTTGTCGTTCAAAACTTTCCAAACTGGTGCCGCGTATGGCAAGATTTTGGGCGCAATCGCACGCAGATCGGCCAGCAGTGCCTCACGGTCGACTTCTGCATAACCGAGCCCTTTGCGCAGCGGATTATGGTGCTGCAACGCGCGGTCAACGCGGGCCTCAAGCGTAGCATCATCCGCAAGATCAGCCACGCGGACTGACCGGCGGCCGACTTTATCTTCATACGCAGGCCCAATTCCACGGCCAGTGGTCCCAATTTTAGTCCCCTTGCTCGCGGCCTCTTCGCGCAACCGATCAAGTTCGCCGTGAAGTGGTAAAATCAGTGGTGTGTTTTCCGCGATCATCAGGTTTTCAGGATTGATCGTGACGCCTTGCGCTTCAATCGTCGCGATCTCTTTCATCAGGTGCCACGGGTCAAGCACTACACCGTTCCCAATTACCGAAAGCTTACCACCGCGCACGACGCCCGATGGCAGCGCATGTAACTTGTAGACCTTACCGTCGATCACAAGGGTGTGGCCTGCGTTATGCCCCCCTTGAAAACGCGCAATCACATCTGCGCGTTCGGACAGCCAGTCCACAATCTTGCCTTTGCCTTCATCGCCCCACTGGGCGCCCACGACGACGACGTTTGCCATTGCTTTCAGTCCTTAATCTTCGATACCGCCCCCCCTATATCGGCACACCCCGCCCTGCGAAACCGCAAAATGCAACTCGACCACAACGCAATCTATTGGCAATGTGTGCAAGATGTTAGAACGAGTTGAATTATGGGGTTTTTGATCCGCTGGGCGTTTGCCTTTTTGTTGCTGGCCGCGACCTACAATCCAACGCAATGGAATTTCGTCCGTTGGGCGATAGGAAATTATCAAAATATGCTGTCCGTCACCGTTCTGGTTGGACTGATTTTGGCGATCGGCTATATCATTTTCCTGCGCGCGACGCTGCGGTCCATCGGGATGTTCGGCATGCTATTTGGTGCTGGCCGTTGCTGGAACTCTGCTTTGGGTGTTGTTTGATCAAGGGTTCATCAACCTGACCAACCCCACGATAAATACGTGGCTTGGGATCATCATGATGTCGCTTGTGCTGGCGATTGGGCTGTCTTGGTCCATCGTAAGACGCAAGATTTCTGGGCAAGCAGACGTAGATGACGTGGATACCTAACGATTAGGCCCTTGCGACACTCGCCCCAAGATCATAGATACGAACGAACCAGAGTTTAACTACAGGCCTACCATTCATGGAAAACGTCGTCCTTGTCATCCATTTGATCCTTGCACTTAGCTTGATTGGGGTCGTGCTTATGCAGCGCTCCGAGGGTGGTGGTTTAGGTATTGGCGGCGGTGGTGGCGGTGCGACAGGTGGTCGTTCTGCTACATCCGCGATGGCCAAATTCACATGGATCTTGGCCATTGGGTTTATTTGCACATCTATCGCGATGACCATAATTGCAGCAGACAAATCAGCCGGCGCATCCGTTGTAGACCGCATCATTGATGCACCTGCACAATCTGACGACGCGGCAACACCGGACCTTGGTGACAGCTTATTGCCACCGTCTAGTGACGACGCTCCGCTGGTTCCTACGGGCGAATAAACCACTAGTTCTGCTGGCTTAGGCAAAATCGCCTACATGATGTTGCGTCAACGGTTGCGTTGGCGCCCCGAATCCAGTTACCATTAAACCCCGTGAGTATGCGAATTTTACGGTTCGGGTTTCCACAAAAAATTTGACTACACGAACCGCTTTCAGGGGGCATTCTTGCTATGGCACGTTATATTTTTATTACCGGTGGCGTTGTGTCCTCTTTGGGCAAAGGGTTAGCATCTGCGGCCTTGGGGGCATTGCTGCAAGCCCGTGGATATTCCGTACGTCTGCGAAAGCTTGATCCGTATTTGAATGTTGACCCAGGTACGATGTCGCCGTTTGAACATGGCGAGGTTTTTGTGACTGACGACGGTGCCGAAACTGATTTGGATCTTGGCCATTACGAACGGTTCACTGGCGTTGCTGCGCGCAACACTGATTCTGTGTCATCGGGCCGTATTTATTCAACCGTTCTTGAAAAGGAACGCCGTGGCGATTATTTAGGCAAAACAATTCAGGTTGTCCCGCACGTCACCAATCAGATCAAAGAGTTCTTGGATATCGGCGACGACGAAGTTGATTTCATGCTCTGCGAAATCGGCGGCACCGTAGGCGACATCGAAGGACTGCCATTCTTTGAAGCCATCCGCCAATATTCACACGACCGCCCACGCGGCCAATGCATATTTATGCATCTGACGTTACTGCCCTATCTGGCTGCGTCTGGTGAGCTAAAGACAAAGCCAACCCAACACTCAGTCAAAGAACTGCAATCCATCGGGATCGCGCCAGATGTGCTGGTATGCCGGTCCGAGCATCCAATTCCCGAAAAAGAACGCGAAAAGATCGCTTTGTTTTGCAATGTGCGCAAAGAACATGTCGTTGCAGCCTATGACCTTAAATCGATCTACGAGGCCCCGCTGGCTTATCACGAACAGGGTCTTGATCAGGCGGTGCTTGATGCATTCCAGATTGCCCCTGCCCCCAAACCGGATTTGTCGCGTTGGCGGGACGTTTACGACCGCGTTCACAATCCAGAAGGCGAAGTTAAAGTCGCCATTGTTGGCAAATACGTCCAGCTTGAAGACGCTTATAAGTCGTTCAAAGAGGCCCTCACCCACGGCGGCATGTCCAACCGCGTTAAGGTCAAGGTCGAATGGGTCGATGCCGAAATTTTCGACAGCGAAGATGCGGCGCCGCACCTTGAAGGCTATCATGCGATCCTAGTCCCCGGTGGTTTTGGCGAACGCGGCACGGAGGGCAAGATCAAGGCGGCCCAATTCGCACGCGAACGCAAAATTCCCTATTTTGGCATCTGCCTAGGCATGCAAATGGCCGTGATCGAGGCCGCCCGTAATGTGGCGGGCATCCCTTCGGCTGGATCAGAGGAGTTCGACCATGAAAGCGGTGAAAAGCGTTTTGAACCGGTCGTTTACCACCTTAAGGAATGGATCCAAGGCAACCACATGGTTGCCCGCAAAACCGATGACGACAAGGGTGGCACGATGCGTCTGGGGTCCTATTCTGCGACCCTTGCCGAAGGATCAAAAGTCGCCGGAATTTATGGCAGTACATCCATCGAGGAACGCCACCGCCACCGCTATGAAGTTGATACAAAGTATCGCTCTGTGCTGGAAGAAAAAGGTCTCGTGTTTTCGGGCATGTCCCCAGACGGCAAGCTGCCTGAAATCGTGGAATGGACTGACCATCCTTGGTTTATCGGTGTGCAATTCCACCCAGAACTGAAATCAAAGCCATTTGCCCCGCATCCGCTATTCGCTGATTTTGTGCGCGCTGCAGTAGAGGTGTCACGGCTCGTTTAAAAACTTGCGGGCCTGAAAATAAGGACAAGCATTTGCTGTCATATCAACACGGATTTCACGCGGGAAATATGGCAGACGTGCATAAGCACAGTTTGCTGGCGTGGATGCTGGCGTATCTGACCCGCAAAGATAAGCCGCTATCGTATATTGAAACGCATGCTGGACGTGCGCTTTATGATCTGTCCGATGATTTTGCGCTAAAAACCGGCGAGGCGGCTTGCGGAATCGCTGTGGCGGAAAGCTGGTTTCATGCAGATCACCCTTACCGAGAAGTTTTGACCAAGATACGCGACGATGCTGGCGAAAACGCTTATCCAGGGTCGCCAATGATTGCCGCCAATCTGCTGCGCAATAGTGACCAAATTGATCTGGCTGAATTGCACCCAGCAGAGGTCTTGGCCCTGCGCGATGCGATGATCCGTTATCCTGTTGGATGTCACCAAATTGATGGCTGGCAATACGCGATGTCGCGCTGCCCACCTGATCCGCGCCGCGGCATGTTGTTGGTTGATCCGTCTTTCGAAATCAAAACTGATTATGAGACGATCCCCGATTTCTTTGCCAAAATACATCGTAAATGGCCGGTTGGCATTCTTGCGCTGTGGTATCCGATCCTTGTGGATGAGCGCCATTTGCCGATGATCAGCGCCCTCAAGTCGGCCATTCCCGATGGAACGCTGCACGAAGTATCGTTCCCGCCAGCCCGTCCAGGCCACGGTATGGTCGGGTCAGGATTGTTCGTCGTCAACGCGCCCTACGGATTTGACACCGAGGCCGCATGGCTATCAACCAAATTTAGGGAGCTGAAATAATGGCCAAAGGATATTGGGTCGTCCACGTCGATGTTACCGATCAAGATTCTTATGTTGCAGGCTATATCACGTCAGCAAAAGACACTTTGGTGGCATATGGCGCCGTTTTCAAAGTCCGCGCTGGCACGCGCACCGTCGTAGAAGGCGCCGCCCGCGCCCGCACTGTGGTGATCGAATTTCCAAGCTATCAAGCCGCATTGGATTGCTACAACGACCCTGAATACCAAAAAGCCAAGGCAAAACGCGACCTTGTTGCCACTGGTAATTTCGTGATCGTCGAAGGTTACGACGGCTAAGGGGTTTCCGACCTCTGCAAGCCACCCTATATCATCTGGTATGTTTGCTGATCTCCTTCGTCGTTTGACCGACCCCGCCCCTGCTCCGCTTGCGGATACTGATGCACGTTTGGCGCTTGGCGCGTTGCTTGTCCGCCTTGCACGGTCCGATGGTGACTATGCTGCCATTGAGGTGGCACGCATCGACGCCATTTTGGCTGCCCGCTATGGTCTCTCTAACCCAAGTGACCTGCGCGCCGACTGCGAAGCGCTTGAAAAAGAGGCCCCCGATACTGTTCGGTTCACTCGTGCCATAAAAGATGCCGTTCCTTACGATGATCGCCGCGCAGTAGTCGTGTCGATGTGGGAAATCGTGCTAGCGGATGGCGAACGGTCCGCCGAAGAAAACAGCCTGATGCGCATGATCGCCCCGATGTTGGGTGTGACCGATCAAGACAGCAATGCTGCGCGCCGCGCAATTGAAGCATCTAAGTGATCGCCAGCCTGCCGATGTATGACCGTCAGGCCAACAGGTCGGCACATGATGCGTTTTGGATATTGGTACGCGACAACTTGCGCGCATCTGGGATCCCTGCCCCTGACGAGCTAGACCGCACAACAGATTTTATGACCGGATGGGGCCGACCTGATCTGGTCTTGGGTCAGATTTGCAACCTACCACTGCGCGCCAATTTTCTGAACAAAGTGACCATAATCGGTGCTGCTGACTATGGCATTCCAGATTGCCCTGCGGGACATTATAATAGCGTTTTTGTGGTTCACCGCGATGCAGTTGGTGACACACCATGCGATTTTGCCAGGGCCCGTTTTGCGGCCAATAACCTGATGTCCCACTCTGGATACGGCGCGCCGCAAGCCTGGGCACAAAGCAATGGCTGTCTATTCCGCACCCCGCTGATCACGGGATCCCACGACCGCAGTGTTGCGATGGTTGCAGATCGCCGCACAGACATCGCCGCAATTGACGCGCAAACATGGTTGCAGCAACAGCGCGATATGCCTCAGGCGGCAGATCTACGGGTGGTCGGTGTAACCGGTCATGCCCCATGCATGACGTTCATCACGCATCAAGGCCAAGACCCCGCACCCTATTTTGCTGCGATTGAGAATGCGATTGCCGGCTTGGCTAAGGATGACCAAGAATCACTTGGTCTTAGACAGATCATCTCATTACCCGCGGCCGACTATGACCTGCCAATGCCCCCATTGCCCCAAATCATTGACGCCTAACGTTGCGGAAAGTCGAATCCGCCCGTTGCTAATGCGAATAAAATAGGCCCTACTCGTTGGTGGAATAACGAAAAGCTGCAAACCCAGTGACAACAAACACACCAGTCATCGAAATACGCGACCTTCATAAGTCCTATGGGACTTTAGAAGTTTTGAAAGGCGTCGACATTTCTGCTTCTGCAGGACATGTCGTATCATTGATCGGGTCTTCGGGCTCAGGTAAATCCACGCTTTTGCGTTGTGCGAACCTGCTCGAAGATAGCCAGCAGGGCGATGTTTTGTTTTGCGGTGAGCCCGTGTCTTGGAAAGGCAACGGTCTGAGCCGGCGCCCTTCTGACCGCGCGCAGATCACCCGCATTCGCACAAACCTGTCGATGGTATTTCAGCAGTTCAATCTTTGGGCGCATATGACGATCCTGCAAAACGTCATGGAAGCCCCCGTCACGGTCCTGAAACAGGACCGCGCCGAAGTCGAAGCTGCCGCCCGCAAGTATCTGGCCAAGGTCGGTATCGGCGACAAATGCGATGTGTTCCCTGCGCAACTATCCGGCGGCCAGCAACAGCGTGCCGCAATTGCACGCGCGCTTTGCATGGAACCAAAGGCACTATTGTTTGACGAGCCCACAAGCGCGCTTGATCCAGAATTGGAACAAGAGGTCATCAAAGTCATCAAGGACTTGGCCGCCGAAGGGCGCACAATGATCATCGTTACGCACGATATGCGGCTTGCCGCAGACGTGAGTGACCATGTGGTTTTCCTACACCAAGGGAAGATCGAAGAAGAAGGCCCGCCAGAGACACTCTTTGGGGCCCCAAAAACCGACCGGCTGCGCGGATTTCTATCTGCAACGCAGCCGACTTAATATCATCAAAATTGGGAGAATAATGATGAAAAACCTTATCCTTACTACTGCGGTACTTGCATTGACTGCTGGCGCTGCACTTGCTGATGGGCACGGCGTTGTCCGTATGGGCACCGAAGGCGCCTACCCTCCTTATAACTTCCTCAACGACGCTGGCGAAGTTGACGGCTTTGAGCGCCATTTGGGTGACGAACTTTGCCTGCGCGCTGAACTGACTTGCGAATGGGTTACAAACGAGTGGGACAGCATTATCCCGAACCTCGTGTCCGGCAACTATGACACAATCATCGCAGGCATGTCCGTCACAGACGAGCGCATGGAAGTCATCGCATTCTCCGAGCAGTACACACTGCCCGATCCATCATCATTCTTGACAATGAACGATGCGACAGACCTGACAACAGGCGTGATTGCAGCTCAGTCTGGTACAATCCAAGCCGCATATATTGCATCCACAGGTGCTACCCTTTTGGAATTCGCAACACCTGACGAAACAGTTGCAGCTGTGAAAAATGGCGAAGCTGACGCAGTTCTGGCCGACAAGTCTTTCCTTCTGCCAATTGCAGAAGCAGACGCTGAGCTATCTTTGGTGACCCAAGAGGTCATGATCGGCGGCGGCATAGGTATCGGCATGCGTCAATCCGACACTGAACTGAAAGCAAAGTTCGACGCAGCAATCATGTCCATGAAAGCAGATGGCACATTGAACGCGCTGATCGCTGAATGGCTTCCGGAAGCTGGCTTGTTTGAATAAATCAAATCGCGCGCTCCGGTCGCTTGATCGGGGCGCGCACATCTGCCTCGCTTTTTTCTAAACACTCAAAATCCAACCCTTTTAGACGGGTGTACCCATTTTTTCATATTGCGCCGATCCATCAACCCTTGAAGGCTTTACATGGCTGTCGTGCTACCTGACCACAGGCAAGCACATGGGGTTGTATTGGTCGTTTGGCACCGTGCTTTTGCTTCTTGCGATCACGGCTCCTGTCGCCTTGGCCTTTGGCTTTGGCGGCGCATCGGCGGCCCGCAGCCATATCGCGCCACTGCGCTGGTTCGGCAAATCCTATATCTCGATTGTACGCGGCATCCCCGACATCGCGTTTTTCCTGTTCTTCGTTATCGCCCTTGATCAAGGTCTCGAATACCTGCGCCACAAGTGGAAATGCCCCGATTGGACTGAATCCATACGGCAAGGTAACGATTTTGTCGTTTGCACTGCAGCCAAATTACCCTTGGGAAATTCCCCGCAATGGATACATGAAACATATGGTTTCGCGCTCGCGGTCCTGACGTTTTCAATCGTTTTTGGCGCATTTGCTGCCAACGTGTTGTTCGGTGCCATGCGGGCCGTCCCACACGGACAATTGGAAACTGCTGAAGCCTACGGCATGACCCGCAGCCAAACATTCTGGCGCGTGCTTGTACCGCAAATGTGGGTCTTTGCCCTGCCCGGCCTGTCGAACCTTTGGATGGTGCTGATCAAAGCCACACCATTGCTGTTTTTGCTTGGCGTCGAAGACATCGTGTATTGGTCGCGCGAACTTGGCGGCACCAAAACACCGCGCTTTACCGACTATCCGCATGCTGATTGGCGGATGTGGTATTTCTTCTTTTTGCTCGTGTTCTACTTGTGCTTCACCAAAGTGTCGGAACTTGTGCTCGACCGCATCATGGCCCGCCTGACCCATGGCCAAGCCACATCTGGCGGCGAAGCCCAACGCAAGGCGGCCGCATAATGGAAGAGTGTTTCCAGACGATCATGGATTACGGCCTGCGGTCCCAAGGTGTCGGCGAACGCTTGTTGCCGCGCACCGATTTCACATTGTGCCAGCAGTTCACGCTGATTGGCTCTGGCATGATCTGGAACATTTATTTTGGCGTTTGCGCGTTGATCGCAGGGTTTTTCCTCGCGACAACGCTGGCATTGAGCAAAACCGCCCGTTCTGCTTGGCGGCGCAAACCAGCCGAATGGTTCATTTTTTTGTTTCGCGGTTCGCCGCTGTTCATCCAGTTTTTCTTTGCATACTTCCTATTCTTATCGCTCAAAGGCGTGATCCCGTTCTTCTCGCCACTGACATCCGCATGGCTTGGCGCGCTGGTCGTGCTGTTTTTCAACACGTCTGCTTACACCGCCGAGATTTTCTATGGCGCGCTGCAATCCATCCCCAAGGGCGATACCGAAGCTGCTGATGCCTACGGGCTGCAAGGTTGGTCGCGGTTCCGCCGTGTGATTTGGCCTACCATGCTGCGGCTTGCGTGGCCTGCCTACACCAACGAAGCAATCTTTTTGTTCCATGCCACAACGCTGGTGTTCTTCAGTGGTTTTCCGGCAATACAACAAAAAGGTGACGCGCTTTATTATGCAAGTTATTTTGCGGATAAGACGTTCAACCCGTTTGTGCCCTACCCCATTCTGGCGATGTACTTCATCATTCTAACATTGATCGTCATTTCAGTTTTTGGCGCCATTAACGCACGACTTAACCGCCATCTACCCCAAGAACGGCGTGCAAAAATCAAGTTCCGTCCCCAAATTATTAGGTAACCCATGAGCTGGCTCGACGACCATCCCGAAGTACGCAACGTCCGGTGTGGTGCCGCTGACCTCAATGGCCAAGCCCGTGGCAAACGTGTTCCACGGCGCTTCGCAGCCAAGCTAGAAGAAGAAGGCACACGGTTTCCACTGTCCGTTCTGAACCTCGACATTTGGGGCGAAGACATCGACGACAGCCCGCTAGTGTTCGAATCCGGCGACGCAGACGGCGTGTTGCTGCCAACCGAGCGGGGCTATGTCCCGATGCCGTGGCTGTCGTCCCCATCTGCAATCTTACCGCTGTGGTCGTTCCACGAAGATGGCACACCGTTTGACGGTGATCCGCGCCATGCGTTGGCCAATGTTGTGGCAAAGTATACGGCACTTGGCCTGACCCCTGTCGTTGCGACCGAGATGGAATTCTATCTGATCGACGATAGTGGCCGCGAAATCAGGCAGCCGAAATCACCGAAATCTGGCAAGCGCCGTGCTGGCGCTGAAATCCTGTCGCTGCGCGCGCTTGATGCTTTTGATAAGTTTTTCAACGACCTTTACGATGCCTGCGACGCGATGGGTATTCCCGCAGAGGCCGCAATTTCCGAGGGCGGCATTGGCCAGTTCGAGGTCAATCTGGAACATGTGCCTGACGCGCTTAAGGCCGCAGATGATGCGTGGCTGTTTAAGATGCTTGTGCGCGGGTTGGCCCGAAACCACGGCATGGCCGCGTCGTTTATGGCAAAACCATATGAAGATTACGCTGGCAACGGCCTGCACACGCATTTCTCAGTGCTCGACAAGGACGGAGATAACGTCTTTGCCAACGACACTTTTGAAGGGTCCGAAATATTAAAGCAGGCGATCGCAGGCTGCCTTACTGGCATGCCTGAGCTTGCGTTGATTTTTGCACCGCACGGCAACAGCTATGAACGCTTGGTTCCGGGTCAACATGCGCCAACGTCTATTTCTTGGGCCTACGACAACCGTACCGCATCCATTCGCGTGCCCGGCGGCAGTTTTAAGGCGCGCCGGATTGAGCATCGTGTCGCTGGTGGCGATGTAAACCCATACCTGTTTTTGGCCGCCGTGCTCGGGTCTGCCTTGATCGGGATCGAAGACAAAATGCAGGCCCCTGATCCAATCACGGGCAGCGCCTATGATCAAAAGCTGCAACAATTGCCCAGCACATGGGCCGATGCCATTTCCGCCTTTGACCGAGGTCCACTGTCACGCCGTATCTTTAATACTCAACTGGTCGACAACTTATTGCGCACCAAACGACAAGAAATGAACCATTTCAAAGAGCTGACCCCAGAAGAGCAGCTTGATCTCTATCTCGACACGGTCTGACCCGCGCTTTAGGCTAAAACAAATTAACCAATACGGTGACTTATGAAAATCGGTATTTTGCAAACTGGCCACGCGCCGGATGAAATCCAAGCGCAGCTTGGTGACCTTGATTCCATATTTGGGCGTTTCTTGGCCGGCGAAGGTTTCACAATCGAAGCGTTCCATGTTGTCGACATGGCGTTTCCTGCAAATGTGCGGTCCTGCGATGGATGGTTGATCACGGGATCCAAACACGGCGCATATGAAGATCACCCATTCATTCCACTGCTTGAGGACTTCATTCGCGCTGCTAAAACCGCAGATGTACCGATGGTTGGCGTCTGCTTTGGCCACCAAATCATTGCACAGGCGCTTGGCGGTAAAGTCGCCAAATTTGATGGCGGGTGGGCCGTCGGGCGACAAATTTACAAATGGGGCGACGATGAGGTCGCGTTAAATGCGTGGCACCAAGATCAAGTCGTGGCCCTGCCTGCAGGTGCCAAAACGATTGCCAGCAACGATTTTTGCGAAAACGCCGCTGTGGTGTACGGTCGCCAAGCATTTACCGTGCAGCCCCATCCTGAATTTGGCGATCAGATGATTGCTGGGTTGGCAAAGCTACGAGGCCCTGGTGTGGTGCCAGATCCATTGTTGGCCGTGGCACAATCCAACATAGGCAAACCCAATGCAAACCAACAACTGGCCGCAATGGTCGCCCAGTTTTTCCGCGAAAGGCGCGTATCATGAGCTGGATCAATGACATTCCCGCCGCTGCTCAAACCTATTTGGAAAACAACCGACTGGACGAGGTCGAATGCGTGATCGCCGATTTACCCGGTATTGCGCGCGGCAAGGCTGTGCCTGCATCCAAATGGGAAAAGCAGCCGTATTTCCACCTGCCAAATTCGATCTTTTTCCAAACCATTACGGGTGATTGGGGCGAGGCCGCTGGGCCCGGCGGTTTTACTGAACCCGATATGACCCTTAAGCCGGACATGGCGACCGCAAGTGCCGCGCCATGGGCAGATGATGGCACGTTGCAAGTCATCCACGATGCGTTCGACCAAAAGGGCGACCCTGTTGAATTTGCCCCACGCAATGTGCTTAAGCGCGTGATCGATCTCTACCACAAACGAGGCTGGACCCCTGTGGTCGCCCCCGAAATGGAATTCTATCTCGTCGCGCGCAACATCGATCCGGCCAAACCGATTGAGCCAATGATGGGCCGCACCGGCCGTCCTGCCGCGGGCCGCCAAGCCTATTCAATGTCAGCGGTTGATGACTATGGCCCGGTGATCGACGACATCTATGAGTACGCTGAAATTCAGGGGATCGAGATTGACGGCATCACACAAGAAGGCGGCGCAGGCCAGCTTGAGATCAACTTGCGCCACGGTGACCCTATCGCGCTTGCCGATCAGGTGTTTTATTTTAAACGTTTGATCCGTGAAGCCGCGCTAAAGCACGACTGCTTTGCAACCTTCATGGCCAAACCGATCGAGGGCGAACCCGGGTCGGCAATGCATATCCATCATTCGATTTTGGACGCGCAGGGGAACAACATATTTACTGGGCCTCAAGGCGATGAAACGGATGCTTTTTTCCACTTTATCGGCGGACTACAAGAACACATGCCGTCGGTCATTGCCGTGATCGCCCCCTATGTGAACAGCTATCGACGCTATGTGCGCGACCATGCCGCCCCGATAAATTTGGAATGGGGACGCGACAACCGCACGACGGGTATCCGTATACCGCTGTCTCCACCCGAAGCACGGCGTGTGGAGAACCGCCTCGCAGGTATGGATTGTAACCCATACCTGTGTATCGCGGCCTCATTGGCGTGTGGGTATTTAGGGATGATGAACAAAACCCACCCCGACAAACGGTACCAAGGCGATGCCTATTACGCCGAAGATGAAATCCCTAAAGGGCTATATGCAGCACTTGATCTATTCGACGAAGCGACGCAAATACATGGTGTCCTTGGACCCGAATTTGTCCGCGTTTACTCGATCGTGAAACGAGCCGAATACGACGAGTTCCTGCAAGTTATCTCACCGTGGGAACGCGAACACCTGTTGATAAACGTCTAAACTCAGTGCTCTTACGGCGCATACTATCGTTCATTAGTCGCGGTCACGAAGGGACCATGATGATCACTTTTAAACTGGTCGCGGTGTCACCTTTCGGCGTTCGCGAGGTATCCCTCCATCAACGCGGGGCCTGTAGACCCTGTCGACTGGGATTTATGGAGTTGAATAGGGAGGCCTAAAGCCACCCTATCAAAGTAATTTTTGTTCCAAAATCGGCGTTACTTGCCCATTTTCGAAAGCTTTTCCTGCATTTCAGCAAGCTGCTGTTTGATCGTATCAAGATCATCGACTGGTGCCTCGGGCGTAGTTGGTTCAGACTGCGCTGGCATAACACCGCTCGTCATCGCCTTAAAGAACGCCTGCTGCTGGGCCTGCATTGCTTCAAAACCTGGCATATTTGACATCGGGTTCGCCTTGGACATTTTGCCCATTGCGTCGGACTGCCCACTACGAAGCATTTCAAAGCTGGCTGTCAGGAATTGCGGCACGACAGATGTGGCTTGGGTCGTATAGCTGCGCACAAGGTCGGTCAGGATATCGACACCCAAAACGCTCTCGCCACGGCTTTCGTGTTCGGCGATGATTTGCAATAAATACTGGCGTGTTAAGTCATCGCCGGACTTCAGATCAACGATCTGTACCTCGCGCCCATCGCGGATGAACGTCGCTATATCTTCCAGCGTGACGTAGTCGCTGGTTTCCGTGTTATACAGCCGCCGGCTCGCGTAACGCTTAATCAGCAGCGGTTTATTGGTATCAGCCACGGTGTCCCTCCCAAGACATGTTGCAATGCAGCAAGACTATGCGGCATGTGCGTAAAAAGAAAGCCAAATGACGCAGACGCGGAGGATGGGTTTTGACCCATCAATCCCAAAGAATACAAAAAAGCGGACCGTGATAATCACGATCCGCCTTTCGTATTTCTAACAGTACAGGGAGGATTTGTCAGATAAGTCGTTTTACGATTATTTCGCAGCAGCTTTCTTAACAGCAGCAGTTGCTTCTGTTGTCGCTTTTTTCGCAGCAGTCGTCATTTCTTCGGACGCGTCTTTGCCGGCAGCCATGACCAATTCCATAGTCTGTGTCTGAACCTTTTTCGCAATTTCAGCGAAAGCAGCCATGTGCCCGGAAGCAGCTTCAGCGGATGCAGTTGCGAAATCAGACATGGATTTTGCGTAATCAGCAGGCTCAGATTTTGCAGTAGAAACAGACTGGAACTTGCCCAGAGTTTCTGTTGTCCATTTTGCGGACAATGCCGTGGATTTGTTCGCAGCGTCCAAAGCAACAGCGGACATCTTTTCAGTCAAAGAAGACTGCGACTTGAATGCATCGTCCATTACTTTTGTATCTACTGGGAAAGAACCCATCATGTCTTTGAAAACAGCTGTGAAGTCTGGTGAGTTAGTCATTGTTAAGTCCTTTAGGATATGCGGCGGGAGGAACCGCGTTTCTTGTTCTGAACCCTAGATACATGCTGCGCTGCAGCATTTCAAGTCTTTTTCTGCACTGCAGCATAATATATTTCCGCACCCGCACAATACGCCTAGTTTAATACATATGTCCCCGGCGCATCCCCAAGCTCCGTATCTGCGACGGGTTCTCTGGCGGGCACCATTGCGTCGCTGTGACCTGCAAGCCACTCACCCCAGCGCGGCCACCAAGACCCCGTGTGTTTTTCAGCAGCCGCATGCCAGTCGTCCGGCGTCAAACCCAGATCAACGTTATTATAATGCCCGTATTTGTTCTTGGTTGGTGGGTTCACGATACCTGCGATGTGGCCGGATTCCGACAAAATAAATGTCTTGTCCCTCGACCCCATCTTTTGGACGCCGCGGTAACTGCTTTTCCACGCAGCAATGTGATCAGTCTCGCAGGCAATCGCGCAAATAGGGACGTTTACCTCTGACAGATGCACAGTTGTGCCGGCGATCTTCATACCATTTGTCGCAAATTTATCGCCCTGACAAAGCCCGCGCAAATATTCAACCGCCATTACCGCAGGTAGATTGGTCCCATCGCCATTCCAGTATAAAAGGTCAAACGCAGGCGGGGCTTTGCCCAACATATAGCTTTTGATCGCAGGCCCATAAATCAGATCATTGGACCGCAAAAAGCTAAATGTGCGTGACATATAAAATGAAGACAGAATTCCGCTTTCGACAACCTCTTGTTCGATCCCGTTGACAAAATCGTCGTCTAAGAACACCCCAACTTCGCCCCGATCCGAGAAATCGGTCAATGTGGTAAACAAGGTCGCGGATTTTATCGAATGATCGCCGCGCTGCGCCATAAGGGCCAGTGTCATCGACAGCGTCGTACCAGCAATGCAGTATCCGACCGCATTGACCTGATCGACGCCGCAAATCTCCTTAACGTAGTCAAATGCAGTTAAAAATCCATCCTGCACATAATCAGTCATGGACGTGTCGCGGTAGCTGGCATCAGGGTTCACCCACGATACGATGAACACAGTGTGTCCCTGATCTACGGCCCATTTGATCAGGCTATTTTGCGGTTTCAGGTCCAAAATATAAAACTTATTAATCCACGGCGGGAATATAATCAGCGGCGTTTCATGCACCGTTTCGGTCGTCGGCGTATATTGGATCAGCTCAAACAGGCGGTTGCGAAACACGACCTGACCCGGTGTGGTTCCAAGGTTTTCACCAACTTGAAACGCGTCTTTATCCGCAAGGGTGACAACAAGATCGCCGTTGTTCCGCTCCAAATCAGCCACAAGGTTTTCCAACCCAGCCACCAAGCTTTCGCCGTCTGTTTCTGCTGCCAGCGATAATGCTTCGGGGTTTGTGGCCAGAAAATTGGTTGGGGACATCATGTCGATGATCTGCTGACTGAAATATTCCAACCGGCGCTGCTCACCCGCATCAAGTGTATCAATCTCGGACACCGATTGCTGGATCGCCTCTGCATTCGTGAGGTATTGCTGTTTAACAAAGTTAAAATACGGGTTCGTATCCCACATTTCATTGGCAAACCGACGGTCGCGCGGCGCGCTGTCAGCTGGTGCTTCTAACTTGCCTTGCGCAAGCAAATGCTGGGCCTCCACGTAGTGTTTAACCGACTTGCCCCAAAACGCAACTTGGCTTTCAATCATCTTGGCAGGATTGTTCATCATCTCAGACGCATAGGCGCCAGCCGCCTTCACATATAGATCAGGGTTTGGTCCCTGCAGCGACGTCGGCACCTTGCGGCCGCTGCCCATCGCAGACACTAACCGCTGCGATAGCTCCTCTATACGTTGCAGGTTTGCTTCTAGCTTTTCAAGGTTTTGACCCGTCTCAGTGTCTTTCGTGGAATCATGAGTTGTCATGCGAACCTCTTTGTGTCTACTTTGCACCTGCAGCATTTTGCTATTATGGCAATCAGCGCACACCGCAGGAGATGATACGTGAAGTATATGATGACCTACGACCTAATGGAAAGCATCCGCAATACAAACCAGTGGATGGGCGCATCGGCGCGGGCCTTTGCCAGCTATCCTGCGATGTCATTTGGAGCTAATCCTGCGATGGACTACCTTAAGGCTTGGGGTGAAATAACCGAACGCACTTTCAGCCGAATGGTTGTCAAACCTGACTGGAACATTCCACCGGTCACGGGTCAAAGCGGCAAAGATTTTCCTGTCGTTGTGAAAACGATTGTTGAGCGCCCGTTTGGCGATCTGATCCAATTCACCATGCCTGGCCGCGACACGCGCAAGCGCCGCGTCCTGCTTGTGGCCCCGATGTCCGGTCATTACGCCACATTGCTGCGCAAAACCGTGATCAGCCTGCTGCCAGACTGCGAAGTCTTCATCACCGACTGGCACAATGCACGCGACATCCCAGTTAGCGCAGGTAAATTCGACATCGAAGATTATACGTTATACCTTGTTGATTTCATGAAAGAATTGGGCAGCGACATCCACGTCATCGCCGTGTGTCAGCCTGCCCCGCTCACATTGGCAGCCACCGCATATCTTGCGCAAGATGACCCGAGCGCGCAACCTAAATCATTGACCCTGATCGGCGGGCCGATTGATCCCGACGCGAACCCAACCGAAGTGACCGACTTTGGTAATGCGGTCACGATGGGCCAGCTTGAAAAAACAATGATCCAGCGTGTTGGTTTCCAGCATGTGGGCGTTGGCCGCACCGTTTACCCCGGTCTTTTGCAGCTCGCATCGTTCATTTCAATGAACGCCGAAACCCACAAAGCTGCCTTTACCAAGCAGATCGCGAGCGCCGCCAAGGGCGAATCGTCCGAGCACGACAAGCACAACGCATTCTACGACGAGTACTTGGCCGTGATGGATATGCCTGCCGAATTCTACCTATCCACGGTTGAGCGTGTGTTCAAAAACCGCGACATCGCGCGCAATGATTTCACCGTCGCTGGCCGCAAGGTCGACATTGGAAAAATCACCACCGTGGCTGTGAAAATCGTCGAAGGCGAAGATGATGACATCTCGGCGCCCGGCCAATGCCTTGCAGCGCTTGATCTGCTTACCGGCCTGCCCGACAGTAAGAAAGCCGCACACCTAGAGCCAGGTGCAGGTCACTATGGCATTTTTGCAGGCGGCAGCTGGCGCAAAAACATCCGCCCACTTGTGCTTGATTTTATTGATGCAAATTCAGGTAAAGCAAAGCCAAAAGCAGCGAACGAAAACGCAGCCGCTTAACGTAAGACCAGCGGCTGGCGCATCCATGTGCGCAGGGCCGCGGTCACCGCATCGGGGTTTTCCAACGTCGGCACTTGGCCCGCGTTGGGGATCACCTCTAGCTTTGCATATGGAATCAGTTCCACCATAAATTCGTGGCGGCGCTGTGTGTTTTGCCCATCATGGTCGCCACACATCACCAAGACAGGCTGCTTAATCCGACGCATGATATTTTGCTGATCTTTGCGCCGCTACATCGCGCGACTTTGGCGCACATAAACATCGGGCCCTAGCGCTTGAGCCATTTCAGACAGCAATGACACCACATCCATTCGGTATGGCCCCGGTGACAACCACGCAGAGTTCACCTCTGATTGCATCGCGTCGTCAAGGCGTCCCGATTTTGCAGCAATAATATTAGGTTCGCGCAGCGCTGCAATCTCCGGCGTATCGGATTGCGCATTGGTGGCAATAAATGCTACCCGCGTCACGCGTTCAGGGGCGCGGCGCAGAATTTCCATCGCAACCATGCCGCCCATACCCATACCCGCCAGCGCAAATTTCGCTGGCAACCATGTCAGGATTTGCGAGGCAAGCTCTTACATCCGCTCACCACCAGTGATCGGGGCAAATGTTATTGGGATATCTGCCGACAAAGAGGCAAGTTGCGCATAAAATACCCGCGCATCGCACATCATCGACGGAATCAAAACCAACGGCTCAATCATGCCCAGCACCCTTGATTTTCCATAGTGATTTACCCCTGCCATTATTACAGCGACCTTGGCCAATCAAAGGATGCATCGCAAGGGGTTATGCTTGTCTGAAGGGTTCAAACCAGCGCAATATTGCTGCAACAAGAGGTTCGGTCTGCGCAGGGCTGAATACATCGCCCGCCATTACATGGCCCATCGCATCATCCTCCTGCCCCCGCGTCAGCTTATGACCCACCACAATACCGCCCCAGCGCGCCATGACACGTTCCGTTTGCGCGGCGCTAACAACCTGATCCGCGGGATTATAGGCGAACAATGCGGGCGTCCAAATATCTGACAAATCCGCCTTACGGACCGCCCGCACCGCATCACCCATTACATACACAGCATGGGTTGGATAGCTTGTCGTCCAATATGCTGCATGCGCATCGCTATGCACATCAAATGACCGGTTCTTACCGACAATCAGGTGCCCCCAGTGCCGAACATATGGCAGATCAAGCAGGGTTTGCCCAAGGTGGTGGCTCAGACCAAAGTTCGGCGACACACACACCAGTCCTGCAATATCGGCCCCATGGGCCAAGGCGTCGACTGCCAATGTGCACCCTGTTGAACACCCGATGACCAGAACACGTTTCCCGATGGTTTGTGCGACCTTCAGAGCCTCTGCTATATCCGCGCGCCATGCATCGAAACTGGCCTGTCCCATGGCAGCGCCGTCTTGGCCGTGCCCTGTCAAGCGCGTGAAATAAAGGTTTGCCCCAAGCGCGTTGGCCACCAAATCGGGTAGCGGACGAATTTCATGATACGTCGCAGAAAACCCGTGGATGAACACGACGGCAACTTCCGTTTGCGCGTCTTTTTCGCCAGCCCAAACCACGGTCTTGGCGCAGTCAGGGCGCAGGTTTGGCACTGCGGCCTCTTGCGCCGCCAGCCACCCGTCTAGGTCCAACAGATCAACCAAGGACACGTTTGGCCATAGGGCGGTAGACCGCGACAAGTCCAACAACCCCTAGCAAAAGAATGGCGGCAGGAATCAATGTGATCGAAACCTGCAGGGCATTCAGCGCACCGCTTGATTGCGTCACAATTTCGCCTGTGGATTCTTGCCACCCCGCCCACGCAAGAATGAACCCCAATACGGCGGGTGCAATCGCGTTGGCCAATTTTTGACCAAACAGCCAAATGGCCGAGAAAGCCCCTTCAATCGCAGCACCGCTTTGCGCGCGGGTTACGTCCATCAGATCAGGGTACATCGCCCAAGGGATTTGCTGATAGGCACCATTGGTCATACCCGCCAGCACGAACAAGCCAGCAATCGCCGTGACGTTGACCGAAGGCAGCGCAGTATAAAGCGCGTAAAGCAGCGCCGCGTATAGGCACAACCCAAGCACCAATGCCCCGACCTTGCCCATCCGCCCAGATGCGAAAACCCAGCCCGCTTGGCTCAGGATGGAACCCACAACAAAGGCCGCAAACATCAATGACAGTGTGCTCAGCGCCTTTGCTGCACCGGAAAAGGCCGTGTCGCCACTATCTACAATGAGATAGATCGCAGCAAATGGCAGCCCTGCGGTGATCAACGCAATCGCAAGCGTCATGACGCCGTAAAGGACGACCAGCACCATAAAAGCGCGGTTCGCGAACACCAAGCCAAACATGCTGCGGATGTCGACGGTGGCGGTTTGGGCGATCCGCGGGGCATTGCGTGTCGCCCAAAGCGACAGCCAAATTGCGCCCACAATCAGCGGGGTGACGGCCATTGCCGCATTGGCGTAACCCATACTGCCAGCAAGTCCGGGCATAACGGCCCCGCCAATCAAGATGCCGATACTGGCAAACCCCATGCGCCAGCCAGTCATGGCTGATCTTTCCGCGGGGTCTTGGGTGATTTCACCGGCTTGCGCGCCATAAGGAATGGCAACCATCGTAAACCCGATTGTGGCCAAGCCGAAAAAACCGATGACCCAGGTCATTGTGCCAGCCAACGCCAAGGTCGTCGGCACAGCGAAAACGCCAATCATGCCAGCAGCCATCACAAGTGCGCCCAAGAACATCCACGGGGCGCGGCGACCAAACCGGCTTTGGGTTCGGTCAGACAAATAGCCCACAAGCGGGTCAGTGATCATGTCGAAAACAAGCACGGCAGTTGTGACAAGTCCGGCAATCGCGACAGGAACGCCCAGAAAGCTGGTCAGAAACGTCAATATCAGCAACTGTTTGACCACAACAAAGACAACGACGCCCATGTCTGCCAGTCCCCAGCCTGCTTTTTGTCCTAATGATAGTGCCATAACGCGTCCTCCCCGACGATTTTGGACAGGGTATGCGTTCAGCGCGGATTCTCAAATCCAGACGTTGCGTAAGATGCTTTTAAACGCATCCTATGTCCGCCACGGCTGTTGTGATCATGTCAAGGCAAGCCTTATCCGAGAACCGGTGATCGGCCCCATCCACAAGCGTCAGGCGCATATCGGGGCCTTGCACGTGGTCGATCAATCGGAGCGCCACAGTCATGTTGACATCGGCGTCAGCAGTCCCTTGTAAAAATCGAACCGGAAACGGCAGCGACAGTGGATCACGCAACACCAACTGATTGCGCCCGTCTTCGATCAGTCGATTGGTAATGATGTAGGGGTCTCCATAGTCGGACGGCAAAGCCACCTGCCCCTCGGTCGCAAGCTGGGCCTTTTGATCGGCGTCAAACCCGGCCCACATGCTGTCCTCAGTAAAATCAGGTGCGGCGGCGATCGTCACCAATCCGGCGATCCGGTCCGGCATCGCGCGCGCCACCAGAAGCGAAATCCAGCCGCCCATGGATGACCCGATCAAAACCAGCGGCCCAGACATCAACCCGATAGCTGCACATGCATCCTCGAACCAATCGCCGATACATCCATCTGTGAATGCCTCAGAGCTTTCGCCATGACCCGAATAATCAAAACGCAAAAACGCGCGGCCTTGCGCGCGGGCCCATGCTTCCAAATGCACAGCTTTGGTGCCGCCCATGTCCGATTTGAATCCTCCGAGAAATACAATCGCGGGACCGGCCCCATCCGTCAGGTGATAGGCAACACGACGGCCTTGTGGCGTGACAAAACTTGAGGTCATTGTGGGCTCCTTCAAACACATGGTGCATGTTTAACCGACCCATGCTTGACAGCACAAACCCTTGTCGCCATTTAAGCCAAACATAACCCGCAACCGGACGCTTAGTAGGCGTCAAACTGACGAGGAGCCCGTTGATGGCCCAAATCTCACTTACATTCCCCGATGGCAATGCACGTCAATACGACGCTGGCATCACCGCCGGCGCTGTGGCCGCTGACATTTCCAGCAGCTTGGCCAAAAAGGCAATATCCGCAACTGTGAACGGCGCCCACTGGGACCTGCAGTGGCCGATTGATACCGACAGCGCTATCGCGATCAACACCATGAAGGACGAAGAGCCTGCATTGGAACTGGTCCGCCACGATCTTGCGCACATCATGGCCCGCGCCGTACAGGAATTATGGCCTGACGTGCAGGTCACAATCGGCCCTGTGATCAAAGACGGCTGGTATTATGATTTTGACCGCAAAGAGGCATTTGTGCCCGACGACCTTGCGGCCATTGAAAAAAAGATGAAAGAGATCATCAATAGGCGTGAGCCTGTGCGGACCGAAATCTGGGACCGTGCCCGCGCGATTGCGCATTATCAGGACAAGGGCGAGCCATATAAGGTCGAGCTGATTGAAAGCATCCCAGGTGACGAGCCTTTGCGCATGTATTGGCACGGCGACTGGCAAGACCTGTGCCGTGGCCCACACCTGCAACACACTGGCCAAGTCCCCGCAGACGGGTTTAAACTGATGTCCATCGCGGGTGCCTATTGGCGCGGCGATAGCGACCGCACAATGCTGCAACGGATTTACGGTGCTGCATTTACCAACAAAGAAGGGCTCAAGCAGCATCTTCACCGCTTGGAAGAAGCCGCAAAGCGTGACCACCGCAAGCTGGGCCGCGAAATGAACCTGTTCCACATGCAAGAAGAAGCCCCCGGTCAGGTGTTTTGGCACCCTAACGGTTGGACTATATACACAGAGTTGCAAGACTACATGCGCCGCCGTCAGCGTGCTGGTGGCTACGTCGAGGTGAACACACCGCAAGTTGTGAACCGCCAACTGTGGGAAAAATCCGGCCACTGGGAAAGCTATCAGGAAAACATGTTCATCGTTGAAGTCGACGAAGATCATGCCCGCGAAAAAACCATCAACGCGCTTAAGCCAATGAACTGCCCGTGCCACGTGCAGGTATTTAACCAAGGCATGAAATCGTACCGTGACCTGCCATTGCGCATGGCCGAATTTGGATCGTGCAACCGGTATGAACCATCAGGCGCGCTGCATGGCATCATGCGTGTGCGTGGCTTTACCCAAGATGACGGCCACATCTTTTGCACCGAAGAACAGATTGAACCCGAGACAGAGACATTCATCGCCTTCCTTGATGCTATCTACACCGAACTTGGGTTCACCAATTGGGCCATTAAACTATCTACTCGCCCAGAAAAGCGGATCGGCTCTGACGCGACATGGGATCACCTTGAAACCGCACTTGGCAATGCGTGCCGCGCGGCTGGCCACGAATTTGACATCCAAGAAGGCGAAGGCGCGTTTTATGGGCCGAAGCTTGAATTCGTGCTAACCGACGCAATTGGCCGTGAATGGCAATGCGGCACGCTTCAAGTCGACAGCAACATGCCAGAGCGGCTTGATGCATCTTACGTTGGCCAAGACGGCAACAAGCATCAGCCGTTCATGCTGCACCGTGCGACCCTAGGGTCATTCGAACGGTTCATCGGTATCTTGATTGAAGAGCACTCAGGCAAGCTGCCTGTCTGGCTGGCCCCGCGTCAGGTTGTTGTGGCAACGATCATATCGGACGCTGATGATTACGCGCTTGAAGTCGTCGCAGCCCTGAAGGCCGTGGGCGTGCGTGCCGAGGTCGATCTGCGCAATGAGAAGATCAACTATAAGGTCCGCGAACACAGCCTTGGTAAGGTGCCATTCATTCTGGCCCTTGGTGCGCGTGAAGTTGAAGAGAAAACCGTCAGCGTGCGGCGCTTAGGTGAAAACAAAACTTCTGTAAGATCTCTTGCAGAAATCGTGGCCGAGCTAGGGTTGGCCGCGACCCCACCCGATAAGCTGTAACATTCCAGCACTGGAACCTGTAACAAACCCGCCGGTGTCACCATCGGCGGGTTCTTTGTTTTAAGGGGGTTAAGGAACGTTACGGCATGTCGCCGCACTTAACCAAGATGACATATCCTCACTGAACCGCGATTCACGGTCCTGTGAGCGGCTTCGCAGTAGATCCAACATTTAGTGTTAGCACAACGCAACCAAGCGTTCGTGTGATTTAACCAACGATCTATAAGAAAACTACTCATGTCCAACCTCTCAAAAACACTCGTTCTGGCATCCGCCGTTGCAACTGCGGTTGCTGGTATTGCAACAAACGCCGTAGCGGCTGGCGAAGAAAAGTGCTTTGGCGTATCGCTTGCTGGTGCAAACGACTGTGCGGCTGGCCCAGGCACAACTTGCGCTTGTACATCCACTGTTGATTATCAAGGCAACGCTTGGTCCTTGGTTCCAGAAGGCACATGTGAAGCCACAATGATCAAAGCAATGGGCGACATGCCAGAGCGTTCCGGTTCATTGACTGCTCTTGAGCGCGACATTCCTGCGTAAGCAAAATGATGGTAGGGTGGGCATATGTCCACCTTACCGCACCATCCTACTCTCAAACTTTCGGTGATCTCCATGCTTGATGCGACCCACCCCCACATGCTCCCCTCTCGTGTTGGCGTTGGGTATAAAGCCCAGCATTACATGGATATCACCCAAAATCTGGGGCCACTTGGCTGGCTCGAAATCCACGCGTAAAACTATATGGGTGATGGTGGTCGCCAGATTGCGCAATTGCGCCATTTGGCCGAACAATTCCCCATTTCAGTGCACGGCGTAGGGCTTTCGATTGGTGGGGAAGGTAACCTTGATGCGGATCACCTTGCCCGCCTCAAGCACCTCGTTGACTGGCTTAATCCGGCTAGTTTTTCTGAAAATTGGCATGGTCGACCCATGACAGCCATTTCTTGAACAATCTACTGCCCATGCCCTACAATGCTGCAACTGTGGCCCGTGTCGCTAGCCATATTGATCAAGTCCAAGACACGCTCGGGCGTCAAATGTTGCTCGAAAACCCGTCCAGCTATTTGGCCTTTGCTGAATCCGACATGGACG
Organism: uncultured Sulfitobacter sp.; assembly: GCA_905182645.1. GTDB lineage: Bacteria > Pseudomonadota > Alphaproteobacteria > Rhodobacterales > Rhodobacteraceae > Yoonia. The sequence goes on from CAJJCJ010000004.1 coordinate 47,279, forward strand.
AGACATAATTCCTTGCCCAGATTGCCCACCGCACAGGCTGTGGTCTGTTGCTTGACGTTAACAACGTGTTTGTGAGCGCCACAAACCTGAATACATCGCCGCAAGCCTAAATTGATACCTTCCCATTGCACGCTGTTGGCGAAATGCACCTTGGCGGACACGACGAGGACCAAGACGAAACAGGCGCACCCCTGCTGATCGACAGTCACGGCAAAGCGGTGGTAGATCCAGTCTGGGCACTGCTAGATTACACACTGGCGAAATCCGGCCCCAAGCCGTTGCTGATCGAATGGGACAATGATGTGCCAGAATGGGATGTTTTGTCTGCCGAACTTATCCGCGCTGAAGGCGCACTGGTACTGGTATGACGGTATCATAAACCGAATTTCGCAACGGTATTTTCGATCCAATGTTGCCTGCCCCTAGAGGCCTTATGAACCCTGATGGCAGCCAAGCAACCTAGCGGTTCAACGTCTACCGCAACAACGTCGCTGTAAGTCTATCTGACGCGCTTGAATCTGCATTTCCTGTGATCCGCATGCTTGTCGGTGACAAATTTTTCCGTGCAATGGCAGGATTTTACCTGCGAAAACTTCCGCCCACATCGCCGTTGATGATGTTCTACGGCGATATGATGCCCAAGTTTTTGCGCCGCTTTGAACCTGCCAAATCCCTGCCCTATCTGCCTGACATGGCCACGTTAGAACTTGCCATGCGTCACGCCTATCACGCAGGTGATACGGACCCGATTGGTGCTGCCACACTCGGTGCGCTCGCACCTGAAAAACTGATGGGTGCGCGGCTGATTTTGGCCCCAACCACAACGGTCATTGTATCCCAATATCCGATCTTTAGCATCTACCGTGCAAACATCGTTTCGGACGCCCCAAAGGCTGCGATGCAACCTGAATGCTTGGTCATTACCCGCCCAGCGTTTGACCCGATCCAACACCTGATTTCCCCCGCCAGCGCCACCTGCATCACCGCCTTAGATAAGGGTGATCCTTTGGGCGTTGCCATGTCGACGGCGGGGAACGATCTCGACCTTGGCACAACGCTTGGCCTACTATTGGGCCAAAGCGCCGTGACGTCCCTCAATTGAAAGGCCACCGCATGTTTGCATTCTACCGTCGTCTGACCGACCAGCTTGACCCGATTGGCGACGCCCTCATGCCGACCCTGTCGCGCCTGACGTTTGCAGGTGTGCTGCTGCTGTATTTTTGGAACTCCGGTTTAACCAAGCTGGGTGACGGGTTCTTTGGTTTTTTGACCCCAAGATCAGAGGCTTATGCACAGATTTTTCCAAAGGTGTTTGAGGCAACAGGCTATGACACCTCACAGCTCAGCGTCTTTCACTGGGCTGTTGTGACCGGCGGAACAATCTCCAAGTTCGTCTTGCCACTGCTGATCGTTGTGGGGCTTTTGACGCGGCTGTCAGCCATCGCAATGATCGGATTTATCCTGATACAATCGCTTATCGACTTGTTTGGCCACCGCGCGGATTTGGGTGGATGGTTCAACCGCGCATCCGGCGAATTGATCACGGATCAGCGCGCGTTTTGGATATTGGCGCTGCTGATCTTGGTTTTCAAAGGGGCAGGCCCGTTGGCGCTGGACCGATTCTTTAGAAATGCGCCTTAGGTTCGTCCGGTTTTCTGGCGGCAACGCCCAATAAACCACCCAACGCGGCAAAGCCGATGGTGAACATGGTGGCGACGTTGAGCCCAAATGCTGTGTAAAACAGCAGTGCAGCCACAACCGTCAGTGCTCCGCCCCATAGGGCGCGGGACTTTGCCATGGCGCCGCCGGCGATGGCGAGAAGTGGGCCGACGAAACTTGCAAAGCGGACTAGGCTTGGGTTTTCTAGGCTGAAAAGTTGATTTACTTCGGGGCGAGCGGCGGCGAGTTCGGAATATCCGAAACCAAAAAGGCTGACAAAGTTGCCCATGAGGCCTGCGATGAGGCCGAGGACCATTGCTGCGTTGCGCATTTATTTCTTCTTAATTCTTGGTTTACGTAGGCTTGTTTGGGCTAAGTATCAAGGACTTGGGCCGCGACGTCGGGTTTCCAACCGATGGTCCATACGCCATTTTTGTCGATCACAGGGCGCTTCATTAGGGTGGGATTAACGGATAGTAATGTGGCCGGATCGCCTTGTTTTTCGGTGTCTGAAAGTCCGCGCCATGTGGTGGAGGCGCGGTTGATGGCTTTGTTGCCGAAATGCGAGATAATTTCTGCTAGATCGGCGTCAGACACACCATCTGCACGGACATCTATTACCGTAAGTAATTGATTTGTAGCGATTATTTGATTTTGCGCCTTGCGGCAGGTGTCGCATGATTTCAGGCCGAAAAATCGCATTTTGATCCCCATTGTGGTCTTCGCCGTTTGCGCAATTTGTTGCTGCGCGGGCATGATGAGCCCCCAAAAGGCGTGTAAGTTTCGTATAAGCCGTTTTACAGCCACGCAGATTTGGCGTCGTCGTTCCATCCAAGCGTGTAGCGGGTGCCATCGGTGATGACGGGGCGCGCCATGAGGGCGGGTGTGTCGGCCAATTGGGCGTCGGCTTCGCTTTCGCGCATCCATGCGTTGAGATTGCGGAAGGTCTGGGATTTGCGGTCAACGAGGTTGTCGCCAAATTCGGCCAAGAGCGCTTCCCATTCTTGTTCGGACATCGGTTCCGCGCGCACGTCGCGGAATGTGATGTCGATGCCGGCCTCGTTGAATGTCTTGTGGGCGCGGTTGCAGTCGGGACAGGTTGAGATGCCGTAGAGGATCATTGGGTGGTGCTTTCGGGCTGCTAAAGATAAGCCCAGTAAGTCACGCACCTGCGACGGGGTCAACGGGAACAACGGATTGCCCGCGTCGGAAGGTACGGGGGCCGCTGCGCGAACGGGCTTTGGCGTTGTTTGGGTGGTTGAATTATACATTTTCATCCCTCAGTTATTGCTTGAGGGCCTGTGTAAACGCGCGCCTTCCCCAGCGTCAGGGGAGATTCCACACCGTTTTCCCATGATTTTTATGTGGGAGGGGCGAGGCCCGTCTTGCAAACTGTCGAGGACAGTTTGAGCAGTGAACGCACGCAGCACAGGGGGTGCGAAGTGCATCATTTGATTAATGCGTAGCGCTAGGGTGCGAAGCGCCCTCCCCATGGGGGAGGTCCGGGCGCTGCCCAGCGGAGCTGGGCAAGAGGAGCGTAGACACAGATCAGTTCTTTGGCTGTCTCTCTTTCGATTCAATAATAAATTCGCAAAAAGCGAGAGTGAGAGTGAGAGTGAGAGTGAAAGTGAGGACTAGCCTTGCATGATGGGAACTAGGCGAAAATTTCTTTTGATGCCTGTCTCCCACCTTGTTCGCCACTTCGTAGAATCCGCCTGCAAGTGTAGTTAGACCACTTAGCAAAGATTTTAGTGGGTCTGGTGTTTCTGCAGATGCTTCCAGTCCACTTTTCTTTGCATAAATTCGGTATAGTTTTTTGATATCGCCTTCATTCTCATTAACGCATTTTGGGAAATCCATTAGCTTTAGCTTTAAGAATTCTTCAATCAATGTGTAGCATATTGAAATTGAGCCTGAAAAATCTCCTCGCTCGAGTCTATCACGCGCCTTATTCAAACTCTCATTCATCGAAGATTCGGTTAGTAAATAGGTAGGAACCACACCAACCTGACCGGATTTTTCAGTCAAACTGAAATAGATTGGTCCTTCAATATATGCACCATTATGCCAGAAACCCTGTTCGGATTCCTTCTTCAGTTTGAAACCTGATGGGGCAATTTTTCGGTTGAGCTGAAATGCTAAATCCTCAGATTTATACTCATCTTCGGCACCTATCACAGCGCACTCAATTAGGGGCCTTAATTTGACAGATCCGTTCCACTCAAGAATCTTTTCTCTTACGAAAACATGTCGGGATGGAAAACCTTTCCCATACAATTCATTAGCACTTAGTGAATTAAAGAAATCCGCGAGTTGAGCGCCACTCCCATAAGCTGCTTGTTAAGAGTTTCCCGTAACTAGGCCGACTAAGAATTTAATTGCGTCGTCGGAGATACGCACCACTCAACCAACGGCCTCCTTAAATTCGCGCCATTCACCCTTGCTCATGCCTGATGTCTCTTGCGTAACCTCTTCGCCTTTTAACATGCGGCGCAGGCAGTCGAGGGCTTTGCCTGATAGGGTAGCTCCGCCAAGGCGGTAGTCTTCGAAAGCCCCGTAGGCGGCGGGCACCCAGTCGGCGACGACTTTGCAGATTGCGTCGGCGTAAACGCGGATTTCGTATTGTGCGTGGGTGTCGGCGCGCAGGCGCAGGAAGTGAAACAGGTTGTGCAGGTCGACCTTCCAATACCACTGTGTGTAGATGTTTGCGGGCAGGTTCATGCGGGCAAGTTCACGGGCAAGGCCTTGTTTGGCATCGCCGTTTTCATCGGTTTTCCCAATCATTTCAGCGTAGTGGTCGTAGGTTTGGGCGGCGTCGCCTTTGAGGATTTCAAGGACGCGGGCGGCTTCATCACCTGTTAAGGCCTCGCCTCTACCTTGGTTATTGATCACAGATTGTGCGGCCAATTGGGAGGGTTCGGGAATGTAGAATTCGCGGTCCAGAATGGAATAGCGGGCAGAGTATTCGTTGACGTTGGCTGTCCGGTGGCGGATCCATTGGCGTGCCACAAAGACGGGCAGTTTGACGTGCAGTTTGATCTCGCACATCTCGAATGGAGTCGAATGCCAGTGGCGCATGAGGTAGCGGATCAGCCCTTCGTCGTTTTGCACGGATTTGGTGCCTTTGCCGTAGGACACGCGGGCGGCTTGGCAGATTGCAGCATCGTCGCCCATATAATCGATGACCCGAATGAACCCGTGGTCGAGAACATCGTGCGCAGTATACAGGTGTTTTTCCATGCCCGGCGCAGTGGCGCGCAGGGTGGGTTGCGGGTTTGACCGCTGGACGTCGACTTCGGCTTGCTGTTCGGGGCTCAGCGGCATGGGATGCTCCTTGGTGGATATGAGTCGTGGGCTACTATATATTGTGTTGCGCGCGGGGCTACTCTTACATGCGGGTTTGTGTGAGAAAGACGCAATATTTAGAAAGAATGCGGGTGGTTTTGGGGTTCATCACTGACTTCACACCCCCCTCGCCAGATGATCTATACAATTCCAGTTAACCGACAGGCCCTTTGATATGTTTCGCATAATTACATCTATTTCTGCATTTTTGCTTCTGACGGCCTGTAGTGACCCTCATCCCTTTTGATTTTGGGACAACGGACACGACAATTGGCGCTATAGCCGTTGAGACTACGGGAACCACGACCGAAGAGGCTGCGGAAGATACTTGTACGTTGGATGTTGGCACGACATTGCCTGATGGAACAACGTCTCCGGTAGCGGCGAATTCGATCTTTCGTTTTGAACCGCGCGATGGGGCCGGTAGCGGGCTTGTTACCAGCGTGACTTATAACTCTTTGGATGATGAATTTACGATCGATAACCTCGGGTTTGATGCAGAGAACCTTTATGAGCGCGACTCTGTTGTGGGGACGCTGGGCGAGAATTCTCAGTGATATGTGGTCTATGCCGCCGTCGATATTGCCTATGACGCGTTGGATGGCGATCCAATTGACCAAAACGGCCCATACCGCGCGATAATTGGCGTCAGTGATAACTTGGTTAATGGAGAGCCACGCATCGCGTTTGCGATTGTGCGTACGGGTGGGTACGCTGAATACGGCTTTGGCGGCTTCATTTATGAACGCAATGGTGGCGTTACTTTGCCAATTGCTAGGCAGGCCTATTTCGAAGGTGAATATGCCGGCGTCCGTATATATCAAAATCGGATCGGCCTAGAACTTACTACTGGTGACATTGCCGTCGACATCGATTTCAGTGACTTTAACGCAAATGATGCGGACGCGCTGTTGCAGCGTAAGTCGAATGACACTGCAGCACTGATATTGCGCGCAGAAGCGGCAATCGCATTAGGCGATTTTTTGGGCGCTACCCGCTTTGCGCGCGCTGCTTATTATGCGCAGACAAGGGGCGTTCAAAAGTTCGCGGCTGCCCGACTAGTCGCCCTCGCGCACTCGCAGCTTAAGCAAGATAGTCGCGCCCAAGTTTGGCTTCGGCGCGCCCGCCAATATGCACCCAATGCGCAGACTGCCAGAAGTGTCGCAGGGATGCGTTTTGGGTTTGGCATAGATGCCGAAACGCGCGATTTTGTTGCGACTCGATTTTTACGATCAGAACCGCGCGCGGATATATCAATTGCGCTGAATATGTCCGTAGAATTTGCTGATTGGGAGTTTTATGGTTTTTGCCCTGTCTTGAACGCTCAGATAAAGCGCGACCAGAGCAACGTTGATCTGTTTGACCGTGATTACAGCAGTCTGGGATTCGATCTGCGGTCGTCATTCTGAAGTTGCCCTTATATCAAGGCGTGCTACCTTTTGTTTAGCAAATAGGAGCGAATGAATGACCCTTACGTATCTACACACGATGGTTCGTGTCAAAGACCTTGAAAAGACGGTGACGTTTTTTGAATTGCTTGGGCTCAAGGAAACCCGCCGTATCGATAGCGAAGGTGGGCGTTTCAGTTTGATTTTCATGGCGGCTCCTGATCAGGAGGATTGCCCTATTGAGCTCACTTACAATTGGGATGGCGACGATGAATTGCCGTCCGACAGCCGCCATTTTGGCCACCTTGCATACCGCACAACCGATATTTACGCGTTATGCCAAAAACTGATGGACAACGGCGTGGTCATTAACCGCCCACCGCGTGACGGGCATATGGCGTTTGTTCGATCCCCTGACAATATCTCGGTTGAGTTACTGCAAGAGGGCGACGATCTTGCGTCTGCTGAACCATGGGCGAGCATGCAAAATACGGGTCATTGGTAAAATACCCATCCTTGTTGACGGTGATCGGGTTGATTTGGGCAGGTCCAGTTGACGCATGTCGCCTCGCATTGGTGCTCGCGATTGATGTGTCGTCATCCGTTGATGCCTCCGAGGATCAATTGCAGCGTGCAGGTTTGGCCAGCGCATTGCTTGATCCAGATGTGGAAGCCGCATTTTTCATCAGTTCTGATCCGGTTGCCGTCTACGTTTTTGAATGGTCGGGTCGGTATAATCAGCAGGTGCTTGTGGATTGGACGGTGGTCGACACGCCCAGCGCGCTTTTTGATGTGGCCCAAGACATCGCCACGAGCGAGCGGCTGCACAATGATTTTCCAACGGCCATGGGCTATGCGCTTGGATATGCCGCGACAGAGTTGACGCGTGCACCAAACTGCCTGACCCAGACGATTGATATGGCGGGCGACGGTGTGAACAACGACGGGTTTGGCCCGATTGACGCCTATTCCGCATTTCCGTTTGACGGTGTCACGGTCAATGGGTTGGTCGTGAACGGCGCTGATTTTGAAGGCGAAACTGACTTGATCCCATTTTTCAGGAACCAAGTAATCCGTGGCCCGGGTGCGTTCGTTGAGATCGCCAACGGATTTGACGATTATGCAGCGGCGATGCGCCGCAAATTGTTGCGTGAACTGACTGCGATGATTATCGGCGCGTCGCCTCAAACCCGCTTGCCCAAGGGATGAAATGGGTCACGCTGATATGTGCGCTCTGGGCCAGCAGCGTTGACGCAGCTTGCAGGCAAGCGCTTGTTTTGGGCCTGGATGTATCGGGATCTGTGGACGCCGCGGAATATCAGCTTCAGCGAGGTGGGCTTGCAACTGCGCTACTTTCGCCTGCTGTGACAGAGGTGTTCCTGCGCCAACATGCGGCACCAATAGATATCGCCGTGTTTGAATGGAGCGGCCCATCGCATCAAATCGTCATTTTGCCGTGGACCACTGTTGCAGATCGCGCCACGCTTGCCGCCGTGGCGAACACGTTGCGCAATTCACCACGGATTGCAGGTGATCCAACAACTGCAATTGGGTCTGCCATGTCATTCGCCAGTGATCTTCTTGTCAGCCGACAACATTGCTGGAAACAAACCGTTGATCTGTCAGCGGACGGTCTGGCGAACACAGGACCTCGGCCACAAGATGTCGCCCCGCCTGCCGTCGCCGCCAATATCACAATCAACGCATTGGTCATTGGATCTGCCAACACCAAAGAGTTGTCATCGTATTTTAGCGAATACGTCGTGCGGGGACCAGATGCATTCGTCGAGGTTGCCTTGGGCTTTGACGACTACGCAAACGCAATGGAGCGAAAGCTGCTGCGCGAATTACAGTCCATCGCGATAGGTGCTGCACCAGATAACCGGACGATCACGCAAAGCTTGCCAATATTTAACATGCCGCGGCAGCGGCCCCTTTGGATCAAGCCCCGTTAATAGATATACCGAATTTGTTCAGTCCAGTACCGTTCCACCCGCCGTAACGCCATGGTGATGTCGTCGATACCTTTGTGATCAAGCACACCTTTGCCCATCAACCCAGCCGCGTGTGTCGCGAATAGTTGACTGACGACTTTGCGTACATCGCGCCCTTTTGGTGTCAGGCTAACCCGCACTGATCGGCGGTCGATTTCGGATCTCTGGTGGTGCATAAACCCCGTATCGACCAGCTTTTTCAAATTGTAGCTTACGTTGGACCCTTGATAGTAGCCCCGTGTTTTCAGCTCTCCGGCGGTCACCTCATTGTCGCCCACGTTGAACAACAGCAACGCTTGCACAGCGTTTATTTCAAGCATCCCCAGCCGTTCAAATTCATCTTTGATCACGTCCAGTAACAGCCGGTGAAGCCGTTCCACAAGGGTCAACGAATCTAGATAACTGTTCATAAAGGCCGCTGCGTGCGCGGTCCCACCGGTTTCGTCTCCCGGTCCGACATTACTGTGAATGCTCATATTTCCATATCTCCGACAATTACTGCTCGAAGATAGGTTTGAACCAGATTTACGAAAATTCGGTTAAGTCAAAACTGTTTTAATTTACCGACGGCTTGGTTAGCCCTGTCGCCCCTGCCCCAATTTGCGCGATTAAGTCCACGTATTCAGCGGGTGCAAGTACTGTTCCACCAACCCACGCATACAAGTCATGATCATTCTCGGCCAAAAGTTGGTCATAATGCGCAAGCCCTGCGTCATCCATTCCGTCCAATTTGCGCCCAGAAAAATCCGACAGGATCAGGTCCATTTCTTTGATCCCCCGCCGCATCGACCGCATCCGCATGCGTTTGATCATCACATCGCGTGTTTCAACCATGATCAGCTCCTCAAAATTAGACGTAACTGTTTTTCAAGTCGTCCCATGTCTTGTGCTGCTTTCGTCATTTCGGTCCGTAGCTTGCGCATTTGCCCCAAGATCACGGCAATGTCCGCGTCGTCGGTTTGCAGCGTTGTAGGCTCTTCGGGCCCTTCGCCTTCGCCAGTCATCAGCCACACCAGTGATACGCCCAGCATACCAGACAGCATCGTCAACCGGTTTGCCCGCGGTTCTTTAAGGTCATTTTCCCAAGCTTGCATGGTGATGGTTTTCACCCCCAACTGCTTGGCCAATGTCGCTTGGCTATGCCCCGCTGCTTCGCGCGCGCCTGCAAGTCTGTCACCGAAAGTTGCTGCTTCTTCGCTGAACCAGCCTTGGTCACCCATGGAAGTCGTCATATTGTCGTCCTTCTTGCTTGCGTCAGTGCCGCGCAACATCCTATGTCATGCTTAGTGAAAAATTGCCACCGGATGACAAATATGACCTTTCTGTCTGCGACACTCAGCCGCGTAAAACCGTCCCCAACGATCGCCGTGACCACCAAAGCCGCTGAGCTAAAGGCCGCTGGCCGAGATGTTATTGGTCTTGGTGCGGGCGAGCCTGATTTTGATACGCCTCAGAATATCAAAGATGCAGGCGTCGCCGCCATTACAGCAGGTCTAACGAAATACACAGCCGTGGATGGTATCCCTGAGCTGAAGCAAGCGATTTGCGCCAAATTTAAGCGCGACAATGACCTGACCTATAGCCCTACCCAAGTTACCGTGGGCACTGGCGGCAAGCAGGTATTGTACAACGCGTTCATAGCCACCCTGAATGCAGGCGATGAGGTTATCATCCCTGCCCCTTATTGGGTCAGCTACCCTGATATGGTTTTGCTAGGCGGCGGCGAGCCTGTGTTCGTTGCTGGTGACATGACCCAAGGCTATAAGATTTCCGCCGATCAGCTAGAGGCCGCAATCACCCCCAAGACAAAGTGGTTCTTGTTCAATTCACCGTCCAACCCCACGGGCGCTGGGTATTCGTGGGATGAACTGAAGGCGTTGACCGACGTATTAGTCCGGTATCCTGACGTTTGGATTTTGACCGATGATATGTACGAGCATCTGGCTTACGGCGATTTTAAATTCTGCACGCCGGCCCAAGTGGAACCGGCCCTGTATGACCGCACGCTAACGATGAACGGTGTGTCCAAGGCCTATGCCATGACGGGTTGGCGTATCGGCTATGCTGCTGGTCCTGAAATGCTGATCAAAGCGATCCGCAAGGTCCAGTCCCAATCCACGTCAAACCCAAGTTCGATCAGCCAGTGGGCCGCCGTGGAGGCCTTGAACGGGACCCAAGAGTTTCTGGCCCCCAACAACGATTTGTTCGTCACCCGCCGTGATCTTGTAGTTGGTCTGCTCAACAAAGCGCCTGGGATCATCTGCCCGAAACCCGAAGGTGCGTTTTACGTGTATCCATCGATTGCGGGCTGTATTGGCAAAACGTCCCCTGCGGGCACGGTTATTGAGGACGACGAGGTTTTCGCCACTGCATTACTGGAAGAAACCGGCGTCGCCGTGGTGTTTGGCGCGGCCTTCGGCTTGTCCCCAAATTTCCGCGTCAGTTATGCGACTTCAAACGACGCATTGGCCGAGGCCTGCAACCGCATCATAACGTTCTGTGAGGGGCTGACCTAAGCGATTGTCTTTGCTAGGGTCCACCCAAACAAGGGGCGACATGGGCGCTGAGTTACCAGATTATTACTTTCGCATCCGTGAAAATGGGGCTGCTGTGTTTCGGGTTGATACCGAGAACCGTCAGCGCCGCATTGAGATGGACCAGATTGCACTTGTAAACGTCAACAAAGGCGTTGTGAAGCCGCATGGCGAGCATGCGCTTACGGTTGAAGATATTGCCGCCATTCAAGACTGGCTGGACAAGCGCGTCGCATTGCTTGCCCAACGTGATATCGACGATATTCACCGCGCTGTGGACTATATGAATGTCACGACGCAGTGGGTGCAGTCCAAGGCATCCGAGGCCCAATTGGACGACGTTACAGATGCGTTATTACTGGCAATGCACGACTTACGATCTGTGCTTGTGCGCAAGAAAGCCGATCGTTTGATGAAGCAGCACGCGGCTGAGAACGGCTAGTCGCGTCGTTTGGTCAAAAACACAGACCGACGCCAGAACCGCCACATCATCAGCACGGCGGCCACTGACAGCCCAACAACCAGCCCCAGCCAGATGCCAACGCCACCCATGCCAAGCGTGAACGCCAGCAAATAGCTGACCGGCAAGCCCACCACCCAATAGCTGATTGTTGCAATGACCATCGGCACAGCCGTGTCTTGCACGCCACGCAAAAGACCAAGTGCCAGAACTTGCACCGCATCCACGACTTGGAACAGCCCCGCCATCGCCAAAAGCGAGATACCGATGCGCAGCAGCGCGGCTTTTTCAGGTTCGCTTGGGTCGATGAACACCGCGATAAGTGGTTCGGGGATCAACAAGAACACCGCCATGGTCGCGACAGCAAACACCGTCGACATGCCAATGGCCATTTTTGCCCCACGCCGCAGGTTTATTTCGTCGCCGCGCCCTAACGCGCGACCCGCACGTATGGTGGCCGCTTGCGAAAACCCGAGGTGGACCATGAACGTCAGGCTGGCAAGTTGAATGGCGATCCCGTGGGCTGCCAGTTCAATCGGGCCGATCCAGCCCATCATAATCGCGCTTGCGGTGAACAGCCCACCTTCGGCCAATGACGTCAGCCCGATGGGCCAGCCAAGCTGAAAGACGCGGCGCAAGATCTCGCCGTCGGGTTTCCAGACGTTTTGCAGTAGCTTGTACTGCGGCAGTTTGCGCAGCCCGTATAGGACAAGGATCACCACCGTGGCGAATGTTACAAAAAGCGATGCGATTGCCGCCCCTTGGATGCCCATTTCAGGCGCCCCGAAGTTCCCGAAAATCAATGCATAGTTGACGACCACATTCATCAAAGCGGTCCCAAGGGTCGCCCACAGAATAATTGCCGTATACTCCAACGCTGCCAGATAGGATTTCAGCGTCATCGCCATGAGTGCGGGCACCATTTGCCATGCAGCAATAACCAGATAATCATGTGCCATAGCGGCGACCACCGCGTCTTGACCAATGGCCAGAAGTATCTGTTCCGACCACATGAATGGCAGCGTAAACAGCAGCCCGTAGGCAATCGACAGCCACAGTCCCATGCGCGTGACGCGACGGACTTGGGCCTCGTCGTCGGCCTCGGCTGCGGCGGCCACCATGGGGGTCACTGCAAAGGCAAATCCAGCGCCAACAATGAAGGTCACGAAATACATTGTTGACCCGAGAGTCACTGCCGCGAGCGCCGTCACATCATACCAGCCAAGCATGATTGTATCTGTCATATGGATCAAAAATTGCGCCACTTGCGATGCGATCAACGGGCCGCCAAGCATCCAAATGGCGCGGCGGTGTTCAGAATAGGTTTGTGCGGTGTGTTCCATCGTTCTAGGCTTAGGGCCGATCCGCTTCCCCGTCTAGCCATGCGAAAGAACCCCATGTCCAAAAACCTGATCCAAGTCTCGCAAGCGTTTTATAAAGACCTTGCGGCCAATAACGCTAAGGTATGGTGGGACGCGCATCGCGGGGCCTATGATGATGTGCTCAAACCCGCGGCTTTGGCGCTGATGGATGATCTGGCGCCTGCAATTTCAGACCTTGTCGATGCGCCTGTGAAGCCCAAGCTGTTTCGCCCACATCGGGACGTGCGGTTTTCCAAGGATAAGACCCCATATAAGACGCATCTGCATATGATGTGGACGCTGGACGGTGTCGGGCGGCAGAACCCTGTGTTCTTCTTTGGGGTCGGCGTGGATTATGTGACAGTTGGGTCCGGCATGATGGGGTTTGACAAGCCGGTGTTGGAGGACTGGCGCAAGTTTGTGGACCTTGATGCGAAACGGATTATCGGGATTGTGGACGGTATTGAGGCCGACGGATTTAAGCTGCGTGAACCAGCGCTCAAGCGCGTACCAGCGGCCTATCCGGCGGATCATCCAGCTGCGCATTTGCTACGGATGAAAGGCTGCATCGCGTCCAAGGACATTGGGCAGCCTGCCGATTTGGGCCGCGCGATATTAAAGGCCTGCGAACAGGTTGCCCCGCTCACGGCGCTGCTGGTACAGATATCTGAAGCGTAGGATGGGTTTTAACCCATCATCCTTTTAGGACATCGCGCCAACTATGTTGGGGGGCAAACCCCAACATCTGCTTGGCTTTGGTGTTGTCGTAGAATGCCTCAAACTCACCCATTTCGCGACGTAGCGGGACACTGGGATAGAACTGCGCGCAGACCTCTGCACTTGATATCCCGACCGAGCAATCGTCATTGGCCACGTTAAACACCTCGTAGCCCAAACCATCCACGGCCAAACACCGCGCGACCATCTGACCCAAATCACGCGCGTCAATATAGGCAAAGATGTTGCGCCGCCTTAGTGTGGGTTCATCCATAAACGCTGGAAAATTCTCTGCGTATTCATGCGGTTCAATCACGTTGTTCAACCGCAATCCATAAATATCTATCCCCGTGCGCACCTGAAACGACCGTGCAGTGGCCTCATTACAGACCTTTGACATGGCGTAACTATCGTGCGGCACCGTCGGGTGGTTTTCATCTACGGGCACATAATCGGGCAGCACCTCGCCCTCTGCAAAGCACACACCGTATGTCGTCTCGGAACTGGCAAAAATCACCTTGGGTATACCAAGCTTCACCGCCGCCTCGATCACGTTATAGGTTGATTGGGTGTTGATCCGAAAACATTCCCCGTCAGTGCCGATCATCACACGCGGCGTCGCTGCAAAATGCACAACGGCGTCGTATTTCGGCACGCCTGTACCCGCATCCAATTCGTGGAAATCAACAAACTGCGACATGGCCCCGATGACCTGACCAGCGTCAGTCAAATCCAACAACAGTTCCGGCCCTGCGTCACCCGATGACACCTGATCGGCGTTGACGACATAATGTCCGAGGGCGCGCAAATGCGCAACGCTATATCTACCCGCTTTGCCGCTGCCGCCTGTGAAAAAGATACGCATGTCATAGCTCCTGTTGCTTGCGGTTACTTTGTCAGGCGGTTTGCGTGTCCACAATGGGCGATGCCTCTTTCCCCGCGCTGGCCTGCCTGTCATAGTAGAAGAAACATCAAGAAAATGAGCAGAGCGATATGGCGAACGACCTTTTGTCCACCACAAGCCCCGACGACTACAACGCCTCTTCCATCGAGGTGTTGGAGGATATGGAACACGTCCGCCTGCGCCCTGGTATGTATATCGGCGGCAAGGACGAGCGTGCGCTGCACCACATGGTGGCCGAAATTATCGACAACTCGATGGACGAAGCGGTCGCAGGGCACGCCACATGGATCGAAGTGGAACTACACGCCAACGGCCATTGCACCGTGCGCGATAACGGGCGGGGTATTCCAACCGATCCGCACCCAAAGCAGCCAACGAAATCTGCGCTTGAAATCATTTTCTGCACCCTGAATGCGGGCGGCAAGTTTTCCGGTGATAGCTATCAGACGTCAGGCGGTTTGCACGGTGTTGGCTCATCCGTGGTGAACGCGCTTTCTGATCACTTGCGGGTCGAGGTCGCACGTAACAAAGAGCTGTTCATGATGGAGTTTTCCAAAGGCGTGCCACAGGCGCCTTTGGCCAAGATCGGTGCCGCCCCAAACAGGCGCGGCACATCCGTCACATTCCACCCTGATCCTGAGATTTTTGGCAAGCTGACGTTGAAACCTGCGACGTTGTTCAAGATGTCGCGGTCCAAGGCCTATTTGTTTTCCGGCGTCGAAATCCGGTGGAAAACAGAGATTGACGACAAAGAAACGCCGCTGTCAGCGACGTTCAAGTTTCCCGGCGGTTTGGCCGATTACCTGAACATCACTTTGGGCGATGCCACCGTTTATGCCGAAAAACCATTTGCGGGCACTGTGTCGTTTGTCGACAAATTTCAAGTCCCTGGCAAAGTCGAATGGGCGATCAACTGGACCCCTGCCCGCGACGGGTTCATCCAGTCGTATTGCAACACTGTGCCGACGCCAGAGGGCGGCACCCACGAGACCGGATTTTGGTCCGCGATCCTGAAGGGCATCAAAGCCTACGGCGAGCGTGTGAACAACAAAAAGGCCGCGCAGATTACGCGCGACGATTTGACGACTGGCGGCTGTGCGTTGGTGTCATGCTTTATTCGCGAACCGGAATTTGTGGGCCAGACCAAGGACCGTTTGGCCACGACGGATGCCCAACGCATGGTCGATCTGGCCGTGCGTGACCATTTTGATAACTGGTTGGCGGCGGATACCAAAGCAGCGGGTGCGATCCTTGATTTCCTTGTGCTGCGCGTTGAGGAACGCCTGCGCCGTAAGATGGAAAAGGAGACTGCCCGCAAAACCGCGACGAAAAAGCTGCGCTTGCCCGGTAAACTGACCGATTGTTCAAGCAAAAATCGGGCAGGCACCGAGCTGTTTATCGTGGAGGGCGACAGTGCTGGTGGGTCTGGTAAGGGTGCGCGCAACCGTGTCAACCAAGCCTTATTGCCGCTTAAGGGTAAGATTTTGAACGTGCTGGGGGCTGCATCCAACAAGATCCACACCAACGCCGAGATTAATGATCTGTGCGAGGCATTGGGTGTTGGCATGGGCACAAAGTTTAACGTCGATGACTTGCGCTATGATAAGATCATCATCATGACCGATGCGGATGTCGACGGGGCGCATATTGCCGCCTTGTTGATGACGTTCTTTTTCACGCAGATGCGGCCGCTGATTGACCAAGGGCACTTATATCTGGCCTGCCCGCCGCTGTACCGCCTGACCCAAGGCGCGCACCGGATTTACGTGCAAGATGACGTTGAAAAAGAGGCCGCAATGAAAAAAGGCCTTGGCGGTAAGGGCAAAATCGACGTGCAGCGGTTTAAGGGGCTGGGCGAGATGGACGCAAAAGACCTGAAGCTGACGACAATGGACCCAACCACCCGCAAACTGATCCGTGTCACGATCCACGACGACGAGCCGGGAGATACGGCGGATTTGGTCGAGCGTCTGATGGGGAAAAAGCCGGAACTGCGCTATCAGTATATTCAGGAGAATGCGCAGTTTGTTGAGGAGTTGGATGTTTGAATTTAAGTTTTGACTTTAATAGCTTAGGCGCATTTCGGAACACATTCAGAAAGACAATACGTGAAATCAACGTTCCTATTTGATCTGGTTCGCTTGTCGTGCAGGTGAAAGGCGATCCAAGCGATCCTGTATTTAACTTGAAATTTTCCAGCTTCTTTCAAAAATCGTATTATTCATTGGAAAGACACGAAATGTTGTCGCTTGCAGAAGCTCTGATTTCGGCGGCAGAAACATTTGAAACAAACAAATCAGAAGTTGGCCCCGACTGAATAGTGAGCCGTAAGGTGCGCGTTTATGCGCACGTTTCCTGTGTTTGTCGAAAATGGTGCGCATAAACGCGCACCCTACGGTGACGGCTTTCGTCCCCTACTCCTGCACCCGCTCCAAATACTCGGTCAGTGCTAGTAACTCAGCAGGGACTGGCGTTCCTAATCCGTCGCGCTCTACGATGATTGTGTCACCCATGTCGCCTGCGCCGAATTCAGGCATGGCACCGGAAAAATGCGTGCCTCGGTCGAGCCCGTCGATGGTGCTCATCACGTAATCGCGCGGGAATGTGCCGTTGTTGCGAGACGCCAGTGTTGTCAGGTCAGGCGCCATTTTGATCAGGTTGCGCGACATCGGGCCGGACCCTTTGGCGTCTAACCCGTGGCAAGACGCGCAGTTTTGCGCGAACATGCGCTGCCCGTCGGGTTCTGCCACGTCGACGCAGTCCGCCAATGCCACTGCCCCAAGGATGATGATTGTGCGCATGATGCCCTCCGCTAACTGTTTTTCTGAGCATAGCGGGCGAAAGGCGGTGTGATCAATGATCTGGATCAATCACCGCAGGGTAAGGTTGCCGATTGCCGCCTGAATGACCGAATTGGTGTCGTCGCTGTCGCCAGACACAGCCAAACCAATCAACACGCCACGGGGCCCATTAAAGGCACGCGCAAAGTCGGCGTTCAGGTCCACGCTCTCGGACGCGGAGCCAGTTCCAACGCCGCGCAACGGGATCGTCACACCTGTGCCTGTTTGGCCGTAGGGTGACCGGATCACGGCCCCCATCGCGTTGTTGCCGCCCCATGCGTATTGCACCACACGCACGTCACTGCGCCCCAAAAGCGACCGGATGCCTGCGCCTTCAAGCGACGGCGCCACGGCTTCTGGAACAAATACGAAAGTAGAGCGAAATGTTGCGGTCATCGCCACCTTTTAGCGACAAATCAGTTGCGGGGACGGATTTGCTAACGGACCAGTCCCACGATGCCCCAACAGACTCCCAGTCGGCGGGATCTACTCGCGCCCATGCGATGCTGACCGACCCGTTTGATGTCATGTTCAGGGATGTTCCAAACGCATAATCATTGGATGAAAACAGCGATAGTCGCTGTTCTTTCCAGCCCGTGCTAAAGCTGACGGGCCCTGCGTGGGCTGTGCTGGTGGCAAGGGCAAGGGCGGCGGAAAACACAAGGCGCATGGGGAAAGTCCTTCTCAACTGGTATTGAATGGGTGTTTATCCGATCCACGCCCGCAGTACCCGCGAAGTTGCACGATCTCACACGATTGTTAGACGACCGTGAACTATTCGCAAAGTTTCACCAATGGATCAAGTTGCACGTAGTCGCGCACGCTGATCCAATGTATTTTATCTTGCGGCACATATTGCCATTCGGCAAGGAACTTTGCTTTGACCTCGCCGCGCAGATAACGCGCCATTTGTGGGTTTCCAATTGGGCCGACGTTTACGTTTGAGCTGTGAAATCCGATCCGTGATTTTCGCCCCAAGCACGCATTGGGCAGGGTCGTGAAAATCACGCAAGCCGAGGCGCAATAGCCGCGTATTTCAACCCGTCCGGTCCAAAAACGCAGACGCGCGCGGTCGGCTTGGGCGCTGATGATCTGCCCGCCTCCATCATTTGAGATGACCTAGCGCTCGCCACTTATGGGGGCGGGCCTGCGGTCGGTGCAGGCCGCGGTTAAAAACAACGACAGGACTGCGCAGAGCATGCCCGCCCCTTTCATAAATTAAGTCGCCAACGTTAGTATTCGCGCCCAAAGCGAGTCTGGTACGTCGATCACATCCATGGCTGTCCGGTTTGTCCCTGGAATACGCGCGCCGTCTTGCGTTGCGACTGCATCGGCGACACGCGCGAACCGGTCGTTGAAGCTGTCGCCATATGTCGCGGGGTCCATCAGGATATAGAATTGTCCAAGCCCGTGCGGTGCGCCGTCAGGCAATTTCAGCCCCTTCACATCCAGCGAGTTGACCGATCCGGTCATGCCCGCCGCAAGCAGTTCAACCATGAGGCCAAAGCCCCAGCCTTTGTATCCGCCCGCGCTTACCAATGCGCCTTTTAGGGCTGCCTCTGGATCGGTTGTGGGGACGCCGTTTGCGTCCACGGCCCAGCCAAGCGGGATTGGCGTACCCGCTGCTTTGGCCATTGTGATTTTGCCCAAGGCCACTGCGGATGTTGAAAAATCAAAATGCATCAGGGGCGCACCGTCCCCAGGTACGGTCATTGCGATTGGGTTTGTACCAATTACCGCCGCGTTCCCACCGGGAGGGGCGACGACGGGCGACGCGTTTGTCATGCCGATTGCAATCAACCCGCGCGCTGCAATTTGTTCGGTAAAGAAGCCCAGCGATGTGCAGGTGTGCGCGTTGGCCACGGCCAATGTCGCAACGCCGTTTGTCCGTGCCGTTTCAACCGCAAGATCAAGCGCCGCAGCAAACGCGGGCTGTGCAAAGCCGAATTTGGCGTCAACCATCACGGCCGATCCACGCGGTTTTGTGACAACTGGCTCAACCGTTCCATTGACCCGCCCAGACGTGAGCTGTGTGCAGTAGCTTTCAAGATAATACAGGCCACATATGACGTTGCCGAGCGCCTCTGCGCGCGCGACGGCGCCGGCGACGTGACCTGCCTGTGCGTCTGCGGCACCATGCGCGATCAGCGCTGATTTACTTGTTGTCTCAATCTCTTGGACGGTAATCTTCATAGCGTTTCCAGTGTTCCAGCGGTCATGCGGACCATGTGGTCCATGCGGGCTGCGAGGTCAAGGTTATGGGTGGCGATCACAGCGGCAAGACCGGTGCCGCGCACCAGTTCCATTAGCGCGTCAAACACGCGGTCGGATGTGTCGGGGTCAAGGTTGCCAGTGGGCTCATCGGCCAGCAAAAGCTGCGGTTTGTTGGCAAGCGCACGGCAGAATGCGACACGCTGTTGTTCGCCACCAGACAGGGCCCCAGGACGGTGATCGCCCCGTTCAGCGATACCAACCCGCGCAAGCAAATCTTGGGCGCGCGCCGTTGCATCAGCGTCACTTACCCCATTCGCTAACTGTGGGAGGACGATGTTTTCAAGCGCCGTAAATTCGGGCAGTAAGTGGTGGAATTGATAAATGAAACCAACGTCATTGCGGCGGACGGCTGTGCGTTTACGGTCAGAAAGTTTGGTCATATCGCGACCTGCGATGCTGACTTGGCCTGCGTCCGGCGTATCAAGCAACCCGGCAATATGCAGAAGCGTCGATTTTCCGGCGCCCGACGGGGCAACAAGGGCGACGACTTCGCCTTTGTGGACAGTCAGATCGGTGCCTTGCAGCACGGTGACCGCGTTGGGTTTGCCCGTGTTATAGGCCTTGGTGATACCCGTGAGGGTCAGGATTGGGTCATTCATAACGCAGCGCCTCTACTGGGTTCATGCGCGCAGCGCGGCGGGCGGGAAAGATCGTGACGATCCATGACAGGCCAAGCGACAAGGTCACCGATGAGATCACATCGCGCAGGCGCAATTGCGCGGGTAATTCATAGATGCCCCTGATTGATGGGTCCCAAACACCGCCGCCTGCGACGTAGTTAACAAAACTGAATATCGTGTCGATATAGATCGCGAACAGGCAGCCGAAGATCACCCCGAGGATCGTGCCAAATGTCCCGATCCCTGCCCCACAGATAAAGAAGATACGCAAAATTGAGCCTTCTGTCAGGCCCATTGTGCGCAGGATACCGATGTCGCGGCCCTTGTTTTTGACCAGCATGATCAGCCCCGAAATGATGTTCATCGACGCGATCAGCACAAGGATCGACAGGATCACAAACATCACATTGTCCTCAACGGAAAGTGCCCGCAAAAAGCTGCCAGCGCTGTCCCGCCACGTCCAGATCAAGGTGCCTGCGCCGCCCACAGTCAGAATATCCGGCAACACATCGTCGATTGCATCCGGATCCGCGACCATGACCTCAATTTCATCAACAAGCCCGTCGCGGTTAAAGAAGCTTTGCGCCTCCGACAGGGGCATATAGACCCGCGTCCGGTCGATGTCATAACGCCCAGCGGTGAAAATATAGACGATTTCATAGGCGTTGGTGCGCGGGCTGGTGCCCATCGCGGTGCGCACGCCGTTCGGGCTGATGACCTTGATCCGGTCGCCCACGATTGTGCCCAGTTCACGCGCCACACCAGACCCAATAGCGATACCGTCGTTAAAGCGGTCAATACTGCCAAGGGAGGTGATCGGATTGGCGATACGAGGAATGGTTTTCAGGTCTTCAAGTGCGATGCCGTAGACTTCGATGCCCGCGTTCCGGTTGGTGCGATTGGCGATGACTTGGCCACGCACCAATGGGGCGGCGCGGATTACGCCATCAATTTCTGCAAGGTTGTCCGCGAGCGCTTCATATTCCAAAATGGTCCGAATGACTTGGTTCGTGCCTGCAATGGCAGTTTGTTGATAGACGGTTACATGTGCGTTTGACCCAAGGATCGTGTCGACAAATTCAGCACGGAAACCCGAGCGCACGGCAAGCGTTGCGATCAGAGCAAATACCGCCAATGTCACGCCGATCAGCGAAATCCAGGTCATGATGCTGACGCCACCTTCGGCCCGTTTGGCGCGGATATACCGCCACGCGATCATCCATTCGAATTTGGCAAAAGGGGCGGTGCTGGCCATGGGGCGTCCTGCGTATTGGTTTTGCAGCAAATTGAGGGGTCGGCGCCCGATGGTCAAGCGAGCAATGGGGGTCGAAGGGTTGAAGTTCGGCAACATCTTGCCCGCGATCAACCCGTGGCCCTGCGCCGGAATGGCCATGCGAGCAACGACATCAACGCGCCGATTATCGCCCAACCGCCCAAAAACCCAGCGCCAGCAGCCACAGCACCGGACGCAGTGAGTGGCACAGCGGGCGCATAATCGTTCCATGTGCGTGACAGGGTTTGCGTGTCGGTTAAGCGGTGCGGCATCGCGAGGCGTTCCATTGCAGAAGCCCCGCGCAGGCGTGCGAGATTGTCGGTTAACACCGCATGGCGAGTGAATGTGCGGCGCATATCAGCCTGTCGATCATCAAGGAATTGCGTGCCAGTCATTTGGTCAAATGCTTGGGTGCGGGTCAGGCCAGAGCGCATGGCCGATGCCTCAAAATCCGCGACGACCTCAGACAGGGCATCCACTTGGCCGCCCAATCGCTGCGTATATTGCTGCGAAAATTCGGGGTATTGTGACAGGCCAGCGGCGCCAGCCAATCCACCTGCAATGGCCAAAAATTTTAGCATTTGCGCGCGATCCTCTGCTTCTTTTCTAAGATTATACCACTGGCGGTACTGCCTGTTCAAACAAAACGGGTGTATGTTATATATATTTGACTTGGTGTAAAATATATTTTACACCAAGTACAGAAAACATAACATTAATTCGAGGAAACCAAAAATGGAACATGAAGAACGCAACGCATGGGCCGCGATCATCGCGGGTATGATCACATTTATATATTTCGGGTCCACCATTTGGACTGCAACAGCGAGCGGCGGCTATGGCGGCGTGGATGGTCTGTCGCTTTGGGCATGGGATGTTGTCTGGCTTATTGGCGGCGGGATCGTAGTGACAATTGTCGTTATGATTGCGTTTCAGATCCTTTATGCAATTGTCACAAACACGCCCAAACCCAGCTTTATAACCGACGAGCGTGATGTGACCATCAGCAGGCGCGGCGCGCAGATCACCCTTGTGGTGTGTAGCGGTGGCTTCATCCTTACAGTTATCTTGCTCGCGATGGGCTGGAGCGCGATTGCAGGGCTTAATTGCGTCTTGGTTGGCATGGCAATGGGAGCGTTTGCGTCCGATTTCTACCGCATCGCGGTGTACCGGTTGGGGCTTTAGGTCATGGCGAAAATAAAGGTTAGCAATACGATCCGCAAATGCCGATTTGAGGCTGATGAGATGACCCAAAAGGCGCTGGCCGAACATGTCGGCGTCACCCGTCAAACCATCATCGCAATCGAGGGCGCCAAGTATTCGCCGACCTTGGAACTGGCATTCCAGATTGCCGCAGTTTTTGACAAACCCTTGGGTGACGTATTCACTTATGACCCCTAACACACTAGCAAGAATAGGTTATTTTACATGAAACACTTTTTTGGACGCCCTGTTGGCATTCCTGCCCTATTGTTTGCTCTTAGCGGGCTGACAATTGCTTTTGCCACCGTTGAGGCTGTGCAAATTCTGCTCGGCAGTCTTCCTGAGGACTCCATGCGGCTAGCCGCAGCACCGTATAGTTTGTTCGCCCATACAGTCGCCGGAGCGACATTCGGTCTGATCGGGCCGCTGCAATTTGGCCGCGTATTGGCGCGCCGATTTGGTCAACTGCACCGCATTATGGGACGTATCTTTGTGGGTGCGGGGGCATTTTTGTCGCTGAGTTCGCTCAGTTTATTTTGGCAGTTTCCCGACGGGGCCAGAGTATTTGTAAGCAGTGCAAGGCTGGTGTTTGGCATCGCTTTGGGAGTGGCGTTGATCAAGGCGATGGCTGCGATCCGTGCCCGCGACATCCCACGTCACCGTGACTGGATGATCCGCGCATATGCCGTAGGCATGGGCGCCGCGATGGTATCGATCGTTTTCATCCCGATCTATGTCATCACCGGAACGCCGCCCATGGGGATCACATCTGACATCGCGTTTGTCGGGTCTTGGCTTGCCTGTATGGGCTTTGCGGAATGAGTCATTCACCGGCTACACCGCAGGGCGCAGCCGGCAATTGCTTAGATATTTGCGTAGATCTCGACGATTTTGGCCACTGCTTCGGCGGGGGTCATTTCCTCTGAAACACCCGTCCGGCGCGAGGTCACTTCGACAACACCGTTTTTCAAGCCGCGCGGTCCGATGGTGATCCGCCAAGGCAGGCCGATCATGTCCATGGTGCCGAACTTGGCCCCTGCCCGCTCGTTGCGGTCATCATAAAGCGGGTCAAGGCCGAGGGCGATGAACTGCTTATATAGGTCTTCGCAGGCTGCATCGGCGGCGTCGTCACCGGATTTCATGTTCAGGATGCCAACGTGGAACGGTGTGACGCCTTCGGGCCAGATGATGCCTTTGTCGTCGTGGCTGGCCTCGATGATTGCGCCCAGCAGGCGCGACACGCCGATGCCGTGAGACCCCATGTGTACGTTGACCTTTTCGCCTTTGCCGTTGTCGACAGCAGCGTTCAAAGCGTCGGAATATTTGGTACCAAAGTAGAAGATTTGACCGACTTCAATGCCGCGTGCAGTTTTGCGGCGCCCTGCTGGCACTTCGTTGAACAATGCTTCGTCGTGGGTTTCATCGGTGCGGGCATATTTGGTCGTGAACTCTGTCATCACAGCCGCGCAGGCGGCTTTGTCGTCAAAGTCAATCTCGCGGTCACCAAATGTCAGGTCAGTCACGGCGCTATCGTAGAATACTTCGCTTTCGCCGGTTTCCGCCAGCACGAGGAATTCATGGGTGTCTTCGCCGCCAATCGGGCCACTGTCCGCGCGCATCGGGATCGCCTTAAGACCCATGCGTTCATAGGTCCGCAGATAGGACACAAGGTGACGGTTGTAGGCGTGCAGCGCGTCTTCTTTGGTCAAATCAAAGTTATAGCCGTCTTTCATATAAAACTCGCGGCCCCGCATCACGCCGAAACGCGGACGAACCTCGTCGCGGAATTTCCACTGAATTTGGTAGAGCGTCAGCGGCAGATCTTTGTACGAATTCACATGGGACCGGAAAATATCAGTCACCAGCTCCTCGGCTGTCGGCGTAAACAGCATGTCACGGTCTTGGCGATCTTTGATCCGCAACATCTCGTCGCCATAAGCATCATAACGTCCGCTTTCTTTCCATAAGTCGGCAGATTGAATCGTCGGCATCAGCATGGCGTGGTGGCCCGCCTTAGCCTGTTCTTCGTGTACAATGTTTTCGATCTTTTTCAGGACCTTATAGCCAAGCGGTAGCCAGCTATAGATGCCCGCGCTGGCCTGTTTGATCATGCCTGCTTGCAGCATGTAACGATGAGACACGATCTGCGCCTCACGGGGGGTCTCTTTGAGGACGGGCAGGAAATAACGGCTCATACGCATGGGATCAGGGGCCTTTTTGACAATTGGTAGGGTTGAAACAGGTTTAGGGGGGCGCGTCTGCAGTGGCAAGCGCTTGCAACGATCTTCGCGGTGTTTTGGATCAAGGACTTCGGGCATCTGACATATCTTTTGAGCCCATTGGCATAAAAAGAATAAGGTCTGTGAGATTTTGCGTTTTGGATGATCAGCACTGTAATTCGACGACCCCGCTTTACGTATAGCCCCCTGCTTTGGATCAAAAAATTCACACCGTTCACATGTAGTTCAACGATAGATCCAACCGTCATTTGTCAGCGTAAAAAGACATTAGCAACAACGCTAGACCACCTTTACAAAGGATTTCTTAAATGACAAATCTAAAGACACTCGCAGCAGCAACAGCTGCAATGTTGACCCTTGGCGGCGCCGTTCATGCAGGGGGCCATTCCCAAACAATCGTCGACATCGCCGCAGCTGACGAGCGCTTTTCAACGCTCGTTGCAGCAGTCACCGCAGCTGGCCTTGTTGAAACGCTTTCTGGTGAAGGCCCGTTCACAGTATTTGCGCCATTGAATGACGCATTCGCAGCCCTGCCAGCAGGCACAGTTGAAACATTGCTGATGACAGAAAACATGGGTCAGTTGACCAACGTGCTGAC
Organism: uncultured Sulfitobacter sp.; assembly: GCA_905182645.1. Lineage (GTDB taxonomy): Bacteria > Pseudomonadota > Alphaproteobacteria > Rhodobacterales > Rhodobacteraceae > Yoonia. The sequence goes on from CAJJCJ010000004.1 coordinate 72,689, forward strand.
ATACCACGTGGTGTCTGGTGCCGTCATGTCCACCGACTTGGCCGCAGGATCAACGCTGGTAGGCACGGTTATGGCCGACGCCAGCATCTGCGTTACATCAGACATGGGCGTCACAATCGCCGATGGCACAGGCGAAATGGCGACAGTTGTGATAGCTGACATCGAAGCATCAAACGGCGTGATCCACGTAATCGACAAAGTCTTGCTGCCAGGCACAGCACCTGTTTGCGAATAAGCCAAACATCGGGCAGTGCATGAATTGAGCCGCCCACTCTTGAAGACCAGCGCCATTTGCCGCATTTGTTGTGTAACTTAAGCACAAGGACTGCAGCAGATGGCGTTACCTATTAAAGACCAAGCCAAATACTGGGGCATCGCGATTACCGTGATCATTGTGCTGTTGTGGCAATTGGGCGATGTGATTTTGCCGTTCGTCTTGGGTGGTGCAATTGCATATTGCCTTGATCCGATTGCCGACCGCTTGGAACGATTGGGTCTAAGCCGTGTTGCTGCGGTGGCCGTGATCACATTGGTCGCAACGTTGGCGTTTATCTTGTTGTTTTTGCTCGTCATTCCGACGCTTATCCAGCAAACTGCCCAGTTAATTGAGACCGCCCCCGACGTGTTTAACCGCCTGCAAAATGCGCTAACCACCCGTTTTCCCGAGCTAATGGACGAAACCAGCACCATCCGTCAGCAGCTAATTGCGATCGGCGAAACCATTCAGTCCAAAGGGGGGGAACTGGTCAACGGCGTGCTGTCTTCCGCCTTGGGTCTGATCAATATGCTGATTTTTCTGGTCGTTGTTCCTGTCGTTGCGTTTTACCTGTTGCTTGACTGGGACAACATGACCGCCAAAATCGACGAGATGCTGCCGCGCGATCATCTGCCTGTTGTGCGCTGCTTGGCGTCTCAGGTCGACAAAACGCTAGCCTCGTTTATCCGTGGGCAGGGCACTGTTTGTCTAATTCTTGGTACGTATTATGCGATTTCATTGATGCTCGCTGGGCTGAATTTCGGGTTGGTCGTTGGGTTCATTGCCGGTCTGGTTTCGTTCATTCCCTACATTGGCGCGCTGGTTGGGGGCGTTTTGGCGATTGGACTAGCACTATTTCAATTTTGGGGAGACTGGGTGTCGATTGGCATTATTGGCGGCATTTTCATGGCCGGCCAGTTCCTTGAGGGCAACATCCTGACGCCAAAGCTGGTGGGCAATTCTGTCGGGTTGCACCCTGTGTGGCTGCTGTTCGCATTGTCGGTTTTCGGGTCACTGTTTGGTTTTGTCGGCATGCTGGTTGCTGTTCCGGTTGCCGCCATGATCGGGGTTTTCGCCCGCTATGGAATTGAACAATACAAGGACAGTCTGCTGTATCGCGGCAAGCAGGACTGAGCGGGTGAACACCCAACTGACATTTGATTGGCCTGTTGGCGTGGCCCTTGGGGCGGATGATTTTTTCGTGTCTGACGCCAATGCGCAGGCCTATGCGATGGTTGGGTCTGCGGCCAGTTGGCCCGAGCGCAAGCTGATTGTCACCGGACCATCAGGCAGCGGCAAAAGCCATCTATGCCGCGTCGCCCAAGCCCAACTTAATGCAACGATCTATCACGCGACGGCCCTGCCCGCTGAATTGCCCGACGGATCGGTGATCGTTGAGGACATGGACCAATTGCCAAGCGCAGATCAGGAAACCATGTTCCACCTGCACAACCATCTGCGTCATTCTGGTGGCTACCTGATGATGACGGCGCAAACCGCGCCGCGCGATTGGGGGCTGACCCTGCCGGATCTTAAAAGCCGGATGCAAGGCACCAGTTTGATCACGATCGACGACCCCGATGATGCCCTATTAAGCGCACTGATTATGAAGCTGATGGCCGACCGCCAAATCATGCCGCCGCCTGCCCTTGTGGCATACCTTGTGCCGCGGATTGAACGGTCATTTTCTGCCGCCGCAGACATCGTCGCGCGCCTTGATGCGCAAAGCCTTGCTCAAGGACGCCCCGTTGGGCGGGCGTTGGCCGCAAGCTTGCTGGACAACATAGACCAAGACGCGCGATAGTCGTCACAATTCTGCGATAGTTGCGTAGCATAAGGCGTTATGATGCAAGCGAATTTCCTTGAAAGCCCGATCCCTGCGCCGACTGCGCTGGACATTGATTTGACATCTCCGGCGCGGTTTATGAACCGTGAGCTTAGCTGGTTGCGCTTTAATTGGCGGGTGCTGGAAGAGGCCGAAAACCCGCGTGTACCGCTGTTGGAAAGGTTACGATTTCTGTCCATATCGGCGGCTAATTTGGATGAATTTTACACGGTGCGTGTCGCGGGCCTGCGTGAACTGGCGCTGGCTGGCAATGTGACGCCGTCCATCGACGGGCTGACCCCTGCTGATCAGTTGGTGCAAATTAACGCCAATGCCCGCAAGCTAATGCAGCGACAACAGGCAGTGTTTATCGCGCTCAATGCCCAAATGGCTGACACGAATATCCACCTGCTGACCCGTGAAAATCTGACCGATGATGACAAGGTTTTCCTTGATGGGTTTTTCCTTGATCAAGTGTTTCCGGTCTTGTCGCCGCTGGCAATTGACCCCGCACACCCGTTTCCGTTTTTGCCCAACGAAGGCTTTGCGCTTGCGCTGCAACTGTCCAAAAGAAACGGTAAGCGCAGCCTGCGTGCATTGCTGCCTGTCCCTGCGCAAATTGACCGATTTATCCGACTGCCGTCGGATGATGGCCACAGGTTTTTACCGCTCGAAGAATTGTTGCTGCTACACGTCAGCCGCTTATTTCCCGGCTATGAGGTCAAGGGGAACTGCGCGTTTAAAATTTTACGCGACAGCGACTTAGAAGTCGAAGAAGAGGCCGAAGATCTCGTTCGGGAATTTGAGGTTGCCCTAAAACGACGCCGTCGCGGCGAGGTTGTTCGCCTGAAAATTTCCAAGGACGCGCCGAGTTCACTGCGCAGCATGATCATGAGCGAATTGCACGTCACTGACGACGCGGTGGTCGAGGTAGACGGGTTGATCGGTGTGGCCGATTTGGGTGAGCTGGTGCTGGACGAACGGCCTGATTTGCTGTGGTCCCCATTCACGCCGCGCGTCCCTGAACGTGTGCAAGATTTTGAAGGCGATATGTTCGCCGCAATCCGCCAAAAAGATATGCTGCTGCACCATCCTTACGAGACATTTGATATGGTGGTCCGGTTTTTGGCCCAAGCGGCGCGAGACCCCAATGTGGTCGCGATTAAGCAGACGCTTTACCGTACATCAAAAAAGTCCCCTATCGTGGAGGCGCTTTGCGAAGCCGCCGAGGATGGAAAGTCCGTTACGGCATTGATCGAGCTGAAAGCCCGCTTTGACGAGGCTGCGAACATCCGACAGTCGCGCCGCTTAGAACGCGCAGGCGCCCATGTGGTCTACGGGTTCCTGAACTATAAGACCCATGCGAAAATCAGCACCGTGGTCCGCCGTGAAGGCGAAAAACTGGTCACCTATACCCACTTTGGCACGGGCAACTATCATCCGATTACGGCGCGGGTTTATACCGATTTGTCGCTGTTTACTTGCGATGCAAAACTAGGCCGCGACGCGACAAAAGTGTTCAATTATTTGTCCGGCTATGCCCAGCCTGACAGCTTGGAAAACCTTGCTATCGCGCCGATTGATCTGAAAGAAACCTTGCTGGCGCGCATCGCAGCCGAGGCCGAAAATGCAATCACTGGTAAGCCTGCGTCGATCTGGGCTAAGATGAATTCGCTGGTCGAAGAAGACGTGATTGACGCGCTTTATGCCGCGTCCAAGGCGGGTGTAAAGATCGATCTCATCGTGCGCGGTATCTGTGGTTTGCGGCCCGGCGTTTTGGGGTTGTCTGAAAATATCCGTGTGAAATCAATCGTCGGCCGGTTCCTTGAACACAGTCGCATTGTGTGTTTTGCAAACGGAAAACCGCTGCCCAGCAAAAAGGCAAAGGTATATATTAGCTCTGCGGATTGGATGGGCCGGAACCTGAACCGCCGTGTGGAAACGTTGATCGAGATCAGCAACCAAACGGTCAAAGCCCAGATTGTGAGCCAAGTTATGGCCGCCAACATGGCCGACGTGGCGCAAAGCTGGGTGATGTCTGCGGACGGCACATTCACCCGCGAGCCGGTGCCAGACCACACGTTCGCGTTTAACTGTCACCGCTTTTTCATGGAAAATCCGTCGCTTTCAGGGCGCGGATCCGCAGGCGCGTCTGACGTGCCGCAATTGACACATACAGAAGACTGAGAACACACCCATGATCGATGAATGGCAAGGCTTTGGCCGTCCCCTATTTGAAGACGCCGCCGCGATGGGTTTGGGCCGCGTTGGTGTGATTGACGTTGGGTCCAACTCTGTCCGGATGGTGGTGTTTGACGGCGCTGCGCGATCGCCTGCTTATTTCTACAACGAAAAAATCATGTGTGCCTTGGGCGCTGGGTTGTCGGAAACTGGCCATCTGAATCCAAAGGGCCGCGTCCGCGCATTATCTGCGATCCACCGTTTTGCAGCATTGGCCAAAGGCATGGGCATCACGCCGGTCACAGCCGTAGCGACGGCCGCCGTGCGCGAAGCATCAGACGGCCAAGAATTTTGTGATGAAGTGTTGGCAAAAACTGGCACCAAAATCTGGATCATTGATGGCCACGAAGAGGCCCGCCTTTCCGCCCAAGGTGTGTTGCTTGGTTGGCCGAAGTCATACGGTTTGGTCTGCGACATTGGCGGATCATCGATGGAGCTGGCCGATCTGGACGACGGTCAGGTTGGCAGACGTGTTACATCCGCACTTGGCCCGTTAAAGTTGCGCGAAATTAAGGGCGGAAAAAAGGCCATGAAGGCCTATGTCCGCGAAACCATGGATGGGCTGCACGAGCAGATGAACCGCGAGACAAAGATGCGTTTGTTTCTTGTCGGGGGCTCTTGGCGTGCGATTGCGCGGATCGATATGGACCGGCGCGGCTATCCGTTGACTGTGCTGCACGAATACCGCATGACCGCCCGCCAGATCAGCAAGACCGCCGCCTATATCGTCGCATCTGACCCGACAGAGCTGCGCCACCGCTGCGGAATTTCGGAAAGTCGCATGTCGCTGGTGCCGCAAGCGAGCATCGTGCTTAAGGAATTGATGCGCAAATTTAAGCCCAAGGATGTTGCCGTGTCGTCATACGGTATCCGCGAGGGCATGCTGTACGAACAGATGCCCGACGAGCTGCGCAATCGCGACCCGCTGGTCGAGGCTTGCCGGTTTGCTGAACGCAAAGATGCCCGCCTGCCCGGCTTTGGTCGTCTTTTGTATGATTTTGTGACGCCGCTGTTTCCACGCTCCAATTGGCAGCGCAAACGTATTATTAAGGCCGCAACCTTGCTGCACGATGTCAGTTGGCGCGCGCACCCAGATTACCGTGGTGAGGTGGTGTTTGATAACGTCACCCGCGCCAATTTGGGCGGATTGAAGCATTCTGAACGTGTGTTTTTGGGACTGGCGTTGATGAACCGCTATACAAACAAACGCGACGGCACGCGGTTTGATCCATTGTTCGACATGCTCAGCGCCCAGCAGATCAAAGAGGCCGAAGTTCTGGGCAAAGCCATGCGTTTGGGCGCGATGCTATGGCTCGATACGGACCGCGCACCGGGCAAGTTGAAATGGAAACCAAAGAAGCGCGAGCTGACGCTGATATTGGCCCCAGAGGCGCGTCCATTGTTTGGCGAAGTCGCCGAGGCACGGCTTACATCGCTGACCACCGCGCTGAATGCCACATCAAAAGTTAGGTTCGCTAAGACGACTTAAAGGTCGACTTCGCCTGTTTCAGGGTCCGGCTCATAGGTTGGCGCTTCGTCGCGGCGGCGCATAATGATGTCGCCATTTGGCAGGACCTCTGGCGCGTCGTAATTGCGCAAATCATCAATCTGAGACAACAGCATGGTGAACGCAGGCCCCATCTCGGCGCCGAGTTGGATCATCGCCTCGCTCATGTCGTCAAGCGCGGGCTCCATTTCGTTCATGAGGCCGCGAAACAGCAGTTTGGCGCCTTCTTCCATCAGGCTGAACCCTTCGGACACGGATGGGTCGTCTGCCTCTTGGGCCGCGAGCGGGGATACGGCCAATGCCGCGATGAATGTCGCTGTGATGATCTGTTTCATACACCCTATATAGGGGCGCGATGTCGGTTTGCAAAATCAAACTGGCAATTTCATGACCACGGGAAAGTGATCAGACGCGGTCAGTAACGCCTCGCGCAGCGGCCGGTTTTCATAGCACTCAGGGTGATCAAACGGGTGCCAGATTTGCCAGTCAGGTCCAAGATCGCGCAGACGCGGCGACACCATGACGTAATCAAGCAGCGCTTGCAGGTACGGACCGTCGCGGCGTTTGAAGCGCGATGTGGACGGCATTGCGCCGATCCGCTGACTAAGTGCGATGTGGGCGTGCGGGTCAAACATGCGGACGGCGTGGTCTTCGCCCAAGACGATCTCAACGCCAGAGCGCCCGAACAGTTTTTCGTATTCATCCAAGCCTGGACCATCGTTGAAATCGCCCAGCACAATCAGATCATCTCCTGCGGTCAAATGCGTGTCGACACGTTGGCGCAGCCAGATAAATTGGGCCAATTGTTTGCGCCGGTTTTCGATCGACATACGTGCTGCTTGGGCGTCGTTTCGGACGCCGTGCGGGGCTTTGGATTTCGCATGCACACCGATCAGCCGGATTGTGCTGCCCGTTGCGGTCTTGAGGGCCACTTCAAGCGGCGGTTTGCTCCAGGTGATCAGCTCTGGCGCCGCGTCAGTGTTCACGTCGATCCGGAACACGCCGTCGAAGCGCGGCGCTTTGCTGCTGCCTTTTTTGCCCGTCGGCTCACCTTTGGGGTCGTGTACAGCGGACACCACATCAGGGTCGTAAAGTAGCGCTATTTCCTGTTGCGTGTTATTCTCAAATCCGACCACGGCCTTGCGAGTGCGTAGGTTAAACCGCGCCGCGAAATTCTCTAGCGCCACTGCCCCCTCGCGTTTCCGGCTGCTATCAGGGGCCTCTATAACCACAACAGCATCAAGGTCCATCGCATTGAAAACATGTCCTAAAGCAGCCGTCTGCTCCGCCTTTGTCACGTCTCACCTCGCCGACCAACTGCCATCGTCGATCAGGTCACCGTTGTTGTCGAACAGCCCGTCAAACCATTCAACATTATAGGTGCCGATCCTCATGATGCGCGGTCCAGTTGGATGGTTTCCCATGCTTTGTTGATCGCGATCATCCGCTTTTCCGCGAGCTTAACTGCCTCTTCGGGGACACCGCGCGCGATCATCATATCGGGGTGATTGTTGCGCACATGCGCCTTCCAAGCCACGCGAATTTCAGCCATCGGCATGTCCGCTTCAACACCAATGACATCATAAGCATCACGGTCTGCGTCAGGCACAAACTGTGCGCGAATACGGGCAAAACGCCGATCATCAAAGCCCCAAATATCAGCGACGCGGTGCAGGAAATCATCCTCATTTGGATGATAAATTCCGTCCGCGAGCGCGATATGGAACAGGCCTTCCATCAGGTCGCAAAGCGGCGCCGGATCGTCCGCATACATCGCCCCAATACGGGCTGCGTAGTCTTCGAACCCTGCGATATCTTGGCGCGCAAGGTTAAACACTCGCGCGGCCCCTGCCTCGTCCTCAGGTGGAATGTTGAACACTTCGCGAAAGGCGGTCACCTCGTCGCGGGTCACTTGCCCGTCTGCTTTGGCCATCTTAGCACCAAGCGCAATCACGGCGATTGTAAAGGCAACGGTCCGGTCAGGCGGCGCGCGCAATTGGTCGAACACAGCCGACAGGCCTTCGCCGCTAGCAAGAGCTGAAATCGCTGCTGATATGCGTGTCCAAAGTGACATGCTGACCATCCTAGCCCATCACAGGCGTTTTTGCATTAGAACTAGATCGAGCCAGCGCCCGAACTTGTGCCCTACCTCTGGCAGAACCGCGACGATGGTGAAACCCACCTTTACGTGAAAATCGACCGCACCCTGATTTTCGGCGCAAACACCCGCATACATCGTGTGTTTGCCTGCGTCTTTGGCGAGTTTGCTAAGCGCGTCCAAAAGGTCCCGCCCTGCCCCGGTCCCATGCGCATCGCTGTGCAAGTTAATCGTATGTTCGACACTAAACCGGTATCCATCACCGCCTCGAAACTGACTGTACCTCGCAAACCCAAGCACGCGGGCACCGTCGGTTAAGACGAGGCAAGGCGTGTCTGGCGTGATCAGATTGGCGACTTCGGTTTCAGTTTTTTCAACTGGATTGAACGTAATCGTCGTATGCCGGATTGCGTGGTTCCAAATCGCTGCGATACCCGCCGCATCGCTGGCCGTTGCGGGCCGGATCACGCGATAATCCGTTCGCCGTTTGGTGTATCAAACGTGGCGATAAACCCGATTGCATCGGCCGTGGTGAACACAACACGCGGATCGTTCATCGGACACATTTTGCGCAGTGCATCGGCCTGCGGATGCTGGATTTCCCACCTTGTCAGGGCGCACCCGCTGACGGGGAGGTTATTTGCTGGATGTGCTGCGCCATCGCACCATTTGATCAATGTCGGGAACCCGCCGCACATTGGCAGGCTGCCATCATCAGGCACCGTTATTTGCCAATGAAGATCCCCGCGGGTCATCGCGGTGGTAGGCCCCGTGAGGTCAACTTGTGCGTTAGGATCATCTGCACGGCAAATCCAGTTGCCCCAGCGCGGTGTTGTTGGGGCGTGATCTAGATTGAACCATCGCGGCCCGTTGATTTTGGCAACAGGATCGGGCGCGATTACTTCGAGGTACAGCCCGTCGGCGAGCCCAAGCAGTTTGTTATGCGTTCCAAAGCGCGCATGCTGCCCGCCGTCCAGCAGCGCAACACCTAGTTTTTCAGCCAGCCAATTCGCCCCAGTAGACAGATCGGCGCAGACGACAGCGATGTGATCAAGGGTATATGTCATTCCCTATTGGTGCTTTTGCCCCGCCAAGAAGTAAAGCGGTTTTAAAAGCTCAATACGGCTTGTCTCCCGCGGGGATATTTTGAAACCAAAGAGCGGCTACGTGCGTGCCTTGCGGATTAGGTCAAGGATGTCTTCAGCAGCTTTGGGGATATTGGTGCCCGGTCCAAAGATCGCTTTGACGCCTGCGTCATACAAGAACTGATAATCCTGCTGTGGGATCACACCGCCACATATCACAAGAATATCGCCTGCGCCCGCTTCGTTGAGCGCCTTGACCAATTTCGGTGCCAGCGTTTTGTGACCTGCCGCCTGAGATGATATCCCGATGACATGCACGTCATTGTCAATCGCATCTTGGGCGGCCTCTTCAGGGGTTTGGAACAAGGGGCCAACGTCCACGTCAAAGCCGATATCGGCGAAGGCGGTCGCGATGACCTTGGCCCCACGGTCGTGCCCGTCCTGGCCCATTTTGACCACAAGCATACGCGGGCGGCGGCCTTCGTCATCTGCGAATTTATTGACGGCATCTTGGATCGCAGCAAAGCCTTCGTCGCCTTCATATGCAGCCCCGTAAACCCCCGCGAGTGTTTTAACCTCGGCGCGGTGACGTCCGAATGCGTCTTCCATGGCCATGCTGATTTCTCCTACGGTTGCGCGGTGACGTGATGCCTCGACGGCAGCTTCGAGCAAGTTGCCACCTTCATGGGCGCGGCGCGTGACCTCGGCCAATGCCGCATCACAAGCAGCTTGGTCGCGGGTTGCACGCGTTTTCTCAATGCGGGCAACCTGAGACTGGCGCACTGCATCATTGTCGATATCGCGGATATCGATCGGATCTTCGTTGTCTTTGCGGTATTTATTGACGCCAACAATGACCTCGATGCCGCGGTCGATATTGGCCTGCCGGGTGGCGGCAGATTCCTCGATCTTGAGTTTTGGCATGCCAGAGGCCACGGCTTTGGTCATACCGCCCATTTCCTCAACTTCTTCGATCAATTTCCAAGCGGCCTCGGCCAATTCATGGGTCAGGCTTTCGACGTAATATGACCCTGCGAGCGGATCGACGACGTTGGTCACACCGGTTTCTTCTTGCAAGATGAGCTGGGTGTTGCGCGCGATCCGGCTGGAAAAGTCAGTCGGCAGTGCGATGGCCTCGTCAAGCGCGTTTGTGTGCAACGACTGTGTGCCACCCAAAACCGCCGACATCGCCTCGTAGGCGGTGCGGATCACGTTGTTATACGGGTCTTGTTCCTGCAACGACACGCCGGACGTTTGGCAATGGGTCCGCAGCATGGATGATTTTGCGACCTTGGGTTCAAATTCTTCCATTATTCGCGACCACAACAGGCGGGCAGCGCGCAGTTTAGCGGCCTCCATGAAAAAATTCATGCCGATTGCAAAGAAAAACGACAAGCGGCCTGCAAATGCATCCACGTCCATGCCGCGTGCAATTGCGGTGCGCACATATTCGCGCCCGTCGGCCAACGTGAAGGCCAGTTCTTGGACCAAATCCGCACCTGCCTCTTGCATGTGGTATCCGCTGATCGAAATCGAGTTGAATTTCGGCATATCCGCAGAGGTATATTCGATAATATCTGCAATGATCCGCATCGAGGGTTCGGGCGGATAGACGTAGGTATTGCGGACCATGAACTCCTTGAGGATGTCATTTTGGATGGTGCCAGCAAGGACGGATTTATCGTGGCCCTGTTCTTCGCCTGTGACGATGAAGTTCGCAAGGATCGGAATGACTGCGCCGTTCATCGTCATCGACACGGATACTTTATCCAGCGGAATACCGTCGAATAGAATTTTCATATCCTCGACACTGTCGATCGCAACGCCTGCCTTGCCAACGTCGCCTTCAACGCGAGGGTGGTCGCTGTCATAGCCACGGTGCGTTGCCAGATCAAAGGCGACGGAAACGCCCTGCTGGCCACCAGCAAGGGCAGCGCGGTAGAATGTGTTGGATTCCTCGGCTGTGGAAAAACCAGCGTATTGGCGGATCGTCCAAGGGCGGCCTGCGTACATCGTGGCCTTCACGCCGCGCGTATAAGGTGCTGCCCCCGGGACACCACCCATATGCGGAAGATCAGCCGTGTCATCGGCGGTATACAGCGGCTTAACTGCGATGCCTTCCAACGTGTTCCACGTCAGATCATCAAGTGGCTTGCCGCGCAATTCTTTTGCCGCAATGTCAGCCCAGTCTTTGTTCGTTCCCATGAGATATCCCTCATATGTTGTGCGTTGCACGGCGGCGGCAAAATTGCCTAAACAGCCTGCGCAATAAAATTATCGTTATCTGGAAGACGGCTGTTCGTATTTGCGATCAGACGACCTATATTGACTTGTATGAAACGTATATTGATTAGCGCCCTAGTGGCGAGCCTGGCTTCGGCCGTATCCGCAGAAACTGTGCTTGAGGCATGGACCGCAGATCGGACCCAGATTTTCGATGCAGCCAACATCACGCCTGCTGATTTTATCTGGCAAGCCCGTCCGTTGGTCATTTTCGCCCAAAGCCCGCTAGACCCGATGTTCATCGAGCAGCTAGACCTGTTGCGCGACGGGATAGAAGAGATGGTTGAGCGCGATGTGATCGTGATTGTCGATACTGATCCTGCAAACCCAAGCGCGTTGCGCACAGCGTTGCGGCCACGCGCGTTTATGCTGACCCTTGTTGGTAAAGACGGACGCACCGCACTGCGCAAGCCTGCCCCATGGGACATTCGTGAACTGTCGCGCGCCATCGACAAAATACCAATGCGCCAACAAGAAATCATCGACCACCGTGCGCTGAGAAACGAATAATCCATCAGATTTTACAGTCCGTGAAAGTGCGGATCATCAACCCCATCACGTAGGTCAATAACTGGCGTGTGATCGCGGACATGCTTATTCGAACTCCAGAATGATGTCATCAACTGCCAAGCTGTCGCCAGCCGCCGCATTCACTTTGGACACGATGCCTTTTTTCTCGGCGCGCAAGATATTTTCCATTTTCATGGCTTCCACGGTGCAAAGCGCTTGGCCGTCTTGGACCTCGTCACCCACGGCCACGTCGACCTTGACGATCAAACCGGGCATTGGGCACAGCAGTAACTTGGATGTATCCGGTGGCAATTTTTCAGGCATCAGCGCGGCCAATTCGGCCTGACGCGGGGTGCGCACATGCACCTTAAGGTCTGCGCCGCGATACCGCACACGGAACCCGCCGGGAATCTTGCCAATTTTTATAACCAATGGCGTACCACTGACGGTCATGCGTGCCAGCATGTCACCCGGTGTCCAGTCGCCTTCAACACGGATCGTCTGACCCGCAAGGATGACATCTGCACCCAGTTTATCCGCGACAATGACCGTATCAAATGACTGGCCCTGCAGGGCCACATTCCAGTCGGCACCAACATGGCGTTCATGGTTATCCATGCGCCCAGAAATACGTGTGCGGCGAATTTCAGCGACGCGGTGCATCGCGGCAGCGGCAGCCGATATCCGGATCAGGTCCACATCAGGTAGCATAACACCTTGGAAACCATTAGGAAATTCCTCCTCAATGAACGCAGTGGTCATTGTGCCGGATATGAATTTCTCGTGGTCATAAACCGCCGCCAAGAATGGCAGGTTGTGCCCGATGCCTTCGACTTCAAACGCATCCAAGGCATGGCGCATTTCCTCAATCGCGGCAGCGCGGTTGGGGGCCCATGTGCACAGCTTTGCGATCATTGGGTCGTAATACATGCTGATCTCGCCACCCTCGAACACGCCAGTATCGTTGCGCACGGCGCGTGTTGATGTGGCTTCTTCCGCAGGGGGGCGGTAGCGGGACAAACGGCCAATGGATGGCAAGAACCCGCGATACGGATCCTCGGCATATAGACGGCTTTCCATCGCCCAGCCGTTGATTTTCAGATCATCCTGCGCGAATGGCAATGTCTCGCCGTAAGCCACGCGGATCATCTGTTCGACCAGATCAACACCGGTAATTAGCTCGGTCACAGGGTGTTCCACCTGCAAGCGGGTGTTCATCTCGAGAAAGTAAAAGTTGCGGTCACCGTCGACAATGAATTCGACTGTACCAGCGGAGGAATAATCCACAGCCTGCGCCAATGCGACCGACTGCGTACCCATGGCCACGCGGGTTTCTTCGTCAAGGAACGGGCTTGGGGCCTCTTCGATCACCTTTTGCTGGCGACGCTGAATGGAGCATTCGCGCTCGTGCAGATACACGCCATTACCATGCTTATCGCAAAGCACCTGAATTTCGATGTGGCGTGGTTGGGTGATGAATTTCTCGATGAACAAACGGTCATCGCCAAACGAATTGGCCGCCTCGTTCTTGGAAGACGCAAAGCCTTCGCGGGCCTCGGTGTCGTTCCATGCAATGCGCATGCCTTTACCGCCGCCACCAGCGGAGGCTTTGATCATCACCGGATAGCCGACCTCATTGGCGATGTTGACGGCATGTTCGGCGTCATCAATCAGCCCCATATATCCGGGCACAGTTGATACGTTTGCCTCTTGGGCCAGCTTCTTGGACGTGATTTTATCGCCCATCGCTTCGATTGCACCCTTAGGGGGGCCGATGAAAGCGACGCCTGCGGCCTCTAACGCCTCAGCGAATTTGGAGTTCTCGGACAGAAATCCGTATCCCGGATGCACCGCCTCTGCGCCCGTCTGCTTAATCGCGGCCATGACTTTATCAATCACGATGTAGGATTGGTTGGCAGGTGCCGGTCCAATGTGCACGGCTTCGTCGGCCATTTTCACATGCAGCGCATTGCGATCCGCGTCCGAATAGATCGCGACCGTTTTGATCCCCATCTTTTTGGCGGTCTTAATGACGCGACAAGCGATTTCGCCACGGTTAGCAATCAGAATTTTCTTGAACATTTCAGACGTCCTTCAAAAGCAAAACCGCCGCACACAGGGGTGTCCTGCGGCGGCGGTTTCATTTATTTTCATCGAATAGATTAGGCGTGTGACCTTAGAGGTCGCCGGCAAGTGCGCCGATAAGACCGCCCGCAAGCGCGCCTTGAACACAGTTGTTATTACCGATAGTTTCGCCTGCAACGCAGCCAATGCCAGCACCAACAAGCGCGCGCTCTGCGTCGTTATTGAGACAAGCCGAGAGGCCAAGGAACGCAGTTGCTGCGAGGATCGAAGATGTTTTAAGCATGAAAAAATGCCCCAATTTGTTTGACTACTACGGGTAAGGATGATGCTTTTAACAGTCAACGCAACACAGCACATCACCTTAACGCAGCATTCTGCCACCCGCAAAAAAGGGATGACCGGTACAAACCCAAAAGGTCGGCACCGGTCAGGGGAAGGGTAACTATATAGACAAATTGCAGACTTTTGGTTGTTTTTACCAACGTCTACAAAATCAACCTTGCACACGATCAACTGTTCGCCAAAGCGACCAATTTGCCCCCTCCGATTATGGGCCATTTTCTGCCCACGAGAGGTAATTATGCGCAAGAAACCGCGCATCAGCGTTCGCGCAATTCTGGAAAACTGACGGCGGCGACCTTCATGTCAATCCGCAGTAACGCGTAATAGCTGGACGCATCAAATGGGTCTTCTGCAGGAACAACTTCACGGCCAAACAACCAGCAAAGGCGGCCCGCGTCCAAATTGCCGCGCTCAAACGGTTCGGTGCCAAACTGATCATACAATGCCTGCATGAATCCCGCATCCGCGCGCCGATCTGGCGGGCGGCGATCAGGGTAGCGAATACGTTCAGTAATTTCGGTCGCCCCATCTTTATGGCCGCGCCGGATTGTGAACTGAAAATCTGTCCCAGCCAAACGGCCCGGAAATCCTCTGTGTTTTTCCATCTTAAAAAGCGTCCCAAATGCACATACCATCTAGAAAGCGGTATGGTTGAAAATACTGCGCCACATCCGTGGCTGTCCCGAAATACCAGACCCGCATTACAGCGGAATGTTGTCGTGTTTCTTCCAAGGGTTCTGCAATGATTTACCGCGCAATGATGCAAAGGCACGGCAAACGCGCTTGCGGGTCGATTGCGGGCGGATCACTTCGTCAATAAAGCCACGCTCGGCGGCGACAAACGGATTGGCGAACCGGTCTTCATAATCCGCCGTGTGCTGCGCAATCTTTTCAGCATCACCCAAATCGGCACGGTGGATAATTTCTGTCGCACCCTTGGCCCCCATCACCGCGATTTCCGCAGTTGGCCACGCATAGTTAAAGTCGCCGCGCAGGTGCTTGGATGACATCACATCGTAGGCCCCGCCGTACGCCTTGCGGGTAATCACAGTCACTTTAGGAACCGTTGCTTCACCGTAGGCAAACAGCAATTTGGCGCCATGTTTGATCACGCCCCCATATTCCTGCGACGTTCCGGGCAAGAACCCGGGCACATCGACCAGCGTCAGGATCGGGATTTCAAACGCGTCACAGAACCGCACAAAGCGGGCAGCCTTGCGGCTTGAGTCGATATCCAAACACCCTGCCAAAACCATCGGCTGGTTAGCGACGACACCAACGGTCGACCCTTCCATACGGATGAACCCAGTCAGGATGTTTTTGGCGTAATCTTCTTGGATCTCGTAAAAATCGGCCTCATCGGCGAGCTTGTGAATAAGCTCTTTCATGTCGTAAGGCGTGTTTGCGTTATCTGGGATCAGCGTATCAAGGCTTGGCTCGATCCGGTTCACATCATCAAAGAACGGACGCTTGGGGGCTTTTTGACGGTTGTTCAGCGGCAGATAGTCAAATAAGCGACGACATTCAGCCAATGCCTCAACGTCATTTTCAAACGCGCCATCAGCAACCGATGATTTCTTGGTATGCGTTGATGCACCGCCCAATTCTTCGGCTGTGACAATTTCATTCGTAACCGTTTTGACCACGTCTGGACCCGTCACAAACATGTAAGAGCTGTCTTTGACCATAAATATAAAGTCAGTCATTGCAGGCGAATACACAGCACCACCCGCGCATGGCCCCATGATCAAGCTGATCTGCGGCACCACACCAGACGCAAGCACGTTACGCTGGAATACTTCGGCGTAGCCCGCCAAGGACGCGACGCCTTCCTGAATGCGCGCGCCGCCGGAATCATTGATCCCGATCACAGGCGCGCCGTTTTGCATGGCCATATCCATGATCTTGCAAATCTTCTGGGCGTGGGTTTCTGACAAGGACCCACCAAACACTGTGAAGTCTTGGGAATAGACGTAAACCATGCGGCCGTTGATTGTGCCCCAGCCGGTCACAACGCCGTCACCGGCAGGGCGCTGTTTTTCCATGCCAAAGTCCACGCAACGGTGGGCGACGAACATATCAAATTCCTCAAACGACCCATCATCCAACAAAAGATTGATCCGCTCGCGTGCGGTTAACTTGCCCTTTGCATGCTGGGCGGCGATCCGGCGCTCCCCTCCACCCAAGCGGGCATCGGCGCGGCGATCTTCAAGCTCTTGCAAAACATCCATGACAGGTCCCTTCAATTCACACGACACTAGCCTGCGGGTGCCCCTAGGAAAAGCAGGAAACGGGATATTTGCAAAACATGCAGTTAGCAAATTATAAATTTTGCAAATTTGCTAACTTTGACGTCGCGGATCACTACGATGGACACCCCACGTGTCGCGTCCTAAGTCTAGTAAATGTCAAACATTCCCACCGTCCGGTTTCTAGACCGCAGCACCCCGCCCCACATTGTCACGCTGATCCTAATCGCGGGGATTTCCGCGCTCAATATGTCAATATTCTTGCCGTCATTGACGGCGATGACCGACTATTTCCAGACTGATTATGCGACCATGCAATTCTCGTTGTCAGGGTATCTGGCAATGACAGCCGTACTGCAAATCTTTATCGGGCCTGTTTCAGATAAGATCGGGCGGCGGCCAGTCGTCATTGGATCAATGATGATTTTCGTACTTGCGAGCATTGGCACATATTTCGCGACATCAATCACAGTATTTCTCGCGTTCCGCATGCTCCAAGCTGCTGTGGCCACGGGCCTTGTTTTGTCACGCGCCGTTGTCCGCGATATGGTCCCACAAAACCAAGCTGCATCAATGATCGGTTATGTCACGATGGGCATGGCGCTGGTGCCGATGGTCGGGCCAATGATCGGCGGCGCATTGGACGAGCTGTTCGGCTGGCACGCGACATTCCTATTCCTTACAATTTGCGGCGTTGGGGTTCTGGCGATTTCATATTTTGACCAAGGCGAAACATTGACCGACGGCGGCATGTCGTTTCACGATCAGCTGCGCAGCTACCCCGAGCTTTTTGCGTCACCGCGATTTTGGGGCTACGCGCTTTGCGCGGCATTCGCATCAGGTGCGTTTTTCGCGCTGCTGGGCGGCGCATCATTCATTGCGGGGACCGTGTTTGGCCTATCACCCCTGTGGTCAGGCATCGCCTTGGGCGCGCCAGCTATCGGCTATGCGATGGGCAACTTTCTTTCAGGGCTATATTCAGTCAGATTTGGGATCAACAGGATGGCAATTGTCGGGACGGCCATCATCATCGCAGGGCTTGGAACGTCACTGGCGCTGGGGCTTGTCGGCATCCAGCATCCGCTAATTTTCTTTGGGTTTTGCAGCTTTCTTGGACTGGGGAACGGGATCGCCCTGCCCAACGTCACCGCAGGCTTGCTGTCGGTTCGCCCACATCTGGCAGGCACCGCGTCGGGGCTTGGCAGCTCATTGATGGTCGGCGGCGGGGCGGCTTTGGCGCAATATGCCAGTACCCTATTAAACGCCGAAACGGGCGTGCTGCCTTTGCAGTGGCTCATGTTTAGCACCGCCGTTGCGTCATTGCTTTGTGTGCTATTCGTCATCTGGCGCGGCGCAAAA
Organism: uncultured Sulfitobacter sp.; assembly: GCA_905182645.1. Classification (GTDB taxonomy): domain Bacteria; phylum Pseudomonadota; class Alphaproteobacteria; order Rhodobacterales; family Rhodobacteraceae; genus Yoonia. The sequence continues at coordinate 90,529 of CAJJCJ010000004.1, forward strand.
AAGGCGTGATCCTTGCAGGGGGGCTTTGCAACGTTTACAGATAGATCAGCTAAGTTTGCAAAGGTGCGCTAATGGCCGTTCAGAAAATCTATGCCGGTGCGAAACTTCGTGAACTTCGCGTGCGGCTTTCCCTGACGCAAAAGGTGTTTGCGCAGAAACTTGGCGTGTCCCTGCCCTATCTCAACCAAATGGAAAACAACAACAGACCGGTCAGCACGTCGGTCGTGCTTGGATTGGCGCAAGAGTTCGGCTTTGATGTGACCGAATTGCAATCTGGCGACGAGGCGCGGCTTGTAGGCGACATGCGCGAGGCCCTAGCTGATCCAGTGTTTACAGGCGATGCGCCGCAACTGCCCGATTTGCGGCTGGCGGCAGCCAACGCGCCGACGCTTGCCCGCGCATTCCTTGACCTGCACGCAGCCTACCGCCAAACCCACGAACGGCTGGCCAGTTTGGACGAGGCGTTGGGCCGCGAAGATGCCCGCCTTGCCCCCAGCCCATGGGAAGAAGTGCGCGACTTCTTTCACTATTGCGACAATTACATCGACGCAGTGGATCGTGCCGCCGAACGGTTTTCAAGCACCGGAAAAACTGCAGAACAGGCCTTGGGCGACCTTGGCGTAACTGTTGTACGCCGCACCGATAGCCCCTTAAGACATTACGATCCGGCGACAAAAACACTCGTCCTTTCAAGCAGGGCGGCACCCGCCACCCAGACATTCCAACTGCTGCTGCAACTGGCCCTGATCAGTCAAGAAAAGCTGCTTGGCGCAACGCTCGATCTAGCGCGTTTTCAATCACCAGAGGCGCGCGGTATCGCACTGGTCGGTCTGGCCAATTACTTTGCGGGTGCCGCGTTGATGCCCTACGGCGCGTTCCTGCAAGCGGCCCAAGACACCCGCCACGATCTGGAAATTCTATCGGCACTGTTCGGCGCATCACTTGAACAAGTGGCACATAGATTGTCCACGTTGCAACGCCCTGCGGCCAAGGGCATCCCGTTCTTTTTCGTGCGGGTAGATCAAGCTGGAACTATCACGAAACGACATTCTGCGACGACATTGCAGTTCGCACGCTATGGCGGCGCCTGCCCGCTGTGGAACGTGCACGCGGCGTTCGAAACACCTGGGCAATTCTTGCGGCAATTGGCTGAAACGCCCGACGGCGCGCGGTATTTCTGCCTTGCTCGGGACGTGTCGAAATCAGGCGGCGCATTTAACGCCCCGACACGGCGCTATGCCATCGGATTGGGCTGCGAAGTCCGTCATGCAGACGCGCTCGTCTATGCCGACCACATGGACCGTGCGGCGCCCGACGCCTATGCACCCATAGGGATTTCGTGCCGGATCTGTGAACGCAAAAGCTGTCACCAACGCTCCGTTCCACCGCTCGAGCGACGACTGCGCGTTGACCCTGACCGGCGCGGCGTATTGCCGTATCAGGTTGACTAATCCAGCCCAAACATGTCCTAACTTGTCCAAACAAAGAGGAATACGCATATGGAATTGGCTGGCACAAAAGTCATTGCCGCAGACATTGCAACAGTCTGGGCGCATCTGAACAACCCTGGCACGCTGAAAGCCTGCATTCCTGGATGCGAGGTCTTGACCGGCACCCCCGAAACCGGATTTGCCGCGACTGTGAAACAAAAAGTTGGACCAGTGAAAGCCACGTTCCACGGTGAAGTGACGTTGGAAAACGTCGTAGAAGACCAATCCTATACAATCGTCGGCGAAGGCAAAGGCGGCGTCGCTGGTTTCGCAAAGGGCGGCGCAGATGTGACCTTAAAGGCCGTCGATGAGGGCTGCGAGTTGACCTACAATGCGACTGCCAAAGTTGGCGGCAAGCTCGCGCAACTTGGCAGTCGGATCATCGGTGGCTTTGCCCGAAAAATGGCTGATCAGTTCTTTGACAACTTTCAGGCGGTGGTTGAGGGCAAAGCTGACTAGCGCTGCGACGTTTCCCAATTCGGATTGATCCACGGACGATCATTTGCGGGCGCAAGCGGCTGACGGCCAATGATGTGATCAGCCGCCTTTTCGCCAACCATAATCGACGGGCCATTCAAGTTACCATTGGTGATACGTGGGAAGATTGAGCTGTCGGCAACACGCAATCCGTCAACACCAATCACGCGACATTCGGCGTCAACCACGGCCATCGGATCATTTGCCGCACCCATCTTACAGGTGCCACAAGGATGGTACGCGCTTTCGACATGCTCGCGGATGAAGCCATCAAGCGCCTCGTCAGATTGCACGTCTTCCCCTGGCTGAATTTCTTTGCCCGCAAATGGCGCAAACGCTTTTTGGCCAAGAATTTCTCGGGTCAGGCGAATACAGGTGCGGAAATCCTCCCAATCGGATTTCGCCGACATATAATTGAATTGGATGCGCGGGTTGTCTGCCGGATCGGCCGATCGCAGCGTAACCTCGCCGCGCGACACGGACCGCATTGGGCCAACGTGCGCTTGGTATCCGTGACCTTCCGCAGCAGCTGTGCCGTCATAACGGACAGCCATCGGCAAAAAATGATACTGAATATCGGGGTATTCGACACCCGCTTTGGAGCGCACGAAAGCCGCGCTTTCAAACTGATTGGACGTGCCAAGGCCGGTTTTGGTAAACAGCCATTGCGCCCCGATCACGGCCTTGCCCCACAGGTTCCAATGTTTGAACAACGACACAGGTTTGATCGCGGCCTGTTGGATGTAAAGTTCCAGATGATCTTGTAGGTTTTGGCCTACGCCAGCGCGGTCAACGACCACGTCGATGTCATGTTCGGCTAAATGCGCCGCAGGGCCAATACCCGACAGCATCAGCAACTTAGGAGAGTTCAGCGACGACGCCGCCACGATCACTTCGGCGTTGGCGCTGATCACTTCAACATTGCCACCGCGTTCCACCTCAACCCCAACAGCGCGCCCATCTTTGATTACGATTTTACGGGCAAAAGCACGGATCAACGTGCAATTGGGACGCTTTAGCGCTGGACGTAAATACGCATTTGCAGCGGACCAACGACGGCCTTTCCAAATGGTTGCATCAAAGGGGCCAAAGCCTTCTTGCTGCGCGCCGTTATAGTCGCCAGTGACCGGATACCCTGCTTGTTTGCCTGCCTTTACAAACGCACGGGTCAATGGATTGATGCGCGGCCCACGAGTAACGTGCAGCGGGCCTTTGCGCCCTCGCCATGTTTTATCGCCACCATGCCCGCCAGAATGCCAATTTTCCATACGTTTGAAGTAGGGCAGCACGTCAGCATATGCCCAGCCTTGCGCGCCACTTTCGGCCCAATGATCATAATCGCGGGCATGGCCGCGCACATAAACCATACCGTTGATCGACGATGACCCACCAATGACTTTACCGCGTGGAGTGACCAAGGAACGGCCATCCAGATGCGGTTCAGGTTCGGTCGACATGCCCCAATCGTACATCTTCATGTTCATCGGATAAGACAGCGCGGCTGGCATTTGAATGAACGGTCCGGCGTCAGTTCCGCCGTGTTCAATAATCAACACCTGCTTGCCTGCCTCAGCCAAACGGTACGCGATCGCGCAGCCCGCAGACCCTGCGCCGATGATTACATAGTCAGCGTTCAAAACGGCGCCTCCACATCGCCCATGGCGACATAGACGCCCTTAATCTGGGAGTAATGTTCAATCGCTGCCTTGGAATTTTCGCGACCAACACCCGATTGTTTGGAGCCCCCAAACGGAGCCTCAACTGGGGCAAGATTATAGGTGTTGATATAGCAGGTGCCTGCCTCAAATCCCGCGACCATACGATGCGCACGGGTCAAGTCGGCGGTGAACACACCAGCAGCCAAGCCGTATTCCGTGTCATTGGCCCGCGCGAGCGCCTCTTCTTCGGTATCAAATTCAAGGACAGACAGCACTGGGCCAAATATCTCTTCGCGGGCAATCGCCATGTCGTCGGTCACATCGGCAAAAACAGTCGGCTCGATGAAATACCCATCGCCTTTCACAACAGAACCACCTGCGACCAAACGGGCGCCCTCAGCGATGCCTTTCTTGATATAGTCCGCCACAATGTCACGCTGTCGTTCTGAAACCATCGGGCCAAAGTTTACGTCTGGGTCCTGTGGATCGCCCATTTTGACACCCTTAAGCCGTTCCACCATGCGGGCAAGAAACGTGTCTTTGATGCCCTTTTGCACAAACACACGGGTGCCGTTGGAACAGACTTGGCCAGAGGAATAGAAGTTCCCCAAGATCGCGCCAGAAACCGCATTTTCCAGATCGGCATCATCAAAAATGACAATCGGGGATTTGCCGCCCAATTCCATCGTGACATTGCGGATACCCGCGGCTGCGGCGGCATAAACTTTGCGGCCCGTCGGCACCGAACCTGTCAGCGACACCTTGGCGACGCGCGGGTCAGTGACTAGCGATGCGCCGACCGCACCGTACCCTTGGACAACGTTGTAGACACCAGCAGGCGCGCCTGCCTCGATCAAAATTTCCGCGACTTTTAGCGCGCAAAGTGGCGTTGTTTCGGACGGTTTGAACACCATTGCATTGCCGCAAGCCAGCGCTGGCGCTGCTTTCCAGCTGGCTATTTGGGTCGGGTAGTTCCACGCACCAATACCGACGCAAACGCCAAGCGGCTCGCGGCGTGTATAGACAAAATCTTCACCCAGTTGGATATGCTCGCCGGTGATACTAGCTGCCAGACCACCAAAATATTCCAGCGCGTCAGCACCCGATGTGGCGTCCGCAACAGACGTTTCCTGATAGGGTTTGCCAGTGTCATAAGTTTCCAAAACTGATAAGTCATGGTTGCGGTCGCGCATGATATCTGCGGCACGGCGCAATACGCGGCCACGATCGGTGGCCGTCCAAGACGCCCATTCTTTTTGTGCGCGTGTTCCCGACGCGAGGGCCAGATCAATGATCGCGGGTGTCGCACTATAGACGGTCGCGATGAGTTCACCGGTTGCGGGATAGATCACAGGGATCGCATCACCTGCAGTGTCTTCGACATATTTGCCATCAATGAAATGGGACGCGGTTGGTTGGATAATCATGGGGCCCTCCGGGGGGAGTATTTTGAAAAAAGCGAGGCGATTATTCGCCGCGTGGGAAACGTTTATTATCTTCAAGGACGTTCAGGTTCATGTGGTTGCGCATGTACCGTTCGGACGCTTTTTGCAGCGGTTGGTAATCCCATGGATAATAGGACCCATTGCGCAGCGCCTCGTAGACGACCCAGCGCCCAGCTTGGGATTGGCGCACAGACGCGTCAAATGCGTCGATATCCCAGCGGGCTTCGGATTTAGCGCGCAGTTGGGTGACGGTGCCTTGATGATCAGGGTGTTCTGCAAGATTGGTCAGCTCGTGCGGGTCCGCAATCATGTCAAACAACTGATCAGGATCAAGGTTGCAGCGGTTGTATTTCCATTTGCCATAGCGCAGCGACACCAGCGGGGAATACGATCCTTCGGCGGCGTATTCCATCGCGACCGGGTCCGTGCGCTCAGCCCCCTGCCCCAATGGAACGATGGATTGACCGTCAGTCCACGGCATGACCTCGTCCATATCAACGCCCGCCAAATCACAAAGAGTTGGTAGAATGTCGACGCTGCTGACAGGGGTGGTCGTAAGGCCAGGTTCCATTTCAGGAGCTGAAATCATCAGAGGCACGCGCGCTGACCCATCGTAGAATGACATTTTGAACCACAGCCCACGTTCCCCAAGCATATCGCCGTGATCTGACACAAAGATGATCTTTGCCTCTTGGCGGGTGTCTTTCAGGGTTTGCAATATCTCGCCGACCTTGTCGTCGATGTAGCTGATGTTCGCGAAATATGCGCGGCGAGCGCGGACGATATGGTCTTCGGTGATGTTAAAGTTATCACGGTCATTGGCGTCCAAAATGCGCTGCGAATGGGCGTCTTGATCGGCGTAGGGGATCGGGCCGATGTCTGGCATCAGGTGGTCGCAATTCTCGTAGAGGTCCCAGTATTTCTTGCGGGCAACATAGGGATCATGCGGATGCGTAAAACTGACGGTCAGACACCATGGGCGGGCATCGCCGCCGCGCGACAGGTCATAAAGCTTGCGGGTCGCGTGATAGGCGACCTCGTCGTCATATTCCATTTGATTGGAAATCTCGGCCACGCCTGCGCCAGTGACCGAGCCCATATTGTGATACCACCAATCGATCCTTTCACCGGGTTTGCGGTAATCGGGGGTCCAGCCGAAATCGGCCGGATAGATGTCAGTGGTCAAACGGTCCTCGAACCCGTGCATCTGATCGGGGCCAACAAAGTGCATTTTTCCTGACAGACAGGTCTGGTATCCGGCGCGGCGCAAATGATGCGCATAAGTCGGGATCGACGATGCAAATTCGGCGGCGTTATCGTAAACGCCAGTGCGACTGGGCAATTGACCAGACATAAATGAGGCCCGTGCAGGCGCACACAGCGGCGACGCGGTATAGGCATTTGCAAACCGTGTTGAGCGCGCGGCCAAGGCCTTAAGGTTCGGCGCATGCAACCAATCTGCGGGGCCATCAGGGAACAGCGTTCCGTTCAACTGGTCCACCATGATGATCAGGATATTCGGCTGGGTCATGCGGCGCCCTTTGTCAAAGTTGTCAGGACATTGAGCGCGGTTCGCTCTGGGTTGGCATCTGGGGCCGTCAGCGCAGCACGAATATATAAGCCATCAATCAATGCGGCCAATGTATCGGCAGCGCCGCGCGGATCATCGCAAAGCGGGCGCAGCGCATGGGTCAAATTTGACCGCAGCCGACGCTGATACGCGCGCAAAAGACGCAGCGCATCAGGGTTGGTTTGCGCCTGCACATAGAATGTCATCCATGCAGAAACGGTGGCGGGATCAAAACAAGATTGAGCAAAGTTCGCGCGCACAATCGCGCGCGCGCGGGCAGCAGGATCAGTGGCCGCAGCCAAGGCGGTGCGTACCTCAGCAGAATAATCGCGCAAAATCTGGCGCATTGCCGCCTCAAAAATCTGGTTCTTGCCACCGAAATAATGATGGGCCAATGCGGATGACATACCCGCACGCTTAGCAATCCGGCTTACGGATACATCCAGCGATCCAGCTGCACCAATTTCCGCAATCGTCGCCTTAACAAGGGCGGCGCGGCGGATTGATTCCATTCCTAATTTCGGCATAATTCACCCCATCAAAGACAGGGCAAATATTTCTAGTTTTTATTGACTCGTCAATCAATAAAAAATTACGATCGTTTTTTGCGCTGTGCGACTGCCTCGCGCCATGTGATAAAACTGACTGAGGCCATGATCACAACGCCGCCTAAAATGACCCAACCATCGATGGGTTCTGCGAAAATAACGGCGCCTAAGATGACTGCCCAAACAAGCTGCAGAAACGTCGCAGGCTGCGTGACGGTCAATGGGGCTGCGGCGAAGGCCAGTGTCATGGAGTAATGGCCAGCGGTTGCAAAACAAGCAACCAAGAACATCCACCCAACTTGCGCAAACGTCGGTGTCACCCAAACGACGTAAGCAAAGGGCGCCAAGCCAATCGTCACCATGATCGACAACATGCCGACAACGACGGCAGCAGACACTTCGCCGGACATCAGTTTGGCGATCAAATAGCCCCCAGCAAACCCAAGGGCTGTGAACAGCATCGCGATATGGCCAGGGTCTAGTACACGCATGCCGGGGCGCAAAATGATCATCGCACCGATCAAGGCCACACCCACGGCAACCATGCGACGTGGCGGCAAACGTTCACCCAAAAACAGCGCGGCCCCAATGGCCACGTAAACCGGACTGAGGTAATTCATCGCGGTGACCTCGGCCAAAGGAATGCGCGACATGGCGTAAAACCACAATATAACAGCGCCGGTATGCACAAAGCCGCGCAGGCTAAACAGCATGATCTGTCGGCGATCTAGACGGGCGCGCAGGATCGGGCGGATCATCGGGATAACGAAAATAAGACCGAGCAAATACCGCAGAAACGCGGCTTCGGCGGCTGGCAGATCAGAGCCTATGTATTTCACAATGGCCGTGACGGCAACAAACATTAGGCCGGTGAGAACCATCCAGAAAATGCCCAACATAGGGCGTGAGGCGCGGGCTTGTTGCATAGACAATCCGTGACAGGCGACAGGGCAAATAACAAGGGCGCGGCCATCGCTGACCACGCCCGTAATTTTCACACTACAATCGCGGTTTAGCCTTCGAACGAGGCCATTACGTCGTCGGATACATCCATGTTCGTGGTGACCCTCTGCACGTCGTCGTCTTCTTCCAGAATATCCAACAGCTTCATCAGTTTGGTGAACCCGTCGATGTCAAGCTCGGTGGTCATGTTGGGCTTCCAGATCAGCTTCGTGGATTCACTTTCGCCCAACTCTTTTTCCAAGGCGTTGGACACATCGTTCAGGTCTGTGTCGAGGCAATAAATCACGTGGTTGTCTTCGTCCGTCTGCACGTCATCTGCACCCGCTTCAATCGCTGCCATCATCACTGTGTCTGCGTCGCCAACGGACGCAGGGTAAACCACCTCACCCATGCGATCGAACATGAAGCCGACTGATCCGGTTTCGCCCAAGTTGCCACCGTTTTTGGAAAACGTAGATCGAACCACAGACGCGGTGCGGTTTTTGTTGTCGGTCATCGCCTCGACGATCACGGCCACACCGCTGGGGCCATAACCTTCGTAACGGATTTCGTCGTAGTTATCGCCTTCGCCCGCTTCGGATTTCTTGATCGCGCGATCAATTACATCCTTTGGCACAGACAAGGATTTGGCCTCTTTGACGGCCATCCGCAGGCGCGGGTTTTTGTCCGGGTCAGGGTCGCCCATCTTGGCGGCCACAGTGATTTCCTTGGCCAATTTTGAAAACAGCTTAGAGCGCAGTTTGTCTTGGCGACCTTTGCGGTGCTGAATATTCGCCCATTTTGAGTGGCCAGCCATGTCGATATCCTATTCGTCTTTGATTTGGTCCGTCTTATGCCACATCAGGGGAGCGGATCAAGCAGGTGTTGTTAATTGGTTTTGTTTCAAAACCAAGCCTCCGGCGGACATATTTTTACTCAGAAAAAATCAGAGCGGCCAGATCATCGGGATCACAAAGCTTACGATGGGTGCAAGCGATAGATTTAGCGGGATACCGAATTTTAGGAAATCCGCGAATCTGTATCCACCGGGGCCATAAACAAGCGTGTTGGTTTGATATCCGATTGGGGTCGCAAAACTGGCGCTTGCGGCAATCATCACGGCGACCACAAGCGGACGTGGATCAACGCCCAGCGCCGTGGCCAGCCCAATCGCCACCGGCGTCATCACCACGGCAACCGCATTATTGCTGACCAATTCGGTTAGCAGTGATGACAGCAGATAAACCGAAAGCACCACAAAGAACGGCGGCAGCACGGTCATCACAGGCGAAATGGCGTCAGCGATCATTGCCACGGCGCCAGAAGATTGCAGCGCGCCTCCGACCCCAAGCATCGCAAAAATCAGCGCAAGCAGGCGACCGTCAATGTACGAAAATGCCTCTTCTCCGTCGATGCAGCCTGCCATCAAAACAACCGTCACGCCAACCATCGCGAGCATCAAAATGGGGGCGACATTCAGTGCGGCGAGAACCACAACCGACAGCAATGTCGCAATCGCAACCCATGCACGGCCACGGCGAAACGCCCGTTCAGACGGTTTGGACACGTCACCAAGGTTCATATCATCGGCCAACCGCGAGATATCCTCGGGCGAGCCCTCAAGCAGCAGGGTATCCCCGACGCGGACGACCAGATCGTCCATCTGCCGCCCGATGTTCGTATCACGACGGTGCACGGCCAACGTGTAAACTGCATAGCGACGGCGCAGGCGCATCGCCCCAAGCGTGCGGCCAACCATTTTACAGTTGGGTGTGATCAGGACTTCGACGGTTGTGGTTTCGACCGCCGATACCTGATCTACGCGGCGTAATTCTGGGGTTGCTTGTAGCGACAACAGTTCTGACATGGCGGTACGCAGCACGACGCGGTCATTCTTTTGTAAAACGACACCTTGCATATCACGGCGTAACGACGCGTCGCCACGGATGACGTCAATCAGGCGTACGCCATCGCGTTTGAACAATTGCACACCCATAACATCGCGACCAATTAGGTTGCTTTCAAGGGGAATGACCGCCTCGGAAAAGAACCGCATTTTGGACCGGTCAGACAGTAGAGTCGCCATGCTTGCGCGGTCAGGCAGCAGGCGCGGCCCCGCAAAATACAGATAGATAAACGTCCATGTGACGACGACCAAACCGATGGGAAAAATTTCCAATATACCAAACGGCTTCATCCCCGATGCGCGAGCCACGCCGTCAACCAATAGGTTTGTCGAGGTACCCAGCAGGGTCATCGTCCCACCCACGATCGCTGCATAACTAAGCGGAATCAGCAGCTTAGACGCTGATGTACCCAAGGTTTTGGCCAATTGAACGAATACAGGGATCATGACAACCACCAGCGGTGTATTGTTCATAATTGCACTGGCAAAGGCCACAAACACCAGCGATCCGCCAATTGCACGCGCAGGGTTTTTCACCGCTTGGCGTTCAACCATGCGCGTAAACGCATTCAACGCGCCTGTACGCACCAACGCCCCCACGATGATGAACATCGCCGCAATCGTCCACGGCGCAGGGTTCGCCAAGGCCATGACCGCATCGTCATATGACAACACGCCTGTGACAAGTAACGTGGATACGCCGATCAACGCGACGACTTCGGTTGGATAGACTTCGCGCAAGAACATCACGAACATCACGGCGACAACGGCCAAGGTCAGCCAAGCGCCTTGCGCCTGCGACAGGGAAATCAGATCAATCATGTTTCAATTTCAGCATCAACGTGGCGTGGGCGCACAAGTGCGATCCCACAGAGCATCAGCACCAACGCAGCCCAAACCCAGCCAGAATACCTTTCGCCAAGCAGCAGCATCGCCCAGATGACGCCAAAGCCGGTCACAAGATAGGACACCTGCCCCGCGAATACTGCCCCTGCACGCCCAACAAGCCAAACATAGGTGATATAGACCGACACATGGATCAGCGACGACAGCAGAAACGCTAAATCCGCAAGAATGTAAGGTGGGCGCGGGTCAATGAACTGGCCCGTGGACAGTGCCAACGGCAACGCAATTGCGGTTCCCAGACATGACGCACCACAAAGTAATTGCACCGGATCAAGCCCGCCTGTGCCCCATTTCGCGACAACATTCCCCTCGATTGCATAGCAAAGCGGCGCGATCAGGGCCAAAGGCAGGATCGCGACCATTGCGCGGTCTGGCAGGCTCGCTTCGGGGAATGCGATCAGACTGACACCCAAAAGGCCCAGCGACAACCCGGCCATGCGTCGCCATGTGAACCAATCAGTACCCAGCGCGAGCGCAATCGGGAAGGCGAGCATCGGAATGGTCGCGATCACAATTGACATGACCCCCGCTGGTAGGAAAAATGCGGCACGGTAGCTGGCAGTATTCGGGATCAGCGTCCCGATCAGGGCGATCATCGCAAAAAACCCGAAGGTTTTGGCCGATAGCGGCAGCGGCTTGCGCTGGATCAGCAACAAGGTGCTTGTCAGCACTGCTCCAATCGCCAGTTGCCAGAAAATGAGCCCAAACGGCAGGTATCCTGCGCCTACTGTGATCTTGGTCAGCGGTTGGGTCATGCCCCAGCCCGCACCAAGAAATACCAGAATAATCGTTAGGCGGGCGCGTTCATTCATGCGGGGCCAGCGGCAGACAATCGGCCACCTTGGCGAACCATTTCAACCCGCGCGGCCTTACCTGTGCGGTCATCGGTTTCCACGTAAAGGCCCGACAACGTCGCTTCTGATGCGGCGGGCGTGAACCTTTCCTTTGGCATACCGGTGATAAAACGGCGCAAAGGCTCGGCTTTATCCATGCCGATGACTGAATTGTAATCGCCGCACATGCCTGCATCTGACTGAAACGCAGTGCCGCCAGACAAGATCATCGCGTCGGCAGTTGGCACATGGGTATGTGTGCCCACAACGATGCTGGCGCGGCCATCACAGAAATGACCGACAGCCATCTTTTCAGACGTGGCTTCACAGTGAATGTCCACAAGGCTTGCTTGAACTGCGCCCCCCATCGGGTATTGGCGCAACACGGCGTCCAGCGCCGAAAACGGGTCATCAAAGGGGCGTTTCATAAACACTTGGCCCAGCGCTTGGGTCACCATGACCTTGCGACCTTGGGTCGCGGGGAACACACGCACCCCAACACCCGGTGCAGCCTTGGAGAAATTCAGCGGACGGATGATACGCGGCTCATGCGTCGCAAACGTCATCATGTCCTTTTGGTCAAACGCATGGTCGCCCAGCGTCAGCACATCAACGCCGGCATCCAGCAACGTCTTAGCATGGGCGCCCGAAAGCCCCATACCGCCGGTCGCGTTTTCACCATTGACCACAACAAAATCAAGCCGCCAATCACGCCGCAGTCGTGGCAGGTGATCAATCACCGCCGTCCGGCCTGCGCGGCCCATCACATCACCTAGGAAAAGTATCTTCATAGGCCCCTGTTACGGGTAACGGCGCATTTCTTCTACAAGAATTTTGGGTTTCCAAATCTTAGCCTGAAAACGCTTGTTAGAACGATGTTTGACCGCTCTCGGTAATCATCAGATTAAGCGGTTGATCCGTTGGTTCCAACGGGATGCTGTCAGCCTGTTGCGCGGTGTAGGCAAAGCCGATCGCAAGCGTCGCTTGATTGGCGCGCAGCCCCTCTAAGGTCCGGTCGTAAAACCCACCACCATAGCCAAGTCGCCCGCCAGTTAAATCATAGGCCACCAAAGGCACGATGACGATTTCAGGTGTCATCCAATCGCCCTCAGCCGGAATAAACGCACCAAATTCTCCTGCGATCATCTCAACGCCCGGTTCCCACAGGCGGAACTTCAGCGGTTGACCAGCCCCAAGGATCATAGGGACACCAACGGGACCATGCGCTGACGCCTCTTCCATCGCGGCGGTCGGGTCAATTTCAGTACGCATCGCCATATATCCCGCAAGCGGCACACCGCGGTGGCCTGCCAGAAATGCACTAAGATATGCCGCTGTGCCAACCCCGCTATCATGCGCAACTTTGCGGCGGGCAAAGGCAGCTTTGCGCGCGGCGTCCTTGCGTTCAGTTAAAGTAGCCATGCTGATGCCAATCCCAAAAATGCGAAAAATCCGATGACGTCTGTGACGGTGGTCACAAATGCACCCGACGCCAGTGCAGGGTCAACGCCGCCCCGTTCAAGCAACACCGGCACCATTGTGCCCGCAAGCCCTGCAACAACCATGTTAATCACCATCGCCACGGCGATCACAACACCAAGCATCAGGGTACCAAACCAAACCGCGCTCACGATGCCCATCACAACGGCAAAGATCATACCATTCACCAGTCCAACAAGCGCTTCACGGCGGATAACCCGCCAAACGTTTGCCCCTGTCAAATCGCGGGTCGCAAGCGCGCGCACGGCGACCGTCAACGACTGCGTACCTGCATTGCCGCCCATCGATGCGACGATCGGCATCAGCACAGCCAAGGCGACAAACCCCGAGATCGTATCTTCAAACATCGAAATCACCAGCGAAGCAAAGATCGCAGTCACAAGGTTCACCGCCAACCACGGAAACCGTTGGCGAGTGGTCGCAATAACGCGGTCAGACAATGACCCTTCGCCAACACCGGCAAGGCGCAAAATGTCTTCTTCCGCTTCTTCTTCCAGAAACGCCATCGCGTCATCGATGGTAATCACGCCAACAATGCGGTCGTCATCATCGACCACGGGGGCGGTGATCATGTGATAGTGGTTGATCGCTTGGGCGACTTCTTCAACGTCCTGATTGACGTGAAAGGTGCGGAACGTGTCTTCGACAATATCCGACAACGGCACGTCGCGGCGCGATGACAGCAACCGGCCCAACGTGACATAGCCCACGGCCTTAAGGCGCGGATCAACAAGGATCACGTGGTAAAACTGGTCTGGCAGGTCAACGTCATCAGACCGCAAGAAATCAATCGCCTCACCAACAGTCCAATGATCCGGCGCGCGGACAAGTTCGGACTGCATGTGACGACCAGCGGATTCCTCTGGGTATGACAGCGCCTGTTCAACCGCGACACGGTCACCAGCATCCAGCGCATCCAGAGCGGCCTCTTGTTGTTCCTCGTCCAGATATTCAACCAAATCAACAACGTCATCGGTTTCCAGCTCGCGGACGGCGTCAGCAAATTCATCGGGGGCAAGGCTTTCGATGACCTCTTCGCGCAGCTTTTCATCCAGTTCGGACAGAACATCGCCGTCCATGCCACCTTTCCACACACTCAACAAATCGCGCCGCTGGCGGCTGTCGATCAGTTCGATCAGGTGGGCAATATCGGCAGGGTGCAGCGGGTCAAGCAAAGCGTCAACATAGACGGATTGTCCAGTCTCCACCGCGCTCATTACGTCGGCGACTAGACGGTCGGAAATACCAAAGGCTTCGTCGTCGATGTCATCAGGTACATCAGTCATCGCGCCGCCTCCTTTGTCCGTCTTTGGGCAACATAACGTCTTGCGAACATCGCACAAGCGGCGGTAAGCCAATTACTGGCGATTTACAGCGCGGCGCTGCACGGCCTAAGGTGATATTATGACAAAACAGCTTTTATTTGGAACGACCCTGCAATTTACTGGCCAACCGTTGGTCGACGCGTGGGAAGACTGCGTGCATGTGATCAGCGCCGGCGCTGTGTTGGTCGAGGACGGCCAGATTACAGCCGTTGATGACGCAAGCTCGCTGAAATCTGCCCATCCGGACGCACAAATCACCGATTACGGGACCGACCTGATAACCGCAGGCTTTATCGATGCGCATATGCATTACCCACAAACTGCGATGATTGCGAGCTGGGGCAAGCAACTTATTGACTGGCTCAACACCTATACTTTCCCCGAAGAAAGCCGCTTTGGCGACGCCGATTACGCAACCGAGATCGCAGGCCGGACCTGTGATTTGGCAATCGCACATGGCACCACAACGCTGACCAGCTTTTGCACGATCCATCCAACCAGCGTGAACGCGTTTTTCGATGCAGCCGCCACACGCGGCATGGCTGTGATCGCAGGCAAAACCTGTATGGACCGGAACGCACCAGATACCCTGCGCGACACGGCGCAGACGGCCTATGACGATAGCAAAGCCTTGTTGGAGAAATGGCATGGCAATGGGCGGGCAACTTATGCGATCACACCGCGATTTTCACCGACGTCGACCCCCGACCAGCTGGCAGCACTTGGCGCGCTTTGGGCTGAAAACCCAGATTGCCTGATGCAGACGCACCTGTCCGAACAGCACGACGAGATTGCATGGGTGCGCGATCTGTTCCCAACCGCGCGCGATTATTTGGATACCTACGAGGCCCACGGATTGCTCAGCGCAAAAGGCATTTATGGGCATGCCATCCACCTGGAACCACGCGAGATTGATCGGCTATCCGAAATTGGCGGCGGCTTGGTCCACTGCCCCACATCCAACACCTTCATTGGGTCAGGATTATTCGACACGCTGGGCCTTGCGGCGCGAGGTATTAGCACAGGACTGGCGACAGACACAGGCGGCGGATCATCGTTTTCGATGTTGCACACAATGGCTGCGGCCTACGAGATCGGGCAGTTGCGCGGCACCGCGTTACACCCTGCACAATTGATGTGGATGGCGACCGAAGGGTCCGCCGCAGTACTGCACAAATCTGGCGAAATCGGACACTTGGGCGCGGGCTCGGCGGCGGATATCACCGTGCTGAACCTTGCGTCGACTCCCGCAATCGCACAGCGTCATGCGCGCGCCACCGACGTTTGGGATGCGCTATTCCCGACCATCATGATGGGCGATGATAGGGCCATTCGCGATGTCTGGATCGCGGGCGTACGTCAGCAGGGCTGATACAGCATCAATACCCACGTATCGCCCGCACGGCCAAGCCCGTAGCTTGCCATGCCTGTGTTCACCATATTGCGACGGTGGCCTTCGGATGCCATCCATCCGGCAAAGACTTCGACAGAAGACATTTGCCCCTTGGCGATGTTTTCGCCAATGCCGCAGGCCGGAATACCCGCCACCGCCGCACGGGCACCAGAGCTGATACCTTCAGGCGAATTATGTGAAAAATAACCGCGCCTATCCATATCAACAGCATGGGCGCGGGCGACGGCTGCCAATTGGGCATTATGTGCAATTGGTTTGCTGCGTACATTTTGAAATTGGGCATCAAAGCCCGCATCAGGCGCCTGACTTCAAACCAACGTGCGGACCTGCTGGTTTGAAACGGTTGCTATAGGAATGGGGATAATAATTGGCACACAGGCGGAGAGCCCCAAAATTATTGCCAGTACGCGAATAAATTATCCTAACGCCAACTTTGTGGCCAATGTGTTTTGGCGGGCTATCACAGCACCCAAATCAATCGTCATCATGCGACCGCCCGCGACAACGCGGCGGCCTTCAACAAACAAATCCCGTACTTTATTGGGGCCAGCAAGCACCAAAGCCGCGGGGTCCCAACTTCCAGCAGATTCAATGCCAGTAACATCCCAGATTGCGATATCTGCACGCAGTCCGACGGCAATCTGGCCACAATCCACCCGTCCAAGCACCTGCGCGCCGCCACGGGTGGCAATAAACAGTGCCTCATCTGCGGACATGGCATCAGCACCGTTTTGCACGCGCTGCAACAGCATGGTCTGGCGGGCTTCACCCATCAGATTGCCCGTGTCATTGCTGGCTGACCCATCAACCCCAAGTCCGACCTTAACGCCCGCGTCGCGCATTTGGCGAATAGGCGCGATCCCTGAACCAAGGCGGCAATTTGAGCACGGACAATGCGACACGCCTGTGCCTGATCTCGAGAATAAATCAATCTCTTGGCCGTCCAGTTTAACGCAATGCGCATGCCAGACGTCGTCACCCGTCCAGCCCAGATCCTCGGCGTATTGACCGGGCCTGCAGCCAAATTTTTCCAATGAATAGGTTATATCTTCGTCGTTTTCGGCCAGATGAGTATGCATCATGACACCTTTGTCGCGGGCCAATATGGCAGCGTCACGCATCAAATCACGGCTCACGGAAAACGGGGAACAGGGGGCAACGCCGACGCGGACCATCGCGCCCTCGCTTGCGTCATGAAACGCATCAATGACACGAATGCAGTCATCCAGAATGGCAGGCTCTGCCTCGACCAATGCATCAGGTGGCAAGCCCCCATTGCTCTCGCCGATGCTCATGGCGCCACGCGTCGGGTGAAACCGCAGCCCAACCTCGGACGCAGCGGCAATCGTATCATCCAAGCGCGACCCGTTTGGATAAAGATACAGATGATCCGACGTCAATGTGCAACCCGACAATGCAAGCTCGGCCAAGCCAACTTGGGCAGAGATATACATCTCTTCTGGGCCAAATTTGGACCAAATCGGATAAAGCGTTTGCAGCCAGCCAAACAGCAGCGCGTCTTGACCACCAGGCACAGCCTTGGTCAGCGATTGATAAAGATGATGGTGGGTATTGACCAAACCAGGCGTGACGACACAGCCCGATACATTAACAATCTCAGCGCCTTCAACAACCAAATCAGGACCGATCGCCGCAATGACACCGCCAGAAAGATGAATATCAACGCCGCGCTGGCGACTACGGGTGTCATCCATTGTCAGAACAACATCCGCGCCGCGCAAGATCACGTCAGCCATCAATAATCTCCTGCAATGTGGCCAATGCAACCGCGTGCACATCCGCGTTTGCCGCAGCAATCACGCGACCCCCAAGATGCGCCACGCCACCCTGCCAATTTGATACAATGCCGCCCGCGGCCTTAATCACGGCAATCGGGGCGTGAATGTCGTAGGGCTGCAAACCAGCCTCGATCACCAAGTCGACCTGCCCCGCGGCCAGCAATGCATAGCCGTAACAGTCCATGCCATAGCGGGTCAGCTTTACTGCTTTGGACACCGCCTCGAACGCGCGACGTTCCAACGGCGTGCCCACTTCTGGGAAGGTGGAAAGTAAAGTCGCGTCTGGCAAATGGGTGCGCGCACGGGTCACCAATGGGGTTGTGCCGTGCGGGCCAGTCAATGTGGCGTGGCCAAACCCACCCACAAATCGCTCGCCGATATAAGGTTGATCAATGATGCCAAACTGCGGACCAGCTACATTTGAAACGGCGATAAGAACACCCCACGTCGGTGTTCCGCTGATATATCCACGCGTGCCATCAATCGGATCAAGCACCCAAGTTAGGCCAGACGTCCCCGCACTCGTGCCCATTTCTTCGCCCAAAATACCATCATCAGGGCGCTCAACCTCTAGAATCGCGCGCATCGCGGCCTCTGCCGCACGGTCCGCTTCGGTGACGGGATCAAAAATCGCATCAGGTTTGGATTTATCGTCTGAAACGAGATCAGGCGTACGAAACAAACGTAAGGTTTGGACGCGCGCAACGTCTGCAAGCAAATGCGCGACGCGTACGATATCTTGCTGTGTTGCTTTATCTATAGAGAGCATTTCGCGCTACCGTTTGCTTATTATTGTTCAACAATCGGTAACGCGCAGACCCCCCACTGGTCAAGCAGCCTTAAGCGACTTCGCTCAAAACGCGGGCCAAATCGAATAGGCGGCGACGCTGATTTTCAGGAATAGCATAATACGACCGCAACAATTCCAACGCCTCTTTGTCTGTCAGAACATCGCTTGGCACGTCGCCTTCGCCGGGTTGGGCAGCGGATGCGTCTAGACCCTCAAAAAAGAACGATACTGGCACGGTCAACACGTTCGCGATGTCCCAAAGACGGGAGGCGCTGACGCGGTTCATGCCTGTTTCATATTTCTGGATTTGCTGAAATTTGATCCCAACAGCCTCTGCCAACTGTTGCTGGGTCGTGCCATTCATCCAGCGACGTTGACGAATGCGTTTACCGACATGGACGTCTACATGATGCTTCATGGATCTATTCCTAACTTCAAAAATTCAACTGTTGGTAAAGTGGCAAATCAAAAGGGTCGAGCGCTTCCGGCTCAGTCCTCTGTGCCTCCTCTGCGATAAAACACGCAACGGTTGCAGCGCGCTACCTGACCTTTAGGACAGGTAAAAAGCTAATTTCTCACTTACAGAACCGATTGTGGTCGAC
Source organism: uncultured Sulfitobacter sp. (assembly GCA_905182645.1). Classification (GTDB taxonomy): domain Bacteria; phylum Pseudomonadota; class Alphaproteobacteria; order Rhodobacterales; family Rhodobacteraceae; genus Yoonia. The sequence continues at coordinate 109,734 of CAJJCJ010000004.1, forward strand.
AATTACTTCGGATCGGGCCAATAAAATAGCAAAAAGCCATTAAGAACACTAAGCATTTGGCAAAGGGGCATCATATGCGCGCATTTCAGGTAGACAACTTTGCAGACGGTCCGCAACTTGCCATCACGCAACAACCGACGCCGTCAAAAGGCGAGGTTCTTTTAAAAATCGACGCATGTGGTTTAAACTTTGCCGACCTTCTAATGACGAATGGCACCTATCAAGATACGCCCAAACCCCCGTTTTCGTTGGGAATGGAAGTCTGCGGAACAGTCGTTTCCCTTGGCGACAGCGTTGATACCCCAGCAATAGGATCCCGCGTCGCGGTGTTTGGTGGCTCCGGCGGATTGGCCGAATTTGGTGTTTTTCCAGCGGCAAATTGCTTACCAGTCCCAGACAATATGCCCTCTGATGTCGCCGCAGGGTTTTATGTGGCTTATGGTACATCCCATTTGGCGCTGACAGATCGGGCACGCCTGCAAAAAGGCGAAACGCTCTTGGTTTTGGGCGCAGCTGGCGGTGTTGGGCTTACGGCGGTCGAAATCGGCAAAGCACTGGGTGCCAAAGTCATCGCAGTTGCACGCGGCGCTGATAAGCTTGCGGTTGCACGCAACGTAGGGGCCGATCACTTGATTGACAGCACGCAGGGTAATTTCACCGATGCAGTCAAAGCACTGGGCGGGGCCGATGTTGTCTATGATCCAGTTGGCGGCGACGGGTTCAAATCAGCCATGCGGGCCTGCAAACCAAAGGCGCGCATGATCGTCATCGGTTTTGCTAGCGGGGACGTACCGCCAGTGCCCGCCAATATCATTTTGGTCAAAAACATCGACGTGCTTGGGTTTTATTGGGGCGGATACCTCAAGTTTGCGCCGCAAACTGTGATGGACAGTATTAACACGCTGATGGACATGTTTACTGCGGGTAAATTGAAGCCCCACGTCAGCCATGTTTTACCGCTGGATCAAGCCCAAGAGGCGCTCGAATTGCTCCGCTCGCGCAAATCCACAGGTAAGGTCGTGGTGACAATGGGGCCACCACCCGCAAGCTGAATTAAGCCGACACGACCTGCGGCAACTGACCCATGCGGTATGCAGATGTGATCATCGCAACCAAATCATCCAGCGCAGGGCCAGCGCCTGCATCGCCACGGTAAAGATTGATCTCCATTTCGCCCAACGGCGGCAATCCGGCGCTGGCATCAATTTGTGACAGATGGCTGGGCGCAGTCCCCTCAAGGCTTGCATGCACAGCCAAATCCGCGCTGACTGTCGCTTCAATCGCGGTTTGACCGTCGCCTTCAATCGCCATTTCCCACGGCATGCCCGCAGCATCCAAGCTGCGCTGCGCGGTGGTCCGAAATAGGCAGACGCTTGAGAACGCTAACCGCAACGGACGCGCCCGCCCCGCCTGCCCATTTGGCGCGCCGATCCAGATCATCTTGCGCCTCGTCACGGTCTGATGGCCCGGCGTGCCTTCGGGTTCTGTCGTCAGAATTATATCCACCTCGCCGCGGGCATGTTGTGCCTTAAGCAGGTTGGTGTTGGACGATATCAGTTTAATGCGCAAACGCGGGTACGCTTGTGCAAAGCGCTGCAATACCAGCGGAATCGCAGGGTAAATAATGTCACTTGGCACGCCAACCGTAATCTCGCCTTCATAATCCGTCGACGTCATGCGGCCATAGATTTCGTCGTTCAGCGCAAGCATCCGGCGGGCATAGCTCAGCAGTTGTTCACCCATTGGGTTCAACGCGATGGTACGGGCGGACCGGTCAAGCAACGCAATGCCAAGCCCGTCTTCCAATCGCTTGAGCTGCATAGAGACCGCAGACTGCGTCAGGTTCAAAAAACCCGCTGCCCGCGTAACGCCACCCGCATCCGCCACCGCCACAAAGGACCGCAGAGCCGTTAAATCCAAATTTCGCGCCATATCAATTATCCTGATGCATTATCCAAAAAAATTTATTTCACTTAAGTGTTGGAAAGCGCAATACATCAAGCATTCAAATATGAACCACAAATCGCATCACGAAAGGACATGATTTTTCAGATCTAAGCCTCAACTCTTGCACCCCACGCCCTCGCGCCAGCCTTTGGGCACGCCTGACCGTTTGGCGCGCCTTGGGAAGGCAGCGGCGCGATTTGGCTGGACTGGATGCGCATCAGCTTCGCGACATCGGTATTACCGCGCAGCAAGCCGAAACAGAGGCCGCTCGGCCGGTTTGGGACGCACCTTCGCATTGGACACGGTGACCAAACCGCGACATTCCGGCACAATTAAGAGAGTTTTCGCGACTTGCGTGCGTTGATCCTCTTGAAAACTGAGCAAATTCAGCCAATATTGGTTGTAAGGTTGCCGCTGATGGCACCACAGCGCTTACTGGAGGTCTGAAATGGCTCAATTTGATACGATCCGCACGGCGGGCAATGTCCGCACTGCCGAGATCGATGAAGGGCTTCGCGCCCATATGAATAAAGTCTACGGCACGATGTCCGTAGGTCTGTTGCTGACGTTTGCGGCCGCTTGGGCCGTAGGTAATAACGCAATCTTAATGCAAACTCTGTTCACAGGCATGACACGTTATCTCGTGATGTTCGCACCGCTGATCATGATTTTCGCGTTTAGCGCGATGCTTAACCGCATGTCCGCCGCTGGCGCGCAGCTGTTCTTTTATGCATTCTCCGCGATGATGGGTGTCTCGATGTCTTATATCTTCGTTGTATTCACGGGGATTTCAATCGCGCAGACATTCCTGATCACATCAATCGCCTTCGCCGGTTTGTCGCTTTATGGGTATACCACAAGGAAGGACATTTCTGGTTGGGGTGGCTTTTTGATCATGGGCGTTATTGGCCTCGTCGTTGCGATGGTTGTTAACATCTGGCTGCAGTCACCTGCTATCATGTTCGCTGTATCCGCAATTGGTGTACTGATCTTTGCGGGCCTCACAGCCTATGACACACAGAAGATCAAGAACGACTACATCGCACACGCCGCACACGGTGATAGCGAATGGTTGGGCAAAGCCGCCATCATGGGCGCGATCAACCTTTACCTTGATTTCATCAACATGTTCCAGTTCCTGTTGATGTTCATGGGTGGCCGCGAATAATCAAACCTAAAGGTTTGAAACAATAGAGGGGCCGGTGCTAATGCACCGTCCCCATTTTTTTGCTGATTGGCTAACCTACAACCACCTGCACACCATAGCAAAAAGGGCCGCACATTTCTGCACGACCCTTTCAAATTCTAATAAGAGGCGATCAGTTACTTGATCTTGCCTTCTTTGTATTCCACGTGCTTGCGTACAACTGGGTCATACTTACGCACGACCATTTTCTCAGTCATGGTACGGGCGTTTTTCTTCGTTACGTAGAAGTGGCCAGTTCCCGCAGTGGAGTTCAGGCGGATTTTGATGGTGGTAGGCTTCGCCATGTCTCATCACTTTCTTGGGTTTAGGGCCACGCGGCGCGCGGCACGTATATCTGATTAAGCCGTCTTTTACCCTCGTGCGGCCCCGAGTCAACCGCAAAGCGCCGCATCGGCGGCCTGCAGCCATAGAAAAGTGCGGGTGGTCTGTAAGCCGGATTTTGTCTAGGGCATCGCTGCCCCGAGATGATCATTCATCTGGACTGATTGTTACCAACCAGCCTCTAGCTGCCAACCCGGGTCTCTGTGGTCCAAGCACCCACGCCGCAAGCGACACGAGACCCCTATTTGGCATTGCTCCCGGTGGGGCTTGCCGTGCCGTCTGTGTTGCCACATCCGCGGTGGGCTCTTACCCCACCGTTTCACCATTACCTCCATATAGAAGGCAGTCTGTTCTCTGTGGCGCTATCCCTAGGGTTACCCCCGCTGGGTATTACCCAGCACCGTGCTTTTCATGGAGTCCGGACTTTCCTCGAGGTGTTACCACCCCGCGACCATCCGACCACCCGCATCTGCCAGCTACGTGCTAGGCGCGTTTGCGTCAACGGGGAATCGGTTTGCCAAATCAGTAAGCAAAGCCATGTCAGCAGCACACGGCGGCCCATGGGCGTGCGGGCGGTAATGCAATCGAAAGCAGTGCAGCGCCAGATCAGGGTCATCTGTGGCGGTAAAGCCCGCGCGCTGCATAAGCGGCACAAACTGTTCCAATGGTGCGGGATCGACAGCCGTTGGCCACACAGCCAAGCCCATGCGCCCTAAGCGCTGCCAGTCAAACCGCGCACCTGGGTCGATCTTGCGGCCAGGGGCCATGTCTGAATGGCCAATAACGCGGTGCGCCGGAATATTCCAGCGGGTCATAATGCCCGCGATCAGATCGCAAAGGCTGTCCATCAATGGCGCAGAAAACGGCGAATACCCATCATTTGACAGCTCAATCCCAATAGATGCGGAGTTCACATCCGTGACCCCGCCCCAACGCCCAGCTCCCGCATGCCACGCGCGCATATCCTCGGCAACCAGCGACATGACCTCGCCATCAGGGGCAATCAGGTAATGGGCGGATACTTCTGTGTCAGGGTTGCACAGCGTGCGACAGGCAGCCGCCGTGTCTGGCATGGCCGTATAGTGAATGACGATGATCGACGGCACAGCCCCCCCCTTGCGCAGCCCAAAGTTGGGCGACAAGAAATTAGAGGGCTGGCAGGTTAGGCCCGTCAGCGGCCTGCTGCTAACAAGAACGGTGCAGGATTCCATCCGCAGGCGAAGCCATCACCATCAGGATCAAGTCCCTTGCGATCGCGCTCCGGTCCACCACTGACCAAGAAATCGCGCTGTGCGGCATCTGGCGACATGTATTTCACGCAGTTGCGCTGAAACCGCGCTTGGGTCCCAAAGATCGACCGTGAATACCATTCTTGACCCATTTGGTTGGGCGCATTTAATGCGTAGTCAACAATATTGGGGCCAGTGTCCGCAGGGCGGGTAGGCAATGCAGTTGGCTGGATTTGCTCGCGAGCAGCGGCTTGAGTCGCACGGCGTTGCGCATCCGACTCGATCGATTCGCGACCGGAGACGGCGCTAAATTCCTGTTCGTCCGAAATAGCACCATTGTTGCTGGCAGGCGCAGCAGCGGCAACCACGCTGGCCGATGGCTTCATCGCCGACATCGGCGCGCCGTTTGGCGCGGCTTGACCAATGCCCGCAGCGGCCAGATCAGACGATCCGATCGCACCTGTTTGCACGGACGCTGGGGCGGCAAATGTCGTGGACCCAGACGCGGCCAAAGCGGCGTCACGGCGGGCACGTTCCATGGCGAAATCGGCAGCGCTGCTAAACCCTGGTCCTGCGTTGCTTGCAGGCACCGGCGGGGTGCAGGCCTGTAAAATGACCATACCAATAACTGCGACGCCCAGCATTTTCACGATATTCACCTACCCTAAACAAACGTATTTACGATCTTTACCACCACTTTTGCGGCTTGGCTACAAATCCGGCAGCCTGTTCCAGCGCATAAGCGACATTCAGTAGATCGCCCTCTTCCCACGGACGACCAATCAGCTGAAGCCCAAGCGGCAAGCCGTTGGCGTCCACACCAGCAGGCACCGCAATACCGGGCAGACCTGCAAGGTTGACCGTCACCGTAAATACATCGTTAAGATACATCTGGATCGGATCAGCATCGACCATGTCGCCCAAACCAAACGCGGCAGACGGGGTTGCAGGCGTCAGGATGGCGTCAACACCAGCTGCAAACACCTGATCAAAGTCACGCTTGATCAACGCACGGACCTTGCGGGCGCGGTTGTAATAGGCGTCGTAAAAACCAGCGGACAGAACATATGTGCCAACCATCACGCGGCGCTGCACCTCGGCACCAAAACCTTCGGCGCGGGTCTTTTCATACATCTCAGTGATGCCATCACCAGCGTCCAGCTTAGCACGGTGGCCAAAGCGCACACCGTCATAACGCGCAAGGTTCGATGACGCCTCGGCTGGGGCAATCACATAATATGCAGGCAGCGCGTATTTGGTGTGCGGCAGCGTGATATCGCGGATGATCGCACCCGCATCCTTAAGCATCCCGGTGCCGTCTTCCCAAAGTTTTTCGATCTCGGCAGGCATACCGTCCATGCGATATTCTTTTGGAATACCAATGACCTTGCCTTTGATATCGCCCGTCAAAGCAGCCTCAAAATTCGGCACTGCCATATCCATGCTGGTGCTGTCTTTAGGGTCGTGACCACACATGGCTTCGAGCATAATCGCGCTATCACGGACGTCTTTGGTCATCGGACCAGCTTGATCGAGCGACGACGCAAATGCGACTACCCCCCATCGAGACACGCGGCCATAAGTCGGCTTAATACCAGTGATGCCAGTGAACGCGGCAGGTTGGCGGATCGACCCACCCGTGTCAGTCCCCGTGGCACCGAGGCAAAGATCAGCAGCAACTGCGGACGCGGACCCACCTGATGACCCACCTGGGGTCAATTCGCGATCATCAAATTTCCACGGGTTCACGGCGTTGCCATAAACGGATGTCTCGTTCGACGACCCCATGGCAAATTCGTCCATGTTAAGCTTGCCCAGCATCACGGCGCCCGCGTCAAACAACTGGGTCGTGACGGTGGATTCGTATTCGGGTTTGAACCCGTTTAAAATACCAGACGCGGCCTGCGACGGGACGCCTTTGGTGCAGAACAGATCTTTGATGCCCAGTGGGATACCACACATATCAGGCGCGTCGCCGGATTTAATCCTGACATCAGCCGCAGCGGCTTGTGCTTTTGCAATATCAGGCGTGTGATGGACAAAAGCGTTCAATGCACCAGCGCCTTCAATCGCGCCGAGATAGGCGTTGGTCAATTCAGCGGATGATACATCCCCCTTGCGCAATGCGTCGCGGGAAGAGGCGATTGTGAGCTTGGATAGATCAGTCATTATTCAACCACCTTCGGCACAGCAAAAAACCCTTCACGGGCATCGGGAGCGTTTTTCATCACGGCGGCTTGTTGGCTGCCATCGGTCACAACATCGGTGCGGCGTTTTAGGCGCTGCGGAGTGACAGAGGTCATTGGCTCAATGCCATCCACGTCAACTTCATTAAGTTGCTCGATAAAGCCCAGAATGGCGGAAAATTCCTGCGCCAATGCTGGCAACGCGTCATCTTCAACCTTGATGCGGGCCAATTTGGCAACGCGGCGGGCGGTTTCGGTGTCAATCGACATGGGCGGGCCTCCGGACGGGGGATAAGATTGACATCGCGTTTACCCGCGCGGCCCCCGCCCTGCAAGGGTTCGACATGGAATTTTGGAGCGTGTTTTCTGCAGGGTCAGCCTGATCAAAAAACCATCAGCGCGGCATGCGGCTGTTATGGGACAATTGTCGTCAATCCGCACCCGCCCGCAGGGTCGGGCCACCCCAGACAAAAGGTGCCCCTTTTGCCCCGGAGTGGGCGACCGCACCACCCCCTAATGGTCGCGGGCCGCCATCGCGTCATGGGCCGCCTGCATACCGCGCTCCACCAAATCGCTGACCTCTGCGGCATGTGTTTGCAACGCGGCAACCACGTCAGGGTCATCAGACGTTTGCACAACTGCAACGCCTATTTCGGTCATCTCGATCTCGGTCACGATAGACTCGGGGCGTTCGAACAAAATATCCAAGGTCTGGCTTTGGATTAGGATTTGTGGGTCACGTTTATCATCGACACGCTGAATCATCCCCGTGACGTGGCTAACTAGCAATTCGCGAAGCTCCGGATTATCAGTCTCTGTCACAGTAAGAATACCGTTGGGCAAGTTTTCGACGGTGCGTGTCAGCTCCTTGTGGTTCTCAAACATGGCGCGCAATTCAGCAACCTCGTGATCTTGCGTATCCACGCCGTTCAACATCGGGGTGCCGATGACATTATGGATAATCTTTTCGCCCATCAGGTTTGACATCGCATTGTGCATGCCGCCCATGGACCGCATGCCGACATACGCGCCGCCTGCGATCAACACGACCGCACCGAGAACCACCAGCCCAACAGTTCGTTTTTGCATTGATCTCATCCCATCAAATAAAACATTTCAAAAGAGGAATATGTTGTTGTTGGCCCGCTATCAAGCCGCATATGCAAAACTTATGCAAATCATATCCGTCTATTAGCGAAGAAATCCCGTATTAACGCCTCTGACGCCGCGGCCCCAATGCCGTCGTAAACCTCTGGCTTGTGATGACATTGCGCATGGGAAAACACGCGCGGACCCTGTGCAACACCGCCCGACTTGGGATCAGACGCGCCGTAATAAAGCCGCCCGATCCGCGCATTGGAAATCGCCGCCGCACACATCGGGCACGGCTCTAACGTCACGTAAAGATCATAGCCCGATAACCGCTCCTGCCCCAGCACCTGACACGCTGCACGGATCGCCAAAACCTCTGCGTGGGCAGTCGGGTCGTTCAGCTCTCGGGTCCGGTTTCCAGCTTTGGAAACAACGCCTTGAGGGCCGACGATCACGGCACCGACAGGCACTTCGCCACGACCCCCCGCAGCAATTGCCTCGGCCATGGCCGCATCCATATGGCTGGTAAATGTCATAGGTTTTCATGCCTTATCGCGACCTTGCCTTGCAACCCCCAAAATGCGCTGCCAGTGTGACACCATGACCGACGATATCTATGACCATGCCTACGTCGCCGCCCTATTTGACCGCTGTTCCGAGCGTTACCGACGGTGGAGCGCAGTATCTTCATTTGGCTTAGCCTGGCTATGGCGGCGGCAATGTGTGGACCGCCTGCACGGCCAATCCCAGATCGCCCGCATCCAAAATGGTCAGGTTACAAAACAAGCCCAGAAATGCCCGCAAGTCGTTGATCTTATGTCAGGAACTGGCGAGGTCTGGCCACATGTTTTCGACGCATTTCCACGCGCTCAGATCAGTGCTATCGATATTTCACAGAACATGCACGCTCATGCGGTCACGCGTCTGAATCAATCGAGATCCCGCCAGATCAACCATTTTGAAGCCAACGCACTGGACACCGACCTGCCGGCAAGTTCCGCTGATATGGTCGTGGCCACGTTCGGGCTAAAAACTTTCAACGCCGACCAGCAAACTGTGCTTGCCCATCAAATTTCTCGTATTTTGCGCGAAGGTGGCTGCTTTTCCTTGATTGAGGCGTCTGATCCGAAAGGCTGGCTGCTGCGCCCGCTTTACCGTGCCTACCTTGACCGCGCATTGCCCCTGTTGGAGCGGGTTTTTCTGCATGGCGCTCAAGACTTTAACATAATTGGGACCTACACGAAAAACTTTGGCGATTGCCGCCATATGGCCGTTGCTTTGCATGCCGCGGGTCTGAACGTGACGTTCAAACGCCACTTTTTCGGCTGCGCGACCTCTGTGGCGGGTACAAAGCCGATTGCGCCGGACGCCCCCGCCCCGTAAGGCACTATACATGACAAATGACACCCCAAAGGGCGACCGTATCGCCAAAGTATTGTCCCGCGCAGGCATCGCAAGCCGCCGCGTGTCTGAGACAATGATTGAAGAAGGCCGCGTATCGGTCAACGGCAAGACGATCACATCGCCTGCGCTGAACGTGACAGCCGAAGACAAAATCGTTGTCGACGGCAAACGCGTCGGCGCACCCGAAGAACCCCGCATCTGGATTTATCACAAGCCCGCCGGTTTGGTGACCTCGGAACGTGATGAAAAAGACCGCGCGACGGTGTTCGGTGCCCTGCCCGAATCCATGCCGCGAGTCATGTCGATTGGGCGTCTTGATATCAACTCCGAAGGGTTGTTGTTGCTGACAAACGACGGGGAAATCAAAAGAAAGCTGGAATTGCCATCCACTGGCTGGCTGCGTCGTTACCGTGTGCGTATCAACGGCTCTGTGTCCGAGGCACGCCTTGACGAGCTGCGCGCAGGCATCACCGTCGAAGGCATCCATTATCAGCCGATGATCGTGACCTTTGACCGCCAGCAGGGTGCAAACGCATGGCTGACCGTGTCGATCCGCGAAGGTAAAAACCGCGAAATTCGCCGCACGATGGAAGCCATCGGCGTGGTCGTAAACCGCTTGATCCGCGTCAGTTATGGCCCGTTCCAATTGGGTGACCTTAAGCAAGGTGACGTCGAAGAAGTCAAAAGCCGTGTCGTCCGCGACCAGCTTGGCCTTGGCGCCCGCCCAGAGCCCGCGCCCAAACGCCGTGTGGTCAATCGTCCAAAGCGCAATGCACCTGCGGGGAAAAAGCGCTTAGGTTGAACCTTGCCGCTAGCCCCGCGTTGTGCATGTAATGTGGCAACAAATTAACTGGGGAAAACGACAGTGGCCGACCTATTAACACTCGAAAATGCGATAAACCTGATCATGCTCTGCTTTTTGCAGGCGGTTTTGGGTTTTGATAACCTGCTTTATATCTCAATCGAGAGTAAACGCGCACCGGTAGCCCAGCAGAAATCTGTACGGATGTGGGGCATCTTAATCGCTGTCGCATTGCGGGTCGTCTTGCTGTTCACCATGATCCAACTGATCGATACGATGTCTGCGCCGTTCTATATCTTTGACTGGACAGGCGTGATCGAAGGCGGCGTGAACTTCGCCACCTGCGTGTTCATCATTGGTGGCATATTTATCATGTATACGGCTGTAAAAGAGATCGGTCATATGCTGTCGTTTGACCATTTGGATCACGACGTTTCAGGCAAAACGGGCAAGTCCGCAACGCAAGTCGTCGTGATGATCGTGATCATGAACTTGATCTTCTCGTTTGATAGTGTGCTTTCAGCGCTGGCGATTACCGATGTGTTCCCGATCTTGGCTATAGCGATCATCCTATCGGGTTTGGCCATGCTTTTACTGGCTGATGGCGTCACAAAGTTTTTGGAAAAGAACCGCATGTACGAGGTCCTTGGCCTGTTCATCTTGCTGATCGTCGGTGTTGTCTTGCTGGGTGAAGCTGGCCCAGCTGCGGGTCACGCGATGCACAACGAGGCGTTGAATATCAAAGTGTTTGGCAAGGAAATCATCCCGATGTCCAAATCGACTTTCTACTTCTCTGTGGTCGTTCTTGTGGCCGTGGAAATCATTCAGTCAGGGTATTCACGCAAGCTGAACGCCGAGCGCAAAGCGTTGCAGAAACATTCGTAATTGCGCGCATTCGTGCTTAACTGCTTAGCTTAGGGGGATGATATGTCTAAATCTATCCAACGCGGCGCATATGTCGTTCTGATCGTCTTGCTATTTGGCGTGACGTCCGGCTGGTTGGGGGCGCTATAATATGGCCAAAAATTTGGTGGCAGATTTAGCCCTGACGGGTCCGGCGGATCCGATCTCATGACTGATGACCGCGAGGTGGACGCAAGCGCTGGTCGTATTGGCGTGTTGTTCCCGCCTGCAATTGTGCTGGTGGCAACGACGATTTCGGACGGGCCTGTGTCTTTAATAGTGGGACTTTTGGGTGCAGCTACGCTTGTCGCATCTGCATGGTTGCTTGGCGAAGGGCTGCGCGCCGAGGCGGCATATAACGCCCGCAGGGTCGCCCGCAGGGTCGCCCGCCGTCCAGCCATCCCGCGCAAGTTTATGGCGTCAGCAATGACTGGCGTCGGTGTCGCGCTGGCTTCATATGCCCACCATGCAAGTATTCCAGCGGCCTTGTTATACGGCGTGGCAGGTGTTGCCGTTCACGTCACCGCATTTGGGCTAGACCCGATGCGTGACAAACGCATGGAAGGCATCGATACATTCCACAAGACCTCGTCGCCCACGTTGTGGACGAAGCTGAGGCGCATCTGTTGCTGATGAAAGACCAGATCAACGGGCTTATTGATCGCAAGCTCGACGTTCGTGTAGGCGCGTTCCAAGCCACCGCCCGCAAGATGATCCGTACAGTTGAAGAAGACCCGCGTGACCTGACAGGTGCCCGCAAATTTCTGGGCGTTTATTTGATGGGCGCTATGGACGCAACAATCAAGTTTGTCGATGTTTACCGCCGATCAAAAAACAAAGAGGCCCACACTGATTACGAGGCGCTACTTGGCGATCTTGAGTAAAATTTTGCGGCCCGCACGAATAAGATGTTGCTAGATGACAAAAGCGACATGGATATCGAAATCAAAGTGCTGCGCGACCGATTGCATCGCGAAGGCGTGAGTGCAAATAAAGAAGGAGACATTACATGTCTGAGATTACACGTAAAAAAGCCGAGGCCACACTGGCCGATGTCGCAAAAGTGACTGCCGTTGTGCTGGCAGAACCCAAAGGCGAGCTGGTCACGATGGCTGCTGCTGACAAGCCAACAACCGCTGAAATTAAGCGTCGCATGGCCGAAGTCGACATGTCCAACACACATTCAATTGTGTCGTTTGGCTCTGGCGCGCAAGCAGAATTGCAAGAGATTAGCCAAGCCATGCTGGCTGGCGTGCGCAACAAAGATGTTGGCCCTGCAGGTGACAGCCTGCGCAATATCGTCAGCACAATTCGCGGGTTTTCCGTGTCCGAGCTGGACGTGCGTCGCCAGCGGTCTTGGTGGGAAAAACTGTTGGGTCGCGCAGCCCCAATGGCAAAATTTGTTGCAAAATTTGAAAACGTTCAAGGCCAGATCGATAATATCACCGATGATCTTTTGCGTCACGAACATGTCCTGCTCAAAGACATCGAAAGCCTAGATATGCTTTACGACAAAACGCTGCAGTTCTACGAAGAACTGGCGCTGTATTTAGCGGCAGGTGAAGCCAAGCTTGAAGAGCTGGATACCAAAGTCATTCCAAAAAAGGAATTGCAGGTTTCCAAAGCCGCCGAGAATAAGGCCGTCATGATGGCGCAAGAACTGCGCGACATGCGGTCTGCCCGTGATGATCTGGAACGCCGCGTGCATGATCTTAAACTGACCCGTCAGGTGACGATGCAATCCTTGCCGTCAATCCGTCTGATGCAGGAAAATGACAAGTCGATGGTGACCAAGATCAATTCGACGCTTGTGAATACGGTCCCTCTTTGGGAAACGCAATTAGCACAAGCCGTCACCATCCAACGCTCTGCTGAAGCCGCAGAAGCGGTGCGCGATCCCAACGACTTGACCAACAAGTTGCTGACATCAAACGCCCAAAACCTGCGCGATGCCAATAAGGTTATCCGTCAGGAAATGGAACGTGGTGTGTTTGACATCAATGCCGTGAAAGATGCCAACACCAACCTGATCGCTACGATCAACGAAAGCCTTGAGATCGCCGATGAAGGCAAGCGCAAGCGCGCTGAAGCAGAAGCAGAGCTGAAAAAGATGGAGTCGGAGTTGAAGACAACGCTGGCGTCAGCCAAGGCCCGCAAGACCGGCACCGGCGATACTATCGGCACAGCGGCGGGCGAATAAGTGACAATTAGGGGCGGTTCTTTTTTGCTGATAGGGCTTTTGGCTTTGTCTGCGTGCACGGTGCCAGCCGCACCGCGCGTGCAGTCGGCAAATATCCGGATCGCCCCGCTAGCGTCAGTCGCCGCCCCATCGGCGCGAAGCGACGCGCTGCGCACCTATTACACACGGATCGAAGACCGTCTGGTCAGCCGCGGTTTACTGCGGGTTGACGGCGGCGGACCCGATACGCCGTTTACCGATACGCAGCTTGCGCGCAATTTTGTGCGGATTGCATTGTTTGACGAATATGTCAGCGACGGTGGCATTCTGCGTGCGCGCGCCACCGCGTCGAACCTCAGCAGATGGTCCGGTCCCGTACGTATGTCGGTTGAATTTGGCGACACGATCCCTGCGGATCAACGCCTGTCCGACCGTATTGAAGTTGCTAAATATGCCAATCGCTTGGCACGCGTCACCGGGCATCCAATTGCGATGTCAAACGCAAACCCAAATTTCTACGTCATGTTCTTAAATGAAGGTGACCGACTTGGATCAGAGGCCCGTTTGCGCCAATTGGTCCCCGGTATCGCTCCAAGCTCAATGCGTGCGATCCTTGATTTGCCGTCTAATCAGCTTTGCATCGTCGTTGCATTTTCCGAGGCTGGAAAATCGACCTATAGCAAAGCGATTGCCGTTATTCGCGGCGAACACCCTGATCTGCTGCGCAAGTCGTGCATTCATGAAGAGTTGGCACAGGGCCTTGGGCTGCCTAATGATAGTCCGGCGGCGCGCCCGTCAATCTTTAACGATGACGAAGAGTTTGGCCTGTTGACCACACATGACGAGATGCTGCTGCGTATGCTTTACGACCCACGCCTGAACAATGGTATGGACGCCGTCGAAGCGGCACCGATTGTGCGCCAAATCGCAACTGAATTGACGATGGGCAGCGCAAGCTAACCCCACATTTGACCAAAGGAGCCAGAACACATGGGCATTTTCGATTTTCTAACCGGTGAGTTCATCGACGTCATCCACTGGACCGACGACACCCACGACACAATGGTTTGGCAGTTTGAAAGCGAAGCCCACGAGATTAAATACGGCGCAAAGTTGACCGTGCGTGAAGGACAGGCCGCTGTTTTCATCCACGAAGGCCAGCTTGCCGATGTGTTCACACCGGGTATGTATATGTTGGAAACCAACAACATGCCAATCCTGACGGCGCTGAACCATTGGGATCATGGATTTAAGAGCCCGTTCAAATCCGAGGTGTATTACGTCAACACGACCCGTTTTGCCGACCTGAAATGGGGCACGAAAAACCCGATCATGTTGCGTGACCCCGAATTTGGCCCGACACGAATTCGTGCGTTTGGTACCTATACTGTCAAAGTATCTGATCCCGCCGTGTTCTTGCGCGAAATTGTCGGCACCGATGGTGAATTCACGATGGACGAGATTAGCTATCAGGTCCGCAACATCATCGTGCAAGAATTCAGCCGCGTGATTGCATCGTCCGGCATTCCTGTGCTGGATATGGCTGCAAACACGGCTGATCTTGGCAAACTGGTTGCGACATCTATTTCCACCACCATGGTGCAATACGGCCTGACCATCCCAGAACTTTATATCGAAAACATCAGCTTGCCTCCTGCCGTCGAGGCAGCTTTGGACAAACGGACGTCGATGGGGATCGCCGGTGATCTCGGCAATTTCATGCAATATTCCACATCTGAGGCGATGACTGCTGCAGCGTCCAACCCAAATGGTGGGGGCGGCATGGGTGCCGGTCTTGGCATGGGAATGGGCATGGCAATGGCCACACAGATGCAAGCAGGCCCTTGGGGTGCGTCCCCAACGCCGCCCCTCCACCGCCGCCGCCAGTTGAACATGTTTGGCATATTGCCGTTGCGGGCGACATCACTGGACCATTTTCCAAGGCTGCGATGGGCCGCAAGGTCACCGACGACGGCATGACCCGCGACAGCATGGTCTGGACTCAAGGCCAAGACGGTTGGATGCGCGCTGAGGATGTATCTGAACTGGCGCAGTTGTTCACCGTCATGCTTCCGCCACCGCCTGCTGGATAAGTGACATCCGTGGATCAAAGCGCCAATCGCCCAATGACTGCTGAACACCGCTTCCCTTGTGACACCTGCGGGTCCGACCTGCGCTTTGATCCGACCGCTCACCAATTGCAGTGTGACCATTGCGGCAATGCGCGGCCAATTGAAGGCACCCAACACGCGCGTGGCGGCATCAAAGAGCTAGATTTTCGTGCCGCTACCGCCAATCAACTGTCAGAAGAAGAGATTGAGAAAACTCGGGTTTCAACCTGCCCAAATTGTGGGGCTGTGACCGAATTTGACGCTGATATGCACGCCGCTGAATGCCCGTTCTGCGCAACCCCTGTGGTCGGAGGCACAGGTACACATCGCCATATCAAACCGCGCGGATTATTGCCCTTTGCGATGGATGAAACCGCGGCACTTGCTGCCTTAGCCTACTGGCTTGGCAGCCTTTGGTTTGCGCCGAATGGCCTGATGGATTACGCCCGAAAGGGCCGCAAGATGAACGGTATCTACGTGCCTTATTGGACGTTTGATGCCGATACCAAAAGCCAGTATAGTGGCCAACGTGGCACCCATTATTACGAAAACCGCACGGACATGCGCGACGGCAAAGCCAAGCAAGTCCGCGTACGCAAAACGCGCTGGCGTCCTGCATCTGGTCGCGTTGGTCGGTTCTTTGATGACGTATTGGTGCTTGCATCTAAGAGCCTACCAAAGAAATACACCGATGGGTTAAAGCCATGGGATTTATCGGCGTTAGAGCCCTACAAACCTGACTATCTGGAAGGCTTTCGTGCCGAAGGGTATCAGGTTGAGCTGACCGACAGCTTCACCGAGGCCCGTGATTTCATGGACCGCATGATCCTGCGGGACGTCAAATATGATATCGGCGGTGACGAACAGCGCGTGTCGGACGTAGATACCGACGTGGCTGATGTGACGTTCAAGCATATCCTGCTGCCCGTCTGGCTGGCGGCCTATAAATACAGGGATCGCGCGTTCCGGTTTGTCGTGAATGGCCGCACAGCGCGCGTGCAGGGTAAACGGCCCTATTCGGCTTGGAAAATTACATTTTCCGTGTTGCTTGGCCTTGTTGCGCTTATTGCAGTATATGTTATCGCTAACAATCAATAGGGAGCGGCGAGAAAAATGATACTTTGTGCAGGCGAAGCCTTAATCGATATGTTACCGCGCGAGGCCACGACTGGCGGCGCTGCCTTCGCCCCACATGCTGGTGGGTCAGTGTTTAACACAGCCATTGCATTGGGTCGCCTGGATACGCCAGTGCAGTTTTTCTCAGGTCTATCATCGGATTTGTTTGGTGACATTCTGCGCGCTGAGTTGGCGGCTTCAAAAGTTGACAGCAGCCCCGCCCACATCGCGGATCGCCCAACTACATTGGCCTTTGTCACGCTCACCGATGGCCATGCGTCCTACGCATTTTATGATGAAAATACGGCTGGGCGCATGTTGCAGCCCGCTGACTTGCCTGAAACGCAGGCTGACGCGGTATTCTTTGGCGGGATTAGTCTTGTCGTTGAACCTTGTGCCACTGCCTATGCCGCGTTCATGGGGCGCGTGTCGGACACGGCTGTCACAATGATCGACCCAAATATCCGCCCTAGCTTTATCACCGACGAGGCCGCATATCGCGCCCGTCTAACAAACATGTTCGCATCCGCCGACATCATCAAAACATCCGATGAAGATCTGGAATGGATCAGGGGTGGCACCGATGCTTCAGCTCTTTTTGAGGGCACCAAGGTGCAGGTCATTTTACTTACCCGTGGGTCCGAAGGTGTGACCGTTCTGACCCGCGATGGCACCGCCGATGTGCCTGCCAAGAAGGCAGATGTCGTCGATACCGTCGGCGCAGGTGACACGTTCAGCGCCGGATTTCTGGCCAATTTGCACGCCTCAGGCCTGCTGACTAAAGCAGCCCTGCCCCGTGCCGCGATGTCTGATCTGACACAAGCCGCCGCCTTTGGCGCAAAAGTCGCGGCCATTACCGTGTCGCGCGCGGGTGCTAACCCGCCTTGGGCATCCGAACTTTGAGAGCGCTGATCCAACGCGTCACCCACGCCAGTGTGACGGTGGATAGTCAAACAATAGGTGCGATTGAACAGGGTCTTTTGGTCCTTGTCTGTGCAATGAAAGATGACACGCCTGTGCAATCGACGCAGCTTGCGGCCAAAATCTCAAAACTGCGCATATTCAAAGACAGTGCAGGCAAGATGAACCTGTCGTTGAAAGACGTTGGCGGATCCGCGCTGATTGTGTCTCAGTTCACGCTTTCGGCCAACACCTCGCGCGGCAACAGGCCAGGGTTTTCCATGGCCGCCCCACCTGCCGAAGGCCGTACCCTGTACCAACAGTTTATCGCCGACATGCAAGCGCTGGATATCACGGTAGCCATGGGTGAATTCGGTGCCGACATGGCGGTTGAGTTGGTCAATGACGGCCCTGTCACGCTTTGGTTAGACACCAACTGACCGTAACTTGGTCACGACTGTCCCAATTGCGAAAAGTGCGGCGGCCAAGCAAACGATCGTCGTCCCAACAGATGTATCCAACATCAATGCAACCCGCAGCCCGCAGCCCGCCAACCGCAGAAATCACCCCCCAGCACAGCTGCCAAACCCGCCATTTGTTCAGGTGTCCGCGCAAACCCGCGCGCCGCAGCAGCAGGAATAATCAACAATGCGGTGATTAGCAAAGCCCCAACCACTTTGATCGCAACTGCGACCACGGCGGCCAGCAATAGCGTTAGGATCAAGTACTCACGGCTCGGGTTAATCCCCGATGCGCTGGCTAGATCGGGGTTCAGCGTCGCGGTCAAAAGCGCTGTCCAATGCGACAATAAAACCCCAATTGCCAATGCTGCTCCGCCCCAAATTATCGCGACATCCACGCGTGTCACCGTCAGAACGTCACCAATTAAATATGCATCCAATTCAACCCGTTGTCCTGGGATCAGCGTGACCGCCACAAGCCCCGTCGCCAATGCTCCGTATGACAAAACACCCAATATCGTATCGACCGCTTGGCCGCGCCCCCTTCAACCCGTAGATCAGAACGGCCATTGTCAGCGCGACAAGCCCGACGCCAGCAAATATCGACCAGCCGAACATTAACGCCATTGCCACACCAAGCACCGCCACATGCGCAGTTGCATCGCCAAAATAAGCCATCCGTCGCCAAACGACAAAGCACCCTAACACCCCGGCGGCCATCGCCACCCCAAGGTCCGCCAACCCTGCACGGATCATAAAATCATCCAGCATTACAGAGTATCCTCGTGATCATGATGGTGGTGGTGTTCATGCCGGTAAAGCGCGAGCGCGCCACCGGTGCCGCTGCCAAACAATTTGCGGTATGCGGGCGCTGCCGAGACAACATCTGGCGTCCCTTCGCAACACACATGCCCGTTCAGACAAATAACCCGGTCAGACACGCTCATTACGACGTGCAATTCATGGCTGACCATAAAAATGGCGCAGCCAAGGTCGCGGCACACATCTTCGATTTGTCGGTAGAAACGTGCTGACCCGGGTTGGTCCAACCCTTGTGTCACCTCGTCCAGTATCAGAACATCGGGCTTACCAAGCAGTGCGCGTGCAAACAGAACCCGTTGGAACTGACCGCCCGACAATTGGCTCATCTGCCGATTGGTCGTTTCCGGCACTCCCGCTGTCTGCAATGCTTGCATCGCCGCGCTCGTTTCGACCTGCTTTGACAGATCCAAAAACCGGCGCACTGTCATCGGCATCGTGGGGTCGATGTGCAATTTCTGCGGGACATAGCCAATCTGCAAACCTGCCTTGCGCGTCACGGTCCCTGCTTGTGGGGATAACGCCCCGATTAACACCCGCAGCAATGACGATTTGCCTGACCCGTTTGGCCCGACGATCGTCACTATCTTGCCAGCGGTCAGCGCAATACTCACATTTTCCAGAACCGTATTTTGCCCGTGTCGCAGCGTGATCCCTGACGCCGAAAGCAGCGCCGTCATGGCTGCACCTGAGGTTGGCAAGACGGGCAAAGCCCTTCGGGCTCGATCACTGTCTGTTCAATTTGAAAACCGGTTTGCGCCGCTGACTGGACAAATTTGCCAGACTGGGCCTGTGCCTCGGCCACGGTGCCGCAGCAACGGCAGATCATGAACACTAGGTTATGTGCGTCTTGGGGATAGGCACAGGCGATAAACGCATTGAGCCGTTCGATCCGGTGCACAAAACCTTGGTCAACCCAAAACCCAAGCGCGCGGTAGGCCAAGGGCGGCTTAGACCCCAGCCCTTCGCAGTTCAGGCGCGCAAGCACATCATAGGCGCCCATTGCGGCATGTTCTTCCAACAAAATTTCAAGCGCACGCAAGCGCACGGGCGTCATTTGGACACCGCGCTCGACACAAACTGTTTGGGCGGCAGCAAGCGCCGATTACACGCAATGTGCGTGATCATGGGCCATGAATCCGATGGGGGTTGAAGACATTTTGGGGCTGATCACTATATCAACATGCTGCAAGCAATGGCTGATACAGTAGCGGCCTGTGCCACTGGCAAATAACCCTTAGAAATCAGTCGGCGCGCCGCCTTCTTCTTTCCGTTTTGCGACAAAGGTTTGCAGTTCTTCGCGAATACCTGCGTCCATTGCGGGGGCTTCAAAGGTGTTAATGATCTCTTTGAATTTGTGGTGGGCGCGTTCAGGCGTCCATTCTGCACCCGCGTCTTCCCAAGCTTCAAAGTTACGCCAGTCGGATACAATCGGTGCATAAAATGCGTTTTCGTAACGATCTTGGGTATGCTGGATGCCAAAGAAATGCCCGTTTGGCCCGACTTCGCGGATTGCATCAATTGCAATATCTTCAGGCGTCGTCGCCACGATTTCGGGTTCCATGTAGCGTTGGATCATCTGGATGACTTCGCAATCCATGATGAATTTTTCCGGACAGGCGATCAGCCCACCCTCGAGCCAGCCCGCGCCGTGATAGACCATATTCGTGCCGGACTGGACGGCAGACCACAGCGAATTGGACGTTTCCCACATGGCTTGGCCGTCAGGCACGTTGGCCGCACAGACGCCCGATGCGCGCATAGGCAGCCCGTAGAACCGCGCCATCTGTCCGGTCATTTGGGTGGCCCGCATGTATTCCGGTGTCCCAAAGGCAGGCGCGCCAGATTTCATATCAACGTTGCTGGTGAACGTGCCAATGACACAAGGCGCACCGGGGCGCACGTATTGGAACAGGGCGATGGCCGACAATGCCTCGGCGATTGAAAGCGTCACAGCGCCCGACATCGTCACAGGCGCCATCGCACCTGCAAGCGTAAACGGCGTTATAACAACAACTTGCCCGCGTCGCACACAACGCAAGCACCCGTCGATCATCGGCACATCGTGTTTGAGCGGCGAGGTTGAGTTAATGTTGGTGTACATATGCGGCTTGGCTTCGAATTCGTCCTCGGTCTGACCAGCCGCGATGCGGACCATCTGCATCACATCTTCGACGCGTTCCTTGCCAAGACTATAGGCGTGCATGGATTTGTCGGTCAGCGTCAACTTGTCATACAGCACGTCCAAGTGTCGGACAGAGGCGTGGATGTCCTGCGGTTCAACCGGATACCCGCCCGCAAAATGGATGCAGTTAAAATACTGCGTCAGCTTTAGCAAATTAGCACATTGCTCGCGGTTGCCCGTTACCTTTTTACCTATCTCAAGGTCATAATAATTTGGCGGAGACGACACATTTCCGAACAAAATATGCTTGCCACCAATGGTGATCTTGCGGTCTGAATTGCGCGGCGTGATGTCGAATTGCGCCGGCGCGTGGCCCACCATTTCCATTACCCACTCTCGGCCCATACGCACGTTTGTTCCGTTGACGGTACACCCTGCTTTTTTAAAAAGTGCGAGGGCTTCTTCGTTCAGAAACTCAATGCCGATGTCTTCGAGAATGGTCATGGCACCATTGTGGATCGCGGCGACACCTTCGGGGCCAAGCGGCTCTGTCGGGTTGTCGGTGTTGACGGGAATGCGCCACGGCATCTGGTCGATCACAGACGTCCCTCTGCGGCTTGCGTTCCCTGCGCGGCCACCGCCCCGTTTGCGTGGTATATCACCCATGATCTTGCCTCTTGCTCAAACCCGTTTCATCAAGCTTGGCAGGCCCACGCGGCCTTCGCAGCGCTTTCGCGACAAAATGTGTCGTTTTTTGCTATCAACTAGTGCTTTGCAGCGCGATCCAAGCTGGCAATTCCGCGATTGTGCCCAACACGACGTCCGCATGCGGCGCAAGCTCAGCCCGCGGCGCAGGCCCTGTCAGCACCCCGACACGCCTCATACCAGCAGCACGACCCGCATCGAGATCATGCACGCTGTCGCCAACCATGATGCACGCGGAAGGCGTAAGGCCCGTCTGCGCGCAGAACCCCAACAACTGCCCCGGCGCCGGTTTGCCGCCAAAGCCACTGTCAAAACCGGCGATGAAATCAAACATATCTAGAACGTGGGCCAGATTGGCGCGTGCTGGCTCCTCTGCATCATTAGTCGCGACACCAAGGATCAAACCCATGTCCCGAAGTGTGTCCAAGACGGGTCGCAACGGCGTTGGTTCCACTTGCGGCACATATTTGGTCGCTTCTTTTATGCGGGCAATCAAGTCAGGCTTTGTCACGTCAGGCAAAAGCCCCAACATCGCATCCGCAACGGTAGATATCGTTTCGGCGATCACGAGGCTGCTGGGTAAAAACACACCTGTGTTCAGATCATAGCCTAAAACATCGGCCATCTCGGCCATTCGTGCCGGATCTCCCCCCACTTCGGACGCAATCATGTCCCGTGTCGATGGCCCCCATGTTGCGTTGAAGTCAAACAAGGTGCCGTCCTTGTCAAAGATGATGCCTTTGATCATTTTGCAGTCCTTTTCAGCAGGGTCGTTATTGACACCAAGCAACGCAAGGCGGACGGTGTCAACACAATGCTCAAACTCCGCTCTTACCGCTCCCGCCCCATGCATCTTGGTCCCTACCCGTTGGAAAAACTTCAACGGAAGGATGCCTGCGATTTATCGCAGCTTGCGCCCATGATCGGCCTGTCCTTCAGGCGCGCAGATGACCCTGCAAGTATCGTCAATGCGATGCAGGATTACCAAGCGATGTTGGATGCCACACGCGACGGGATGGTCAAAAAAGAAACTGCTGAAATACCAGATGACCTACAGGAACGGGCCAACCATTTAAAATCATTCGGCTATTTTTGCGATGCCGATATGGTTGGAACATGTGAAATTCCTGCGGCCGCATGGCTAGACGCCCCGCTGATTAACCCCGACGTGGATCGTTTGGCAGATAAGCTGCGCACAATGCAGCCCAAAACGCTGGCCGCTGGTATCGATGTCATTATGGCTGGTTTGCGCGAAAGCATGGCGCTGCCCGCCACAGATTGCCGCCATCATACCCATGCCGTTGTCTTTTTATACGCCAACCCGCGGGCACCCCACGCGAACGAGGATGGGGCGGAGTGGATCAAAGATGCATTGCCGCAACGCAGTTGTCTGCGCGGGGTTGAGACGGCGGTCACCTTGGCGAGCTATATTCGTACGTTGGGACATGATGCGCGGGCCCATTCCATGGCGGCAAGCGACGTGCATTTGGGGGCGCTGGCAGTCTGCGCTGGCCTCGCTGCACAGCAAGACGGCAGCTTGGTCAATCCATTCACTGGTGACAGATTTGGCTTGGCCACTGTCACAACCACATTGGGTTTGGCAGCTGATAAACCAATCGTAGCCGGACAAAAACCGCCCGCTAGCTACCGGATGGGCACCGGCGATCATGCCAAATCGGTGCGCACTGCCGACGCCTATGCCAAACGTGATTTTCAGGCTGGTCCGCATCCCTTTGAGACGCTCAAACGGGTGGATGACCCAACGACATATATCGACGCGCCCAATGTGGCCCGCGTTCCCAAACGCGCCAATCTGTTCGCCCGCGCCTTGTTCGGCGATCTCGGAAAACCTGTGCAAGAAGCCACAAAAAATGGCAATTATATGCGCAAGTCGGCAAGCGCATTCGCATTTCGTCCTTCATTGGGGGCGTTGACGGTCCTGCAAGACGGTGACGCTGCTACACAAAAAAGTGCACAAAATTTGGCAAATAACGCCAGTAATATCAAGGCGGCGCTCTATTTTCTTGGCGTTGATGCCGTCGGTCTGTCTGCCTGTCCTGATTATGCCTACTATAGCCACGATGCGACAGGCGAGACGATCACGCCTTACCACAGCAACGCCATTTCCATGATCATCGACCAAGGCCACGAGACAATGGAAGGTGCGTCTGGCGACGATTGGATCGCTTGCGCCCAATCGATGCGCGCCTACCTTCGGTTTTCGCTGCTCGGTGGTGTTCTGGCGCAACATATTCGCAATCTCGGCTATACAGCCCGCGTCCATTCGGTGATGGATGACGAGGTTTTGCACCCGCCACTGTTATTGCTGTCGGGTCTGGGCGAGGTCAGCCGCATTGGCGAGGTCATCCTAAACCCATTCCTTGGACCACGCCTCAAATCCGGTATTGTCACCACAAATATGCCGATGACCCACGACAAACCGATTGATTTTGGCCTGCAAAAGTTCTGTGAAGCCTGCAACAAATGCGCCCGTGAATGCCCGTCAGGTGCGATCACGGCGGGCCCAAAGTTGATGTTCAACGGCTATGAGATTTGGAAATCCGACAGTCAGAAATGTACCACCTACCGTGTCAGCCAAAAGAACGGCGCGATGTGTGGGCGGTGTATGAAAACCTGTCCGTGGAACCTTGAAGGGCTTTTCGCCGAAGCCCCTTTTCGCAAACTTGCGATGGCAGTTCCCCAAGCGGCAAAGGCTTTGGCATCATTGGATGATAAGTTTGGGAACGGATCGATAAACACCGTGAAAAAATGGTGGTGGGATCTGGAAATGATCGATGATGGTGCATACCGCCCTGCCCGGGATCCGGTAAATGCGCGGAACTTGCAGCCTTATCTTGACCTAAAATTCGCGGACCAAACGCTGGCTATTTATCCCGCGCCGCTTGCCCCGCCCCCCTATCCTTGGCCATTCCCGATGGACCGCGAGGCAGGCATTCAAGCTTACCGCGAGATGATCACTGCAGATGAACACCGCGTACGGCGCGCCGCGGGCACCCCACCAGAGCATGTCTATACCGCAAATTCCGGCGATACCCCTGTTTTGCAGTTGATCGTGAAGAAGGCTGATCCGCTGACCGACAGTATCACGCTCTATGAGCTGTCTGACCCCAACGGCGCCGATTTGCCACGTTTCAGCGCCGGCGGACATATCGACGTTGTCGTCGCGCCAGAATTCTTTCGGCAATATTCGCTGTCAGGTGACCCTGAGAACCGCAAGTCTTACCAGATTGCCGTCCTGCGAGAGGACACAGGGCGCGGTGGATCAAAGCTAATGCACCGCATTTTCACCGAGGGCCGGCGCGTGTTTGCGTCCAAACCGATCAACCATTTCCCGCTGATCGAGGACGCGGCGCACAGCTATTTGATGGGTGGCGGGATCGGCGTTACGCCCATGATCGCAATGGCGCACCGTTTGCATGCATTGGGGCGTCCATTTGACTTGCATTATAGTGTGCGCACGCGGGCCAACGCCGGATTTATCGCCTTGCTCGAAAAACAGCCATGGGCCGGTCGCGCGCATGTTCATATCAGTGACGAAGGGTCGCGCGCCGACCTAAACCTCGCGCTTAAACCGCATGCAGGCGCGCATGTTTATACCTGCGGGCCCGACCTATACATGACGGGCGTTATGGATGCCGCCGCCAAAAATGGGTTTTCTGAGGAACAGCGACACCTAGAATATTTCGCCGTGCCTGACTTGCCTGACTACGAAAACCATCCGTTTTCGTTACGGCTGCTGGACGGGCGGAAAATTGGTGTCGCGGCCGATGAACCCGCGTCAGATGCATTGCTGCGCGCAGGTGTGCATGTTGATGTGAAATGCGCCGATGGCCTGTGTGGCGTGTGCAAATGTACAGTGACCGATGGTAAAGTTGAGCATCGCGATTTTGTGTTGTCGCAGGCCCAACGGCAAACCACGATGATCTTATGCCAAAGCCGCGCCGCGGACCCTGATGGCGAAATTACGATTCGGATTTAAGTCCAATGCACCGCCTCTGCGCCCGGTAACGCAAAGCGCGCCATCAGCGGTTGATCGTACTTCAAGCTATGCAAATCGCAAAATTCCATCACCCAAGAATCGTCCATCGTTAAGAAATCGAGGACAGCCGCCTGAAACGCTGGAGCCGAAGCTTGCGTGCGCAAATCTTCGACAGACCCGCCAGTGGCGCCCAAAAATACGGGGCAAAGTTCTTCATTCCCAACGAGCCAACCAAGGGCCTGCAGGGCAATCGTCTGTGCATTTTCTGGTGACATGATCAATTCCTTACGCAGATGGAAACCGTTTTTTAACTTTTAGCCCTCAGGCTGGCCTTGTCAGCGTGGTAGAAACCACATGGAAAGATCATAGATATGACCGGTCGCATTTTGATTGTCGATACTGTTCCAACGAACAGGGTTGTGTTAAAAGTAAAAATGCTCGCCGCTCAATTCAGTGTAGATGCATGTGGTTCACGTAAAGATGCCGAACTCGCCATTGCCCACAAAAAACCTGATCTGATTTTAATCAATTTATCCAACCCAACTGAAGACCGGCATGGATTTTGCCGCGAGCTAAAAGAGAACCCTGATACCGCTGCCATTGCAATAATTTCGGTTGGGGTCATAGATACTGCGAGCGCTCGGTTTGCTGCTCTTGATGCTGGCGCTGATGATGTTCTTCCGCGGCCTATTAATGACGCACTGCTGTTGGCTCGTATGCGATCATTGCTACGCGTACGGAATGCACGCCACAAATTAATGTTGCGGGACGGAACCAGTCGCGCGCTTGGCTTTGAAGAAGCCCTCAGAAATTTTGATGCAACTGCGCGTATAGCTCTTTTGTCGCGCCATACGATCAGCGGTGATGCTCTTGCCGCCCAATTAGACAGTGGGCTTGCGGTTCCGGTCACGCGGCTTGAAACCGACAAAGTGCTTGCCAACTCAATGGCACCTGTTTCCGATCTGTTTGTGATCGATGGCACCCAAGACAATGACGGCGGACGCGCTGTGTTTAGGTTGATTTCTGATCTGAGATCACGCGCGGAAACCCGTTTATCTACATTATTTGTGATCTTGCCTCGCAATGAACCCGATATCGCAGCAATGGTTTTGGACCTTGGCGCAGATGACGCCGTGAGCCTTGATATCTCGGACGGTGAAATGGAGTTGCAGGCCAGGGCGCTGGTGCGTCAAAAATTGTTGCATGACAAATTGCGCGACACAGTGCGTAACGGCTTGCATGCTGCTGTTACCGACCCGCTTACTGGGCTGTACAATCGGCGCTATGTCGAGCCGCATTTGTCCCGCATGGCCGAGCAGGCCCGCGTGTCACAGCGCGAATTCGCAGTGATGATGTTGGATATTGACAATTTCAAGTCGATCAACGACCGCAATGGACACGCAGCAGTAGACAAGGTTCTCATTGAGATTGCCAATCGATTGCGCGAGAACTTAAGAGCGATTGATCTTGTAGCACGGGTTGGTGGTGAGAAATTCATGGTCGCCATGCCAAATACAAATAATGAACAAGGCCATATTGCCGCTGATCGGCTACGCAAATTAATCTCAGCGCGCCCGTTCTTGCTTGGACCCGACAAGCCGCAATTGAACGTCACAATGTCCGTGGGCGTCGCCGTAGGTGGGCTTGAACGACTGAATCGCGTTCAAATCGATTCAATGTGCAACCTTGCCGACGAGGCGCTTTATGCAGCCAAGTCTGCTGGGCGCGATAAAGTCGCAATGAGCAAACGGCTCGCGTCTTAAGGCTTCCCGCGTTCCAATTTATCAGCGAGCGTTGCCCGTTCATCCGCTGACATGGCAGTCAAATGCGCGACAAAAGCAGTCTGCGCATTTTGTTGCACGCGCGTTGAACGATTGCGCAACTCGGCAATCAATCCTGTAAGCGTGTCGGGGTCAAACGGTTCTGCCCGCAACGCCTCAGCAATTGCCCCAAGTTGCAATTTCACAGCGTCCCGCGACAGTGGACGCGGTCCATTGCGGCGCATGGCTTCGCTAATTGCACGCCGATCATCGCGGTCAAGAACACGCCCCAAGGCCCCGAATTCAAACGACATCCGCTGTGGTGGTCCGGCGTGGCTGCGACCCGAAAGTGTCAGTCCGACCACCGCCCCAATCACCGCTACATTGAGCGCAAGTGATACAACCAATACGGTCCGCAAAAGCGACCGTGGTTTCGATTTTTCGCTATCCATCAAGCAAACCTTCCGCAAAATAATCACTGGTGTCACCGAGCAAATCGATTGAGACAGGCGACCCGATCAGATCAGCGGTCCAAGTTGCCACTGACGCGGGTGGTGCGATACCCACCCAGATACCAGCAACGCCTGCCATCGCCAATCCGCCAACTGAAGGCCATCCGCCGATCAAGTCCAGAAACGTTGGCCAAAGGCGCGGCTTGGGCGCGGCCACGGGCTGCACCAGCATATCAGCAGCATCCGCCAGAACGCGCGCCATCAAATCATCGGGAACTGCAGGCGATTGCGTTCGTGCCTGCGCAAACAGGGCATCAATTATATCATCATCAGATTTAGTCATCATCATATCCTAACTCAGCTTTGCGCCCTTGCAAAATGTCCATCAATGCCCGTTTGCCACGTGCGGTCAAACTTTCGACCGACCGCAGGCTGATATCCATGACTTCGGCGATCTCAGGGTTGGGCAAACCTTCGAGATGTCGCAGCGAAACGGCCAGTGCTTGCCGTTCTGGCATTTGAGCCAACGCATCCGATAATGCTGAATATCGCGCCTTGTCTTGGATCTGCCCCGGCGCGCTGCGTTGTGGGTCGGCGGGTTCCGCAATCTCGTCGAGCGGGACATTGCGCCGTTTGCGCAGCCGGTCGGTGCAAAGATTGGCCGTCACGCGGTACAACCACGTTGTGACTTGTGCCTCGTCTTGCCGCCAATCGGGCGCGATTTTCCACAACCGCATTAACGCATCTTGTGACACATCCTCGGCTTCGGCTTGGTCCGACAGCATCCGTGTTGCTTGTGCCAAAATTCGTGGCAACACACGTGCGGTTAAAACGCGCGCCGCATCCATGTCCCCTTGGGCATAGGCCAGCAGCAATGCGGCGTCGGGTGCGTCGCGCCAAGATCCCAATTGGGTCGTCATAGATTATTATCTTATTCACACTTATTCATCGCAGCAATGGATGAGGCACTAAAGCGCCCCATCCTTTGGTCTATTAGCCACGCCCTTTGTGGCCACGGTCGCCACGCTTCTCAACGGCCGCATCAAATTCCTCTTCAGAAATTTCGCCGTCATCGTCGGTGTCGGCATGTGACAGCATACGCTCCGCATCTAGCCCACGACGGGTCATCTCGTCAGCTTGCAATTCACCATCACCGTTCTCGTCCATCCGAGAGATCATACGTTCAGCGCGCCGCGTCGCGTCGCCGTCACGTGCAGCCATCATTTCCTCTAGTGACAAAGCGCCATTGCCGTCGGTATCAATCGCGTCAAAGCGGGCTTGGCCAGCAGCCTCAATTTCGGCCACGGTCACTGTGCCACTGCCGTCGGTGTCCAGTGTCGCAAAATCAGGTGCGTCATGTTGCTGTCCACGTCCCGCTGCAGATGCATCCATCGCGGTCAAAGTCAGGCCTGCGGCCATTGCGGCAATTAGTAATGTCGATTTCATTTTTCAGTCCTTTGTGGGTTTGCGCATCGTTTGCGCTGTTGACCCTCCTTCAACGCATCCCAGAAAACTTTCCGTCGGAATTTCTTGAAAAACTTTGATCACTTGCGGCATCGGGCCGCAATCGGGCGCAACGGGCTTTCCAAAAGGCGCGAAAAGCCTCATCTGTTTATCAACATTGTATTTGAGGCCCGCCATGACCGATCTCGCCATTATCGACCGCCCGACCAAGCCCGCAATGTTGCGCGGACTGCGCCGCCGTTGCCCCAACTGCGGCGAAGGGCATTTGTTTGATGGGTATCTCAAGGTCGTGGATGAATGTCCCGTGTGTGGCGAAGATTTGCATCACCACCGCGCCGACGATGGGCCCGCATATCTTACGATCCTCGTGGTCGGACACTTGCTTGCTGTTCTCATCCACTTCACTTGGTCCAATTTTCGACCAGAACCGATGGTGATGGCCACTGTGTTCAGCGTAATTTGTGTTGGTCTTTCACTATATCTTTTGCCCCGCATGAAAGGCCTTGTTGTTGCGATCCAGTGGTCCAAAAAGATGCACGGTTTTGGCAACGGCTAACATGACAACCGACACACCCATTCGCGACGCAGCCACGATAATCATCGTGCGCAACAGGTCCACTGCCCCTGCCGTGTTAATGGGTCAACGCGGTGCCAAAGCCGTATTTATGCCAGGCAAGTTCGTGTTTCCCGGCGGGGCGATTGACCCCAATGATGCAGATGTAACAACGACCGCCCTCCCTGCAGCCTGTGCATCACGCTTATCCGATCGTTCAACCTTGCCCCCGATGGCTATTGCCGCCGCTGCAGTCAGAGAGCTGTGGGAAGAAACCGGACAGGTTCTAGGTCACGCAGCACCTTGGCCCTCACCACCCCAAGGCTGGCGCGGGTTCGCGGCAACGGGTCACATACCCAATGCCGCCGCACTTACATTTTTCTTTCGCGCAGTGACACCAACAGGCGCACCACGCCGATTTGATGCGCGGTTTTTAGTGGCCGATGCAATTGATCTTTGCACCGATCCCGATGATTTTTCAGGCGCAGAAGACGAGCTTTCGCATCTGCAATGGGTGCCACTCGCCAAGGCCCGCGACTTTGATCTGCCGTTTATCACCCAAGTCGTGCTTGCTGAATTGATGCAATACTTGCCGGACAGCGGATCACCCAAATCGGTGCCGTTTTTTGAAAATGAGGATGAACAGCATCTGGTTCACCGGCTAAACGGCGCATCGCAGCTTTAAGCTAAAAGCACCAACAGAACGATGCTTGCTGTCAAAATCAGCAACCCCTGCCATTCGCGTGGCCCTATCTTTTCGCCAAAAACAAACGCGCCAATGATCAGCGAGAACAGCAGTTCAATCTGTCCGAGCGCGTTGACGTAAGCCACGTTTTGCATCGTAAACGCGGTGAACCAGCACAGTGATCCAGCCATCGACGCCAACCCAACAAGCCCCGCGACCCGCCAAGCCCGCAACACCCGCATGATCTCTCCACTTTCGCGCCACACCAACCAAACAGTCATTATCACGGTTTGGAATCCGGTGACAAACGCCAGGGTAATCAACGCGCGGTAAAGCACATCACCGTCCACAATTGACAGCGACGCACCGCGATACCCGTTGCCTGAAAACCCAAACATCAAACCTGACATCAACCCAAGTGCTGTCCCTTTGTTCAGCACGCGTTTCAGCCAAGTCCCTTGCGCACGTGGAGGGTCAGACAGCAACAGCACGCCGACCAGTCCAATCAAAATCGCCCCCAGCGCAGGCAGGCTTATGACGTCACCGAGCGCCGCAAAACCGATCAGCGCGCTTAACAAAACTTCGGTTTTCTTAAATGTGATTCCGACGGCAAAGTTTCGGTGCATGAATAGGGCCACCACACACAGCGTGCCAAGGATCTGGGTCACGCCTCCCGATACTGCATAGGCGTAAAATTGGGTAGGCACCGTTGGCACGCCCTGCCCCGACATCGTGGCATATGCCCAAGCGACCAATGCCACAAGCGGCGCCGAATACACAAATCGCGCAAATGTGGTCCCAGCTGTCGACAGCTGTGTGGCCTTTAATTGCTTTTGCAGCATAAACCGCAGAGTCTGCGCCAACGCCGCGCCTAGCGTGATTGGTATCCACAATTCCATAAACGCTCTTAACGCGCCTAAGGCTCTTTTTGCCAGAGCGGATGCGCCACCGGGTCTTTTCTGCGCCACGCATATGCGCGCATTATCGCGCCATAAGATGGGTAGACATACCCTCCATTACACCGCAAATAATGTGCCCTGTTGGACCGATAAAGTTGTGGCAATTGGAACCAAGGCACCTTTGGATGCATATGATGCACGACGTGTAGGTTGTTGTTCAAAAACAAAAAACCAAACAATCCTCCCCTTTCAACAATCACGCTGCGATGGGATGATCGTTCGGCAGGTTGATGTTCCAAAAACGTGCGTAGTTTTAGGATCGACAATGCGAGGTAGACCGCAAAACCATAGGTCCACAATGACTGCGGGCTAAGGATGACAATACAAAGCACGATACCAACTGCAGGCAAATGCCCAGCCCATTGTCGCACCGTTGTTGGAGTCCGGCCGCGCCATTCGCTTTGCGCAAACGCGATCAACCCAATGACCGGGCCAATGATCAGCCGGCCTATCAACGTATTATTCAGCATCAGCGCGCCTTGCACCAAGCGTGGCATATTGTTCCAGACCTGCTTATCAACAAAATTTGTCTCGGGATCATCGTAAGGATCGGTCAGTAGCGCATCTTGGTGATGGGCCAAATGCGTATCGCGAAACCGCGCAAACGGGATGACGATCGACAACGACAACCAGATCAGTGCCATATTTTTACGGGCGCTTTTAAACGGATGTCCATGCAATACTTCGTGTTGAAGCGATGCATGCAACGCAATCGTGACGCCCAAAAGCGGGACGGAAATCCACCAAGGGTCTACAAAAAGAAGCCCTCCCCAAGCCACATAAACGACGATTATAAGCGCAAGAGTTGGCCAAGAAAATTTGTAATCCATATGTCACCCTATGCCACGTTAAATCAATTGCGCAGTTGGACAGCAATTCACAAATATCAAATTATGTGTATAAAAACACCTATGATGACAAATATCGACAAAAACTCCCGCGCCGTCCTGTTTCGTAGTCGGTTGGCAACGGCCATCACGCTTGCTGGATCAAACCAAAGCAAATTAGCACGACAAGCAGGCGTCGATCGATCCACGCTTTCTCAATTGCTTAAAGACACTGGTGCACGACTGCCTAACGCGCAGCTTGTTGCCGGATGTGCGTCGGCTTTAGGCGTGAGTGCCGACTGGCTTTTGGGACTGTCAGATCGCCCCGAGCAAGCCGCCGAGTTGGTCGCAGCCGCCATGTCGATGACCCAAGCGCCGCGCACATTGATCGATGACGCGATTTTCGCATGGCACCAAGAGGCGGAAGGCTACAAAATTCGACACGTCCCTGCGGGCCTGCCAGATATGCTTAAGACCGATGCCGTGCTACGCTGGGAGTACGAACCATCGTTGGGCAAGACCACTGATCAGGCGGTCGGTGCCAGCCGTGATCGGCTGCAATGGATGCGTCAGGCTAGGTCCGACTATGAAATCGCGTTTTCAGAATGCGAGCTGACCAGCTTCGCCCGCGCGGAGGGGTATTATACCAGTATTCCAGTGGCCCTACGTCGCGCACAATTGGAAAATTTCCGCGATCTCAATGCCCAATTGTATCCGTCAATGCGGCTTCATTTGTTTGACCAGCGCCAGCTATTTTCTGCACCTGTTACGGTCTTTGGGCCGCTCTTGGCAGTGATCTATTTGGGTCAAAACTATTTGGTGTTCCGCGACCGCGACAGGATTGCCGCGATGACCGAGCATTTTGACGGGCTCGTCCGCGCGGCATCGATTCCGTCACGTGACGTCGGGCTGTTCATCGACAAACTGCTTGCAGCACTACCTTAAACCTTTGGATCAGGGTTTTCCGTGTGACCATCAACCGAGATTACCTGCCCAGAAACCATGCGCGATACATTCGTGCCGAGAAAAACAGCCATGTTTGCGATGTCAGTTGCCTCAACAAAACTGCGCATTGATGTCCCGACCGCATAGCCGTCATAAACCTGATCACGGGTCATATTCTTGGCGGCGGCTTCACGTGCCAGCACGCCTTCCATGCGGTCACCTTCGACAGCGCCTGGGCAGATCGCATTGACGCGGATGCCAAAGGGGCCCAATTCCATTGCGGTAGTTTTCATCAACCCAATAATCGCCCATTTGGCCGCCGAATAGGGTGCGCGGTTCGGGTAGCCGTAGATGCCCGCCGTCGACGACGTATAGATAATTGCGCCCTTGCCCGCCGATTTCATCATCGGGGCGGCGTATTTTGTCGCTAAAAATGCGCCCTCCAAATTGACAGAAACACAGGCCCGCCAATCTGTCAGGTCCACGTCTTCAATCGCCGCCGTTGGCCCAGCAATTCCAGCGTTTGCGCAAAGCACATCAAGCCCGCCAGCAGCATCAATCTGCACGAACAGTGCGGCAACTGCCGGTTCATCATTTGCGCTCACCACATGGCAGTGCCACGCGTCAGGTAGCGCACCCAGCGCGGCTGTATCAATATCTGTGACCCAAACCTCGAACCCTGCGTCCGCATAAGACTGCGCCATCGCGCGACCGATACCGGACGCACCCGCAGTGATCAACGCGCGGGTCATTTGACACCTACGGCTTTACCTGCCCCTTCAGGCACGGGTAGTTTCGCATGTGCATCGGCGATTTGGCTCAGCTTGACGGCAATTTGAGGCTTCGGATCAGACGCACGGCGCGTCGCAAGATCAACGTGGATCAGCATGTGTTCACCCGTCGCAAGCAACCGGTCATCCGCGTACATCCGGTGGAACAGATGCATCTTTTTGCCAACCCCCAACAAAATTTGAGTGTCGATATGGATGCGCGCGCCAGCGTGGACCTCATCCAAATGCCTGATATGTGTCTCGGCGGTAAAATAGCTGCCGCCGTTGGCGATATAGTCTGCATCACAGCCAACGATATCCATCATCCGGTCAGTCGCATCACCAAAGGCCTGCAAATACCGCGCTTCGTTCATGTGGCCATTATAGTCGGTCCAATCAAGCGGAATGGCGCGACGAACAGTCTCCAGCGGCATAGACACGTCAGCAGGCATCGCGGCAGGCTGACCCAAGCGGACATCTTGGGCATTCAGTAATGCGCCCGCCCCAAAGTCCTGCGCCTTAAGCCCGCGCAGGATCGTCACAAGGTTATTGTCGCGCGCGCGTTCCAATTCACGAATACTCATATGGCCCGATTGGTCGTCAGATTGGCCTGCGATCTTATCAATCAGGTCCTCTGTCAGCTCTGGGACATCCATTAGCTTGGTCCATGGCCACGACAGGCACGGGCCAAATTGTTCAATAAAATGACGCATCCCAGCCTCGCCGCCCGCAATGCGGTAGGTCTCGAACAAGCCCATCTGCGCCCAGCGCAAGCCAAACCCATAGCGGATCGCGTTGTCGATTTCTTCGGTGGTCGCGATGCCGTCTTTGATCAGCCAAAGCGCCTCGCGCCACACGGCCTCTAGGAACCGGTCCGCAATATGGGCATCAATTTCGGCACGGACATGCAGCGGGTACATGCCAATACTGGTCAAGATATCACTGGCCTTTGCTACCATCTCAGGCGGGTTTTGATCAGTCGGGACCAGCTCAATCAACGGCAATAGATAAACTGGGTTAAATGGATGGGTGACCACAATCTGTTCTGGACGTGTCGCACAGCCCTGTAATTCGGACGGCTTAAATCCAGACGTGGACGACCCGATGATCGCATCAACAGGGCAGTGTTCCTGCAATGTTTGATAGACTTTGCGCTTCAGCTCTAGCCTCTCCGGCACGCTTTCTTGGATCCATGCAACGCCGTCCACGGCTTCGGACATGACATCGTGAAACGACAACGTACCTTCTTGGGGAAGGTCGACATCGGACAAGCCAGGCAAAGACCGCCGCGCGTTTTCTAACACCTCGCCGATTTTACGCTGCGCATCTGGGTCGGGATCAAAAACCCGAACGTCCCAGCCCATCAATAAAAAACGCGCGGCCCAGCCACCACCAATGACCCCACCGCCGATTATGGCTGCCGTTTTCCCCATCGTGTTCTCCCTTTTTTAGTTAAGCACCGGACGCAGGGGCATTTGCTGTCGGATGGTCAAATTCATCGACCGGAACCGGCGCACGAATGACATTGGGATCACAGGCAACCATCGGGCTGCCGTTATCACGAATGATCAAGCCACCCCGTGCGCGGCATTGCTCGAACGTCATCGTTGACCCAATAACGAGGCGCTCACGAAAACCGCCACCGCCGCCCGACGTTGCCATTCCTGCCTCATCACACGCGGCCAAGGCCAATACACATCCGAAAACATAACGCTTCATTGCGGCACCTCCATCAATCGATCTAAATCATACCCGTTAAAATCCAAAATTTCACGTGCCGTATTCAGCCGATCGGTCGGAATTTGCGGGTCTCTGTTCAAGATCCAGCCGGATTTACCATTTGGCGCACCAACAACAGCCGTGCGGTATCCTTCGTCAACCCACAGCACCCAGTAATCGGATGCACCAAATGGAACCAACGGAAAGCTTACCTTCAGGCGGCCGGGACCCGCGATCACGGCTTTACCTTTAATCCGGCTTTTAATCGACCCATCAGGATTTCGGCAAATATTCAGCACGGAAATCGCACCGTCAGCGCGCAGACCATAAGTGGCGGTCACACCAACGCATCCGCGTTCAAAAAATACCGGATATCGGGCAACCTCGTACCACGTTCCCAAATACTGCGCGGGATCGAATACGGCTTTTGACGCAATTGGCACGTTCAAATCGCGATATACTTCGCCAAAGCTACCCAGCTTTTCACCTTCAAACGGTGCCGAACAAGCCCCAAGCAGTGCAAGTGCCCACAGCGCCCTCACTTGCGAACCGGCGCGCGCTTGGTCAAACCCAATTTCTTGCGCACTTCATCAGGTCCAATCACCCGCGCCCCAAGATTTTCAACAATGCCAGCCGCGCGTTCAACCAATTGTGCGTTCGTAGCCAGCACACCGCGATCCAACATCAGGTTGTCTTCCAACCCGACACGGACGTTTCCGCCAGCCAACACGGACGCCGCCACATACGGCATCTGCGACCGACCCAAACCAAACGCGCTGAACGTCCAATCGTCAGGCACATTATTGACCATCGCCATAAATGTATTGAGGTCATCAGGCGCACCCCAAGGCACCCCCATACAAAGCTGAACAAGTGCGGGGCTGTCCAAGACACCATCTTTGACCAACTGCTTGGCATACCAAAGGTGCCCAGTATCAAAGGCCTCGATCTCGGGCTTCACACCCAACGCGGTCATCATCCGCCCCATGGCAACCAACATGCCAGGCGTGTTGGTCATGACATAATCGGCCTCAGCAAAATTCATCGTGCCGCAATCAAGCGTGCAAATCTCTGGCAAACATTCAGCCACATGGGCCACACGCTCAGTCGCACCAACCATGTCTGTACCAGCAACGGTCGGAAACGGTGCTTCGATACCGCCAAATATGATGTCACCACCCATGCCCGCCGTCAGGTTCAAAACAACATCAACCTCAGCGTCACGCACGCGGTCGGTCAACTCGCGGTAAAGCGCAAGGTCACGGCTAGGCGCGCCTGTTTCAGGGTCACGCACATGGCAATGCACAATGGCGGCGCCAGCTTTGGCCGCATCGATCGCGCTCTCAGCAATCTGCTTGGGGGACCGTGGCACATGCGGGCTACGATCTTGTGTGCTACCTGATCCAGTAACTGCAGCGGTGATAAACACCTCACGGTTCATTTGCAGCGGCATGAGAGTCCTCTCTGATAATCTGATCAGACGTTCTGCGATTCCTTCACCAAGCGCAAGACAATGACTTACTTTTTGAAAGCCCAAATATGTCCGCCGGAGGCTAGGCCCACAGCCAAGCCCTCAACCATCTGCACTCAGCCAATCAAAATGTCATGCGCGCTTGCGCGCCCCTTTTAATAGGGCATCGGATGGGCCCGGTGTGCTTGATCAATATCCGCCAATACCTCGGCGGATAATTCCAAGTCACGGCCTTCAAGCAAATGCGCCAATTGCGCCGACGTGGTCGTGCCAAAAATCGCGGATATGGCAAACGGACGAGACCGTTGCCACGCCATCGCCATATGCGCAGGATTAAGACTGTGCTTGGCTGCGACATCAATATAGGCCTGCACCGCGGGCAACGTCCGCGCAGTCATACGCCCCCCAAGGCCGCTACTAATCGACATCCGGCTCCCTGTTGGCACAGCACCGTTTTGATACTTGCCAGTCAACAAACCCGTCGCCAATGGCGAGAATGATACCAATGTCACGTCTTCATTCACGGCCATCTCGGCCATATCCGTGTCGTACAACCGGCACATCAGCGAATATTCGTTCTGCACCGATGCCATACGCGGCAGTCCAGCGGCGTCGGCACAATCAATCCACTTCGTCATGCCCCAAGCGCTTTCGTTCGACATGCCAATCGCGCGGATTTTCCCTGCTTTCACGGCTGTATCTAGAGCACCCAAAACATCCATCATATGATCCAAAGTCTGCTGACGGTTTTGGCCCGACGGATCAAAAGCCCAGTTTTGCCGAAACATATATGACCCGCGCATAGGCCAATGCATTTGGTACAAGTCAATAACATCCGTTTGCAGGCGGGCAAGAGACGCATCAATCGCTTCTGCCATCATTGCACCGTCATAGCCTTTACCGTCCCGCACCCAGCCGGGGTTATCGCCCGATACTTTGGTCGCGATCACCAGGTCATTTCGGCGGCCAGTCGCTTTGACCCAATCCCCGATCACACGCTCCGAATTGCCAACAGTCTCGGCTTTGATCGGATTGACCGGATACATCTCGGCGGTATCGGTAAAGTTCAGCCCTGCATCCAGCGCCATATCAATCTGTTTGTGGGCATCAGCCTGTGGCGTTTGATTGCTATAGGTCATTGTGCCCAAGCACCAATCGGAAACGACAATATCAGTGCGGCCAAGCGGGATCATTTTCATCAGAGGAAACCTTTCTACGATATTGCGGCCAAGCTAACGAGCCACACCGCAAGGGCAAGGGGTCACAATGCGACATACCGTGTCGGATTTCACATTGCGTGTCGCGGGCCGCAGGCGCACGGTCCCACTATGCGTATGCTCATTTCATTCGGATCGCTGTTTTTGTCGGTCACACTTTTGCAGCTTTCATCGGGGGGCGTCGGGCCGCTTGACGCGCTCACTGGGTTGTCCGCTGGATTTAGCAACGGGCAAGTCGGTTTTTTAGGATCCGCCCATTTTTTTGGGTTCTTCATTGGATGCTGGTGGGCGCCGCGCCTGATGGGCACCGTCGGACACAGTCGCGCCTACGCAAGTTTTACAGCACTCGGCGCGATCGGGCTGGCGGCCCACGTTCTGGTCACCGATCCGGCCTTTTGGGCGATCTTCCGCATCGCATCCGGCATTTGCGTCGCGGGTTGCTACACTGTGATCGAGGCATGGTTGCAGGCAAAAGTCACCAACGAGACTCGCGGACGCGCCATGGCAAGCTACCGTGTCGCAGATATGGGCGCGTCATTCGCTGCACAATTTATGATTGGGGCTTTGGCAAACTTAGAGACCTACATCGCCTACAACATTCTGACGATCCTCTGCTGCGCATCGCTCTTGCCGCTGACATTGACCAAGATCAAACAACCCCTAACCCCCGCAACAATGCGACTGCGGCCAATGCTTGCGTGGCAGGCATCACCGCTTGCGGTGGCGGGCGTGCTTGTGGCCGCCCTGTCCAGCGCATCATTTCGCATGGTTGGCCCGATCTATGGCCAAGAGGTCGGGCTTGCCGCCAATCAGATCGGTTATTTTCTAGCCGCATTCGTCGCAGGTGGTGCTGTGGCGCAATACCCGATAGGATGGCTCGCTGACAAATACGATCGACGCTGGGTGCTGATTGGCCTGTCTATCGCGGCCATCGCAACATGCGCGCTCACCGTTGCATCTGCCCAGATGGGAACAACCGCGGTGATGTGGTCGGCGGCCTTGTTCGGGCTTACAACATTTCCAGTTTATTCCGTCGCGACAGCGCACGCGCATGACTTTGCGACGGCTGATCAACGGGTCGAACTGTCGGCGGCACTCGTGTTTTTCTATGCTGTTGGGGCAATTGCAGCCCCCTACACAACATCAATCCTGATCGCCGCTT
Organism: uncultured Sulfitobacter sp.; assembly: GCA_905182645.1. Taxonomy (GTDB): domain Bacteria; phylum Pseudomonadota; class Alphaproteobacteria; order Rhodobacterales; family Rhodobacteraceae; genus Yoonia. The sequence continues at coordinate 149,225 of CAJJCJ010000004.1, forward strand.
TTGGACCTAGTGCCTTGTTCACGTTCATCTCAATGGGTCACGTCACGCTGGTCGTCTTTGGCCTAAGCCGGATGCGGGTACGCGCCGCTCCTGAAAAACGGACGCGCTATGTTTATGCACCGCGTACCAGCTTCGTCATTGGACGATTGCTAGGACGGTCACGTGATCCATCTCAGAAAGAATAGATCGCCGCGATACGCGTGGTCGTGACGTTGTTAAGAAACGACGTTTCCATCATGTCACGCATGATTTCAGCCCGTACATCAAGCGCATCACTGATCGGAATTTGCGCGCCAATCCCAAAGTTATAGCCAGTGAATGCATCCGCACCCGTGTCATATCGGGTCCCACCGACGCTGGCCAAAGCGGTCACACCACCAAAGTCATAACCACCAATCAGACGCAGGCGCGCAGTGTAATAGTCACCACCAAACGTGGATGATGCGCCGTAATCGACCTCTGCCCCAAATGACAACGTGCCAACATCATAGGATACGCCGGCCATCAAGGTCGCTGCTGTTTGGTCATCACCAGAATGGGGTTTAGCGTAGTCAAACGCCACACCAGCATAGACGTCTTGCGCGTGTACGGCACTGCCCGTCAGGGCCACTAACACTGCAATTATTGAAATCTTCATGTTTCGCCTCGTTATTTTTGTTCTGCTCTGGTGTTAGAATCTGCCTCTACCGTTGCTTTTTCTACCCCTGTATGACCATGGCGTCTGGCAACCAGCGAAAACCCCCGTTAAAACAGCCCAAACCTACAAGGAAGTTTCTCAAATGGCCCGTCATCTGATCACCTCTGCCATTCCCTATATCAATGGGATTAAGCACCTTGGGAACCTTGTCGGTAGCCAGCTTCCCGCTGATCTTTACGCGCGGTATTTGCGGATGCGGGGCCACGAAGTGTTGTTCCTTTGCGCCACCGACGAACACGGCACCCCTGCTGAATTGGCTGCGGCCAAGGCGGACAAACCCGTTGCCGATTATTGCGCTGAAATGCACGATGTTCAGGCCAAAATTGCAGACGGGTTCAAATTGTCCTTTGACCATTTTGGCCGCTCGTCCAGCCCGCAAAACCACGCGTTGACCCAAGCCTTTGCAGGTCGCTTGTCTGACATGAACCTGATCCGCGAAGTCACTGAAGAGCAGGTCTATTCCAATGCCGATGGGCGGTTCTTGCCTGACCGCTATATTGAAGGCACCTGCCCCAACTGCGGTTTTGACAGCGCGCGCGGCGATCAATGTGACAATTGCACTAAGCAGCTGGACCCAACCGACCTGATCAATGCGCGATCCGCAATTTCTGGGTCCACCAATCTGGAAGTCCGCGAAACCAAGCACCTGTACCTGCGCCAATCCGCGTTGAAAGAAGACATCGCAGCATGGATCGACACCAAGGTCGATTGGCCAATCTTAACCACGTCCATTGCCAAAAAATGGCTGACTGACGGTGACGGCCTGCAAGATCGCGGCATTACCCGTGACCTAAATTGGGGCGTGCCCGTCAAAAACGGCGACGCCGACTGGCCCGGCATGGAAGGCAAGGTTTTCTACGTCTGGTTTGACGCGCCGATAGAATACATCGCCTGCGCCCAAGAATGGGTCGACGCGGGCAAAGGCACTAATTGGGAACGCTGGTGGCGGACCGAACAGGGCGCAGACGACGTGACCTACACCCAATTCATGGGCAAAGATAACGTGCCGTTCCACACGCTCGGCTTTCCTGTGACGATCATGGGCATGCAAGAAGACTGGAAGCTTGTCGATTACATCAAGTCTTTCAACTATCTCAACTATGATGGTGGCCAGTTCAGCACATCGCGCGGACGCGGCGTGTTTATGGACCAAGCGCTTGAAATACTGCCTGCCGACTACTGGCGTTGGTGGCTGCTATCACATGCTCCAGAATCCCAAGACGCTGAATTCACATGGGAAAATTTCCAAACTGACGTGAACAAAGACCTTGCTGATGTGCTGGGCAATTTTGTTAGCCGAATTACTAAGTTTTGCCGATCCAAGTTTTCCGAGGCCGTACCGATCGGCCCCGCCTATGGCCCTGCAGAGGGTCAGTTGATAGCAGACCTGACCGCCAAACTGGCCGATTACCAAGGGCACATGGACACCATGGAAGTCCGTAAATCAGCGGCAGACCTGCGTGCAATATGGGTACTTGGCAACGAATACCTACAATTCGTTGCACCGTGGTCCACATTCAAAACCGACCCTGACCAAGCAGCGATGCAGGTCCGCATGGGCCTGAACCTATGCCGGCTTTATGGTGTGCTGTCCGCGCCGTTCATTCCTGACGCGAGCGCCGACATTCTGGCCGCAATGAACGCATCAGACGCCACTTGGCCCGATGACATCGCCACAGCCGTGTCCGCCTTGCCTATTGGCCATGCCTTCACCGTGCCCGACATCACGTTCCGCAAAATTACCGATGAAGAGCGTAGCGAATGGGCCGAAAAATTCGCAGGCACCCGCGATTAATGCAAAATGCCATGGGTTATTCAAACCCGCGGCATTGCGTGTCGGCAATCAAATCTTATTTATCCGTGATACGATTCTGTGGCCACAGCACGGCTATCCATCGGCTGGCAGCTGCAGGTCGGCTCATCGTTGGCATGTGAAAGCCGCTATCAATCAGATTCCTGCGGTCTCGCCCTCGGTGACATCGGGGCAATCTGCAATTAGGCAGATGTCGGCGGATAAGTGAAAATATGGATCACAAGGTTGTTGGTCGATGGCGCGTTCACTGTCACAATTACGCCACAATGTGGTCGCATTGGCGGAATACGAAAGGCAGCAGAGCTAAATTGGTTTCTTAAAAGTTACCTTAAATTTGAGAACGAGGCAAAGGATCACGTCAGCAACGCGATCAAAGAAACTCTGGAACATGGCGGCGCCAACAATATGGCTGTGCACGTTAAGCAGGGTAACATTCACCATAAAATCTTGAAGTTCGCGCATAGAGATGATTTTAATATGATCGTGATGTTTTCGGCAAAAGGTGATTTTCCAAATTACGAAATTGGTCCTAACCTAGCGCGTGTGGTCCGTAATGCGCATTGGACGGTGCTGATTGTCCAGGACTGCACATATTGAACAGGAGCTACAGATGACTGACACACCCAAACGCACCCCGCTCTACGATTTGCATGTCGAGCTTGGTGGGAAAATGGTAGATTTCGCTGGTTGGGAGATGCCCGTTCAATATCCAATGGGTATTATGGGCGAGCACACACAATGTCGCGAAAAAGCTGGTTTGTTCGACGTGAGTCACATGGGTCAGGTCATTTTGCGTGGTGAAAACATCGCTGAAAAACTTGAAACTATCTGTCCTTCGGCTTTTACTAAATTGCCCGTCGGCAAAGCCCGCTACACCGTTTTCACAAATGAAAATGGCGGCATTATGGATGACTTGATCGTTACAAACGCTGGCGATCATTTTTTCTTGGTTGTTAACGCGTCAATGCGTCGCCAGGACATCCCGCACATGGCAGCGAATCTCAATGGTATCGACGTGATCGAAATTTTTGATCGTGCTCTGGTCGCTGTTCAAGGGCCCAAGGCGGTTGACGTTGTTGGCGCACTTTGCCCCGCGGCCGTCGATATGAAATTTATGGAAACCATTGTGGCGGACATCAATGGTGCTGTGTGCCGCATTTCGCGGCTCGGTTACACGGGCGAAGATGGCTATGAAATTTCGATCCCAGACGCCGATGCAGAAGCTGTCACACGTGCCTTCTTAGTCCATGAAAATTGCGAACCTGCGGGCCTAGGCGCGCGCGACAGCTTGCGTCTCGAAGCGGGTCTTTGCCTTTATGGCAACGACATCGACAACGACACATCTCCCATCGAGGCGTCGCTAAATTGGGCCATCCCAAAACGCCGTCGCGAAGAGGGCGGCTTTCCTGGCGCCGCACGCATTCAACGCGAGCTGGCTGAAGGCGTTGCGCGTAAACTCGTGGGCATCAAACCCGACGGCCGCGCACCTGCCCGTCAAGGCGTTGAAGTTCAATGTGCCAATGGGCATACTATAGGTGCAATTACATCGGGTGGATTTAGCCCGACGATTGGTGCACCTATTGCAATGGGATATGTATCGACGGCCCACAGCGCGGCGGGTGAAAAGATAAACTTGATCATTCGCGGCAAAGCCCAGCCTGCCGAAATTGTATCGCTGCCGTTCGTGCAGCAAAACTACAAACGCTAAAATTGGAGATTTAAAATATGACCACCTACTATTCTGAAGACCACGAATGGATCACAGTCGATGGCGACATTGCCACTATTGGGATTACAAAAAACGCAGCAGAACAGCTGGGTGAAATTGTGTTTATCGAACAAAAAGAAGCCGGCGACGACTTTGCAAAGGGCGACGAAATCGGTGTGATCGAATCCGTCAAGGCGGCGTCGGAAATCTACGCGCCGATCGATGGCGAAGTGATTGAGGTAAACGGGACGCTCGAAGACGCGCCGGGTAGCCTAAATGACAGCCCAGAGGGCGACGCTTGGATATACAAGGTCAAAGTGGCGAACGCTGCACAGCTCGAAGAGCTAATGGATCTGGACGGATACAAAGCCCTGATTGGCTAAGCTATCGCCTGACCAATTTGTCCCACGTTAGAGGCTTCAACAGTCTCAGCCGTATCGCGGAATTGACACAAGGAAACCAGACATGTCCTTTAAGCTAACTGACTACGAAGCCTATGATTTCGCTAATCGCCGCCACATTGGCCCGTCCGTCATTGAAATGGCCGATATGCTTAAGGTGGTCGGCTTTAAGACGCTTGACGCGCTCATTGATGCAACTGTGCCACCGGCCATCCGACAAAAAGAACCGTTGGACTGGGGCCCCGCCATGACCGAGCGCGACGCGCTTTTTTACATGAAGCAGGTGGCTGTTAAGAACAAAGTACTGACGTCGCTTATTGGTCAAGGCTATCACGGAACCACGACGCCCGCGCCGATCTTGCGCAATATTCTGGAAAATCCTGCATGGTACACTGCCTATACGCCGTATCAGCCGGAAATTTCTCAAGGCCGCCTAGAGGCGCTTTTGAACTTCCAAACGATGGTCACGGATCTAACCGGCCTCGATATCGCGAATGCGTCGTTGCTCGATGAATCCACTGCAGCGGCTGAAGCGATGACCATGGCGAAACGGTCCACCAAGTCAAAATCCAACGTCTTTTTCGTCGACGAAAATTGCCACCCGCAAAACATCGCGGTGATCCAGACCCGCGCTGAACCACTGGGCATCGAAGTCGTCGTTGGCGACCCGTCGTCACTGGATGCAAGCAAGGTATTTGGCGCGATTTTCCAATACCCTGGAACGCATGGCCACGTCCGTGATTTTACCGACATCATCTCAGCGCTGCATGAATACAAAGCGCTTGGAATTGTTGCAGCTGATCCACTTGCACTCGCGCTGCTCAGGAGTCCAGGCGAAATGGGTGCTGACATTGCCATCGGCTCCACCCAACGCTTTGGTGTGCCAATGGGGTATGGCGGACCACACGCGGCCTATATGGCAACAAAAGACGCCTATAAACGTAGTATGCCAGGACGGATCATCGGTGTTTCCATCGATGCGCGCGGCAACAAAGCTTACCGGCTTTCCTTGCAAACGCGCGAGCAACACATTCGTCGGGAAAAAGCTAATTCGAACGTCTGTACTGCGCAGGCTTTACTGGCCGTTATCGCGTCAATGTACGCAGTCTATCACGGGCCAGATGGGATCAAAGCGATCGCCCAATCCGTGCACCGCAAAACGGCACGGTTGGCTAAGGGTTTGGAAAGACTTGGTTTTGACGTCCAGCCAGAAGTCTTCTTTGACACGATTACCGTAGAGGTTGGCCCGTTGCAGGGCGTCGTGATGAATGCCGCAGTAGAGCAGGGTATTAACCTGCGTAAAGTTGGCACCACCAAGGTCGGCATCACACTGGACGAACAAACTCGCCCCGAAACTATTGAGGCCGTTTGGGCTGCTTTTGGTGGCAACATGAAGGACGATTCCAAGGCGAACCGTGCATACCGGCTGCCCGATGATGCGTTGCGTGAAAGCACGTATATGACCCATCCGATCTTCCATCTGAACAGGGCTGAAGCTGAGATCACCCGCTACATGCGAAGGCTGGCAGACCGCGATCTTGCACTTGATCGCTCGATGATCCCGCTGGGGTCATGCACCATGAAGCTGAACGCGACCATTGAGATGATTCCGGTCACGTGGCCAGAATTTGGTGATCTGCATCCTTTCGTTCCAAAAAATCAGGCGCTCGGTTACCACGAGATGATCGACGACCTGAACGATAAGCTTTGCCAGATCACGGGCTATGACGCGATCAGCCAACAGCCAAATTCGGGCGCGCAGGGTGAATATGCAGGCCTTCTGACGATCCGCAACTATCACGCGGCGCGCGGCGAAGGGCATCGCAACATCTGCCTCATCCCAACCTCAGCGCATGGCACAAACCCCGCATCTGCGCAGATGGTGGGCTATAAGGTCGTGCCGATCAAAGCCGACGAAGAAGGCAATATCGACGTTACTGACTTCCGCGAAAAGGCGGAGAAGCACTCTGCCGATCTGGCGGCTTGCATGATCACCTACCCTTCAACCCACGGTGTTTTCGAGACGTCCGTTCAAGAGATTTGTCAGATTACGCATGATCATGGTGGGCAGGTCTATATTGATGGGGCCAACATGAATGCCATGGTTGGCCTATCCCGCCCAGGCGATATTGGCGGCGACGTCAGCCACCTGAACCTGCACAAAACCTTTTGCATTCCGCACGGCGGTGGTGGCCCCGGCATGGGCCCGATTGGTGTAAAGGCACACCTAACAAAGCATCTTCCCGGACACCCCGAATATGGAACGTCTGTTGGTCCTGTATCGGCGGCTCCGTTTGGGTCTCCTTCCATTTTACCAGTCAGCTGGGCGTATGTCTTGCTGATGGGTGGAGCGGGCCTAACCCAGGCAACCAAAGTAGCGATCCTAAATGCGAACTACATCGCTGAACGGCTCAAGGGCAGCTATAATATCCTCTACACCTCAAAAACAGGCCGAGTAGCGCACGAGTGTATTCTCGACACAAGACCATTAGATGAGGCGGGTCATGTGACCGTTGATGATATTGCCAAACGCCTTGTCGATAGCGGTTTTCACGCACCAACTATGTCTTGGCCAGTAGCGGGAACATTGATGGTCGAGCCTACTGAATCTGAACCCAAGGCCGAGCTAGATCGTTTCTGCGATGCAATGCTATCGATACGGGGCGAAGCGCAAGATATTATCGACGGTAAGATCCACCCCGAGAACAATCCTTTGAAAAATGCGCCGCATACGGTGCGTGATTTGGTCGGAGATTGGGACCGGCCCTATAGCCGCGAGCAGGCTTGCTTCCCTCCGGGGTCATTCAAAATTGATAAATACTGGGCTCCAGTCAATCGCGTGGACAATGCTTACGGTGACCGCAACCTCGTGTGCACTTGCCCTCCAATGTCTGACTATGCTGAGGTTGAAGAGTAAGGCTACCCTACAGATAGCTGCGCCAAAGAGTCTTGGCGCAGCCCGTATTTGAGGTCGGTTCAGGAGGGGACAGGATCCTTGGGTCTATCGGGAAATCCTCGCGTTTGGGTGAGACAGCTGAATTATGTTGGATACGGGCACTTCTACTTGAAGGCGCGCCACAGAATCTGACAATTGATTTCAAAGGACCAGTTCGCCAACAGCGTGATCGAAGATATGTTACATGCAAAGATGTCCGTGAGCAAAATAACGGCTACGCTCGGCAGGCATGTGTCAACGATCTATCGAGACCTTGATTGAACCGTAGCTTGTCGAATGTATTGACCTCGAAACCTTCAAACACAGTCTGAATGACCGCAAAGCTGAACCCTTTGTCCTTCAAATTATCGTAAAGGTATTTGAGCGTCGGAAAACCGCGCGAATGACACCCGGGGCACCAATGTTGAAAGCAATAAATGATCTTATATCTATCGCCGAGGTCAGCCAATTGAAGTGGCTTTTCCATGGGTTCGCCATTGCCATCAATCCAAGTACCTACACGCAGTTCGTGAGCTGGGCCGTTAAGGGAACCAAATTGCATACCGTCTCCTTTCATCAGGCGATTGCCTGAATCCATTGCTTCGGATTTGCCCCCCGCAGCACGCGGAGGGCCAATTGTTCAGTTATTCGGCAGCTTCGCGCCGTGGCAGCACCCAGTGGGGACGCACAAAGTGGCAGGTGTAGCCATTTGGTCGTTTTTCCAGATAATCCTGATGCTCCAGTTCGGCTTCCCAGAAATCACTTGCCGCTTCCACTTGTGTCACCACCTTGCCGGGCCAAAGGCCAGAGGCATCAACATCGGCAATCGTGTTCAATGCCTCATCAAGCTGCGCATCATCAGCGTAATAGATGGCCGACTTGTAGGACGTGCCGCGATCATTGCCCTGACGCAGTGGCGTCGAAGGGTCGTGGATCTGGAAGAAGAACTCCAACAATGTGCGATAGTTGGTTTTCGCAGGGTCAAAGTTAATCTCGATCCCTTCTGCGTGGGTGCCATGATTGCCGTATGTGGCAAACTTCACGTCACCGCCAGTATAGCCAACTCGCGTGGATACAACGCCCGGAAGCCTGCGGATCAGGTCCTGCATGCCCCAGAAACACCCACCGGCGAAAATTGCACGTTCTGTCATTATATGTCCTCCACTTGATTGATAAGATCGCTGTAACCCTCGCCATTCATTGCGTCGCGGTGAATGAACCGCAGACTGGCGGAATTGATACAATAGCGCAGACCACCTTTGTCGCGCGGCCCGTCGGTAAACACATGCCCCAGATGGCTGTCACCATGCTTGGAACGCACTTCGGTCCGCAGCATGCCGTGGCCAGCATCGCTATGCTCAGTCACATGCTCGGTCACGATAGGTTTGGTAAAGCTAGGCCAGCCGCAACCGGACTCGAACTTGTCAGACGACGCAAACAGTGGTTCGCCCGAAACGATATCGACATAAATACCCGGCTCTTGGTTGTTTGTCAGTGGACCCGTCCCCGCCCGCTCTGTGCCGCTTTGCTGCGTTACGCGAAATTGCTCTGGTGTCAGTCTGTCCAAAGCATCTTGAGTTTTTGCATATTTCATATCGCCGCTCCTCTGATCTGTTCTTCAATGAAACAGAGATAGCAATGATGTCGCGGGATTCCCAATAGCCTACGTCTATTATTTCCATGCCCAGTGGTAAGACCACCTTTTATCCGAAGAAAGGTTCATCAGTCAAAACAAAGCTGTCTAGTGTCAGATCCCCGACAGATGTGTTCAAAAGCGTGAGCGTATCGCCATCGCCAAAATCAAAGACAGAGTCTGCGCCAACTTGGCTCAGCTCTGACAACTTGAAATAGTTGATCGAACGCGTGATCCAGATTTAATTTTCAACCGCATCAAACGCCCATTCACCGCCCCGCATCACGGGGACGATCTCGCCGGTCAATGTGATCCCGTCGATATCCACCTCATCGGACCCCATCATCCAATCCACGTGAATAATCGACTGATTGCCGCCTTTTTGCTGCAACTCTTCTGGCGACAGCTCTGATCCGCCTTCAATCGTATCAGCGTAACACTGTCCAAGCGCGATATGGCACGATGCATTCTCATCAAACAGCGTGTTATAAAACAGCACGCCTGACTGGCTGATTGGGCTGGAATGCGGAACCAAAGCGACCTCGCCGATCCTGCTCGATCCATCATCTGTCTTCAACAAGGCGCGCAATTGCTCTTGCCCCTTTGACGCCGTGGCATCGACGATCTTACCTGCCTCGAACCGCACCGAGATATCCTCAATCACGCTGCCTTGATGCGCGAGCGGCTTGGTCGCCGTTACCGTCCCATCGACCTTATAGGCATGCGGACAGGTGAATACCTCTTCAGTCGGGATGTTCGGCTGACAGACGATGCCATTAAGCGCAGGCGACGCCCCGCCCTTCCAAATATGTCCTTCGGCCAACCCAAGCCGCAAATCCGTGCCCGGACCAGTATATTGCAACGCATCAAACCCTTGGTCGTTCAGCCAGTCAATCCGCGTCCTTAGCTCGGCAGTATGATTTGCCCAGTTCTGCACAGGGTCATCCCCACCAATACGCGACGCGTCATAAATCGCGTCCATCAGCTTGGCTTGCGCTTCTGCAACTGGCAGATCAGGGTAAACCTGCGCAGCCCACCCTTCGGTCGGGTAGGCAATGATATTCCAGTTCACAGCAAACCCGACAATCGGGGTCATTGCAGGCTTAGATGCAATCGATGTGGCCTTGCCAACGCGGGCGACCAGCTTGGGGTCAACCTCGGCTAACAGCATCGGGTCATCACCGGTAATCGCCATGCGGGCGGCCCCATCTGAAAACGCCTTGCCCATGCCTTCAAACAACCACGCAGGGGCGGCGTCAAAGCTGGCATCAGCGCCATGCTCATACCGCGCCTTGGTTATCTCGCCGTCATTGAACATCGGGGTCACCAGCGACGCGCCAGCCTTATACGCATGCACGACAATACGGCGGACCAACGGCAATGCCTCAATGGGAGCCGAGATAACCAGCTCTTGGCCCTGCGCCAAATTTACGCCCGTGCGGACAGCAACTTCGGCCAATCGGTCAAGCTTAATGGGATCAATTGTCATAGGGTTGCTCCTGTTCATATTTGGCACGAACCTACGCCGATGTATGGCGGCGTCAACCAGCCCTTGAATAAGATCAAAAAGAGAACAAATATGAGTTAACCCCTGTTTAAGGATTCCCCGCCCATGGCCTATGCTCATTCCGACAAGCGCGAGATCGACGCTTTGCAGTTCATGGCCAACCCTGCGCCAGATGTGCAGAACCGCGAAAAACTGGAAGGCGGCAAAGCGTTCGTTCTGCATACGGAATTTGAACCCGCTGGCGACCAACCTACTGCAATCAAAGAACTTTCAGAGGGGCTGCGCAACGGCGAACGCGATCAAGTCCTGCTTGGGGCCACGGGAACCGGCAAAACATTCACCATGGCGAAAATGATCGAGGAAACGCAGCGCCCAGCGATTATCCTTGCACCAAACAAAACCCTCGCCGCCCAACTTTACGGCGAATTCAAAGGGTTTTTCCCTGACAACGCCGTCGAATATTTTGTTTCCTTCTACGACTACTACCAACCCGAAGCCTACGTCGCGCGGTCCGACACCTTCATCGAAAAAGAATCCCAGATCAACGAACAGATCGACCGGATGCGCCACTCTGCGACCCGCGCCCTGCTCGAGCGGGACGACGTGATCATCGTGGCCTCAGTGTCGTGCATTTATGGCATCGGGTCGGTCGAAACCTACGGGGCCATGACCCAAGACCTCCACGTCGGCAAAACCTACGACCAACGCCAAATCATCGCAGACCTCGTCGCCCAGCAATACAAACGCAACGACGCAGGGTTCCAGCGCGGCTGCTTTCGAGTGCGCGGCGACAACCTAGAAGTCTGGCCGGCCCATTTAGACGACCGCGCATGGTCGCTGTCATTCTTTGGCGAAGAACTTGAATCCATCACCGAATACGACCCGCTGACCGGGCAGAAAACCGACAAATTTGACAAGGTCCGCATCTATGCCAACTCGCACTACGTGACCCCAAAACCAACCATGATGCAGGCCATGATTGGCATCAAAAAAGAACTGCGCATGCGGCTCGACCAATTGGTTGGCGAAGGCAAATTATTAGAGGCACAACGGCTAGAGCAACGCTGCAATTTCGACCTCGAAATGTTAGAGGCAACTGGCGTCTGCAACGGGATCGAAAACTATTCACGCTACCTCACAGGCCGCGCCCCCGGCGAACCGCCCCCCACACTTTTCGAATTCATCCCTGACAACGCCATCGTTTTCGCAGACGAATCCCATGTGTCCATCCCTCAAATCGGCGGCATGTATAAGGGCGACTATAGACGCAAAGTGACGCTGGCTGAACACGGTTTCCGGCTGCCATCTTGCATGGACAATCGGCCCCTGAAATTCGAAGAATGGGACGCTATGCGCCCGCAATCGGTATTTGTATCCGCGACCCCTGCGAAATGGGAAATGGAACAAACCGGCGGCGTGTTCACCGAACAAATCATCCGGCCCACTGGACTGCTTGACCCTATGATCGAAATCCGGCCCGTGACAACCCAAGTCGACGACCTGCTAGACGAGGTCCGGAAAATGACCGCACTGGGCATGCGCACACTTGTCACGACCCTGACTAAACGGATGTCCGAAGATCTGACCGAATACATGCACGAACAGGGCATCCGCGTGCGCTATATGCACTCCGATATCGACACGATTGAACGGATCGAAATCCTGCGCGATCTGAGGCTTGGTGCGTTTGACATCCTCATCGGGATCAACCTGCTGCGCGAAGGTCTCGACATCCCCGAATGCGGATTGGTGGCCATTCTGGACGCCGACAAAGAGGGCTTTTTGCGCTCTGAAACCTCCCTCGTGCAGACCATCGGCCGCGCCGCGCGTAACGCTGATGGGCGCGTCATCATGTACGCCGACCGGATCACCGGATCAATGGAACGGGCAATGGACGAGACCGAGCGGCGGCGCAAACGCCAGCACGCCTATAACCTTGAACATGGGATCACACCAACGACCGTGAAAAAGAACGTCGAGGATATCCTCGCAGGTCTTTACAAAGGTGACACTGACCAGTCCCGCATTACCGCAAAAATCGGCAAAGGTCTTGGCGGTGGCAACATCAAAACCGTTCTTGAGGGGATGCGTAAAGACATGCGCAAGGCCGCTGAGAACCTAGAATTCGAAGAAGCCGCGCGTCTGCGCGATGAAGTCAAACGACTCGAAGCCGTCGAACTCACAATCGCCGACGACCCCATGGCCCACCAATACGAAGTCGACAAAGCAGTTGAAGACAGCAAAGTTAAATCAGGCCGCAGCACCGGAGGCCGAGGCGGCACCCGTGGCGGAAAATCGCGGTATGGGGGTAAGAAGTAATCAACATTCGATTGTGCAAGCTGATGTAGTCTACTATTTTGACGGGCTTCAGCGGCGTAGGACTCTCAAATTAACGTTAGCATGAAGATAACACAGTTCACGTTGATAATGCGGGGTTTGACAGCGATAAATTAGATACCGTCCTGCTTGCCAAGCCGCGTCCAACCTCCCCCAAAGGGTGCGTTTGCAACGTTAGCCACCCAACACACGGCCCACTTCTTGCACGTATTTGCCAACCAAAATCGACACCTGCGCCCACCAGGTCGGCCGCGGCCCTAGCGTTTTGCCCAAACAACATTCCCGCCCTTCCATGTGCCACGCATCATGCGGCCTTTAGTTTTCACAAGCGGGAACTGCACAGACCAATCGCGGAAGCGGTCGTTGCTGACGACCTTCAGCCCGTTGTCTTGGGCCAGATCAAGGATAACCTCGTCGGCCACCACACCCTTGTGCACCACATAGATATGCGCAGCTGGCAACCCAATCAGCGTGGCCATCGCGTTGCCGTGCAGGTACCTTCCCATAAGGCGATACCCAACGCTGGAGTCAAACACGACGATAGGGGTCAAGTCCAAATCAGTGATTCTATTTATCACACCCGTCAAAACTTGCAGTGATGGGTCGCCGCCCCAATGCATCACGTTTGATCCATCCACGATAATCGCATTGGGCGGAACGGCGGCGGCTTCTGGCTGCACCTGATTACGGGTACGCAGGACCAGCACGACGTAAACGAGAGCCAAGCCAATGACGCCAGCGATCAACAATAGTGCGTCAGAAATCTGTTCCATCACTCTGATTTAGCTCACCTAATAGTTGTGCTCAAGGCACAAAAAAGGCGGGGAAATGCCCCGCCTTCTTCAAAACTAATTTAGGTCGGAATCAACCCTTGCCTTTCCACGGCACAAGCCAACGTTCGGCCCAGCGCATCAGCATATCGATGGTGAAACCGATGATACCAATCAGGATAATCCCCATCAGCACGATGTCCGTCGACTGGAACTTGGACGCAACCATGATCATCATGCCTGCACCCTTTTCTGCAGCAACCAATTCGGCAGCCACAACAGTGCCCCAGCACACACCCATCGCAACACGGGCACCTGTGAAAATCTCAGGCAACGAGTTGGGAATGATGACGTGACGCATGATCTGCCACTTGGATGCACCCAGAGAATAGGCCGCATGCACCTTGGAAATACGTACACCAGACACACCCGAACGGGCGGCAATGGCCATGATCCACAAGGCGGCAAGGAACAACAGGATGATCTTACCGACTTCGCCAATACCGGCCCAAATGATCACAAGCGGGATCAAGGCAAGCGGTGGGACCGGACGCATGAATTCCACAATCGGGTCAAACCACCCACGGAACCAGTTGGACAAGCCCATCGCATAGCCCAGCGGAATACCAACAATCGCACCAAGCAAGAACCCAACAATCACGCGGAAAAGCGAGAATCCAAGGTGTTCAGCCAAAGTCGAATTACGGAAACCCAATGTGGCAATCTCACCCAAACGGGACAACACAGCCTCCGGTGATGGCAGCCAAATCGGCTCCATCTGCCAGCCAGTTGACGGTTTGATATTCAGCGTGCCTTTGGCCGTCATAGAGACTAAGCCAAAGTCCACATCAACACGCCCACCCGGCGCAATCGACTGACCATCTACTGGCAGTAATCTGCGCGCCCTCGGCGCGACCCAGCTCGTCGTTGCGATCAACACGCAACAATTCGCTCCGGTATATAGGCAACGCCAAAGCATCATTCTTGGCAAAACCATCGCCTGCCTCAATCGCAGGGGCGGCCACGTCTTCGCCTGTCGGGAACACCGTGATCGCCACTGTAGCGTCATCAGACTGACCATCCGCCTCAACCGTATAAGTAAAGCTGCTAGTCCCCTCATAGGCACCCGGCACATGCATAAAGCCGGGAAGGAATTTTGACCCCGTAAACGTGCCCCAAAGCACGAAAATCAGTACGATCGAAACCACGGACGCAACGGTATCAGACGTAACAGAGCTTTCGTCGCCAAACGTCACTGTCTTAAGCGATCCATAGTCAGATTTTGGCGTCAGCATCCGTTTGATGGTCGACCAGATGAAGCCGCAAAGCAGGATCAGCAGGACATACCCAATGATATAGGGGGTGGCACCCAAAAGGGTGGTCAGGACGGCGTATAACTCGGCCCAAAGATCAGCGATCAGTGTCATTTGGCGGCCCCTCCCATAATCTCTTCTTCCATATCCCAGATCATCGACAAGATCTCTTCACGGGTTGTTGCAAAATCAGGATGCTTTTTGACTTCACGCAGGTCTTGACCAACGCCCATTTCAGCAAATGGCAGGTTGTATTCTTTGTGAATACGACCCGGACGCGGGGCCATAACGATCAGACGCTCGCCCAACAGCAATGCTTCTTCCACAGAGTGGGTAATCAAAATGATCGTCTTGCCAGTCTCTTTCCAAAGCTTCAGAACCAGGCCCTGCATCTTTTCACGGGTCAGCGCATCAAGCGCGCCAAGCGGCTCGTCCATCAAAATGACATCAGGTTCATTGGCCAGACAACGGGCCAAGGCGACACGCTGCTGCATACCACCAGACAGCTCATAAACTGCCTTTTCCTTAAATTCCTGCAAGCCGACCACATCCAAAAGGTGATCAACGATCTCGCGCTTTGGCTTTTCGGCCATGCCCTTCATGCGCGGACCAAAGCCCACGTTTTCACGCACCGACATCCATTCAAACAACGCGCCCTGTTGGAACACCATGCCGCGTTCTGCACCGGGGCCATGTACGCGCTTTTCATTCAGGGTAATCTCGCCCGATGTCGGGGCAAGAAAGCCCGCAACAATGTTCAAAAGCGTGGTTTTACCGCAACCTGATGGTCCAAGAACGGCCAACAACTCGCCCGCCTTTAGATCAATGGATACATCCTCAAGCGCCTGTACGGATGTCCGGTTCGGCAAATCAAAGCGCATCGAAAGCTTGTCTATTTGTAGTCCTGGCATGTCCCTACCCCAATAATTTTCTAGAACACTATGCACTGACCCCAACCCGAGAAAGGCGTCACAATGGAACAAAGTTTTCAAGGAAATTGATGGTGCGGCGCGGGACCGTAATCCCGCGCTGCTGATCCAAATGGACCGATTACATGCTGCTGACGTCCATCAGCGGCGCTGTGTTCACATTGCCTTCATAGCTGTCGTTCGCAGATGGGATGGAACCCGCATCAACGAATACTTCTGCGACGCCTTTCATGAATGTAGCAGCGTTTGCACCCATCCATGCGTCGGACAACTGATCTGCAACAGATGGGAACACGAAGCCCGCCATTGTTTCAGCAGTCGCATCTTCGTCCATACCAGCGTCTTTCGCGATGACTGGCAGCATTTCAGCTGTCATTGACCCATCATTCCAAGCAGCGTTTGCTTTGGCTGTGACAGCCAAGAACGTCGCAACCAGCTCTGCGTTTTCAGCAACGAAAGAAGCAGGTGCTGTTGTGGCATCAAATACCAGAATGCCCAGTGCTTCTTTTTCTGCACCAGTCAGCAACACGTTGCCGTGCTCTTTCATGCGGCGCAATGCACCACCCCAACCACACGCCATGTCCACTTGGGACTGCGCGATTGCAGCAGCGCCATCAGCAGGTGCCATGTCGACAACTTCCATAGACGCGATATCTACGCCAAAGTGATCCATCTGCTTAAGGAACCCGTAGTGCGCAGCTGTACCAAGTGGAACAGCGACCTTCTTGCCAGCCAATTCGGCTGCGGACGTTTTGTCAATTTCCAGAACGGAAGACACAACGCAGTTGTCGTTTTCAGCGTAAGAAACCGCAACGTCGATGACCTGAATGTCTTGGCCAGCCGATGCAGCAACCACGAACGGTGGAATACCTTGTGAAACGGACAACTGAACGTCGCCGGATGCCATGGCCGCAGACATTGCTGTGCCGGTGTCAAACGATACCCAGTTGATCGCTACGCCCATTGCTTCTTCATACTCACCCATAACTTTGGCGTGTTGGAATGGCATTGGCCACTCAAGGAAGTATGCGACTGTGATTTCATGCGCGTCGGCCATCACCTGTGTCGCGCCTGTCATCATTGCTACACCAGCGGCAGCACCCATAAGGGCTGATTTGATTTTCATAATTGATCGTCTCCATGTTGGTCGCACCCATAATCGGCGGGAGCTGTTTCGCGGGCAAGGTTGTCCCTGCCTCGTCATTTATGAAGTGAATATGATTCCTACCCTGAACGGTAGTCCTCATCACTTCACAATCGTGCAGAAGGTCTGCAGTTCCGTAAAAAACACCCCCTGAACATGTCAAAATGCCCAAAAACCCAGCAAATTGTCATTTCGAAGTGAAGACAACGAAATTGAGGCGCATCCGTCAACGTTTTTGATCAAGCAGGAACTTTGGGGTTCATACGATTTCTGACAATAAACTTGGGCCAATTTCCCTTAGGTTAAGGGGCATTCGAGCAGACAAATCCAAGAAAACGACCTAATGCACCTGAATTTTGGCTATATGCAACAATACGATCTGGCACTATCGGTTTGACCCGATGCGCCACCAAGATGGGCACAGAACAATTTGGCGCGCCCAAGATTCGGGCCGCGCCCCTTTCATCACATAGTACCGGAGACGTCTTATGGATATTCAATCACTGACCAACGACCCCGAAGGCATCATTGAAGCAGACCGCGCCCACGTGTGGCATCACCTTAGCCAGCATAAACCTTATGCAAACGGCGTTGATCCACGAATCATCGTTGAAGGCAAAGGCATGCGCGTTTGGGACATCAAAGGTAAAGAGCACCTTGATGCAGTGTCCGGTGGCGTTTGGACCGTCAACATCGGCTATGGCCGCAAACGGATGGGCGACGCGATCTCGGATGCTGTCACCAAGATGTGTTTCTTTGGCGGCTCTATGGGCACGATCCCCGGCGCGACATTCGCAGAAATGCTGATCGACAAGATGCCCGGTCTCGACCGCGTCTATTATGCGAACTCAGGCTCGGAAGCCAACGAGAAGGCATTCAAGATGGTCCGCCAGATCAGCCACAAACACCACGGCGGCAAAAAGCATAAGATCCTTTTCCGCGACCGCGACTATCACGGCACCACAATCGCGACCCTGTCTGCTGGCGGCCAAGAAGAACGCAATGCGCAATACGGCCCCTTCACACCCGGTTTTGTCGCCGTACCACACTGCCTAGAATACCGCAGCCAGGACGGAACAACTGGTGCCGCCTATGCAGCCGCCTCGATCAAAGCCATCGAAGACGTGATCCTGCGCGAAGGGGCCGACACAATCGGGTCGCTATGCTTGGAACCAATCACAGCTGGCGGCGGTATCATTGTCGCACCAGATGGGTACTGGGAAGGCGTGCAAGAGCTTTGCAAAAAATACGAAATCCTGCTGCACATTGACGAAGTCGTCTGCGGCGTTGGCCGGACAGGCACTTGGTTTGGCTACCAGCAGTTTGGCGTCCAGCCTGACATCGTGACAATGGCAAAAGGCGTCGCCTCTGGCTATGCGGCGATCTCGTGCTGCGTGACCACCAACGCGGTGTTCGACCAATTTCAAGACGACACAGATAAGCTGTCATTCTTCCGCGACATCTCCACGTTTGGCGGCTGCACAGCCGGTCCAGCAGCGGCGATTGAGAACATGAAAATTATTGAGGAAGAAGATCTGCGCGGCAACTCCGTGCGGTCCGGTGAGCATCTGAAAAACAACCTTAACGCGCTTATGGAAAAGCACAAATGGATCGGCGACGTGCGCGGTATGGGCCTTTTTGCAGGGGCTGAATTGGTCGCTGATCGGACCAGGAAAGATCCCATCGACGAAAAACTCGTCGCGGCAATTGTGGGTGATTGCATGGCACAAGGGGTCATCATCGGGGCTACCAACAAATCCTTGCCCGGCTACAACAACACCCTGCTGTTCGCACCGTCCTTGATCGCAACACCCGACGACATCGACGAAATCACCGATGCAGTCGACCAAGCAATCACACGCGTATTGGGTTGACACCTAACAACAGCCAAACATCAGGCGGTCCGTTCACGCGGGCCGCCTTTTTTTATTTTTACAGTGCGGTTGCGGCATATTTGCAGCCGCAGCTGGATAGCTTGCTGTCACGATTCAATTTTGAGGCTTATGTTGGCCAGCGAGCACAGGCCGGTTAGGCCGTCAATCTTGACATACGGCTATCGGGCCACTCATCTTTCAAGCTATTTAGAGGGAGGCAATTGTAATATGAGCGACATTGAAGAAACGCTTGATCCCGAAGACTGGGAACGCACGCGTAAATTGGCGCACAAAATGATTGATGATGCAATTGGGCACCTAGATTCCATGCGCGATCGTGGAGTCTGTAAAGAGATGCCAGATACTGTGCGCGCCCATTTTGACACATCCGTTCCGACGGCCCCGCAAGATCTTAAAGCGGTTTATAAAGAGTTACGCTAGAACCTGCTTCCCTACTCAATGGGCAATATTCACCCTCAGTTTTGGGGCTGGTACATGGGATCTGGCAATTTCACCGGCGCGCTCGGTGATTTTCTGACGGCTATCGATGGGTCAAACTTAGGCGGCGGAAACACTGCCGCGGCCATGATGGACAGTCAGGTAATTGATTGGTTCAAAGAAAAGACGGGGTTTCCAGCGACCGCAGGTGGCAGCTTAACCAGCGGCGGATCGATGGCTAATATGGTGGCCCACACGATTGCGCTAAATGCCAAGGCTGAGGTTAATGTGCGTGAAGAAGGCATTTTGGCGATGCCGCAACCACTACGGTACTATGCGTCCGATCAGGTTCACAATTGTCTTAAAAAAGCGCTTGAAACGCTCAGACTGGGTGCCAAATCCTTGACAACAGTGCCAACCGACAATCACCAAAGAATGGATATTACAGCTCTAGAACAAGCCATCACAGATGATATTTCAGCGGGTATTAAGCCTGCGTGTGCCATTGGAACGGTCGGTACAACAAATACTGGCGCGGTGGATGATCTGAATGCAATAGCCCAATTATGCCAAAAGTACGAGATCTGGTTCCACGTAGATGGGTGTATTGGTGCATTTCTGCGGATCGCGCCAAAACATCGGCACCTTTCTGACGGGATTGAATTGGCCGATTCAATTGCGCTTGATCCGCACAAATGGCTGCATACCCCGTTTGAGGCCGGATGCGTTTTAATACGTGACGCCAAACGGCATTTTGAGACTCTCAAAATGCATGGTGAATACCTTCAGATGCAAACCCACGGGGTCATCGCTGGAAAATTCCTCGCGGATTACAGTTTTGATTTAAGCCGCGGCTTCAAAGCACTTAAAATCTGGATGTCCCTTAAGGAAAACGGTGTTAAAAAATTCGGCCGATTGATCGATCAAAACATAGCGCGGGCGCAATACCTCAAGCACTTAGTTCACGAAAGTTTAAAACTACAATTGGTGGCGCCCGTGGCTCTCAATATCGTTTGTTTCCGGTATGCCAACAGAAAAATTGATGAAGCAGATTTGCAGGCGATCAACACAGAAATCATGCTGCGTATTCAGGAATCTGGTTTGGCGGTCCCGTCAGATACGACAGTCGCCGGAAAGCACTGTTTGCGGGTCGCAATCAACAATCACCGAACGATATTGCCAGACTTAGACCTGCTCATTGACAGTGTCGTGCAGCATGGCGAGGACCTAGAAAACGAAGTGATAGATCACCCTTAGCCGTTGCAGATTTGAGGACCCCTCAAAGTTTATTTTTGGTGTCCTGTAATTAATCAAACCAGCCCGTCAGGAGCAGTCGCCTGACGGCAGCTGCCCGCGAAATTCGGCATATGTAAAACTTATGCAAAACTTATGCGAAACATACCGCTTGTTTTTCACCAAAGTTAAGTCCAATCTGATCCTGCGTTAGGGCCAATCTATGTCAATCTCCGTCGAAACATTCTTTCTCGACGCTGCCGTCGAAGGCACGTTGCAAGCGCGCATCCAGCAGATGGTTGCCCAAGGCATTTTGGCAGGTCGTTTTCGGGCTGGCGAACGGTTGCCGTCAAGCCGAAAACTAGCATCACATCTTGGGGTTAGCAGAATTACCGTCACTCTTTCGTATACCGAATTGGTCGCTGACGATTACCTGACATCACGAGGTCGTTCGGGGTATTTTGTATCCGAAAATGCGCCCGAACCGCCCGCATTTACCGCCCAGCAATCGGGCACAGGCACTGTCGATTGGAACCGCGCAATAGGCCAGCGTTTCGCGCCGTCGCTGGGCATGGAAAAACCCACCGATTGGGCCAAATACAAGTACCAATTCATCTACGGCCAAGCCGACCCAACCTTGTTCGATTCAGCCAACTGGCGGCTCTGTGCACTGCAGGCCCTTGGTATGCGAGATTTCTCAGCATTAACAGCGGATTACTTCGATGGGGACGACCCAAAATTGGTCGAATTTATCGCCCGTCAGACCCTTCCACGGCGCGGAATTTTGGCTGGCCCATCCGAGATTTTGGTGACGATGGGCGCCCAGAATGCGCTCTGGTTATCGGCCCAAGTTTTGCTTAATTCTCGACGTCGCGCAGCCATCGAAGACCCGTGTTATCCAGCTTTGCGCAATATCTTGACGCAATCGCGTTGCCAGCTGTCCGCCGTGCAAGTTGACGCCCACGGGTTGCCACCAGACGCCTTGCCCGACGATACAGATGTCGTCTTCACAACCCCCAGCCACCAATGTCCAACAGCCGCCACAATGCCGCTTTCTCGACGTAAAGCCTTGTTAGCAAAGGCCGAAGAAAATGATTTTCTAATCGTCGAAGATGATTACGAATTTGAAATGTCGTTTCTCAAAGCTCCCTCGCCATCGCTCAAATCGCTTGATCGCAACGGGCGGGTTATCTACGTTGGCTCATTCTCCAAATCGCTCTTTCCGGGATTGCGCTTGGGCTATCTTGTTGGTCCTGCACCCTTTATCCGCGAGGCCCGCGCCCTCCGCGCCTCAGTCTTGCGCCACCCACCCGGGCACATCCAGCGCACCGTCAGCTACTATTTATCCTTGGGGCATTACGACGCACTTGTGCGCCGGATGAGCCGCGCGTACCATGAACGGCGCAACGTCATGGATGCCGCACTTAGTGCAGAGGGACTAACCATCGCTGGTCAAGGAAGTTATGGTGGATCGTCGGTATGGCTGCGCGGACCCGATGGATTGGACACAACTGCACTGGCAGAACGTCTGCGTGAAAAAGGCGTTTTAATCGAACCGGGTGCGCCATTTTTTGCAAGCCCAACTCCACCAACCGAGTATTTTCGGCTTGCGTATTCATCAATCCCATCCAGCCTTATCCCCGAAGGCGTGTCGATTATCGGAAGAGAAATCAAAGCATCCAGATAGTTACCTTTATTGAAACTTAAATTCTCATTAAAGTTTGCACTGGCCTTAGGCTCATAATACAACTGGCCCTAACGCGACTCTGTCGTCAGACATAGGGTCGCCACAAGCAACACGCGGCATTTCTGTCGCGTTTTTCCGTATATCATCGAAAAAGGGACTGCCCCCATGAAAATGACCACCGAAGAAGCCTTCGTCAAAACGCTCCAAATGCATGGCATCGACAACGCATTCGGGATCATTGGCTCTGCCATGATGCCAATTTCCGACATCTTCCCTGATGCAGGCATTACTTTCTGGGACTGCGCCCACGAAACAACCGGCGGCATGATGGCTGACGGCTACACCCGCGCCACCGGCAAAATGTCGATGATGATCGCGCAAAACGGTCCTGGCATCACAAACTTCGTAACAGCCGTGAAAACAGCGTACTGGAACCACACACCAGTTCTTCTCGTGACGCCACAAGCTGCGAACAAGACAATCGGCCAAGGTGGTTTCCAAGAGATGGAACAGATGAACCTGTTCGCTGACTGTGTGGCCTACCAAGAAGAAGTCCGCGACCCGAGCCGTATCGCAGAAACGCTGAACCGCGTTATCATGCAAGCCAAGCGCGCATCCGGTCCAGCGCAAATCAACATCCCGCGCGACTTCTGGACACAGGTTATCGACATTGAACTGCCTGTCATCGTTGATTTTGAATTGCCACAGGGCGGTGATAATGCTGTCCAAGACGCGGCTGATTTGCTGTCCACTGCGAAATTTCCAGTGATCCTGAACGGCGCAGGCACAATCCTGTCCAAAGGCGGCATCGAAGCCTCTCGCGTTCTCGCCGAAGCGCTAGACGCACCAGTTTGCGTGGGCTACCAGCACAACGACGCGTTCCCAGGCAACCACCCGCTTTATGCAGGTCCGTTGGGCTATAACGGCTCTAAGGCTGGCATGGAATTGATCGCCAAAGCAGACGTTGTTTTGTGCTTGGGCACACGCCTTAACCCATTCTCGACCCTGCCAGGTTACGGCATGAATTACTGGCCGACTGAAGCCAAGATCATCCAAGTCGACATCAACCCTGACCGCATTGGCCTGACCAAGAAAGTCACCGTTGGTATTGTTGGCGACTCTGCCAAGGTTGCAACAGCGATCACATCCAAGCTGGCTGACGGCGCAGGCGATGTAGGCCGCAAGGACCGCACAGCACTTATCGCACAGACTAAATCCGCTTGGGCACAAGAGCTGACATCGATGACCGAAGAGCAGGATGATCCGGGCACAGACTGGAACGTGCGCGCACGTGCAGCCAAGCCCGATTGGATGGCTCCTCGTATGGCATGGCGTGCGATCCAAGCTGCGTTGCCAGTCGAGGCGATTATCTCGTCCGACATCGGTAACAACTGCGCAATTGGAAACGCGTACCCATCGTTTAACGAGTCCCGCAAGTATTTGGCGCCTGGCCTGTTTGGTCCATGTGGCTACGGCTTGCCGTCCATCGTTGGTGCGAAGATTGGTCGCCCAGACGTGCCAGTTGTTGGTTTCGCTGGCGACGGCGCGTTCGGTATCTCGGTCAACGAACTGACTGCGATTGGTCGCAGCGAATGGCCTGCAATCACGCAGATCGTTTTCCGCAACTATCAGTGGGGTGCTGAAAAGCGCAACTCCACACTTTGGTTCGACGATAATTTCGTTGGTACAGAGCTGGACGAAGGCGTTTCTTACGCTGGCATCGCAAATGCATGTGGCCTGAAAGGCGTTATCGCCCGTACGCAAGAAGAGCTGACAGCGGCACTCGCACAAGCGATCAAAGACCAGATGGAAAATGGCATCACCACATTGATCGAAGCCATGATCAACCAAGAACTGGGTGACCCGTTCCGTCGTGACGCAATGAAGAACCCTGTCGAAGTCGCAGGCATCAACAAAGCCGACATGCAGCAGCAAGTCGTCTAAAGGTTGTTATTCGACCTAAGCCTCGCACAACTGGCGGCCCTGACCATTGCATTGGTTGGTGCCGCCTACGTGCGGGGCTATTCGGGTTTTGGGTTCTCGGCGATATTCATCGCGAGTGCGTCTCTGATCACAAACCCTCTCCCTCTGATCCCGGTGGTATTTACGTGCGAGATCATCATGACAGCTTTTCAGGCACGTGGCATTCGGGGCCACGTAGATTGGTGTCGGGCAATAACAATGCTGGCAGGTGCTGCGATGGTGCTGCCGTTTTCCGTAACAGCGATGTTGGCCTTTGGGGCCGATACCGCGCGATTGGCCGTGTCAGCGATAGTGCTGGTGATGTCGCTGATCCTGCTGTCGGGTTGGACATTGACCCGTGTCATCGGACCTGCCGGTCACATGGGTGTCGGGGCCGTGTCTGGCCTGTGCAATGCGGCAGGTATCGGCGGTCTGCCAGTCGCTGCAGTCATGACCGCACAACCGATGGCCGCCACCACATTCCGCGCCACCATGATTGTTTATCTGACAGGTTTAGACCTAATCACCTTGCCGTTTCTATGGCACGGCGGGTTGGTCACGATGGACACGCCTATCGCCGTCGCCTTTGCGTTTCCGTTGCTTGCATTGGGCGTCTGGCTCGGTGGTCGTCAATTTCTGTCCGCAAGCCCGTCGACGTTCCGCCGCTTTGCGGTCATCTTGCTGCTGATCCTGTCGTTGCTGGGTCTGCTGCGCGCCATTTTATGAGGTCACTATGACATCCCCCTTTCTGTCCACGCTGGATCCAAAAGCCCCACAAGATCTGATCGACATGGCAAAAAGCTTTGCAGCCCCCCGCGTCGCAATCGCGCGCGCCGGTGCCGCCCTACCGATGCAAGCCGCCAAAGACGCGACCATCGCTGGCATCATGAACCCTGTGTTCGTCGGTGAGGCTGACGCGATCCGCACCGAGGCAGCCAAGCTGGATTGGGACATCTCTGCCTATGCCATCCACGACACCAGTGGAGAGCTGGAGGCAGGTCAAACCGCCGCCGCCCTTTGTGGCGCAGGCGAGGCTGACGTGCTGATGAAAGGCAATTTGCATACCGATGTTTTCATGAAGTCCGCCGTGTCCCGCGATGCAGGTCTGCGCACTGGCAAACGGTTTGTGCATATCTTTCACATCAGCCATCCAGATGGCGGCAAGCCGATCCTAATCTCGGACGCAGCCGTCAACGTGACGCCTAATTTAGAGACTCGCCAAGACTGCATCACCGAATGCGTCGCCCTGCTTCAGCGTTTGGGCAACACCCGCCCAAAGGTCGCAATCCTGTCGGCAACCGAAAGCGCCATTCCTTCGGTGCCATCGTCCATGGACGGGGCCCAACTGGCCGCATGGGCCAAGGACAATGTGCAAAATGCGGACGTGTCGGGGCCACTGGCCTTTGATCTAATTATGTCCCCAGATGCGGCAGCTACCAAGGGACTGACTAGCGACCCTGTTGCGGGTCACGCCGATGCAATCATCGTCCCTGATATTGTTGCTGGCAACGCGCTGTTTAAAGCCTTCATCTATTTGAAAGGTGGCTGTGCAGCTGGCATCGTGACTGGTGCCAAGGTACCAATCCTGCTGACATCCCGCGCTGACCCTGCCGCCGCGCGTATGGCATCGGCGGCGCTCGCTGCCATCAGTTGCGGCTTGCCAAAATGATACTGGTGCTTAATGCTGGATCGTCGTCTTTAAAGGTCGAGGTGTTTACCTCTGATCTGACGTCCGTATTAAGCGGGGCGGTGACGTCCATTGGGACCGATGGCGCCATCACGATCGGCGATGAAACCTTGGCAACCAAAACCACTGATCACGCAGATGCGCTTGCCCAGATGCTTGAAGCATTGGCATATGCTGGGATCACGCTGGATAATCTAACTGGTGCGGCCCACCGCGTGGTGCATGGCGGCACGATCCTGACGCAGCCCGCCCGCGTGACCCCCCAAGTGATCGCCGCAATCAAAAGCGTCATTCCATTGGCACCACTGCACAACCCCAACAATCTGGCTGCAATGCTGGCCCTGCAGGCCGCAGCCCCCGACCTACCGCAATATGCCAGTTTCGGAACTGCGTTTCATGCAACTAATCCGGCTGTCGCCACGCGCTATGCCATTCCGCAAACCCATCATGATGCGGGCATCCGGCGCTATGGATTTCACGGATTGTCTTATGCAGGCATGGTCGCCGGTTTTGGCGCGGCCCTGCCCACCCGCTTACTCGCATTGCATTTGGGGAACGGCGCGTCGCTTTGCGCGATCAAAGATGGCCGGTCTATTGCGACTTCCATGGGCTATTCGCCCCTGTCTGGCCTGACGATGGGCACGCGGTCGGGTGACATTGATGGGGCCGCTGTACTGCGGGTTTCTACCGCCTTGGGCGAAGATGAAGCCGACCGGATGTTGAACAAAAATTCCGGCCTCAAAGCTTTGGGCGGTGATAACGATATGCGCAACCTGTTGAACCGCGACGACCCAGAGGCTGCGTTTGCAGTCGACCACTTTTGCTATTGGGCGGCACGCCATGCAGGCAGTGGGATTGTGGCCATGGCCGGTGTGGACGCGGTGGCATTCACGGGCGGGATCGGTGAAAACGCAGCCCCCATTCGCGATAAGATCATGGCCCATTTGGCCTGTTTTGGGGACGTCCCTGTTCATGTCATCGCCGCCGACGAAGAAAAGCAGATCGCCCGTGATGCGCTGACATTGATGGAGGCCGTATGACCGACGTTCTAATCTGGACTGACCTAACGGTCACACAATTCTGGTTGCTGCTGGTGATCACGACCGCGGCGGGCATCGTGCGCGGATTTTCTGGCTTTGCTCTTTCGGCCATCGTCATGGCATCGGCAGCGACGTTCATTCCTCCTGTTCAACTGATCCCGATCTGTTTCTGGCTAGAACTATGCGCAAGCGTCCTGATGGCGCGCGGCGGTTGGCAAGAGGCGGATCGTGGCGTGGTATTGGGCCTTGTGATCGGATCTGCAGTGGGCACGCCCATTGGGCTGGCTTTGACCATCAGCATGCCTGTCGAGACATCCGAATTGATTGTTCTGATTTTGGTCATCGTCCTCGCAATGGTTCAGCTTGCCAAGGTGCGCTTTGCATTTCTGGCCACAAAAGCGGGCCTGTATACGTCAGGGCTTGCGGCGGGCATCGTCACAGGCCTTGCGTCCGTTGGTGGCATGGTCGTTGCCCTTTACGTGCTGTCCCAAGATGCACCAGCGCGAAAAATGCGCGCCGCTTTGGTCCTATTTCTTTTCGTGTCCTCAGCTACATCGATAGTCTACCTGCTGTATTTCGGGGTCATGACAATGACCGCCGTACAGCGCGCATTGGTGTTTGCGCTGCCAACATTCATCGGGGTGATCATCGGCCAGCGCATGTTCATCCCGAAATTTGAACCATTTTACAGGCCATTTTGCCTGACCCTCTTGACCGGACTTGCTGTGGCAGGTCTGATCCGAACGTCGCTCACCTGAAAGGAACGCCTATGTCCCTCGACCAACCTGATCTTGAACTGTCCCCAAAGGTGTCGGACGAAATTCGCAAGACCACCTGTTATATGTGCGCCTGTCGCTGCGGTATTGATGTGCATATGAAAGACGGAAAAGTTGCCTATATTGAGGGAAACAAAGACCACCCTGTGAACAAAGGGGTGCTTTGCGCCAAGGGCTCCGCTGGGATCATGCAGCACAATGCACCATCGCGTTTGCGTGCGCCATTAAAGCGGGTTGGCCCACGTGGGTCCGGTGAATTTGAAGAAATTTCATGGGAAGAAGCGCTGACAATCGCAACCAAGACCCTTGCACCGGTCCGTAAAAAGGCGCCTGAAAAGTTGGCGTTCTTTACAGGTCGCGATCAGTCGCAATCTTTCACGTCGTTTTGGGCCCAAGGGTTTGGCACGCCAAACTACGCCGCCCACGGCGGGTTCTGTTCGGTCAACATGGCCGCTGCTGGCATTTATACGATGGGCGGCGCGTTCTGGGAATTCGGTCAACCAGATTGGGATCACACCAAGCTGTTCATGTTGTTCGGTGTCGCCGAAGACCACGACAGTAACCCGATTAAAATGGGTATCGGCAAAATCAAGGAACGCGGCGCGCGCATGATTGGCGTCAACCCGATCCGCACCGGATATAACGCTGTGGCCGACGATTGGGTCGGTATTACACCCGGCACAGATGGCTTATTCATCCTCGCGATGGTTCATTGCCTGATGAAGGCCGGTAAAATCGATTTGGAATATCTGGGCCGCTTTACGAACGCATCTGTACTGGTCAATGAGGACCCTAAGTCCGAACAGTTTGGCCTGTTCTTGCGCGATGCAGATGGTCAGCCGCAGGTTATCGACCGCAACACCGGCGAGCTGGCTGCGTGGAATGGCAAAGGCGTTGAGCCTGATCTGTCCGCAACCCACCGCCACAAAGGCGTCACGCACCGCCCCGTCTTCCACCAAATGGCTGACCGTTATATGGCCGACAGCTACTCCCCTGAAGCCGTGGAAGATCGGTGTGGTATTCCTGCCAAACGCATCCGCGCCATTGCCGCTGATCTGGCCCGTGTCGCATTTGACGAAGCGATCGAGTTGGACCGCCCATGGACAGATTTCCGCGGTAAGAAACACGATAAAATGGTCGGCCGTCCTGTATCCTTCCACGCGATGCGCGGAATTTCGGCACATTCCAACGGGTTCCAGACGTGTCGCGCATTGCACGTTTTGCAAATCTTGCTTGGTTCTGTGGAAACCCCCGGGGGCATGCGTTTTAAACCGCCCTATCCGAAACCCGCAACGGCCCACCCGAAACCACACGGCAAGGTCACACCTGGTGCGGCGCTTGACGGTCCACACCTTGGGTACGTCCAAGGGCCAGAGGATCTGTTGCTGTCAGAGGATGGCAGCCCAACCCGCATCGACAAAGCCTATACATGGGAAAACCCGATGTCGGCGCACGGCCTTATGCATATGGTCATCTCGAATGCGCATGCCGGCGATCCGTATAAGATCGACACGCTGTTTATGTATATGGCGAACATGTCGTGGAACTCGTCCATGAATACAGGCGGCGTGATGAACATGCTGACGGATACAAACGAAGACGGATCATATGTGATCCCGAATATCATCTATTCCGATGCATATTCGTCCGAGATGGTCGCCTACGCCGATCTGGTTCTGCCAGACACGACCTATCTTGAACGGCACGATTGTATCTCGTTGCTTGATCGACCAATTTCCGAAGCCGACGGTGTGGCTGATGCAATCCGCTGGCCGGTTGTTGAGCCCGACCGCGATGTGCGCGGGTTCCAGTCCGTGCTTTGCGAACTTGGTGCGCGTCTAAATTTGCCGGGCTTTGTGAACGATGACGGTAGCCAGAAATACAAAGACTACGCCGACTATATTACCAACCACATTCGCCGTCCAGGCATTGGCCCACTTGCTGGATTTCGGACAGGTGAAGATGGCTTGCAAGGTGGACGTGGTGCGTCGAACGAAAGCCAGATTGACAACTACATCGCCAATGGTGGGTTCTGGGTTGAACACGTCCCTGAAAACGCGGCCTACTACAAACCATTCTCGATGGATTATCAAAGCTGGGCCGTGAAAATGGGCTTCTTTGATGCGGTTCAACCTTACATCTTCCAGCTTTACGTCGAACCGATGCGCAAATTCCAGCTCGCCGCGGAAGGCATCGGCACACGCCAACCGCCAGAGCATCTACGCAAGCAGGTTCTTGAAACGATGGACCCGCTGCCGATCTGGTATCCGCCATTTGAGGATGCGCATGTTGATCCGATCGAATACCCAATCCACGCGCTGACGCAGCGCCCAATGGCGATGTACCATTCTTGGGGTACGCAAAACGCTTGGCTGCGCCAAATCCACGGCCACAACCCGCTTTATGTCCCGACAGGCATTTGGGAATCCAACGGGTTCAAAGACGGCGACTGGGCGCGGGTCAGCTCGACCCACGGGTCCATCACCGTCCCCGTCGCGCATCAGGCGTCGTTGAACAAAGACACCGTTTGGACATGGAACGCGATCGGTAAACGCAAAGGGGCTTGGGCACTGGATGAAAGCGCATCCGAGGCCACCAAAGGATTCCTGCTCAACCACCTGATCCACGAACTGTTGCCGCCAAAAGGCGACGGTATGAGGTGGGCCAACTCTGACCCTATCACAGGCCAAGCAGCGTGGTTCGACCTGCGCGTCAAGATCGAGAAAACGACTGCACCTGCGGAATCGAAGCCAATCATGCCAGCGATCAAATCACCCGTCGGCAAAGGGCCAAAAGATCAGGCATGGAAGGTGGGGAAATGACCAACCTTCAAGTGCTCATGTTGATTGGTGCATTCATCACGCTGACATTCGGGTCTTTCTTGTGGTTCATCATCACATGGGACGCCAAAGCTGAGGAATCTATCAGCAGCCTGCAAACGAAACCTGCCCTCGCTTTTTCCCCCATACTCCCGCCGGAGGTTCCTCACGCTTATACAAGGGTTACGCTATGACAACTCTCCCCCCACCATCCGCCAAAAAGCTTGGCTTGGTCATCGACCTTGATACTTGCGTGGGCTGTCATGCCTGCGTGGTGTCTTGCAAAGGCTGGAACACCGAAAATTACGGGGCGCCCCTGTCGGATCAAAACGCATATTCAGGGGCCGCATCAGGTACATTCCTGAACCGCGTGCATTCTTACGAGGTGCAACCGCCGATCCTGAAGGATAAACCAGCAGCCCCCGCGCAACTGATCCACTTTCCAAAATCATGCCTGCACTGCGAAGACGCACCCTGCGTGACTGTTTGCCCAACAGGGGCCAGCTACAAACGGGTTGAGGACGGCATCGTTCTGGTCAATGAAAAAGACTGTATCGGCTGCGGGCTTTGCGCATGGGCTTGTCCGTATGGGGCACGCGAACTGGACGAAAAAGCAGGGGTCATGAAGAAATGCACCCTCTGCGTTGACCGTATTTATAACGAAAACCTGCCAGAAGAAGACCGCCAACCTGCGTGCGTGCGAACTTGCCCTTCAGGTGCGCGCCACTTTGGCGATTTGGGCGACGAGACATCGGATGTGTCTATCCTCGTGGCCGAACGCGGTGGCTTTGATCTGATGCCAGAACAAGGTACCAAGCCGACTAACAAATACCTGCCGCCACGCCCCAAAGATGTGGAGCCTGAATATGACATCCTTGCGCCATATCTGGAACCAATTGCCGAAGACGGCAAAGGGTTTGTTGGTTGGCTTGATAAGGCCCTGTCTGCCCTACCCGGAGGAGCAAAATAATGCATCCCGCACCATCAGTTATCTTCTTTACGACGTTTTCAGGCTTGGGTTATGGTCTGTTGTTCTGGCTTGGCATTGGCATGCCAGCCCCCACTGGATGGGTCGCGTTTGTGTTCTTTGCGATTGCCTACATCATGGCTGTTGGCGGCCTTTTGGCTTCCACATTCCACCTTGGCCGCCCAGAGCGCGCGATCAAGGCATTTAGCCAATGGCGGTCAAGTTGGCTGTCGCGTGAAGGCATTTGTGCGGTCGCAACACTGTTGATCATGGCGATCTACGGCGCTGGTCTGGTGTTCTTTGGCGCTGAATGGACCATTCTTGGCTGGCTCGGTGCAATCGGCGCGTTGCTGACCGTATTCACCACATCAATGATTTATGCGCAGTTAAAAACCGTGCCGCGCTGGAAACATTGGACAACGCCTACGTTGTTCTTGCTTCTATCAATCGGCGGCGGCGCGTTGTTTTCTGGCAATGTCAAAATCGCCATTCCACTGTTTGTCATTGCGGGTGCGCTGCAAGCCTTTGCTTGGTTCCACGGTGACGGGCGTTTTAATGCGTCGGGCACTACGATGGAAACTGCGACTGGCCTTGGCCACATCGGTAAGGTCCGCGCGTTTGAACCACCGCACACTGGCACCAATTATTTGATGAAAGAATTCATTCATGTTGTTGGGCGTAGACATGCCACCCAACTGCGAATCGTCGCATTGGTGTTGGGCTTTGTCATCCCCGTTATCTTGCTGCTGCTAGGTGCAAAGCATGTGCTGGGGCTGCTGGCCGTTGTTAGCCACGTTGCGGGCATCCTCGCGCTGCGTTGGTTGTTCTTTGCACAAGCCGAACATGTCGTCGGATTGTATTACGGCAAACGCTAAATAAAAAAAGGGCCGATCAGCAATGATCGGCCCTTTTTCTGTGTGAATGCGATTTAGCCCTAGCCGCGAATACGAGCTTCGGTTTCGCCGTCAAACAGGTAAATGCGGGACTTGTCGATGGTGACGCCAACACGGTCCCCCTCGGATGACCGATCGTCGCCGCGTTCCTCAATAATGATCCGCTCGCCAGTTTCGCCAGCCAGATAAACGAATGACACGCCGCCAAGGCTTTCGGCCATTTCAACCGTATGCGTGTCGCCGTTCGGATCAACCATTAGGTGTTCAGCGCGCATGCCGACGGTAACTTTTTTGCCCGAATAAGCAGGCGCAATTACACCGTCAAAGCTGGTCTTCATTCCGGGTACAGATACAGCGCCATCGTTGGCCACACCTTCAAGGAAGTTCATGGCGGGTGAGCCGATAAAGCCCGCGACGAATTTGTTATCAGGATCACGGTACAGTTCCATTGGTGAACCAACCTGTTCGATGATGCCCATGCGCAGCACAACTATCTTATCGGCAAGCGTCATCGCCTCGACCTGATCATGGGTCACGTAGATCATCGTGGCGCCGATTTCTTTATGCAAACGTGCAATTTCGACCCGCATCTCCACGCGCAGTTCAGCATCAAGGTTGGACAGCGGTTCGTCGAACAAGAACACTTCTGGGCCACGCACAATCGCACGGCCGATCGATACTCGCTGTCGCTGACCACCGGACATGGCCGCTGGTTTACGGTCCAAATATGGTTCTAATTTTAGGATACGCGTCGCTTCTGCAACCTTTTCAGCGATGACATCCTTGGGATGGCCGTTCATTTTCAGGCCAAAGCCCATGTTATCACGCACAGTCATATGCGGATAAAGCGCGTAAGTTTGGAACACCATCGCAACGCCACGCAGGCTTGGGTCCATCGTGGTTACATCTCGGTCACCGATGTGCATCGTGCCACCTGTCGTTTCCTCGAGCCCAGCCACCATGCGCAGCAAAGTCGATTTACCGCAGCCTGACGGGCCAACAAACACACAGAACTCACCGTCTTCGATTTGAAGATCAATTCCGTGGATAACCTGAACGTCGCCATATTTCTTGATTACGTCTTTAAGCTCTACGCCTGCCATGGTGTCGGTTCCTCGTGTTAGGTCAAACAGTTGTGGGTGATTGCCACGATCGGGCCTCAGACCCAATTCTAGCAGCGGTATCGAGTAATTTGGAACGAAAGGCGTCAAGTCCTTCGATAGAATGGCGCTGGGTGGTCGTCGCGATAGACAACGCACCAATGACACGATTTTCGTGGGTAATGATCGGGGCAGCAATGCTAATGATGCCCGCCTCGTGCTCTTCGCGGTCAAAGGCGACGCCATTGGCACGGATCACCTCAAGTTCCCCTTCGAGTTCGAATGCATTGGAATGTGTTGAACCAGTATATGCGAGGAATGCCTGTTGTTGGATGGCCCGTGCGCGGCGCTCTTCGCCCATGTGGGCCAAAATAACTTTGCCAACGCCGGTGCAATAGGCTGGGGCTACTTGACCCGCTTGCGCAAGCGTTTCGTAGCCCGCCTTAGCCTTGCGTTTGTCGATAAACAGAACTTGACCGTTGTCGATTTGGGCGAGATGGACAGCTTCGCCTACTTCTGCCGCCAATCGGTCAAGGAAAGGACGCGCGATTGGCGCAAGCGAGGACTGCTCCCATGCGGAATGTGCAAGACGTAACAGACGTAGGCCCGGCGCATAAGTTTGCCGGTCAGGGTTATACGACAACATATTCTGATTAGTCAGGCTTTGGATGAACCGGTATAATGTGGGCTTGGGCAGATCAGACTGCGCCAGCACTTCTGAGAACCGGACCGGACGACCAAAAGACGCAACATGGTCAAGCACACCAAGCGCCTTACCCACTGTCCCATCACCAGTCTCGTATGCCATCGTGTTCTCCCTATCTGGTGCCCTCAATAGTGAGTTTGACCGCATCTTGATCCGAACCAACTGTTGACAAGGCTAGCTGAGTCACGGTTTAGTATCAATATGCAAAACCAAGTTTCAAATAATGAGACCTGTTTTTGATTTGGAGCACTAGGGAGGAAACCATGCATTCCATTATTAAGACGTCGTTCGCGGCGATTGTAGCTGCTGGCATCACAGCAACAGCAGCCCACGCAGACGCACATGCGCTGTCAGGCGATCTCGTCATCTTCTCTGACATGTCCAACCCTGCGCCACGCGCAGTGATGGAAAGCATGGTAGAGCGTTTTGGTGCGATGCACCCTGACATGAACATTGAGCTGACGGTCATCGACCGTGAAGCTTACAAAACACAAATCCGCAACTTCTTGACTGCTGACGCACCTGACGTCGCAAACTGGTACGCTGCGAACCGTATGTTGCCGTATGTTAACGCGGGTCTTTTTGAAGACGTTTCCGACATTTGGGAAGGTCAATTGTCCGATGAGCTGGCGTCTACCAAAGGTGCGCTGACAATCGAGGGCAAGCAGTACGGCGTGCCATACACGTATTACCAGTGGGGCGTTTATTACCGTAAAGACCTGATGGAACAGTATGGTCTTTC
Organism: uncultured Sulfitobacter sp.; assembly: GCA_905182645.1. GTDB lineage: Bacteria > Pseudomonadota > Alphaproteobacteria > Rhodobacterales > Rhodobacteraceae > Yoonia. The sequence continues at coordinate 184,336 of CAJJCJ010000004.1, forward strand.
CGAGCCAACAACTTGGGCTGAAGAAAAAGCAAACTGCCAGACGTATCTTGATAACGGCATCAAGTGCTACACAATCGGGACAAAGTTCCTTTGGACTGCTGGCGGTTGGTTTGACTACTTGAACATGCGTACCAACGGTTACGACTACCACGCAGCTTTGACTGGCGGCACTGAGAATTGGGACAGCGAAGCAACACGCGCAACGTTCGCCAATTGGCGCGAGCTGATCGACATGGGTGCGTTCATCGACAACCACCAGACATACAGCTGGCAAGAAGCTATGCCATTCATGGTTAACGGCGAAGCTGCATCTTACTTGATGGGTAACTTCTCTGTTGCGTCATTCCGCGAAGGCGGCTTGGACGATAGCAAATTGGACTTCTACCAGTTCCCAGAAATCACTGCTGGCATTGCCAAGGGTGAAGATGCACCAACAGACACATTCCACATCCCATCGGGTGCGACAAACAAAGAAAACGCTCGTGCGTTCTTGAAGTTTGTTGTTTCTGCGGACAACCAGACATTGATCAACAACGGTGAAAACCTTGGTCAGTTACCTGTGAACTCGCTGTCTTCTGTTGATGACGACAAATTCCTGAACGAAGGTTTTGCGATGTTGTCTAACGACGCTCCTGGTGGCGTGGCACAGTTCTTTGACCGTGACGCACCTGCTGAAATGGCCGCCGTTGCCATGGAAGGTTTCCAAGAGTTCATGCTGTTCCCAGACAACTTGGATGACATCCTTGCGCGTCTTGATGAAGCAGCTGTAGATATCTACGCTGAATAAATTACTTTGGGTGGGCAGCAATGCCCACCCATCTCCATCTGGCTTATCTGCAAACGCCCCCCGGCTTTTTCACATGCGCCCCACTGGATTAAGTGAACGACAATGAGCAATACAGCGATGCCTGCATCCAAGTATGAGCAGCCCAAGCGCAGCTGGTACAAACGCAACGAAATTGCTGTCACGCCGATTTTATTTTTGCTGCCAGGTGTGTTTTTCTTTGCAGTCTATGTGATCTATCCCGTATTCCAATCGTTCAACATCTCACTCTATAAGTGGGACGGTCTGGGCGAAGCAGAATTCATTGGCCTTAAAAACTATCAAAAGCTATTAGAAGATCGCGCGTTTGAAACATCGTTATGGAACAACCTTAAATGGTTGGTGTTGTACTTGCTGGCGATCCCCATGGGCCTCTTCATTTCGCTGTTTCTGAACCAAAAAGTGACAGGTATCCGGCTCTATAAGTCGCTATTCTTCTTCCCGTTTGTGATTTCACAAATCGTTGTTGGTCTTGTGTTTTCATGGTTCTACGATCCAACATTTGGGATTTTCACCAAGATGCTTGGCCTTATCGGTCTTGAGATCAAAGGCGGTGTGTTGGGCAATCCAACAGCTGTGACCTATGGCATCATCGCTGCAGGCCTGTGGCCGCAGACCGCTTATTGCATGATCCTATATCTTACTGGTCTAAACTCCGTGGACCCAGAACAGGTTGAGGCCGCGCGCCTTGACGGTGCCAAGGGCTGGAAAATGCTTTGGTATGTGATCATCCCACAGCTAAAGCCTGCAACCTTTATCGCGTTTGTTGTTACTATTGTTGGTGCGCTTCGGTCATTCGATTTGATCTCGATTATGACCCGCGGTGGCCCGTTTGGCCAAAGCCGCGTGCTGTCATATTATATGTTTGAAAAGGCGCTATCCGAATATGGGTTCCGCATGGGGTACGGCGCCGCCATTGCGGTTGTGTTGTTCATGATCATGCTCGTATTTATCGCCTACTTTCTCTGGTCAATGTACCAAGAAGAAAAAGGAGCACACTGATGTTTCCGACCCCAATTAAGAAACGTACGCGTGGCTGGCAAATCGGCTATCAGGCCATGATCCCTGTCGTGCTGATCATGTGGCTTTTGCCGCTTCTTGCTGTGATGCTATTTTCGATCAAACCAGAGGCGGACTTTGTCGCTGGCGATTATTGGTCCCTCCCGTCGTCACTTGAAGGGTTCAAGAACTACGGCAAAGTGTTCTTTGAAAGCGATATGCCCAGATATATGTGGAACTCTATCCGCATCACGGTGCCTACGGTGATTGGCTGCATGATTTTGTCGTCTTTGACTGGTTTTGCGTTAGGTGTTTATAAATTCAAAGCGAACTTGTGGATTTTCTTTATGTTTATTGCGGGTAACTTTGTCCCGTTTCAGATTTTGATGATCCCTGTGCGTGACCTGACGTTGGACATCGGTCTGTATAACACCGTAACTGGCTTGGTCCTGTTCCACGTAGCTTTCCAAACTGGGTTTTGCACGCTGTTCATGCGAAACTTTATTCGCGCCCTACCATTTGAATTGATCGAGGCCGCGCGCGTCGAGGGCATCGCAGAATGGCGCATCTTTTGGTACGTTGTGCTCCCGTTGATGAAGCCTGCGCTGGCCGCTATGGCGGTGCTAATATTTACGTTTATCTGGAACGATTACTTTTGGGCGGTTGTGCTGACCCAAGGGTCTGAAACCCAACCTGTGACGGCTGGTATTACCAGCTTTAACGCCCAATACCGCGCCGCCTATCATCTGATGAGCGCCGGTTCGATTGTTGCAGCCCTTCCCCCCGTCGCGATGTTCTTTTTGATGCAAAAGCACTTTATCGCAGGTCTGACCCTCGGGGCAGTTAAGTAAGAAAACTATGAACAGAACCTATCGCCTAGATGATGGCCGCCAGACACTTGTGCTTGCCGCGCACGCCAACCGTTTGCCCGTTGTTACATATTGGGGTCCGACCCTACCTAAAACCGACGACCCCGCCGATCTGCATGCAGCGGCCATAATCGATGTTACCGGTGGGATGCTGGACGAACACATTGACTTGTCAATCTGCCCAGAGGCATCTCGCAGTTTTCCTGGCCAACCCGGCTTAATCGTGCGTGATACAGACGGCACGCCGCTTTTGCCAAAATTTTGTTTTGCGTCCGAAAACCATGAGGGTGGGTTGTCTCTTTCCTACAGTGATACTGAAAATGGCCTGACTTTAACGGTCACTTTTGCAGTTGATGCTGAAACGCACATCATCACCTGCCAAACCACGTTGGACGCCACCCACCCCGTGCATTTACACTGGCTGGCAGCACCCGTGCTACCCGCACCCCAACTGTCCGACGATATGATCGACGTATCTGGCCGCTGGTGTGGTGAATTCCAACTGTCGCGCACCGCGTGGTCACCCGGCATGCGCTACCGCGAAAATCGCACAGGCCGCACTGGGCACGAGCATTTCCCCGGTCTAATTGTCCCCTGTCGAGGCGCCACCAACACCATGGGCGAGGCCTATGCGTTTCATTACGGTTGGTCTGGTGGTCACCGAATGCTCGCTGAAGAATTGCCCGATGGACGCCGTCAAATCCAATGGGGCCACGCGGCCCGTATGGAGACCGATGCGCAGATGCAGTTTAAGACCGCGCCGCTGTACATCACATACTCCAACACTGGCCTCAACGGCTGTGCTGTTGCATTTCAACGCCACTTGCGCGACCGGATCGTGACATGGCCAAAACCTGACGCACCGCGCCCTGTGCATTATAACTGTTGGGAAGCTGTGTATTTCGACCACAGGCTCCCCGTTCTGAAAGACATCGCAGAGCGCGCAGCCAAGTTAGGCGCGGAACGGTTTGTGCTTGATGATGGTTGGTTCGGTCAACGTGATGACGACACCCGCAGCCTATCCGATTGGACGATTGATCAGCGTAAATATCCGGACGGACTGACGCCACTGATCAAACATATCCACGGGCTTGGCATGACGTTTGGTCTCTGGTTTGAGCCTGAAATGATCAATCCCGACAGTGATATCCACCGCGCAAATCCCAATTGGGCGTTGGGGTCTGAGGATCAGACTTTGGGTCGCCAGCAAAAGGCGCTGAACATGGCGTTGCCAGAGGTCCGTGATTTCCTCTACGATCGCATGTCTGCGATCCTGCGCGACAACGACATCGACTATATCAAATGGGACCATAACCGGGTCCTACCGATGCCAGATGCAGCGCAGACCCGCGGCTCCTATGCGCTGATTGATCGTCTGCGCGCTGATTTCCCAATGGTCGAAATCGAAAGCTGTGCATCTGGCGGTGGCCGTATTGATTTTGGGATTATGGAACGGACACAGCGTGTTTGGCTATCCGATAGCAACGATGCGCTTGAACGGCTGCGCATTCAGCATGACGCCGCATTGTTCCTGCCTTTGTCCGTCACAGGCAGCCATGTCGGCCCGCGCCACTGCCACACGTCCGGACGTACTCTCGATATCGGATTCCGCGCATGGGTTGCAGCCCAGCGGCACATGGGGTTCGAGATGGACCCGCGCGAGCTAGACGATCATGAAGCCGCTGTACTCACTGAAATCACAGCTTGGTGGAAACGAAACCGCCATTGGATGCAAATCGCCGATATTTTGCGCCTTGATAGCGCCGATTTGGCCGTGATCGCAGAACAGCAAATGGCCGCTGACAAAAGCCGCTTTGTTGTCTTTGCAGGCAAGGCCGCGACAAGCACGCAAATCGCCCCGCGCCCGCTGCGCTTGACCGGCCTCGACCCTGCGGCGATGTACCGGATCGACTTGATAAACCGTACCTCTGCGCCTGCCCTATCGCGCGGCACGCCTGCCTTAAAGTCGCAAGTCATGGATCTGTCGGGAGCATATTTAATGCACCGCGGTGTCACATTGCCATGGTCCTTCCCCGAACGTATGTGGGTCGTCGAAGGCACCAAGCTGTAGAAAGGCGCGCATCATGCAAACACCTGATTGGATCGCCGTTGACTGGGGCACCAGCAACATGCGCGCATGGGCAATGTCCGCGTCTGGGTCCGTGCTGGCCGCGGCTCGGTCCGATCAAGGCATGGGCGATCTAACCCCTGATCAGTTTGAACCAGCTTTGCGCGCGGCCACGAACGGCTGGGTCATCGACGACATCCCGATCATCGCCTGCGGCATGGTCGGTGCCCGCCAAGGTTGGCTCGAGGCGCAATATGCCGTCGTTCCTTGCCCTGTGACGCCCGACGATTTCACGCAGCCAAGCAGCACCCTCGACGTGCACATCATTGCAGGCCTCATGCAAACGAATCCAGCCGATGTAATGCGCGGCGAAGAGACCCAAATCGCTGGTTTCTTGTCGATGAACAAAAACTGGGATGGCGTTATTTGCCTGCCCGGCACGCATACAAAATGGGTGCATGTCAGTGCAGATGAAGTCGTCAGTTTTCAGACCTATATGACCGGCGATTTGTTTGCCGCAATTGGTGGGCACACAGTTCTACGTCACTCGGTGCAGTCCGACAATTGGGACAGCGATGCATTCGATGTAGGTGTGAATGACGCGATTTCCCGCCCTGAACGGATCGCAGCGCGGCTGTTTTCACTGCGCGCCGAAGGTCTTGTGAATAACATGCAAAACGGGACCGCGCGTGCCAGCTTGTCTGGTCTACTTATCGGTGCCGAACTTGCAGGCGCGAAACCCTACTGGCTTGGACAGCAAATCGCTGTGATTGGTGCGGGCAACCTGACGTCCCTTTACGTCCGTGCTCTTGCTCTCCAATCGGCCCCAGCCACTCAAGTCAAAGGCGACGCGATTACACTCGCGGGCCTCACTGCGGCCTACCGCCGCCTAAAAGGATAAGTAATGGATCACCTGCCCCTAATCGCTATTCTACGTGGCGTCACGCCGTCCGAGGCCACCCCGATTGCCGAAGCCTTGATCGATGCAGGTATCACACAAATTGAGGTCCCGCTGAATTCACCTGATCCATTCGACAGTATTAAGGCGATGGCTGGCGCGTTCGGTGACAATGCCCTCATCGGTGCAGGCACAGTCCTGTCGGTCGCGGACGTCGGCCGCGTGGCCCAAGCCGGCGGCAAACTGATTGTGTCTCCCAACGTGGACCAGCGCGTCATTGTCGCCACAAAAACCGCTGGCATGGCCAGCTGGCCGGGCGTGATGACACCAACCGAATGTTTTGCTGCACTTAAAGCTGGGGCTGACGGTTTGAAGATTTTTCCCGCGTCCCTCATCGGTCCTGACGGAATTAAAGCAATTCGCGCAGTGCTGCCGAAAGGCACGCTTGTTTACGCCGTTGGCGGGGCAGGCGCTGACAATTTCCTTATATGGATGGACGCCAGCGCAGACGGGTTTGGCATCGGATCGGCTCTCTATAAGCCGGGGTTATCGGTTGAAGACGTCAAAGCCCGCGCCGTTGATATGGTCGCCGCCTACACCGCAGCACGCGGATGATTTTTGACGACACACAATGCCAACTTGGCGAAGGTCCACTTTGGCATCCGTTGCGCAAACAGCTGTTTTGGTTCGATATATTGGGAAAGCGTCTACACACCAAGGGAAAGCACTGGGACTTTGACACCTATGTTTCCGCCGCTGGATGGATCGACCACGACACGTTGATTGTGGCGTCTGCAAACGCACTTTTCCACTTTGACATCACGGCGGAGCAATCCACGCACCTGTGTGATCTTGAGGCCGACAATGCTGTCACGCGGTCCAACGATGGACGGGCAGACCCGCAAGGCGGGTTCTGGATTGGCACCATGGGATTAGGCGCGGAACTGGGTGCGGGGACAATCTACCGCTATTATCACGGGGAACTTAGACCGCTGTTTGCAAACCTGCAAATCACCAATTCAATCTGCTTTGCGCCTTCAGGCAAGGCGGCCTATTACACGGACACAAACACACAAATGATTATGTCTGTGGCGCTCGATAGCCATGGTTGGCCAACTGGCGCGCCACATATCCATATCGACCTGCGCGGCACGACCTTTCGACCTGACGGGGCCGTCGTCGACAAATCCGGCAATCTGTTTTCCGCGCAATGGGGCGACGGGCGGATCGCGGTCTATGACCCTCATGGCCAGTTCATTGAGGCATTCAATCTTCCCGCTATTCAATCATCATGCCCTGCGTTTGGCGGCGACACCCTATCGACACTCTTTTGTACCACTGCCGCAATTGGCCGCGGTGGGCCTGACGACGGACAAACTTATGCTATTGATACCAATTATACTGGCCAAGCCGAACACCAAGTGATCTTGGGCTAACGCCCGCCTCGCCTTGTTCTAAATACTCAAAGGACCACCATGAAACGCACCCTCGGCGTCTGCTATTACCCAGAACATTGGCCACAAGACCAATGGGCTACCGATGCGGCACAAATGATTGAAGCGGGCCTAACATGGGTCCGGATCGGTGAATTCGCATGGGCGCGGATGGAGGCCGTTTCAGGCACGCTGACATGGGACTGGCTCGACCAAGCGATTGATGTTTTGGGTGATACGGGTCTAAAGGTTGTGTTGGGCACTCCGACCGCCACACCGCCACGTTGGATGATCGACAAATATCCAGACATGTTGGCCGTCGACGCCGCCAACAACACCCGCAAATTCGGATCGCGCAGGCATTATGATTTTAGTCACTTGCCCTACCGCGACGAGTGCCGCCGGATCGCGACGCTTATGGCTGAACGCTATGGCAAAAACCCGCATGTAGCCGCATGGCAGATCGACAATGAATACGATTGCCACGACACGACCCTATCTTATTCGGACGCTGCAAAACGGGGATTCCAAGACTGGCTGGCACAAAAGTACCAATCTACAGACGCTCTAAACCGTGCTTGGGGGAACGTGTTTTGGTCCATGGATTATGACACATTTGACCAGATTGACGTACCAAACCTGACCGTCACTGAAGCCAACCACCCGCATCAACTCGCGTTCCGGCAATATTCTTCCGATCAAGTTGTGGCCTTCAACAAAGCCCAAGCCGACGCCATTCGCGCGCACTCTGACGCCCCACTGATCCACAACTACATGGGTCGGATCACGACGTTTGATCATTGGAAGGTCGGCGCCGACCTCGATATCGCGTCTTGGGACAGCTACCCGATTGGCTTCCTATCTGACCGGATCGAAGGCACCCCGAAGGAAAAGCTCAAATTCCTACGCCAAGGCCACCCTGATAACCAAGCCTTCCACCACGACCTTTACCGCGCCGTCGGACGCGGACGTATGTGGGTTATGGAACAACAACCCGGCCCCGTGAACTGGGCACCGTACAATCCAGCACCCTTGCCGGGCATGGCCCGCTTGTGGGCATGGGAAGCGTTTGCGCATGGCGCTGAAACGGTCTGCTATTTCCGCTGGCGGCAAACGCCTTTCGCCCAAGAACAAATGCACGCGGGTTTATTGCGCCCAGACCGCGCGCCGGCACCTGCGCTGGCCGAAGCCCGTCAAGTCGCCGATGAGTTTGCCGCCATGCCCGACGTTGGCACTGCCAATGCCCAAGCGGCCCTGATCTTTGACTATGAAAGCGCATGGGCATGGGACGCGCAGCCGCAGGGCGCAGATTTTGAGATGTTCCGGCTGGCTTTTGCTGCATATCGCGGACTTCGCCGCGCAGGCTTGAATATCGACATATTGCCACCCAACACGGCAGATCTTTCTGACTACAAGCTGGTCCTCGCACCCGGCATCATGTCCTTGTCAGATCCGTTTCGTAAAGCACTTACAACGTTCAAAGGCATCGCGTTGATCGGCCCGCGCACCGACACCAAAACACCCGAGCTGGTGATCCCTAACATAATGGGGCCGAACCTGCCAAACGTCGACGTCACAGCTATTTTAACCGAAAGCATCCCGCCCAATGACAAGATAAAACTGCAAGGTGGCGGGCGTTTCCGGCATTGGTTTGAACATCTCGATGGGACAGCACCTGTGCACCTAACCACCAAAGACGGTCTGCCTGCGATCATGGGCGGTGACCACCTGCGCTATCTTGCAGGTTGGCCCGACGACGCGACATTTGACAAGATCATCGGCGGGCTTTGCGACACACTTGATCTCGATACGTTTGCGCTGCCCGATGGCCTCCGGATCAGAGACACCGACACCCACCGGTTTGTGTTCAACTACGCACCCACATCTCAGCGATGGGGCGACACGATCATCCCTGCGGCTGGTGTCCATTGGGAAAAACTATGACCCCTATTATCCTGACCGCCGGCGACCTGAAAGTGAATATCCTAACATGGGGGGCTTTGGTCCAAGACGTGCGGCTTGCGGGCGTTGATCACAGCCTCACATGCGCGCCTGACGCCCTGTCAGACTATCAGGGCGACTGGCGCTATCATGGGGCGCTCATCGGCCCGATTGTGAACCGCATCAGCAATGCGCGTGTCAAAATTGACGGCATGATGCACGAGTTGGAGCGCAACCAAGATGGCCGCATCCATCTGCATTCCGGCAAACACGGAACCCATCGGCAAAACTGGACCGTCGTTGACCAAACCGACACTGCCGTCACGCTTGAAATCAAACTGCCCGACGGGATGTGCGGACTGCCTGGAAATCGGGTTGTACGGGCCACCTATACCGTTTCAGCGCCTGGCAATTTGTTGATGAAAATCACAGGCACCACAGACGTGAACACGGTAATGAGCTTTGCAAACCACAGTTATTGGAACCTTGATGGGACCGATGATTGGTCAGGCCATCACCTTCAAATTGCCGCCGATCGCTTTTTGCCATGCACAGCAGACAATTACCCAACAGGCGATATCGCGGACGTCACCGACACAACGATGGACTTTCGAACATCGCGACAGGTGGCGGTTGGTGCCGATCAGTTCGACAATAATTTCTGCCTATCAGATACACGCCTACCTTTGCGTGATGTCCTCACGCTGACTGGGGTTTCTGGCGTTCGGATGACATTGGCAACGACTGAAACGGGCGTACAAATCTATGACGGTCGCGACACCCCTCACCCGTTTGAGGCGCTGGCCATTGAAGCACAAAGCTGGCCAGACGCACCCAACAACCGCAAATTTCCAAGCATCCGCCTGCCCAAGGGCGACACCTACGAACAGACGACCCAATGGCGTTTCGCCCGCTAACTACCACGATACGTCGAATAACTGAACGGGGTGAGGATCAGTGGCACATGATAGTGTTGATTGTGATCACTGACCCCAAACCGAATGGGGATTTGATCGAGGAACCTTGGTCCATCTGCGGGTGGGCGGAATTTGTGCAAGTAATCGCCTGCGTAAAACAGCAACTCGTATTGGCCGATCAAAAACGCCTCTGACGGCAAAATCGGTCCATCTGTTCGCCCATCGGCATTGGTGGTTGCAGTCACAATGTGCTGCCAGTGACCACGATCGATGCGGTATAGCTCCACCTTCATGCTAGCAGCTGGTCGGCCAATGGCTGTGTCCAACACATGTGTCGTCAAATATCCTGTTTGCATGTCAGTCCCCTAAGTTATTTTGCGTAGAATGGGTTTTAACCCATCTTTCCCCATCCGCCACCGCCGGGTGTACGCATTTCAAACACACTCCCAGCCGGCAGTTCAACTTCATCATTCCCGCGTAACACACGGCGGGTTCCATCAGGCAACATCACAGCGTTCTCACCGACCATCCCCGCAGCACCGCCTCGCGCACCAAACGGCGGCACCACACGGTGCGAACATAACGTTGTCACCGTCGTAGCTACCAAAAACGTCATCCTTCGATAAGATCCATGCCCACCACGCCATTTGCCGACCCCGCCAGTCCCATCAGCAATCCCAAATGCCTCGAGCCGCACAGGGAACCGTTTTTCCAAAATCTCGGGGTCGGTCATACGTGTGTTCGTCATATGGCTTTGGACCGCGTCGCAGCCATCAAACCCGTCACCCGCACCAGTGCCACCTGCAATGGTTTCATAGTTCTGGAAGTCCGCGTTGCCCCAGATAAAATTGTTCATCGTTCCTTGGGATCCAGCCATCACGCCCAGCGCGCCAAAAAGCGCATTGCACATCGCTTGTGACACTTCGGTATTGCCTGCAATGACCGCCGCTGGATAGGCAGGGTTCAACATCGATCCTTCCGGCGCAATAATTGTAATCGGCGCAAGGCATCCTTCGTTCAGCGGAATGTCACTGCCCACAAGCGTGCGGAATACATAGAGCACCACTGCGCGGCACACGGCGTATGGCGCGTTGTAATTGCCCACATGCTGGGCCGATGTACCGGTGAAATCGACGGTGGCCCGCCGTGATTTATGGTCAATGGATACCGCGACCTTAATGACCTGCCCTTCGTCCATCGGATAGGAAAAATGCCCGTCAGACAGACCCGCGATAACACGCGCGACGCTTTCCGCAGCATTGTCTTGCACATGGGTCATATAGGCCGTCACCACGTCTGCACCGTAAGCCGTGCAGACCTTAAGTAGCGCTTGCCGTCCGGTTTCATTGGCTGCGACTTGGGCCTTCAGATCCGCCATGTTGTGATCAATATTCCGGCACGGATATTTACCCGACCCAAGTAGCGCCCGCGCATCCACATCCAACAACCGCCCAGCGTGCACAAGCTGCATGTTGTCGATCAACACGCCTTCTTCTTCAATGTGCTGGCTATCGGGGGGGCCTGACCCCGGTGTGCGCCCACCGATATCCGCGTGATGCCCACGACTTCCCATCCAGAACGCCGCTTTACCATCAACAAAAATCGGCGTCACAACCGTAACATCCGGCAGATGTGTACCGCCGTTATAGGGCGAATTGAGCATATATGCGTCGCCATCTGCTGCATCGGGGCGCAACCGCATGATCGTTTTGATGCTGTCAGACATCGACCCAAGATGCACCGGCACGTGCGGCGCATTGGCAACCAGATCACCGCTTGCATCAAAGATCGCACAAGAGAAATCCAACCGCTCTTTGATGTTCACAGACCAACTGGTGTTGGCAAGCGTAGCCCCCATTTCATCTGCGGCAGACATGAACAGATTGCTCATTACCTCAAGCACAACAGGATCGGCTTTGGTACCAGCGGCAGGCGGACGTGCGATCGCGCCGACGCGGTTCAAAATCAGATTTCCGTGGCCGTCCACAACAGCCCGCCATCCCGGTTCAACCACATTGGTCCCTGTCGGTTCCAGAATGATCGCAGGGCCCATAATCGTTTGCCCAACACCCAGCGTGGTACGGTCATAGATCGGCGTGGCGTGGCGGCCACCGCCATAGGACACATCAGTCCGTGCGATCGCCACAGCGTCGCCTTTGGCCTGCGGGACCACCATGTCTGGCTGATCAGGACTGGCACCCAATGCCTCTGCACTGACCATTTCAAAGACGATCCCCCGCTCTGGCGACGTAAAACCGAACCGCTGCTGGTGTGCTGTCTCAAATGCCGCTTGCATCGAGACTACATCGCCAAACGGGACCTCCAGCGGCTGGTGCGACCCGTCATAGCGCACATGGGCCACAGCTGTCACGGTGGCGTCCGCGAACCCTTGGGCATGGACCTCATCCAATGCTTCCGCGCTGATCTCGTTGAGTGCCGCTTGCGCAATTGAAACCTGTTCCAATGGCGCGTCGACTTGCACCTCTCGCAAGGCTCGGACTTCGGCCAAGCCCATGCCGTATGCAGACAACACGCCAGCGTGCGGATGCACAAAGACCCGGCTCATGCCCAATGCATCGGCCACCAGACAGGCATGTTGCCCACCTGCCCCGCCAAAGCATTGCAACGTATAGCCAGTCACATCGTGGCCACGCTGCACGCTGATTTTGCGAATAGCATTTGCCATATTATCCACGGCAATACGTAAGAAACCGGTTGCCAGATCGATGGGGCTACGCGGGGCGTCGCCCGTTGCAGTCGCAATCTCGCCCGCCAATGCTGCGAATTTCTGAGTAACAACATCAGCGTCCAGCGGCAGGTTACCATCGGACCCAAACACCGCAGGAAAATGGGCAGGCGACAGTTTGCCCAACATCACGTTGCAATCGGTCACAGTCAACGGGCCACCACGGCGGTAACACGCAGGACCCGGGTCCGCGCCGGCGCTTTCTGGCCCTACCTGAAACCGGCCATCGCGGAATGTACAGATGGACCCGCCACCAGCAGCTACAGTGTGGATATCCATCATCGGGGCACGCATACGCACGCCCGCAACTTCAGTTTCAAACGACCGCTCGAACACACCAGCGTAATGGCTGACATCCGTGCTTGTCCCACCCATGTCAAACCCGATCAGGCGATCAAACCCCGCCTGCGCACCCGTCTTGACCATTCCGACAATGCCACCCGCAGGACCGGACAAAATCGCATCTTTGCCTTGGAACAGACGGGCATCGGTAAGCCCGCCATTTGATTGCATAAACAGCAGCCGTTCGCAGACACGACCAACATCAAGCGCATCTGCAACCTGATCAACATAGCGGCGCAAAATCGGAGACAGGTAAGCATCAACAACAGTCGTGTCACCACGTCCAACCAATTTAGCAAGGCGGGACACCTGATGCGATACCGATACTTGTGTAAAACCGATTTCGCGAGCGATATCCGCCACCACAACTTCGTGAGCAGGGTTCAGATAACCGTGCAAGAACGCGATGGCAACTGCCCGCACACCGCGATCATATGCGGCCTGCAACGCCACGCGAGCCACATCAGCGTCCAGCGAGGTCACAACGGCGCCGTCGGCATCCAACCGTTCGAGGACTTCGGCAACATCGGAATACAAAAGGTCTGGTCGTTGGATATTGAGGTCAAACAATCGGGGGCGGTTTTGATAGCCGATGCGCAGTAAATCGCGAAAACCTTGGCTGATCAACAGCAGTACATCTTCGCCCTTGCGTTCCAACAACGCATTCGTCGCGACTGTGGTTCCCATCTTGACGGCTCGAATGGATCCAGCAGCGGGCCTGTCAGTGCCCATCAGGTCCTTGATCCCCTGTACAGCCGCATCTGCATAACGATCAGGATTCTCTGACAACAGCTTGTGCGTCAGAATCGCACCATCGGGCGTAAGCCCCACTACATCCGTAAATGTACCGCCGCGATCGATCCAAAATTCCCATGCTTTTGGGCTCATTTACCTGCTCCTGCTGCTTAGCCAGAACTCTATGTGCGCAAAAGCCAAGATGAAACCGAGAATCGGTTTGACAGCCCTGCCCACATTGCCTAATTGATGCCTCGATGGCGCGGTAGCTCAGTTGGTTAGAGCGATCGACTCATAATCGATAGGTCGGGAGTTCAAGTCTCCCTCACGCCACCACCTACGCCCCTTGTTTTTATAATTACCCGTGTTTTATTGACCTAAATGGCTCAAAGCTGTAACTACTATTGTAACTATTTATGTAACTATCAGTAGGTTTCACGTTATGTCCAAGTCATTGAGTGTATCAGGTTATAGCTATCCTGTCTCACGCCTGAAGATGATGCGAGGCAAACAAACTGTCGTAATTAACATCCCAGCACATCTCAGGCATCTCTATGGCGGCTTGAGAAGCATACGCAGAACAACAGGCACAAGCGATCCCAAGGTAGCTCAGGCTAAGCACCATTACATTGCTCAGCAAATCTATGATGAGTTCGACGCAGAAGCAGAGCCAGCATCTGACTAGGCGTCATGCTGTCACTGATAACTTTGCTACTGATGCCATCTATGGCTTGGCAACATCATTTAACTACAAGAACATCCCTGACCTGAAGCCCTCAACAGAATACAGCCAGTTGGTCGCTCTGAAGACTTCCTGTGATGTCTATGCTGATATGGTTATGAATGCTGCCACGATTGATGATTTAAGGTATGGCAGACCTCCTTAGCGACTCTGCCTCACCTCGAAGAGGCATTGTCAAAGTTCGGAGCCACAGTTGAGTCCCGTTACACTAATAGAGCAGAAGGGGCTTGCTGGTCGTTACCAAGCATCTCGATGACCCAAACCTATCTGGCAGGACCTTCTGCTTGAAGCAGCACGAGAACAGGGGCTACCAGAGCCTCGACTAGACCCTCTCAAGGGTGCTGATGTCCCTAGTGAGCAGTTGATGCTGACGGTAACAGTGATGGTTGATAGCCCTATAATGAGGCGCTTGACCAACCAACCAGTTGAACCAATTAGTCGTCCAGCTAGGGTCATACCAACAGGGGTGCGGACATTATCTACAGTTATGGATGAGTACCTTGTGGATATGCGATTACAGTTGGATGTGTCGAATACTCAGAAGAAGCTGACACGATGGAACAAGCAGTTCTTGGAGGCAATGGGTGACTTAGAGATAGCCGAAATACAGCCAAAACACGGCTACAAGTACGTCCGTAAGGTGTTAGCCGACAACCCAAGCCGTTCAAAACGTACACTTAAGGACTACTGCTGGGGTGTTCAGCATCTTCTCCAATACTGTGTTCGAAGTGGTTATATTGAAGTGAATCCTTTCCGTGAACTTGATATAAAGAATTACGGTAAGGAAGCTGAAGAAACCCTTACATACACGTCTAAGGAACTAACTACGATTTTTGCGCACGATTGGGGTGAGCAAGACAGACTGCTTCTTTCGATTATTGCGACGACAGGCATGAGGCCATCTGAGGTTGGGAATATGACTTGGGAACGCTTCAACGACACTGAGTATGACGGCATAAGGTACATCACGACCACAGATGCTGATGGTGAGAAAGTGCGTGTGAAGAACAAAGGTTCAAAGCGTGATGTTCCACTGCATCCTGACCTAATACTTCCTAAGAAGAGCGTTGGTCGCTTGTTCGATTACACCAAAAATGAAGATGGTCTTTGCTCAACGGACATTGGGCATAAACTTAATCCAACGCTACATCGACTGGTTCCGCACCCCAATAAAAGCATCAGGAGCTTACGCAGAACCTTTAAAGTCATGTTGCGTGATGTTGGGGTGGGGGAAGAGGTCCACGATGGTATTACAGGCCATAATCAAACGATTACCAGTGGGCGCAAGAACTATGGTGGCATGGGGCTGAAGGTGAAGTTCGAGGCTATCTCTAAATTACGGCCTCTCTAAGGAGCAAATTCTTAATGCATTTGCAATGATATCTGAGGGTATGGCAAATATGGAAAACCTTACCGATTTTTTGGCACAGGTTAATGCTTTACCAGGCGGTCCGAAATCAGGGCGGTTTACGTCTGCACAGGCTGGTCTACTTGCCAAACACAGTACAGATGTTGTGCAACTTTATTGGCAGTACTTGTTAACCTCAGCAGCAATGGCTCAGGGCTGGGCGACTTAAGCACCGGTTAGTGGATAACGATGGATATACCGACTTCAATGCCTCGCTTGAAGGGTTTTCGCTACCCTCGTGAGATCATCGCCTACGCGGTCTGGGCGTACCACCGCTTCGCCTTGAGTACGGCGGATGTTGAGGACCTGCTGGCCGAGCGGGGTGTTATTGTCAGCCGTGAGGCCATCCGGTTGTGGGTCAACCGTTTTGGTCAGCATTTTGCTCAATGCGTTCGCCGTGACCGTCCGCGACCAAACGACAAGTGGCATTTGGATGAAGTCGTCATCACGATCCGTGGCAAGAAACATTGGTTGTGGCGGGCGATCGACGCAGAAGGTGATGTGCTCGACATTCTAGTCCAAACGCGGCGAAACGCAAAGGCAGCAACGCGGTTCTTCCGACGCCTGATTGCCCAGTTTGGTGAGCCGAGGGTTGTCATCACCGACAAATTACGCAGCTACATAAAGCCGGTCAGTGCGCTGGCATCGCAGGCTGACCACCGTGCGCACAAAGGCTTGAACAATGCCATAGAAGTGTCTCACAGACCGACCCGCAAACGAGAGAAGATATTCGGTCGGTTCAAGTCACACCGGCAAGCTCAGAGGTTTCTATCTGCACACGACCAGATCAACCTGATCTTCCGTCCTCGCCGTTATCAACTCGCCGCAATTTCATACCGCCATTCCCGTGCGGACGCCTTCAACCTTTGGACAGATTATACCGCCGAAATGGTAGCCTGATAGTGGCACGTGAGCCAACTTGCGACAAACCTCATATAACTTGGCATATAGCCATCTTTGGCCTGTTTCCTCTCCCGTTTCTGCTGCCAAGCAAGCCTGTTATACGGTTTAGAAGGTCACACCCCACCCCAACGCCCCAACATCCAGTACCACTGTTCTGGATCTGCCATAATCCGCGCAGATAGACTGTCATTAAAAGCACGGGTCATTGTAATGCTGTCGGTGTGGGGGATTGGAGCTTCAAAATCTACGCGAAATGCGTTCCCGTCATCAATGCGAATACCATACGCTGGTATCATGGGTAGATCGTATTTGAGCGCGAGCTGGGCCGCAGAGAGAGATGTTAGAGCATCATGCCCAAGGAAAGGTATTCGCACACCTTCAAAATACTTCTCGTCTAACAAGATCGAAATGATACCGCCATCCCGTAGGTGGCGCACAAGGGCCCTGGTTCCCACGCTGCCGGTTGCCAAAATTGGCTTTCCCCCTGCTTCAATCCCAGCAAGAATGCGGCGTTCGTAATGGCGGTTCTTGTGCGGTCGATACACAGCTCCACTTTCAAGTCCCTGCATTTTGACCGCGGCGCGAACAGCTTCCCATTGCCCAAAGTGGCCGGAAACAATTATCGCTCCCTTACCAGCCGCTTGAGCCTCTTCCAGGGCAACAAGACCAGGGCCTGAGGCTTTGAATTTGTGGTGTTGGGTTTGAAATTCCACATCATGATAAATTTCAAAAAGCGTCCGCCCCATTTGCATGCCCATTTTCTGACCAAGCTTAGCGCGTGCACTGCGCTTCATATTGGGGAAAACCCGCTTGGCTTCACGGTCAAACCGGCGTCTTGCTGGCGGAAACCAACGCATAATCACACCGAATGTCGTTCCTAACCCACGCGATCGTAAATCAAAGGCGCGCCATCGAATAACAGTCAGCGCCGACCACAAAGGGAAGTATCTGACGTAATGTAAAACTGATTTTAGTGATTTGGAAAGCATAGCTCTATATGAACGACTTAAACGGCAATACCAATCGAAAACGCCAGGGCGGATTACTCCATTTAATATCCATCACGGATTGTGTCAGTGGGGGCGCGAACTGACGTTCGCCGCGATCAGCACGAAGGTCCGGTCAAGGCCGATCGTGACAGATGCTGCGACAAGCACATTTCTACATTAATGGCTGAGAGCCGACATTCACTGCACCGGCAAACTGAATTGGACAACTTGAAGAAAGCGGACGCTCGGGGCTGCGGCCCTGTTTCTCCGATGTGCAAACGCAGCGAAAGTCGGCAGTGAGCCCAGAGTTCCGGATGCCGCGCTGTTAACGAATGGTCGCTTTCACTTGCTGAGGCACCTCAAGGTTGATCGGTGTTCTGTCCCACCAAGTAAAGTCAACGGAAACAGACCTCAATGCCAACCGCATCTTAGGTTTTCTGCGGTCATTGAGCCACAACACCAGCCATGCTGCGTTCGCGGAAGGCTTGCCGAGCTATGACGGCCCCCGCAACAATCGACAATAACGCCAAGATCGCAGCGACGCTTAGTGTTGAAACTCCACTTAACCCCGCCCCGATCGTACAGCCGCCAGCTAGTACGCCACCCACGCCCATCAAGACGCCTCCAGCACCATAGCGCAGCGTTTCACGCGAGTCGGCAAAACTGACGAGCGACAACTCAGATCGAGTGGCCGCACTCAAAAATGCGCCGACGAGTACGCCACCTATTAAACCTACACCAAAACCCGCAGGCACAGCGGTAGACGCAAGGGTCCAAAACAGACTTTCCGCGAATGGCAAGGTAAACGCCAGCGATTGCACAGGTGTCGGGTCAAAGTCGTCCATCAATAGGGTTGATGTCCCAACCCAACCGAGCGCCACCAAAAGTCCGATCAAAACGCTCAGTGACAAGTGCGCAGCCGGAGCTCCAAATCTGCGCGCAAGCCAGATCGCCACGGCAAGCACAACGGCGGGAATGAAAAAGCCAGCGCCCGGAATCACTGCAAGACTTGGCGTCGCCACATCAAAAGTCGCCTGCCCCAAAGCCACACGCAAGGGCGATAATACGCCTTTCAACATGGCATGGGCTGTGATCGCAAAAACCATCAAAACCACCACGGCGCGCAGGTTTCCAGTGGCAGACAAAACGGTCAAGCGCGTCACACACCCCCGTGTCAGCACCATACCAACGCCAAACATCAGGCCACCAGCAAGAATGGCTAGGACAGGAGCGTTTTGCGCCAAATAGCGGTGCCCTTCAAGCGCGACGAAGCCCATTGTGTTGGCAATTTGAACTGCAAAAATCGCAACACCTAAGGCGGTCAACCAAACCGCAAGCCCTGCAAAGTCTGGCCCGTCTTCCGCCGCCACAGAACGGCGCAAACAAAAGCGACTGATTTGTGCTGCAACACCGAAAAGCAGGCCTAGCATCAAACCAAATATCAATTGTAGGTTGAGATCGGTTTCAAAGTACTCAATCAACACTGGAGTAACCTTTCATTACAAAAGGAGGAAGTACGTTTCTAGATTACACCTGTCAAAGAGACAATTTGGAATTTTATCGGAAAAGTAAGGCGTTTTTGAGAATATAATTTCAGATGCATTTAAATTTCCAGAACGTCCAGCACACTGTGGCCGAATTTACAAAATCAGATCCCTAAATTGGAGACGTCGCTCCGAATCCGAAAATTTTAACGACTTTTTTCTAAGAAGGTTTCTTACAAACGTTGAAGCGGCCATTGGCGCGAGCACAGCGAATTGACGCTAAGTCCGCAGACCGACGTTTCAGCCTACAAAATTCTGCACTGGAAGGACCAATGACTGCAGCAAAGGGCCATTCAACCGAGTGGTTGGGCCATGTGCCTAGCCGATACCCATTTCATCTGATCTCGGGTCAACGTGCCGAAAATCTGCGTTCTCAGCTCGGTCACGGGCTGATAAGCCGTGCAGCAAAGGTCGATGGGCGCACGGCAATCGGACTGGACCCTTCGGACGCGGACAAGAAATGGATCGGCGAACGAGATGCTGTGCGGGCGGACAACGACTGAGGCGCATGTCTGGCAACAGCCAAGCTAGACTTCGCGATCATGACGATTAGCACTGGTGCATGGCTGGATGCGGTGCCCGAAGCAAATGGCACTTTGCTTTGTCGCCGCGGCAATCCCAATACGCTGACCACGGTCACGGAAGTTTGGAATTGCTTCACGGCACATAGTTGCCGAATCGACGTTGAAAACGTTCACGGGTCCGCAAGACCCGTCCATCGCATATCGACCACCAGCAATTTAAGGCGAACCTGCCGTGCACGTTTAATCAAATTCACACTTTAAAAATACCAGAAACTCGCACTGCTATGGTATCTCTGGCTCTTTCCAAGCAACGTTTGCTCAACTAGCGTGACGGCATGGATATCCTTGATCAACTTCGCTCCACGCTCGGGCACGACGCCGTCTTAACCGGATCTGGAACCGCCAAATGGGATCAAGATTGGACCGGTGCCTATCAATCCACACCGCTCGCAGTTTTGCGCCCGCGCAACACAAGTGACGTGTCTGCAATTATAAAAATTGCTTACCGTACGAAGACGCCTGTTGTGCCGGTGTCAGGAAATACGGGACTAAATGGCGGCGCTCAAGCGCAAGGTGCCTTGCTGCTATCGCTCGATCGGTTGAACACGATCAGCGTGCTTGATGTTCAAGGCCGGACAGCGACCGTCGGTGCCGGCGTGATCCTATCCAACTTGCATACAGCGACGGAAGAACACGATCTGATTTTTCCGCTGACATTCGGCGCACGTGGGTCCGCGATGATCGGGGGCGTCCTTTCGACCAATGCAGGTGGATCCAATGTGCTCCGCTATGGAAACACGCGTGATCTGGTGCTGGGGATCGAGGTCGTGATGGCCAATGGCGAAATCATGAACCTCATGGGGGCATTGCACAAAGACAATTCAGGCCTGAACTTAAAGCATTTGATGATCGGGGCTGAAGGAACGCTTGGAATTATCACACAGGCAGTCGTTAAACTTTTTGCCAAACCGCAGGCCTATGCAACGGCGATGGTGGCGACGGCGTCGCTCAGTGCGGCGCTTGATCTACTGCACAGGGTTCAGTCTACCACCGGCGGCGCAGTGGAGGCATTTGAATACATGCCGCGCGACTTTATCGACGGCCATCTGGCGCTGGTTAAGACTGCTAAACCACCGTTTAGCGCAGCGTATGACGTCAACATCCTGATCGAAGTTGGGGCGACAGCACCGCGAGATGCGCGCCCACAACCCGACGGGTCTATTCCTATCACATCACTGCTTCAGGATACACTTGGCGACATGCTGATGGATGGATCTGTGCTGGATGCAGTTGTCGCCCAAAACGAAGCACAGCGCGCCGCGATGTGGGCAAGACGCGAGGCGGCTGCGGAAATCGCATTCGCAAAACGGCCGTTTGTCGACACTGACATCGCGGTCGCGCTGCCCGACGTCGCCGTCTTTCTGGACCGGATGAAACTACGCCTGTCCGCAATCGATGCAAATGCTACGGACCTTATCGTCGCCCATCTTGGGGATGGCAATATTCACTACACAGCGTATCCGTCAACCAATGATCTTGACCTTGCCCAAGCCATCAAAGAAGCGGTCGAAGACGAAGTGCAAATCTTGGGAGGGTCATTCAGCGCAGAACACGGTGTGGGCATATCGAAGCTGGCGACGATGCGGCGGCGCAAGGACAAAACAGCACTAACAGCTATGCGAGCGATTAAATCCGCGCTTGATCCGCACAACATCCTAAACCCCGGGAAAACCATCCCCGACTAAGGTTTCTTTTGACTGATATTGCATAACACGCGTGTCTGGGGCCTTGTATCTAAGTATTTTTATTTCAGGACAAACCGTTATGCGCCTTATCACTCTTGCTCTTCTCCCCCTGCTTGCCGCGTGTGTAACACCGCGCGAGGCTTGCATTGCAAACGCGGGCTCTGACTTGCGTGTCATCAATTCTTTGATCGGTACAACGCGCGGCAATCTTGCGCGGGGGTTCGCCATTGAGACCCAGCAAAAAATCCGCGAAGTGAACACGACTTGCGCGACAGAACTACCTGACGGGACGATCATTCGCACCGAATGTGAGAAAGTAGCTGTACGCGAGGTGAAGGTTCCAGTCGCGATTGACCTAAACGCAGAACATGCAAAGTTATCGTCGTTAGAAGAGCGTCAGCGCCAGTTGCAAATCAACGCAGAGGCCGTGCGCCAGCAATGCATCGCGGCCAATCCAGAGTAACCTAGTGGGCAGATACGGCTGCTGGATCGATCAAGGTGCGGCCGCCATCCACCGTGATAATCTGACCTGTCACAAAGCCGGCTGCGTCGGACGCCAAATACTGCACGGCATCTGACACTTCGCTCGAGCTCGCGATCCGCTGCAGTGGCGTATTTTCAATAATCGTTTCGCGCATCTCGTCGTCATCTTTCAACGACCACTTCAGGCTCGCGCTCATTACCGACCCAAATGCCACGGCATTCACCCGAATACGTTTGGGCGCCCAAGCAACCGCAAGCGACCGGGTCATCTGATCCAATGCAGCGCAGCTCACCGAGTATGCCAGCAAATCAGGGTGCGTCCGGCGCGCCGCGATCGAACTGATATTCACAATCGACCCAATCGGTTCATTCGCATCCTCGCCAGACAGGTCAGCTGCTTGTTTGATCATCTTGCGCGCCACTGATTGGCTAAGCCGCAATCCAGCTATTAAGTTTTGCTGCAACAGCTCTTCGACGGATGTATCATCGACTGACAGGCTATCAGTTGGCAAAACTTGCCGCGCGGCATTCACCAAAATATCTACGCGGTCAAATGCGTCAACGGTCGCAGATAACAAGTTAGCAATCGTCAGCTTTTTGCGCAGATCACCTGCGAAGATGCGCACGTTTTCCTCTTTGGCAGCTTCATCGCCCATCTCAGCAATCAGACGATCTTCGTCCATATCCGCAAAAACGACATTTGCGCCTTGGTTGATAAAGTGACGTCCAATTGCCAAGCCAACGCCATTGGCGGCTCCGGTGACAATCGCGGTTTTTCCTGCAATCGAAAAAGACATCTAGCTTCTCTCCAGCCGTAGCGGTCGGGTTGCGTGAAACACTTTGAACGCGCCGTTACCGGCAACCTCGTCAACATTGCGGAAACTTTCCCGCAGGGCCTGTTCATAGGGCAAATGGCGGTTCGCGACCATCCAAAGTTTACCATGAGAGGCGAGCATCCGCGCAGAGGCCGCTATAAACGCCCGCCCGATTGATGGCTCGGCGCTGCGGCCAGAATGAAACGGCGGGTTCATGACGATCCCGTCATAGGCATTTCGGGGCTTAAACGTCGTTGCATCCGCCCAGTGGAAATTGACCCGCGTATCCGTCACATTCAGACGGGCACAATCCAACGATAGGGTCTCTGCCTCGATCATATCAAGCGAAGCTACTCCAGCACGGGCAAGCACGGGCGCTGCCAAATAGCCCCAACCAGCGCCAATATCCGCCATTTTAGATGGCATTTTTTCCGGTAAAACCTCGGCCAGTAAAGCAGATCCTTTGTCCACAGCCCCATCAGAGAAAACGCCAGCAGTTGTGAAAAAGCCATGATCGCCCTGAACAGGCGGCGGGGCTGCCCAATCGGTAAATGCATCGGTGCCTTCAAACCAAAAGATGCGACCATGCCCTTTGGGAATCGACGAAACATCACCCAGACGCTTGCGGCATTCCTTAAACAGGCTATCAACGCCGTCGGTTTTGTATCCGTCAACAATCACCAATTTGGCCCATGTGGCGGCAGCCGCCACCATGGAGCGCGCCAATGCCTTGGATCGCGGCACAACAACAATAGCAATATCCGCAGGCTCGGCTTTGCCGGTGACCCTATAGCCCGCATCATTCCAACTGGCGAAATCAGGATAGAACCCTTGGGCGATCATTACATCGTCACGCGGCAATGCACTGATGTCATAATCAGCAGCGGGGCGCATGATGGTGATCTTGCCGTTTGGCAGAACCAAAACACCATCAGCGACGGCAGTTGAAAGGCGAGATGAGGACATATGTAATTTTCCGAACAGCGGTGTGCGCTATTCTTTTTCCATCGTGCATTGCAGCGGATGCTGGTGGCGTTGTGCGTAATCCATGACTTGGGCGACTTTGGTCTCGGCGATTTCATGACTATAAACACCAACCACAGCAACGCCTTTTTTGTGTACGATCAACATAAGCTCGTAAGATTGGGCGCTGGTCATCCCAAAGAACCGCTCCAACACCATCACAACGAATTCCATCGGCGTAAAATCATCGTTCAGGATCAGAACCTTATAAAGCGGTGGCCGCTTTGTCTTTGGCTTGGTTTCAAGCACGACGCCGACGTCACCGTCATCGTCGCCCGTTTTGTCCGCCATCATGTAAAAGTCAGCAAGCATCACCAACACCCTTATGGATTAGATGGAATATATAGGGCAGCGTGAGCGACATGGAACCCCCCCGATCATACGCCGTTCGGGTGAAACAATTTGGACACTTGCGCGTTAGGCAATCTGCCACATTCCTGACACATTAGCCCATCTAGGGGCAGTTTGGCCGCATTACCGCTAGATTTGCCTGTGACAACACGAATGCCACACCGAAAGTCTTTGAAATTAGGGTATTTTCTGAAAAACTTCTTTGTGCTAGATATGAAAACAACGATAAAAGGCACTTGGAATTAATCTGGGGCCAGAGGCAGTAAAGATAAGAGGCAAGCGACGTGAAAAGTCGTCCGGGACAATTGGCCCTACGGTGGGCATTTCTGTGCATCTGTTTAATTGGGGTATCCTTTGCGGGATCCAAAAGTCATGCGGCACCTTACGCCGCCATGGTGATGGATGCGCGCACGGGTGAAGTGCTCCATTCACGCAATGCGGACACGCGACTGCATCCAGCGTCGCTGACCAAAATGATGACCTTGTATATCGCATTTCAAGCGGTCCAGCGTGGTGAGATCACACTCGATACTGAAGTGAAGATCACAGCCAACGCCGCATCTGAGCCGCCATCAAAATTAGGCCTACGCCGCGGTCAGACGATCAAGCTGCGTTATTTGCTCCGTGCGGCTGCCGTCAAATCCGCCAATGACGCCGCCACCGCCATTGGCGAAGCGATTTCTGGGTCCGAATCCGCATTTGCGACCCGCATGAACCGTACAGCGGCCGCCATGGGCATGCGCAACACGACATTCCGTAACGCGCACGGGCTGACCCAAAACGGGCACATGTCGACGGCCCGCGATATGTCTATTCTTGGACGCCACGTGATTTATGATTATCCGCAATACTATAATCTGTTTTCGCGCCGGACCGCTGATGCAGGCATCGCAACTGTGCGTCACACCAACCGCCGTTGGCTTGACAGCTATGAAGGCGGCGATGGGGTCAAAACGGGCTACACGCGGGCCGCGGGGTTCAACCTTGTGGCGTCAGCGCAGCGCGGGCAAGAACGTATCATCGCGACTGTCTTTGGTGGCGCGTCAACCGCGTCGCGTAATGTTAAGGTGACTGAATTGATGAACCTCGGGTTCAACCGCGCGCCATCACGTGCCACGTTAAAGCGGCCTGATATGGTTGCAGTCGCACTTCCAGAAACCGTACAGGGCAACGGCCAAGCCGCGACCAATGGTGGTGCAGGCAAAACTGTGCGCGTATCAGGGTCCGTCAGCCGCAGTTTGCGCCCGAAAATGCGTGCCGTCCCCGACGTATTGCTGGCCGTGAATGCTGCCGACATTAATTCCATTTTGGCCGAGGCGCTTAGTGCGGGTGCCGCCGAGGCCCAAGATGCCGTCGCGCTTGCGCTTGCCACCGCCGACGCTGCGCAAAAGATACAACCAACGAACATTGTCCCTGCGTCTGCGGATATCGCTCAAGTCACTGGACCTGAAATCGTGACCCGCATCTCCACATCCGGTGGCCGCCACTGGGGCGTGAACATTGGCCGCTACGGATCAAGATACCAAGCCGAACGCGTGTTGCTCAAGGTCGCGCTCAATGAAATGAGCACGCTGGATGGGTCCGTACGCCGTGTCGTGGGCCGCTCTGGTGGGTTTGATGCGAATTTTATGGGTCTAAGCCGTGAAACAGCTGACCTCGCTTGTCGCCGCCTTATCGCGCGCGGCACACCCTGCTTCATGATTGGGAACGAAGGCTAGACACTGCGGCCCTCAAATGCCGCAGCCATCAGCGCCTTGGTGTATTCGCTTTGGGGTGCGTCAAATATGTCCGCAGCATCTCCGACCTCAACAACATCGCCCTGCTTCATCACCATCACCTTATGTGACAGCGCGCGCACGACTTTTAGGTCGTGACTGATGAACAGATACGCCAGCCCGAATTTGACCTGAAGATCACGTAGTAATTCTACAATTTGGACTTGTACCGTCATATCCAGCGCTGACGTCGGCTCGTCTAGAACCAACAGCTTAGGTCGTAAAATCATAGCGCGCGCAATTGCGATGCGCTGACGCTGACCACCTGAAAATTCGTGCGGGTAGCGATCCATCAACGCCGGATCAAGACCAACTTCACCCATAATTTCGGCCACCATGTCGCGACGATTTTTACCCGGCGCAAGACCGTGTATGGCCAGTCCTTCGGCAATAATTTCAGCGACGGTCATACGTGGTGACAGCGACCCATACGGGTCTTGGAACACAATCTGAATATCGCCGCGCAGTGGACGCATTTGTTTGGGGGTCAATGCATGAATATCGGTGCCTTGGAACTTGATCCGCCCCTCGGACTCGATCAGGCGCATAATAGCCAAGGCCAGCGTGGTCTTCCCCGAACCAGACTCGCCAACGATGCCAACTGTCTCGCCCACCCGAACAGTCAGGGTCGCGTTGTTGACCGCTTTTACATAATCAACGGTACGTTTGAGCAAACCTGCATGAATTGGAAACCAGATCTTT
Source organism: uncultured Sulfitobacter sp. (assembly GCA_905182645.1). Lineage (GTDB taxonomy): Bacteria > Pseudomonadota > Alphaproteobacteria > Rhodobacterales > Rhodobacteraceae > Yoonia. The sequence continues at coordinate 211,111 of CAJJCJ010000004.1, forward strand.
AACTGATCAGTTTCAATAATCACCTTTGAACCATCTAGCACAGGCGCAGGCACACCAGCGGATTCAGCAGACAGCAACATCTTCGTATAGGGGTGCTGCGGGTTGCCAAAAATCTCGGCCGTGGGGCCGGCTTCGACAATCTCACCGTCTTTCATCACGCAAACGCGGTCCGCAATTTTGCGTACAATCGTCAAATCATGGGTGATGAACAGCATCGACATGCCGACATCGCGTTTCAGTTCAGCAAGCAAGTCCAAAATTTGGGCTTGAATGGTCACATCCAATGCAGTCGTCGGCTCATCCGCGATCAACAGCTCTGGCCCATTTGCCAATGCCATCGCGATCATCACGCGCTGGCGTTGCCCACCAGACAACTGATGTGGATACGCGCCCAGTCGACTTGCCCCGTCACGAATACCAACTTGGTTCAGCAGTTCGATAATCTTGGTCTTCACCCCTGACCCGCGCAGCCCCTGATGCAGTTCTATGCTTTCGGTCAACTGGCGCTCAATCGTGTGAAGCGGGTTCAGCGACGTCATCGGTTCTTGGAAAATAAAGCTGATGTCGTTACCGCGCACCGCGCGCAGTTCAGGTTCGGACGCACCAACCATTTCGTGACCGGCATAAGTGATTGACCCGCCGACTTGGGCGTTGTCATCCAACAATTGCACCGTCGACAGCGCGGTGACTGATTTACCAGAACCGGATTCACCAACCAAGGCGACGGTCTCGCCCTTATGGACCTCGAACGACACACCGCGCACTGCATGGCTGATTGCGCCGTCTTGGCGAAAACCGACGGTCAGATCTTTGACCTTCAAAAGTGCGGTCATGAGAATGTCTTTCGCGGATCAAAGGCATCCCGTACGCCCTCAAATATAAACACCAACAGCGACAGCATGATCGCAAAGGTAAAGAAGGCAGTGAAGCCAAGCCAAGGAGCCTGTAGGTTCTGTTTGGCTTGCAATGTCAGCTCGCCCAATGACGGGGCGGACGATGGCAAGCCAAATCCCAAGAAATCAAGCGACGCCAACCCGCCGATCGCACCCGTGATCAGGAACGGTAGCATCGTGACAGTTGCAACCATTGCGTTGGGCAACATATGGCGGAACATGATCACACGGTCGCTGACACCCAGCGCCTTGGCCGCGCGGACATATTCCAGATTTCGGGCGCGGAAAAACTCAGCGCGGACAACACCGACAAGTGATGGCCAACCAAACAGGATCGTCAGGAACACCAACAGCCAGAAACTTCGGCCCACAATCGCGAATACGATGATGATCACATACAGTGAAGGCATGCCTGTCCAAATCTCGATGAAGCGTTGGAAAACCAAATCAATCCAGCCACCAAAATACCCTTGCACAGCGCCTGCAACGATCCCGATCACCGACGCGCCAGTGGTGACTATCAATGCAAAGATGATCGACAGACGGAACCCGTAAATCACGCGGGCAACTACATCGCGCTTGGTGTCATCAGTGCCCAACCAGTTGGTGGCAGACGGTGGGGCGGGGGCCACGCCTGCGACATCAACAATCGTGTTATAGGAATACGGGATGATGGGCCACAGTATCCACCCTGCGCTGAAACCGTCGATTTGCAGTTCAACGTCGTTGTCCACGGCCTCGATTAGGCTTTCAGGACTGTCAAAACAGTCAACCAATCCGCCGGTAACGATCAGGCATTTGACCTCGGGGTCGGAATATCCGGCCTCCGTCAGAAAATCCCCGCCAAAATCTTGTTCTGAATAAAACGACATCACCGGCATGCGTAATTCGCCGCGGTACGACACAAGGATCGGTTTGTCGTTGGCGATGAATTCCGCAAATAACGACAGGCCAAACAGAATGGCAAATATCCAGAGCGACCACACAGCACGGCGGTTGCGTTTGAAGTTACTCATGCGACGGCGATTAAGCGGGGACAACTTAAACATCAGCCACGCCTCTCAAAATCAATGCGGGGGTCGATAAAGACGTAAGTTAGATCGGTAATAATCCCGATGACTAACCCCATGAGGGAAAACGCAAACAGAGTACCAAACACGACCGGATAATCGCGCGCCACGGCGGCTTCAAACCCAAGTCGCCCAAGCCCATCAAGGCTGAACAATGTTTCAATGATCAGCGACCCACCAAAGAATACGCCAATGAACAGCGCCGGAAATCCAGAGATCACGATCAGCATCGCATTGCGGAAAACATGTCCATAAAGAACGCGGTTTTCAGTCAACCCTTTGGCCTTGGCCGTCATGACATATTGCTTTTTGATCTCGTCAAGAAAGCTGTTTTTGGTCAACAACGTAAGGGTCGCAAACGCAGAAATCGTGGACGCAAGAACAGGCAACGTAATGTGCCACAAGTAATCTAAGACTTTGCCAATCATCGACAGCTCCGCCCAGTTGTCAGACGTCAAACCGCGCAGCGGAAAGACCCGCCAGAATGATCCACCCGCGAACAGAACGATCAACAGGATCGCGAATAAGAACCCCGGAATGGCGTAACCAACAATAATCGCACCAGACGTCCACGTATCAAACTTGGACCCATCGCGCAGTGCCTTTTTGATGCCCAGCGGGATCGAAATCATATAGGCAATCAGCGTGGACCACAGGCCAAGCGTGATCGACACTGGCATTTTCTCTAAGATCAGATCGACAACAGAAATTGATCGGAAATAGCTTTCGCCAAAGTCGAACCGAATGTAATTCCACATCATGTTCAGGAACCGTTCCAGCGGGGGCTTATCAAAGCCAAACTCTTTTTCCAGTTCGGCGATAAAGTCAGCAGGCAAGCCGCGCGCACCGATATAATCGTCGCTCGCACCTGCGACGATCTCGCTGCCACCGCCCGAGATACCTTCAAACACATCACCGCCGCCTTCCATCTCGGCAATGATTTGTTCGATCGGGCCACCAGGCACAAACTGTGTTAGCGCAAAATTGAGGATCATGATCCCGAGCAAGGTCGGGATCACAAGCAGCAGCCTGCGCAGGATATAAGCGCCCATATTGGGGGTGTCCTTGCTAACGGTCTATTGGAACGCGCCGGCGTCTTTCAACGCCGCAGCCGCATCAGCGTCATACCACCAGAAATCAAGGGTCCCTAGCGCAAACGGTGGAAGTGTTTCGGGGTGCCGATATTGGTCGTAATAGGCAACGGTATGCACATCCTTATACCATTGTGGAATCCAAAAACCTTCGGCGCGCAATACACGGTCCAGCGCCTTGGACGCGGTTTGAATGTTATCCAATCCTTCGGCGGCGACAACGGCGTCAATTACACGGTCCACAGCAGGTGAGCGCAGGCGCATCAAATTGCGTGAACTGTCATCGGCGGCCTCTGACCCGAACCACTGGCGTAGCGACTGTCCAGGTTCAAACCCTTGGGTCATCGTATGGTTTATCAAATCAAAATCACCCGACCGACTGCGTTCAACATATTGAGCATAATCGACACGATTAAGCGACGCATTCACACCGAGTCGCTTTAGGTTTTCGACCATCGGGTTAACGATACGGTCGAACGCCGGAGACGCTTGCAGGAATGAGGCATCCAACGTCTGCCCATCCTTCCGGCGCATCCCGTCATCGCCTGCAACCCACCCTGCCTCATCCAACAACGCAGACGCACGGCGCAGATTGCTACGATCCAACGAACGCTGAGATGTTGCTGAAGGTGGCGCCATCACGACATCGTTTGTCAACATCGATGCGGGCAGCAAGCCCTCATCAACCAACGGCTGCAAAATGGCCAATTCTCCCTGGGACGGAGCGCCTTTGGCCTCTAAGTCGGAATTCTGCCAGAATGAATTTACGCGCGCATACAGCCCGAAAAACAGCGACTCATTGGACCATTCAAAGTTGAACATAAGGCGGACTGCTTCGCGAACACGCGGGTCTTGCCACTGTGGGCGGTCAAGGTTGAATACAAATGCTTGGGCCGATCCGATGGACCCGTTGGGCAATTCTGCGACCTTCACCCAATCTTTTTCAACTGCTGGAAATTCATAGCCCGTCGCCCATTGCTTGGAGCTGTTTTCAGCGCGGAACGTGTATGCCCCCGATTTGAACCCTTCGAATGCAGCAGAGCTATCGGCGAAATATTCAACACGGATGGTTTCAAAATTGTTGCGGCCAATGCTGGCCGGATGATCAGCGCCCCACCAGTTTGGGTCTTTGCGATACACGATTTGGCGACCAATATCGACGCTATCCAACAAGTACGGGCCTGTGCCCAAGAACGGCGCGTCGGACGATTCATCCAACCTTGTGCCGGTTTCATCCCACCACGCCCTGGACCACGCCGATGTGCCGCCTACCCAATTGACCACATCGCGGCGCGGGGCATCTTCGGTAAAGCTGAACTTGATTTTATAGGGACCTAGGATATCGACGCTTTTGAGGAACTGGGAATACACTTCGCGGTATTCAGTGATGCCCTGTTCAAGAGGGAGATTGAAGCTGAACTTAATATCCTCGGCGGTCATGCCCATGCCATTCGAAAATTTCACATCATCGCGCAGGTTAAAGATAACCCAATCGCGGCTTTCGGGAAATTCCATTGTCGTACAGAGATAGCAATAACTGCCGTATGGGTCATCGGCGGTGCCGGCCAATATGGACTCGTACCCAATGCTGGCCAACGCTGCTGGCGTGCCCTTGCGGGTGGAGTTGTTAAAGCTGTCGAACGTGCCTTGGGACCACTGCGATATTTCACCGCCTTTCGGGGCATCAGGGTTGACGTAATCCCAATGCGGATAATCGGCGGGGTACATCAACTCGTCAAAGTTGGAATAACCATGGCTGACAGTCACTGGATCATGCCGATCAGACCGTACCTGCCCTGCCCAAACAACAGCGCCCAACAAAATTGCGGACCCCATAAGCATATGCCGTGTCGTCGAGGTGTCGGATTTAGCAGCTACGCGGGTAATTTGACGTGATTGCATGGTTCTCTCCCAAGGTGGCGAACGTGTTCTTATTACACTTATACGAAACTAACGGCCAGATTGCCAAACATTCAAGTTGAGATTGCGTGAACACCGCGTGAACACGGCGCACGGTGACCCAAGCAACACGCATAAAAAAGGCCGCCCCAATTGCTTGAGGCGGCCCAAAATTCAAAATGTGGCGGGATTAATCGTCCAAGCTGTCGAGGTATGCAATCAGGTTTGCGCGATCTTCAACTTTTCGCATCCCATTGTAGCCCATCTTGGTGCCAGGTGCGTAACCCTTTGGATTTTCCAAGAACGCCTGCAAGTTTTCCGGCGTCCAAACGTCGGCCACAGCCTTCAGCGCGCCGGAATAACCAAACCCAGCCTCTGTACCCACAGTGCGGTTCACTACGCCGTAAAGCGACGGACCAACCCCGTTGATGCCAGCCTCAAGCTTGTGGCAAGATCGGCAGCTTTTCCACAGTCCTTCACCGTCGGCGGCACTAGCTGATGCCAACACCAGAGCGAAATCAATTTCTTCTTCGGGTTTAGCCGCGTCATCGGCAGCTACAACCACTTCAATTTTGTAGCCTTGCGCTTCGTCGCCGTGGCCGCTTGCGCCGCCGTGATAAATCGTCTCAGAGGCCCAGCCCCCCAGCAGAAATACCAACAAGGCACCACAAGCGCCGCCCATTACTTTTGTCATCGTCATTGTGTCGAACATGTCGCGTTCCATTCCGTTCGCAGTTTTGCGTTATCTATCCGCTTCACACCTCTTTATGCAAGGTATAGTGCCGCGACCAATTACCCATTTTTTCGTCAATACACAGGAGGTGCCCCCAGATGTCATCAAATATCGCATTTCAAGGCGAATTAGGCGCCTACGGCCATCAAGCTTGCGCCGACGCACGACCTAACTTTTCGCCCCTTCCTTGCGAGACTTTCGATGATGCAATCGAATCTGTACGCAAAGGCGATGCCGATCTGGGAATGATTGCCGTCGAAAACTCGACTTATGGGCGCGTGGCCGATGTACATTCGCTGTTACCGGAAAGTGGTTTACATATCGTGGACGAGGTTTTTGTGCGGGTGCACGTCAACCTTTTGGTCAAACCAGGTGCGCAACTGGCCGCCATTAAGACGGCCTATGGCCATCCTGTTATCCTGCCACAATGTGCGGGATTCTTGCGCGAGAACCTAATCACTGGGCGTGCCACGTCCGACAATGCGCGCGCTGCACGTGAAGTTTCCGAAGGCGATAATCTAACCGTTGGCGCTCTTGCGTCGGAATTGGCGGCTGACATCTATGGGCTCGACATCATAGCGCGGCACATTGAAGACGCCGACAACAACACAACCCGTTTTTTGGTCATGGCCCGAGAACCAGACTACAAAAAACGCGGCAACCATGGCATGATGACCAGCTTTGTCTTTCGGGTGCGCAACATCCCTGCAGCACTATATAAGGCGATGGGTGGATTTGCGACCAATGGGGTCAACATGATCAAACTCGAAAGCTACATGGTCGGTGGCAGCTTTAAGGCGACACAGTTTTACGCTGAAATCGAAGGGCATCCTGACGATCGCAACGTGCAACTCGCGCTCGAAGAGCTATTGTATTTCACGGACCATTTGCACCTGATGGGCGTCTATCCAGCGGCAGCAAAGCGCCACGAACGTTAAGCGCCCTTGCGGTGGAATTTTTCTACATCTTCCGCAAAGTCAGTTACGCGCATCCCAAAACGGCGGCTTAGGCTATTTTTAGCAAGCTTCAGTGATTGCAACAAAAGGCGTGCAGATAGGCTTTGGGGCGACAATTCCAAAGACACTGCAATCCGCGTACGATTGCGGGAAAGCGGCACCAGTTCAATTTGCGTAACGCCATCAAGCCCATTCGCCGCAGTATAAAGACGGTTCTCAGTCGGTTCATTAAGACGTGTGATTATCGCCTTTAAATTGCGATCTTTGCCTCGAAATTTGAACGCCACATCCCACGACGATCCTTCGACCGGAACAGGTGCATTATCAATGCGTTGGACATTTACGCCACGTCGCAAGGCTTGGCGTTCAAACCCCTGAAAATCCGTGATCCGCGAGTACACGTAGTCAATTGGGCCTCAAACGCCATGGTATCGCGTAGCTGATGTATGTTAAGTAGTTCAATCCAAGCGGTCAGCCAGCCAATTTTCCAGTAAAAAATGTGCAATTGCGCCTTTTCGGGCCGGATTTATTTTTGGGTGTTGCCCTGCAAAAACACGAACCATCTCTTCTCGGCTAACCCAAAGCGCATCTTCGATCTCAGACGGGTCAATTGTGATATCGCTATTCAACGCGTTACCAGCGCAACCAAACATCAATGACGCAGGGAATGGCCAAGGCTGGCTGGCCAAATAACGCACATCACTTACCCGCACACCGGATTCTTCAAAAACTTCGCGGCGCACCGCAGCTTCCATTGTTTCACCTGGCTCAATAAAGCCGGCAAGCAGGGAATACATGCCCTCTGGCCAGCCCGGAGACCGCCCCATCAATACATTATTTCCGTTCGTTATTAACATGATGACAACAGGGTCCGTACGTGGGAAATGATGCGATCCACAGGCCGCACAGTCACGCTGCCAGCCTCCCGTCATGGCGGCACTTTCTGCGCCACAACGCGCACAAAACCGGTGACTACGGTGCCATTCCATCACGGCTTTGGCCGTCGCTGCCAGTTCGGCGTCGCGTGGCGATAGACATGTCATCACAGCGCGAATATCCGCAAACCCGGCATCAGGAACGTCAGGATGTACCTGTCGCGTATCGTCGAAAAACGAAAACCCAGCCGATGGATTAAACCCATCAGGTACCCACGCAGAAATATCCGCGGCGAAAAGTGGGCTCTCGCCTTCAAGGCCTAACAAGATCAAGTCTGCCGACGTACCTTCCAAAATCGCTGCAATCATTGGCAAACGGCACAATTGATCCAGGCCCGTCATCAAAATTTTGCCCCGCCACAATAGGATCGTGCGGGCGTCCGGTTGTTCAGCCAGCTTTTCCGCTTGCCCCCGCAGGTGCGCAGCCCGATCAAGTCCGGAACCACCAAATGTCACTGTTTCTGCATTTCTCATTCTGTTGTGAATGCCACTTTTATGTATCTTTTTCAAACGATTGTTCCACGCGCCTTGGCAATTTCCAAATATCCCGCTTAGGTTGCATTCAGTAACAGCTTCGACACCTCATCAAAGTGATTTTTGGCCATTCAGAACAAGGCGCACGCGACGATTCGCATCCTTGAGACAACGGACTTGCACATGCAGCTGTTGGGCTACGACTACCTTGCAGATCAACTGACGCCGGGGATCGGATTGATCCCACTTACCGCAAAAATTGAAGCTCTCAGATCAGATGACCCATCTGCCACCTTTCTTTTTGACAATGGGGACTTCCTTCAGGGAAACCCGCTGGCCAATTACATCGCTGCCCACCACGTCCATAACGACCCACACCCCATGATTTCTGCAATGTCTGCACTGGCTTATGATGCATTTTGCTCAGGGAATCATGAATTTAACTACTTCTTAGAGTTTTTGTCTAAGGCCTTAGAGCCAGCGCCATTTGCGTTGTCTGTGCCAATGTAACCTACGCGGACGGCAGTGAGTTTTGCCCTCCCTACACGATCATCCAACGCGAAATACTGTGCAGTGATGGCGTATCCCGTCCGCTTAACCTTGGTGTAATTGGTCTCGCGACTCCGCAAATCGTAAATTGGGATAAAACTGTTTTAAGCGGTGCCATTGTTGCAAACGATATTGTCCTAACCGCCCAAGCTGTCGTCGCCAAAATGAAGGCCCAGGGCGCAAACATCGATGTTGCATTATGCCACGCGGGCATCGCTGCAGAGCAGTGGTCCGAGGGCATGGAAAACGCCGCAGTACCACTGGCCACGATTGATGGGATCGACGCAGTCCTTACGGGGCATACGCATGATTTGTTCTCCAATAATCATGATCAAGCCAGTGCGAACGTTGGCCCCTCAAACGGCAAACTGCATGGAAAACCTGCTGTGATGGCAGGGTTTTACGGGCCTCATGTAGGGGTCATATCTTTGGACATAACATGGTCCGAGGGAAATATCGCCATCAGTGCCTCGCCTATTGAACTTGCTCGCGTGAATCCGAATGCTACGGCGACGCAACTACAAGTCCGCATGACCAAGGACGTCATGCCCGCACATACAAAAACGTTAAACTATATCCGGCAACCATTTGCGGCGACTGACGTTCCAATCAACAGTCATTTTGCGACTGTTGCGCCGAACCTTTCTTTGCAGATATTGGCCCAAGCTCAACTTAATCAGGTCGCAACACTGGCAAAGGGAACCCAGTGGGAAAACCTTCCAATTCTGTCTGCCACCGCACCATTTCGGGCAGGTGGACGCGGTGGGCCTGAGCATTACATCGACATCAATCCTGGCCCGCTAACCTTGCGTGACTCCGCTGCGATTTGTCCGCTTTCCAACCGCCTTTATGTGATTCGCCGCACTGGGGCGCAAATTTTTGCTTGGCTCAATCAATCGGCCAAACTGTTTCGGACCTTGAAATGCGAGATTCCTGACCAAGACCTGTTGCGTGCGGGCGTTGCACCATATGATTTTGATGTGATGTTTGGGCTGACATATTCAATCGATATCGAGCGCGCAACAGATCGGATCATCGATCTTTGCCTCAATGGTAAACCTGTGTTGGCAGACGATATTTTTATTGTCGCGACGAACAGCTACCGCGTAAATGGGGGTGGCGATTTCTTCGCCACCCCCCCACAGGACATAATGCACGTCACCGCAAACGGCACACGTGACATCCTGATTGAAAGCTTGCGTAATTGTGGCAAATTGTAGGCTTCACCAATTAGCAGCTGGAGCTTTGCACCCTTAGCCGACACATGTGCGCTATTTTTGTCCGCGCCACATACAACTGTACCTACCGGGCAAGACAAAATCTCTGCGACAAACCGTAATGTTGATGGGTTCGCCTAATTTCGACTGTAGATGTGACCCTTGCACCGCACCACACATCGGCCTATATGGGTTTTGAGAGGTTGGCGCGGGCGAGTGCCTCGCCAACCTGGTCAGGTCCGGAAGGAAGCAGCCACAACGAGCCCCACTTGGGTCGATGTCCAGCCTCTCACCTAATTCACGCGGCAGGCCACAGGAGGGTTGATAATGACTTTAATTACACATCTCTTGGCAGGCGCGCGCTAATTCTGATCTGCTCCGCTCGCCGTTTTTGGGCCACTTGTACGGTGGAAGAACGTTTCCCCATGCGAGGGCATCACGATGACATCTGAATTGACACGCGCAGACCTAGGCTGGTCAGCATTTTATACATCCCAGCTTGAGGTCGAAGAATTCGAGGCCACGACGCCAGCACGCGTCAGCGCCGTACACCGAACCCAGATTGCGGCGTTGACCGAAACAGGCCCGATCAGTCTTTCGCTTGATCCAGGCATGTCTTCGGGTGAAATTGCGGTGGGCGATTGGGTTCTATGTGACCCAGAAGTAGCCCGCATGATCCGCCGTTTGGACCGTCAAAGCACGCTGCAGCGTGGATCAGATTACCATTACGGTGAACGCCAGTTGATTGCCGCCAATATTGATACGCTGTTTATCACCACATCTTGCAATGCAGATTTTAACGTGGCGCGATTAGAGCGGTATCTTGCTCTCGCACATGATGCAGAAATCACGCCAGTCATAATTTTGACCAAAGCGGATCAAACAGATGACACCGAAAGCTACACGGTACAAGCGGAAGCATTGGGGCGCGATCTATCGGTGGTCACACTTGATGCGCTGCACGGCGACGTCGCGGGCGTACTCGTCCCGTGGATCGGGACCGGCCAAACCGTTGCCCTTGCTGGATCATCGGGTGTCGGAAAAACAACGCTGGCCAATGCGCTGACAGGCGACAATGCGGCGACGCAAAGTATCCGCGAGGACGACGCGCGCGGGCGGCACACAACGACAAAGCGCTCTTTGCACCGTCTGCCAACGGGTGGTTGGCTGATTGACACGCCTGGTATGCGTGGTCTTGGTGTGGCCGATGTCGCCGCAGGAATTGCAGCCACATTTCCCGAAATTTCTGAGGTTGAAGGCAATTGCCGGTTCCGCAATTGCGAGCATGTGAGCGAACCAGGATGTGCAATTCAGGCGGGCATCGCGGCGGGGGATATCGACCCAGAGCGGCTAAAGCGGTTTCAAAAGCTGGTGCGCGAAGATGCGCAAGCAACCGAAACAATTGCGCAGGCTCATTCACGTGGCCGCAAATTTGGCAAGATTGTCAAAGCAGCCCAGTCGCGTAAAAAGCGCTAGAAAGATGGGTTAAAACCCATCCTACGCAGTACGCGCCCATTGCATTTGTGCGTCTGTTTCAATCGCACAAGGTCGCACCGTACGCAGGCGCAGCAAGGCTGCATCGGCATCCTCACCCGCCGCAATCATGACCCGCAAAACGGCCATGCCAGAGCGCCCACAGCCCCCGCGACAATGCACTAAGATACGATCGCCGGCAGACAGGCGCACCACAACATTTCCGATCACGTCATCCCAATCGGGGTCATCATTCACAGACGGTGTTCCGAAATCGACCATTGGCAGGTGACGCCAGTCCACGCCCGCTTGCGCAAGGCTTGCGTCCAAATCAGCGGCACCCTCTGCATCCAACTCGGCCTGCTCAACCAGTGTAACCACAAGATCAGGCCGCCAAGCGATAACGCTCAGCAAATCCCGCCCAAAGTCACCATCGCCGCCCGGCATCGGAGACAAAGCAATCACGCCGCCACCCACCGCCACTTCATATATTGCGAAATCCGTCATTTTGGCCCCTGCTCTGCCTATTTGGGGACAGTGGCCCATAAGATTGCCACCGTAAACACGGTGGACGTGGCCATCTGTGCGCCGTACCCTCACCCTTGGCCCCCGAATCCAGATGAAAGCGCCCATGACCGACACCCCCGCCTATCAAGTCCTTGCCCGTAAATACCGCCCAGAGACCTTTGTCGATCTGGTTGGCCAAGACGCGATGGTGCGCACCCTGCGCAATGCGTTCGCAGCAGACCGGATTGCCCAAGCATTTATGATGACGGGTATTCGCGGCACGGGTAAGACGACAACCGCGCGGATCATCGCCAAGGGGATGAACTGCATCGGCTCGGACGGGACTGGCAAGCCCACAACCGAACCATGTGGCACATGCGAACATTGTGTCGCGATCATGGAAGGCCGCCATGTCGATGTGATCGAAATGGATGCGGCATCCAATACCGGCGTCGCCAATATCCGTGAAATCATTGACAGCGTGCATTATCGCGCCGCATCTGCCCGCTATAAAATCTACATCATCGATGAGGTTCACATGCTGTCGACAGGTGCGTTTAACGCCCTGCTGAAGACACTGGAAGAACCACCTGCACACGTCAAATTCCTTTTTGCGACGACCGAAATCCGCAAAGTGCCGGTGACCGTCTTATCGCGGTGTCAGCGGTTTGACCTACGCCGAATTGAGCCAGAAGACCAAATCGCACTGCTGCGCAAAATCGCAATCGCCGAGGGCGCCGAGATTTCTGACGATGCGTTGGCGCTGATCACGCGTGCTGCTGAAGGGTCTGCACGTGATGCCCAATCGTTGCTTGACCAAGCAATCAGTCACGGCGCGGGCGAAACCACCGCAGAGCAAGTACGTGCAATGCTTGGGCTTGCGGATCGTGGCCGCGTGCTGGACTTGTTTGACATGATCCTTAAGGGTGAAGCCGCTGGCGCGCTAACCGAATTATCTGCGCAATACGCCGATGGGGCCGATCCGATGGCCGTGCTGCGCGATCTGGCCGAGATTACCCATTGGGTGTCCGTCATTAAGATCACGCCCGAAGCCGCTGAAGACCCTACCATTAGCCCCGACGAGCGGACCCGTGGTCAAGCCATGGCCGCCGACCTACCGATGCGCGTCATGAGCCGGATGTGGCAAATGCTGCTTAAAGCATTGGAAGAGGTCGCAATGGCTCCCAACGCCATGATGGCCGCTGAAATGGCTGTGATCCGGTTGACCCATGTGGCCGATTTACCGTCCCCCGAGGAACTCGTCAAAAAGCTGAAAGATGCGACACCGCCACCAACCAGCGGCGGCCCGTCTGCGCGGGGACCCGCACCAAACGGTGGGATGACACAGGCCCAATCCCATGCTCATTCACCAACACACAGCGGCCCATCAGGACCTTCTGCTTCTGGCGCGCAAGCTGCCGTGGCTTTGGCACAGGACGCGCTGGCGCATTTCGCGCGGTTCGAGGATGTCGTTGAGTTGATCCGCCAACACCGCGACGTCAAACTGTTGGTCGAGGTCGAAACCGGTCTGCAACTGGTCAACTACCAACCTGGCCGGATCGAAGTGAACCCCACAAGCGATGCAGCACCTGACCTTGTTGGACGGCTAGGTTCGCGGCTTCAGTCTTGGACAGGTAACCGCTGGGCGATCACGGTCGTCAACGAAGGCGGCGCACCCACAATCGCGCAAACTCGTGACGTCAAAGAAAATGCGCTACGCAAATCAGCCGAAGATCACCCGCTGGTTCAAGCTGTCATCGCCGCGTTCCCGCGCGCCAAGATCATCGACATCAAAACTGAAGCCGACAAAGCCCAAGACGCGATGGTCGAAGCCTTGCCAGAGGTCGACGAAGAATGGGATCCATTCGACGACGCCTAAACCTTGTGTAACTGTACAGCCGCCCATATCTTATGGCCAACACGTAAATGGAGACACCGATGTTCAAAGGTATGAGCGGTCTTGGCGACATGGCCAAGATGATGAAACAAGCACAAGACATGCAGGGCAAGATGGCCCAGATGCAAGAAGACATGCAAAATATCATGGTCGAAGGGCAATCTGGCGCTGGCCTTGTAAAAGCAACAGCAACGGCCAAAGGCGAGCTGAAAAGCCTCGACATTGATCCGTCCATTTTCAACGGTGACGACAAAGAAGTCGTCGAAGATTTGATCCTTGCGGCAATCAAAGACGCACAGCAAAAAGCCAATGATCGGGCCGCTGAGGAAATGCAAAAGATGACCGAAGGGCTTGGGTTGCCAGCGGGCATGAACCTGCCGTTTTGATATGACGCAAGGCACCCAAGACTTAGATAACCTGATAGCACTGCTCGCGAAATTGCCGGGTCTTGGGCCACGCTCAGCACGGCGCGCGGTCCTTCACCTGATCAAGAAACGCAGCCTTGTGCTGACCCCTTTGGCCGCCGCTATGCATAAAGTCGGGGCAACCGCACGCGAATGCCTGAATTGCGGCAATATCGGCACCACTGATGTCTGCGACATTTGCACAGCAGACAAACGCAACACCGGTCAGATTTGCGTGGTCGAAGACGTGGCTGATCTTTGGGCGATGGAACGTTCAGGCGTGTTTAAAGGGCGCTACCACGTGCTTGGCGGGACACTCTCGGCACTTGATGCCGTTGGTCCAGAAGAGTTGCGCATCCCAAAATTACTTGACCGGATCGCCTCCGAGTCCATCACTGAAATCATTCTCGCGCTCGGGGCAACCATTGACGGTCAAACCACCGCACATTACATTGCAGATCAATTGCCTGGCGTCGTTGTCACGTCACTTGCGCAAGGTGTTCCCGTCGGCGGAGAACTCGATTATCTTGATGACGGCACAATTACTGCCGCTTTGAACGCACGTAAGCCAATTTGACACTGGAAACGGGGCTAAATGCGCTTATGTAGCATATCAAATGTAACGTATTGAATGTTGCGCGATAGTCGCGCGTGGAGCCCCAAGATGTCCAAACCAGCGACTAACGCCCCACTTAGCTTTGACACAGAACGCGGCGCGGGTAGGTCAAAATGGGTCGCAGGCCTCCTTTTGATCGGAGTTGGCGCTTGGATGGGAAGCGGGTTTGTCTCACCCGCCGCAGAAGAAATCGTCGCGACACCCGTGGAATCCACCGTGCGGATCATTTCCGTCGCTGTTGTCTCTTCACAAGCAGAAACGGTCACACAATATTTCGTTGCTGAAGGCCAAGCGATGCCGGACCGGATTACCTCAATTCGCGCCGAAGCAACCGGACAGATTGCCGAAGTCATGGTCGAAAAAGGAACACTTGTTGGCACTGGTCAACTGATTGCCCGTTTTGATGTCACCCGCAACGAGGCTGATCTGGCTCGCGCCCAAGAAGAATTGGCGCGCGCGCAACGTGACTTTGATAACTCCGAAACGCTTGTCCAACGCGGCGTCGCAACGGCCGACCGGCTTAGCGAGAACCGTGCAGCCCTTGCCAACGCGAATGCAGCCGTCATCAATGCCGAGCAGTCGCTCGCGAATTCCGAAATCACAGCACCTTTTGCAGGCCGCCTCGAGGCGTTGAACTTGAACGCCGGCGAATTCGTATCCGCCGGAACTGAAGTTGGTCAGATCGTTGATAACTCGCCGTTGTCCGTAACAATTCAGGTGCCGCAGCAATCTTTGAGCAACGTTAAATCTGGTCAAGAGGCCAAGGTTAAATTCATCACGGGTGAAGAACGCGACGGCGTCGTTGCCTTTGTGGGCACCAGTGCTGATCAGGCCACACGGACATTTCTTGCGGAAATCACTGTCGAAAACGAAAACGGTGCGGTCCCCGCGGGCGTCAGCGCCGAAATCCGCATCCCAACTGGCGAAGCGGTAGCGCATTTCATGTCACCCGCGACATTGTCGCTTGGGTCTGATGGCACGCTGGGTGTGAAAACGGTCAATGCCGACGACGTCGTGGTGTTTTCCGAGATTAAGATTGAACGCGCACAAACTGACGGAATTTGGGTTAGCGGCCTACCTGACGCTGTCGACATCATCACCATCGGCCAAGGCTACGTGAATAACGGCCAAACAGTTGACCCTCAGCCAGAGGCAACGCTCACAGCGGAGGCGACCCCATGAACACGCTCATCGATGCCGCATTTTCACGCACACGCGTTGTTTTCCTAATCTTTGTCGCCATTCTGTTTGTCGGTGCATATTCCTACAGCAGCATCCCCAAGGAAAGCACGCCCGAAATCTCGATCCCGATCGCATATGTGTCTACTGGCATCGACGGCATCTCGCCCGAAGACAGCGAGCGCCTGCTAATTAGCCCCTTGGAAGCCGAGCTTGGGTCCCTTATCGGCCTAAAAACCATGACGTCCCATGCGGGCGAAGGTTTTGGCAACGTACAACTTGAATTTGAACCAGGTGGCAACGTTGACGAGGCCATCGATAAAGTGCGCGAAGCCGTTGACCGTGCCAAGACGAACCTGCCTGATGACGCGCGCGACCCAACCGTGACCGAAATTAACACAGCCCTTTTCCCGATCCTTACAGCAATTCTTTCTGGCCCTGTTCCGGAACGGACGCTAAACGATCTGGCGACCGATCTGAAAGACGACCTCGAAGCTCTGTCTGGCATTCTCGAGGTTGACGTGGGCGGATCGCGCACAGAATTGTTAGAAATCCTCATCGATCCGACAGTTTTTGAGACCTATAATATTTCATTTGACGAACTCATCGGACAGATTAGTCGAAACAACCGTTTGATCGCCGCAGGCGCAATCGAAAGCGGCGCAGGCCGCCTTGTTCTTAAGGTCCCTGGCTTGATCGAAAATATCGCTGACGTCATGGAAATGCCCGTCAAAGTACGCGGCGATACCGTCGTCACGTTTGCCGATCTGGCAACGATCCGGCGCACATTTGAAGACCCCACCAGCTTTGCCCGCATCAACGGCCAGCCTGCCTTGGCACTTGAAATCAAAAAGCGGTCAGGATCAAACGTAATTGATACCGTTGCTGACGCAAAAGATGTGATCGCCAAGGCGCAAGCCAGCTGGCCTGACAGCGTTTCAATCAACTACCTCCAAGACGAAAGCAAGCAGGTCAAGTCCATGCTTGCGGACCTCGAAGCAAACGTTATCGCCGCAATCCTTTTGGTCATGATCGTGATCGTTTGGGCCCTTGGGCTACGGTCCGCACTTCTGGTCGGATTGGCCATTCCTGGTGCATTCCTGACCGGTGTCGCCGCACTTTGGTTTATGGGCTACACCATGAACGTCATCGTGCTGTTCTCACTAATCTTGGTAGTTGGTATGCTTGTTGACGGGGCCATCGTGACGGTCGAACTGGCCGACCGAAATCTGCAGGAAGGGGCCGAACCAAAAGCTGCTTATGCGGACGCCGCCAAACGGATGGCATGGCCAATCATCGCATCCACACTGACCACATTGTCGGTGTTCTTCCCGTTATTGTTTTGGTCCGGCATGATTGGGGAATTCATGAAGTTCCTCCCTATCACCGTAATTCTGACGTTGACGGCATCTCTGTTTATGGCGCTGATTTTCATCCCCGTCACAGGGGGCATCATCGGCAAAAAGCGCCCTCTGTCATCACGTGACAAAGCTACGTTCTATGAAACCGAACAAGGTGATCCACGCAATTTGCCAGGTCTGACAGGCATGTATGTCCGCGTGTTGAATTGGTCGATCCTGCGTCCAGGCGTCACTGTTATCTTGGCGCTCGTCATGCTGCTCAGTGGATTTAAAGCATATGGTGAACTGGGCAACGGCGTTACATTCTTCCCCGATCAAGAACCTGATTTCATGCAGGTGCAAGTGCGTGCCCGCGACAATTTCTCAATCTTTGAACGCGATGCGCTTGTGCGGCGTGTTGAAGAACGCCTATTTGAAGACCCCGCGATCGCGTCTGTCTATGCGCGTTCTGTCGCCGCTCAAAATGAAGACGCCGAGATTATCGGCACGATCCAGTTAGAGCTGACCGAATGGGATACCCGCCGCAAGGCCACGGTTATTACTGAGGATATTCGCGCCGCAATGTCGGACATTGCCGGTATTGATATTCAGGTCGAAATCGCTGCGGGCGGCCCACCATCGGGCAAACCAATTAGCGTCAAAATTAACTCCAACGACAATGATGCGCGGCTAGACGTCACCAATGAGGTGCTTCGCATTATGGGCGATATTGGTGGGTTCACGGACGTGACAGACACCCGCCCCCTACCCGGTGTCGAATGGCGCCTGCGCGTCGACCGGTCAGAAGCCGCACGTTTTGGCGCCGACGTTTCCCTCCTTGGGCAAGCGGTACAACTTTTGACCCAAGGGATCACAGTTGCGGACTATCGCCCCGATGATGTTGATGGATCAGTCGACATTCGCGTACGTTTCCCGTCCGAAGACCGAACACTGGAAGAACTCCAAAGCCTGCGCGTTCCAACATCGACAGGCCTTGTTCCAATCTCAAACTTTGTGACATTTGAACCGGCTCCACGCAGCGGCACAATCAACCGCATTGACCAAGAACGCGTCGTCAGCATTGAGTCCAATGTCGGGCCCGACATCAACGTCAACGAAAAAACCTTAGCCTTGCGCGCGGCGCTTGAAAACATGGATACCCCCGACAGCGTCGCGTGGTCTTTTGGTGGCGAGGCAGAAGAACAGGCTGATACAATGATCTTCCTCGGGGGGGCATTTGTCTCTGCGATTGTATTGATGTTCGTAATCTTGCTGACGCAATTTAACAACTTTTACCAAGCCTTTGTTGTCATGTCGGCAATCGTCTTTTCGATTAGCGGCGTGCTGATTGGGCTGATCATCACCGGACGCCCGTTTGGGATTGTCATGGGGGGGATCGGTGTGATCGCATTAGCTGGGATTGTTGTGAACAACAACATCGTTCTGATTGATACCTACAACGAGCTTAAGAAATCTGGCAAACCCTCGCTCGAAGCAGCGCTGCGCAGTGGGGCACAGCGTCTGCGGCCAGTTTTTCTAACGTCGATCACAACGGCACTCGGCCTTATGCCAATGGTCATCGGATTGAACATCAACTTCTTCACGCGTGAAATCGTTTATGGGGCACCGTCGACACAATGGTGGACAGAGCTGTCCAGCGCGATCGCGGGCGGTGTGATCATTACCATGGTCATCACGCTGGTCGTGACACCTGCTATGTTGATCTGGGGCGAATTGATGGGCCGTCGAATTCGACGGATATGGGCGTGGTTGTTTGGCCAAAGTTCAAACACCATTCCTGCCGAATAAACAAAAACGCCGCCTTGGGTTAAACCAAGGCGGCGTTTTCAGTTAAGCTATCAGACGACTTATTTGTCGTCATCACCTTCGACATCGTCAGGCAGGTTAAAGAAGCTGTCAGCATCTGACACATCAAGGTTACCCGATTTGGTTTCCAAATCGTAGTCGTCGTCACGCGGATCAGCAAGGCTGAATGTCTCAAGACCAGCCAATGAACTTGGCATCTTCGGCTCGGCGGGCATGCCAAGCGACTGCTCGGTGCTAACCAACTTGCGACGTTCATCATCAGACATCACGCCGCCTTCTTTGGCTTTCTTGTCACTGGCTTTCTGCACAGCAGCATCAAGCTCAACTTGCTTGCACAGACCCAAGGCAACCGGGTCAATCGGGTCGATGTTGTTGATGTTCCAGTGGGTCCGCTCACGGATCGCCTGAATGGTTGGCTTGGTCGTACCGACAAGCTTGGACACCTGGGCATCGGACAATTCTGGGTGAAACTTAACCAACCAATAGATCGAAGCTGGGCGGTCCTGACGCTTGGACAGCGGCGTATACCGTGGGCCGCGGCGCTTTTCTTCGCCCGCAGATGCAGGGTTATAAAGCAGCTTCATCCGGTACTTGGGATCAGCCTCAGCACTGTCAATCTCGGACTGAACCAGCTGTTTGTTGCTGATCGGGTCAAAGCCTTTGACACCAGTCGCCACATCGCCATCAGCAATGCCCTGAACTTCCAGCTCGTGCAGGCCACAGAACTCGGCAATCTGCAGAAACGTCATTGTTGTGTTATCACAAAGCCACACGGCCGTGGCTTTCGCCATAATTGGTAGATTCGACATCTCTGTCTCCTTTTGTCATCAGACATAGCTATCCAGCGCCCTTAATTTGGGCTGACCCCTTATTGGGCCGGTTCGCATTGTCGGGGAACTTGGATGCCTTATAAGGGGGCAAATACGTTTATGAAAGATCAAAATGTTTCGCCTGATGACCTCCCTTTTTCTGTTCACCAGCCCCGCATCCGCGCAGGATCAGGCAGGCACGTTTGACTACTACGTTATGTCCCTGTCGTGGTCCGCCAATTGGTGCGCATTGGAAGGGGACGCACGACAATCCCCTCAATGCAACGGCACCACTGAAAACGGTTGGATATTGCACGGGCTTTGGCCTCAATATGAGCGGGGCTATCCGGCCAATTGCCGTACATCTTTGCGCCCACCATCGCGCAGTCAAACCAGCGAAATGGCCGATATCATGGGCACGTCAGGGCTGGCATGGCACCAGTGGAACAAACACGGCGTCTGTTCCGGTTTGAAATCTGCGGATTATTACACCCTGTCACGCGAAGCTTACGGTCGGATCAACCGCCCCGAAGTGTTCCGTAAACTCTCCAAAACAGTCACCCTGCGCGCATCATTGATTGAACAAGCCTTTGTAAATGATAACGTAGGCCTTTCGCCTGATGGGGTCACCGTGACTTGCAAATCCGGATATATTCAAGAGGCCCGTATATGCCTGACCCGCGACCTAGAGCTTCGGACCTGTGGGCGCGATGTCATCCGAGACTGCACCCTAATTAACGCCCAATTTGACCCGATGAGGTAGACCCATGAAATTAATTATCGACACCGATCCGGGAATCGACGACGCAATTGCAATCGCACTGGCCCATGCGTTGCCACAGGTTGACCTTATTGGGATGACAGCGGTGTTCGGGAACACGCATGTGGTCCAATCTAGCCGAAATGCGCGCTATCTTGCTGACCTCCTTGGCTTTGACGTCCCCGTGGCCGAAGGCGCAGCCCTGCCCTACGGCGAAGTTAGCTATGCGCCATCAGATTATGTACATGGCCCCGAAGGCTTAGGCGATTTAATGACCATCCCGCAGATCGGTCAAAACGACCCGCGCAACGCGGCACAATTCTTGTGTGAAATGGCAGCCAAATACGCCGGAGAATTGGTTATCTGCGCGATAGGGCCGCTTGCGAACATCGCTGACGCAATCGCGCTTGACCCGTCGTTCGTCACAAACGTAAAATCATTGGTTATAATGGGCGGCGCGTTTGAACATGCAGGCAATGTGTCACCATATGCCGAGGCCAACATCATCCACGATCCCATTGCAGCCGATGCGGTTTTTGGATCGGGCATGACCATCACCATGGTCGGGCTTGACGCCACAATGAAAACTTTGCTGACACCAACTGACTTTGACGATCTCGAAAAAGCTGCACCAAAAATTGGCGGGTTTATAAAACGGATCGCCGATTTCTATCTCGGATTTTACCGCAGTGTCGGTGTCATCGATGGCTGCCCAATGCATGACGCGTTGGCCGTGCTGGCCTGTACCGACCCCGAAAAATTCACGTTTCAGATGACGGGTATCAAGGTTACCCAATCGGGCGACGAAATCGGCGCAACAGTTGCTGACACCACGCGCAAACCCGTCGCTGTCGCCATGGGATGTGATGCAGTTTGGGCGGTAGATTTGATGAAAACGCAGATCAGTGGACTAGGCTAATTTCGCCCCAAGATCTAAGCCAAGCAGCGCTTGATCCGCGTCCATCGCGGTCTTGCCGGCCCGTTGGACGCGCGTCACTGCAACGGCACCATCCGCACAGGCAATCGTGAACCCGTTCATAACTGTGCCTGCGGCATCTAATCCATCTGCAATACGCGATGCCAAGAGCTTCACCCGCTCATCGCCGACCATGCACCACGCCCCCGGAAACGGGGACAGCCCGCGAATCTGGCGATCAACCTCGACAGTAGGACGGTTCCAATCAACGCGCGCCTCTGCCTTGTCGATTTTCGCGGCATAGGTCACGCTGTCATCCGGCTGCACCTGTGGCGACAAATCACCAAGCTGCGTTATGGCCTGCACGATCAGTTCTGCGCCCATCTGTGAAAGCCGGTCATGCAACGCGCCCGTGGTTTCGGCCGCACCAATGTCCGTGGCCTCACGCAGCAAAACTGGCCCAGTATCCAGCCCCGCCTCCATCTGCATGATACAAACACCCGTCTGGGCATCGCCCGCCATGATCGCGCGGTGGATCGGTGCTGCACCACGCCAGCGCGGCAACAGAGACGCGTGAATGTTCAAACATCCCATTCGCGGTGCATCCAACACGATCTGCGGCAGGATCAAACCGTAAGCAACCACGACTGCGACATCCGCATTAAACGCCGCAAATTCAGCTTGGGCATCGGCATCGCGCAATGACACCGGATGGCAAACTGCCAATCCCAGCACTTGCGCACGCGCCTGTACGGGACTTGGACGATCCTTTTTACCACGACCGGCTGGACGCGGCGGTTGCGAATAAACCGCGACAACGTCGTGGCCCGCATCCACAAGCGCGTCCAAAACTGGTACCGAAAAATCGGGCGTCCCCATAAAAATGATCCGCATCACATTCCCTCTTTGGTTGACAAGTATCCCCGCCCCAGGCGCCGACGCCGAACTTTAGGCGCGCAGCTTTGCAGCCCTTTTGATCAGCATATCGCGCTTAGTGCGGCTAAGATGATCAAAATACATTTTGCCCGCAAGGTGGTCGATTTGGTGCTGCACCGACGTGGCCCAGAGGCCGACAAATTCGTGGCGATCCCAAACACCATCAGCGTTCATAAACCGGACTGTCACGGCACGCGGGCGCGTGATCTTGGCGCCGACACCGGGCAAGTTCGGGGACGCTTCTTCGTGTTCGCGCGGCTCAACGGAGCTGTGCAAAATCTCTGGGTTCGCCAAACGCATAGCCTGTCCGCGTTTTGTGCTGGCGTCAACAACTGCCAAAGCCATGCCGATCCCAAGCTGCGGGGCCGCCAAACCATAACCGGGCATCGCGTCCATCACGCCAATCATCTCGTCCCAAATGGCACGAATATCGTCGGTGATTTCAGTCACAGGGGCGGCAGGGGTGCGCAGGGTTTTATGCGGGTACATCACAAATGGGAGTTGTGTCATGGGGCCTCCGGATAATCGGTGCAAAAAATACCGTCTAGGTGGTCGCGCTCGTGTTGCACACAGGCAGCGGCAAAACCGGTGAAAGTGCCAACCTGCAAGGCACCATCCAAATCCTGCCACCGCAAAGTCACCTGCGCAGGGCGCGCAACACGGGACGTGCGATCAGGGATCGAAAGACAGCCTTCAGCCAACACGGCAACCTCGTCAGAACAGTCAGCCAGTTCTGGGTTCACAAACACTTGCGGGTCGGGCACGCCTTGTTTCCAAGTCGCATCCATCACAAACATGCGCTGTGTAATTCCAACCTGAGGGGCGGCCAAACCGCGCCCCGACGCAGCGTACATCACATCCAACATGTCCTTTGCGAGTGCAGCCAGCTCTGCGTCGAAAACCGTCACTGGCGCACACACAGCGCGCAGAACCGGATCGGGTACAAAGCGTAGTTGCAGATCAGTCACGTGCCATTTCACGCTTCAGCTTTTGCATCTTGCGGGTGATCATCTGACGGCGCAGCGGCTTAAGGTAATCGATGAACAATTTACCATCCAAATGGTCGATCTCGTGCTGAACACATGTGGACCAAAGCCCGTCAAATGTCTCTTGAACAATCTTACCGTCCAAGCCGGTCCAGCTGACCTTAACGGACGTAGGGCGTTCAACCTCGGCATATTGATCAGGGATAGACAAACAGCCCTCATCATAAACTGACAGTTCGTCGGACGACCAAATGACGGACGGGTTAATTAACACCATCGGTTCGGGCGTTGCGGCGTCTTCCTTTGCACAATCCATCACCAACAGGCGCGTCATCACGGCAACTTGTGGGGCGGCCAAACCTATGCCCGGCGCATCATACATCGTTTCCAACATATCGTCGGCCAAACGGCGCACGTCATCGGTCACATCAGCCACGGGGACGACGGTTTTTTTCAAGCGGGGATCGGGGTGGATCAGGATATTGCGAATAGTCATATGCCACGATCTAGCGCTTGCATCCTTGCCGCGCAAGCCGCACCAGTATCTGAATGATAACGCCGGAGAAACCCAATGAGCTTTGACACCACCCCCGACCGCCGTGGCAGCCATTCCAGTAAGTGGGACAGCATGGAATCCATATATAGCGTTTCCCCCGATGACGGCATTGCAATGTGGGTCGCGGATATGGAATTTCAACCGCCGCAATGCGTACAAGACGCGGTCAAGGCGATGCACGACCACGGTGTTTACGGCTACTACGGCGACGAAGGTGACTACCGCGCAGCAATCCAGTGGTGGATGTCCGAACGCCACGGCTGGCAGATTGATCCGTCATGGATTTTCACAACTCACGGTCTCGTCAACGGGACAGCCCTTTGCATCGATGCCTACACTTCCACTGGCGACGGAGTCGTCCTGTTCACGCCTGTATATCACGCATTCGCCAGAGTGATAAACGCCGCGGGCCGCCACGTGGTATCTTGCGAGTTGGCCAACAATGCGGGCCGCTATGAATTCGACTTTGACGCCTATGATGCGCAAATGACAGGCAACGAGCGGATGCTCATTTTGTGTTCGCCGCACAATCCCAGCGGGCGTGTTTGGACCAAAACCGAACTGCAAGCTGTCGCAGCCTTTGCCAAACGGCACGAACTGATTCTTGTGTCGGACGAAATTCATCACGATCTGACCATGCCTGGCTACACGCACATCCCGACGGCCCATATCGACGGCATTTCCGACCGGCTCGTGACAATGACCGCCACAACCAAGACGTTCAATATCGCAGGCGGCCACGCAGGCAACGTGATCATCAAAGACCCTGATTTGCGCGCACGGTTTGGTGGGCGCATGGCGGCGATGGGTATCTCAGCGAACAGCTTTGGCCTGTTCATGGCAACGGCCGCCTATTCGCCAGACGGGGCCGCATGGGTTGATGACCTGCGCGCATATCTCGATGGAAACCGTCAAGTGTTCGACGCGGGCGTGAACGCCATTCCGGGCGTGAAATCAATGGCCCTCGAATCGACCTATCTGGCTTGGGTTGATTTTTCCGGCACAGGTATGTCGATGGAAGAGGTGATTGAACGTGTGCAGAAAAACGCTAAAATCGCAGCAAGCCATGGGCCGACTTTCGGGCTAGGCGGGGACAATTTCTTGCGCTTCAACATTGGCACAACACGCGCGCAAATCGAAGACGCCGTCGCGCGCTTGCAAGTCGCCTTTAGCGACCTGCAATAACTTAACTCGTGATTAGGCCGGCTGGTACAAAGTCGGGGCGTTCATAATCAACAGGGGCTGCATCTGTCACAGGGTGCAGCCATTTAAATTCGAAAATGCGCTCTTCACCCTCGACAGATGATCCAACGATCAGGCACTGATACAGGTGACGGGCACCGTCATAAATTTCGACGCGGCCGCGCAATTTTTCTGCAACATCAATATCAAGCGAAAATCCAGCGTCCCAAAAACGGCGGATACGGTAGACATTATCACCGTCATGCACGCACAAACGATCCTTGCGCTTTAACGCTTCTTTGCGGGCAGCGTCCAATCCTTGGCGCACGGCTTCTGGCAAAAAGTCATTCATCGGTCGTCCCCTTTGGCCCAACAATGGAGCGCAATGTATGAAGATCAAGTGACAAAATCCGCCGCGTTGCAGCGAAATTGTGCAATACCCCTACGAATTAACGGCCGCCTTTGGGCGCAAAACATGCGGACGGGACGCATCATAAAGCGCGCTATCGGGAAATCCGTGGTTTTCAGCCAAAGCAGGACCAACGAGAATCAGCGCAGTGCGCGTAATCTTGGCAGCGCGTGCTTTTTCACGCACGTCCATCAACGTGCCGCGAATAATCAACTGATCCGGCCAGCCAACGCGGTAGATCACAGCGACCGGACAATCCGCACCATAATACGGGACCAATTGGCGTTCGATCTCGCGCATCGCACGGATACCAAGATGAATAGCCAACGTGGCACCTGTCTTGGCAAAATTCTCAAGCGTTTCACCTGCGGGCATACCTGTCGATTTCATAGACATGCGCGTCAGGACGATGGATTGGGCAACTTCTGGCACCGTCAATTCGGTCCCCAACGCAGCCGCAGCGGCGGCATAAGCGGGGACACCGGGGATGATCTGATAGTCAATTCCTGCGACTTTTAGCCGACGGATTTGCTCCGCAATTGCACCATAAAGCGACGGATCACCCGAATGCACACGGGCGACGTTTTGGCCCTTCGCATGGGCCTCTACAATCTGGCCGTGGGTTTCATTCAACGTCATTGGGGCAGTATCCATGACCAACGCACCTTCGGGGGCGCATGCAACAACGGCCTCTGGTACAAGTGATCCGGCATATAAACACACGGGACATTCACCGATCACACGCGCGGCTTTGATGGTCAAAAGTTCCGGATCACCCGGACCTGCACCGATAAAATAGACTGTCATTTAGGATGCCTCCTCGGACATATATGGGTCATCGCGCTTGGCAGTCAAATCGCCGTCAATTTTGCGGGCATAGCCACGCGGTGTGAACATACGAGGGCCCTCGCCCATCTGGGCAAGGCGCGAATTACTGGACCCGATAAGAACCACGGTCAGCATATCAACTTCATCAACCTCAAGCTGATCTAGGCGGCGATAACGTACATTTTCCTCCGGACGGCCCAGCGAACTGGCAAGCATCACTGGCGTGTCCGCAGGGCGGTGTTGCAACAAAATGTCGCGGGCCTCAGCGAGCAATGTGCGGCGGGTTTTCGACACCGGATTATAGAACGCAATGACAAAATCGCCCTCAGCTGCGGCATGCAAACGGCGGATGATATCGTCACGCGGGGTCAGGAGATCAGACAAGCTAATGGTGCAAAAATCATGCCCCAATGGCGCGCCGGCTCGGGCGGCAGCGCCCTGAAGGGCGCTCACGCCGGGCGAGCAAATAACTTCGACGCGGCGAGCAGCGTCAGACACGCCTTCTTCGGCAGCGGTTCGGTCCAACAGTTCAAACACCAATGCTCCCATCGCATAAATCCCTGCATCACCCGAACACACCAACGCTACGTTCTTGCCCTTGCCAGCTTGTTCCAGCGCATAGCGACAACGGGCCTCTTCTCCGCCCAGCGGGAAATCAGACCGATCCTTGCCAACAGCCAAGGGACCAAGCAGATCGATATACAACCCGTAGCCCACAAGCTCCTCAGCCTCAGCCACCAATCGGGACACCTCTGGCGTTCGCCAAGCCGCTTGCCCCGGGCCGATGCCAACGACCGACAACCGACCACGGGCGCGACCCTGCATGGCAACCAAAGGCGCTAGAGCAATCGCAAGCGCACAGGTCGCATTGGCAGTCTTATGTTTGGCAACAAACAACGTGGCAGCCGGCCCTGCTTGGGCCAATGCAGCCGCCTCGGATACACCGTGGGTACCTACTTCGGCAAAAACAACATCAGACGGATTTTCCAAACGCGGTGTCTCGGCTTCTAGAACATCCGCCTCAAACAATCGCATTGGCGCCCCCATGCTTGCAGCCAACTGGATAATTGCAGGTTCATCCGCCTTAAGCGTAATCGTATTCACAGAATGGATCACCGCAGGCGTGATATTTGCAGCAACAAGAACCTCATGAACCAGTGTAGCCAATTCAGCAGGGTCGCAATCGCGTGCGCAGCCAACACCCAGTGTCAGGCGCTGCGGGGCAAACTGTAGATGCGTTTCGCCCAAATCGGCGATGCGGTCCATCGTCGCTGAAATCTGCAACGTGTCACCGACTGGCAAATTAGCAAGCCAAGGTGCATCACCAACGACCTTGGCACCACCACCCGATAGCAGCGCAGCCATTGCACCCTTTGCATC
Organism: uncultured Sulfitobacter sp.; assembly: GCA_905182645.1. Taxonomy (GTDB): domain Bacteria; phylum Pseudomonadota; class Alphaproteobacteria; order Rhodobacterales; family Rhodobacteraceae; genus Yoonia. The sequence goes on from CAJJCJ010000004.1 coordinate 238,933, forward strand.
ATCACGGTTGACCAACGCCCAACCAGCAGGCGGCTCGTCCAAGGCAACACCCAAGGCAACATCACCGGCCGTCGTGACAGCAGCAATAGCGCCCAACGCGTCGGCAATTTGTGCGGCCAGCTTATTTGCGCCGCGATGCCCGCCCAACAAAGGAACAACAACTGCGCCATCATCGGACACAGACAACACCGGAGGCTCCGCCAGTTTATCCATCAACAACGGGCCAACGGCGCGGATCAAAATGCCACTGGCACAGACGCCGATCACTGGAACACCAGCAGCAAACAAATCACGAGTGTGATCCAATGCATTGGTGAAAAATGCGTCCGCTTGATCAACACGGCCCTTACGGCCATGAACCTTGGCACCCAGTAAGGCGGCAATCTTATGGGCTGTCGATTCTCCCGAACGGGACAGTGTTAGAACAACAGGGGCTACAGCCATGGGTCGGCTCCTTTAGTGAGCAAAATCATCGAAAAATAAGGGGCCTTTTCAGGGGCATCCGCCAAGGGCAAGACCACCTCTTGGGGCAGGGTCGCGCGTTCAACGTAAACCGCATGGTCAGTCAGACCCAAGCCATCGATCACATTGCGAATTTTGGCCATATGGCGGCCAACCTTCATTATCACAACGCTTTCGGCACCATCAATGCGTGCGCGCAATTCGTCCGCCGGCAACGGGCCCGGCAATACCGTCAGCCGCTCATTGCGGGCTGCAAGCGGCATACCAGCGCTGGCTGCACACGCAGTGATTGATGTAACACCCGGTACGACTTCAACTTGGTATTTGCCCGAAAGGCGCGCAAACACATACATAAACGAGCCATAGAAAAACGGGTCACCTTCGCACAAGCAAATGACATCTTCACCTGCGTCTAAGACAGCCGCAATATCAGCAGCACCCTTGTCATAGGCCGCCTGCGCTGGTGCACGTTCCACTGTCATAGGGACATCCATGACAATCTCGCGGCATGACGGGGCAATCAGTTCGGCGGCAATAGATCGCGCAAAACTATCACCGCCAGCCAACGTTGGGTATGCGATAACCGACGCGTTCTCAATCAAGCGGGCAGCGCGGAGAGTCATCAAATCAGCAGCTCCAGGGCCAAGACCAACGCCGTACAACGTACCTTGGCCAGTCTGGTTTTGGGACGGTGGGTGGGGCGTCGGCGTCAGCTGCGCGTCATCAATTGTCATCGTTTCACAAGACTCCATTGGGTAACGGGCATCGCAGGACGCCAACCAGTCAATCGGCCAACGGGCTCTGCACGGCACACAGAAATGCGCACAAGATCGCCGCCATATTTAGCGTGCAACTCCATCAAGACCGCTTCACTTTCCAACGTAACAGCGTTGGCCACAAGACGACCAAGCGGGCGCAACGCAGCCCATGCAGCCTCAAACGTCTGCAGGCTCAAGCCGCCGCCAATGAAAATCGCATCCGGTGCAGGTAAACCATCTAGGGCGGCGGGCACAGTCCCATCAACCAATTCCAATTTCGGCGCACCAAGCGCCAAGGCGTTGGCGCCAGCCATGGCCCGCCTATCTGCGCGCGGCTCAATGCCAATCGCGCGGGCATAACGGGCCGCGCGCATCCACTCGATAGCAACCGACCCAGACCCGCATCCGATATCCCACAACAACGCGCCACGCATCGGCATTAACTTGGCCAATGTGGCTGCACGGACTTCTTGCTTGGTCATTGTACCATCAGACTGGAACAGTGCATCAGCCAAACCGGGCACACGGGGCAACAGCGCGGCATCAGGAGCCGCGATACACTCGACAGCCAATGTATTAAACGCAGGCACGTCGTGATCCCAGCTTTCAGCCAACCCATCAAAGCGAAGCTCATCTTTGCCGCCCATCGCAGCCAGCACAGTCATGGACGATTTACCAAACCCACGATCCGTCAAAAATGCGGCGATCTGCGCAGGCGTCTCGGCCCCAGTTGTCAGCACCAACAACCGCGCATCGGGCTGAATAAACGCAATCATCTGCTCAACAGGGCGGCCATGTACGGTCAGGGTTTCGACGTCCGGCAACGACCAACCCATACGGGCAGCAGCCAGTTGGAACGCAGACAGCTGCGGGTGATAAACAATCTCAGACGGATCGATTGACCGACCAATGCGTGCACCAACCGAAAACCAAAGCGGATCGCCCGTGACCAAAATCACGGCGCGACGGCCGCGCATACCTTCAATCGCGTCGATCATCGCATCAAAGGGCGATGGCCACGCGATGCGATTTGCACCGATCCCATCAGCCAAAGCGTGGTGTCGCTTCCCGCCCAAGATCACCTCGGCAGCCTCAACCACAGCGCGGGTTGCAGGAACCAAGCCGTCCAAACCGTCTTCGCCAATCCCAACGATATGCAGCCACGGGGCGGTCATTGTTTGTCCTCTGGCAAACCAGCAGCCAACGCGTTCACCGCAGCAGACGCCATAGCAGACCCGCCGCGACGGCCACGCAACGCAACAAAATCGCAACCACGCGGGTTGGCAGCAAGTTCGGCTTTGCTTTCAGCCGCCCCGATGAACCCCACCGGAAATCCAAGTATAACCGCAGGCTTCGGGGCACCCACATCGATCAATTCAAGCAAATGGAACAACGCCGTTGGCGCATTGCCAATAGCCACAACTGCACCGTCAAGATAATCTGCCCAAAGCTCCACCGCTGCAGCAGATCGCGTGTTGCCGATCACCTTAGCACGGTCAGGGACAGATGGGTCATTAAGCGTGACAATCACCTTATTATCCGCTGGCAGATACCGGCGGATAATGCCCGCACCAACCATTTCGCAATCGCACAAAATCGGTTTACCGGCCTGCAAAGCGGCGTGACCCGCGCCATATGCGCCTTTCGACCAAGCAAGCCTGTCGGCCACCTCGATCATGCCGCAAGCATGGATCAACCGCGTGATCAGCGGATGCATATCCGCCTGAAACCGGTCCAGCCGCGCCTCTGCGCGCACAGTTGCAAAACTGGCCGCGTAGATCGCGCTTGGGTCTTTTTCATATGTGCGCACGAGCGTGAGCTTTCTGCTTGGTGCCGGTGTTGGAGCCTCCGGCGGGAGTATTTATAACAAAGCGAGGCGTTAGGACCGCTTTGATTTGCGTGCGCTTTCGGGGCCATGTGGGTGATCGGCGTGCGGATATACCGCGTGCGCATGATCGTGGCCGTGGTGATGGTGATCCCCGTGATCATCATGATGGTGGTGATCATGCGCCGCCTCAAGTCGGCACACGCCCGTGCAGAACGTATCACACAATGCGCAATCCGCGACATTTGAGCCGGGGGCGGATGCGCCCTGTCCTTCGACGTGGTGGTGGTGCGATTCTTGTACAGCGCCGACTTCGCCTTCAAAGCCCAATACTTGGGTGCGGTATTTGCACAGCACGCAAGTCGGCGGCGGCGTATCGGAAAATGCAGGATGCTTTTCGCGCATATCCGCTGGGATCGTGACCTCTTTGCCACCGTCCATTGCCAGCACTTGGGTCCGGTAAGCACAGGTGCCACAGTTGGGTGGCGGGTTCTTACCCGTCTGCTCAATAATCCGCTCAGCAAAGGTTTCCAGCACCTTGGGATGATCACCCAAATAGCCTGCTTTGATGAACTGAATGTCACTGTGCTCAGTCGCGACTTGATCGGTGAACCCATAAATACGGTCGATCAGAATGCCGGAAAATAGGAAATATGGGAACACGATGATCCGCTTATAGCCCAGCTTGGCCGCATGGGTCAGGCAAGGCTCAACCAGCGGAAACGTCACGCCGGAATAACCGACCTCGTGCCAGCCAAAACCGATACCTTCGTGCAGCATCCGCGCTATCTTCGCGACATTGCCGTTGGCATCAGGGTCCGACGCACCACGGCCAATTACGACAAGACAGGTGTCGTGCAATGACACATCGCCGTGCTTGGAATTAGCAGCAGCGACGGCATCATTAATCCGGCTCGCAGCGGCGGCGATCATCTTGGGATCAACACCCAATTCGCGGCCATAGCTGACGGTCGCACCGTGCTGCGTGGCATATGTGTTCAGAACCGTGGGGATGTCGTTTTTGGCGTGCATGGCAGCAAACAACATGCCCGGAACCGCGAGAATACGGTCGCAACCGGCTTCGCGCAAGTTATCAAGGCCGTCACGGATCACAGGGTTCGCAAATTCCAGATAGCCATAGTCGCACATCCAGTCGTCCGGCAAATACGCAGGCAACTTTTGCGCCAGTGTCGCGAATTCATCAACAGCAGACTGGGACCGCGAGCCGTGCCCGCAAATCATAACACCCGTTTTCATGCTGCTTCCTCTTCAAGCTCTTCCTCGGCTTCTTCGGCTTCGTCGCCGCCCTTAAGGGCACCCCAAATTCCAGCCAAGATCGCCAGACCGATCGCGGCGCCACCGATCCAGTGGTCATGACCTGCTAGCTCAATCAAATGGCTCGGATCCGCAGCCGCAGCTCCGCCAGTCAAAATGAACAATACTGTCAGCATATAACGCATGGCGTGGTCCTTTTTCATATCACAGCCAGACGGCCTGCGCGCACGCAAGGTGGGAAGGTCAACGACAAGACGCTCCGGTCCCCAACATGGGTCAACCCTGCGCCTTCAACCTGTCTGGCCAATTGGCTTCGTTGGTGCGTGTATATGAGGGACGTGGCCCACCTGCAAACGGTTAAACGGCATCGGACAGTGGATTCCCGACACGCAAACCGTCTGTGCATGAATGCACCAATCTTGCGCGCGGCGCGGGGTTTGCGTTCGCACGTATGCAGGCTAACTACTGATCAACTGATAAAAACAAAGGAGATCCCGATGGGTCAGCTTGTAGACGGCGTCTGGCACGACGTTTGGTATGATACGAAATCCACTGGCGGGGCGTTTAAACGCGCCAACGCAAAGTTCCGCAATTGGATCACGGCTGACGGATCAGCATGGCCATCAGGAACAGATGGTTTTCCAGCGCAATCACGGCGTTACCATCTTTATGTGTCTTATGCTTGCCCTTGGGCACATCGGACCTTGATCTTTCGGGCGCTCAAAGGGCTGACCGACCACATCAGCGTCTCAGCCGTGCATCCAGACATGTTGTCAGACGGATGGACCTTTGAAACAGATGATCACGGGGCAACTGGCGACACGCTGTTTGGGCTACCATTCGCGCGCGATATCTATGTGCGGGCTGAACCGACCATGACTGGCCGCGTGACCGTCCCGATTTTGTGGGACAAAGAGCGCGAAACAATTGTGTCCAACGAATCGTCCGAGATAATTCGGATGTTCAACAGTGCCTTTGACGAGATCACAGGAAACACGGATGACTACTGGCCCGTCGAACTGCGCGATGAAATGGAACCAGTGAACGACCGGATATACGACACCTTCAATAACGGTGTTTACAAATCCGGCTTTGCGACATCGCAGGCGGCTTACGACGCAGCGGTGCACCCATTGTTTGACACATTGGACTGGCTCGAAGCACGGCTAAGCGAAAACCGCTATCTGATGGGAGACGTCATCACAGAAGCAGATTGGCGGCTGTTCACAACGCTGATCAGGTTTGATCCGGTCTATCATCTACATTTCAAATGTAACCGCAACCGGATCGTGGATTACCCGAACCTGTGGGCCTATACCCGCGAACTATACCAGTGGGCCGGTGTCGCCGACACCGTGAACATGGACCATATCGTGCGGCACTATCACTATAGCCACGAGACGATTAACCCACACCGGATTATCCCTGTGAACCCCATCCTTGACTACGCAGCGCCGCATATGCGCGGCTAGCAGCTTGGGCATAATGATGAACAATCGCGGCCAAGTCGTCTGGCGGGGTCGCGGTTTCTACAAACGCCCGTGCGTTGGCACATAACGCAAAGATTGAACCGTCGGAAAAGAACGTCGTGTCAGTTACAAAAACCACATTTGCTGCAGGTTGACTAAACTGGGCAAAGTCAGCGACCGTCAGCGCGCTGCCCTCAGACAGAACCAGATCAAGCACAATTGCGTCAAAATGTTCTACCTCAAGCAATGCTAACGCAGCTTGGCCAGTTTGTACGTGGCGCACAACCGTTCAACATGACGGGTCCAAACCTGACCTAGATCGTAGTTGCTTTGCACGATAAGAATGCGCATTAATGCTCCGTTAGGTATTGCCCAAATTTCGACTGAAATAGGGGCCTTGTTAACACTATATCAACTCTGTCCGCCTTAAATCTTAACGAAGTGTTAACACCTACACAGACCTGACCTAAAAGACAGGTACGCGCCCAAACCTGCCCGATTTTGGCAAAATTCCGCTTTAAAAACGCCCCTAACAACAGGCCCAGACATGACCACATGGATTACAATTTGCGACACCTGCAAACGCAACGACTGGGATACATCCGGTAAAACCACAACCGACGGAGAAGCTTTGGCCGCTTTGATCGAAACCGCAGCCGCAGGTGTCACAGATGTGCGCACGCGGCGCGTTTCCTGCCTGATGGGTTGCAAACAGGGCTGCAACGTCGCGATCCAGAGCCACGGCAAACTGTCCTACACGATCGGCAACTTTGAACCGCTGGAAAACGCCGCCGCAGGCATCGTTGATTACGCGACCAAACACGCTGCATCTGAAAAGGGCCAAGTTCCCTACCGCGAATGGCCGCAAGCGATCAAAGGGCACTTTGTGACCCGCCACCCACCAATTCCGAATGCAGACGCCTGATGCACACTAGCAAAAGAGATCACGGCGGCGGATTAGACGCAGCCATCACGCAATTTGGTGGCACGCGTGCCGATTGGCTGGACCTGTCGACAGGAATCAACCCCGTGCCCTATCCCGCGCCCGTTCTGCCCGCCGACGCATGGACCGCCCTGCCCGACAAAGCGGCTTATGCGCGTTTAATCGGTTTTGCGCGCAGTTTCTGGAACGTTCCTGAAGGCGTAGCAATCCTGCCCACAGCCGGCGCCAGTGCGATCATCGCAGCCCTGCCCCGCCTGATCGGTGAGGGTGAAGTAGCCATTCCCGGCCCAACCTATAACGAACATGGTGCTGCTTTTAAGGCTGCCGGCTGGACATTGACCGCAGATGCGCGCGACGCAATCGTCGCCGTACACCCCAACAATCCGGACGGAATATTATGGAGCAAAGATCAGTTGACCGCGCCCATGCGCATCATCGACGAAAGCTTTTGTGATGTGATGCCTGACGCATCCCTGATGCACCTGTCAAAGCGCACAGGAACCGTGGTTTTGAAAAGCTTCGGCAAGTTTTGGGGGATGGCTGGTTTGCGTCTTGGCTTCGCAATCGGTGACCCCGACATCATCGCCGACCTCTCAGAGGTGCTGGGGCCTTGGAATGTCTCCGGCCCCGCGCTCAGCATCGGGGCAGAAGCCTTGGCAGACCCCGCATGGGCGGATGACACCCGCGCACGGCTTGCCGCAGACAGCGACCGGCTTGATGCGTTGATGGCTTCAAAAGGGGCACCGCTTGTCGGTGGCACAACCCTGTTCCGCCTGTACGAAGTCGCCGACGCAAAAGCCGCCCAAACGCAACTTGCGCAGAACCACGTCTGGAGCAGGACCTTCCCCTATGCGGATAACTGGCTGCGCCTCGGTCTGCCTGCACCCGATCGTTGGGAACAACTGGAATCCGCATTTTGACCCTCATGATCGCCATGATTCTCGACGCCATCTTTGGCGAACCCAAGGCACTCTGGGACCGTGCCCCGCACCCTGCGATCCTCATGGGACGGCTGATCGGGGCGATGGATAAACGGTTCAACACCGGACCCGCACGCCGCATTAAGGGGGGTGCCGTGATGCTGGCGCTCGCCCTTGGCGCGCTTGCGCTTGGAGGCATCCTGCACGGGCTTTTCGGCTGGGTGGCAGACATCATTATCTGCGCAATCCTTTTGGCACAAAAATCGCTGACCCAGCATGTCAAAGCCATCGGTGACGCACTGCGCTTATCCATCGGCGATGGGAGACAGTCAGTCGCAATGATCGTCGGACGCGATACCGGCGCAATGGACCAAGGCGCCGTTGCGCGCGGCGCAATTGAAAGCGCCGCCGAAAACCTGTCAGACGGCATCATTGCGCCCGCATTTTGGTTCGCAATCGGCGGCCTACCTGGCCTGCTGTTTTACAAAATTACAAACACCGCTGACAGCATGATCGGCTACAAAACACCGCGGCATCTCGAATTTGGCTGGGCAGCAGCGCGGCTTGATGATGTGGTCAACTGGATACCGGCACGGATCACTGGCCTGCTAATTTGGGCGCTGAACCCAAACACCCCGTTGTCCACAATCCAGTCAGAAGCAGCGCTCCACCGGTCCCCCAACGCGGGCTGGCCAGAGGCGGCAATGGCGTACAACCTCAACATCGCACTGTCAGGCCCACGCATGTACGACGGCCAACTGACCGACGACCCCTACGTGAACCCACTGGGCAACCACGATCTCGGACCTAGCCACGTCGACGGCGCCGTGCGCGTACTTTGGCAGACTTGGGCGGCAGCACTTTGCGTAGCCCTTGTCATCGGGTTTGTGCGCCTGTGATCGCCCTGCTAGGCTGTCCAAACACAACCTAAGGATCAGCCCCATGCGCCTCGCCCTCGCCCTTTCGCTTTTGACGACACCCGTGTTCGCGCAAAACTGCGGTGGACCCCTCCCCGCGTTCCTAGACGGGATCAGAGCCGAGGCAGCCTCCATGGGGTTTGATGCATCTGCGACCCAACGGCTTCTTCAGGGCGCCGAGATTGATCCGGCCGTGCTGCGAGCAGACAGATCACAAGGCGTATTTCAAAAAGATTTCATCAGCTTCTCGCGGGCGCTTATCAGCCAAAATCGGATGGACAACGGACGCGTCTATGGAAACCGCTTTGACCGCACATTTGATTCTATTGAGGCGAAATTCGGCATCCCGCGCGGGGTCATTCTAGCGTTCTGGGCGTTTGAGACCGATTTTGGCCAAGTGCAAGGCAACTTCAACACACGCAACGCGCTGGTGACATTGGCACATGACTGTCGGCGGCCGGAACTGTTCCGACCGCAACTGCTGGCGGCAATTGAACTCACGGCATTGGGCGGCATGAACCCAGCCACGACCACAGGTGCATGGGCTGGCGAAATCGGCCAAGTCCAAATGCTGCCAAAAGACATCATCGAAAACGGCATGGACGGCGACGGCGACGGGGTCGTGGACCTCAAAGGGTCATCACCCGACGCGCTGATGTCGGGGGCCAACGTGTTGTCGTCACTGGGCTGGCGACCAAACGAGCCGTGGCTGCAAGAAATCAATGTGCCAGCCAATCTGGACTGGGCGCAAACCGGCCTGAACACACGCAAATCGGGCGCACAATGGACGGCCTTAGGCGTCACCGCACGCAGCGGATCGATCGCATCCAACCTCAAGGCCGCGGTCTTGCTGCCCATGGGACGCAACGGTCCTGCGTTCCTCGCCTACCGCAATTTCGACGTCTACTTTGAGTGGAACAAAAGCTTTGTCTACGTGACCACAGCCGCCTATTTCGCAACACGGCTTGGCGGAGCACCAGGCTACGACGCAGGCAACCCGACACCGCCGTTGACCGGACCTCAAATGCAATCACTGCAAACCAAACTGACCTCACGTGGCCACGACGTGGGCGGGATTGACGGTATCTTAGGGGCAATGACCCGCGCCGCAGTGCAAGCCGAACAAACCCGCCTTGGGTTGCCCGCAGACGCTTGGCCGACCACCGCATTGCTCGGCGCGCTGTGATCCGCCCACAATACCACTTTCGAAAAGTGGGCGACGATACGCATATCTGGCGGGTTGAGCCCTTGCTCAAACGCAAATTCACCCCGTTTAATATGATGCTCAGCAAGATCAGCGAAATCTATGAACCATACTGGTATCATGACATGCCACCGACCTGCATCAGCGTGATGGAACACGCAGCCCAAGCAGCGCGCACCGACCTCAGCTATCCAATTCTAATCTGCGAAGACCATAAAATTATCGATGGGATGCACCGCGTGATGAAGGCCTATAGTGAAGGTAAATCCACCATTCGGGCACATCAAATTTATCTCCCAGAGCCAGATTACAAAAACGCGCACCCCGACGATTTACCGTACTAGTTGGGGCGTCAAGCCACCATCGCAGCTGCTTTCTTAAGATCAACAGACACCAACTGCGACACACCCTGCTCGCCCATCGTGACACCAAACAACCGGTCCATCCGGCTCATTGTGACAGCGTGGTGCGTGATGATCAGAAAACGGGTCTGCGTGCGGCGGGTCATCTCGTCCAGCAGATCACAGAACCGTGTCACATTGGCATCATCCAACGGGGCATCAACCTCATCAAGCACACAGATCGGCGCAGGGTTCGCTAAGAACACGGCAAAAATCAATGCAAGTGCGGTCAACGTCTGCTCGCCACCCGACAACAACGACAACGTCGACAACTTCTTACCCGGCGGTTGGCACATAATCTCCAAACCAGCCTCCAGCGGATCATCGCTTTCGACCAAAACCAGCTTCGCCTCGCCGCCACCAAACAGGTGACTGAACAACAGGCCAAAGCTCTCGTTGACCTGCTCAAACGCTGTCAGCAACCGCTCGCGGCCCTCTTTGTTCAAGCTGGCAATCCCGTGACGCAACGCCGCAATCGCAGCCTCAAGATCGGCCTTCTCAGACACCAAATTATCATGCTCAACCTGCACATCTTTGCTGTCTTCCTCGGCGCGCAAATTGACAGCACCAAGACTATCGCGCTGACGTTTCAACGCATTGACCTGCCCCTCGACCACTTCGGACGCAGGCATCTTTTCCAGATCCGTACCAAGGCTTTCCAGCAATTGCGCAGGCGTGACCTCTTGGGCCTCCATAATCCGCTCTTGCGCGTAAGCCACCGTTTCGCGGGCAGCATCAGCGCGAGCCTCAGACCGGGCGCGCGCTTCACGGGCCTCGGATGCACCACGCTCGGCATCTCGCTCGCCGTCCGCTGCGTCGCGCAACGCAGTATCGGCTAACGACAGCTTGTCAGCAGACGCGCGACGGCGCACTTCCGCCTCGTCAATCGCATCCGCAAGCTCAGACCGCTTGGCAGCAATTTCTTCTGGTGCGGCCGTGGCCTCCACGAGCTCAACCTCTGACACATCCTTGCGCTCTGCCAATTCCGCGCTGCGCTTATTGGCAGTCTCTAATCGGTGCTTCCAACCAGACACTTCTTTGGTAATCTCTTGGCTTCGGCGCAAACGGGCCTCACCTTCGCGACGAACCTCGTCATGGCCAGACCGGCGCGACATCATCGTAATGCGCGCAGCTTCAACCGTCATCTTGATGTCTTCAACTTGCGCACGCGCTGTGCCCAGATCACCCAAATCTGCAACCGCACGCTCAGCCTCAACCAGCGCACGGCGCGCATTCACAGCTTCTTCCTCGTGGCGTTTCACCGCCAGACCAGAGCTTTCCAGCTTACCCTCAGACAAATTACGATCCGCCTCGGCGCGACTGGCTGCACGGTTCGCCTCTGCGACCAGACGGTCAGCATCACGGCGCGCCTGACGGGCGGCCTGATCAGCAGCGGACAATTCCGCAAGAAACCGCGTCAACGTCTCATGGGCTTGGGCGGCACCCATTGCGGTGGCATTGACCTCTTCAAGATCACGCTTCAATTCAACCAAGCGGTTCAACTGCTGTAACCTTAACGCGGCGGCAGATGGCGCATCCTCTGACGCGGCACGGAACCCATCCCAACGCCAAACATCGCCCTCAAGCGACACAAGCCGTTGGCCCGGCTTCAATACCGCCTGCAACTGCGCACCCTCTTCGCGGCGCACAAGACCCACTTGGTTCATACGGCGGCCCAAAACCTCGGGTACATCCACAAACTTGGTCAGCGGAGCCACACCGTCAGGCAATTGCTGCGCGGTCAAATACGAAGGTAACGTCGCCCAACCCGACGCAGCGTCCGGCCCAATCGCGGGCGCACGTAAATCATCAGCAAGGGCGGCACCCAGCGCCTTTTCGTACCCGCTTTCAACGCGCAGCAAATCCAACACCTGCCCGCCCTCTGCAGTGTCGCGCTCCACCAGTCGGGCCAACGCGGCAACCTCGGCGCGCAACGCATTTGCCTCGCCCTCAGCTTCGGATCTTTTCACGCGGGCATCGCTTTCGCGGATTTGCGTCTGCGCACGAGCCTCCTCAGCCTCTGCCAATGTCACATCAGCCTTTTCAGCAGTGGCCACCGCCTGCGTTTCCGCGGAACCAGCAGCCGCAAAATCCGCCTCGGCCTTTTTCAGCGCAACATCGGCCTCAGCCATCGACACTTTGGCCTTTTCAGCCTCGGCCTCTGACTTTGCCAGTGTCGTCTGGTTATCCGTCATCAACCGCCGAGCCGACTGGTGCCGAGCGGCCAATCGGGCCACATCCTCGGTCAATTGCGATAAATCTGCTTCGCGGGTCTGCAGTACGCCTGCAGACTCACGCGATGCAATCTGGGCTGCGTCCAAGCGGGCCTCATGGCCTTCACCTGCCTTGCCAATTTCGCGGGCTTCCCATTCGAGCCGCTCAATCGTTTCACCGGCATCCTTGTTCAGACCACCTTCGCGGTCCATATCGCGAGCAAGCTGATTAATACGCGCACGGAGCGTCTCAATCGTCTCTAACGCCCGCACCTCTTGGTCCTTCAACGTATCACGTTGGACCTGAAGCCGCTGCAAAACAGCCGCCGAGATCGCCTCTTCTTCGCGCAGTGCAGGCAACACACCCTCGGCATTCAAACGGGCCTTTGCCGCCTGACGGGCCGCTGTTTCAGACGCACCAGCAGCGGTCGTGCGCTCGCGCAATTGGGCGACAGCAGCCAACATCGCAGCGTCCGCCTCTGACCATCGGCGAAACAACAACATGCCTTCGGCACGGCGCAGATTTTCACCAATTTCACGGTACCGCGCCGCTTGCCTTGCCTGACGGGCTAATGTCGCCAATTGTGCGGCCAATTGCTCAACCACATCATCAACGCGGGTCAAATTTGTCTCGGCACCCTTTAGCTTCAGCTCCGCTTCATGGCGGCGCTGATACAGACCCGAAATGCCTGCGGCCTCTTCCAAGATCCGGCGGCGAGCCTTCGGCTTGGCATTGATCAATTCAGAAATCTGGCCCTGACGAACCAACGCTGGCGAATGGGCACCGGTCGACGCATCGGCAAACAACATCTGCACATCGCGGGCGCGCACGTCTTTGGAACTGACCTTAAACGCAGACCCCGCATCACGGGTAATCCGGCGGGTAATCTCAAGGGTATCATTGTCGTTGAACGCAGCAGGGGCCAGCCGTTCCGCGTTATCAATGATTAGGCTGACTTCGGCAAAATTACGCGCAGGTCGGGTCGACGCACCGGCAAAGATAACGTCCTCCATCGATCCACCGCGCATGGCCTTATGGCGGTTTTCGCCCATGACCCAGCGTAAAGCTTCCAGCAAATTCGACTTGCCACACCCATTAGGACCAACAACGCCTGTCAGCCCATCCGCGATAATCAAATCGGTTGGATCGACAAAGCTTTTAAAGCCATTAAGACGTAGTTTGCTAAAGCGCACCGATATTCAGCCCATTGATTCCTTAAGGTTCAAAATTGTCACCCACCGACACAGCCCGAGTCAACGAAAACGCCCCGCATATGGATAAAACCCGCGACTTATCCACAAGATATTGCGATTTTGGGCGCTGAACCGCTCTTTGGATTGCAAATATCCCGACCGAAGGCCCCCAAATCTTGTGAAATGTGACGGCGTTACGTGATAGCGCGTCGGTTTCTGACTTGACGATGCCTGCCCCAGACAGGCACAACAGAAAGGCACGGTTCCCCGCCGACGAAGCTCAGCTTTAGGGGGATGAAATGGGAATGTGGGAACGGCCGATCCAAATCGGGAGGCCAAAAACCACAGCCGCCCCCGCGACTGTAATGCGGAGAGTGCTTTGCGAACACGCCACTGGGTAACCGGGAAGGCAGCAAAGCATGATCGATCCGTAAGCCAGGAGACCAGCCATGCGCAATGAAACCATCCCGTCGGGTGTGACGGGAAACTGGAGACGATAACATGACAAAGACCATCGCAACCACTGCGCCGACGCAAACAAAAACATCCTCCAACGTGCTTTCGGTTCTTGCCGCAGGCATCCTTGGCTTGGGGATCATCACTGTTGCAGGCCATGTGCAAGCCGCCACATTGCATGACGCCGCACATGACGTGCGTCACACAACCGGCTTCCCCTGCCACTAAGCTGATGTTTCAGAAAATTGCCGTCAGCGCGTTGATCGCTGGCTTCGGTGCGGGCCTTGTGGCCGCGCTGTTGCAATTCGTGTTCGTGCAGCCGCTTTTGCTTCATGCCGAACTGTTTGAAATTGACCCACATACCGCACTTGATCTGGTGACAGTGCCACGCGGGCCGTTTGATGTTGCGCGTGAAGCACTGAACATCGTCTTTTCTGCGCTGATCTATACCGGATATGCATTTGTTCTGCTGGCAGCGATGGTCTGGGCCGAAGACCGCGGCGAACCAATTTCACCGCGCGCAGGTATCCTTTGGGGTATCGCTGGGTTCATCACGATGCACATGGCGCCTGCGTTCGGACTTGCCCCCGACATGCCCGGCTTGAACGGAGCAGACGTCGAAGCCCGCCAAATCTGGTGGTACGGCACAGTCGCCTGCACCGGTATCGCCCTCTGGCTTATCGCGTTTGGTCAAAACTGGGCGATGTGGGGGGCAGCAATTGTCCTGCTCGCAGCCCCACATTTGATCGGCGCACCGATGCCCGACACGTTGACACAAGCTGCACCACCTGAACTGGCCGCATCGTTTGCGGCACGCACGTTGGGCGTCGCACTGGCAGTCTGGTCAACACTTGGCCTGCTGCTTGGGTCTGTTTGGCACAGCAAATTGGCAGAGGGCTAACCCATGCGATCCATCATCCTTTTTGTGATTGGTTTGGTTTTTGGGACCGGGTTTGGCTACATCTTCGGCACGCCGACCCAAGGCCATGACCATGCCGGCCACAGCGATACAGGACACGACCATTTATCCTTGACCGAATGGACCGGCCCCGCGCCAAGCCTTACCTTAATCGTTACCGATGACGCGGGCGACGCAAAGAGCCTGTTGATAGACGTCGCAGGCTTCGCTTTCACCCCTGAAACGGTGAACACCGCACCAGTCGCAGGCACCGGACATGCGCATATATATGTGAACGGGGTCAAAACCTTGCGCGCCTATGGCCCTTGGGTGCATCTAACAAACGCGCCGAGCGGTTCGGTGCTGCGGGTCACGTTAACCGCAAATGATCACACAGGCTGGGCTGCCTTCGGCCAACCGATCATGGCCGAAATCACTGTGCCATGACCTATAGCGCAGGCACCCGCGATTTCAGGCAAAACCGCAGCCGCCCCGCGGGGCGGGCATCTGCAATCCAACCTGCTGGGGCTGCATCATACAATGCAACAAACGCACGGACATCATCCGCGTCGCCGTCCGTCAGCCCTGCAAACACATATGTGGCCGACCCTTCGCCTTGCACAGCCATGGCCACGGGTTCGTCACACACCGAAAAACACGTGTGCATCACGACATCCCATCCATCCAGATCCCGCAACGCCGCAGCCAGCGCCGTTCCCGGCCCCACACAAGTCTCACAGATTGTCACGCGCTTTGTCATGGCCTAAGCCTTAGCCAACGCCGCCCAGAATTGGAAACCATAAAATGCCAGCTAAAATCCCCGCCACCGTCGTCACAGGCTTTCTTGGGGCCGGTAAAACTACGCTGATCCGGCACATGCTGCAAAACGCATCCGGCAAACGGATCGCGCTTATCATCAATGAATTTGGCGATCTTGGTGTAGATGGCGATATCCTCAAAGGTTGCGGCGAGGAAACTTGCACCGAAGACGACATCGTGGAGCTGTCCAATGGCTGCATCTGCTGCACCGTCGCCGATGATTTTATCCCAACAATGGAACAGCTGCTTGCGCGCGATCCTCAGCCCGACCACATCGTGATTGAGACATCCGGCCTCGCGTTGCCGCAACCGTTAATCCGCGCGTTCAACTGGCCCGGTATTTCCACAAAAGTCACCGTGGACGGCGTTGTCACCGTCGTTGACGGGCGCGCCGTGCATGACGGGCAATTCGCACACAACGTCGCTGCAGTTGACGCACAACGGGCCGAGGATGAAAACCTAGACCACGAAACACCGCTGTCAGAACTTTTCGAAGACCAGATCGCCTGCGCAGACATGATCGTCGTGAACAAATCCGACCTGCTGGATGCGACAGAAGTCGATACGCTCATGACCCGCCTGAAATCCGATGCGCGCGATGGCGTCCAAGTCGTTAAAGCCACCATGGGTGCCCTGCCCGTTGACGTGCTACTTGGCCAAGGCATCGGCGCAGAAAACGACCTCGAAGCGCGTCACGAGGTCCACCATCACCACCACGGTGATGATCACGACAACGATCATGATGACCACCATGTGCACGAACACGCACACGGCCATGACGAATTTGAAAGCTTCATCGTCACACGCGGCGAAGTCACCGATGCACCGTCATTTAAGGCCCAAGTCGGCGATGTAATCCGCGCCCACAACATCCTGCGCCTCAAGGGATTTGTGGCCATCACGGACAAACCAATGCGCATGACACTGCAAGCCGTGGGTCCACGCATCGACAGCTATTTCGACCAGCCATTTGAAGGCGCGCGCGAAACCAAACTGGTTGTGATAGGCGAAGCAGGGCTTGACCAAGCGGCAATCACGGCTGCACTGCAAGCATGATCATCGTCGGCCACACAGATCCGCACGACCCACAGGCAACCGCATTGCTGCAGCAAAGCCATGCGTTGATGACAAGCCTGTTTCCACCGGAGGATAACTTCTATCTGTCCATCGATGATCTGTGCGCCGACAACATCCACTTTTTCACTGCCCGCGAGGGGGACACTGTCCTTGGGACCGGCGCGCTGATGGTCAAAGACGGCTACGGCGAGATAAAATCAATGTTCGTATCCGAAGTCGCCCGCGGGCGCGGCGTCGCCGACGCGATCCTGCGGCAACTCGAAGATCACGCAAAAACCGAATTCCTGCGGATGCTAAAACTGGAAACGGGCAACGTGCTATACGCTGCCCACAGGCTTTATACGCGACACGAATTTGTCCCTTGCGGGCCATTTGGCGACTACATCGATGCGCCCTCCTCCATCTTCATGGAAAAGGCGCTGTGATCTTACTTTTCAGACTTAGCAGCTTCTGCTGCCGCCTTCATGCGCGCCAGCAATTCTTCCTTGCTCGGACGTGTGCCAAATGGCTTTTTCTTCGATCCAACGGCATTATGCTCGACATGTTTCGGTGCGTTCTTACCCAATTTCGGAGCTCCAGCTGCTTTGTAATCCATAACAGATTCCTTCAATTTGGAGCGTCACTAACACGGGGTCAAACCTTATGCACCTGCTAGCTGCCACCCCCGGCGCAATCTCTGACGGGGACGAACCGTTTGACCTTGGGCAAACACCCGCAGACGTAATCTTCATCTCGGCAGCCGACACCGAATTGGCGGCATTGTCCGAAGCACGCAGTGAAATGACCGCTCCGCCGACACTGCGGCTAGCCAATATGATGCACTTGCAGCACCCAATGTCAGTTGACCTGCACATCGACAACTGCGCGTCGAAATCCAAGCTCGTCGTGGCCCGCGTGCTTGGCGGCATGGGCTATTGGAAATACGGGCTGACACAATACGCTGCATCGCTGCACGATGCAGGCATCCCCTTCGCGGCCCTGCCCGGTGACGACAAACCAGACGCAGAACTGCGCGGGCTCTCCACCGTATCCGACCAAGACTACGATGCACTCTGGTCTTACCTCGTTGAAGGTGGACCGCAAAATTGCACAAAATTACTATCCTATTGTGATGCAATTATCAAAAATACAAACAAACCAACGCCAGCCGCACCGCTTCTACGCGCAGGAGTCTACTGGCCCGGATCAGGCATCGCCGACCTCGACACTGCCAAATCAGCATGGTCCCAAGACGCGCCCATCGTGCCAATCATCTTCTACCGCGCCCTTGTCCAAGGCGGCGGCCTAAACCCGATCAACCGTTTGGTACGCAGCCTGACGCGGCGCGGCCTCAACCCGCTGCCAATCTTCGTGGCCTCGCTCAAAGACCCGCTCAGCACCGCGACATTGCAGCATTTATTCCAGTCCGCACAGCCAAGCGTGATCCTCAACTGCACTGCCTTCGCAGTCGGCTCGCCACATGACGGCGACGACAGCCCCCAAAACCCGCTCACAATGGACGCCGCAAACAAATCACCCGTTTTCCAAGTCATCCTGTCCAGCGCATCCGAATCCGCATGGGCCGACAGCATCCAAGGGCTTTCTGCGCGTGACATCGCCATGAACGTGGCCCTCCCCGAAGTCGACGGGCGCATCCTATCGCGTACAGTCTCGTTCAAAGGCGAGGCATTCTTTGACGACGCCACCGAATGCGCGATTGCGACCTACCAAGGGCACGGAAATCGGATCGATTTTGTGGCCGACCTGACGGCAAAATGGGCAAGCCTGCGCAGCACGCCAACCGAAGACCGCAAAGTCGCCCTGATCCTCGCCAACTACCCAAACAAAAACGGACGACTCGCAAATGGGGTCGGCCTCGACACTCCCGCCGCAACAGTTCACACACTCAATTTGTTGCGCGAAAACGGCTATACCACAACCGCGCCCAAAAACGCCCAAGCACTCATGGACCAAATGATGGCGGGCCCAACAAACTGGCTAACCGACCGCGCAAACACAGAAGGCGGCGTCACACTCCCGCTCAGCATCTACAAAAAACACTTCGATTTGCTGCCATGGGACATAAAAAACGATATAACCACACGTTGGGGCCAACCCGAAGATGATCCCTTCCTCGCTTTTTCCGAATTACTCCCGCCGGAGGCGGCAAAAGGCTTCAAACTTTCGATCCATGAATTCGGAAACGCTGTGGTCGGGCTACAGCCAGCACGCGGCTACAACATCGACCCAACGGACACCTACCACTCACCCGACCTCGTCCCGCCACACAACTATCTGGCGTTCTACTTTTACCTGCGACACCACTGGGGCGCGGACGCGATCGTACATATGGGCAAGCACGGAAATCTCGAATGGCTCCCGGGCAAAGCACTCGCATTATCCGAAAATTGCTGGCCCGAGGCAGTGTTCGGGGCGACCCCGCACGTCTATCCGTTCATAGTGAATGATCCGGGCGAAGGAACACAAGCCAAACGGCGCACATCGGCCGTAATCATCGACCACCTGACGCCGCCGCTGACACGTGCCGAAAGCTATGGGCCAATGCGTGACCTCGAAGCCCTTGTAGATGAATACTACGAAGCAGCAGGCGTTGATCCACGCAGGATCAAACTCCTACGCGAAGAAATCCTCTCACTTTCCGACGCCACTGGTTTTGGAAAAGACGCAGGCTTTAACGGGGACGCCGACGGCGATCTCGCAAAGCTCGATGCCTATCTGTGCGAGCTCAAAGAATCGCAAATACGCGATGGTCTGCACATCTTTGGACAATCCCCAACAGGCGATCTTGCGCGCGATCTGACGATTGCATTGGCGCGGGTGCCACGGGGTGACGGAAAAGAACACAACGCATCAATTTTGCGGGCGATTGCAAGCGATCTCGGCATCTCTTTTGACCCGCTTGATTGCGATCTAGGTCAATCCACAACCGAAAAACCCGTTCAACTAGACAGCCTGAGCGATGACATCTGGCGGACCCAAGGGGACACTGTTGAGCGGTTGGAACTGCTTAGTCAAATCCTGCTGCGGGATGGAGGGTGGGGCGACGTGGGCTTTAGCACACCAGCGTCACAACCCGTCCTAAACGAGATATTCGACCGGATCATCCCAACAGTTGCGCAATGCGGTCCTGACGAAGGCGCGGGCCTCCTCACCGCCCTTGCAGGGCACTTCGTCGCCCCGGCGCCATCCGGCGCTCCCACCCGCGGGCGGCTTGATGTCCTACCAACGGGGCGCAATTTCTATTCAGTCGATAGCCGCGCAGTACCCACGCCCACAGCATGGAAACTCGGTTGGAAATCCGCGAACTTACTGATCGAAAAACACCTGCAAGACCACGGAGACTGGCCGCGCACTATGTTGATCACCGCATGGGGTACAGCAAACATGCGCACCGGTGGCGACGATGTCGCCCAAGCGCTCGCTCTCATGGGCGTGAAACCGACATGGGACAGCGCCAACCGGCGGGTCACTGGCTTTGAAGTCCTGCCACAAGGCGTGCTTGGGCGCCCCCGCGTCGACGTCACCCTACGCATCTCAGGTTTCTTCCGCGACGCATTCCCGCAACTTATCGCATTGGTCGATAGCGCCGCACGCGCGGTCCAAGCCCTTGATGAACCCGCCGACCTGAATCCTGCCGCTGCGCGCACCAAATCAGGCGAAGACACTGCGCGGGTCTTTGGGTCCAAACCCGGTTCATACGGGGCTGGCTTGCAGGCAATGATCGACGAAAAACTCTGGGCAGACAAAGCCGACCTTGCCGACACATACCTGTCTTGGGGGTCCTACGCCTATGACGCAAAGGCCGATGGACGGGCTGCTCGCGACGCTTTTGAACAGCGCCTAACTCAAACCGAGGCCATCGTTCAAAATCAAGACAACCGAGAACACGACATCTTAGACAGCGACGATTACTACCAATTTGAAGGTGGAGCAGCAGCGGCGATCAGCACGCTTCAGGGCCGCGACCGACCGATCTATCACAACGACCATTCCCGCCCCGAAAGACCTGTCATTCGCACGCTAGAGGATGAAATTGGACGGGTCGTGCGGTCACGCGTCGTCAACCCCAAATGGATCGACGGCGTCAAGCGACACGGCTACAAAGGGGCGTTCGAAATCGCCGCAACAGTCGACTATCTTTTTGCCTTTGCAGCGACAACAGGCGCCGTGAAAAACCACCACTTTGACCTGGTTGAAGACGCGTTCCTAGCAGACGACGATACACGTGACTTCATCGCGGACGTCAACGCCCCAGCCCTTGCGGAAATCGCAGCACGGCTGCAAGAGGCAATCGACCGCGACCTGTGGCAACCCAAATCAAATTCGGCGCGCGCAAGGATCGCAGGGTTACTGGCCTAAATTCCAACAACCGCAGCAGAAACGCCCAAATATCCGATTAACAGGCAAATTGAAAAAAGTCTCATGGTCCACACCTATGTTTAGTTAACCGCTAGCTAGGCTGGCCAAAATAGAAATGCGCGGGGAAATTTCGCTGTTGTCGCCCATAAGTCTGGGAATACAGGCCCCGCCCGCATAGGCTGCGAATTATGATTATTCACTTAGCGACGCTTTTGGCGTTTCAATTGTTGGGCGAGGTCACATCACGTGGCTTAGACCTGCCCTTGCCCGGACCAGTGATCGGCATGGCACTGTTATTTGTAACCTGTGTGATATGGCCGCGATTGGCGAAAACCATCGCGCCGACCACAACAGTCTTATTGGGCCACCTCTCACTCCTGTTCGTACCTGCAGGGGTCGGCGTGGTGGGCCATTTGGACAAATTTGGATCAGACGGTGCAGCCCTTGGGGTCGCGATCATCGGATCAACAGTTGTGGCCATCACTGTCGGCGCGCTGACCTTTGTCGGGCTGCGCAAATTGACGGGCACCAGCCATGACTGAGTTTGCCGAAATATGGACCTACCTGTCCACCGATCCGCTCCTATGGCTCACCCTGACGCTTGCGGCTTACGGCGCGGGTGATGCACTATTCAAGGCATCTGGCCGCAAGCCAATGGTCAATCCGGTCCTGATCGCGGTCGCATTTCTGGCCGTTTTGCTGCAACTCACAGGGACCAGCTACGCGACATATTTCGCAGGTGCGCAGTTCGTACATTTCATGCTTGGACCAGCAACCGTCGCCTTAGCAATCCCGCTTTACGCAAACCTGAACCACATCAAAAAAGCAGCACTGCCCATGATCGCAGCCTTGGTCGCGGGATCGCTTGCGGCCATGCTCAGCGCGGTTGGTATTGGCGTAGCACTTGGACTAGACACCAACATATTGCTGGCACTCATCCCAAAATCAGCCACCGCCCCCGTCGCACTCGGCGTGTCCGAAGCCATCGGCGGATCACCGTCCCTCACAGCCGTTTTCGTCATCACAACAGGAATCACAGGGGCGATCATCGCGACACCACTGTTAAACCTACTGCGGATCACCGACTGGCGGGCGCGCGGTTTTGCCGTTGGCGTGGCCAGTCACGGCATCGGGACGGCACGTGCATTTCAAGTCAATGAAACCGCAGGCGCGTTTTCCGGTGTTGGCATGGGGCTCAACGCGCTTCTAACAGCCCTCATCGCGCCGATCATCGCGCAATGGCTGCTGGGATGATGCGCAAATTATCAGCAAAATTGCACGCAACACACGACTATGCATTGCACGACAGACCCGTTGCCTCCAGATTAAACCAAACGTAAAGGATTCCGCACCATGACCGATGAAACCACAACCGCAGGTGACGAACGTCACGCAATGAAAATGGCGAAAAAGAAAGCCGCGCGCGATAAGATCATGGCCACCAAGACCGACAAAAAGGGCTTGATCATCGTGCATACAGGCAAGGGCAAGGGTAAATCATCTGCCGCTTTTGGGATGATCTTTCGCTGCATCGCGCATGACATGAAATGCGCCGTGGTCCAGTTCATCAAAGGCGGCATGTCGACCGGTGAACGCGATCTAATCTTGTCCAAATTTGCCGACGAATGCGCGTTCCACACGATGGGCGAAGGCTTCACTTGGGAAACCCAAGACAAATCCCGCGACACGGAAATGGCCCAAGCCGCTTGGGCAAAAGCCAAGGAGCTCATCTTGGACGAGACCAACACAATGGTCCTGCTCGACGAAATCAACATCGCGATCCGCTACGATTACGTGGACATCAACGAAGTCGTCGAATTCCTCGCCACGCAAAAACCCGACATGACCCACGTGGTGCTGACAGGGCGTAACGCACACGTAGACCTGATCGAAATCGCAGACCTCGTGACCGAAATGGAGCTCATCAAACACCCGTTCCGCTCCGGCGTAAAAGCACAAATCGGCGTGGAATTCTAATCCATGCCCAAACACCGCGTCCTCACTGAATTTGGCATGGGCACCAGCCTACGCCGCCAAAATTATACCCAAGCCGCTCACCGCGCATTGCAAGACGCGCTGTGGCACAATTCGATCAACATGGCCGAAATGTTTGGATTCCCCAAAGAGGCGATGATCATCGACGTGGAAATTGCCGTGCAAAACCCCGATGCAGTCGACACATCCAAGCTGCTCGAAATTTTTCCTTACGGCCAACCAAACGTCACAGTCACCCACGGTGGCCTTGATATTCCGCGCCCCGACGGTTTGCCCACGGTCATCGCCAACGCCGCAATCAACGTCAGCTTTGATATGGAGCGTACGTAATGGAAAATCGAATGATTATCGAAATGGGCATGGGCAACGACCTGCACGGCATGGACTATCAAAAGGCCGCTCGCCGCGCGATTGAAGATGCCTTTCGCCATTCGACCCTGCCGATATTTGCGACCCTCGACATCCCAACTGACGCGATGCGTGTCCAAGTCACCGTCGGCGTGCAAGAGCCAGACAAGCTCGACACTGACGCCCTAATTGCGATGCTGCCACGCGGGCGGGCAACCGTGACAGCCGTCAAAGGCGGGCAAAACGTGGCCAATCCTGCCACAGGCGACACCGCCGTGATCGCGACCGCAGCAGTCGAGGCATTCTTGCCCAGCCAAGCTGCCAATTGGAAACTTGTGTGAAGCTCGACCAATCCCACCGCGACGCCCTCCAAGACGTTCTTGAATGGCGCCGTGACGTACGGAACTTCAAACCCGACCCGATTGCAGACGACCGACTTGCAAACTTGCGCGCCGCAATGGACCTCGCGCCCTCTGTGGGCAACGCGCGCCCTTGGCGAGTTGTGCAGGTACAAAGTCCCGATAAACGCGCCGCCGTCATCGCTGACTTTGAAGACGCCAACGCCAAAGCCGCCGCCAATTACAGCGGATCAAAACGCAACGCCTATATGAAACTCAAACTCGCAGGGCTGCACGACGCGCCCGTGCATCTGGCCGTCTTCACCGACCACACCCCTGCCGAAGGGCACGGGTTGGGGCGGCAAACCATGCCTGAAATGCTCAACTATTCGACCGTCGCCGCGATCCACACGCTTTGGCTGGCCGCGCGTGCCGACAACATCGGCATGGGCTGGGTATCCATCGTGAATCCTGCCAAAATATGCGCGATATTAGATGCACCCACCACATGGTCGCTGACGGCTTACCTTTGCCTTGGCATCGCAGAAACCCAAGACGACACGCCACTGTTGCACCGCAAAGATTGGCAAGAAAATACGCCTACACGCTGGGACACGGTGTAACTACCCACCGGCCGCCTTACGCACAGCGGATAATGTTGCCCCCGTCGACAACGCCTCGTCATCCACCTTGCAAGCAATGACCGCAAATGTCCCCGACGCGCGGGCACGCGCAAATGCACCCGCAAAATCCGCCGACTTTGTGACATGCTCACCGTACCCACCATATGCGCGGGCCAACGCCGCAAAATCAGGGTTCGCCAAAGCCGTCCCCGACACCCGTCCCGGATAGGTCTTTTCCTGATGCATCCGGATCGTGCCATAGCGGCCATTGTCCATCACCACGACAATCGGCGTCGCACCATGCTGGGCGGCGGTCGACAACTCGTTACCGGTCATCTGAAAACACCCGTCACCCGCCAGACAAACCACAACCTTTTCTGGGTGGTGCAAGGACGCCGAAATCGCCGCAGGAAATCCGTAACCCATTGAGCCAGATGTCGGGGCCAACTGGGTGCCATAGCCTTTGTAGACAAAATACCGATGCAACCAAGCGGCATAATTCCCTGCGCCATTCGTCAGCACAGCATCCTCGGGCAGATTATCTGACAACCAGCCAATAACATCCTCTTGCTTTAGATCGCCCGGGCTGACGATCGGCACCAACCAAGCCTCGTAATCCGCGCGGGCGTCAGCGGTCCAAGCGGACCAATTCGCCCCACACGACGGCAATGCAGCAAGCGCCGCAATCATCGCAGGTGCGTCAGCCACAACACCCATCTGGGCCGGATATACCGTGCCAATCTCATCCGCATCGCCGTGCACATGGATCATCGGCACCGCGTCATTTGGATCAGGGTTTGTATAGCCTTGGGTCTCAATATCGCCAAACCGAGACCCGATAACGACCAACAAATCAGCCACCTTCATGCGCGCCCCAAGACGCGGGTTGATACCCACATTCAGGTCACCCGCATAACAACAATGACGGTTATCAAGGTAATCCTGACGGCGAAAACCTAGCGCTACAGGCAACCCCTGCATTTCAGCAAAACGGGCCAAATCAGCAGCAGCTTGGTCCGACCAATGCGGGCCGCCAATTACCACCAACGGGCGTTCGGCCCCCGCGATGCGCGCCATCATATCAGCCGCAACACCCGACAAATCAGGCGCTTTCATATCCGGCGATGCAGGGCGATCAGGCGCATCAGTTACAGCGCTCAGCATGTTTTCCGGCAATGCCAAAACCACCGGACCGGGGCGACCGGACATGGCCACCTGAAACGCACGGCTGATATATTCGGTAATCCGGTCGGTATGATCAATCTGGGCCACCCATTTGGCAACGCCGCCAAACATCGCACGGTAATCGACCTCTTGAAACGTCTCACGATCAGTCAGGCGATTGTCAATCTGACCGACAAACAGCACCATCGGCGTGCTATCTTGCTGGGCGATATGCACCCCCGCGCTTGCATTCGTAGCCCCCGGTCCGCGCGTCACAAAACACACACCCGGCTGGCCCGTCATCTTTCCATAAGCCTCGGCCATCATCGCAGCACCGCCCTCTTGGCGACACACGATGTTTGGGATACCGCTGTCGTAAAGACCATCCAGCGCGGCAAGAAAGCTTTCACCCGGTACGGAAAACACACGTTCCACACCCAACGCCTGCAAATGATCGCTTAGGATTTTCCCGCCGTGCCGCTGCATATCTGTCTGCCCTTGGTCTGCCAAATTTGAACACAGCATGTGTCAGGCCATGCCAAACGGCAACCGCGTATCGACCGCATCCTAGATTGCGCGGCACATATATTTCGCGGTAACGTCATTACATGACAACCCAGCCCCCAAGCTTACAATCACAAGTCGACATGATGGATGCGGCAAGGGCACAAGCGCTTCAGGCGGCCTTGGGGCAAACACCATCAATTGCGATGGGCGATGCGTTGCCGCCTTTTGCGCATCACATATATTTTTGGGACCCGCAAACGCCAGACGTGTTGGGCCAAGACGGGCATCCAGCGACCGGACAATTCATCCCTGATATGGGTGGCGCGCGGCGCATGTGGGCGGCAGGCAAACTGGTATTCCACCGGCCCCTGCTGGCAGGCATCCGCGCCGAAAAAACCTCAACCATTGAGGGCGTGACCCGCAAAGATGGGCGCAGCGGACCGCTGGCATTTGTGCGCGTACGCCATGATATCCGGCAACGACAAACCCTCGCGCTTACCGAATGGCAAGAACTGGTGTACCGCGTCCCAAACCCCGCAAACACCGCTCCGCCACCAATCGCCAGCACCGATGAAATCCTCGCCGAACAGGTCACGTTCGACAGCACGCTGCTGTTTCGCTATTCCGCGCTCACGTTCAACGGGCACCGTATTCACTACGATGAAACCTATGCCCGCGATATCGAAGGCTACGACGGCCTCGTCGTGCATGGCCCGCTTTTGGCACATCTTTTGATGGGGCTTGCGCAACGCCAACTCGGCGGGCTTCAAACCTTTTCATACCGCGCAACATCGACGCTGATGCATCACGAGGCTGCGACGTTATGCTGGAAAGACGGGCGTGCATGGGTGCGCGGCCCCGATGGCAGGCAATGCATGGCCGCCGAGGCAACATAGGCTACAGGCTTCGACCTGGCTTAAAATCATCCGGTATTGTGTCGCGATCATCCAAGATCAAATCAGCCATGACCTCGCCTGCCTTCGGGGCCATTCCAAATCCAATTTTAAACCCGCCATTGGCCACATAGGCATCCTTGATAAACGGATGAACACCCAACATCGGGGCGCGTGACCTGCTGCGCGGACGCAATCCTGCCCAGCGCTCAATGATCGGCGCATCAGCCAAAACCGGCACGGCACGGCGGACGCGCGCGATAATATCTTCCAGCTGCGCGTCCGTACCGAAGGGGTCGTCAAATTCACGTTCAGTCGTGCCACCAACAGCGACCGTGCCGTCGTTGTGCGGAATGATATGCAGCGTATCGGCATATAGCTGCGGCAACCCGCGCGCATCAAAATCCAACAACGCTCCCTGCCCTTTGATGCCACTCCCGATCAAGCGGTGGTGCTGCGTAGTCATATCGTCCAATCCGGCCCAACCCGTTGCCCAAACAACCTTGCCTTGCGGCGCACCTTCAAGATCGATCCGACCACCAAGGGCCGTCACCGCTGCCGCCAAAGCCAGCGTCGCTTGGCGCGGATGTATCAAGGCCGACAACGTATCAAACACGACCTGCCCACTTGGGACTTGGCGGGGCCCATTCGACGGTTGGCTACAGGGATCACATCCCAAGTCGCCTGCCCCTGCCAAAGCGACGTTCGCGCCGCTGCGCACGGGCTTTGGGCCAGATCAACTGCCGCCGCATCGGCAAGCGGTTGAAGTCCGACCATTGCGGGCATACCCCGCCGGCATCCCAGATCGGGCACCAACCTGTTCCCAAAACGCACCCTGCATCAGCAAACTGTCCAACTGAAACGCTTTTTTCGGGTTCCATTGTTCAGGCACATGCGGGGCCAGCGCGCCAATGATCCCGCCACTGGCACCCGTGCCCACACCCGCCGGATCAATCACTTGAACCTTTGCGCCGCGCAGCAAACACGCATAAGCCACCGACAGACCAAAAACACCCGCACCCATCACTGTCACATCAACCGTTGCCATATCCGGCCTTTCCGCCCTATTGATTGGGCCTGCATAAGGCATCGCGCAATGATCAACCAGACGGCTTCCCTTACTTGGCAAACCACCAGCGCAGGCCGCGTGCCTGTGTCCGACCAATTCGACGACCCGTATTATTCGCTCAAAGACGGGTTGGCCGAAACGCAATATGTATTCCTTGCAGGGAACGATCTGCCGGGCCGGTTTGGCGGCGACTTTCACATTGGGGAACTGGGTTTCGGGACTGGCCTGAACTTTTTGGTGACATGGGATGCATGGATCAGAGCAGGGGCCAAAGGGCAGCTGCGGTTCACATCGTTCGAGGCCTATCCAATGGCAATATCCGACATGCAAGCAGCGCTGATCGCATTCCCACAACTGGCACATCTGGCCGGAATTTTTTTGAAAAAATGGGCCCCAGATGCGGGTGCAATCGCTTTGGCAGATGGCGTAACCCTCAACGTTATCATCGGAGATGCACGCCAGACCTTACCCGCATGGAACGGGGCAGCAGACGCATGGTATCTCGACGGATTTTCACCAGATAAGAACCCTGAACTTTGGGAACCTGCCCTACTGATACAGGTCGCAAAACATACGGCAATTGGCGGAACAGCCGCCACTTATTCAGCTGCAGGACACGTGCGCAGATCACTCAAGGCAGCAGGCTTTGACGTAAAGCGCATCCCCGGTTTCGGAAGCAAATGGCATATGGCCGTGGCGAGGTTACCGGATGCAAAATAACATCCGGCTCGGCATCTGGCTTATGTGTGCCACATCATTTGTGTTCGCGGTGCAAGACGGGATCTCGCGGCATCTGGCGGCTGAATACAACGTGCTGATGATCGTGATGATCAGGTATTGGTTCTTTGCGGCCTTTGTGATCGCAATCGCAATCCGGACCCAAGGGTCGATCCGCGTCGCAGCAGCGACCAGCCAACCGTTCCTGCAAATCACACGCGGGCTATTGCTGGCGGCAGAAATTTGCGTGATGGTCTTTGCGTTTGTAAAACTTGGGCTAATCGAAAGCCACGCGATCTTTGCAAGCTATCCGCTATTGGTGGCGGCATTATCAGGGCCGATCTTGGGCGAAACCGTCGGCTGGCGACGCTGGACCGCCATCGCAATCGGCTTTGTAGGCGTGCTTGTGATTTTGCAACCGGGCGTCGGAGTATTTTCACCCTACGCAGTTATCCCCCTGACATCGGCAATTTTATTTGCGATCTACGGCCTGCTCACCCGCTATGCAGCGCGGCGCGACAAGGCGGCGACTTCGTTCTTCTGGACCGGTGTCGTCGGAGCAATCGGCATGACATGCGTCGGCGTTTGGTTCTGGGAACCAATGATCGGACCCGACTGGATCTGGATGGGCGCGCTGTGCATCACAGGGGTGACAGGGCATTTCTTGTTGATCAAAACCTACGAGGTCGCCGAGGCATCCGCCGTGCAGCCATTCGCTTATCTGCAACTGGTATTCGCCACATCCATCGGGATCACCGTCTTTGGCGAAAAGCTGGAATCCAACGTCGCGATTGGAGCTTGCATCGTCGTGGCCGCAGGGCTGTTCACGCTACTGCGCGCGCGCCGCGTCAACCGCCCGGACGGCTGACGGGGCGGATACCTGACAGGGCCGCGGGCGACCGCGAGGCTGGCACCTCGGGGTCGGGCGCGGCAACGGGTGTTGCATCTAGCGTCGCAGGTCGCAGACGTGGCCGGATGTTCGGCTTCACCCCAATCAACAGATCAGTGAACCGGATCGGGTCGACCTTGCCAGTCAAACGGGCCTCGTAGATCGGAATAGATTCCGTCACCCGCATCACGTAATTGCGGGTCTCGCGAAACGGGATGTGTTCGATCCAATCAACGACATCGACCTCGCCCACACGCGGATCACCGCGCTCACTCATCCATATCTTCGGACGGCTCGGACCCGCGTTATATCCAGCGGCCATCATGACTGGCGAATAGCCAAAGTCCTCTTCCAAAACCGACAGGTATTTCACCCCAAGCCGCGCGTTATATTCCCAATCATTTGTCAGACGTGCGCGCGAATACGGCTCTCCGATGAAACCCGCGACTTCCTGCGCGGTCGCAGGCATCAGTTGCATCAACCCAAGCGCCCCAACAGGGCTACCTACACCCGCATTAAATTCGCTTTCACGCCGCGCAATAGACAGGGACAGCGCAGGTGGAACAGGCTGATCCATGTCAACCAAATCATGCAGCGGGAAATAAATCGACGGGACCAGCACCCCGCGCGCTACCGCCGTCTTTCCTAGTAAAACGGCATAATACGCCTCGTCTTTGCTGCGCAGCCACGCGCCTAGACGGGCCAAATCATCACGCGGCAACTGCTTGCCCAATTGCGCAAAGAACCGGACCGCATGCCCGCGCTCGCCTGCCTGCAAAAATGTCAGGGCCACAAGCGTAAGGTCATCCGACATAAACGGCGCGCCCTGCCAATCCGTTGGATCAGCCGCGCCCGCCAACGCAGCATCCATTGAGCGCCCCAACTTTTCCGCCGCCAGCAGCCCGTAAAATCCGGTCTGATGCTGCGCTGCAATCTGGTAGGCGGTGACAGCCGCAGTTTGATCATCCAGCGCCGCGTGACTGCGGCCAATCCAATACTGCATGCGACCCACAGAAATCGGACTAGTAACTGCAGTACTTGCGGCGCGAAAATGGGTCAGAGCAAGCGTTGGATCATCCAAGTAAGTCAACGCAACATAGCCAGCCATCCATTCCAGATCAGCAAGCGCCGATCCGTCCGTTAAGAAATGCCGCGATGCAAGATCATAGGCGCTTTGCGCGCGGCCCTCGCGCATTTCCCAACGGGCCAACGACCTGCGCCACCCCGACCAGCGAAACGGCTCTCCTAATGCGGCAACACTGGTGGACCGGGCCTTAAGAATGACGATGGCAGCAGTGCGATCACCACGATCCGCCAACCAGTTATAGCGATCATAATTCAGCCCAGCGCTGTTCTTCAACGCGGGCGGAACGGCATCAACGCGGGCAGAAATATCGCTCGCTTTGCTGATATAAGCGAGCCGAGCCAGCGCCAAGGCGGCCTGATCGTCGTCCAACAACGCAACCATTAGTGCAGCAGACGCCGTGCGCCAACGCCAAAGCAACGCATCGGTGCGGGCGGCGTGATGGGGGGCAAGCACGTCCGCATAGGCTTTAATCATAGCCGCGTGACCAGTTTCAGTCAGGGTCGACGTCAGCCAAACGTCAATCAACATCGCATGGGCGGCATCGGTATCACCCATGGCAATCAGCGCCTCGGCCAACCGGACAGCACCTTCGCCTGTTTCGGGCATGCGACCTGCAAACCACGCGATCGTCGTGGCCGGCAATGTCTCGGCTGGCAAAATCTCTTCGCCCTTGGCAAACACGCGGTCCATGCCCGGCCAATCGACACGGCGGTGCGTGAACGCTAGGTAATCTGCAAACGTGGTTCCACCTTCGCGCAAGCGCATCCAATTGATCACATCGCGGGTCAGGGTGTCATCAGGATCGACCATGCCGTAAGCCGCATCCCATCCGTCTTGCGAAATTGCACGCACTGCGGCAATCGCATCGGCGCTTTGAGCGACGGCGATATTGGCGGGCCACGCCAACGCAAGACAAACAGCAAGAACACGCATCAGATCATCCTAAAACAACAAGGTAACCCGCATCCTAAAGCGCAAACATCATTGGGCAACGTCAAATCTTGTTCATCGGCGGAAAGGCGTCTAGTGTCCGCGCGATTTCATTGGTCTGATTCAGACCACCACCAAAAGGATGCGCGTCATGTTCAAAGGGTCTATGCCTGCACTTGTCACGCCGTTTAATAACGGCAAAGTGGACATTGATGCGCTGATAAAACTGGTGGACTGGCATGTCGATCAAGGCAGCCACGGTCTGGTGCCAGTTGGTACAACAGGCGAAAGTCCCACGCTGACCCACGCTGAACACGATTTGGTTGTGCAAACTGTTGTGCAAGCTGCGGCGGGGCGTATCCCTGTGATTGCTGGGGCAGGATCGAACAACACAGTGGAAACCGTGCGCTTGGTCGAGGCCGCCAAAAAGGCTGGGGCTGACGCGGCTCTGGTCGTGACGCCGTATTACAACAAACCAACGCAAGCCGGCCTGAAAGCGCATTTCACCGCCGCGGCAAATTGCGGCCTGCCGATCATCATCTACAACATTCCAGGTCGGTCGGTTGTGGACATGTCGCCTGAAACTATGGGCAAATTGGCCGCATTGCCGATGATCGTGGGCGTGAAAGACGCAACTGGCGACCTGTCGCGCGTGCCAAAGCAACGGATGCACTGTGGGAACGACTTTGTGCAACTGTCCGGCGAAGATGCGACTGCCCTTGGGTTCAATGCGCACGGCGGGGTTGGATGTATCTCAGTCACGGCCAACATCGCGGCCAAACTTTGCGCTGAATTCCAAGAAACCACGCTTGCGGGCGACTATGCAACGGCGCTTTTACTGCTTGACCAGCTGATGCCACTGCACGAGGCGGTGTTCACCGAACCAGGTCTTGTCGGGGCGAAATACGGCATGTCATTGCTAGGGCTTTGCAGCGAAGAAGTCCGATCACCGCTGACGCCTTTGTCCGAAGAGACGAAGGTCGCGATCAAATCGGGCATGCAATTCGCGGGCCTGTTGAACTGAGCCAACGAAGATGGGTTAAAACCCATCCTACGCCATGACGCACCCCAAGTAGGATGGGTTTTAACCCATCACCCTTTGCACCAACCATCAGCATACACGACATACGCGCAGCCCCCAAAACGGGCGGCGCGTCCTAGTTCGGCGTCCAACCGCGCGCGCCTGCCAGCGCCCATTTGCACGCCAGACTCCGGCCAAAACCCTGTGACGTTCAAGATACCAGCGGGCCTGTCCGCCTTCATATCTATCCGCCCGATCAAACGGCCACCTTCCATCACCGGAAACACGTAATACCCATACTGACGTTTCGGCGCGGGCACGAAAATCTCGATCCGGTAATGAAACCCAAACAGCCGCTCCGTCCGCTTTCGGTCACGCAACGCAGGGTCAAACGGCGACAAAATACGGACACGGGCCTGCGGCACAGGTGGCACTTGATCCATCAGAGCAGGGCGCGCGAGACTTGGGCGCAAACTGCCATCCGCGCCCTCCACATCAACCCAAACCGCGGTGCCATCCGCAATCGCGGCCATGCCCCATGCTTTCGCCTCCGCAGGCGTGACAATATCCCAAAACGCGGCCAGTTCACCCGTTGTGGCAAACCCTAGCTTGTCCAGCGCAGCCCCACAGGCCCAATGAACCGTATCAGCCTCAGACGCATAGGCATTGATTTGCTCAGCCGGAATAACCCGCTCCGTCAAATCATAGACCTTTTTGAATCCGTCACGGCGGGCGACAGACAACTGGCCAGACCGCCACAAATATTCCAACGCAGTCTTGGACGGATGCCAATCCCACCAACCGCCTTTGCCGCGCACCTCGTCCAGACCAACATCACCGGACGTGCAGCAGCCATGATCAGACACCTGACGCAACACCTCATCTATCTTGGTCATTAAATCGCCACGGCGGGTGTCGCGCCAACGGGACGCAAGCAGCTTGGCATCGCGGGCGAACTTCAGCTTCCAATGCGGATATAAATTCATGTCGATTGCGGCGGCATCATGGGTCCAATGCTCAAACACATCGCGATCACGGGCCAGCGCATTCTGCAGGCCTGATGGGCGGTATTGCTGACGACGGGACCACAAAATCAAGTCATGTGCGCGGGCGAACGTGTTCACACTATCCAACTGAACAAAGCCAAGATCTGAAATAACCTCCGCCAAATCCGCGCCTTTGCCAGTACCACTTGGGGGGGCAGACAATCCATGGCGCTGCAGAAACACTGCGCGCGCGGCGGCATTGGGCAGAACGGGGACAGACATCAGTGGCTCCTTTATCGGTACAAGGGCGATGCGGGCCACTTGTGCGCACCCATCCCTTGGCCTATCTGCAGATCATGGCCAAGAAACCCGAAAATACAAACTACAAAGTGCTCGCTGAAAATCGCAGGGCCCGCTACGACTTTGCGATCGAAGAAGACCTTGAAGTCGGAATCATCCTGCTCGGGTCCGAAGTCAAATCCCTGCGGCTGGGCCAATCCAACATCGCCGAAAGCTATGCATCTGTTGATGACGGCGAACTTTGGCTGACAAATTCGTACATCGCGCCTTACGATAGGGCGATGTTTGGTCACGAAGAACGACGCAAACGCAAACTTTTGTGCAAGCAAAAACAGTTGGTACGGATGTGGAATGCAACCAAACGAGATGGCATGACGCTTGTGCCGTTGGTGATGTATTTCAACGACAAAGGGCTGGTTAAGCTCAAAATCGCGACCGCCAAAGGTAAGAAAAACCACGATAAACGCGCATCTGACGCGGCACGTGACTGGGGCCGCCAAAAGCAACGCTTGTTGCGCCACGGAGACTGATCCCACCCCCACACACGGGGAAAAATTCAGCAAATCCACCCTATTACAACAGTATATGCACCTGTTAAGGTTTGGCACAACAGCGGCTTGGGCCAAGCCCGTGGCATGAAATCTGGCCTGAAAATATAGGGATTGGGACTATGGAAGCAATTATCGCACAACTCGTCGGTGGCGCAATCGGTGGCAACGGGGCAGGCAAACTGCTGTCGTCTGCATCAATGGGCAACCTTGGCAACACAATCGCTGGCGCCGTCGGCGGCCTTGCAGGCGGTACAGCGCTGGGCGGCCTTATGGGCGGCGCAGGCGCTATGGCAGCTGGGGCAACTGACGCGGTTGCGCCTAGCATGGACATCGGCGGAATTGTAGGTTCACTCGCTGGCGGCGGCGTTGGCGGCCTTGTTGTGACAGCCGTTGTTGGCATGATCAAAAACAAGTTCATGGGCTAATTTTTCGCCTAACTATTGATGATTGCGGGCGTCCCATACGGGGCGCCCGTTTTCATGCGGGGTCCTTGTCAGCCACGCCCGCGCGCGGTACTGACAAGGCGTTCAAACCTTTTGAGGCGCGCCATGACAAACACTGCAACGGATGACCCAAAAACGCTGGTCAGCACGGCTTGGCTGGCAGCGCATCTCAAAGACCCCGATCTGCGGGTGATCGACGCGTCTTGGTACCTACCAGCAATGGAACGGGACGGCGCTGTGGAATACGCAGCGGGTCATATCCCCGGCGCACGGTTCTTTGACATCGACGATATTTCCGATCACCGATCTGAATTGCCGCACATGGCACCGCCTGTTGAAAAATTCATGTCGCGGATGCGTGCTATGGGTGTGGGCGATGGTCACCAAGTTGTGGTTTACGACGGGTCTGGCCTGTTTTCAGCGGCGCGCGTTTGGTGGTTGTTCCGGTTGATGGGCAAAACCGATGTGGCCGTGCTTGATGGGGGCCTGCCAAAATGGAAGGCCGAAGGGCACCCGATGTCCGACATGCCCCCTGTGATCCGCGACCGGCACATGACCGTGACGCGGCAAAACCAAATGATCAAAGACGTGACCCAAGTCGCGCGCGCGGCAAAACTTGGGGATTATACCATTATCGACGCACGGCCTGCTGAGCGGTTTCGCGGCGAAGGCACCGAGCCGCGCGTTGGGCTACGCTCCGGTCACATCCCAAATTCGCAAAACGTATTCTACAAAAACCTGCTGAACGCAGATGGGACGATGAAAGATGCAACCGGCATCCAAAACGCCATGAAATCAGGAGGCGTTGATCTGACAAAACCCGTGATCACCACATGCGGGTCTGGCGTGACAGCATCTATCCTGTCGCTCGCGCTTGAACGGATCGGCAAAACCGATCACGCAGTATATGACGGTTCATGGTCCGAATGGGGCATGTACGCCGACCTTCCAATCACCACTGGAGACGCATAATGTTGCTTAATTCCCTGCACAAACAACCCACTGATAAAATCCTCGCTCTGATGGCGGCCTACCGCGCCGATGATCGCGACACCAAGGTCGATTTGGGCGTCGGCGTCTACAAAGACGCATCCGGCAACACTCCCGTTATGCGGGCCGTGAAAGAAGCCGAAAAGCGGCTTCAAGCTGAACAAACGTCCAAGGCCTACGTCGGCCTCGCAGGTGATCCTGCGTTTTCAGACGCAATGATTGACCTCGTCCTTGGCGACACCGTTGCACGCAACAGGATCGGCGCCGTGGCAACCCCTGGGGGCACGGGCGCGATCCGCCAAGCCCTTGAGCTGATCCAAATGGCTGCACCGGAGGCCACAGTTTGGCTGTCCAACCCGACATGGCCAAACCACCCGTCGATCATCAATTATCTGGGCATGAAATCCAGCGACTATCGGTATTTCGACAGTGAAACGCGCGGCGTCGACTTTGACGGCATGCTCGCCGATCTCGACGGCGTTGCCGCAGGCGATGTGGTCCTGCTGCACGGCTGCTGCCACAATCCAACAGGCGCAAACTTGACTTTGGACCAATGGAATCAAGTCATCGCGGTCTTGCAAATCAAAGGGGCCACACCCTTCATCGACATCGCCTACCAAGGGTTTGGCGACGGTTTGGCCCAAGACGCAGCAGCTACGCGTAAAATCGCAGGCACTTTTGAAAACGCCCTGATCGCGGCGTCCTGTTCCAAAAACTTTGGCATCTACCGCGAACGGACAGGAATCTTGATGGCGATTGCCAAGGACGCCGACCAAGCCGCCCTCGCCCAAGAAAACCTGAACTACCTCAACCGGCAAAACTTCTCGTTCCCGCCCGACCACGGCGCAAGGGTTGTGACCACAATCCTGAACGACCCTGAACTGCGCGCAGATTGGGAAGCAGAACTCGAAGAAACCCGCAACGGCATGCTTGGCTTGCGCCAACAACTGGCGGATGAACTTAAGCGCCTGACCAATTCCGACAGGTTCAGCTTTCTCGCCGATCACCGCGGCATGTTCAGCCGCCTCGGTACCACCCCCGAGATGGTCGAAAAACTGCGCGCAGATCACGGTATCTATATGGTCGGCGACAGCCGGATGAACATCGCAGGATTAAACGCGCAAACCATCCCGATTTTGGCCCGCGCTATCGTCGACACAGGCATCTAACATGACCAACCCAAAAGCCCCGCAGGACTGTTCCAACATGGCGGAACTGCGGGTTGAAATCGACAGACTTGACGCGGCGCTGGTGGACCTTTTGGTGCAACGCGCGGGCTATATTGACCGCGCCGTCGACATCAAGAAAACCGCCGATCTGCCAGCGCGGATTGCGTCGCGCGTGGACGAAGTCATCGAAAACGTACGGCGCATCGCCAGCGACAAAAACCTCGACCCTGATCTGACAGAGGCACTTTGGGCGCAGCTCGTCGAATGGTCGATCAAGCGCGAAGCAAAACATATCCCCGAATAGGTCAAATTGCTGCACCTGCAAAATGACACTTGTGAACGCAAGCGCAACAATCTAACAATCCGATTAGATCACGCGCAACATCACAACTCACCCGAGGTGCCATATGTCCTTCCGCCTGCAACCAACACCGCCTGCACGCCCAAACCGCTGCCAACTTTTTGGACCTGGATCAAACACCAAGCTGTTTGCGAAAATGGCGGCAAGTGCTGCAGACGTGATCAACCTCGACCTCGAAGACAGCGTGTCACCATCTGACAAAGACAGCGCGCGCGCCAATGTGATTGAGGCGATCAACACCATCGATTGGAACACGAAAACCCTGTCCGTGCGGATCAACTCGCTCGACACACCCTACTGGTACCGCGACGTCGTTGATGTGCTCGAACAGGCAGGCGACAGACTCGACCAAATCATGATCCCCAAGGTCGGCAATGCGGCTGATATCTATGCGGTCGACGCGCTGGTCACCGCGATTGAAACCGCCAAAGGGCGCACCAAACGCATCAACTTCGAGGTCATCATCGAATCCGCTGCAGGCCTCGTAAACGTCAACGAAATCGCAGCATCCAGCCCGCGCATGGTCGCGATGTCGCTGGGTGCGGCTGATTACGCAGCCTCCATGGGCATGCAAACAACGGGCATCGGCGGCACTCAAGACAACTATTACATGCTGCACGGCGACACGCGGCACTATTCCGACCCGTGGCACCTTGCACAAACGGCGATTGTCGCGGCCTGCCGGACCCACGGCATCTTGCCGGTCGACGGCCCCTTCGGTGACTTTTCCGATGACGAAGGCTACCGCGCACAATCGCGTCGCTCGGCCACCCTTGGCATGGTCGGCAAATGGGCAATCCACCCAAAACAGATCGGCCTCGCCAACGAGGTATTCACCCCCTCAGCCGAAGCCGTCGCCGAGGCCCGCGAAATCCTCGCCGCCATGGCACAAGCCACCGCCAACGGCGAAGGGGCGACCGTCTACAAAGGCCGGCTCGTCGATATTGCATCCATCAAACAAGCCGAAGTCATCGTGCGCCAATCAGAATTGATCGCAGGCTAATCCGCCTCGATTTTTGACAAAATACTCAAAACAACAGCACGTCTTGGCCATCCACCACGGGCAAGACGCAATGCACGTTGCACGCGGGTGGCACCACGCATATATCTGTGGGAACAGATGAAAAGGCGCAGTCCATGACCCAATATCTCGAGTTCGAAAAACCGCTTGCTGAAATCGAAGGCAAAGCCGTAGAACTGCGCGCACTCGCCCGCGATAACGAAGAAATGGACATCGAAGCCGAGATCGCGGCTTTGGACAAAAAAGCCGTCGAGATGAAGGCCACGCTGTACAAAGACCTGACTGCTTGGCGCAAATGCCAAGTCGCACGCCACCCCGAACGGCCACATTGCCGCGACTATATCAACGCGCTGTTTACCGAATATACGCCACTTGCAGGCGACCGGAATTTTGCCGACGATCACGCTGTCATGGGTGGGATTGGTCGACTTGATGGGCGCGCGGTCATGGTTATCGGCCATGAAAAAGGCAATGATACCAAGTCTCGCATTGAACGCAACTTTGGCATGGCCCGCCCAGAAGGCTACCGCAAGGCAATCCGCCTGATGGAACTGGCCAACCGCTTTGGCCTGCCCGTGATTACGCTTGTGGACACCCCTGGCGCCTATCCGGGGAAAGGGGCCGAAGAGCGCGGTCAATCAGAAGCAATCGCACGCTCCACTGAAAAATGCCTCGACCTCGGCGTACCACTCATTTCTGTCGTGATCGGTGAAGGCGGCTCTGGCGGGGCCGTGGCATTCGCAACAGCCAGCCGCGTGGTCATGCTCGAACACTCGATTTATTCGGTCATCAGCCCCGAAGGCTGCGCCTCGATCCTCTGGAAAGACGGCGGCAAAATGCGCGAAGCAGCAGAGGCCCTGCGTCTGACCGCACAAAACCTGATCGAACTGGGCGTCTGCGACCATATCATCCCAGAACCAGCAGGCGGCGCACACCGCGACAAAGACGCGGCCATCGCCTCAGTTGGGTCCGCAATTCAGGCCATGTTGTCGGAAATGGATGGCCAGTCCGCCGTGCAAATCCGCAATGACCGACGCACAAAATATCTGGCGCTTGGGTCCAAAGGGCTGGCAGCCTAGTGGCCTACCAGAGCGTCTTTTCAGCGCGGGTGGTCCAAGTCGCGTCATAAGATACGGCGTCAAAATCAGCCTCTGCCTCGGCTAGCATTTCGCCAATTGTCGGCAGTCCGTCGCTATGATCAACACCTGACCACGTCTGCGCGCGCATCAACGCACGGGCACATTGGCTGTATACTTCGGCCACATGGATCACGATCACACTGCGTGGGATCCGGCCTCGATCGTCAAACAGGTCGACAATATCCGCATCAATGCGCACCTCAGCAGTACCATTCACGCGGACCACATTGTTGGATCCTTG
This sequence comes from uncultured Sulfitobacter sp., assembly GCA_905182645.1. GTDB lineage: Bacteria > Pseudomonadota > Alphaproteobacteria > Rhodobacterales > Rhodobacteraceae > Yoonia. The sequence goes on from CAJJCJ010000004.1 coordinate 278,905, forward strand.
CACCATGAACATCAGACTGACACGCCCATCAGCCACAATATTGCGCAGGCTATCCATCCGGTTATTGCCGCGCCAATCAGGCATCAGCAACGTCTTTTGGTCTGCGATCCAAACCACAGGCCCATCGTCTCCGCGCGGGCTACCATCGGTGCCACAAGGGCCAACCGTCGAAAGAACACACAACCGTGACGCGGCGATCCACTTGGCATAGAGCGGGGTCATGTGATCCGCAACCTTGATAATCGACGGCTTGGCAGGCGTTCCATATAGCGCCTCCAGTGCCGCAATATCCGTAACCTTAGCCATGAAATCCGGCCTCAACCGCGAGAGCATCAGAACGGGCCTCTACATCTGTCTGTAGCTTCTTCATGAATTCATCGACAGGCATACCTGGCGCAATCACAGGCAGAAAATCCACCACAGCAGCACCGGGAACACGGTAAAATCCGCGTTTTGGCCATAGAACGCCAACATTCGTGGCAACCGGATAACACGGCTGCCCCATATCGCGATACAAGGCCCCAACGCCGATTTTGTACGGTGCCTTTACCCCCGGAGCAATGCGCGTCCCTTGGGAATAAATGATCAACTGACCGGGCAACGCCGTCCCGCTTTTGACATCTGCCAGCATCTTTTTGATCGCAGCACCGCGCTGGCCGCGCTTGACCGGAATACAACCGATCCGTAAGCCAAACTGACCGACAACAGGGGCGTATTTCAAAATATCCTTAAAGACAAACTTACCGCGTGGGACGGCATGGTAAATCAACAAAACATCAAGGAACGACTGGTGCTTGGCGGCGATTAACGCCTCTCCAGTTGGCGGCGTGCCACGGACTTCACATCGGATGCCGACCATCCAACGCAACAGCCAAACGACGATAATACAGTACCGATGACACCCCGCGATCGCACCCTTGGACGACACAACTAGCCACGGCAAGTAGAACAAACCAACCAGCGGCAGCGCAATATACATCGCCAAATTAAACAGAACCGACCGGATCAATTGAATCGCATATCTCATGATTGTTCCTTCAATGTGCGCAGTGCAGCAGCGCGGGTCGCGGCAAACGCCACCGTGGCCGCAAGCGGTGGAATAGTCAGCGGCCAAAGCCAATGCAAACCTTGGAACCCAAGCCCCGTCAGGAATCCACCCGCGACATCTGTCGACGGCAGCAACCAGATTGCAAACATGCCCGCGAGCGTCCCAATGGCAGCACCCGTTAAGGCACGCAGGGTAAAGCGGCGCACAAATGCACCAGCAATGTAAATATCACGAGCACCAACAAGGCGCATGACACGGATGACTTGGGCATTGGCAGCAAGGGCAGCTTGGGCAGCCAGCGTAATCATCGCACCCGTTGAGCTTGCGATCAAAATGATCGCAAGCCAACCCAACGCGCGCAAGCGATTAGCCGCTGCAACCAGCGGTTTGCGCCATCGGGAATGGTCGTCAAGCACGGCACCGGGGACTTCGGCCTGCAACCTTGCACGCAGACCAGTTGGGTCGTACCCGTCACCTTCTTCAATTATTTCAATCAGTTGAGGGATAGGTAAATCTTCAATGGGCAGATCAGGGCCAAACCAAGGGGCCAGCAACGCGCGCTGTTCATCCTTGGTCAATGGGCGGGCTGCGGCAACACCGGGTGTGGTTTCCAATACAGTGATCGCGGCGCGCAATTGGGCGTCGGCTTGATCGGCTGGGGCGGAAATACGCAAGGTCGATGTGCGGGCCAATTCGGCAGACCAGCGATCCGCCAAGCGACCAGTGGCCAGCGATAAGGCCATCGCAAACACTGCTAGAAATGCCATTGAACCGGCTGTGAAAAGCGTCAGACGGGCGGTAAAACCAGTCGGCGGCACGGCACGGTCCGCCTGCGGATCACCCGCGATTAAATCAAACAATCGGCCAAGATCAATCTTCATAACTCGACCCCCGCCTGCATCAATCTTCGGTCCTTAAGGCGCAGAACACGCGTGCTGACTTGTGACTTTGCCGTGCGGATCAGGTTCATGTCATGGGTGGCGATTATCACTGTCTTGCCCATGCGGTTCAACTCGATCAGCAAGGTCAGCAACCGCTGGGACATTTCCCAATCCACGTTGCCCGTCGGCTCATCGGCGACAATCACATCAGGGGACATGATAACCGCGCGGGCCAATGCTGCGCGCTGGCGCTCACCACCCGACAATTGCGGGGGTAACTGCGCGGCTTGCCCGCGCAATCCGACCCATCCGATTAGGTCATCCAGATTGCCAACAGCCTCAGCGTCACGGCCAGACACGGTCAACGGCAGCGCAATATTGTCAGTAACAGACAGGTGATCCAGAAACTGGCAATCCTGATGAACAACACCGATCCGACGGCGGGACAACGCAACCGCGTCGCGGTCCATTGTGGCGGCGTCATCGCCAAACAGATGCACGTTGCCTGCCGTGGCCTGCAATGCGCCGTAGCACAGCTTTAACAATGTCGTCTTACCCGCACCCGATGGGCCGGTTAGAAAATGAAACGACCCCGCTGCCAAAGTCAACGACACCTGCGAAAACAGCTCTGCTCCACCGTAACTATATGCAACATTTTCGAACTCAATCACTTGATCATCCTTTGGGGTCCACCTCCCCATTTTGCCCAAATTTGCAACAGGTTACAATGTTTTGGCACACCCAACCGTCGCATTTCCTTTGCCTTTCTTTGCCCAAAGGGTAAATAATGTTTAACAAAGCTGTGCAAAGATGCAGCGTTGTAGACGCGAAGGGTCTGAAAATGCGGCTAATTTGTCCAAACTGTGGTGCACAATATGAGGTGGCGGATGATGTCATTCCTCAGGACGGCCGTGATGTGCAATGTTCAAACTGTGGTCACACATGGTTCGAAAACTTTGGCGCATCCAATACCGAAGACGAATTTTTCGACGCACCGGTTGAATTACCAAGCGTGACCGCTGATGAAGAAACGACCAGTTGGGCCGATGCCGTAGACACGCCACCCGAGCCAAAGCAGCCCGAGCGTCAAGAATTAGACCCCGCGATCGCAGACATCCTGCGCGAAGAAGCCGCGCGCGAATCAGAGGCGCGCCGCCGCGAGGCCGACACAGGCGTCGAAAGCCAGCCAGAATTGGGCCTTGATACCGCATCAGTCGCCGCTGATCAGCGCGCACAAGAAACACGGCGCCGCATCGCCAATCTTAAAGGTGAAGAGATCGCCGCAGTCCAAGAAGAAACTGCTGCTGCCTCTGGCCGCGCATTGCTTCCCGACATTGAGGAAATCAACTCTAGCCTTCGCTCGGACGCCGAACGCACACCGCCAGATACCCCGATGGAAGCAACCAAAATCAAAAGCAGACGTAACTTTCTTACCGGATTTTTTGGGGTTCTGCTGATTTTGGCACTGCTCGCCGTAACGTATGTTTTCGGACCGCAAGTTTCAGATTTGATCCCGGCGCTGGCGCCAACATTAGACAGCTACGTGGAAACCGTCGATTCTCTTCGCCTGTGGATCGATCTCACATTGCAAAGCATGGTGAACACCATGAGCGCCGACGCCTAGAACTGGTCTAGCAACCGGCGCAGGTAATCACGTTCAATCTCGGGGCGGTTCTGCTGGGCTGACCTACGTCTGATCTCATCCAAAATCTCTTCTGCGCGGCGGTACACATCTTCGCCCTGCAACAAGCCCTCGTCGGTGCCAAACTGACCAGTGTTCCCCAGCTCGCGGCCCAACGGATCACGGCGGGTCGGTGCTGTACGGCCCTGTGCTTCGCCACGCTCAGTACCTTGTCCCGGCTCGGATGAATTGTTTTGTGCCAGCGCCTGGTTCAGCGACCGTATGCCGTTGCGCAGGGCATCCATCGCCTCCGCCTGACGGTCAATTGCTTCGGCCATATCGCCATTGCGCAATGCCTCTTCGGCACCGTCCATCGCACCATCCGCGCGGTCCAATGACTGACGCGCGATGTCACCAGCTTCGCCATCCAAATCCGGCAACCCATCACGCTGGCGTTGCAATTCGTCGCGCAATGCTTGCTGACGATCCGCAAGCGACCCCTGCTGGCCTTCGCCCTCGCCACCTGCCCCGTTGTCGCCCTGCTGGCCAGACGTGCCATCTTCACCAACGCCTTGGCCCTGTCCTTGCTGACCATCCTGACCGGGCGTGTATGTATTTTCGCTCGGCTGCTGGTTTTGTTCGCCGCCCTGATCACCGCCCTGCGGCTGCTGACCTTGCTGGCCCTGCTGATTGGCGCGGTCCTGCAACTCGCGAAACGCCTCGTCGGATAAATCTTCTTGGCCCCGCAATGTTTCGGCCAAATCTTCCATCGACTGCTGACCTGGGGTGCGCGGACCACCCTCGCCGCCCTCACCTTGGGTGATACGCAAGTTTTCCATCATCTCATTAAGCTGCTCCATCAGTTCGGCAGCCTCAGCCATACGGCCCTCTTCCATCAACTCTTGAATGCGGTCCATCAACGCCTGCAACTCGTCTTGGCGTATCTGTTGGCCCTCGTCGTCGCCGCGATCCGCCTGATCCGTGCCATCCGTCGGCTCCATCTGATCGGCAAGCATCTGCATGTAATCATTGGTGGCGTCGCGCAGTTCCTGCATCAACTCCGCGATCTCGGCAGCCGACGCGCCATCGCGCATCGCCTCGGCCAGCCGATCTTGGGCGCGGGCAAGGCGCTTGCGGGCATCAGCCAACGTGCCATCCTCTAGCTGAATAGCCAAGTCCCACATCGCCTGCACGATCTCGGCATCCGCATCATCGGTCAGACCCACATCGATATAGTTTTCAAGACGGCGAATAATCGTGCGCATCCGCAAATACGTCGTCTCGTTCGAAAACAGCCCCTCAGGGCGGTGCGATATGGCGCGCATCACAAGTGCGATTTGCGCGGCATTCGACTTGGCCCACATAAAATCACGGCGCTGCTCGATCACTGCCTTGGCGAAAGGCTGAAAAAACCGCCGGCCCGGTAAAATCATCTGCTCAGGAATACTGTCGCCCACCTGACCTGCGGCATCAGTTACCGATATCGACAACACGACAGGCAAGTTCGCCAGTGGATGCTCCGACAAATTCTCAACCAAGAACGCGTCAAAATCGGCGCGATCACCATTAAAAGGCATCGGTAAATCAAGCACCAACGGGGTCACGCCATCAGGATCGGCAACCAAGCCATACCTGCGATCCACCGCCCCCAGATTAAGCGTAATAACAGCAGCACCGCTTTCAACGCCATAGTCATCAATCGCCTGAAACGGCTGCGACATCTCGCCCATCGCATCAGCCTCGACAGGACCCGTTAGATCAATAGCAGGCGGCGTATCGGCAATTATGCGAATATCCCACGCAGCACCGTTTTCACCGTCAATCGCCAAGCGACCCGAACTGGCAGCAACAAACGTCTGTTGGGCCTCGGATGCAGCGCCCAAATCCTCAGTGCGGCCAGATACCGTCTCGGCAACCGTCAGCGCGCCAACTTCACCGTACAGACGCAGCGTGATTTTACTGCCCGCAGGTACAACCAACAGCCCAACAGGCACATCGTTCAAATAGATCGCAGGCTTGCCAGTATATGTAGGCGGCTCGACCCAGCCCTCCCAAACCGGACCGGTGGCCAACGCATTACCGCCCAACGCGACCTCACCCACCGTTCCAACCCGCAAAAGCGAGCCGAACATAAGGGCGGCAACAAAGAACAAAAGCGCCATGAACCGCAGCCCATAAGGATCACGGTTCGACACCCGCAAATCGGGCTCAACAACACGAGCATCGCGGGACGCGGCCTTCATCTGGGCAACGTGTGCATTCCAAACCGCCTCTGACGCGGGATCACCACGGCCAATCGCTTGGGCATCGGCCATCGCGGCAATAGGGCGGCCCGGCATGGCAGCATCAACGCGGGCAACTGCCTCAGCCTTTGCAGGCCAGCGGAAACGACGCAATCCCCACACGATCGCGGCCAGCACAGCCAAAATCGCCAGCACAGCCAGCGCCCAAAACGCCTCCAGCGACAGCAAATCCTGCCAGCCAAACATCAACGGGGCCAAAATCAGGAACACCACAGACCAAAGCGGCCAAAAGCAACGCACAGCACGTTCGGCCACAATCCCGCAACGGGTTGCAAAAACCGGCCATGTTAAATGGCTATCGATCGGGTCCCATGGGGCCAGCTGCCGTCTCCCTAATTCACAGCCATTCAGGTATGGTATCGCGCGCAATCATCTCTTCATAGGTAGGGCGTGCGCGGATAACTGCAAATTGATCGGCGTGAACTAGTACCTCTGGGATCATAGGGCGCGAATTATATTCCGACGACATCACAGCACCATATGCACCAGCAGACCGAAACGCGACGCGATCACCGGCCTTCATCGTAGGCATTTCGCGGCCCTTGGCAAAGGTGTCACCACTTTCACAAACGGGCCCAACCACATCGTATGTCGCAGGCGCATCACCCGGTACGGCCTCGATCAGCGGCACAATATCGTGGTGCGCATCATACATTGCAGGGCGGATCAAATCGTTCATCGCAGCATCAAGGATCAAAAATTCGCGGTCCTCGCCTTGCTTGACGTAAATGACTTCGGACACCAGCAAACCCGCATTGCCCGAAATCAACCGACCCGGTTCAATCTCAATTTCGCAGCCCAAATGACCCACGGTATTTTGAACCATCGCACCGTATTCAGTTGGCAGCGGCGGGGCCTCGTTTGAGCGCGTATAAGGAATGCCCAAACCGCCACCCAAGTCCAAACGATCAATCGTATGACCATCAGCGCGCAATTCAGCGACCAGATCAGCAACTTTCAGATAAGCCACCTCAAACGGTGCCAGCTCTGTCAATTGCGATCCAATATGCACATCGATGCCAACAACCTTCAGGCCTTTTAAATCAGCGGCCATTTTATACACGTCACGGGCGCGACTAATCGGAATACCAAACTTGTTCTCTGACTTGCCCGTGGCAATCTTGGCATGAGTCTTGGCATCAACATCTGGGTTCACACGAATGGTGATCGGGGCAACAACACCCAACTCAATCGCAACACGCGACAACACAACCATCTCCGGTTCGCTCTCAACATTGAACTGACGAATGCCACCTTGCAACGCGACGCGCATCTCGCCTGCGGTCTTGCCAATGCCCGAGAACACGATCTTGTCGCCAGACACACCAGCGGCGCGGGCACGGCGATATTCGCCCTCCGACACAACATCCATGCCAGCACCCGCTTGCGCCAAAACCCGCAAAACAGCTTGGTTAGACAGCGACTTCATGGCAAAGCAAATCAAATGCGGCATGCCACCTAAAGCTTCATCGAACAACTTAAAGTGACGGGTCAACGTCGCCGTAGAATAAACATAAAGCGGCGTACCAACGGCCTCAGCGATCTGCGCCAACGGCACATCCTCAGCAAACAACTGCCCGTCACGATATAAAAAATGGTCCATGCCGAAATCCCCAAAAACCTGTTCCTGAGGGACATATCAGATCAACCGAAAACCCCAACCCTTGTTCTGCATTAGGTCACCGGTCGCGACCGCAAATACAAATACAACGGCAAACCGCAGCTTACGCCAATCCCAAACGTGGCTGGAATGGCAAGCAGCGCAATCCAATTGCGGCGCACAGCCACCTCGGACACGATGAACACCGTCAGCGCAATCGCAGCAATTGTCAGATCCCACACCAGACCAGACGTCGCTGCATTCACGTGCCACGCATCAACCATTTTGCTCAGGCTGACTCCGTTATCGCGAAACCAGCTGATGAAATAATACATCGGATGGATGGCACCCCAAACAGCCAACCCCAAATAAACCCAGCGGATCACTGCTCAACACCCGTGGCTTCAGGCGTCAGCGGATCAGCCATTTGCGCCACAGGCCGCCAAAAGGCAAATCAAACCAACCGCAAAAACATTACGCATCCAAAACGCCTTTCCACTCGGCAATACGGGCACGTACCTGATCGGGTGCAGTTCCACCGTAACTCACACGAGAGGCCACAGAATTGCGCACACCCAGCACGTCAAACACGCTATTGGTGATGCCATCATGCACCGACTGCATTTCCGCGAGGGTCAAATCCGGCAAGTCTTCGCCCTTCGCTTCGGCCATCGCCACAAGCGTACCCGTCACATGGTGCGCATCGCGGAACGGCAGACCCAATTCACGGACCAGCCAGTCAGCCAAATCCGTGGCCGTCGAAAATCCAGTTGCCGCAGCAGCCTCCAGCGACGGCACATTCGCCTGCATATCCGCAACCATGCCCGACATCGCAGCCAACGCCAGCATCAGACTGTCAGCCGCATCAAACGTCTGCTCTTTGTCTTCCTGCATGTCCTTGGAATAGGTTAGCGGCAGACCCTTCATCACCGTCATCAACGCGACATTAGCGCCAAAAATCCGACCAATCTTAGCACGGATAAGCTCAGCAGCATCAGGATTGCGCTTTTGCGGCATGATCGACGATCCGGTTGACCACTTGTCTGACATTTTCACGAACCGGAACTGGGCAGACGACCAAATCACCAATTCTTCAGCCAATCGGGACAGATGCATCGCGCAAATACTGGCAGACGCCAAAAACTCCAACGCGAAATCACGATCCGCCACAGCATCCAGCGAATTTGACATAGGACGATCAAAGCCCAAGGCCGCAGCCGTCATATGACGGTCAATCGGAAACGAGGTGCCCGCCAACGCAGCAGCCCCCAAAGGCGACGTATTCATCCGCACGCGCGCATTAGCAAACCGCGAGCGATCCCGTGCAAACATCTCCACATAGGCCATCATATGGTGACCCCAAGTAACAGGCTGGGCGACCTGCAAATGGGTAAATCCAGGCATGACCCAATCAGCACCCGCCTCTGCCTGACCAATCAACGCCCGCATCAACGCCTCTAGCGCAGAATCAACAGCGTCACATTGTTCGCGCACCCAAAGGCGGAAATCGACAGCAACCTGATCGTTACGCGAACGCGCGGTGTGCAAACGACCCGCTGGTTCACCGATCAAATCCTTCAATCGGGCTTCCACATTCATGTGAATATCTTCTAGTGCAGCAGAAAACGGGAAATCTCCTGCTTCAATTTCTGACAACACCGTGAGCAGGCCTTCCCCAATCGCATCTGCATCTTTATCTGTGATGATACCACAGGCGGCCAACATGGCTGCATGGGCGCGAGACCCTGCGATGTCTTGGGAGGCCATACGACGGTCAAAGCCGATGGATGCGTTAATCGCTTCCATGATGGCATCAGGTCCGGCGGCGAAACGGCCACCCCACATCGAATTGGCAGTCTTGGTCATGTTGAAAAGGTGCTTTCATGCGCAAGTTAAAATCAATCCTGCTTTATACGGCCCTTGGGCTGCTTGCAAACATTGGTCACGCAGAGACGGCCGATCTCGAGGCGCTACGGGTTGGCGACATGCGCAAGTTGGTATTTCACTCTGAAGCTATCGCAGGCACAGACGTGGCATTTTTGTCCGAAGACGGCACTGAAATGACGCTCGCGGATTTCAACGGGAAATACATTGCGCTCAATTTCTGGGCCACATGGTGCGCGCCCTGCCGCAAAGAAATGCCCGAATTATCGGCGCTGCAAACCGATCTCGGCGGCGACACATTCCAAGTCGTGACGGTCGCAACAGGTCGAAACCCGCTACCCGCGATGAAAAAATTCTTTGACGAAATTGGCATCGACAACCTGCCGCTGCACACCGATGCGCGGCAATCGTTTGCGCGATCTATGGGCGTGCTCGGCCTGCCAGTAACATTGATCATGGACCCCAGTGGTAACGAGATCGCGCGACTTCAGGGCGAGGCAGACTGGAGCTCTGACAGTGCCGTCGCAATCATCACGACGCTGATTGCATCCGACTAAAACGGCATATGCAAAACTTATACGAAACTTATGCAAAAATTACAGGGGTTAAGCGTGCCCGCCGGTTGATGACAACAGCTCTGGGCTGATGCCCAATGTGGCCAATGCGGCCGTCCATTTGGCGTCATTATCCGTGCCAAAAACGATGCCTGCGTCTACATCACAGGTCAGCCAACTGTTCTGCACGATCTCGCCTTCCAATTGGCCCGCGCCCCAGCCCGCATATCCCAATGCAAGCAGCGCCGTTTGCGGCCCCTTGCCCCGCGCGATGTCGTGTAAAACATCCATCGTTGCAGTCATGCAAATGTGGTCGGCAACATCGATTGTACCGCCCTCAGTACGGTAGTCATCGGTGTGTAAAACGAACCCGCGCACGCCTTCAACAGGGCCACCGTAATGGACACGCGCATCGCGCACAGTGCCCTCAACATCTATATCAAGTTGTTGAAGTAGCTTAACAAATTTCAATTTCGGTTGCGGCTTATTGACGATCAATCCCATGGCCCCTTCTTCAGAATGGGCGCACATATAGATGACGGATCGATCAAAGCGCGGATCACCCATATCGGGCATCGCAATCAGCAATTTGCCAACAAGATTAAAGTCATCAGGGTCCATATCCCTATGATGGGTGCCGCAAACCTAAGGTGCAAGGGCAGATGTGTCAGGCCGCGCACAAGCATGTGACTTTCAAATGATCATGCGGGTGCGTATTCAGGGGTCATGAAAATGCTTGCCCTCCTCGCCCTAATGGCCACGCCTACCTACGCTGGTCCCGCCGATCACAACACAACACTGACCGTGCTTGCCGGTCCACAAACCAGCCGTGGCAGCGTGATGGCAGGCCTGCGTATCGACATGTCAGATGGCTGGAAAACCTACTGGCGCGCACCCGGAGACGCTGGAATTCCGCCTCTAATTCAATGGGTTGGATCTACTAATGTCGGGTCCATCGCATTCCACTGGCCAGTCCCAGACGTGTTCGACCAAGACGGAATGCGGTCCATCGGATACTATGGCACAGTGACAATTCCGGTCGAGATATTTCCAAATGACGTGGGCGATATCCGCCTTTCAGGGTCCATCAACATTGGGGTCTGCGAAGAAATTTGCATTCCTGTAAATTTGGAATTCGACACGCTCCTTCCCCTAGACGCGCCACGCGATGCAGCAATCACAGCAGCCCTTATGAACCGCCCGTTGACTGCATCAGAGGCATCAGTCGGCGCCGTCACTTGTACCATCGCCCCGACGTCCGGCGGCATGCAAATCACCACCCGCACCGCGCTGTCACAACAAGGTCCAGAGGCAATTATCATTGAAACATCAGACCCTTACGTCTGGGTCTCCGAACCAGATGTGACCCGAACCGCAACGCATATTACCGCCACATCGGACTTAATCCATGTGGATGGAACCAGCTTTGCGGTGGATCGGTCAGGCATTCGGATCACCGTGCTTGGGCAAAATCGCGCCGTCGACATCCAAGGCTGCACGGCATCGTAACTATTTACGGCGTTGATGTTCATCCAAACGCGGCATGATCTCGACAAAATTGCAGGGTTTGTGGCGATAATCCAATTGTTTAACCAGAATTTCGTCCCAAGCATCCTTGCACGCACCAGGACTTCCAGGCAGCGCAAATAAATAGGTACCATTTGCCACACCACCCGTCGCACGGCTTTGCACCGCACTGGTCCCGATCTTGTTCATGCTGACGATAGTGAAAACAGTGGCAAAAGCATCGATTTCCTTATCGTAAACATCGCGGTGCGCCTCGACGGTAACATCGCGCCCAGTCAGCCCCGTGCCACCCGTGGAAATGACCACATCAATCGCGCCGTCAGCACACCAATCGCGCAGCTGACCCGCAATCATATCGCGTTCGTCTTGTACGATCATGCGAGCGGCCAGAACATGGCCCGCGGCTGCAATCCGTTCGACCAACACATTGCCAGATTTGTCATCTTCAGCGGTCCGCGTATCGCTCACGGTCAAAACGGCGATGCGCACAGGGATGAAGTCTTTCGGCGTGTCAATCTGGCTCATTTTATCCCCTTAGTTTATCTTGAACAGCAAGCAAATCAGCCCAAGCATCACGCTTGGCAAGCGGAGTTTGCATCAACTGTGCAGGGTGCATCATTGGCATGGTGGGGCGGCCCAATACCTCGGCCCATTGGCCACGCATCCGCGACACGCCAGACTTTCCCAGTAACATCTGACAGGCGGTATTTCCCATAAGAATAAGGACATCAGGATTCACAAGCGCGATATGTCGTTCCAGAAACGGGGTCAAAGTCGCCATGTCTGCAGGCTTTGGCGGGACCGATCCGGCAGACCACGGAAACGCGGCTGTCAGGTAAACGCGGCGAGCCACATCATCATGCGCGACACCAAGGTCGATCGCAGCGAACATTTTATCCAGCAGAAGACGTCGGTCGCCTGAAAGCACTGTACCAGCGCGGTCCTCGTCACGTTCGGGTGCTTCGCCAATGACCATAATACGGGCTGCAGCGTCACCTTCGGCAAAGATCAAATTGCGCGCGCCACGCTTTAGATCACAATGATCAAACGCGCCAATTGCGGTCTGCAACGCGGCCAAATCAGGGGCAGCATCAGCCGACTTTCTCGCCTGCGCAACACAGTCCACTTCAACGGGGACAGGTATCGCTGGCGGGCCCTTTGCCACAGGTGCAACTACGGGTTTGGCCACTGCTTCAGGGACTTCATAGCGGTTCAGAGGCGCGTCCAGTATCGCCTCTGTCACGCCCAGTTCGACCTGCCATTCAAGCGCGGCGCGATCTGCCCAATATGTGTCCATAGAATCCATAACACACACAGTAGCGCCAATCGACGTCATGTGTAAGGTCGCGCTTGCCCCAGCCATGCGCGTTTTCTATAAGCGCAAAAGGCGAGATTTTAGGAGAAGCGATGACATTCCGCGCGCGGCATCTTTTGGGGATCGAGCATCTTCATCCCACCGAAATCACCACACTGTTGGATTTGGCGGATAAATACGCTGATCAAACCCGCAGCGGGACCGTCAATAAAACGGTTCTGGCGGGCATGACACAGATCAACATGTTCTTTGAAAACTCGACCCGCACGCAAGCAAGCTTTGAGATCGCGGGCAAGCGCCTTGGCGCCGACGTGATGAACATGTCGATGCAGGCAAGCTCTATCAAAAAGGGCGAAACCCTGATTGATACAGCACTGACGCTGAACGCGATGCACCCCGATTTGTTGGTCGTACGGCACCCCAATTCCGGCGCGGTCGATTTGCTGGCGCAAAAGGTCAATGGCGCTGTGTTAAACGCAGGTGACGGGCGCCATGAGCATCCGACCCAAGCCCTACTTGATGCCCTGACAATCCGCCGTGCCAAGGGGCGCTTGCACCGCCTGTCCGTCGCGATTTGTGGCGACGTAGCCCACAGCCGCGTGGCGCGGTCCAACATCATGCTGCTTGGCAAATTGGAAAACCGCATCCGCCTGATCGCCCCGCCGACCCTGATGCCATCGGGCATTGAAGAGTTTGGCGTCGAAGTATTCGACAACATGGAGGAGGGGCTAAAGGACGTTGATGTCGTCATGATGCTTCGCTTGCAAAAAGAACGCATGGACGGTGGTTTCATTCCGTCAGAGCGTGAATATTTTCACCGCTACGGGCTCACGGCGCAAAAGCTGGCCCATGCCAAACCCGACGCCATTGTCATGCACCCTGGTCCAATGAACCGTGGCGTTGAGATCGACGGCAACATCGCCGATGACATCAACCGCAGTGTGATCCAAACCCAAGTCGAAATGGGCGTCGCCGTGCGCATGGCTGCGATGGATCTGCTGGCGCAAAACCTACGTGCATACCGTGCCGAAAAAGAGGTGACCGCATGATCAATGTCCCCGCGAACGACCACGGCGCGATCTATGTGCTTGAGCTGAACCGGCCCGCCCCTGATGGGCTGGATGACAAGACGGATGCGGCGATGATGGCTGTGTTCGGGAACGTTGTGCTGAACACCGATTACGTCGATGCGATCACGCCGGGTTTGTTGGTGGATATGAGCCTGCCTGATTTTATCCGTAACGGATACGACATGCCTGTGTCGGACATCCAAGCAGAAAACTTGCGCAGATTGATCGGGACTGTGGTGCTGGTGATGTCGGCGGCCTTTCGTGACGGCGCGATCAATATCGATCTACCAAGCGATGTGCGGCTTGTGATGGTTTTACGCGAAACACCGACCATGGCAGCGCCTCGCCCGATCACAACCGATAGCGCGTTTGGCACGGTGCCGCAGAAGCGGAAAAAGCCGTCCGACGCGGCCATGTCCGGTCGCGTCGCAACTTATGCGTTGCTAGTGTTATTTGCACTGGTGGCGGTGATGATATGGATTGCGGGATAGATGCTATGACAGACACGATATTCATCAATGCCCGTCTGATTGATCCCGTGGCGCAGACTAACACGCTTGGCGCGCTGCGGGTTCGTGACGGTTTGATCGCTGAGGTCTATGAAGAGCCAAAGCCTGACGTGGCTGGAATGACCGTCAATTGCGCTGGTAACTGTCTTGCGCCAGGTATCGTCGACATCGGTGTTAAGGTCTCTGAACCCGGTGAACGACACAAGGAATCGTTCCGCTCTGCTGGTCGGGCTGCCGCTGCGGGTGGCGTCACAACTATCGTGACCCGCCCCGATACGCTGCCTGCGATTGATCTACCTGAAACGCTTGAATTTGTATCCCGCCGTGCCGCACTTGATGCGCCGGTACGCGTATTGCCGATGGCCGCACTGACCAAAGGCCGCGATGGTGCTGTGATGACCGAGATCGGATTCTTACAGGATGCTGGCGCTGTGGCGTTCACCGATTGCGATCGCGTTGTCACGAATACCAAGGTATTTAGCCGCGCCCTAACCTATGCTCGTAGCCTTGGTGCATTGGTCATCGCTCATGCCCAAGACCCCGGATTGTCGGAAGGGGCCGCTGTGACGTCGGGCAAGTTTGCATCATTGCGCGGCCTGCCAGGCGTGACGCCGATGGCGGAACGTATGGCATTGGACCGCGATATCGCCCTGCTAGAAATGACAGGCGCACGGTATCACGCCGACCAAATCACCACTGCGCGCGCCTTGCCTGCGCTGGAACGCGCTAAACGCAACGGGCTCAACATCACAGCGGGCGTCGGCGTGCATCACCTGACGTTGAATGAATTGGATGTGGCCGACTACCGGACATTCTTTAAGCTCAAGCCGCCCTTGCGGTCCGAAGATGACCGTTTGGCCGTTGTCCAAGCAGTCGCAGATGGGCTGATTGACATCATCTGTTCCATGCACACACCCCAAGACGAAGAAAGCAAACGCTTGCCGTTTGAAGAAGCCGCGAGCGGGGCCGTCGGTCTTGAGACATTGCTGCCTGCAGCCTTGCGTTTGTATCATGCCGAAATGATCAGCTTGCCAAAATTATTTGCAGCGCTGTCACTCAACCCATCGCGGTTACTTGGGCTGGACACGGGCCGTCTGCGTGCCGGCGCACCCGCCGACCTGGTCTGGTTTGACCCTGACGCGCCGTTCATTTTGGACCGCGCTAAGCTGAAATCCAAATCAAAAAACACCCCATTTGACGGCGCACGTATGCAAGGCGTTGTCCTTGGCACATGGGTCGGCGGTACACTTGTCAGCGAGGAAATATAATGCCTGAACTTATCACACCAACGATCTGCCTCATCCTATGGGCGATTGCAGGTTATGTGCTTGGATCAATCCCATTTGGCATGATCCTTGCGCGCGTCATGGGCCTTGGAAATTTGCGCGATATTGGGTCTGGCAACATCGGGGCGACCAATGTTTTGCGCACAGGGAACAAGACGGCGGCCGCGCTGACTTTACTGTTTGATGCGGGAAAAGGTGCCGCTATTGTTCTGATCGCACGCGCATTTGCGGGCGAAGATGCTGCACAATTGGCAGGTTTGGCTGCGATTATCGGGCACTGTTTTCCGGTTTGGCTGCGGTTTAAGGGCGGCAAAGGCGTCGCGACATATTTTGGCCTGATGATCGCATTGTCACCGATCGTTGGTTTGGCTGCAGGCGCCATTTGGATCGTCGTTGCCGCCATTGGGCGGTATTCGTCAGCGGCAGCATTATTTGCCGCAGGCTGGGCACCATTGATCGTGGCATATATAACGGATGGGCAATTGTTTGTGCTTTCATGCATTTTGGCCGTGCTGATTTATGCGCGTCACAGGACCAACATCAAACGATTGCGCGCGGGTCAGGAACCAAAAATAGGCCACTAGATGATCGCGCTGCCACGCCCATGACGCAACCAATATATCAGCGCCCCGCCGCCAGCGAGTTGTCCACCCAGACCAATTTCTGCGTCAGAAATATAGAATATTACAACGGTCATCCCGATTAGAATTGGCAAGCGTGCAAGCGGACGCAAAAGCTGCCCGATTGTCCGCAACCCAAGCACCCAAAGACAAATCATCAATGGCGGAGCAACGATCAACGTGCCAGCCCACGCGCCCATGATAAATGCGCTGGCCCCATGCGGATGCACAACCGCCCCGCCGACCAAAGGCAGGCCGACCAGCAGCAACATCGCAAAGCGCGGATTTAAGAATAGTGACATTGTGCTGCCCCCTCACTGTTTCCAGATAAGGGACAATCGGGGCAAAATTACGGCAAGGTTAATAGCTATATTCGTCGTAAATTTTGGACAAATCCCCCGCCCATTCGCCATTGTATTTTCCCAGTAATTCATCGGCTGGGGTTTGCCCTGTCTCGATGCTTTCTTTCAGCGCATTCAGGAAATGTGTCTCGTCAGGCACAAGCCCGCCCGCACCTGGACGTGCACGGGCCTTAAGACCCGCCTCAGAAATCGCAACAACTTCGCGGGCCAGTTCAAGCATATTGATCCCATCAACCTTTGCCTGAAGCCCATCAACAGACGCTGCAACGCGCAGCGCTTCGCGTTGTTCAGCGGTCCAATTTTTGCAAAGATCCCATGCGGCATCAAGCGCCGTTTGGTCGTACAACAGCCCAACCCAGAACGCCGGCAATGCACACAGGCGTCGCCAAGGGCCGCCATCGGCACCGCGCATTTCAATGAACTGTTTGATCCGTGCTTCTGGGAAAACGGTTGTCAGATGGTCCGCCCAATCCGACAACAGCGGCTTTTCACCGGGCAATGCGGGTAATTCACCTTTCAGGAAATCGCGGAACGACATGCCCAGCGCGTCAATGTATTTGCCATCGCGGTGCACAAAATACATCGGCACATCGAGAACCCATTGCACCCAAGCCTCGAACCCGAAACCATCTTCAAAGACGAAGGGCAACATGCCTGTGCGGTCGCCGTCAAGATCACGCCAGATGCGCGACCGCCAAGATTTATGGCCGTTTGGCTTGCCCTCAAAGAACGGTGAATTGGCGAATAACGCGGCTGCAACCGGCTGAAGGGCCAAGGCCACGCGCAGCTTTTGCACCATGTCGGCCTCTGATCCGAAATCAAGGTTCACCTGCACAGTGCAGGTCCGGCGCATCATCGCCGTGCCCATGGTTCCGACCTTTTCCATGTAGTTGTTCATCAGCTTATAACGCCCTTTGGGCATTAACGGCATTTGTTCGTGGGACCATTCAGGTGCGGCACCTAGGCCGATGAATTTCACCCCAAGGACATCAGATACCACCTTCACTTCGCGCAGGTGGTCGTTTACCTCGTCGCAGGTCTGGTGGATGGTTTCGACAGGGGCGCCGGACAATTCCAACGCGCCACCCGGCTCGAGACTGACGTTAGCGAGACCCTTGGTCAGGCCGATAATCTTGCCTTCTTCCTCGACTGGTGCCCAATTGAATTGGTCGCGCAGGCCTTCCAGCACAGCTTGTATCGACCGCTCGCCCTCGTATGGCAGCGGTTGATGCGTGTCTTTGCAGTAGCCAAATTTCTCATGCTCGGTGCCGATACGCCAATCTTCTTTGGGTTTACACCCGTCAGCCAGCAATTGTGCCAGTTGGTCGTGGTGCTCGATTGGGCCGCCGTCGGACTGTGGAATGGACATTGGGAAAGGCTCCGTCATGGGACAAGTTTTGGGGTTATCGGTGCCGCGAACACGCTGCATTGTCAATGTAGCAAGGTTGGTGTTTTTTCCCAGACCGTGACGCGCACATCAGGTGTTTGTGACAGCACGTCTAGCATCGCCGTCATTTGGATGCCTTGCAGGCTACCGAATAGATCAAACAATGCATCTGCGTTTTGCGCGTTCACAGGGATCGCGATCGACTGGCCGTCGATGCCCGTCAGGATCCAATGTGCGGCGGGATGGCCAGTTGGGTCAAGCTCTAGACGTGTCAGGTCGGCGATATCCATTTGCCCCCCTGTCAAAGGTCCCAAATAGGCAAGTCGTCGTTCGGCAACTTGCACAATTCCCGGCCCCTCGCCCGTTTGCCGGAATCGCGCCCGCTGAATACCCGCAATCACGAGGATGACAGCCCCTGCAGTCAAGACCACACCGATCCAACGCACAATCCCGAAACTGCCCAAGGTCCACCACAGGCCTACACCAACAAGGGCAAGGCCAGTCAGTGCCTCGCGCCAGCGCCACAAAGATGCCCGCGCTTCGGGTCGCATGAAATCAGACATTTGAGATACCCATTGGTTTGGAAAATATGCAAAGCGTGAATTTACCAATGTCCGAAAAGCCCACTGAACGGTAAGCTTTGATTGCTGCCGGATCATCAGCGAACAAAAGTGCCCGCTTCGCGCCAGATTTTTTAGCCTGCGCTAAGTGCAACTCGATCGCCGTGCGCGCATATCCACGCCTACGCAATTCAGGTGGCGTATAAACTCCCCCGATTTGTACGGTCTGCCCGACTTGCGCGTTAAACCCGGTCATCGCAACTGGAGTATCCGCATCCACTAAAACAACATGACTGCCTTTTCCGGCAAAGTCATTGTAACGCTGCACAGCCATTGGAAAAGCGTCGTCACCCAGAGTGCCCAGCGTTTCAGTTAGGTAATCGTGCATCCAACCCACCAAGACATCACGCAGAAACTCTATGAAACTGCGTATGCTTAAGTCTGTATTAACACTTGAGAGATTTGAAAGGTTCATCGCAAAAAGGGTTTCGTCTTTATCAAGATGCAAGTCAGAATTCGTCAGGCCCAAAGCCCGTTGCGCACGCCTGCAGCTTGTCTGTTCTCCAATGATCCCGATGACCGTGCGCCCATTGAGGGTCGCCATGATATCCTTGTCGAGAATTGATCTCAGATGCGGCATAACCATACCTTCATCGGTAATTCCCAACAGGTCAGTTATCGGTCCTACATTGGTATCTCGCCAAAAAGCCATTGCGCGGGTGTGGCCACCATTCATCCAGTATTCTTGCAAGTTCGATCGCGGGAACATCGATGTATCAAGATGTTCAGTCAGAAAAGCCTCAATCATCGGCTGCTCATTGGGACCAAGGCGGATCATCCCCAATCCCCCATTGCGTTTTGCCATAGCGCCAGCGCCGCAACGGCTGCTGTATCTGCCCGCAAAATGCGTGGGCCTAAGCTAACCGGGTGGGCGCAGTGCATGCCGCGTAACCGCACGCGTTCTTTGTCGGAAAATCCACCTTCGGGGCCGATTATGATTGCCCATGGACCGGCAAGTCCTGCATCTAGGATCGACGCTTGCCCAAGCATTGTTTCATCGCAAAACATGATCCGGCGGGCCGGATCCCAGCCATCAAGCACTTTGGGCAGCTTGGCCAAGTCATCGACTGGCGGTACATAGGTGCCGCCGCATTGCTCAGTTGCCTCAAGCACATGCGCGCGCAGTTTATCAACACGCAAGCGGTCGGCATTATTGGTGTATTCAGTTTGGATGGGCATGATCCGTGCAGCCCCAAGCTCGGTCGCTTTTTCCACGATAAACGCGGTACGTTCTTTGCGGATTGGCGCGAACAGCAGCCAGACATTGGGGGGCATTTGCAGGGGCTTGGTTTGGGACTGACACAAAAGAACACCGCTCTTTTTACCCGCCTCGACTACTTCCCCGTCCCATTCGCCGTCCGCCCCGTTAATAAGCGACACGACTGTACCTGTCCCAAGGCGCATGACCCCAAACAAATAATGCGCTTGGTCCCGCGCTAACGGAACTGATTGCGCCTGACCCAGCGGATGATCTACAAAAAGACGAACTTTGGATGCCATGAAAGAGAACATATGACTGCCAATCACCAGATGCCAGAGGGTGCCGTAGCAGATAGTGCAGGAAATTGGGTTGATCGCTTGGCACCTACGTCCACGCGGCCCTATTTTAGGCTATCGCGGGCGGATCGGCCTATTGGGACTTGGCTGCTTTATCTGCCCTGTCTGTGGGCGCTGTCGCTTGCGATCTTGGCCGACGGGCACGCAAGCATGTTTGATATGTGGCTGATGGTCTCTGCGGGCATTGGTGCGTTCCTCATGCGTGGCGCGGGTTGCACATGGAACGACATCACAGACCGCGATATCGACGCGGCAGTTGCACGCACACGGTCGCGGCCCATTCCATCGGGCCAAGTGGGCGTGAGAGCCGCACTTGCATGGATGCTGGTACAGTCGTTGGTGTCGCTAGTAATTTTGCTGACTTACCCAGCCTTGGCGATTGCACTCGGCTTTTTATCCGTCATCCCTGTGGCGATCTATCCGTTTGCCAAGCGGTTCACATGGTGGCCACAAGTATTCCTTGGGATCGCGTTCAATTGGGGCGCGTTGCTTATTTGGGCCGCACATACCGGATCAATCGGATTTGCCCCCATTTTGTTATACGCGGCAGGCATTTTCTGGACCCTGTTTTATGACACGATCTATGCGCATCAAGACGCAGAAGATGACGCGCTTATTGGGGTTAAATCTACCGCACGTCTGTTTGGGGAAAAGACAAGCCTATGGTTGCGCGGTTTTATGACCGCGACGATTATGCTGATGGGGGCCGCAGTTGTGTTCGCAGCGCAAGATCGGTCGATCCTGTCGTTGGTAGTGGCGCTTATCGGTCCGTGGGCGATGGGCTGGCACATGACGTGGCAATTGCAGAAATTTGACGCAAATGACGGGCCGCTTTTACTGCGTCTATTTCGGACAAATCGCGACGCTGGGCTGATCCCCCTGCCGTTTTTCGCCATCGCTGCGTTCCTGTGATTGAACCTAACCGCACTAGCCCTTATTCAAGAGACGAATAATATCGCAACGAACGGATGCACATGCGCCATTCCGCCCTTTTTCTTCGCATTGGTGTTTTCATCTGTGCCGCGTTGATTTCAGCCTTGGCCGCTCACTCTACAGTGGCCTTTGTTCAAGATCGATCAGTCGTGGCCGTGCGTGAAACCCTTATAGATCGGGGATATGATTGGGCATCTGTCATTGGCGACGGTCTCCAGGTGATCGTTGAGGGCGAAGCCCCAACCGAGGCGTCGCGGTTCCGCGCCATCTCTGCGTCTGGCAGCATCGTTGATGCCAGCCGCGTTATCGACAACATTAGCGTCGCCGAATCGGGCAACATTGCAGCCCCTAAATTTGCGATTGAAATTCTACGCAATGATAGTGGTGTGTCGCTGATTGGGCTTATTCCGGCTGATACTGACCGTGACCGACTAGCAGCTCGCATCACGGACATCGCAAATGGCCAGTCTGTGACTGATCTGTTGGAAAGCGCGGATTATCCTGTTCCTAACACATGGCCAGCTGCGCTCAATTACAGCCTACGTGCGCTTGAAATGTTGCCTCGGTCCAAGATTTCTGTTGGTGCGGAGCGCGTTGCCATAAACGCAATCTCTGATAGCGTCGCTGACAAAGATCGGCTGGAAACTGCACTTGCGCATAATACCCCTGACGGTGTCCGACTAGCGGTTTCTATTAGTGCGCCGCGGCCGGTAATTTCCCCATTTACAGCGCGATTTACTAAAGACACTGACGGGGTTCGGTTTGACGCCTGCGCCGCAGATAGCCCAGATGCGGAACGGGTAATTATGGTAGCCGCCTCTGCCGCAGGCTTTGAAGGAAAAAGCAGCTGTGTACAGGCGCTTGGTGTACCCTCCCGCACGTGGGGCAGTGCCGTTGCAGGCGCAATTGACGCGGTCAATTCTTTAGGTGGCGGGACCGTCACTATTTCAGATACGGATGTAACGCTGGTCGCGCTGCAGGGTACCGAGCAAAGCACATTTGACAGCGTCGTTGGTGAATTGGAAAACGCGCTGCCCGACGTCTTTGCGCTCAATGCCGAGCTGCCTGCTACGCCCCAAGCAGGCGCAGACGGCCCACCACAATTCACCGCCACCCGCAGCCCAGAGGGCGCGGTACAGTTGCGCGGGCGAATTCCCGATGACCTGATCAACACAACTGCCGAAAACTATGCGATGGCCAAATTCGGGCGCGCAAATGTTACGATGGGCACCCGCGTGGTCAGCGACCTGCCCGCTGGATGGGCTGTGCGTGTTCTGGCGGGGATAGAGGCATTGTCAAAAATGTCCAACGGTTCCGTTGTCGTAGAGCCCGATCAGATGATCATCAAAGGGAACACTGGGTTGGAAACTGCGCAAGCGGATATCACCCGTTTACTGATTGATAAGCTGGGTCAAACATCCAGTTTTGAAATTAATGTGACGTATGTCAAACAGCTTGACCCAATTGCAAGTCTGCCAACGCCAGAAGAATGCATAGCTCAGATTGATGCGATCACGAACGCACGCAAAATTTTGTTCGATCCGAGTTCCGCGACGATCACTGCCGACACGCTGCCGATCGTCGACGATATTGCAGACGTTCTCAAAAAATGCGCCGATCTACGTATACAAATTGCAGGCTTTACCGATAGCCAAGGCCGCGAGGAAATGAACCAACAGCTTAGCCAGGAACGCGCAGGTGCGGTTCTTGTGGCACTCCGTCAACGCCGCATTCCCGTCAGCTCGTTCGAAGCCGTAGGCTTTGGAGAGGCCGACCCGATTGCAACAAACGACACCGAAGATGGGCGTGAAGCCAACCGCCGGATTGAGTTTTCACTGATTGTACCAGAAAGTGCCGTCGAAGAATTGACCACACTCGAAGCCATTGAAGCCGCTCCAAGCGAATAGTAAGTAGGACAAGACCTTGAACAGAAACGAATTCATCATCGCCACCGCGATCATCCTGTTTGTGGCCTTTATGCTTGGTTGGTTCGCCAGTTGGCTGGTCAATCGATTTAGCCGCGTGACCAAGGCTGAAATTGACGAGCTTGATAAAATGGCCCAAGCCCTTCACGAAGCAGAAGAAACTCGCGACCAAGCGATCACATATCTTCAGCAGCGCGAGGCCGAGATCACCAATCAACTGTCCCAGACAGAGGCCGAATTGCGCGCGGCAATGGATGGGCTGCGTGAAGCCCGCCAAGAGGCAGAAGAATTGCGTAGCTATATCGAGCGACAGCAAGGTTAAGACCACCGCAATTCCGCGACGGTCGATCTGGTTTCGGAGTTTTAGTCTGCGTGGGCATCTGCACGCATTCGCGCCAAATAATCATCCCAACCCTTGTCCAACGCCAGCGTCAGACCAAACGCTGCCTCACCGGCAGGCAAGCCTTCATGCTTCAGCGTCAGTTTTGTGCCACCGGGGACCTCATCCAAGGCCCAGCGCACTGTGCTTACGGCATCGCCCATCGGCGTGATTGTGAATGTATATTCTAACCGAGAATGTGGTTCGGACAGCAACACCGTCCCCCGCATTAATTTGTCACTGCTATCGGTTCCACACATTGCATAGTCGCCTACGACCAGCGGGGATTTTGGTTTGTGGAACCAAATCGCCAACTTATTTGGATCAGTCAGGTAATCCCAAAACGTTGCAGCCGGCGCCTTGAAAAATATTGTCTTTTGAATGCTTGTTTAGGTCATTGGATTTCCTTTTCGATTTCACTTTTAAGTTTGGAAAGGCGGTCATCCCAAAAGGTGTCAAAGTAGTCGAACCAGCTAAAAACTTTCTTCATGCCATCCACATTGAGTGTATTCACCTTGGTACGCCCGTCCGAGCGCACGTTGATGAGACCACCTTCATTGAGGATCAAAAGATGCTTTTTAGCGGCCGCGCGGGTCATCTGAAAGTTCTCAGCTACCTCTATGATTGTCATGTCACGCTCGGCCAACATTTGCAGAATATCACGTCGCGTTGGGTCAGCTAACGCTCTAAAGCCCATTTGCTCTTGGTTTAACATTGCGCAGCACCTCATAGGATACCTTTTGGTACTCCTTATTTACGATACCAAAAGGTATCATACAAAGGGCCAATTTGGAAAAATGCCCTCCACCGGCCGCATCACCCCCGATGATGCAAAATGCGCCCAATCACATTGAGCAACAATTGCGCCGCCAAAATCGCCG
This sequence comes from uncultured Sulfitobacter sp., assembly GCA_905182645.1. Taxonomy (GTDB): domain Bacteria; phylum Pseudomonadota; class Alphaproteobacteria; order Rhodobacterales; family Rhodobacteraceae; genus Yoonia. The sequence continues at coordinate 303,167 of CAJJCJ010000004.1, forward strand.
TTCCGCCCGTCTGATCATAATCTGGCGCGACTTCGACCAAATCGATCCCCACAATCCGCTGGCGCTTTACCACAGCGGCGATGATCTCGAGCACTTCGTAATACAAAAACCCACCATGGCTCGGCGTCCCTGTACCCGGCGCAATTGACGGATCAAAGCCGTCGATATCGATGGTCAGGTAGATGTCTGCATTTGCTGGAATACGGTCCACAACGGCCGCGACGCCCAGCGCCCGAATTTGACGCACGGACAAAATATCCGAACCCATCGCACGCGCGTCCTCGTACCCGTCCTTGGCCGTTGATGACACATTACGAATGCCGAACTGCGACAGCCCCGTGACGTGATCCTGTTCAGCCGCGCGGCGCATCGGGTTACCGTGGCCATGCCGCACGCCATGCCGTTCATCGACGAAATCTAAATGCGCATCGATCTGCAAAATATGAATAGGACCATGGTCGGCAAAGGCACGCACGCATGGAATGTTGATCGAATGATCACCGCCAATCACAACCGGCAAGGCCCCAGCAGCGCGAATGGCACGCACGGCGTCTTCGATCCGCGCATGGCTTTGTTCGGTATCAGTATGCACGATGTCTGCATCTCCGATATCGACGATCCGTGTGCCTTCGCCCAGATAGGTCACATCGTCTTCATGGTCGTATGCGCCTGCATGACCAAAGGAGAACAAGGTTGATGCCTCTCTGATCGCGCGTGGCCCAAACCGCGCACCGGGGCGCCACTGTGTTCCGAAATCATAGGGTGCGCCAACAACGGCCACATCGGCATCAATCGCGGACCAGTCAGGTTGATAGTCGTATTTTCCAAATGTCGCGATACCCACGAATGGAAGGTTCAAACGCCCCTTATCATACCCATGTGCCATGCTGTCCCCTCAATCGCGGGGCGCGGCGGCCCTGCGTAATCTGTCATTAATCGCTTGCCCCAAACCATGGGCGGGGATCGGCGAGACAGCAATATATTTCGCGCCCAATGCGTCCAATTGGTGCAACATACCAAATAAGTTGGCCGCTGCTTCAGTCAAATCGCCCGAAGGCGACAAATTAAGGTCAGCGTTCACCCCCCCGAAACCCAGCCAAGTCTCATGCGGTTCTGCGTAGGATGCGTTTAAACGCATCAATCCATTGGGCGCATAATGCGACGCAAGCTGACCGGGTGATACTGGCGCATCGGGGTCTTCATCCCGCAGCAAAGGCGCACCCAAACATGCCTCTAACGCCTCGATTGAAATACCCCCTGCCCGCAACAATGTCGGAGCACCGACACACGACACAATCGTGGATTCGACACCAACGCCGCAAGGCCCGCCATCAACCACCGCATCAATACGTCCATCTAAGCCCGCCAAAACATGCGCGGCCTTCGTCGGGCTGATCCGACCTGATGGGTTTGCAGATGGCGCAGCCACCGGCCCACCGAACGCCGCCAACATAGCTGTCGCTACGGGGTGGTCAGGTACGCGCACCGCCAAAGTGCCTAACCCAGCGGTTACCAACATAGATATGGTTCCAACTGGCACCACCGGCAATACAAGCGTCAATGCACCCGGCCAAAATGCGTCAGCAAGCCGTTTAGCTGCGTCGTTCATTTGCACATATTGCGAAACTGCCGACACATCGGCCAAGTGCACGATCAACGGATTAAAGCAGGGCCGCCCTTTCGCCGCATAAATCTTTGCGACCGCTACATCATCACGCGCATCCGCGCCCAAGCCGTAAACCGTCTCGGTAGGGAACGACACCAGACCACCTGCACGCAAAATGTCGGTCGCTTCACGCAACCCATGGGCATCGGGCGATAAGATCTTTGTTTTGGTTTGTTTCATGACGCTGCGTTTCAGTTGAAAGGACCTCGTGCTACGATACCCTAGTATTAGATTTAAGTGGCATACTTGCGCCAGCCGCGCTTGCCAAGTAGCCAGACATTTTCGGAGAAAACCCATGCCATACCGCGCCCCTGTCAGCGACTACCGTTTTATTATGGACACCGTCGCGGGTTTCCAGACCGTTACCGGCACAACACGTTTCTCGGACGCGACCGACGACATGGCTGACGCGATTTTGTCCGAGGCGGCCAAGCTTTGTGAAGAGGTGCTCTACCCGCTCAACCGCGCAGGGGATCTAAATCCAGCCAAGCTTGAAAATGGCGTTGTGCGCACGCCGCCAGGTTTTGGTGATGGATATCACGCGATCGCAAGCGGCGGTTGGATCGGCATGTCCGCCAGCGAGGACGTCGGCGGTATGGGCCTGCCGATGACCTTGACGACTGCGGTAAACGAAATGATGGCCAGCGCCTGCTTATCGCTCCAGCTTAACCCATTGATGTCCCAAGGTCAGATCGAAGCGTTAGAGCATCATGCGTCTGACGCGATCAAAGACCTGTATCTGCCCAAGCTAATTTCGGGCGACTGGTGCGGCACGATGAACCTGACCGAGCCGCAAGCAGGATCTGACGTAGGTGCGTTGCGGTCCAAGGCCGTGCCAAATGGCGACGGGTCCTATGCGATCACAGGTCAGAAAATTTACATCAGCTGGGCCGACAATGACTTTAGCGAAAACGTCTGCCACCTTGTTTTGGCCCGCCTGCCCGACGGTGTTGCTGGCACCAAAGGTATCAGCCTGTTTATGGTTCCCAAACTGATCCCGAATGCGGATGGCACACTTGGCAAGCATAACAATCTGCGCGTTGTATCGCTTGAACATAAATTGGGCCTGCATGGGTCGCCTACTGCTGTGATGGAATATTCTGGCGCCCAAGGCTGGCTTGTGGGCGCTGAAAATAGCGGCATGGGGGCGATGTTTACCATGATGAATAACGCCCGTCTGGGTGTTGGTGTGCAGGGGATCGGTGCAGCTGAAGGCGCATACCAGCACGCGCTCGCATATGCGATGGACCGCAAACAGGGCAAGGCTGGCGGGTCCGGCACAATCATCGAACACGCAGATGTGCGCCGCATGTTGGCCAGCATGAAGGCTGATATTTTCGCTGCACGGTCCATCGCTCTGATGAACGCTGTTGCGATTGATATGGCGGCTGCTACGGGCGACGACGCTTGGCGCACCCGCGCAGCATTTTTAACCCCAATTGGCAAAGCATTCGGCACAGATGTTGGTATCGACGTCGCCAATACTGGCCTGCAAGTTCATGGCGGCATGGGCTATATTGAGGAAACCGGTGCGGCCCAGTATGCCCGCGATGTCCGTGTAACCGCGATTTATGAAGGCACCAACGGCATCCAAGCAATGGACCTCGTGGCGCGCAAACTGATGGACGGCGGCGAGGCTGCATTTGCAATTTTGGATGAAATTGAAGCAGGCGCAGACGCGGCAAAGGCAAACCAATCCGATTTGGCAAACGCCGTTTGGAATGCCGCTGCGTCCCTGCGCGAAACGACAGAATGGTTAGTGGAACAGGATTTGACCAACCGGTTCGCTGGTGCTGTGCCCTATCTGCGCGCCTTTGCGCGGGTCTTGGGTGGACACGCACATTTGGCCGCGGCCATGTCCGGTGAGGCTGCCCGCATGCGACTTGCGACGTACTATATCAAACGCCTGCTGCCCGAACACAGCAGCCTTTTGGCCCACACCCGCGAAGGTGCGTCCGATCTGATGGCGATCACCACCGACGACCTGGTCGCATAGGATGGCGAGCGCTGGCATCCGCTACCCGTTTTCCACGCCCCCCGTCGAGGGTGAAGCAATCACTGTGGCCGATGGTGTTCTTTGGATGCGCTTACCGCTGCCAATGGCGCTGGATCATGTGAATGTTTATGCGTTGGATGACGGCGATAGCTGGACCGTGATTGATACCGGCTTCGATACCAAAAAGACCCGTGAGATTTGGGAAAAACTGCTCGTAGGGCCGCTTGCTGGCAAACCCGTGGGCCGGATCATTGGGACGCATTACCACCCAGATCACATAGGGCTTGTCGGTTGGTTCATGCAACGCGGTGCCGCGTTTTCAACGACCCGCACCGCATGGCTGATGACACGGATGCTGACGCTTGATCCGCATGCTGTTCCAACGCCGGAAACGCTCGCGTATTACATCCAGTCCGGTATGGACCCTGAAGAATATACCGCCCGCAGAACCGAGCGCCCGTTCAATTTTGCCGATTGCGTCGCACCTATACCGCTAGGCTATACGCGCCTAAAAGAAGGGCAAACAATCACCATTGGTGGACGTAAGTGGGATATTCGGATGGGAGACGGTCACGCCCCAGAACATGCCACGTTCTGGAGCCGCGACGACAATCTTGTTCTTGGTGGTGATCAATTGCTGCCATCGATCAGCGCAAATCTAGGTGTCTACGCAGCAGAACCCGAAGCCGATCCGGTTCAAGACTGGCTCTTATCCTGCGAGAGATTCAAGCCCTATGCGACTGACAATCAACTGGTTCTCGGCGGCCATAAACTGCCATTCACAGGGCTGCCTTTGCGGCTTCATCAGATGATCGAAAATCATCGTGGTGCGTTGGATCGCCTGTTAAAACACCTGTCGGAACCGCGCACCGCTGGCCAATGCTTTGCCCCACTGTTTAAACGAAAAATTGGGCGCGGCGAATACGGATTGGCCTTGGTCGAAGCGGTCGCACACGTAAACCATCTGTATTTTGCAGGGCAAGCTAGCCGGACATTGGGCGACGATGGCGCCTATTATTATGCCGCCTTGGCTAATGCGCCCGAAGACACCACCATCAACTGATTTGTTGGAACTTCAACCCAACGGTCTCCGTCCCCGCAAAGCGGTTCAGACGCCAAAGCCCGACCACCATTGTCGAGCGTTTCCGACAAATACAACGTCGGGCACAAATCATCAGACGCGTAGCGATATGCATAAAGTTGCGCACCATCTGAGAATACGCAGGTCAAACGGACTGGTCCTGCGCGCGTCGCACGGCCGATGCTAGCGAACATTGCAGCAAGTGCGCGTTCGGGATCATCGTTCAGCCCATTGGCCAGCAACGTCAGAAAGATCATTTCGCTAGCAGTCGTTCCGCGCCGCGCCGCGTACAGATCATCTGGCAGAGCTGCTTCTAGCTGCCTGCGAATCGCGGGGTAATGCGGGACTTCGCCGTTATGACAAAATGACCAGTTGTCGTGGGTGAACGGATGACAATTGGCGCGGCTTGTTTCACCCATCGTGCTTGCACGGATATGCGCAATAAAATGATGCGATTTCACCATGCGGCACAGGCTTGTTAGGTTTCCATCCGACCACGCAGGCAACACATCCCGATAAAGACCCGGATTTGCATCATCACCGTACCAAGCAATGCCAAAGCCGTCACCATTCACCGCAAGCTTGGCCTCGGACGCGTGCTGGCTTTGCTCTATCAACGAATGCGCAGGTCGCACGATGATGTTTTCAAGCGGGATAGATGGGCCAGTATAGGCCGCGATGCGGCACATATCAGTGACGGCTCTCGATACGAGCATGCAGGCGTTTGAGAATGCGACCAGCTGTTGTTTCACAAATCGCAGGAACAACAGCATGCACCAATGCGGCCAACGCGGCCACGCTTAGCCAAAATGCAAACCCAAGTGCAAAACGCATATGCTCAAAATAGGTTTCATTCACGGTCGCGGGGTGATCGGTGAACAATGCGGCAATTGGGCTCCGGCGGGAAGATTGGCTGGTGTCTGACATGTGTGACGCGTCCTTTTTGTGAATAAGAACACACTACCTGTTGTTGCCTGCGCGCGCGTCCCAAATGACACTGCCCATTCGAGTATTTATAGGATACCATCCCAGCATGGCTGAAAATATTGACGTAATCGACCGCAAAATCTTATCTATGCTGCAAAAGGACGCGACAGCATCTGTTGACGCCATCAGCGATGCAGTGACCCTGTCGCGCAATGCCTGTTGGCGGCGGATCAAACAAATGGAGGCTTCAGGCGTTATCACAGCGCGCGTGGCGCTGGTGGATCCGGTTGCGGCGGGGTGTCCATTGCAGGCGATGGTGATGATCCGCACCAATGCACATGATGCAAAGTGGATGAAACAGTTCCAATCGGCGCTAGCAGCGATGCCCGAAGTGGTCGGCGCATACCGTATGACGGGCGACCTCGATTACGTCCTGCGCGTGCGCGTGGCAGACGTGCCTGCATATGACGCATTCTACAAAAGGCTCACATCACGGATTTCTGTATCAGATATTTCAGCAAGTTTTGTTATGGAGGATATGAAAGACACAACTGCGGTGCCCCTATGATCAAGAATCAAGACACGATCGAAACCTCTGCGGACGCGATGGAAAATGCGCATCTGGCAACGTTGCATGAAATCCATCTGTCCCAAGCCAAAGGTGGCAAACACGCTGATTTGCCCAAAGCACTGAAGGAACCGGTAGAAAAAAGCCCTGCCCAATAGGCCTATGAGCGGATCATCATGTACATCAAGACGTTCGAGGAAACCTTGGACAATGACCACGAAGTTGGGCTTGGTTTTGCTGGTGGTGACGCAGGTGTCATAAAAATTGAAGGTTTGGGGTATTTTGACCCCGATATCGTGACGTATTTTGGGACCAATGGCGCTGGCGCGAAAACGCAACTGATCCAATATGTCGGCCAGCTTAATGTGATGTCAACCGCAAGCCCGAAACATATTGATCAAGCGGAACCAAACCGCATCGGATTCCAGCTCGCACAAGAGCTGGATCGTGATGAGGATGCGACGACATAGCGCCCGTGACAAGATAAGAAATATGGGCTAATGCAGGATCCAACGAACAACCGAATACAAAGAAGGATTCTTCTGATGGCTGAACATAAACACGGCAAAATGGACACTTCCGTTCAGGAAAAGACATTTGACGGCTTTCTCTCCATGGTTTCAAAGGCCTCAATCATTATCATCGTTGCACTGATCTTGCTTGCGCTGATCGGCGGATAATTTGATGCAGCGGCGTGCATTTTTATTGGGCGCTCCTTTAGTCGTCGCAGGTTGTGCAGGTGGCGACTCCGTCTGGGCGCCCGACAGCGCGGTCAATGCGACTATGTTTCTGGGCACTGGGCCCAAGGCGTTGACCCTATATACCATGCGCAACATCGGATCTGGTAACGGCGCGCATTCCTCGATTCTAATAGATGCCAGTCAGCGGGTTTTGTTTGATCCTGCGGGATCATTCGCCAATGCGCGCATCCCAGAACGCAATGACGTGTTGTTCGGTATGTCCCCCCAAATTGAAGACTATTACGTAAGCTACCACGCGCGGGAAACGTACTATGTTGAAGGCCAGCGCGTTGTTGTGTCATCAGACGTCGCGGAGCAAGCATTACGGTTGGCATTAGCTTACGGTCCTGTCGGTCAAGGCAGCTGTACGCGCGCCGCGTCTGCTATTTTGGGTCAATTACCCGGATTTGAGTCTATTAGGTCGACGCTTTTCCCCAACGCATTACGTAATACTTTCGCAATGCTTCCAGGTGTTGAGCTAACCGAATACCGCGAAGCCGACGGTGATGATAAATCTGTTGCAGCCGCCCAAATCGACGCCGCGCTTAAAGCAAGCCAATAATCAGCGGTCCGAAAAAGATCGCGCACCCTGCCAGCATCCCCCAAACAACCTTGCGTGTTTTATACGCCACGCCAAGCGCCGCAGCCGCGGCCATAAAATGCCACAGGGTCGGTTCGCCACCTGCGCTGGTAGGCCACAGCACCAAAGGTGCAACCATGCCCGGCAGTACAGCAACTGGCGTGAATCGAAGCATCCGTTCGATCAGGGGGTGAATGGCGCCTGCGCCGATCAATCCAAGAAAAGAAAACCGGATCGCAAATGTGCCGACAGCCATTATGCCAATGATCAGCCAAATTTCGGATTGAGTGTAATTCATCGCTTCGCCCTTTCCATCCAGGTTTCGACCACGACACCCGTAAGCATCGCACAGACTGCTGCAATCAAAAGCCCGCTACCTGCAGGCAAACCCGCCAGCGATATCGCAACGATGAGCGAAACGAACGCAGCTGCCACATGCGCCAGCGACTTGAGCATTGGCGCGACCATCGACAAAAATGCAATCGGCAAAATGAACGCAATTTCAATATCCGCAGGAACCGTCGCCCCAAGCCGCGCACCAATATAAGTGAACACGCACCATAGCGGCGAAATAACCAGCGCTACCCCCAGAAAATATGCTACCTTTGCCGGCAACGTCATCTGAGGGTTGTCCTCATATTTGGCAATGGATGCCATGTAACTTTGATCAAAGTTCAGGTAGCCAACTAACGCCCGTTGCCAAAATGGTGCGGCCCCCAAATGAGGCGCAAGGGCCGCCGAATACATCGCCATCCGCAAATTCACTGCCAATGCTGCCAACAGCACAAACCCGATCGCTGCATTTTCCAACATCAATTGTAGCGCCGCAAACTGTGACGCACCTGCAATCACAAGAACTGAAAAACTCATAGTTTGAGCCATCGACAGCCCCGCCTCGATCCCAACCACACCGAAAAGCAATGCAAACGGGACGACCATCACGATAAACGGAAGCCCGTCGCGAACACCCGCCCAATAGGCGGATTTGGTGGTGGCGACTGTCATGGCTTCGGCCTATTCTATGCGGGTACAGACTTGATCTACTCTCGCCCTTGCCGAAAGACAAACTGAGATGCGTGATGACTCCAATGAATTTCTGATAGCCCCTACGCCGGATGCAGGGCGATTGACCCGTGGCGTCACAGGTACCGACCAAAATGGCGATACCGTTGACCTACATGTTGTCGAGGAACGCCCCCTGACGATTTTTCTGAACAGCCAGGAAATCGTCACCGCGATGACGATTGGCGATTATCCCGACTATCTGGCGCTTGGTTTTTTGCGCAATCAAGGGATGCTGCACGACACCGACGACATAATCGGCGTCGACTATGACGAAGAATTGGAAACCGTCGTGGTCCGCACCCAAAACATCACAAATTATGAAGACAAACTTGCGCGCAAAACTCGCACCAGCGGGTGTGCAGTCGGCACTGTTTTTGGCGATATGATGGAGGGGTTGGATAAGATCAAGCTCCCCAATACATCTGTGCGCACGTCCGACCTTTATGCGCTTGCGGCCAAGATAAATACGACCCCGTCGCTGTACCTAAGCGCGGGTGCTATCCATGGCACAGTCCTTTGCCAAGGCGCGCGTCCGTTGGTCTATATGGAAGACGTGGGTCGGCATAACGCTGTCGATAAAATCGCAGGCTGGATGCTGTCAGAAGGCGTGTCTGCCGCCGACAAGACAATGTACACAACTGGCCGCCTAACATCAGAGATGGTGATTAAATGCGCTCAAATGGGCATACCCACGCTGGCATCCAGATCAGGGTTCACTGCTTGGGGCGTCGAGATTGCAAACCAAATCGGTCTGACCTTGATCGGCCGGATGCGCGGGCAGCGGTTCGTTTGCCTGTCCGGCGAAAGCCGCCTGATCCGCGATGCAGACCCCAGCAAAGTCTGCGACGAGCCGCGCAAATCAAGCCGAAAGGGTGCCAAATGATACAGCCTCTTGGTGTCATTCTGGCTGGCGGTCAGGCCACGCGTATGGGCGGCGGAGACAAGGGATTGCTCATCTTGGGCGACCGCACGATCTTGTCTCACGTGATTGGCAGGTTTGATCCGCAATGCGCTGGCCTTGCGCTGAACGCAAACGGCGATGGGCGGCGGTTCACCAATCTGAATCTACCGATTATTGCGGACAGTATTCCTGGTTTTGCAGGGCCCCTGTGCGGTGTGCTTGCAGGGTTGGATTGGGCCGCGGATCAAGGCGCCAGTCATATCGTGACTGCCGCTGCTGACACGCCATTCCTGCCGTGTGACCTTGTCCCTCAGCTTCAACTGGCCGCCGAAAACAGCCCGTCAGGCATGGCGCTCGCGGCATCGCCAAGCGGGCGACAACCGACGTTTGGTCTTTGGCCGACAGCATTGCGCGATGACCTGCGGGCGGCCTTATTGGGAGGCCTGCGTAAAGTCGTGCTTTGGACATCCCGTCATGGGGCAGCCACTGTTGAATTTTCAGATGACGCCGCATTTTTCAACGTGAACACACCCGCAGATTTGGACCAAGCAAGAGGCCTGCTATGAAGGTATTTGGGGTCGTTGGATACAAAAATACAGGCAAAACTGGCCTGATGGAACGGCTTGTGGCCGACATCACTGCGCGCGGGTTTTCTGTGTCAACGATCAAACACGCCCATCACAGTTTTGACGTCGATCATGCGGGCAAAGATAGCTACCGACACCGGACCGCTGGCGCATCGCAGGTGTTGCTGTCATCGGGCACCCGTTGGGCGTTAATGAGCGAGCTGCGCGGCACGCAAGAACCGCCGCTCGAAACTCTTTTGGCGCAACTTGATCCTGTCGATTTGATACTGATCGAAGGCTACAAAACCGACCATCACCGTAAGATCGAAACCTACCGAAAAATGACCAAAGGCACGCTTTTGGCCCCGACCGACCCCACAATTATTGGTGTCGCAGCAGACTGCGCAGTGTCTGTCATACAGCCAGTATTTGACCTCGATGATACAACCAAGATCGCTGATTTCATCCTTGCTCAGGTCGGCCTATGACATATGACACCTTTGTCATGGTTGACTGGTCAGGCGGCAATGACCGTGGCCCGAGGCCAACAAAGGACGCCATTTGGGCGTGTATTGCTGGGCAGGATCCAGTTTACTTTCGGACGCGCCAGTTGGTCGAAGTTTGGCTGACCGACCTATTCACTACCGAAATGGCGGCCGACCGACGCGTGTTGGCGGGGTTTGACTTTCCGTTTGGGTATCCGGCTGGTTTTACCAAATCGGTGACAGGCTCCAATGACCCGTTCGCCCTTTGGACATGGTTCACGGACCACATCACGGACACACCAAAGACCAACAACCGATTTGACGTCGCAGGTGACTTGAACGCTCTGTTGGGTGGCGCAGGGCCGTTCTGGGCCAATGGCTTGTCCCGCGATATTCCCAATCTTCCGCGCAAGGGGCGTGACCGTTCGTCCAGTCAATTCCCTGAGCGGCGAAGGGTTGAGACCTGCGCAAAGGGCAGCTTCACGTGCTGGCAGATGGCAGGTGCAGGTGCTGTTGGATCTCAGGTTATGATGGGTTTACCGGTACTGCACCGTCTGCGAAAACTCTTTGCGAACAACCTGCGCGTTTGGCCGTTTGAGGGTGCAGGTGCGGCGATCACAATCGCTGAAATTTGGCCAACATTGCTCGCAGGTCCCGCGCCTGATGGCATGATCAAGGACGCTCATCAAGTTCAGGCCATAGCGGCTCATTTTGCATCGTTGTCACCCGCAGATTTGACCAATCTGATGGACGTAAATGCCCCTGAAGAAGGCTGGATCCTCGGTGTTCTTCAACCCAAGGCACCCACTTTGCGCAACGATTGTTTCGCCATGCCACAAGGCGCTCATTGGACCCCCGTGTCCGAGGCCCTTACACATTTGCAAGACAAGCTGTCACCAGTGACCTCTTCGAAAAAGATCGAAATCACACGCGCCGCTGGTCATATTTTGGCGGCTGACGTGACTGCAAAACGTGCTCATCCGCCAGCGCCGAATTCGGCCGTGGACGGCTATGCTTTTGCGGGGCCAATTGGTCAAGGTGCGCATGCGGTGCCGTTAGTTGATGGTCGCGCAGCGGCAGGAACCCCTTATACGTCACAGGTGCCCAACGGTCATGCCATTCGCATCCTGACAGGTGCAGCCATGCCGCGCGGAACCGACACTGTTATCTTGCAAGAAGACGTCACCACCGATCGCGCCAAAATTCTGTTTCATGGACCGCTGAAATCCGGCGCAAACGCGCGCGAGGCCGGCGAGGATATGACCGCGGGACAAATCGTACTAACATCAGGCCGGACGCTAACCGCTGCAGATTTGGCCACCATGGCAGCCGCAGGTATTGGCAGTGTCACTGTTAGGCGCAAGTTGCGGGTGGGTATTTTATCCACCGGTGATGAGCTGGCGCAAGCGGGTCAATCCGCCCGCATAGATCAAATTTATGACGCAAACCGACCCATGCTTTGCGCCGTTGCCCGAAAGTGGGGACACAAGGTCATCGACCTCGGATGTGGTCCTGATAATCGCGACGAGCTGCGTACAATCCTGAACGACGCAGCCAAGCGCTGTGACGTGATCCTAACCTCCGGCGGCGCGTCTGCAGGCGACGAAGACCACATCTCGGCCCTGTTGCAAGACACAGGCAGCCTCGCGCTTTGGCGGGTTGCGATGAAACCGGGACGACCCTTGGCATTGGGTCTTTGGGACGGGGTTCCGGTGTTTGGGCTTCCTGGAAATCCGGTCGCCGCAATGGTCTGCGCGTTGGTTTTTGCGCGCCCTGCCCTTTCGGTTCTGGCAGGCGGCGAATGGTCCGATCCTGTCGGTTACCCAGTGCCTGCCGCGTTCTCAAAAACCAAAAAGGCTGGTCGCCGCGAATATATACGCGCGCGTATTGAGGAAGGACAAGTCGTTGCATTTGGATCCGAAGGATCAGGGCGCGTTTCAGGGCTGTCGTGGGCAAGCGGGTTGGTCGAGTTGGGCGACGAAGCACAAGCGATCAACCACGGCGATTTTGTCAGATACATCCCATTCGAGAGTTTCGGTCTTTGATTATTCGCAACGGCATTGCCCACCATGATCAAGCGGCAGTTACTGCGCTTTATTGGGAGGCATTCGGTGCGAAATTGGGACGCGTGATGCGCCCAAAGGCCAAAGCGCTCGCATTCATTGAATCCGTACTTGACGGATCACATGCCATTTGTGCGCACGATGATGCTGGCCAATTGCTTGGTGTCGTGGGTTTCAAGACGCACAAAGGCGCATTGGTCGGCGGGACATTCCGCAATTTGGCGCATGTTTACGGTGTCTTTGGGGCTACATGGCGCGCCGGATTATTAAGCTTGCTAGAACGCGACACAGAAAACGACCGCTTTCTGATGGATGGTATTTTTGTGGCACCCAGCGCGCGCGGCCAAGGCGTTGGCACAGCACTGCTGCAGGCCATCATGATCGAGGCAAAAACGCGCGACTACACACATGTCCGCCTTGACGTGATTGATACCAACCCAAGGGCGCGCGCACTTTATGAACGGTCAGGGTTTATCGTTATTGACACGCATCATCTGGGACCATTGCGGTTTATTTTTGGGTTCAGGTCTTCTGCGACGATGGTTTGTACCATCTAGCCAGACCCAATAATTGCGCCCGCTGCGAACACCAATGCACCGCCCACGACGACCTGAAATGCAGCGCGTAAAAACGGGGTTTGCATGTACCGGTTTTGAATCCACGCAATCGCCCATAGTTCAACAAACACAACAATCAGCGCGATAGTGGTAGCCGTCCAAAAATCCACGATCAAATAGGGAAGCGCATGGCCCAAACCACCCAAGGTGGTCATTACGCCTGCGGCAATCCCGCGTTTAATCGGCGATCCACGACCAGAGATTTGACCGTCATCTGACGCAGCCTCAGTAAAACCCATCGAAATACCTGCACCCACGGACGCAGCCAATCCAACAAGGAATGTGGTCCATGTATCTTGGGTCGCAAAGGCGACGGCGAAAATAGGGGCGAGGGTCGACACGGATCCATCCATCAGACCTGCCAAACCTGGCTGCACCCATGTCAAAAGAAACTGACGTTCGGCTGCGGAGTCTTCGGATGTTTTGGCGTCAGCGCCCAAATGCGCAGTTGCAAGATCATCGGCACGCACCGCATGGCTGGCTTCTGCAGCGGCAAGATCACCAAGCAATTTGCGGGTCGTGGCATCGGCACTCAGGGTCGCGGCAATGGTATAAAACCGTTCGGCGTCGCGCTCCATTTGAGAGGCTTCATCACGGATACGGTCTAGCCCTAGGTTTTCGATCAACCAAACCGGGCGACGGGCGTAAAACCCCGACACATGTTCGCGCCGGATCAAAGGGATTACATCACCAAAGCGGACAACGTGCAAATCGATTAGCTGCCGCCGGTGACCATCTTCCTCAATAGCCATACCGTCAAAAATTGCGGCACTGGCTGGGTAGTCAGCCCGCAACATCTCTGCGTAGCTGCGGTAAATTCGCGCGTCGTCTTCCTCGGATGAGATTGCAAGCGCGAGGATGTCTTGTTCAGACAAGTCACGAAATTTACGGCGATTGGCGAAACCGGGGATCATGGTCATACTTCCAATTTAGAATAGTTCTAAGTTAGTATATCATGCGAAAAACACAAGTCCCTGAAAACGCAAAAGGCCCAGTCGGGTGACTGGGCCAATTTTTCACGTATTGGGGTATTTAAAATTCGATAACAGCGCGGATGGATTTCCCTTGGTGCATCAGCTCGAACCCATGGTTGATGTCTTCAAGCTTGAGCTTGTGGGTGATCATTGGGTCGATCTCGATCTTGCCGTCCATGTACCAGTCGACAATTTTCGGCACATCCGTGCGGCCAGACGCGCCGCCAAAGGCCGTCCCACGCCAGCTGCGCCCCGTAACCAATTGGAACGGCCGCGTGCTAATTTCAGCGCCAGCGGGCGCCACACCGATAATGATGCTTTCGCCCCAACCTTTGTGAGCGGCTTCGAGCGCCGTACGCATAACGCTGACGTTGCCCGTGGCATCAAATGTGTAATCCGCACCACCGCCAGTCAGCTCTACCAGATGGGCAACCAGATCACCCACAACCTTGGACGGGTTCACAAAGTCGGTCATGCCAAAGTGACGGCTCATCGTTTCCTTGTCGTCATTGAGATCGACGCCAACGATCTGATCCGCCCCCGCAAGGCGCAATCCTTGGATCACGTTCAAGCCGATACCGCCCAAACCAAACACAATCGCACGGCTGCCAATTTCGACTTTGGCAGTGTTAATCACCGCACCGATGCCCGTGGTGACGCCACAACCGATATAACAAATCTTATCAAACGGGGCGTCTTTGCGGACTTTCGCAAGCGCGATTTCAGGCACAACCGTATGGTTCGCAAACGTCGAACAGCCCATGTAATGATGGATTGGAGTTCCATCGAGCATGGAAAAACGCGTGGACCCATCGGGCAACAATCCCGCACCTTGCGTGGACCGAATGGCCTGACAAAGGTTCGTTTTTGGGTTCAGGCAATAGTCGCATTCACGACATTCCGGCGTGTAAAGCGGGATCACATGATCGCCAACTTCTAAGCTGGTCACACCTTCACCAATTTCAATCACGATGCCTGCACCCTCGTGGCCCAAGATCGCAGGGAAAATACCTTCGGGATCATCACCAGACCGGGTAAATTCATCGGTGTGACAAAGGCCTGTCGCCTTGATCTCAACCAGCACCTCGCCAGCGCGTGGACCCTCGAGGTTTACTTCCATGATCTCCAGCGGTTTCCCAGCGGAGACAGCTACGGCGGCTCTTGTACGCATCATATATTCAGTCCCTCATCAAATCTAATGCATGGTCTGCGATATAGGTGATCTTATCAACCTGCAGTTTGCGCGAGCGGGGACCAAAGGTGCGTTTTGTAACCTTGCCAAGCACCTCGTTGACCGCGCATTACTAATATCATGAAAAAACTAATTGTCCTTCTCGCCCTCGCGGCCTGCACAACCGCATCGTCCCAAATCGCAAAAGATCCAATTGGGCAGAGTCTACCGACCGGTCTTGATGATACCTGTCGGGCTGTCCGGTATCATACTTTGCTGAAACAGGACGCAACCGCCTTGGAAAAAGTGCTAATCTTGGGTCAAGTCCGCATAATTCGGCCAAACTCAATTGTCACCCAAGATTATCGACCCGAGCGGATGAATTTCCATATCGACACGGCGAACCGGATCAACAAAATTAGTTGTGGCTAATTGGGGGGATAAGCGAAAGGTCCTGAAAGGGAACACTGGGTGGGGGCTATAACGAACCCCTTCAGAAACCTTGTCGCTATGGGTTATGTTTAACGCCAAGCTGTGGCGACATCAGGGAGACTTGGTGACATCTGCGTGGTTCTTTTAAGGCAAGATTGCGGCGACGCCTTGCATTTGCCCCCGTTCAGCGCAAATCTTGTCTTATGACCTTGCAGCCACCCATCCCGTTTCACCCAGTTGCCCCAGAACAAGTGGCTTTTCATCGCACGGAGCTCAATTTGCTGATGGGCCTTTATGGCAGCATGGTCGCCGCAGGCGAATGGCGTGATTATGGGCTGTCGTTCTTGTGCGAAGTGGCTGTGTTTTCAGTGTTCAAACGCACGGCAGAAAACCCGATTTACCGCGTTGAAAAACGCCCTAAGCTGCGCCTGCGCCAAGGCCAATATGCGGTCATCGGAGTTGATGGGCAGATTTTGAAACGCGGCAACGACCTAAAGCAAGTGTTGCGCGTTCTTGAACGCAAGTTGATCCGCGTCGTCGACTAAAGCCGTTTGCGGGCCGTCACGTCCCCGTCACCTTGGGCCTTGATACGCAAAATGGCGTTTTTGATCGGCTCATACGCCGTCGCCATATGATGCGCGTTGGCGTGAATGATCGTTGCCTCATCCACCATCAATCCGACGTGGCCGTGCCAGAAAATTAGATCACCGCGCTGCAAATCGCCGCCAATGTCAGCACCAAGTGCATCACATTGTTGGTCGCTATCAGCTGGACATGCGATACCGCAGGCCGACAGTCCAGCCGCCACAAGCCCAGAGCAGTCAATTCCATAGGTGGAATTTCCACCCCATAGATAGGGCACCCCAAAATGCATCTGCGCAATTGTCACCGGATCGCTGAAAAGCCGGTCAACCGGACGCAAATGTGATTTTGGGATAAAGCCGACGTCAGTCTCGAAAAACTTGCGTCGTTCATCAAGAACAGTGACACGCGCCCCAAATGGCAGGCCCATCAGGTCAGCGGACTTAAACGTCTCTTCAAGATATGCATGCGTCGCGGGAGTGCCTACCATATGGGTGGGCGTGATCTGCGCACCCAATGTTTCGGTACGCACATAGCCGACATAACCATCTACCCCTTGGATAAATGCCCATCCGTCGCGGTCTTCAAATACGGCGACAGTGGCACCGCGCAAGAGCTGGCGTTCGCGTGTCCCGTTCGGCGCAGATTTTAAATCCACCACGGGAGGCAACACCGACATCTGAACACCATCTACAAATTCTTCGGCCTGCACTTGCCCGCGCAAATTTGCGGCAGCGACCCGCCTATTCGCAGCAATCAGGCGGCTATCTGTCATAGATCCAACAATTCTGGCAACGCGGCAAGGACAGCGCGCGCGCCCATGCCAACCCCACCTTTGGGCCGTGCGGGGGCTGCTGACGGGTTCCAACCGTAGACATCAAAATGCATATAAGGGCTTTCGACAAAACGGCGCAGGAACAAGGCCGCTGTTATGCAGCCTGCGAATCCACCTTTTGGCGCATTATCCAAATCAGCAATCCCCGGCTCGATCATCGCCTCGTAAGGAGTATGAAATGGCAGACGCCAGACCGGATCAGCGACTAGGTTCGCGGCTTTGGCAAGCGCGTTTGCATGTGCATCATTGTCGGTAAAGAATGGCGAGATATCAGGACCAACGGCGACACGTGCAGCACCTGTCAGCGTCGCCATCGAAATCACCAGATCAGGTTCATCTTCGTCGGATAGCGTCAGAGCATCGGCCAGCACCAAACGACCTTCGGCATCCGTGTTGTTTATCTCAACTGTCAAACCCTTACGGCTGGTCAAAATGTCTTGCGGGCGGAACGCGTTGCCATCAATGCCGTTTTCCACGGCAGGCACCAGCACACGCAGCTGTAACGGCAGCCCCAGACCCATTATCATATGTGCGAGGCCCATTACGGTGGCCGCACCGCCCATATCCTTTTTCATCAAACCCATCGATCCGCCGGGCTTAATATTCAAGCCACCGGTGTCGAAACACACGCCCTTGCCGACCAAAGTCAGCTTTGGCCCCGTCGTTCCCCACCGCATATCGAGCAGACGTGGCGCGCGCGTGGATGCGCGGCCAACGGTGTGGATCATTGGGAAATTGGCAGACAGCAAATCGTCGCCTAAAATAACATTCACCTCTGCGTCGTGATCTTTAGCCAACGCGCGGAACGCTTCTTCCAGCTCATATGGCCCCATGTCAGACGCGGGAGTGTTGATCAGATCGCGAGTCATTGCCTCTCCGGCGGCGATTATCGCAAGGCTGACGGCGTCAACGCCCTTTGGTGCAACCAGCATTGCGGCAGGCGCAGACGGGCTGATGTAATAGTCGAAACGGTAGGTTTCGAGCAGCCAACCAAGTGCGGCCTCTTCCATGTCGACCGCAGGCAGATCAGACACAATCTGGTAGATTCCATGCGGCAGTTTGCGCGCTGCAACCCCGATATGAAACCGCCCACGCGACCGCGATGCAGCCGTGCCATACCCAACAAGCGCACAGGAAATGGCCCCCTCTGCCGACGGAACGGTTATGCACCGCCCAAGTTGGCCCGTGAAACCTTGTGCCTGCGCCCACGCTTGCGCGCCCTGCGGAATTTGATCCAGGTCATCACTGGAAATGACAAAAAGGTCAATCGCGTCCGTATCGGTGTCGGCAAAAGCAAGGGTCATAAAGTATCTTCCACAATTGTTATTGTGTCAGAGTACCCCACCAACAGGTAGTCGCAAGGGCCAGTTAAATTGGGTGACGGTCTCGAAACGTCCAGATTTCGGTGACGGCAATGTCAAAACCCCGTTCCAGCCGGGCCAATGTCGCACTCAAGGCGACGCCATCAGCCTGCCTTGCAGCGGTCGCGACATGGGCCGCTGTACGTGACACGTCCGTCAAGCCAATTTGCGCGGCGACCTGCGTGATCCGGCGAGCTGGCTTTGCAACTTGGTCAAATGCATGGTGGCCTTGGCCACTTGCAGCGCATAAAGACGGTGCGCGATATCCTCTAGGACACGGCAAATCATTTCCTCTGCTTCAGCCTGCCCTTTGACGGCAAATATGTGATCCACAGGGCATGGGTCAAGGCTCGCTGTCTGACGGCAATGCAAAACTGATACAGAAACCTGTGGGCGAATAGGTGCAGATTTATCTGCAAAGCGTGTGTGTGTTTGTTCCATACATGCACGCTAGCCCAACTTGGTTTTCATATGGTTGATGTAGACAATTGAATTTTTTCCAAATTCATGAAAATGCGTATTAACATTGGTAAAACTTTGACGGAGCTTCAAAATGAAATTCGCCCGCCCTGTGCCCGCATATCTAGTCAACCGCTATCATGGTTGGAAAGCAACGACATTCGCCGAGAACAAAGGCTGGTATCGCCGCCTTGCCGACGAAGGGCAGCGCCCACGCGCGATGGTCATTTCATGCTGTGACAGCCGCGTGCATGTCACGGCCATTTTTGGCGCCGACCAAGGCGAGTTTTTCATTCACCGCAATATCGCCAATCTTGTCCCGCCGTATAATCCCGATGGCGAATACCACGGCACGTCGGCGGCCGTGGAATATGCTGTTACCTCGCTCAAAGTATCCCATTTGGTGGTGCTGGGTCATTCCGGCTGTGGCGGAGTCGAAGGCTGCTATAATATGTGTTCCGGTCATGCCCCTGAACTGGAAAGCAAAAGCAGCTTTGTTGGCCGCTGGATGGATATCCTTCGCCCCGGATTTGACCGCCTGCCCAACGGCACAGAGGCCGAACGCAAGCAAGCACTTGAAAAACAGGCTGTGCTGATTTCGCTTGAAAACCTTATGACATTTCCGTTTATCAAAGATGCCATCGAGAACGACACTTTGTCGCTGCACGGCGTGTGGAATGATATTGGCGATGGCAGTTTAGAGGCTTATGATCCTAATATCGGCGCGTTCTCCGCGATATAATTTACCGCAAAAGGTTTTTCTATGAACGCGATTTTTGACCTTGCCGTTTCCAATCTGATTTCACCAATCATCTTAAGCTTTGCCTTGGGCTTGGCTGCGGCATGGGCACGGTCAGATCTGACAATACCCGAAGCCGTCGCCAAAGGCATGTCGATCTATTTGCTATTTGCAATCGGGTTCAAAGGTGGTGCAAGCGTCGCCGCCCACGGTGTTGACGGAACACTGCTTGCCGCAGTTGGTGTTGGAATCGTGTTGTCGTTTGGCCTGCCGTTTATTGCGTTCGCACTGCTGAAAACGATGACGGACCTATCGCAGACCGATGCTGCCGCTGTGGCTGCGCACTATGGGTCTATCTCGATTGTGACATTCGTGGCCGCCACATCGGTGCTTGAAGGACGCATGATTGAAGCTGAAGGCTATATGGTCGCCGTCGCCGCCGCGATGGAGGCCCCAGCAATCCTTTCCGCCCTTTGGCTTATGGCCAAAAGTGGCAAAGGCACCAAATTCGATCCTACTTTGATGCGTGAAATTTTGTTGAACGGGTCCATCGTGTTGCTTGTCGGCGCATTTTTCATCGGGGCTGTGACGGGCGAAAAAGGACTTGCTGAAATAGCACCGTTTATTGTCAGCCCATTCAAAGGCGTATTGTGTCTGTTCCTGCTAGACATGGGGCTGATCGCAGGGCGTGGATTGCGCCAAGCCAGGGGGCTGATCAACCTGCAGCTCGTTGCATTTGGAATTGCCATGCCGTTGATTGGCAGCACGATTGGATTGGGCTTTGGGATGCTGATTGGGCTTGGCCTAGGCGGCACCGTTCTGATGATGGTCTTGTCCGCATCAGCCAGCTATATCGCTGTGCCTGCGGCCATGCGCGTAGCCTTACCAGAAGCAAATCCAACAATTTATTTGACTCTCTCGCTCGGGATCACATTCCCGTTCAACCTGACACTTGGCATCCCGCTGTACCTAACAATGGCGCAGTGGGTCACAGGAGGCTAAACCATGGAAATGCATGACGCAAAACGGGTCGAGATCATGATCGAAGCACCCTTGGAGCGGCGCCTAACAGACGCGCTGCACGCAGCCGAAGTCACAGGCTTTACTGTGCTGCCGGTATTGGGCGGATCAGGGCGGTCGGGGCGTTGGTCACGCGACGGACAAGTGGGCCGTGCGGGCATGGTCGCGGTGATCTGCCTGATTAAGCCGGAACGACTTGATACACTACTTGAAGCGGCGTTTGCGGTGGTCGAACCACACATCGGTGTGGTGAGCATCACCGACGCACAGGTTTTGCGGGCCGAAAGGTTTTAACAACCAAACCGCACCACGAATTACGATCGTAGCGCCGTCTGCGCGCACCGCAAAATCGGGCCAATGTGACAGGTGGGGAATCACTGACACGGCAAATTGGCAAGTGGCGGACTTCGGTGGCATCGCGCGTATTGTCATAAGCGCCATTTACGATACGTTCCCACCATGAGTTCATCAAATCCTCAACGCCACACAGTCCTGTTCGCGGCATCCATGGTTTCGATGGCGCTTGGCTCTATACACGCATTTTCGGTTTTTTTGGTGCCTCTCGAGACCGCGTTTGGAACGTCACGGGCGACGGTGAGCCTGATTTAGTCCTTCGGCTTGGTTTTTCTGACAGCTACAGTTCTTTTTGGTCCGACTGTCTATTCCCGCCTGCAACCCGCAACAATTTATATCTGGGTAGCGTTTCTTGGTGCCATTGGGGCCGGCGTCGCAAGCATCGCTGACGGATATTGGCTTGTTTGGGTTGGGTACAGCCTCATTTTTGGTATCGCCAACGGGCTTGGGTATGGTTTTGGGCTACAATTCGCGGCACGTACCAATCCCAATCAAGCGGGCCTCGCAATGGGTGTGGTCACGGCGTCATACGCCCTTGGGGCTGTTCTGTCCCCATACGGTTTTGACGTCGCGCTGACGTATGGTGGTTTCTTTTTGGCTATGGCAGCCCTTGGGTCCGTCGTCGTTGTTGTCAGTATCGGTGCTGCAGTTTTGGTCGCAAGAAGTGGCGTGAAATATACTGACACGCAAGCCGCGCGACGGGTTACGCATTTGCCAGTTGGATTGATCGCTATGATCTGGGTTGCCTACGGAAGCGGTGTTGCTGCCGGACTTATGGCCATCGGCCACGCAGCGGAAATTGCGGCAACGGCGGGCTTTGCCGGTTGGATAGCTGCGGCCACAATCGCTGGCTTCAATCTTGTCGGTAGCCTGCTTTCTGGATGGTTATCAGACAGGATCTCTCATCGGCACATTCTTACGACCCTGCCGGTTATCGGTGCAACAGCACTGCTGGCGCTAGCAGTCTTGCCCGAACAGACGCTGGTCCTTTTGGGGGTAGTGGGGTTTGCCTATGGCGGAACAATCGCGACCTATCCCGCAGCCATTGCCAATCTATTTCCGGGCGAGGACGGCCCGCATGCTTACGGGCGTGTTTTTACGGCATGGGGTGCTGCTGGTCTGGTTGCACCGTGGCTCGCAGGTCAGATTTACGACTGGACGGGACACTATACCACCGCGCTTTGGGCAGCTGCTGCACTTGGTATTTTATCTGCGGTGATGGCGCAAAAAGTTATCCGGCAACGCTAATCACACAGCGCAATAAAGATGGTGCAGCAGCTCCAAGACCTGCGCGACTTCGGTGCCTTTGAGAGAATAATAGATCGTCTGGCCCTCGCGGCGGGTTTCAACCAGCCCTGCATCGCGCAGCTTCTTAAGATGGTGCGACATTGCAGGCTGCGACAGTGTCGCGCTTGCTGCCAGATTAAGAACGCTTTGTTCTCCATCTAACAAAATGCACATCAGGCGCAGGCGCACGGGTTGCGACAACATCTCCATCAGCTTTGCAGCATCAGTAATTTTCGGTTCCAGTTCGGTCATGTCCAACATTTGAAAACTTTCTTCTTGCATATCCAATATCGCTTATATAAACGATTGTAAATATAAAGTCAATCACATCGTACATCAGTACGTGACTGTTTTCGTAAACACTATCAGGAGTTTCACGTTGGAAACTGAATTTACACCATTTGCGTCACTCTTGGGTGGCGGGCTTATCGGACTGTCAGCGGTCATCCTAATGGCAAGCCACGGGCGGGTCGCCGGGATCAGCGGGATCGTCTCAAGGATTCTTCCGCCTGCAATTGACACAAAGGGGCTACCGCAGGGCCTGACCTTTATTGCAGGTCTTTTACTGGCCGCACCATTGTGGTTCGGCTTTATCGGACAAGCACCGGTTGTCACTATTTCAAGCAACATGGCGTTGCTTGGTCTTGCCGGCATTCTAGTCGGGTTCGGCGCGGTACTTGGCAATGGCTGCACAAGCGGCCACGGCGTATGCGGCATCTCGCGGATGTCAGGGCGTTCAATGATTGCAACGGCGACGTTTATGACAACCGGTGTCGTCACTGTCTTTATCCTTCGCCATGTCGTGGGGGGCTGAGATCATGCATTTCTTCAGCACCCTATTCGCGGGCCTGTTTTTTGGATCCGGCTTGATTTTGTCTGGCATGGCAAACCCCACAAAGGTTCAGAACTTCCTAGATATATTCGGAACCTGGGACCCAAGTTTGGCATTTGTCATGGGCGGAGCAATCCTTGTAACTGCACCCGGGTTTTGGTTCGTGCAGAAACGCAGCACTCCGTTTTTCCACGACATGTTCCACCTGCCAACACGCAACGACATCGATGCACGCCTTGTCGCAGGTGCCGCAATATTTGGTATCGGGTGGGGTTTGGGTGGTTTGTGCCCCGGTCCGGCTGTGACGTCACTACCATTCGCGACCTCCGGCGTCCTCGTCTTCGTCCCTGCAATGCTTGTGGGAATGTCACTCGCCAAATTAACAGCTTTGCCATCGCGCAAGACTATACCCGCCTGAAAGGAAATATCATGACCCAACTGCATCACATCATGCCGACCCAACCAGACGTAAAAGCGTTCTTTGATCCGATGACCAACACCATCAGCTATATTGTTGTTGATCCGGCCAGCAACGCCTGCGCTGTCGTAGATTCAGTGATGGATATTGACTATGCCGCAGGCCGGATCACCCATGATCACGCCGATCAGATCATCGAATATATTGTGTCAAACAATCTGACCCTTGAATGGATAATTGAGACCCACGTCCACGCAGATCATCTGTCTGCAGCGCCCTATTTGCAGGGAAAGCTGGGCGGAAAGATCGGTATCAGCGCAAAGATCATCGAGGTCCAAGATACCTTTGGCAAGATTTTTAACGAAGGCACTGAATTCCAGCGCGACGGGTCACAGTTCGACGCATTGTTCAATGATGGCGACACATACACCATCGGTAAACTTGAGGTATCCATCATGGCCACCCCCGGCCATACCCCCGCTTGCATGGTGCATGTCGCTGGTGATGCGGCCTTTGCGGGTGACACAATGTTCATGCCGGATTCCGGGTCAGCCCGCGCAGATTTCCCCGGTGGCGACGCCGGAGAGCTGTTCGATTCGATCCAAAAGGTCCTTAGCTTGCCAGATGATACTCGGTTATTCATGTGCCACGATTACGGCCCGAACGGGCGCGACATCCAATGGGAAACCACTGTTGGTGACGAAAAGGCAAACAACATCCACGTCGGTGCAGGTGCCAGCCGCGAGACCTTTGTTAAGTTGCGCACGGAGCGCGACGCAACGTTGGCAGTGCCAAAGCTGATCATTCCATCGCTTCAGGTGAACATGCGCGCAGGCGAAATCCCCGCAGACGCGGCTGGAAATCCCACGCTCAAAGTCCCAATTAACGGGCTATAAGCCCTCTCGTTTCATATCATTGGCAAACAACGCGCCGCAGAAAGATACCCCATGCAAATTACGCAACTAGATGCGCTGACCTATGTTGGCCCACAAATCTCGCTATCAGACATCGCGGTCTTAAAGCGCCACAGTGTTTGCAAAATCATCGTGACCCGTCCCGAAGGCGAAACAGATGATCAGCCTGCCATATCTGAAATCACACGCGCGGCGAATGCCGTTGGAATTGAGGTTCATCAGATACCCGTTGTGTCTGGTCAAATCACCGACGCGGATGTCAGCGCATTTGACGCATTTACGGCACAGGCATCCGGTCCGATCTTTGCATATTGTCGCAGTGGGATGCGTGCGACATCTCTCTGGGCTTTAAATAAGTCCAATGGCGGCCATTGTACTGACACCATTTTACGCGCGGCAGGAGACGCAGGTTACGACCTGGCTGCCTTGTCACCACGCCTTGTCACCAAACCCGCAACGACAGCCTGATTGGACTTGAATACGATGACCAGATTAGCACGCTATCTACCCATCTTTGAGTGGGGCCGCACATATGATCGGCTGACTTTGACCAATGACCTTGTTGCGGCGGTCATTGTGACGATCATGCTGATCCCGCAGTCGCTCGCCTATGCTTTACTGGCAGGACTGCCACCTGAAATGGGCCTTTATGCGTCAATGTTGCCGATCGTGCTTTATGCAATTTTCGGCACAAGTCGCGCGCTTGCAGTGGGTCCGGTCGCGGTCGTATCGCTGTTGACCGCAGCGGCGGTCAGTAAGGTCGCGATGCCCGGCACCTCGGAATATATCGTGGCTGCAATTACACTGGCGTTTCTGTCGGGCGCCATTTTGTTGGTGCTGGGTTTCTTGCGGTTGGGCTTTCTTGCCAATTTCCTGTCGCACCCTGTGATTGCTGGTTTCATCACGGCGTCCGGTATCATCATCGCCGCGAGCCAGCTGAAAAACATCCTTGGGATTGATGCAAACGGTCATAACTTACTCGAAATCATCACCTCGTTATTCGAACATCTGGATGAAGTGAACTGGATCACCGTCATTATTGGCGTGACGACGACGGCGTTTCTGTTTTGGGTGCGCAAGGGTCTGCTACCGCTATTGATCAAGCTTGGGCTGAATGTGCGCACAGCGAGTATTGTTGCCAAGGCAGGGCCTGTTGCTGCGATTTTTGTGACGACGCTGGCTGTCTGGGGGTTTGATCTAGCGAGCCGTGGCGTGAAAATTGTCGGTGACGTCCCAACGGGACTGCCGCCGCTGTCGCTACCATCGTTCTCCATGGATTTATGGAGCAGCTTGATTGTGTCCGCCGTGGTGATTTCGATCATTGGTTTCGTGGAATCTGTGTCGGTTGCACAAACATTGGCCGCGAAAAAACGGCAACGCATCGATCCCGACCAAGAGCTTATCGGACTGGGCGCTGCCAATATCGGGGCTGCATTTACTGGCGGCTTCCCTGTCACCGGCGGGTTCTCACGGTCAGTTGTCAATTACGATGCAGGGGCGTCCACACCTGCGGCAGGCGCTTATACTGCGATTGGCCTTGGGGTGGCGTCGCTGTTCCTGACACCGCTGATCTTTCACCTTCCGAAGGCCACGCTGGCTGCAACGATCATCGTCGCCGTGCTGTCGCTTGTCGATTTCTCGATCCTCAAAAAGACTTGGAAATACTCAAAATCAGATTTTGCCGCCGTGGCCGTCACGATGGCAATGACGCTTACGGTTGGTGTCGAGCTAGGCGTCACAACCGGCGTTGCGATTTCGATCCTTATCCACCTGTTCAAAACATCGCGGCCACACATGGCTATCGTTGGTCAGGTGCCGGGCACTGAACATTACCGGAATGTTTTGCGCCACGAGGTGATCGTTGACCAAAGCGTTTTGACCATACGGGTTGATGAAAGCCTGTACTTTGCGAACACGCGCGCCCTTGAGGATCGCGTCTATGACGAAGTCGCAAAACAACCGGACCTGAAGCACGTCATCCTGATGTGTTCCGCCGTGAACGCCATCGACATGAGCGCGCTTGAATCCCTCGAGGCCATCAATGAACGCTTGGATCTGGGCGGCGTGTCCTTCCATCTGTCAGAGGTCAAAGGACCGGTGATGGACGGGTTGAATGGGTCTGGTTTTCTGGATCATCTGACGGGGCGCGTTTTCCTCAGCCAACATCAGGCACAAACAGCAATTGGTGCGGTGACGACTTAAACACCGCACACCATTAACCCTCCCCATATAAGGAACATAAAATGGCCTATACTGAAGAAATTCCAATCACTTGCAGACGCAGCAATGTCACAAGTCCAAAGCGTTTCCCCGAGTGACGTAGATGCAATGCTGAAATCCGGCGCCGTCGCGCTCGATATCAGAGACAAGGAAGAACACGACGCGAGGGCACATCGATGGGTCTTTGAACGTCAGCCGTGGCAAGCTTGAGATGAATGTCGAAGGCCTGATTGACGACCTCGACGCTGTCGTCATTTGCTACTGCAATGCCAACAATCGGGGCGCATTGTCTGCCGCCGCATTGCGGGCGATGGGCTATGCTCAATGCACGGTATATTGCTGGCGGATTGAAGGCATACCGCGCGATTCAATCCTAATACAAACCCACTGATAGGCGGGGGCTTCTAATGAAAGTCCCTGCTTGGAAACAACCGCTTAGCCTGTTCGCGCGGATGCATGGCGCGGGCGGGTTGTTTGCGCGGGCGGGGTGTATCGTCAGCTTGGGGCAGCGTCTCGCCGATCACCTCGTCCATCGGATGCCCAAGGTCCGTAAGGCAGTGCGACATGTCCTCGATCTGTTGTGCAATCAGGTGAACGACGATGCCTTCGCGTTGCAAATACCCTGTAACGCGAAGCAAACGCCCGCCCATAACGACGCGGCGAAACTGGGCATAGACCTTGGGCCAAACGATGACATTGGACACCCCAGTTTCATCCTCTAGCGTCAGAAATATCACACCTGACGCCGTTCCGGGGCGTTGGCGGGTGATCACCAACCCGCAGACCGATGTGCGCTGCAATGGCGCAGTGGCCAGAACGGCATGCGGGGTCAATCCTTTGATGGACGGGCGCAGTAGCTCCATCGGATGGGCGCGCAGGGACAAGCGCATGGCGACGTAATCTTCGACGACCTCTTCTCCAAGATGCATCGGAAGCAGCCTGACAGCAGGCTCGACAATGCCTTCCCCCTCAATAGGATCATTGAACAACGGCAAAGGGCGCGGACCTCGGATTGCTTTAACCTGCCATAACGCATCGCGCCGTGTAAGGCCCATATCACTGAACGCATCCGCTTCGGCCAATCTCTCTAGGGTGGCGGGTGCAACCCCAGCCCGCAACCACACCCCATCAGGATCGGCATAGCCATTTCCGCGTGCGGCAACGATCCAACCGGCATCTTCTTCTTTGAACCCTTTGATTTGGCGAAACCCAAGGCGCAACGCCAAGGCGCCATCCATCCGGCGTTCTAACGTGTTATCCCACGCGCTGTGGTTCACGCTGATTGGGCGCACTTCGACCTGATGTTCACGCGCATCGCGCACAATTTGGGCGGGCGCGTAAAATCCCATGGGTTGGGAGTTTAAAAGGGCACAGGCAAAGACAGCCGCATGGTGGCATTTGAGCCAAGCAGAGATATAGACCAGCATGGCAAAGGCAGCGGCGTGGCTTTCAGGAAACCCGTATTCGGCAAAGCCTTCGATTTGGCCAAAACAACGCTCCGCGACCTCAAGAGCTATACCCGTTCCCCAGCATGCCATTGACGAACTTATCCTTGAAGGTACCGATGGTGCCCATCCGGCGAAACGAGGCCAACGACCTGCGAAGGTGATCAGCCTCTTCTGGCGAAAATCCGGCACCAACCACGGCAATTTGCATCGCTTGTTCCTGAAACAACGGGATGCCAAGGGTTTTGCGCGTCACCTCGCGTAATGCGCTGCCAAATGGTTCCGGCTTTTCCAGACCCTGCCGCCGATTGATATAGGGATGCACCATCCCGCCTTGAATAGGGCCGGGGCGTACGATAGCGACCTCAATCACCAGATCATAAAATTCGCGAGGCTTCATCCGTGGCAGGAAATTCATCTGCGCGCGGCTTTCCACTTGAAAAACGCCCACCGCATCGGCCACGCAAAGCATGTCATAGGTGGCACCATCTTCTTGCGGGACGGTCGCAATAGACAGCGTTGTCTTCTCGTGCTGTTGCAGTAAATCAAAAGACTTGCGAATGCAGCTTAGCATACCAAGCCCAAGGATATCGACCTTAAGAATACCCAATGCGTCGATATCGTCCTTGTCCCATTCGATCACCGTGCGATCCTCCATCGCGGCGTTTGAAATCGGGCACAGTTCGTCCAGCCGCCCCTTGGTGATGACAAAACCACCGACATGTTGGGACAGGTGTCGCGGGAAACCGATAATCTCGCCGATCAGCTGGATGGTTTGCGCAAGGCGGCGATCCTTTGGGTTAAGGCCCAATTCACGGATCCGCTCAGGGTCGACCCCGCCTTCGGCCATACCCCATATTTGACCAGACAAGCCTGCAGTCACATCCTGACTAAGGCCCATCACCTTGCCCACCTCGCGGATAGCGGCACGAGACCGAAAGTGGATCACAGTTGCGCAAAGCCCCGCGCGGTGCCGACCATATTTTTCATAAATGTGCTGGATGACCTCTTCACGGCGTTCATGTTCGAAATCTACGTCGATATCCGGCGGCTCGCCTCGGAATTCGGACACAAACCGTTCCACCACCATGGTGATGGTTTCGGGGCTGACATCCGTGATGCCCAACAGATAGCAAAGGATTGAATTGGCCGCAGAGCCGCGCCCTTGGCAAAGGATGCCCTGAGACCGGGCGAATTGCACGATGTCGTGGACTGTCAAAAAATACGCTGGAAATTTAAGTTTCTCTACAAGGATGAGTTCCTTTTTGACTTGGGCAAGGGCCTTTGGGGTCGGCCCGTTCGGGTAGCGGCGTTTCAGCCCCTCCTTCGCCAATCGGGTCAACCGTTGTTGCGGCGTTTCGTCTTTGGAAATCTCATCAGGATATTCATACGACAATTCGCTGAGGCAAAAACTACACCTATCGGCGATCTCTAGCGTGCGGCGGATCGCGGCGGGGTGATTGCGAAACAGGCGGGCCATATCGGTGTGATCCTTCAACCGCCGCTCCGCATTGGGCAGCGCGCGCGTGCCGATCTGATCAATTGTGATGTGTTCGCGCATACAGGTCAGCACATCGGCCAGTTGCCTGCGATTACCGCGGTGCATTAAAACGTCACCTATCGCAACCATCGGCGTGGCTGCTTTTCGCGCCTGATAAGCACAGGCATCAAAATAGGCTTGATCGCTGCCGTCATACCGTGGGGCGACACCCAAAAACACATGGCCTGGATACCGCCGCTGTACGGTTTGGATATGCGCGGTGTCCGCCCTATCACCCTGCGGCAAGGCAATCAGGATCATGCCCTTGCACCCCTCAAGCAGATCGCATAATTCCAGATGGCACTCCCCCTTTTCGGCACGCCTTTTGCCGAGGGTCAAAAGCCTGCTTAGTCGGGCATAGCCGTCACGGTCACAGGGCAAAGCGACCCATTCCACCGAACTATCAGTTAGAACCAAGCGGCATCCAACAATCAGCTTTGGCAACCGGATACGTCCTTCGGCCTCGCGCTTGAGTTCTTTCAGCGCGCTATAGGCACGAACCACACCCGCTAATGAATTGCGGTCGGTAATGGCAATGGCCGCAAGCCCAAGCTCTGCGGCACGCGTCATCAATTCTTCTGGGTGCGAGGCGCCCGTTAGAAAGGTGAAATTCGTCGTGACGCAAAGCTCCACGTAGTTTGGGCCATTCATGTTTGTCTGTAGGGTTTTGCTCATGCGAACTGTCCCTGCACAAACCAACCAGGGTTTTGCGGGGTGTAAAACAACCAAAGACGCCGCCCTTGCTTGGTTTCAACCTTCCAGTAATCGCGCACCCCAGAGCGCCAGTTCTCGTCCGACAACCACCATTCAGGGGCGATCCGTTCTGGACCGGTGGCGCGTTCAACACGAAATGTCATACGCCGCCAACGCAAAAATGCGGGGGGCGATGGTCCTGCACCCATGATCGGTTCCGGCGGGAAAAGCTGTATCGGGCGCTCGCGCAAATTCACCCAGGGCCCCGCAGGGTCAGAATACGCCGCTGGTGCGATGATATAGCTCCGCTCTGGGATATGGCTATCTGCGGGCAGAAACCGCTGTACGTTTTCCAGCCCAATCCGGTTCCCGATCCGCGTGATCAAATCATCCAACCGACCATCAACACGCCCATGCGCATGTGACATCTGTTGAACTGGCAGCGGCTCCACCAATGTTGCGGCAAGGTGGAGCTGGTCAATCCCAAACCCCGCATCAATCTGGCCGACACCCCGTTCAAATAGCGGCAAAATACGCAGCGGGTCACGCATGGCACATGCCAACCGTAATTCGATCTGTTGATTGGCCTTGTCCACGCGGCGTAAGGTCAACAACAGCACCCGCGCACCCATTTCCCGCCCCTTCAGTTTGCCGCATAATTGGTCGAGCAAACGCGCCGTGCCCGCCATCACATCTGCTTCAAGGCCAATAGGATCAGGCAAGCTTAACCGCACCCGATATCTTGATGGGTTTGGTAACGGAGAGATACTTTCTGCTTGTGTTCCCAGCGCTTGATCTAACCGCAATAGAACCTCTGAACCAAACCGGCGGGTGACCGTGGCGCGAGGCAAAGCGCTTAGATCGCAGACAAAGCGAACGCCAAGACGTTGGAGGCCAACACAGACTTTTTCCTCTAACCGCAAAGCAGCCACAGGAAGCCTGCCAATCGCATCCAGCGGCTGTGCCTGTATTGCTTCACCAGTGCCGTAATGCGCAAATGCCCAAGCCGCCCCGCGCGTGTCTGCCACACCGCTTTTTACCAAAAGACCTGCACGCGCCAACCGCTGATGTATGTCGTGCAAAAGGGTCGCCTCACCGCCGAACAAATGTGCGGCGCCAGTGATATCCAGCACAAGCCCGTCTACTCCCTCAAACCCGACCCAAGGGCAGTACCGTTTCGCCCATCTTGCCAAAACATGCAGAAACCTTTGGTCCCCAACCAGATCAGCCGGATGGCTTTGCAGATCAGGACAAAAGGCCCGCGCATCTGAATGGCCCATCCCGCGCTGCAACCCTTGCTGCGTCGCCAATAGGTTCAGGCAATAAAGCCGCTGTGTATTGCTTTGCCGCTGGGTCAGCGCAAAGGGCGCATCAATTGGCCGCGCCCTAAGGAACCGGTCGCTCGCGAGCCTCGGAAACCACAATGATACGACGCGCTTCGGCATTCCAGCGTACATCCCAAGCCGTTAATGTTCCTGATTTGTTCTTAATAAGTTCCCACCGCTGAAGAGTCGAGTCTGTCGGGTCAAAAACCGACGTGCAATGCCACCGCGTTTCCACCGCGTTGCTGCCAGTTCCTTCTGGCACGATGCACAGACCCATCGATTGCCCTGCCTCTGCTGCCAATTGCAACCGCCGCCCCGCCGTCAAACCAATTGGCTTGGTCAGTTCAATAACCGTCAGTGCCACAGCACCTGACCGCAACGCCTCTTCGGCAGAGGCTAGAACCTCAGTCTGATCATTGCCTTTTGCTATCAACAGACTGTGCGGATCAACGTAGGGGCTAAACCCCGCAGGATTAATTTGATCCGCCTGCCAAGCCTCTCTTACCCACAAAACTGACCCACGCAAATGTCCAGCAAGCGCAAAGGCGAAACCGAATGCGTTGGGACCACAAACCTCGTGAACGCGGTTGGGGCGTGGGGGGAAATGATCAGGAAAATCAGACAGCATGGCGTAGTCTACCATCTCACACGTAAAATGCGATCCCGACTGCTTTTAAATTCTCCCAAGCACTTAAGCTGTCAGGTGGCCCCCAATCGCGACTGAAAGCGCATCCGCGGCTTGCCTCACCGATGCGCTAAGGCGTTCTACGTCTTGTTGGCTGACCCTGCTGGTTGGGCCGGAAACCGATATCCCTGCAACAGCTTCGGCATTCACATCGAACACAGGGGCCGCGATGCAGCGCATCCCCAAATTCCGCTCTTCATTATCAATCGAATACCCACGCATGCGAATATCACTCAGATCTGCCTCTAATTGCGTGCGGTCCGTAATCGTAAACGCAGTAAACGCAGTCCGTTCCTGATCCGAAAAAATACGCGCCAACCGGCCCGCGTCCATTTCAGCGAGCAGGGCTTTGCCGATTCCCGACGAATGCATGGGTGACAGGGTGCCAGGCGGGAAAAACGCGCGGATCGTTGCAAAGGTTTCAACTTGGCTCAGGAATAGAACCGCACCTTCCTTTTCAACGCCGAGGTTTGCGGTTTCACCGGTTTGTTCCATAAGCTTGCGAAGAATTGGACGGGCGCGTTCCACAAGGCTGGTGCGTCGCAGGAAACGCGCGCCGATGACAAACGCCTGCGAGCCGATATGCCAAATCTGCTCAGATGGGTCAAACTCCACCAATCCTCGCCCTTCCAAGGTAACCAGAATGCGATAAACCGTGGCTGGTGATTGGCCCATCTCGGATGAAATTGTTGTAAGAGCTTTGCCCTGACCCTCGCTTAAGTATTCAAAAACCTCCATCGCACGATCAAGCGATTTTATCGTGTTCTGGGAAGTTTTATCATTCCAATCACGAGGGCGCCCACGCGAACGACGTGGGGTAAGCGGGTCATTACCTTGGGAATCCATCAAATGCCTCATACTTTTCGTGAAAACTGCATTCACGATATGAAAAACTCAAGCATCTGACAATAAATAGTTTTTTATCAATTTATGAATTATGAAAAACGATTTCAAAAAAGTATGGTTCAGGCCCGGATTGGTCTAAAACTAATCAAACACGAACTGAAGGAGATCGCTATGAGCTTTCAAAACCCGGTATTCATCCCTGGCCCGACCAACATGCCCGAAGCGATCCGACAGGCCTGCTATATGCCGACAATCGACCATCGATCTCCCATGTTTGGCAAAATTTTGCACCCCGTCCTCGCTGGTGTTCGCAGGATTCTGAAATCAGAAACTGCTCATATCTTTATTTTCCCTTCCACCGGCACAGGCGGCTGGGAAACCACGCTGACCAACACATTATCCGCTGGTGACAAGGTTCTAGTCGCGCGCAACGGCATGTTCAGCCATCGCTGGATCGACATGTGCCAACGCCACGGCCTCGACACTCAAATCGTTGAAACCCCATGGGGTCGCGGCCTGCCTGCCGATGAATACGAGGCCATCTTGAAAGCTGATACCAGCTACTCAATCAAGGCGGTTTTGGCCACGCACAATGAAACGGCCACTGGTGTGAAGTCCGACATAGCTGCCGTGCGCCACGCACTTGATGCAGCGGATCACCCTGCGATGTTGTTCGTTGATGGGGTCTCATCGATTGGGTCAATGGATTTCCGCATGGACGAATGGGGCGTTGATGTTGCGGTCACTGGGTCGCAAAAGGGCTTTATGCTACCTGCGGGTCTGGCGATCGTTGGTTTTTCGGCCAAAGCCCGCGCTGCAGTTGAAACGGCGACCCTTCCCCGTACCTTCTTTGACATCCGTGACATGGAAAAGGGCTACGCCGCAAACGCATACCCTTACACCCCGCCAGTAGGCCTGATGAACGGCCTAAAGCTGTCATTGGAAATGATCGAAGAAGAAGGCTTAGAAAACGTCTTCGCCCGCCACACCCGCATCGCCACTGGCGTCAGGCTTGCTGTCAAAGCATGGGGTCTAGAAATGTGCGCCGCTTCCCCTGACGTCTATTCCGACAGCGTATCTGCGATCAAAACTCCCGAAGGGTTCAACGCCACAGATATCGTGACCGTCGCCGCCGAAAAATACGGCATGGCATTTGGGGTCGGCTTGGGCGAGGTCGCGGGCAAAGTGTTTCGCATTGGCCACCTTGGCATGCTGACCGACGCCATGATGCTGTCGGGTCTAAGCGTCGCCGAAATGGTCATGGTTGATCTTGGCTTGGATATCAAACTTGGGTCCGGTGTTGCTGCCGCCCAAGAATTCTATCGGCACAGCGCATAAAGGATACCAGCACATGTATATCCCTACATATGATGACATGTTGACCGCGCATGCGCGGATCAAACCATATATTCACCGTACACCTGTGCGCACCTCAGACTTTTTGAATGAACTGACTGGTGCGCAGTTGTTTTTCAAGTGCGAGAATTTTCAAGAACCAGGCGCCTTTAAAGTTCGCGGCGCTAGCAACGCTGTTTTTGGTCTGGATGACGCGCAAGCAAAGATGGGTGTGGCCACACATTCATCTGGCAACCACGCATCATGCCTTAGCTATGCTGCCAATCGACGCGGAATTCCTTGCAACGTTGTCATGCCAAGCACCGCGCCACAGGCCAAAAAGGACACTGTGCGCCGCTATGGTGGGCAGATCACCGAATGCGAACCATCAACCACATCACGCGAAGAAACATTCGCCAAAGTACAGGCTGCAACGGGGGGTAATTTCGTTCACCCCTATAACGATCCACGCGTCATCGCAGGCCAAGGCACCTGCGCTAAAGAGTTTATTGAGCAGGCAGACGGGCTTGATGTCGTCATGGCCCCAATTGGCGGCGGCGGCATGATTTCGGGGACTTGCCTGACCCTGTCAAACCTCGCACCCGAGGTGCAGATCATCGCCGCCGAACCTGAACAGGCCAACGATGCATACCGCAGCTTTAAGGCGGGTTATATTATCGCTGATGACGCGCCCAAAACGATAGCTGATGGCTTGTTGGTTCCACTTAAGGATCTGACTTGGCATTTCGTGTCCAAACACGTCACCGACATTCTAACCGCATCCGAAGAAGATATCATCCACGCGATGAAGCTTACTTGGAAGCACCTACGCATTGTGATGGAGGCCAGCAGCGCAGTGCCGCTTGCGACCATTCTTAAGAACAAAGACCGGTTCGCGGGTAAGCGGGTCGGCATCATTATTACTGGCGGAAATGTCGATCTCGACATTCTGCCTTGGCTCAAGTGAGGAAACATCGATGAACACACATGTAAATCTCGACGAATATGACGTTGGCTATGACATCCCTGCAAAACCGGGCATGTCAGAGGCGGACATCCAGACACCTTGTCTGATCCTTGATCTTGACGCGCTGGAACGCAACGTCAAGAAGATGGGCGATTATGCAAAAGCCAATGGAATGCGTCATCGCGCCCACGGCAAGATGCACAAGTCCGTCGACGTGCTAAAGCTACAGCAAGACATGGGCGCCGCCATTGGAGTGTGCTGCCAAAAAGTTTCCGAGGCAGAAGTATTTGCACGCGGCGGCATCAAGGACGTGATGGTTTCCAACCAAGTCACCGAACCTGCCAAAATCAAACGCTTGGCTGAAATGCCAAAGTATGGATGTCGCGTTCTGGTGTGTGTGGACGATCCTGAAAACGTCAGAGCCTTATCAGACGCAGCTGTTGCAGCCGGCACACAAATCGAAGCGCTTGTCGAAATCGACTGCGGCGCTGGCCGTTGTGGTGTAAACACATCCCAAGACGTTGTACGCATTGCGAAACTGATCGACGCGGCCCCCGGCCTTAAGTTCGCGGGCATCCAAGCCTACCAAGGTGCGATGCAACACATGGATTTGTATACCGACCGCGAAGCAAAACTGAACACAGCTATCGCCCAAGTTGGCGAAGCGGTTCAAGCGCTTAAGTCTCAAAGTCTGGACTGTGATATTGTTGGCGGTGGCGGCACTGGATCGTATTATTTTGAAAGCAACTCGAACGTTTATAACGAACTACAGTGTGGATCATATGCGTTTATGGATGCCGATTATGGCCGTATCCTTGATAAAGATGGCAAGCGTATCGACGACGGTGAATGGGAAAACGCACTGTTCCTTTTGACCACCGTCATGAGCCATTCCAAGGCGGATAAAGCCATCGTTGATGCGGGCCTAAAAGCCCAATCCGTCGATTCTGGATTGCCATTTGTCTATGGTCGCAATGACGTCG
The DNA here is from genome assembly GCA_905182645.1 of uncultured Sulfitobacter sp. Classification (GTDB taxonomy): domain Bacteria; phylum Pseudomonadota; class Alphaproteobacteria; order Rhodobacterales; family Rhodobacteraceae; genus Yoonia. The sequence continues at coordinate 339,839 of CAJJCJ010000004.1, forward strand.
AATATATCAAATGTTCCGATGAGCACGGAATCGTTTCAGACCCTGATGGCGTGCTGAAAGTAAACGACAAGCTGAAATTGATTCCCGGCCACTGCGATCCAACATGTAACGTACACGACTGGTATGTCGGCGTAAGAAACGGCAAAGTCGAAACAGTTTGGCCCGTGTCCGCACGCGGCAAAGCCTACTAAACAAACCTAATTGAGGTTGCCAAAACGTCTTTTGACGGCCTCCCGAGGTACGCATGAATTTTTTATGGAGCCAAATATGCTGATTGTCCCCGAGCGCGAAATCGCTGACCTATTGACCCGCGATGCGTCTTTTGACGCTGTTGAAAAAGTGTTTGCTGCGATGGCGGCAGGCGACGCATATAACTTCCCTGTAATCCGCGAAGCGATCGGTCACGAAGATGCGCTCTATGGCTTTAAGGGCGGGTTTGACGGCAAAGGGCTAACTTTGGGTCTGAAGGCGGGTGGCTATTGGCCGAACAACTTGGAAAAGCGCCAGTTGATCAACCACCAGTCAACCGTGTTCCTATTCGATCCTGATACCGGCAAGGTCGCGGCCATGGTTGGCGGCAACTACCTAACGGCCCTGCGCACAGCAGCGGCGTCATCGGTGTCGATCAAACACCTCGCACGGAAAGATGCAAAAGTAATGGGTATGATTGGCGCAGGTCACCAAGCAACCTTCCAACTGCGCGCCGCACTTGAACAACGCGCCTTTGAAAAAGTCATCGGCTGGAACTACCACCCAGAAATGCTGCCAAACATCGAAAAGATCGCCAATGAGGCAGGTGTGCCTTTCGAGTCCGTACCGCTAGAAGGCATGGTCGAAGCCGATGTTGTTATCTCGATCACCTCTACTTTCGCGCCCACCGTAATGTCTGATCACATCTCTGCAGGCACGCATATCGCCTGTATGGGGACCGACACCAAGGGCAAGCAAGAGGTCGAAACTGCCTTGCTCGCGCGCGCCACCGTATTCACCGACGAGGTCGCGCAATCCGTGTCCATCGGTGAAGCACAGCACGCTATTGCCGAGGGTCTGATCGATGTGTCCAACGTTCACCAGCTTGGCGCGGTCATCAACGGCACCCACGCAGGCCGCACATCTGACGATGAAATCACGATGTTTGACGGCACAGGAGTTGGTCTACAGGATCTGGCCGTTGCAGCTGCAGTCGTCGATCTGGCCGTCGCCAAAGGTATCGCAATTGAGGTTGATTTTTAATCAGCTCGGCTACTCACAAATTAGAAAGCCCCTTGCATTGTGCAACGGGCATTCTTGTGGATTGTAGGAGCCATTTTGAGAACTACCCTCGATAGTCACTGAGCTGGGGCATCGTCAGCGCGGCAGATAAGTTCGTCGATGAAAAGGCTCAGTAGCTGCGTGCGACCCGAGACATTCGCTTTGCGGTAAATTGCATTTGTCTGCGCCTTAATGGTGCCTTCGCTTACGTCGCGAAGGTCGGCCATTTCCGACGTAGACATGCCCTTGATGGCAAATAGTGCAACGTCACGTTCCGCCGGGGTCAAACCCCATGCGGTGAAATACTCATCCAGCACTTCCATAAAAGCACCCGATGCTAGGCGCAACTGGTCTTCAATATGCGTATTTCTGACCATCATTTTGCGCAGCAAAAGGACCCCCAACAGGACCCCCAGAAAAAGCCCGACAGCAGCGCCGATTTCAATGAGTTCGGAGATATGCCAGCTGAAGGGGGCAAATCCGAAAATAGAAGATAGGATCGTCAACAAAAAGAACGTCGCACAAATAAGCTGCACCAGCACGATAACGATGATGTACCAACGATTGAACACTCAGACTTTCTCCCGAGGGGCTGATTGGAAATTAGTCATCATCATCATCCTCGTCGTCGTCTTCTTCGCCCTCGTTTTCGTCAGCATCATCACTTTCGTCGTCGCCCTCCGCACCTTCAGTATAATCATCATCATCGTTACTGCTGCCACCATTGCCGTCGCCGTCGTCATTCGTATGGCTCGGATTGTGATTGGGATTCAGAATTCGAGGGTTCCGGTCATGGTTTTTGTCACCATCAATATCACGAACGTAATCACGCAATATTTCTCCAGTCCGCGGGTTGATGACCAGTTCTCTGTATAAATACGCGCTCTCGGCAATGAATCGGATCCGCCCAAGAAATGTTCTTCGGACCTCGATGACCGTAAAGCCTTGCTCTTGTAGCTGGGCGAAAACTTGATCTTCGACAGATTGGGCTGCCGCAAGCTGCGGCAACCCCATCAGTCCAATACATATCATCAAAGTCTTGATCATCACCGCTCCATCGCGCTCAAATTAGTCATCATCATCATCATCGTCATCATCATCGTCATCGTCTTCGTCTTCGTCGTGGATGAAGTCGTCTGATTTTGTTCGAATGCTAACGCCGGCCATTATATCTTCGTCACCATCAACGGGTTCAAATTCAGTGCTCAGAAGCTCACCCGTGACTGCGTCATAAACCGCTTCAAATTTATTGCCGCCGGCAATCGCCTCAACCTTAACTTGATTGGGACTGTTTGTAACTTCAATCCGGTCATATCCCTGTGCTTGCAGCTGCTGGATGACTTGATCAGCAACAGATTGTGCATGTCCAGCGCTGGCAATGAGCGCGAGTGCAGCGGTCGTCGAAAGTAAAAATGTCTTCATTTTGTTTCTCCTGATCAAATGTATGAAAGCACACGAAGCTCTTCAGATTTGACCAGAAAAGCATCTTCGTTGAGGTCCACGAATAGAGAAAAGGTTGATATCTCGGTATGTAAACCAAAGTTTACGACCTGAACGTCGGCCAAAGCCACCCTCCCCGACATCAAAAAAGGGGCGCCCCAACCGGAGCGCCCCTTTTGTTGTTTGTGTTGTTAGAATTGGCCACTCAGCAAGCCATTGCCGCGGCCAATCCCGTTGATCAAACGTTAAGCGGCTTCTTCGTCTGGAAGGATCAGGTTAAGGATGATCGCCATCAGCGCAGTTGGCGCAACAGCAGACGTGGCCAAAACTTTGATCACACCTGGCAGGTACTGAACGGCAGTTGGCACAAGGTTCAGACCTAGACCGAATGCAAGCGATACAGCGATGATGATCATGTTGCGACGTGTCATTGCGACATCAACCAACATATTCAAGCCAGCAGCAGCAACCATACCGAACATCACGATCACGCCGCCACCAAGAACTGGAAAAGGCATGGATGCAATTACAGCGCCAACCTTTGGGATCAGGCCGCAAACGATCATGATGATACCTGCGATGGTCACAACGTGACGGCTCATGATACCTGTCATACCGACGATTCCAACGTTCTGGCTGAACGACGTGTTTGGCAAGCCGCCAAAGACACCAGCAAGAGCTGTTCCCAGACCGTCAGCGTATGTCGCACCAGCGATCTCTGCATCAGTTGCTTCACGTTGCGCGCCTGCTTTGGCTGTCGCTGATGCGTCACCAACAGTTTCAATCGCAGATACGATCGACACCAATGTCACTGCAATCACAGCACCAAGGTTGAACTCAAAGCCGTATGGCAGTGGCGTGATCGATGTGACCCAAGCCGCTTTGCCGACGGATGCAAAGTTTACCATGCCCAGCGCGAATGCCAACGCATAGCCTGCCAGCAGTCCAACAAGGATAGCTGCGTTTGACAGCGGGCCTTTGACGAAAAACTTAAGCAGCAACGATACGATGATCACTGTCAACGCGACGGACCAATGCTTGAGCGAGCCAAAGCTCTCTGCAGCCATTTGGAAGTCAGCTGCCCCACCGGCTGCGTATTTAATCGCAACGGGAATGAGGTACAGACCAATCGCAAGGATCACGAGACCGATCACAAGCGGCGGGAACAAGAAACGCAAACGTTGGATCACTGCACCCAGTGCGAAATGCACCAAGCCGCCAATGATACATGCAGTCAGCGCGACGCCCATACCCATTGTTGCTGCAATACCTGCAAGCACCCCGACAAACGCAAAGCTTGTACCCTGCATGATTGGCAAACGCGCACCAATTGGACCCATTCCGATCGTCTGAAACAATGTCGCGATTCCAGCAAACAGCATGGCCATCTGGATCAGGTAAATCTGCTCTGTTCCGCCGAAAGCAAGGCCAGCGGCGCCTGCGACGATGATGGATGGTGTGACGTTTGAGGCGAACATCGCCAGCACGTGCTGAAGTCCAAGCGGAATCGCTTGGGCTATCGGCGGCGTCACATTCGGATCGCTATAGTTAATGTCAGTCATTTCGTTATCCCTTTTTTGTATTTTGATCGCCAGTCGTACCGCTGGCTGATTGGTGGTTAGTGTCGTGTATTGTTACGAGCGTATTGAACCAATGTTCTTCTAGGTTCGGACCTTCCCCGATCCGATCCACGACCGTAAACATACCTGGTAAATGGAGCGGCGTCAAAACGCCGTGCCATGTATTGCGGTGATAGTTGACCCCCTGCCCCGCCGTCGTGACGAACGCACGCGGCTGGCCCGGCTGGCCATTGTCATCTGGCGCGACAACAACAACAAACGGGTCCATCGACATCGGGATGAACGCTTGGCTCCCCTCGGGGTGCCGTTCCATCATATCCAGCACAATCGGAAAACTGCGCGGCTCGGCCTTGAACAAGCTGATGCCGGCTTTCCCGTCTGCAAAATCAAGCGACGCGCGGTCGTGATAGCGCCCACACATGCCCTGATTGATCATTTTGTCTGGCGAACCGGTCACATCCAACACATCCCCAAACGGGGCAAATGCGGCATGTGTCAGTGGCTCGATGATCAAACTCATTGGGCAAACTTTTCAATCAGGCGCAGCTCTGCGATGCGTTCAACCTGACGGCAGGCCTCGGCAAATTCAGTGTCGCGGTCGTTGTCGATGCGGCGCTGGAATGCTGCAATGATCGTTGCTTTGGTATTATCACGCACCGCAATGATAAACGGGAACCCATACTTGGCCGTATAGGTATCGTTCATCTCGGTCAGTTGCGCACGTTCCGCATCTGTCAAAGAATCCAATCCAACAGAGGCTTGTTCGGCAGTGGATTCTGCGGTCAAACGGTTTGCCGTGGCCAGCTTGCCCGCCAAATCAGGGTGTGCGGTCAGAACGCCAAGGCGCTGCGCGTCAGTCGCTGCGCGGAAAATACGGGCCAAGGCATTGTTAACGCCAGCCGCGTTGTCATGTGTTGGACCCAGCTCCAGCGCGTGCGCGCCTGTTGCAATCCAAGGACTATGCTCAAAGATGCCTCCGAACGCGGCGACAAATGTATCGTGATCCATTTCAGATGGTTGTTGCGTCGTCACGGGTGGATGCTCCTGCGCCCAATGGTCGGCGATTTGTTCGCGCGTGGCGAACCACACATCATCATGCGATTTGAAATGCGCGATCGCGCGGCGCAAGGCGGCAGCACGACCTGGACGTCCAATAATGCGACAATGCAGGCCGATCGACAGGATTTTAGGCTGACCGGCGTTTCCTTCAGCGTAAAGTTCATCAAAGCTGTCCTTAAGATAACTTTCAAACTGCGCGCCGTTGGTGAACCCCGCCTGAATGCCAAACCGCATGTCGTTGCAGTCCATTGTATAAGGCACGATCAACTGATCGGTTTTGCCAAAGCGGGCCCAATACGGCAGGTCATCGCTATAGCTATCCGCAACATACGCAAACTGATTTGTCTCAGCGGCAAGGCGTACTGTGTTGTTAGAACAGCGCCCCGTATACCAACCGCGCGGCGGAGTGCCGACGACTTCGGTGTGCAGACGAATGGCCTCCACAATCTGGGCGCGTTCTTGGTCCTCAGGCATGTCTTTATGCTCGACCCATTTCAGGCCGTGGCTAGCTATTTCCCACCCTGATGCCTTCATCGCGGCAACTTGGCTTGGCGCACGGGCCAAAGCAGACGCCACACCGTAAACGGTCAGCGGCAAATCACCGAGCATCCGGTGCACACGCCAAAACCCAGCGCGTGACCCATATTCGTAAAGAGATTCCATATTATAGTGCCGCATACCGGTCCACGGCTGCGCACCTGTAATTTCGGACAAAAATGCCTCAGACGCGGCGTCACCGTGCAACACGTTGTTTTCGCCGCCTTCTTCGTAGTTCAATACGATTTGCACAGCAATTTTGGCTCCATTGGGCCAATTGGCCACCGGTGGATTTTCGCCGTATCCGGTCATGTCACGAGGATAGCGGGTCACACGCACTTCCTTATATATCTTAGCTGATGATAAACCAAAAAAATGGCTGGCGCTTTCAAAAAAAATGCGAAGGAGTCTATTAAAGATCGCCTTACAGCTCCTACCGCAGGGCTAGAGCGATATTCACGTATCATTGACTGCACCTGCGATCCGCTCGATGACATATTCCATGAACAGGCGCGTTTTGGGGTCTTGCCGTTTGCGGTGGGTGAACAGGCAGGCCATCTGAATAGGCTCGGGCGGGGTATTGACCGCAACGGGGATCAGACGGCCAGCTTTGATATGCTCGGAAACCTCAAAAATCGGCTTCAGCGCTATCCCGTTTCCCGACAAGGCCCAATCGGTCAAGACATCGCCATCATCGGACTCGTACCGGCCTGCAACACGGACTTTTTGCGGACCCGCCTCGGTCATCAGCCGCCACTGGAATTCTGTCGCACCTGGAAACCGCAGGTTCAGACATTCATGGCCGTCAGACACCAGCTCATCACCAGATGCCGGATTGCCATGCACCTCAATATAGTCTGGCGATGCACATAGAACACGCGCCACATCAGCAATTTTGCGCATCCGCAGGTTACTATCTTCCAGCGTGCCCAAAAAGAACGCAAGATCAAGACCTTCATTTGTCAGATCCACCTTGCGGTCAGTCAGTCGCAGCCGGATACTTACCTGCGGGTAGGTTGCCAAAAAACCCGGAACCTCTGGGGCGATTAGGCGGCGACCAACGCCCAAAGGGGCGGCTACATACAGTGATCCCTTAGGGTTTTCTGTGATGTTAACCACCTGCGCCTCGGCGTTCTCGACCGAACCAAGAATCTCACAGGCCCCTTCATAAAACGCCTTGCCCTGCTCTGTTGGGGTCAGGCTACGGGTCGTACGCTGAAACAACCTCACGCTCAAATGCATTTCTAACTGCGATATGCGCGACGACGTGACAGCAGGCGAAATACGCAAATCGCGCCCTGCGGCAGACATGCTGCCCAGCTCAAAGACACGGACAAAGGTGCGGATGTTATCAAGGTACGACATTATATTGCTTTTTTTGATGCTGCTTGGTTATTTGAGGTAATAGCAGAACAATGGGCTGTCGCCTAGGGTGATGGGACTTGGACCTTAGAAGGGGACTGCCATGTATGATCTAGCAATCGTTTGGGATTGGATCGCGTTTTCGGTGCGTTGGCTGCATGTCATCACTGCAATGGCGTGGATCGGCGCGTCGTTCTTTTTCATCGCATTGGATCTGGGGCTCAAAAAGGCCCCCGACATGCCAAACGGCGTGTCCGGCGAAGAATGGCAGGTTCACGGCGGCGGCTTTTACCACATCCAGAAATACCTCGTTGCCCCGCAAAACATGCCCGAGCATCTGATTTGGCACAAATGGCAAAGCTACATCACGTGGGTGTCCGGCGCGGCCTTGCTGATGGTTGTCTATTGGGGCGTTGTTGCATTGACCCCCACTCCACTGATATTGGTGTCCGCCTTCCTTCTTGAGGATGCTATAAATGCCGCACAAATTCAACGCTGATCGTTGCGACAAGATCCCGAAGCAAAAGCGTCGGGTGACCGACTGCGCCGCGTACGACGCCTGGCGGCCAGGCTGTCTATTCGGACTTGGCGATTGAGCTTTGCCTGACCTTTGGCATGGTGTTCAAGCAACCACTGCGGCAAACCTAAGGCGTGATGCGCTCCATCACCGGACTGCTGGGGGTTGAGATCGAAGCGCGGCATTTCAC
>CAJJCJ010000005.1 GCA_905182645.1 uncultured Sulfitobacter sp.
GCAGCGGACATACGAACAAAATGGCCCGCCATTTCTGACGGGCCTTTGTCGTATCAAGTGTATCGAAGTTACTGTGGAACGTCGCCTGTGATGCCTTCTACGTAGAAGTTCATGCCAGCCAATGTGCCATCGTCAGCAGTTTCGCCTGCAGCCAGCCAAGCGGAGCCGTCTTGCTTATTCACGGGACCTGTGAAGGCGTGGTATGAACCGTCTGCAAGGCTATCGCGCAGGGCTTCTGCGGATGCTTTGATTTCAGCTGGAACTGCAGATGAGATTTCACCGATGCCGACCATGCCAGCGCCAATGCCATCCCATGTGTCTGTGCTTGTCCATGTGCCATCCATGACCGCTTTGGTCCGTGCGATGTAATATGGTGCCCAGTCATCAATGATGGATGAAACGCGTGGGAATGGACCAAATTCAGCCATGTCGGATGCCTGACCAAATGTCACAACGTTGCCAGCGGATTGTGCTGCTGCCTGTGGTGCTGTCGAATCTGTGTGCTGCAGGATCACGTCAGCGCCTTGTTCGATCAGCACGGAAGCCGCTTCTGCTTCTTTTGCAGGGTCGAACCATGTGTAAGCCCAAACGATTTTGAATTCGACGTCAGGGTTAACTGTCTTGGCGTGGATGTACGCGGAGTTGATGCCGCGCACAACTTCTGGGATCGGGAAAGAGCCGATGTAGCCGATGATGTTGGACGTGGTCATTTGACCAGCAATGTGGCCCTGAACGGCGCGCCCTTCGTAGAAACGTGCGGAGTATGTCGACACGTTGTCGGATCGCTTAAAACCAGTTGCGTGTTCGAATTTCACGTCAGGGAATTTCGCCGCAACGTTTATCGTTGGGTCCATGTAACCGAATGATGTTGTGAAGATCAGGTCAGCGCCGCCAAGTGCCATCTGGGACATCACGCGTTCTGCGTCTGGTCCTTCTGGTACGCTTTCAACGAAAACGGTTTCAACCGCGTCGCCAAATTCAGCTTCAACAGCAAGGCGGGCTTGGTTGTGCTCATATGTCCAGCCGCCGTCGCCAACTGGCCCGACGTAGACAAAGCCAACCTTTGTCTGATGTGCATCGGCAAATGCGCCGGATGCGAAGCCAAGTGCGAGTGTCGCCCCAGCAAGCAGTGTTTTCATAGTCATAGTTTTCTCCCTAAAAGTGGACTGTGGTGGTGCCTTTAACGTGAGGCGTGAAAGATTCGGCCAAGTGACCTAGGTGCCCGTCCTGCCGACATAATAACCAATACGACGATGGTGGCTATATATGGCGACATAGAAAGGTATTCGACCGGAATGGCGAGCCCTGCGGCTTGAAGGTTCAGCTGCAAAACAGTCATGCCGCCGAAAAGGTAGGCACCTAGCAAAAGCCGCCATGGTTTCCAGCCTGCAAAGACCACAATCGCAAGTGCGATCCAGCCTGCGCCGGCGGTCATGCCTTCGGTCCATTGTGGGACGCGAACGAGCGATAGGTATGCGCCGCCAAGCCCTGCGCAGGCACCACCGAACATGATCGCCAGTATCCGAATGCGGGTGACTTTGTACCCCAATGCGTGGGCTGCATCGTGGTTTTCGCCGACCGCCCGCAGGACGAGCCCGCCTTGGGTTTTGTGCAAGAACCACCATGTTGCCGCCACAAGGATCAGCCCGACATAGACCATCGGATCATGTTGGAACACGATCGGTCCGATGATCGGAATGTCCCCCAACAACGGGATGTGCCAATCGGGGAAAGACGGTGCTTTGATCCCGATGTACCCTTGTCCGATAAGCGCGGACAGTCCAAGCCCGAATAGTGTCAGCGCGAGGCCTGTCGCCACTTGGTTTGATAACAGATATTGCGTCAGGATGCCGAACAGCAGGGCAAGGAATGCTCCACCAACAGCGGCCCCGATGAACCCGAGCCAAGGTGACCCTGTGCTGACAGCCACGACGAACCCACAGACGGCCCCCGTGATCATCATGCCCTCAACCCCGAGGTTCAGGACGCCTGCGCGTTCCACAATCAGTTCGCCGATTGCGGCCAGCAGGATCGGGGTTGCAGCGACCATAAGCGAGGCCAGCAGCAGGATTGGATTGATTGATGACAGGTCCATCAGACGGTCCCTCCTTTGCCAAATTTGATCCGATAATTGGTCAGCATGTCCACTGCGAGCAGGAAGAATAACAGCATCCCTTGCAGCAATTGGATCGCGGCGCCGGGCAGTCCCAGATTGGATTGCGCGATTTCGCCGCCGATGTAGGTCAGCGCCATTAAGCCGCCTGCAAGTAGTATGCCGATTGGGTGCAGCCGTCCTAGGAACGCCACGATGATTGCGGTGAACCCGTAGCCAACATTGAAATCGATGCTGATCTGACCTGCAGGGCCAGCGACCTCAAAAAGGCCGGCCAACCCGGCAAGCGCGCCCGAAATGCCAAGGCAGATCAGGATCATGCCAGCCGGGTTTACACCTGCGAAGTTGGCCGCACGGGGGCTTTGCCCTGCAAGCCGGACTTGGAACCCAAAAATGTGTCGCGAAAGCGTGACATAGGCAAAGATGACCGCGATGAGTGCCGCGACGACGCCCCAGTGCATGCCGGAATCTTTGATCAGTTCAAGGTTGGCGGCGGATGGGTATTGCGCCAAGTTCCGGCTGCCCGGAAATCCCATGCCTTCGGGGTTGCGCATTGCTCCCAGCGCCATAGACGCCAGCAATTGTTCGGCCACATAGACCAACATGAGCGATACCAAAATCTCGTTGGTGCCAAATTTGACCCGTAAAACGCCCGGGATCATGGCCCACGCCCAGCCGCCGAATGCGCCAGCCAAAACCATCAGTGGAAAGATCAGGCGCGATTCCATTGGATGGAATGCGAGGCCCACGGCGGCCCCACAAATGGCCCCCATGATGTATTGGCCCTCGGCGCCGATATTCCAGACACCTGCGCGGAAACCAAAGCTAAGTCCGATTGCAATTAGCACCAAAGGCGCGCCTTTGATCAGCAGTTGTGGGCGGTAAAACCAAGCGAATTCTGAAAACAGCGGATCGAGGAAAATTGTGCGGATCGTCTCGAACGGGTTTTTCCCCAAGGCGGCAAATAGGATGCCACCGACGATCATGGTTAACGCAACCGCCACTAAAGGCGTCACCAAAGCCCAAGCCTTGGATGGCCCTGCACGTTTCTCTAACGTGATCATGCGCACCCCCCTTGTTTTTTCTGAGTAAAAATATGTCCGCCGGAGGCAGCACTACGCATCAACATGTGAAACCTCCATATCGTGTGAACCGCCCAACATCAGGCCTATTTCGTCAATCGTTAGGCCCTTAGCGGGGCGTGGATCAGACATTCGCCCTTCGTTTAAGGCTGAAAATTGGTCTGCGATTTCCATCAGTTCATCCAAGTCTTGGCTAATCAAGATGACGGCTGCGCCGGCGACGGCTAGGTCCAAGATCGCTTGTCTAATTGACGCCGCTGCGGACGCATCAACGCCCCATGTGGGTTGGTTGATGATCAGCACATCGGGGTCTTGCAAAATCTCACGACCGATGACGAATTTTTGCAAGTTGCCACCAGATAGCGACCGTGCAGTGCTGCCCGCGCTGGGCGTGCGCACGTCAAATTTCTCGATAATCTCTGCTGCAAAATCGCGCGCGCGATCCCATTTTAGGAAACCACGTGATGACAGTTCTTTGCGGACATTGCCCGTCAGTAGCGCATTTTCAATCAGCGTCATGTCAGGGGCGGCGGCGTGGCCGTTGCGTTCTTCGGGGGCCGCACATAGGCCCAATGCGCGCCGTGCATTTGGTGGCATATGGCCAATATCATCGTCGCCCATGCGCACCATACCCGAGCTAACGCGCATTTCGCCAGACAAGGCCGCGACCAGTTCGTCTTGCCCGTTTCCGGCAACGCCGCCAACGCCCAAGACCTCTCCGCGGCGCACGGTCAGGGAAATATCGCGCAATGCGGTGCCAAATTCATGTGGTGCAGGGGCAGACAGTCCGGTCAGAGTTAAAGCCACGTTGCCGGCTGGCTTGTCGGGTTTTTCGGGCACTTGCAGCACTGCGCCGACCATTAGTTCCGCCATTTCGCGCGCGGATGTCTGACTCGGATCACATTCGCCCACGACGTGGCCCATACGCAACACGGTGGCATGGTCGCACAAGGCCCGAATTTCTTCGAGCTTGTGTGAGATATACAAAATTGATGTCCCCTCAGACGCCAATTTGCGCAGGGTTTCGAACAAAATCGTGACTTCTTGTGGTGTCAGGACCGATGTTGGTTCGTCCATGATCAGCAACTTGGGATCTTGAAGCAGGCAGCGGATAATCTCGACCCGTTGCCGTTCACCCGCAGATAAATCCCCGACCACGCGCGATGGATCAAGCGGAAGTCCGTATTGGTCTGACACTTCCCGTACCTGTTCAGCCACGTCTTGTAACGGTGGCGGGTTTTCCATGCCAAGTGCGATGTTTTCGGCCACGTTTAGCGCGTCAAACAGTGAAAAGTGTTGAAATACCATCGCCACACCGGCCTTACGTGCGGCCCGTGGTTCTGGCGGTGCAAATGCTGCCCCTTCAAGCAACATGCTGCCTGCATCGGGGTTTACCAATCCGTAGATTGTTTTGACAAGCGTGGATTTCCCAGCCCCGTTTTCGCCCAAAAGCGCATGGATTTCGCCGCGCCCAATTTCGAACGACACGTTGTCGTTGGCGACAACGCCAGGGTAGGCCTTTGTCAGTCCTTGAAGAGATAATAGGGTCATGCGGTTTGATCCTTTTTCGCAGTTTGGCGCGGTGTAATCATCGCAGCAGCGACGCCGATTGCAATTGCCTGTGGGTGCTTTCCGAGTGACGGGTCGCCGATAGGGCAGGCAATGCGAGAAATTTGTGCGGGGATATGTCCCAATGCGCCGAGGCGCGACTTAAATCGTGCCCATTTGGTGGCTGATCCGATCAGGCCGACGCTGTCAAAACTGCGCCCAAGCAGCGCGTGGCATATCGCCAGATCAACGTCGTGAGCGTAGGTCAGGATCAGGTGTTCGGCGTCGTCGGGGGCGTGAATAACGGCGCAGGCGGGGTCTTTGGCGACAAACATTTGCACATTTTCGGGCATTGTGTCGGGAAACCGGTTCGCGTCAGTGTCAACCCATGTGATCTGAACGTTTGGCAAGCCCGCCATAACGGACGTCAACGCGCGCCCGACATGTCCGGCGCCGTAGATCCAAACGTTCCGGTGTTCAGTTGTGTCGATCTTTTTGCCCAGCGCGTAATCCAAGGTGACCGATCCGCCGCAACATTGGCCCAATGCAGGTCCGAGCGGGATGGTTTGTCGGGCTGTCAGGGTCCCTGCGCGCAGCATTTGGCGTGCATGTGACATGGCTTCCCATTCAAGGGCTCCGCCGCCGATAGTGCCCTCGATGCGGTCCGCGAAGACGCACATTTGTGTACCTGCTTCGCGCGGAACTGACCCTGCCGAGGACGCGACGCTGATCCGTATCCAGTTCATGTGCGCACACGGTCGACGGCGGCCAAGATACGTTCTGGTGTGGCGGGTGCGTCGAGTGCCGGATAGGCGTCGCCGCATGCCGCAACAGCATCCGAAAGCGCCATTAGCGCGGAAATTCCGAGCATAAACGGCGGCTCGCCGACAGCTTTGGAGCGGTACACAGTTTGGGCCGGATTTGGCGCATCCCACAAGGACACATTAAACACATCGGGCCGATCCGAGGTGGCTGGGATTTTATAGGTCGATGGCGCGTGGGTGCGCAGCCGTCCTTTGCCGTCCCAGATAAGTTCTTCGGTGGTGAGCCAGCCTGCGCCTTGCACATAGCCGCCTTCAACCTGACCGACATCTAGCGCGGGGTTCAGCGATGCGCCTGCGTCATGGATAACGTCGGCCCGCAAAACCCGGTTTTCGCCAGTGAGCGTGTCGATCACAACTTCGGTCAAGGCGATGCCTTGGGCAAAATAGTAAAACGGACGGCCTTGGCCTTTGATCCGGTCCCAGCTGAGGTCGGGGGTTTTGTAGAACCCGGTGGCCGACAGGCTGACGCGGTTGGTATAGGCGAGCATTGCCGCCTCGGCGAATGTCATCGACACGTCACCTGCGATGACTTGACCGTTTTCAAACTGGACATCGCCGCCGTGGTGTTCGCTTACGCAGGCCGCAATCCGGTCGCGGATTTTGTCGCAGGCGATTTGCACCGCCATGCCGTTCAAATCGGTGCCAGATGATGCGGCGGTGGCCGACGTATTGGGGACCTTGGCCGTGTCCGTTGCCGTGATTTTGATCACTGACACATCGACGCCAAAGCGGCTGGCCGCGACTTGCGCTATCTTTTGGAATAGCCCCTGTCCCATCTCTGTGCCGCCGTGGTTCAGGTGGATCGACCCGTCTTGATAGACGTGCACCAGCGCGCCTGCTTGGTTCAGGTGGGTTAGCGTAAAGGAAATTCCAAATTTCACCGGACTGATCCCAAGCCCGCGTTTTAGCACTGGATTGGCCGCGTTGAATGCAGCGACGGCTGCCTTGCGGTCGGTATATTTGGCATCTGACAACAACCGTTCGGTCATCTCGTGCAAAATGAAATCTGTGATTTCCATCCCGTAAGGCGTGGTGTTTGGTTTGACTTGGTCTGAGACGCCTGTCGTGGTTGGCGTGCCATCAATCGGGGCATAATAGTTTGCTTGCCGCACGGCCACTGGGTCAAGGCCCAAGTCGGCCGCGATGTGGTCCATCACGCGCTCAATGCCCAACACGCCTTGGGGCCCACCAAAGCCGCGATAGGCGGTGGCGCTTTGCGTGTTGGTTTTCAAACGGTGCGATGTGATCCGCGCTGTTGGTAGCAGGTACGCGTTATCGGCGTGCAGCATGGCCCGATCGGCGACGGGGATCGATAGATCGAGCGCCCAACCGCAGCGGGTCAATTGCATGAAGTCAACGCCGGTCAGCCGACCGTCGTCATCAAACCCGATGTCATAGGAAATGCGGAAATCGTGCCGCTTGCCAGTGATCATCATGTCGTCGTCGCGGTCATAGCGCATTTTGCAGGGCTGGCCCGTGGCGCGGGCCGCCACAGCACAGCCGACAGCAAGCGCGTTGCCTTGGCTTTCCTTGCCGCCAAAACCACCACCCATACGGCGTACCTCGCAGCGGACTGCGTGCATTGGAACGCCCAATGCTTCGGCGACTTTATGTTGGATTTCGGTTGGGTGCTGGGTCGATGAATGCACGATCATGTCGCCGCCTTCTTGTGGCAGTGCGAGGGCTGCTTGACCTTCGAGGTAGAAATGCTCTTGGCCGCCCATCTCAATTGTGCCGGACAGGCGGCGCGGGGCGTCTTTGAGTGCTGCGTCGACGTCGCCTTTTGACCAAATACGCGGGCCGTCTTCAAATCGGCTGTCTGCCGTGAGGGCCTCATCGATGGTCAGGATTGGCGTGATTTCATCAACGTCGATTTTGCCCAAACGCGCTGCTTTGCGGGCCGCGAAGTGGCTGGTGGCAACGACCATAAACAGTGGCTGTCCGAGGTAATGGATCGTTCCGGTGGCAAGCAGTGGTTCGTCATGCGCCGACGGCGAGACGTCATTGGCAAACGGCAGATCGTCCGCAATGAACACCAAAACTACGCCGTCCGCAGCCCGCACCGCATCCAAATTCATGGATGTGATCGTGCCTGCCGCGCAGTCGGACATGCCAAATGCAAGGTGAAGCGTGTTTGCAGGCGATGGAATGTCATCGATGTAGCGCGCAGTGCCAGAGACATGCAGGGTGCCTGCGTCATGGGGCAGGGATTTTCCAACGCTCATGGCTGTACTTCCAGCACGCTGACGGGGTTGCCCGCGAGGTCGGCAAAATAGCGGAGCAGCATGTTTTGCGCGATTTTCATGCGGTAGTCAGCAGAGGCCCGCATGTCGGACATCGGCGTGTAGTCATCTGCGAAGAGCGGCATCGCTGCTTTTACTGTCGCTTCGGACCACGGTTGTCCAACCAATGCGGCTTCGACCCGGCCGGCGCGTTGTGGGGTGCCTGCCATGCCGCCAAATGCGATGATTGCTTCGGTCACTTTGCCATCCGACAGGGTAATGTTGAATGCACCGCAGACAGCGGAGATGTCTTGGTCAAACCGTTTGGATAATTTGTAGACACGCAGGTTGGGCGCGGATTTCGGGATCGTGACCCCAGTGACCAGTTCACCGGGCGCACGGTCTTGTTTGCCGTAAGCGACGAAGAAATCTTGCAGCGTGATGTCGCGTGTTGCGTCGCCGTGGCGCAAGTGCAGTGTTGCCCCAAGTGCGATCAAGGCTGGCGGGTTGTCCCCGATAGGGGAGCCGTTGGCGATGTTTCCGCCGATTGTCGCTGCAGAGCGGACTTGTTCAGATCCATAGCGACGTACCATTTCCGCGTATGACGGGTGGTGGTCGCGCAGTACATTATGCACGTCGACCATGGTCACGCCTGCGCCGAAGGTGATTGTATCGTCGGTCACCGTGATCTGTTGCAAGTCGCGGCAGCGGTTTAGGAACACAACGTTGTCTAAGGCGCGAAGCTGTTTGGTGACCCATAGCCCAACATCCGTGGCCCCAGCGATTACGGTTGCATCAGGGTTGGCGGCGTACCATGCGGCCAGTACATCAAGCGTGTCTGGTGCAAAGGGCGCGGGGCCCGTCGGCAGTGCTGGTTCTTTCATCCAAACGGGGACGGGCATTTGCGCGGCGGCTTCGGCGGCGCGAATGATTGGCGCGTATCCGGTGCAGCGGCAAAGGTTGCCTGCCAGCACATTATCGTGGTCGGTGCGCCCGTCTGCATGCCCTGCGGCCATCGATGCGATGAACCCCGGCGTGCAGAAACCGCATTGCGATCCGTGGTGATCGACCATGGCTTGTTGGACTGGATGGAGCGTGCCGTCTGGCGCGCTGATGCCTTCAACGGTGCGCACTGCTTTACCGTGGAGTTGCGGCATGAACAGGATGCAGGCGTTGAGCGCGCGCTTGGAATCCCTGTCTGTCACAACAACGGAACAAGCCCCGCAGTCGCCTTCATTGCAGCCTTCTTTGGTGCCTGTGAGGCCGCATTCAACCCGAAGCCAATCCAGCAGAGTTTGCGTGGCAGGTGTGTCCACCTCCACGGTTTCCCCGTTGAGAAGAAACGTCACTTTCATACGTGTAGACCTGCCGCGTTACCAATTGCGTATGGGGTGTGTTGCGATCAGTCGATGCGACGTAAACTGATGGCCCCCAGAACTTGCGACTATGAAAGCGGTGAGCGCATAAAATAGCAAGATATTTTATTGTAGGGTGTCCGTGGGCACCAACCGCATTGCAAGTTGATCGCGTGTATCTTGTTGTTTTTCAATGACAACACGTTGCCATTCCATCCAGCCTTGCACCTCGAGTAATGGGGCGGATTCAATGAAACATGTGCGCACGCGTCCGGTTTTTTCCGACCGCATTAGCCCACAGGATTCGAGGACTGAAAGGTGCCGCAGGAATGTCGGCAAGGCCATCGCGTGCGGCGCGTGCAGGGCTGAAACGGTTGCTGGCGCGTGCGCCAATGCCTCAATTACGGCCCTGCGCGTTGGGTCCGACATGGCCGAAAAGCAGGCGTTTAGCTGGGATGTCATTTCGCGCATACTAAGTGTTATGGGTAACCGTTGGGTTCTGGTCAATCCGTCAAAGATGCTTGCTCCTGCGCACGCAGCAGGTAGGTTAAGCCATGTCCAATGATCCCCGATTCATCCACCTGCGTGTGCACACCGAATATTCGCTGTTGCAAGGCGCTGTTCATGTCAAAAAGCTGCCTGAAATGGCGGCGAAAATGGGCATGCCTGCTGTTGCCGTGACAGATGCGAACAACATGTTCTGTGCGCTGGAATTTTCCGAGACCGCCGCAAAGCATGGCATTCAGCCGATCGTCGGCTGTCAGGTTGATCTAGGGTATACCACCCCCGATCCTGGCAAACGCCCCGAAGATCCCGCGCCCATTGTTCTGCTCGCGCAGTCTGAGGCGGGGTATATGAACCTGATGAAGCTGAACTCTTGTCTGTATCTTGATCAGGGTGGGCAGCTGCCGCAGGTCACGTTGGCCGATTTGGTCACGCATTCTGAGGGGCTGATTTGTTTGTCGGGTGGCCCTGATGGTCCGGTGGGTCGGTTGCTGCGTCAAGGCCAGCGTCCCAAGGCTGAGGCATTGATGGACGCTTTGGCGGCGGCGTTCCCTGATCGACTATATGTAGAGATGCAGCGCCACCCTGATGGTGCTGGTCTGCCCGCGGCTGAGAAATTGTCTGAACGTGGCTTCATTGAGATGGCCTATGCCAAGGACCTGCCTTTGGTTGCCACCAACGATGTGTATTTCCCAAAGATTGGATTGTACGAGGCGCATGATGCGTTGATTTGCATTTCCGAGGGCGCGTATGTTGATCAACAAGAACCGCGTCGCCGTTTGACGCCGCAGCATTATTTTAAGTCGCCACAAGAAATGATCGCGTTGTTTGCTGATTTACCAGAGGCGATAGAAAATACGGTTGAGATTGCCAAGCGCTGTGGGTTCAAGACCTATAAGCGCGACCCGATCCTGCCCAAGTTTGCTGATGACGAGATTGTCGAATTGCGCAGGCAGGCGAATGAAGGATTGCAGAACCGTCTGGCCGTGATCCCGCATGCGGTGACGCTGGATGAATATCAGGCGCGGCTGGATTTCGAGCTGGATATCATTGAGGGCATGGGCTTCCCCGGGTATTTCCTGATCGTTGCTGATTTCATTAAATACGCCAAAGACGAGCGTATTCCAGTTGGGCCCGGTCGTGGGTCTGGTGCGGGGTCGCTGGTGGCCTATGCGCTGCTGATCACCGATCTTGACCCGTTGCGGTATTCGTTGCTGTTCGAGCGGTTCTTGAACCCTGAGCGTGTGTCGATGCCCGATTTCGATATCGATTTTTGCATGGATCGCCGCGAAGAGGTGATCCGTTATGTGCAAGACAAATATGGTCGCGACAGGGTGGGGCAGATTATTACCTTCGGTGCGCTGTTGTCCAAGGCTGCTGTGCGCGATGTCGGTCGTGTTTTGCAGATGCCTTATGGGCAGGTGGATCGTATTTCCAAGATGATCCCTGTTGAGGGCGTAAAGCCTGTGTCGATTGAAAAGGCGTTGGCGGATGAACCCCGCTTGCGTGAAGAGGCCAAAAACGAAGAGGTTGTTGACCGCCTGCTGACCTACGCCCAACAGGTTGAAGGCTTGCTGCGCAACGCGTCGACCCATGCCGCTGGTGTTGTGATCAGCGACCGTCCGTTGGATGAGCTGGTGCCGCTGTATCAAGACCCCCGTTCGGATATGCCTGCGACCCAGTTTAACATGAAATGGGTGGAACAGGCAGGGCTGGTCAAGTTTGACTTTTTGGGTCTGAAAACCCTAACTGTGATCCAGAACGCTGTCGATCTGGTCGTCAAATCCGGCCGGTCTTTGCATGTGGATGCCGCTGGTAACACGCTGTTTGATCCGCCTGCCGCCTTGCATAACGATATTGGTACGATCCCGTTGGATGATGAGGCGTCGTATAAGCTTTATGCCAGCGCTAAAACCATCGCCGTGTTCCAAGTGGAATCCAGCGGTATGATGGACGCACTAAAGCGCATGAAGCCGAACTGTATCGAGGATATCGTGGCGCTTGTGGCGCTGTACCGCCCCGGTCCGATGGAAAACATTCCGACCTATTGCGAGGTCAAAAATGGCCTGAAAGAAATCGAGCCTGTTCATCCTTCGATTGACCATCTGCTGTCAGAAACCCAAGGCATTATTGTTTACCAAGAACAGGTTATGCAGATCGCGCAGGTCATGGCTGGGTATAGCCTTGGTGGGGCTGATCTGTTGCGTCGTGCGATGGGTAAAAAGATCGCCGAGGAAATGGCCAAGGAGCGTCCTAAGTTCGAAAAAGGCGCGATGGAAAATGGCGTTGATAAGAAAAAGGCGTCGGAGGTTTTTGACCTTCTCGAGAAATTCGCGAACTACGGATTTAACAAATCGCACGCCGCTGCCTATGCGGTTGTTAGTTACCAAACGGCTTGGCTAAAGGCGAACCATCCGGTTGAGTTTATGGCTGGTGTGATGAACTGTGATATTCATCTGACCGATAAGCTGGGCACGTATTTTCAAGAGGTGAAAAAGGGGCTGGGGATCGCGTATACCCCGCCTTGTGTGAACAGATCGCAGGCGACGTTTGATGTAAAAGATCAGAAACTGGTCTATGCGCTGGGCGCGCTCAAAAACGTCGGTGTTGAGGCGATGAAGCTGATCGTTGATGGTCGCGACGAGCGTGAATTTGTGAACCTGTTCGATTTTGCCCGCCGCGTGGATATTAAGCGTGTCGGCAAGCGTCCATTGGAAATGCTCGCCCGCGCTGGCGCGTTTGACGTGCTGGACCCGAACCGCCGCCGCGTGCTGCTATCGCTTGATGCCTTGGTGAATTATTCCGCTGCGATCCACGATCAGAAGTCATCAAATCAGGTGTCCCTGTTTGGTGAGGCTGGCGATGATCTGCCTGAACCGCGCCTTGCTGGCGGTGATGATTTCTTGCCCGCAGAACGGCTGGCCGAGGAATTTAAGGCGATTGGGTTTTACCTGTCTGGCCATCCGCTGGATGATTATATGGCTGCGCTGAAGCGCAAGCAGGTGCTGACGCTGGACGAGGTGATTGCACGGGCCGAACGTGGTGCGTGTGTCGTGAAAATGGCGGGCACTGTGAGCGGGCGGCAAGAACGTAAATCTGCGCGTGGGAACCGGTTTGCCTTTGCCCAATTGTCCGATCCGACAGGCCAATACGAGGTCACGATATTTTCGGATACGCTTGAGGCTGCGCGCGATCATCTGGAAACTGGCAGTCAGGTTGTGTTGACCTGCGAGGCGACGATGGAGGCCGATCAGCTAAAGCTGTTGGCCCGCTCTGTTGCCCCGATTGATACGGCTGTTGCTGATGCTGGGTCGTCGGGTTTGCGTGTATTCTTGGATGCACCCGATGCGATTTTGTCGGTTCAGACGATCTTGGAAAATGCCGCCCGCGATAAGGTCCGTGGTGGCCGTGGACCGGTGTATTTCTGCCTGATGGACCCTGCCTTGCCAGGCGAAGTTGAAATTGATTTGGGCCAAGATTTCCCCGTCAATCCGCAGATCAAGGGCGCGCTACGGTCCCTTGAAGGGGTCATGGAAGTCGAAGAGGTTTGACTTAATAATGCGGTGGGCGTTGATCGGCCAGCGGGACTGATCCACCTGCGTCCATTTCGCGCCCTGCTTCACGTTCCATCAGCATTGCCAGACGACGTGTCGCCACGGCCAATTCGTTTTCCTGACGGGTCACAATGTCGGACAGGTCGTCGACCGTGCGCGTCAAATGGGCGATTTGTTCTTCAAGATGGGTGATATCTGTCATGTGCCTGACATACCCGTCCGCTATGCCCCCTGCAACTGCGCATTGCCCCGCAAGCCTCGGCTTGGTAAAGGCGGGCTTGAAGTACCTGACCAGACACGAGGCGATGATGGCCAAAGTTAAAAAGCAACCCCGTCCCAAGGCGCAAACGCCCAAGGGTTTCCGTGATTATTTCGGCGCAGAGGTGGTGCAACGCACTGCCATGTTGTCCAAGATTGCCGAAGTTTATCATCGCTATGGGTTTGACGCGCTTGAAAGCCCTGCTGTGGAAACAGTCGAGGCGCTGGGCAAGTTTTTGCCAGATGTTGACCGCCCCAATGAAGGCGTGTTCGCGTGGGAAGAAGACGCTGATTGGCTGGCTTTGCGCTATGACCTGACGGCGCCATTGGCCCGCGTTTATGCCCAGCACCGCAATGATTTGCCAAATCCGTATCGCCGCTATGCGATGGGTCCTGTTTGGCGCAATGAAAAACCTGGCCCCGGAAGGTTCCGTCAGTTTTATCAATGCGATGCGGATACGGTTGGCACGTCGTCTGTCGCTGCTGACGCTGAGATTTGCGCGATGCTGGCTGACACGCTTGAGGCCGTGGGGATTGAGCGCGGCGACTATGTTGTGCGAGTGAATAACCGCAAGGTTTTGAACGGTGTGATGGAAGTCGCAGGCGTGCTGGACCCGTCTGATCCTGATAAGTTTGCGGCTGAGCGTGGCATCGTTTTGCGTGCCATTGATAAGCTGGACCGCCTTGGTATG
The DNA here is from genome assembly GCA_905182645.1 of uncultured Sulfitobacter sp. Classification (GTDB taxonomy): domain Bacteria; phylum Pseudomonadota; class Alphaproteobacteria; order Rhodobacterales; family Rhodobacteraceae; genus Yoonia. The sequence continues at coordinate 14,153 of CAJJCJ010000005.1, forward strand.
GGCGGCGTTCGTGAATTGTTGGGCGAGGGCCGCAAGGACGGTAGCGGCGACTTTACCAAGGGTGCTGGGCTGTCGGATGAACAAGTACAGATTGTCATGGGTTTCATGGAAGCCAAGCGCGATACCGGCCCTGCGACGGTGGCCCGTTTGATGGAGCTGGTTCAGGGGTCTGAGACCGGTGTGACTGGCGTGAACGAGTTGGAAACCATGGCGATGCTGCTGGATGCCCAAGGTTACGCATCCGACCGGATCGAGATTGACCCGTCCGTTGTGCGCGGGCTTGGCTATTATACGGGTCCAGTGTTCGAGGCTGAACTGACGTTTGAAGTGACTGATGAAAAGGGGCGTCCTCGCAACTTTGGTTCTGTTGCTGGTGGTGGGCGTTATGACGATTTGGTCAAGCGGTTTACGGGACAAGAGGTGCCTGCGACGGGTGTGTCGATTGGCGTGGACCGTTTGTTGGCAGCGCTGCATGCCAAGGGCCGTTTGGATACCAAAGCCGTTGGTCCTGTGATAGTGACCGTGATGGACCGCGATCAGATGGCGTATTACCAGACGTTGGTGGCCGAGCTGCGCAATGCGGGCATCCGTGCCGAAGTGTATTTGGGTAACCCCAAGAACTTTGGCAATCAGCTGAAATATGCGGATAATCGCGACAGTCCCGTGGCGGTGATCGCCGGATCGGACGAAATGGCAAATGGTGTGGTGCAGATCAAGGATTTGATCCTTGGTGCGCAGATCGCCCAGAATGCCACGGTTGAAGAATGGAAAGACCGCCCGAGCCAGTATGAAGTGCCGCGCGCTGAACTGGTTGCAAAAGTCCGCGAGATTTTGGCGGGGCAGGGCGTATGACACGCCGCGTTGCGACCGAAGCTGCGCGTTTGACGGCGTTGTTTGAAGGCCAAGGTGCACGTCATGTGGACGCCGATATTTTGCTGTCTGCGGAGACGTTGTTGGATTTGTATGGCGAAGATATTCGGGGGCGCGCATATCTGACGACCGATCCGTTTGGCGGCGAAATGGTGCTGCGCCCAGATTTTACCGTGCCAGTTGTGCAGATGCATATGAACAGTGAAGCCGATCCGGCGCGCTATACTTATGCGGGCCGTGTGTTTCGCAAGCAAGAAACTGATCCGAGCCGTCCGCGCGAAGCGGTGCAGGTGGGTTTTGAAGTATTTGACGGCTCTGATCCGGCAGGCGCAGACGCGACCGTGTTTGCCGCTGTTGCAGATGCGCTGGCTGGATTGCCTGTGCGTGCCGCGACCGGCGATATCGGGATTTTGATGGCTGCGGTGGCGGGGTTGAAAACATCGGACACCCGCAAGGCTGCGTTGATGCGTCACCTGTGGCGGCCGCGTAAATTTCGGGCATTGCTTGACCGGTTTGGCGGGCGCGTGCCGCCTGCGCCAAGCCGTGTGGCGTTGTTGGCGCAAGCCGATCCTTTGGCTGATGCTGCCCCGTCAATTGGCCTGCGATCCCGCGGCGAGGTGCAGGCGCGCATTGACGCGTTGCGCGCAGATGCAGCGACTGCGCCGATAAGTGGCGACGAGATGGCCTTGATCGACGCGATTTTGTCGCTGGATGATAGCTGCCCGCATGTGCTGTCCAGTTTGCGCGATATTGCTGTGGATTTGCCTGCGATTGACGGCGCGGTACGTGCGTTTGCGGCGCGTTTGGACGCGTTGTCGGGTAAGGGCGTGAACGTGGATGCGCTGGCGTTTGAAGGCAGCTATGGCCGCACGTCGCTGGAATATTACGACGGTTTCGTGTTTGGATTTTACGCCGCCGCCGACTACCTGATGCCGCCAGTGGCGACCGGCGGACGGTATGATGCGTTGACTGCGCGGTTGGGTGCTGGACGTGCTGTGCCTGCGGTGGGCGGCGTTGTGCGCCCCGATTTGGTGGTTGCACTGCGGGGAGATGTTTGATGCTGAAGCTTGGTGTGCCGTCAAAGGGCCGGTTGATGGATAAGACGTTTGCATGGTTTGGGGATCGCGGCGTGAGCCTGCGTAAATCTGGGTCAGAACGCGAATACTCGGGGGCCGTTGATGGGATCGGCGGTGTTGAATTGGTGCTGTTGTCGGCGGGGGAAATTCCGCGCGAATTGGTGGCGGGGCGCATTCATCTGGGTGTGACCGGATCGGATTTGATCCGCGAAAAGCTGGCTGCGTGGGAAACCCGTGTGCATGCGATTGCGCCGATGGGATTTGGTGGGGCCGATTTGATAATCGCAGTGCCGCAGGCTTGGGTTGATGTGGAAACGCTTGATGATTTGGACGCCGCCGCTGCCGCGTTTCGCGCTACGCACGGGTTTCGGATGCGGATTGCGACGAAGTATCACCGCCAAGTGCGTGAGTTTTTGCGTGATAATGGCGTGGCGGATTATCAGCTGATTGATAGTCAGGGCGCGACGGAAGGCACCGTTAAGAACGAGACCGCAGAAGCCATTGCCGACATCACGTCGACGGGTGAAACGCTGCGTGCCAACGGGCTGAAGATTTTGGGTGATGGGTTGATCCATGCGTCGCAGGCGACACTGTTTCGTGGTCGCCGTGATGGCTGGACTGATGCGCAGCGCGTGACCCTCAAAGAGCTAGAATCGCTGCTCGGCGTTTGACCTGATGGACACGCCGTTGGCGTGATGACTGGTTTTGTTAACGGACGCCGATTGCCGCGAGAGCTTTGCTAAGTTCGGGCGGGAGTGGTTCTTCGGCCTGTGCGCCGTCGGTCAGATCGGCGGGCGCGTCGCTGGGCTGAAAGTAGCGCCACCCTTGGAATGCCCGTTTGGGGGTGGCTGCGACGCGGACCAGTTGTGGGTCACTGACAATCGCGCAGCGCCGGATGCCGTCAGCTCCGATTTTTTCGTCGAGCCGCAGGATTTTCTGTCGGCAAAGGATGACGCCTTTGATCACCCAGTAGATTGAGCCGCCGTTGAGGACTTCGTCGGCTCGTTTTGGCCACATGCGGGTGACGTGCTGCGGCATTCCGTCTAGGGCCTGAGCACGTTTGGTCATCTGCCACGCTGCAAGGCCTGCGACATCGTCAGTTCCGACGGATAATTTTACTATATTTATGTGGCTAGACACATTTGACCCCTATATGTGGTGTTTGTACTTGGTTTATCAGTTTATGATATGTTAAGAAAGATCGAACGCACAGCGCAGTTTTGAAATTGACCCGCCCGATGCGCGGGCCTATCTATCAACATCTCGCATCTATCATCAGAATCACTTTAAAGGATCGCCCATGTCCCGCTTTGCTGCCCCGATCGCCGAACAAATTTGGGATATGAAATATCGTTTTAAACACGCTGATGGCACGCCGATTGATGCTGATGTGACCCAAACATGGCACCGGATTGCCAACGCGCTTGCATCTGTTGAGGCTGATCCAGCCGCTTGGGCGCCAAGGTTTTATGACGCGTTGGAAGATTTCAAATACCTCCCAGCAGGCCGCATTACAGCGGGCGCGGGCACGGCCAGATCTGTGACGTTGTTCAACTGTTTTGTCATGGGCACGGTCCCTGACAGCATGGGCGGCATTTTTGATATGCTCAAAGAAGCCGCGCTGACAATGCAGCAGGGTGGCGGCATCGGCTATGATTTCAGTACGGTTCGCCCAAAGGGCGCCGCTGTCAAAGGCGTTGCTGCTGATGCGTCTGGCCCGCTGTCGTTCATGGATGTGTGGGACGCGATGTGCCGCACGATCATGTCTGCAGGATCGCGTCGTGGCGCGATGATGGCGACGATGCGCTGCGACCACCCAGATGTGTTTGATTTCATCACTGCCAAATCTGACGCGGCCCGTCTGCGCATGTTTAACATGTCGGTGCTGATCACTGATCCGTTCATGGATGCAGTGAAAGCCGACAATCCGTGGGATTTGGTGTTCAAAGGTGAGGTCTATAAGACCGTGCAGGCCCGTGATTTGTGGGACGCGATTATGCAGTCCACGTATGATTATGCCGAACCGGGTGTGATTTTTATCGACCGGATCAACAAGGCCAACAACCTGTCGTATTGCGAGACAATTGCGGCGACGAACCCGTGTGGTGAGCAGCCGTTGCCACCTTACGGCGCGTGCTTGCTTGGGTCGATCAACATGGCGCGGCTTGTTGCCGATCCGTTTGGCGATGTGGCAAGATTTGACACCCAGAAGATGACCGATTTGGTCGCCACGGCTGTGCGCATGATGGACAACGTGGTTGATGCGTCCCAGTTTCCCCTGCCAGAACAGGAAGCAGAAGCGAAGGCGAAGCGCCGGATCGGCCTTGGGGTCACTGGGCTGGCCGATGCATTGCTGATGGTTGGTTTGCGCTATGGTTCTGAAGAGGCGGCGCGTCAGACGGATGTCTGGATGCACGCGATCGCACGCGCCGCATATCTGGCGTCAGTGGACTTAGCCAAGGAAAAGGGCGCTTTCCCGTTGTTTGACGCTGAGAAATATTTGGCGTCGGGTACGATGCAGACGATGGATGCGGATGTTTGTGACGCGATCCGAAAGCACGGTATCCGTAATTCGTTGCTGACGTCGATTGCGCCAACGGGCACGATTTCTTTGTATGCTGGGAATGTATCGTCTGGCATCGAGCCAGTGTTCGCATATGCCTACACCCGCAAGGTTCTGCAAAAGGATGGCACGCGATCTGAGGAAGAGGTCGTTGATTACGCCGTGCAAATGTGGCGTGACCTAAAGGGCGACGCACCGCTGCCGGATTATTTTGTGAACGCGCAGACGCTGGCGCCGCTGGACCATGTGCGCATGCAAGCCGCCGCACAGAAATGGATCGACAGCTCGATTTCCAAGACAATCAATTGCCCTGAGAACATTAGTTTTGGCGACTTCAAAGAGGTCTATATGGCCGCTTGGGATCAAGGCTGTAAGGGCTGCACAACATACCGTCCCAACGATGTGACAGGCTCTGTTTTGTCGGTGTCTGAGGAAAAGCCGGCGCTTGTCGTGGCTGAAGATGCACCTGTTGGCAGTGCCAGCGAAGGCGAAGTCATTTATATGTCAGAGCCGTTGGACCGCCCGACCGAGCTGGAAGGCGCTACTTATAAGCTTAAGTGGCCCGATTCCGAACATGCGATTTACATCACGGTGAATGATCTTGTGGTCGCAGGGCATCGCCGTCCGTTTGAGGTGTTCATAAACTCTAAGAACATGGAACATTTTGCGTGGACGGTTGCGCTGACGCGGATGATTTCTGCGGTGTTCCGGCGTGGTGGCGATGTGTCATTTGTTGTCGAAGAACTTAAGGCCGTGTTTGACCCACGTGGCGGTGCATGGATGCAGGGCAAATACGTGCCGTCCATTCTGGCTGCAATCGGTGGGGTTATGGAAAAGCACATGATCGCAACGGGGTTCTTGGCGGGCGAAGGCATGGGGTTGAAGTCTGACCCACAAGCCGACGTGGTTGCAATTGGCGCTAAGCCAAAGGGCAAGGCGTGCCCATCGTGTGGTACGTATGGGCTGCGCATGGTCGAAGGTTGCATGACTTGTGGATCTTGTGGTCATTCGAAGTGCGGCTAAATTGATGTTTACGCTTCTTGTTGTGTGATATCAGCCATGAAACTGTCCGTTTCTGGTGGAACAGATTTGGCCCGCTGTTTGCCGCTGAGATCCGAAAGAAACGGATTCAACAACTTCGTGCTCATTCGAACTGGCAATGGCATCTGGACGAGGTATTTGTGAAAATCAATGGCGAGACCCATTACTTATGGCGGGCCGTAGATCACGAAGGTGAGGTGCTTGAAAGTTATGTCACCAAGCGCCGCGACCGCAAAGCAGCATTGAAATTCCTCAGAAAAACAATGAAGCGCTTTGGTCCGCCACATGTCATCGTGACCGATCTACTGCGGTCTTACGGCGCCGCGATGAAGGTCATTGGCAACGCAGACAAACAGGAAACGGGGCGCTGGCTCAACAACCGGGCCGAGAATTCACACCTGCCGTTTCGACGAAGAGAGCGGGCGATGCTGCGCTTCCGCCGAACGCGAAGTTTGCAAAAGTTCGTCGCCGTCACGCCTCAGTTCACAACCATTTCAACCAGGAAAGACACCTCTATAGCCGATCAAATTTCAAGCTCAACCGAACCGCCGCTCTTGCTGAGTGGCGTCAACTCGGTGTGGCATAAAGGGCGGCTTCATTGTCCTTGCAGAGACTGGTTCGCATTCGTCTGACAGCACCCTGGTCGCTGCAGTTGGAGACCAGTCCTGCTTTAAGAATGGGCGCCAGTTCGCGGCATGGCTGGGACTGGTTCCCAAACAAAGATCAAGCGGGGGCAAGTCTCGGTTGTTTGGGATCAGCAAGCGCGGTGATCGGTACTTGCGTACGCTTTTGATCCACGGAGCCAGAGCTGTTCTTGGAAAGGCTGGTGGAAAACAGGACGCCAGAAGCGTCTGGATCAACCGAATGCGTGAGTGGCGGCATCCAAATGTGGTTGCAGTGGCCCTTGCCAACAAAAATGCCCGAATTGTGTGGTCTATCTTGTCCAAGAACGAGGACTACCGGGGACCCAAAATGCCGCAAGCCGTCTGAAAAGAGCTCAGAACAAAACGAATATAGTAGGATAACATTCCCGACAAAATTGCAGCAACTTGGCAAGAGATGGTGAGACGAACACGTACCGTAGCTTCTTAAACCTGATGTGTGGATCGGCAAGGCGAAAGCCGATGCCTTGGAGCCAATGAGGAAGAAGCGCGCGGAAATCCATCGGGGCTCGCGGCGACGATATTTCGTGCCGCATTCAGAAGCCGGATATACGTCAGCAAACGTGAAACCTATCCAGCTCAAACTAAGGCGTTGCAAAAGGGCGGGGTCCATATACATCCACACATGACAGCACCCATACTAGGACTTCGTGTCAAACTTGGTGCATGCGACGGCGGCGTTCCTTAATCCGCTCATCCGAAGCATCTGTTCCGTCATGAAACGATCCGAACCATTTGTCCCATGGCATCTCCAAAGTTCCATAATTGCACTCAAAAAAACGGTGATGCAGCTGGTGATGAAAATCTCCGGCATTTATCCCGTTTTCGTCTTTCAGCAGAACCTTTTCAAACCCGGCGTGTGAAAAGCTCGGACCGATGGCCTTGGTATAAACATGCCACAAGAAAAAGATTGGATGCGTTGGGATCACGAAATGCAGCAGCAACGCTGACATATATCCAAAGCTTTCGACCGGGTGCATAGACATGCCTGACCATGGGCCAATGTTCAAATTGCGATGGTGTAACGCATGCACGCGCCGATACAGTGGTTGCCAATGCAAGAGCCGGTGAATCCAGTAAAAATGCATGGACGACAAAATCGGAATCCAGACCAACGCGGACACGGTTAAGATCGGGTTTTCACGAAATGACAAAACCGGCGCATATCCGTTTGCAGCCGCCCAGAAAAACAGAACCTCGAAAAAGGTCCAGGCCGTCACACCACTGGCGAGGCTCCAGAACATATTGTCGTGCACTTGGTTTTTGAATGTAAATGTGCGGTTGTTTTTGATCATGTCTCGCGCGTCGAATTTAAGCTTTTTACCCTGTAACCCGATGGTCACGAGGTGAAAATGCAGCGCGCCCGTTATGGCGATCATTAGAACAAGGTTCCGAACATAAATCTGCGCGACCCAATCAAGCGAGAGGGTTTTCATGGCGGTCATTTCCGGCTGCGCAAAGAAATACACAGCCAGCGCACATGCTGCAAAAACCACGTATGAAGAGATGTTCACCCATCTGCGCACGACCCACCAGATTGCGGCAGGCGGGTTTGGGGGCCATTCAAATAGCGGCGAATTTATAAGGGGCGCGCTTGGGCGATAGTTCCATTTTGAGCGTGTTTTTCCCATGTCCAACCCGTCCGATCTATGAATGATAGTAGCGCTAGTAAATCGCCGAATGCGGCGGGTCGTCAAGTCATTCACATGTATTGATCGTCAAAAAGTGGTTTTTGAAACCGTTGCCACGGGCCAACCGCGTGCCTAGGATACCGCCATCACACTGCGTAAATTGGGGTAAAATCTATGGCCACAAACCTTCCGATTGGAATTACAGAAGGCGGCGTTATGCACACCGACGCCGAAGAACCGTTCGACCTTGACACCAAATTTAAGATGGTTAAGGACGCCGGTGTTTTCGACTATATCGAAAAAACCCCGCCAGCAGAGCTTGAGGGCGACTACGCCAGATGCAGCGAAAAACATGACCTGCCAATTCGTGCAGGCGGGTGGTTTTATGCATTGGGGCGCGACGAAAATCTGCTGGAAGAAAACTTGAAGCTTGGCGGAAGGCTTGGCAGCGTCGTTCATAATGTACAGATCCTAGCGCAACATGCTGAGGGCCGCCCAGTAACAAACGAAGAGGTGGCCGAGATTTACCTGCGAGCGTTTGATTGGGGCGCGCGCGCAGGGTGCGTTCCGACATTTGAGGTTCACGTCAACATGTGGTCCGAGGATTTTCGCCGGATCAGCGAAGTTGGTGATCTTGTCGAGGCACGGGGCGTTCCGTTTCGCATGACGCTCGACCATTCACACGTCATCTTCAAGATTGATAATCCAAAGGAACAGGACTTCTTTGGCATTCGCGAGGATGTCGAAACTGGTGCTTTGATCCTTGATCCGTATGATCCTGAAAACGTGTGTTTTGAATGGATCCGGCGCGGTTTCGTTTGCCATGCGCACGCGCGGGCAGCGGTTCCTAACAACCCGATCAACGTTTGGGCCAAACATGACGACGGGTCGGTTGGTCGTGGTATCCAGTATCCGTTCATCCAACCAAGTCCGGGGCAGTGGCACGGCGACTGGGCCCAAGATCGCCTTGATCCCTGGAAAGAAGTCATACGTCAATTGATGCGGCACCACGCGGGCGACGACGCCGGCAATCTTCGCCAAATTTCAACCGAATTTATTCCCTTCCCGGACTACGGCGGCGGGGCCAAATATTCGATCTTTGAACACTCTGTTGCCTGCGCGCACTGGCTGCGTGAAACTTGGGCCGAAACGCTTGCGGGTCGGCAACCTTAGGTGACGAAGTCGCAGTGAAACCGGGCCGCGTCAGTATCATTGCCGCTCGGCGAGATGTCAGTTGATAACCAAATTGAATGTGGAGATTTAGATGACAAACACGGATCGGTTTAGCGGCAAGATCGCATTTGTCACCGGCGGTGCGCGTGGCATCGGGCAGGCGGTCTGTCGCCGGCTGACGGATGAGGGCGCGTTGGTCGTGATAATGGACCTGCCCGCCACCATAGACGCGTTGGGCGAAAACGGCGGCCTGCAATGCGTCGGTTTCGATCTGGCGGACCGCGACACGATCCGACGTGCCTTCGTACAGGCAATCGATCTGGTCGGGCCCCCGGACATTTTTGTCGCCTGCGCAGGGAAAAAATATGGGTCCGGAAGTTTTGAAACCGTAACGGACGAAAATTGGGATCAATATATTGCGGTTAATCTGACGGGTACATTTACAAGTTGCCAAGAGGCAGCCCGCGCGATGATCAAAGCGCAAAAGTCAGGACGCATAATTACCGTTGGATCGGTCAACAGTTTTATGAGCGAACCGTATGTCGCGCCTTATGCCAGTTCCAAGGGCGGTATCGCTATGCTGACCCGCTCAATGGCTGTTGATCTTGCGAAATACAAAATAACCGCGAACATGATCGCGCCGGGCCCCATCGCGGTGCTGGACGACCTGTCGGATTTTGCGAAGGAACCGACTGTGTCTGAGATACGGAAGAACGTGGCCCTGATGCGGCCGGGCAAGCCGGAAGAATGCGCGGGCGCGGTGGCCTATCTGGCGTCAGACGACGCCAGTTTCACAACTGGGACCACCATTATGATAGATGGTGGAGCGTCGGCGATGACATTCGGCGGTACACGAGATTTTTGAGGGTGGCCGCCTCAGAATGCAGAGGGCGGACACTGGAACTGCCGCACGTAGGTCATCGCCGTTTCTGCGTGACGGGTTCCATTGCGCAAACTGAAATTGAAATGACCCGGTAAGAAAACTTCGTATCCAAGCGGCGCCGCCAGTTTTCGGATCGAGGCACAAATGTCCCCGATATTGCAGTCGGGAATGTCCTGAATGACGACTTTTCCACCGCAAAACAATGCATCGCCCACAATCAAGATGGTGCGGCCCTGAATATCGGCTAAGTCGGGGGTCTTGACCAGGTAAGACACATGGTCGAAGGAATGTCCTGGCGTACAGATCATTTGAATGCAGACGTCATTGATTGTGATCACTTCGTATTCGGCGACGCGCCGATCAACAGCTGCGGCGCGAAATCGATAGTCGCTTGGGTAGATCCCGGCATCACGTGCACGGGCCAACCCGTTCTTAACATCATCGCCGGCTTCAAGCATATCGGCGGTTTGGTCGCCTGCGTAAATCTGCACCCCAAAACGGTCTTTCAAGACAGCAGCGCCGCCTGCATGGTCAGCGTGTGCATGGGTCAGAAATAAGTGGCGAAGGTTTCTAGCAGGGATTCCGGTCTTTTCAAAAGCTGCAAACATCTCGTCGTCGTCAATGCCCGCACCGCTGTCGAAAATGATCCAGTCCTCGCCTGCGCGAAGCATGAAAACGTTGCAATCGAACGGGTTGGTTAGATCGAACCCCATTGCGCCACTGAGTACTAGGTGAATGTCATCGTCGATAAGCATAACCGGTATCCGTTGTTGGTGATGTATCCGGGTCGCCGTAATAGGGCCGGGGAATGTATGCCAACTTGCCCTAAACTATGGGCCACTTCGCCCTAGTTTGCGACAAAATTATTATTGACTCGTTACCCCAATACGGTAGATTTGCATTATTATGATGTCAATGCCATAGTAATGGAATTGACGGCCAGATTTTGGCCGCTGGTGGTGACCGACCCATCGGACGCAATTTGAAGCGACAACAAGGGGAATGAAAAATGAAACTCATAAAATCAACTGCCTTAATGGCATCAGCGATAACCATATCTGCATCGATGGCATTCGCAGAAATCACTATTCTGGCTTGGCCGGGCGGTGAACCGGAAGAATCTCTGCGCCAAATCGTCAAGTCATACAACGAGACGGCGGGCGCCGAAATTGGAAGCACTGCAGAATTGCTCTATTTCAGCCGCGACAACTTTTTTGACAAAATGCTGGCCGACTCAGCCGCGGGTTCGAAAGAATTCGATATTATGCTGACCGCGACCTACAACGTGGGTAAGTATGCCCCGTTCATGGAACCGATTAATGATCTGATCGACGATGATTTGATGTCTGTATTTCCGCAAAGCGCCATCGACTCGCAGAGTTTCGAAGGCAATTTCTACGGAATTCCGACCGATCTTGGCGTGCATTTCCTTTACTACCGTACAGACCTGATGGACGAATTGATGTCGAATGCGGACTGGCAGGCCAAATACGCCGCGATCAGCATGGAATACATGGGCACAGCGATGCAACCAAAAGCCCCGGATGATTGGACATGGGATGACTACATGGCTTCGGCCCTGTTCTTTACCAAGTCGATTAACTCGGACAGCCCCGTGCGCTATGGCACCGTTCTCCAGCTGAAGAACCTGCTGTTCAATGTGATGATTTGGCAAGGTATTGCTGCCAGCTATGGCGGTGATTGGATGGACAGCGACGGAAATATCACTGTAGATTCTGCAGGATATCGCCGCGCGCTTGAGCTTTACAAAAAGCTGGTGGAATTGGAAGCAACGCCTGCGGATAGCCTTTCGTATGAATATGCCGAAGCTAATGGTGCTTTCGGAACAGGCCGCGTCGCTTTTTACACGCAGTGGTCAGCCGCATATGCTTCGTTGGTGAATGCAGACGAATTCCCGGCAATTGCTGGAAAATTCGACATCACGCATCAACCAGCGGGTAGCGTCGGAATTAAGACCCACTTCCATGCATTGGGTCTTGGCATCAACGCAGCCTCTGAAAACAAGGACGAGGCCCGCGCCTTTTTGCGGTACCTTGGCACTGAGAATGCGATGAAAATGTACATCAAAGGCGGCGGACAACCCCCTGTTGTCGGACGGATCGTATCCGAAGTTGCAGCCGATCGTCCCGATATGGTGATGATGTCTTCCCATGCTGGCGATTATGGTAAGGTCATGGCAGGCGGAACCAGTTCAAGTGCCCTTGATATCTACACCAATCAGGCCGAGAACTTTACCGGGTATTGGGGCGGACAATTGGACATCGACACGGCGATTGCCAATGTTGAAGAGTTCATGGCCAATGAGTTCGCAAATTAAGAACTGCTATAGGGGCCGTGCTGTGCGGCCCCTAAAACCGCAGGACTGGTGTGATCGTCTGATGAATCTTCGAGAACAGGAACGAAAGTCGGCGCGAATTTTTCTTGTCGGGATGTGTGCATTTTTAGCATTGATCCTCGGGTTTCCGACAATTGCGAACATCTGGTTCAGCTTCAACGACGTCACATTTCACAATCTGACCGGAGAGGGATACAGTGGGCTTGCGAATTACCGCGAAGCGCTGTCCAATCCCAAACTATGGGAGGCGCTTGGTTATTCGCTGAAATTCGGTGTGATATGTACCGTGTTCGAAGTTGGCTTCGCCCTCTTGTTGGTCTTCATATTGCACCCACTTTTGCTGCGCCGCCCATGGCTGACCGCGATCATTATGATGCCAATGATGGTTTCTCCCGCGCTGATGGGGGTCATGTATCGTCTGGTTCTCAATGAATTCGTCGGGATCGTGCCTGGATATTTGGACATGATCGGCGTGACGATGAATTTTCTAAGTCTGAAACATATCCAGTTCACCGTCATCGCGATCGAAGTTCTGCAATGGACGCCCTTTGCCTTTTTGATATTGCTCACGGCACGTCAATCTTTGCCCTATGATCTGGAAGAGGCCGCAGCTGTCGACGGCGCCACCGGAATGCGGCTCAATATCATGGTTGTGCTGCCGTTGATCACGCCTGCAATCATTATCGTGTCGTTCATCAGGTTTATCGACAGCTTTCGGGTATTTGACCATATCTTTGTACTTACAGGTGGCGGGCCAGGCAACAGCACCACGTCGCTCAGCATCTACATTTACAAGCTGTTCTTTAAGCAGAACGACTTAGGCCCGGCGGTTGCGTTGTCGATGACCTTATTAATAGCGTCGCTCGCCCTTTTGTATTTCGGGCTCAAACTCGCTGTGCGAAGGAATGACCGATGATCGTCACTGAAAGAAAGCCATTTGACAAGATTGTCTCGGTTTCGCGCTGGCTAATTTTTGGCGTCGTCGCGCTTGTGATCAACCTACCGATCTTGTCCACGGTGATGACATCGTTCAAGAAAACCGGTGACATCAACACCAGTCCGCCGGTCTTTTTGTTCGAACCCACACTGAAACACTACGCCGAGGTCCTAGGGTCTGGACGGACAGATTTCCCAAGCTACATACTTAATTCGCTGGTCATCGGGACCGGTGGATCGCTTATTGCCATTCTCGTGTCATTTCCTGCGGCCTACGCGATTGTTCGGCATGGTGTTGGTCGCAGTTGGCTTTTGCCGTTGGTGACAAATATTCGCACGCTTCCGCTGATAATCTATGCGATCCCGATCTATCTGATGTATCAACTTGTCGGGCTTCTGGATTCCTTGGACTGGCATGATCCTAATCTCGGCGACGATCAGCATACCGGTCGCGCTGGTCTTTTTTGTTGGCTTCATGCAGGATCTTCCGCTTGATCTGGATGAGGCCGGCAAGCTTGACGGGGCCAGCCAAAGCGACATTTTGTGGAAGATCATTTTCCCGCTGTCGCGCCCAATTCTTGTCGCTGTTTTGTTCCTAAGCTTTATTACGAGCTGGAATGAATTCCTGTTCGGCCTGATCCTGACAACGAAAGTGGCGGTGCCAGTTACGGTGGGCGCGACCTTCTTTGTGACGTCGTATGGAATCAAATGGGGCGCGACAGCTGCTGCGATGACATTGGGTATCTTGCCGCCTTTGGTTCTGGGCATGTTCGCCTATCCGTATATTGGCAAATCAATGCTTTCGGGCGCCGTGAAAGGGTAGCGTGGGTATGGACGATAACCTTTCACTTGATTTCATCCGACAGGCTGCAAATCGGATCACGGCCCACATCCGGCGCACGCCGTTGATCCCGGCTGCCCCGTCCTGCGATATCCCCAACCTTTGGTTCAAACCCGAATGTTTGCAGGTTTCTGGTTCATTCAAGGCCCGCGGTGCCTTCAATTCTGCGCTTTCTCTAAATCAAGAGGCTGCAAAACGTGGTTTGGCGACTGCCTCGGGCGGAAACTTTGGTGCAGCGATTGCTTACGTCGGCCAACAACTGGGACTTCATGCACATGTGGTCGCGATGGAACAATCAACGCAGACCGTTCGGGACAGGATAACCAGTTTCGGCGCAACATTGGATGTCGCCGGATTTCATTGGGATCAAAGTTGGGAACACGCCAACGCGCTAGCGAAAACCCACGGATACACATTGCTGCATCCATTTGCGACGCCAGATGTGATTGCTGGGCAGGGTACAATCGGTCTGGAGATACTTGAGGACATGCCCGATGTGGGCACCGTGTTCGTGGCCATTGGCGGTGGTGGCCTGATCGGCGGGACTGCTGCGGCCATTAAATTGCAAAATCCAGATATTCGTGTCGTGGGCGTCGAAACCGTGGGATGCCCGACGTTGACGGCTGCGCTTGCGGCCGGAGAACCGGTTACATTCGAGACTGTCGATACCAATGTGCCCATTCTCGGCGCGCGCACCACGCAAAATATCAATCTCGCCCTGGTCCAAAGATATGTGGACCAAATTGTTTTGGTCGAAGAGGACCGACCCAAAGAGGCGGCACGTTGGATGTGGAAACACACAGGCCTTGCGGTCGAACTTGGGGCGGCAACCGTTGCAAGCGCTGTCCTGGACCGGTTGATCGATTTGAACCCGAACGAGAAAACTGTCGCAGTGCTGTGTGGGTCCGGCGATGACGGAATGACGTGACTGAATATCCTTGATGGAAAGCGAGCGTGACATGGAGACTGGGCGTAACATGACCAAAAAGACCGAAGCAAAAACTGCCCCAGAAAGTCGGCAGCATGTGACGGCTGGGCCCTATTCACCGGTGCTAGAGATCAAACCTGGATCCACGCTTGTCGTCATATCAGGTCAGGCTGCACTGGATTTTGATGGCAATGTCGTTTCGGATGATTTTGAAGAACAGTCCCGCGTGACCCTGGACAATTGTTTGACCCAGCTCAACGCCGCGAACTGTACGTTTGCGCATGTCTTCAAGGTCAATGTATATTTGACCCACCTGGAAGATTGGCCCATGTTCAATACGATTTACCAGAAAGTGATGCCTGAACCGCTTCCAGTGCGCACAGCGGTTCAAACCGGCCTGTTATCAAACTTCTTAGTTGAGATTGAGATGTGGGCCGCGAAAATTGAGTGAGCGGAATAGCGCGGTTTGGGCATGATCATGGCGCAGGGGTAGGCCAAGAATGACTGCAGAAAAGATAGAGATGCCGGAAGCCGCGACGCGATCCCTACTTGCGAAGTCGGCATTTGCGGGATTGGACGGGATTTCTCACCTATGTGCGGGTGGTGAGACACCGGTCCTGATGTCACATTCGGATGCGGTTGCCGGATTTTTCGTCGACAAAGCCGATGGAATGATTGGTCGGGAGCGAATGATGCAATTGCATGGCCAAGTCAAAAAACGGCTTGGTACATTGCTTGACCTTCCGGCGGGCGACATAGCATTTTTCCTCAACAGTTCGGACGGTGTTGCAACGGCTTTGTCGGCCCTTGACCTGAGATCGGGCGACAACATCGTCGTTGCGCGTGGCGACTTCAATTCATTGGCCCTCAATGCATCATTAGCGGCGCAAGTTAGTGGTGCTGAGCTGCGTTTCGCCGGCGACAAGATGGTTTTTAACGAAGACGAGATCGCGGCTGAAGTGGATCGAAACACGGCGGCAATCTTGGTCAGCCATGTCAGCCACTTGACCGGGAGGCGCTGTGAATTGAGCCGATTGCGCGGAATTGCCGATGCCTGCGGCGCGCGTCTGATCGTTGATGTTTCGCATTCTCTCGGGGCGATGCCGATTGCGGGCGATCTCTGCGATGTTGTGATCTCTTGCGCCTACAAGTGGCAACTGGGCGTCCACGGATGCGCGGTCTTTGCTGTCAACAGTGCTAGATGGCCGGACTTAATCGCCCGGACCGTCGGCTGGCATGCCATTGAAGATACGAACGACTGGCGTAACGCGGATGGATTTTGCGCAAGGGTTGACGCAACGCGGTTCGAGGCTGGCAACCCACCTTTTATGGCGCTTTATGTCTTGGACAACGGCCTTGCGACGCTTATGGCGCATGAAGCGGCTGCGCGTGAAATGCACATTCTGGGTCTTACGGCGCAAATCAAGTCAGTTTTAAATGATCACGGTGTTCCTGTGTTGACGCCAGCCAGCCCTGAAGAAAGAGCCGGAAATGTTGCGTTCGCTGCAGAGGACCCCATGTCGATCGTTGAAGCCTTGCGGCGACGGAACGTTTTTGTTTGGGGTGGGGAAAACCGAGTCCGAATTTCGGCCCACATTTACAACGATACAGATGACGTTACCGCGTTTGCTGCGGCGCTCGGTGAGATTGATCAGGGGTTGCTGCCGCATCCCAAGCGTGAGCCACGGTGATTTTCGGCGAGCACATGTCCGAGCAAGAACAAGCGATTGATCCGACGTGTTCTCGGGTTTATTTCATAATTATGATATTGCGTCCGTTATTAGGAAATACTACATTCGAACCGCATTCCATGCCCTTAAACCTACAGGAAAATTGATGGCCGACGTACAGATATCCGCGCTCACCAAATCGTTTGGCAATCAGGAAATTCTGCACGGCCTGGATATCGACATCAAGGATGGCGAGTTCGTTGCACTTGTGGGTCCGTCCGGTTGCGGTAAATCCACACTTTTGCGCATGGTCGCAGGCCTAGAGGATGTGACCTCGGGAACGATTTCCATCGACGGCGTGGTCGTCAATCTTATCCCCCCAAAGAAGCGTGATATCGCGATGGTTTTTCAAAACTACGCGCTCTATCCCCATCTTTCGGTGGCTCAGAATATGGGTTTCAGTTTGCGTCTTTCGGGGGTGCCAAAGGCCGAGATCGACCGGCAAGTCCGCGAAGCCGCCGCTATCCTGGGGCTTGAGCCGTTGCTGGATCGC
The DNA here is from genome assembly GCA_905182645.1 of uncultured Sulfitobacter sp. Classification (GTDB taxonomy): domain Bacteria; phylum Pseudomonadota; class Alphaproteobacteria; order Rhodobacterales; family Rhodobacteraceae; genus Yoonia. The sequence continues at coordinate 31,336 of CAJJCJ010000005.1, forward strand.
AAGCCCGGCCAGCTTTCCGGCGGTCAACGTCAACGTGTGGCGATGGGGCGCGCAATTGTGCGCCAGCCAAAAGTTTTTCTGTTTGATGAGCCCCTTTCGAACTTGGACGCGAAGCTGCGGGTCAAAGTGCGTGGCGAGATCAAAGAATTGCACCAGCGCCTTGGGACGACAACGATCTATGTGACCCACGATCAGATCGAAGCGATGACCATGGCGGACAAGATTGTGATCATGCGAGACGGAATTATTGAACAGGTAGGCACGCCGGACGACCTTTATAATCGACCCGCGAGCACATTTGTCGCTGGCTTCATTGGCTCACCGCCAATGAATTTAATCGAAGGCGTGGTTGAGAACGACACATTCCGCAGTTCGGCCGGGGACATCGAGCTTCGAAATACGCCGTGGGAAGGGGCCACATTGGGACCAGCGATCTTAGGCGTCCGGCCAGAAAACCTAGTCGTAAATACAGGCCCCGACCCTGTGCCTGGTTCGTTGAAGATCACGGTTCGCATGGTCGAACCGACAGGCCCCGAAGATTTTCTGGTCGCAAACTTGCCGGAAGGCGACATATTCGTCTCAATCCGGGGGGAACACACCATCAAGGCAGGCAACGTTGTCCACTTGTCACCAACGCCCGACAGTTTGCACCTATTTGCCCCCCAGACCGGTATCCGCATCGCGAAGTAGAAACCCCAGATCAGTTTCTAATTTCCAACGACCAGATTATTCTCAAATGCCGCTGTTGCGCATATAGTTCTATAATAATAGAGCAAACGGAACACAAGAAAACCTGCCCGTCCAAATAGAGTGATAACCGATGAACAAAGAAATTACAGTTCCTGTAGAACCTGCCCGAAAATCTAGGGTCAGCAGTTTGAACAGGATTGGTCAGATTCTGGATTTCCTCACCAAAAGCAATGAACCGCTTAGTCCTCATGCGATTGCCAAAGGAACCCGCGCACCAGTTTCGACAATTTACGTCACGATCGAAGAAATGGTGAACGCGCGGTTCTTGTCGCGCAATCCAGATGGCACTGTTTGGGTCGGGGACCGTTTGTATTTTTATGGGCTCGCGTATTCGTCCAAACTTGAACTGTTTGAGGAAGCCAGACGGGAAATGTTTGCGCTGCGCGACACGGTCAAAGAGACCGTTCAGATTTGTGTTCGCGACGAAACATGGCTGGTTGTTCAACAGATGGCAAAGGGGCCGGGACAATTCCGTGTGGCTTCGGACATCGGGTCACGGTTGCCTCTAAATTGGACCGCATCGGGCTTGCTTTTGGTCGGCTATTTGCCGGAAGTGGAAAGCGTTAAACTGTTAAGTGAATGCGCGGTTCAATCCCCGACCGGGCGCGCGGAAACCGATCCCCTGAAATTGGCGCAAGGCGCGCGCAAGGATTTTGACAATCGATTGTCTTTGCAAATTGGTCGTGCAGACGAGTTGGTCAGTTGCGTCGCATCCCCTATCTGCAACGAAAATGGCGCGTGTGTCGCAACCATCTCGATCGTATTGGCAAACTCTAAGGTCAAGAAAAGTCGCGAATTCTACACTGAACAGGTCATGCGAGCCTCAGAAAGCCTTGAGAAGCGAATGGGATGGCGTAATCCCTGATTTCCGTTACTGTGGAGTTGATTTCCCTTTAAAAGAATATAAACTTTCCCCAAAGTCGACGCTCGGTGACGCTCTGTCGGCTTATGATCGTAGGAAGTAAGTGGGACCCAGATCGTGCTCGATTGGAATTCAGACACAGATTTATTTGAGTTGATGCGAACCGAACTCTTTTCGGCCGTCATCGGCGACGCAATGGACAAGATTGGTTTGCAGCAGCAGTTCCTTCCCGCTTACCTAAATGTCCTTGATCGCAAAATGATCATTGCCGGACGCGCGCGGACCGTTCTTGAGGCCGATGTCTTTGAACAGGTGGTGGAAGGCAGCGCCAACCCTTTGTCTTCGAAACCTTTTGGTCTGATGTTTGAGGCGCTCGACAGTCTGACGGAGGATGACGTTTATATCTGTACTGGGGCATCGCCGGATTTCGCGCTTTGGGGTGGTTTAATGTCCACAAGGGCGCTGTATCTGGGCGCCGCCGGCGTTGTCCTTGATGGGTATCTTCGCGACAGTAACGAGGTTCTTGAGCTTGGCCTGCCAATCGCATCGCGGGGCTGTTATGCCCAAGATCAGGGGCCGCGCGGCAAAGTAATTAACTATGACGTGCCCCTTAAGATCGGTCAGGTTCATATCCGAAAGGGCGACATCATCTTTGGCGATTGCGATGGTGTCCTTTGTATTCCACGAGAGTATGAGGCCGAAGTGATCGCCGCCGCGCTGGAGAAAGTTAGAGGTGAAGGCGCCGTTCGAGAGGCGCTTCAAGGCGGTATGAGCACCGTCGAAGCTTTCAAAAAGTTTGGCATCATGTGATTTTGTCAATTATTCGCAAGCCGCAACGGCTAAAGAAATGCCTTAGGCACCGGGCCATACTATCCACTTGAAAGGAGCGGCATTTGCACACCGGAGCACACTGCGACATCGATTTTGATCTTGAGGGAAAGCAAGTTGGGCATGTTAGCCTGCCTTATTCCGTTGATCGATCTCCGTTTTTCCAGATCAAGCTACCAATTTGCCAGATCCGAAACGGTGACGGCCCGTCTATTCTTCTTATGGCGGGGGTTCATGGGGATGAATACGAGGGAAAATATGCGCTAAATCGCGCGATCAGTACGATCCAAACGAGCGATATTCGAGGAAGACTGACGATATTTCCAATGTCAAATGGCCCTGCGGTTCTGGCCGGACGTCGATGTTCACCTTTTGACGGTGGTAATCTCAACCGGGCATTTCCCGGCGACGCGACCGGCGGTCCCACGTTGCGTATCGCGCACTTTATCGAGAATACTCTGATGCCGGGCCACGACATCATCTTTGATCTGCATTCGGGTGGGACGTCGATGGAATTTATCCAGTGCGGGCTTTGCGAAGTGAACTCAGATGCAAAGCGGGTCCAGAAGGCCATGGATCTTCTGAAGATGATCGGCTTGGATTACAGCCTTCTGGCAGATAACGGTGTAGCCTCGCCAACGTCACTGGCCGCGGCTTATCGTGCCGGTGCCGTTGGGATCAGCGCAGAATTGGGCGGTGGGGCCACGGTTACGCCGTCAACCATGAATGCTACAATGATGGCGCTCGATCGTCTTCTGACCGGATGCGGAATGACGATGAAGTCGCTGCTAGGCAATCAACAGGAAACCAGTCGCGAAACCCAGTTTGTACGGCAAGCTGGCCAAGATCACTTTGTATTCGCGCCTCGGCGTGGCTGGTATGAGCCCGCGGTCAGTCTTGGCGAAACTGTCGAGGATGGGCAATTGGTTGGCTGGCTTCACGATCTGGAATCGCCTGAAGTAAAACCCGTAGAGCTTTTCTCATCCGGGGCTGGGATCGTAGCGGCAAGAAGACTTCACGCCCATGTCGAAGGCGGTGACAGCCTGTTTACACTATTTGAGGTGGACTGACATGCTGCCTTTCGGACCTTGATACGAGGCCGGACGGCACTGATCGCCATTATTCTGGCATATAGATCCTTGGGTTTTTCGATGTGAGCGGCCCAAAGCCGACTGAGCTACTCGGCACTGTCAGAAGAAACTTGGTTGAAGTGTGTAAGTGGCACACCTAGCGTCGCCGGATGACAAAACGCGACCCATTCAAGTACTTCAAGACGAGCCCGCAGATCATCCGCCTGGCGGTTATGATGTATGTGCGTTATCCACTTTCGCTTCGAAATGTGGAAGACCTGCCGCACGAACGCGGCATTGATATCAGCCTCGAGACGGTTCGATTTTGGTGGAACCGCTTTAGTCCGTTGTTTGCCGCTGGAATCCGTAGGAGACGAGTGGACCGAATGCGTGCGGGACACATTGGCAATGGCACCTTGAAGTGGTCCTGCTTTCCTAGATAGGTTCGCGGCCCAGCTAGGATGTAATCTGGTTCGTTTCATGCCGCTTGGTTCTGACCTGAGCCCCAAGTCTCCTCCAGCTTTGCGCGGAGTCCTTGGGGTTACATCTTTGACCTCAAGCGGCCATCTTGTCCATGATCCTTCTCTGCAAGAATTCCATCGGTGTCAGGTTTCCCAATGCTGAGTGTGGTCTGCGCCAGTTGTAGTCCTCCTGCCATTCTTCCAGCGTATGACGGGCGTCGGCCAGCGTGCCGAAGAGCGTTTCATTGAGGCATTCATCTCGCAGCTTGCCGTTAAAGCTTTCAATGAAGCCGTTCTGTTGGGGTTTTCCCGGTGCGATATAGTGCCAATCAACGTCAGTCTCCTGAACCCATTTAAGGATCGCACGACTGGTGAACTCGGTTCCGTAACACCTTCGGAATGATGCTGATCAAAAGGCTAGGATCGCCTGCGCAGCCCTCATATAGCGCAGCAGGTGGTCATAGCCGGGTCTCAGGTCTCTACAGTGGTTTTGCACAAACCACACCGCAAAGGAGACCGACTATGACCATGATTGCAATTACACAGAACACACCTGTTTTGGTGGCTATCGACATCGCCAAAGCGCGGCATGAAGTTTTGATAGCTGTTCCGGGCAAGAAGCGCCGCCGTCGCTTAACTGTTTTAAACGAACTTGCTGATTTCACCCGCCTCATCACCGCGTTAAAGGACTACGGTCGCCCAGTGCGCGCAGCTTTTGAAGCAACTGGGAACTACCACCGCGCCTTGGCTTATCATCTGGCGACCGCAGGTTTTGAAGTGAAGCTGGTATCGTCAGTTGCTTTGGCGCGCACGCGGGAAGCTCTCCACAATAGTTGGGACAAAAACGATCCCAAGGACGCTCAGGTCATCCTCCACATGATGGAGATTGGGAATGAGCAGTTTTACCATGACCCGCTGGTGCGTGGGACAAATGACATTCAGGAATTATCCAAGACCCACGATATCGTTTCCAAATCAAAGACCGAGTTGTGGCATCGGATTCTGACCCATTATCTGCCGCTGTATTTTCCAGAAGCGGATCGTTTCCATCGCAGTTCACGCAGCGACTGGTTCTTTGCTTTCCTTGAACGCTATCCGTCACCACACTTTATCTCAGCCATGAGCAAGGACGCATTTACCGCTGACGCTTGGGACGTTGTGGGCCGAAAGGTCGCAAAAGAACGTTTGCTTGCAGATATTTATGAGACCTCCAAAGTATCAGTGGGGTTACCAGTTGCCCTAGATTCTGACGCTATCAGTATGTTCCGCTTGGTTCTTGGAGAAGGCCGCAGTCTCATTGCGCAACGCAATCAAATCGAAGCTCGCGCCGTCGCGCTTCTCAAAGATTTGCCTGACTATCAGTTGCTGACATCAATACCTGGGATAGGCCCGATCAACGCCCTGACCATCCTCGCAGAAGCTGGCGACTTGCGCCGCTTTGGACACCACCGGCAATTTCTGAAGTTCTGCGGTATGGACCTGGCGACCATCCAGTCCGGCACATTCCGTGGCCAAACCAAGTTGTCAAAATACGGGAACGCCCGCTTGCGCCGCACCCTGTGGATGGCCGGTCAGGTTGCCATTCTCCAACGTACCAACAGCTTCCGGGATAAGTTCGAGCGCTATATCTCCAAGGACCGACAAAACACCCATTTGCGCCGAAAGGCATATACCGCAATAGCCGCCAAAATGGCCCGTACTGTTCACGGGATCATCAAAAACGGCGAACCCTATCGCCCCTTCTTTGAGGGGTGATCGATCGCAGAAGGACCTTTCTCTGTAAGGGCCGTGGAGGCAGGCAACTGACCTCGTAGATAATGTTTAGGCCTTCTGTGTTAGCGACCCGATGATCTCGTCTTAAGGACGGTGAGAGCCGCAAAAGCGTACTCTGTGTTTGTTATGGGAGAGACTGTCGTTGACCAAAACGCCGAACTGAACCATGCTTTTAACGTGTCGAGATACCTCGAGACGACAATGACCTGATGCCAAATCAGCCAATTTATTCCGCGCATAGGACGTTGTCTGAAACTATTGTCTTTGGCATGCCTCGTTCAGCGATTACCTTGTCCAGCTCACGCGCAACCCGCTGACCGGACAACGATGTGTCCGCAACAAGAACTAAGTTCTCGCGACTGAAGTCATCAACGACTGCCAAAATGCGGAACCTGCGACCGTCTGTCAGGGCGTCAGATACAAAATCCAAGCTCCAGCGTTGGTTCGGGCCGTCAGGCAGCACCATTGGCTTTCGCGTGCCCAAAGCACGTTTCCTGCCACCTCTGCGGCGTACCTGCAGCTTCTCTTCACGGTAGATACGCCTTACCTTCTTGTGGTTCACCTCGAAGCCCTCTCGCGCAATCATCACGTGTATGCGGCGACAACCAAACCGACGCCGTTCTCTGGACACCCGCTTGATCGCATCGCGTAGATCAGTGTCATCGCCACGACGCGACAGATACCGCACCGTTGATCGATCAATCTGCAGTACATCACACGCCCGCCGCTGGCTCACACCGTGCGTCTCACACAGGTGAACCACAGCATTCCGCTTTGCCACGGGCGTCACCACTTTTTTGAATTGATGTCTCGCAACATCGCATTGTCCAACATCTGTTCGGCCAGCAACTTCTTCAACTTGCCATTCTCATCCTCCAAAGCGCGCAATCGCTTCGCGTCAGAAGGTTCCATTCCGCCATACTTCGATTTGTATTTGTAGAACGTCGCAGAACTGATCCCGTGCCGCCGACAAACGTCAGCGGTCTTCTCACCAGATTCCTGTTCCTTGATAATTGCTATGATCTGTTCGTCCGTAAATCGTGCCTTCATTTGTCCGTCCTTTTGTTGGGCGGACTCTACACAAATTTGGAGGAGTTTTAGGGGCGCAGGTCACGCTTTGCGGATAGGCCCGACGCATGATCAGCAGCGAGCTGCAACACGTCACCACGCGCGATGCCTGCGGAAACTTGCGGGAAGTTCCCGAGTTTGATCCGAACGGTCTTACCGCGCACTTCGCGCTGATAGTAAAATGTCTTCGTCGTTTTGCCCGTGAACAAGCCGAAACCTTTAATCTCGGTGTCCCACAGCTTGCTGTTGGGCGGTGTCTTTTCGCAGGCTGCTTGTGTGATTTTAAGTCGTTGCGTCGCCATCTTCATCATCCTTTTTGTACGGGAATTGCACGGTCTTGAGTGCAATCAACTACAATTCACTAGTACAGAGAAAACGCTATGAACACCGTTTTATGTAATGAAATCAGGTAGTTTAGTACACGTTGCAACTGGCTGTGACTGAAACTGACAGTTGGACGAGGTATTTGTGAAAATCAATGGCGAGACCCATTACTTATGGCGGGCCGTAGATCACGAAGGTGAGGTGCTTGAAAGTTATGTTATCAAGCGCCGCGACCGCAAAGCAGCATTGAAATTCCTCAGAAAAACAATGAAGCGCTTTGGTCCGCCACATGTCATCGTGACCGATCTACTGCGGTCTTACGGCGCCGCGATGAAGGTCATTGGCAACGCAGACAAACAGGAAACGGGGCGCTGGCTCAACAACCGGGTCGAGAATTCACACCTGCCGTTTCGACGAAGAGAACGGGCCATGCTTCGGTTCCGGCGCATACGAAGTTTGCAAAGGTTCGTCGCCGTCCACGCCTCAGTTCACAACCATTTCAACCAGGAAAGACACCTCTATAGCCGATCAAATTTCAAGCTCAACCGAACCGCTGCTCTTGCTGAGTGGCGTCAACTCGGTGTGGCATAAAGGGCGGCTTCATTGTCCTTTCAGAGATTGGTTCGCATTCGTCTGACAGAACCTACTTACGGGTTAAAAATTATTGGTAACGATTGATCAAATTCTCCAAACGCTCTTGGCGGCCTGATTTCGGGGAAGGGTTTATGTTTTCACTCTGAACACGGGCTGCGATCGAAGTAAGGTCAGAAGTCATAAGCGACAAACCTTGTGGTGCATCCCATCCCGCATAGCGCGCGTCGCGCGCCGCTTCTAACTTTCCGTCTTCCAGCATAGCCACCGCGGCCTTAAGTCCAGCAGCGCAGGCGTCCATCCCACCAACATGCGCAAGAATGAGGTCCTCTGGATCAAGCGACTGGCGGCGCAACTTCGCATCGAAATTAGTTCCGCCCGTTTTGAAGCCACCCGCACGCAGGACTTCGTAAAATGCCAAAGTCATTTCAGGAACGTTGTTTGGGAACTGATCCGTATCCCAACCGGACTGATAGTCGTTACGGTTCATATCAATCGATCCAAAAATGCCTAATTCGCGCGCAAGCGCAAGCTCATGTTCGAATGAGTGCCCAGCCAAAATCGCGTGGCCCTGTTCAATATTGACCTGCACCTCACCCTCAAGACCAAAGTCTTTAAGGAAACCGTAAACCGTGGCCACATCGTAGTCATACTGGTGTTTGGTCGGCTCTTGCGGCTTGGGTTCAATCAGAATTCCGCCCTTGAAGCCGATCTTGTGTTTATAATCAACGACCATCTGCAGCATCCGCCCAGCCTGTGCACGCTCACGGCCCATGTCCGTGTTAAGCAACGTCTCATAACCTTCGCGCCCACCCCAAAGTACGTAGTTCTCACCACCCAGTTTGACTGTTGCATCCATGCAGGTTTTTATAGTCGCGGCAGAAAACGCAAAGACATCTGGATCAGGGTTTGTGGCAGCACCAGACATGAACCTGCGGTGCGAGAACAGATTGGCAGTGCCCCATAGGAGTTTGACGCCCGTCTCGTCCATCTTGCCTGCAAAGTAATCCACTATCTCTTCTAAGTTACGCGTGTTGGTCGCAAAGTCATTCCCCTCTGGGCGGACGTCCGCATCATGGAAACAAAAATAGGGCACGTTCAGGATTTGAAACATCTCGAAGGCGACGTCGGCTTTCAGCTTGGCGGCTTCCATCGAATCTCCAAACCAAGGCCGGTCCAAGGTACGCCCACCGAACGGGTCGCCGCCTTCCCAAGCAAACGAATGCCAATAGGCGGCAGCGAAACGCAAGTGATCCTTCATCGGTTTGCCCATAACGATTTCGTCAGGGTTATAATGTCGAAAGGCAAAGTCATTGTCGGACGCCGGACCTTCATACTTGATTTGCTGTATGCCTTTGAAAAAACCTGTCATGTCAGTCCTTTGAGCGCGCTATAGCTGGCGCGGTAACGTGAATGAGCGTCCAAAAACGCTGATGTCTGGGATGTGTCGGGTTCAATCACCTTTGCGATTTTGGGGCGTGTTGCTATCTCAGCGCCTGCACCGGTTGCTGCCATCATCCCCAAACGGGCCGCCCCAAATGCACCGCCAAAGTCACCCACAACAGGAATTTCGATGGGCATATCCAACGCAGTCGAAATGGCTTGAACCCAGTAGTTTGATTTCGTGCCACCACCGACACCGATCAGGCGATTGATCTGCGTGCCTGTCGCGGTCAATGCATGAAAGTTGTCAACGAAAGCATGTGTCACACCTTCAAGAACGGCGCGTGTTAATGCGACCGTATCATCGCCATGATCGAGGTGCAGGAATGCACTGCGAATATCGGCATCATTATGCGGTGTCCGCTCCCCTCCCAAATAGGGCAGAAACAATGCACGTGACGGGGCCTGAACAGGACCAAGGGATGCGGTCAGTGTCGCAACATCCTGACCGATCCGCGCGGCATACCAATTTAGCGCGTCGCCGGCGGCCAAGATGACACCCATATGGTGCCATGTGTCTGGCAAAGCATGGCAAAAACTATGCACCGCGCTGGCCGCATCTGGTTGATAGGCATCCGAGGCGGCAAAAAGGACGCCAGAGGTGCCCAAAGACACAAAGGCATCGCCGCTCTTCACCACGCCAACACCCACGGCGCTGGAAGCGTTATCCCCACCACCACCGGCAACGACCACACCCTTGGGCAGGCCCCAGCGTGCAGCGAGGCTGTCGCGCAGGGTCGCAGATGGCTCTGAGCCTTCGACCAATCGCGGCATATGGCTGCGGGTCAATCCTGTCTTCTCAAGAAGTTCATCTGACCAATCACGCTTGCCCGTATCCAGCCAACTGGTGCCTGCAGCATCCGACATCTCGGACACCGCCTCACCCGTAAGCCACAGACGCAAATAATCTTTTGGAAGCAGGACCTTGTCTACTTTGGCAAAGAGCGCTGGCTGTTGGCTGGCGAACCAAGCTACTTTTGGCGCGGTGAAACCAGCGAATACGATATTCCCCGTTACCTCGCGGAACATCGGATCGGCATCCATTGCGGCGGCTTGTTGAGATGCGCGGGTGTCGTTCCAAAGCATACAAGGCGCCAAGGGATCGCCAGCCGCATCAATCATCGTGGCTCCGTGCATTTGCCCAGACAGGCCAATTCCGCGCACTCCGTCCAATGCGGTTTTTGCGGACAAGGCTGACATGACGTTTTCAGCCGCTGTGACCCAATCGGCAGGGTCCTGCTCGGACCAACCTACCTGGGGGCGAGTGCTCGTTAAGGAGTCATGCGCCTCTGCCATTATGCTTTGTTGATCATCAATCAAGACGGCCTTCAGGCCCGAAGTTCCAAGATCTAAGCCAATATAAATTACGTGCCCGCCTTTGGGTTTTTGCCCATGATGATCATCGAAAGGATGTCATCCTCAGTCACGTCTTCAACACGCTCATTACCGATCAATTTGCCGTTTTTCATCACGGCAACACGGTCACAAAGGTCCATCATTTCGCGGGTGTCATGACTGATGAGAAAAATGCCAAGACCTTGATTTTTGAGCTCCTTAATCAGCGATGCAACCATTTCGGTTTCATGCACACCCAATGCGGCAGTCGGTTCATCCATGATCAAGATGCGCGCGTTAAAATATACAGCTCGTGCAATAGCCACTGATTGACGTTGACCGCCCGACAGAGCCGACACCGGCTCTTTGAACTTTTTGAAGTTCGGGTTCAGCCGCGCCATGATTTTGCGCGTCTCTGCTTCCATCTGACCATCGTCCAGAAAGCCAAGCTTGGTTGTGATTTCGCGTCCCAAAAACAGGTTACTGGCTGCATCCAGATTGTCGGCCAACGCCAGCGTTTGGTAGATCGTCTCAATATTAAGATCACGGCTGTCACGCGGGCTGTTGATCGCGGCCTTTTGACCATCAACATAAAAGTCACCACTGTCAGCCTGATAAGCCCCCGACAAACATTTGATCAGAGTCGATTTCCCCGCGCCGTTATGCCCCAAAAGACCAACAACTTCACCCGGGTACAAATCAAGCGAAACGCTGTCAACGGCGCGAATACCACCAAACGAAATCGAGATATCGCGCATTTCAACAAGCGGGGTTCCTGTACGTTCATTAGACATTGTTCAGCCCCTATTTCGCGTTTTTACGGTAAAGATTGTCGAGATAAACAGCAAAGACCAGAACAGATCCCACCACGATTTGTTGGATAGACGTATCAAAGCCGATGAGGACCATGCCCGACTGCAACGACTGCATGACCAAGGCACCAAGAATTGCGCCATAGATCGTACCAATACCACCAGCCAATGATGTCCCGCCGATCACGGCCGCTGCAATCACGTACAGTTCGTCGAGAAGCCCAAGCGCGTTGGTCGCAGAATTCAGACGCGCCGATGCCACAACGCCAGCCAGACCTGCAAGCGCACCCATCAGCGCAAAAATCTTAAGCGTCATCCATTTGACGTTGATGCCCGCAAGCTCTGCAGCCTCGGGGTTGCCACCGATGGCAAACACATTTCGGCCAAAACGGGTGCGGTTCACAAGAACCGTCATCAAAATACCAACTGTCACTAAAATCAACACAGGGATTGCAAAACCGTGGCTGATAAAAATACCCTCGGCTGGTACAATAATGTCATTAGCGGCAGCGTATTGTTTGACGATGCCCTTGGGCCATGGATATGAATTTACCAGCAACACGGAGCCAAGGACCATCGAACATGATAACCCACCAACCGTCACCTCACCCCACATTGGGCGCGTTGGAAAGCCATGCGCGATCCGCTTGCCACGTCCATTGATCAACATATAGACGATAACGATACAGGCAAGAACTCCAACAATCCAGCTGCCTGTGGCGCCGATTGTCCCATAGGGACCACCGCCCAGCAGCTTAAAGTTATCATCAAGTGGGGAAATCGTTTTGCCGTTGTTGGCCAAAAAAGCTGTCCCACGCCAGACCAGCAAACCACCCAGGGTCACGATAAATGCAGGGATACCACGATAAGCAATCAACCAGCCATGAAACATACCAATGCCTGTACCGATTAAGATCCCACAGATCGCGGTGACAACCCACATCATCGGATGTCCAAGTCCAAGGTATTGCGGGAAGATATCAACCTGCAAAATCCCCATCGTCATGCCGGTCACACCCACAAGCGCGCCAACTGACAAATCAATATTTCGACTCACAATAACCAACACCATGCCTGTTGCCATGATACCGATCGACGATGTCTGCACCGAAAGGTTCCAAAGGTTTCGGGGCGTCAACATCGCGCCAAACCCTTTAAAAATCAGCCCGTAGAAGTGAAAACCAAGCCAAATCAGCGCAAGTGCGCCGAACATGCCCAGAAGACGCGAGTCAATTTCGGTCCCGTTCAAAAACTTGCGGAACAAGTTCGGAGTGTCAGGCTTCGTTTCGGGTGAATCTGTCATTGATATTTTTATCCCTGGATCCAGCGAAGGCTACAGTGCCTCAACGCTTGGGTGGCCTTTGTTGAAGGTCCGCTGTGGACATGCCGCTTATTGTTCATAAATAATGGAGTGTGCCGCGACCAATGAGGACCGCGGCACCGTTATTTGGCTTACATGCAGCCGTCAACACCGTCCATTGCGCCTTCACAGGCTTGCTCTTTGGAGATGTGACCCGCATCGATCGCAACGCTCAGGTTGGCAATTGTCAGCGGTGTTGGGTCCAGCAGGATGGAAGGCACAGCTGTGCCCTTTTCGCCACCAGTGAACATGCTTGCACCTTCAATGTCAGCCATTGCTGTGCCAGCTGCCAATGCAGATGCGATTTCGCCAGCTGCAGTGCCAAGGTTTGTTGCGTTTTTCCAAACGGATACTGTCTGCGAACCACGTGCAACGCGGTTAATCGCAGCCAAGTCACCATCTTGACCACCAACCGGGATCACAAGACCCTGAGCGGACAATGCAGCAACAACGCCACCAGCCATGCCGTCGTTCTGGGACAGAACAGCATCAATGTTGTTGTCGTTAGCAGTCAGGATTTGCTCCATGTTCTTCTGCGCATTCTCTGGCTTCCAGCTGTCAGAGAAGTTTTCGCCAGCAATCACGATGTCGCCGGAATCAACTGCGCCACCAATTACTTCCATCATACCTTGCAGCAAGAAACCTGCATTCGGATCGCCTGGGTCACCTTTGATGATCGCGTAGTTGCCTGTTGGCTGAACAGCCAGAACTGATTGTGCGATGATGCGGCCCACGCCAACATTGTCGAATGTCAGATAGAACGTGCGGTCATCTTCGATCAGACGGTCATAGCCAATCATTGGGATGCCTTCATTGGCGGCTGCGTCGACGGCAGGCCCAATAGCGTCCTTGTCCCAAGCATTGATGATCAGCGCATCAACGCCTTGGGTCATCAGAGCCTCAATGTCGGTCAGTTGCTTGGCAGAAGACGACTGCGCATCGGCGGACACATATGTGTTGCCGTTTGCTTCAATGGCCGCAACTATCGCTGCTTCATCAGTTTTCCAACGCTCTTCCTGAAAGCTGGCCCAAGATACGCCGATAAGCAGACCTTCGGCATATGCTGCTGAACTAAAGCCAACTGTTGCGACAATAGCCGCTGTCAAAATATTTTTCATGTTGTCCTCCCAGACAATTTTAGAGCGACATTCTCTCATGCCGCCGTTCTTAGAGCCTTAATACAAATAGAAACTGGTTGAGATGTCAAAATAAATTTACTGTCTGAAGTAAATAATATTGTAAAAGGCCAGTAATCTGTGGTTGAGTACATAAAAATCCGCCTAGAGGCCTTTGTTTGGCGCGAATTTCTCCGATTAACTTTAGCGAGTGAAGTATGTCCGAATCAAAATCGACTTTATACGATGTGGGCGACGGCATGGCTGGATGCGGACCGATCTTTCCAGAAGGCGGTTTTGAAAAAAATTCCCTGAGAAAACAAGTTTTTGAGCACGTGCGTGGAAACGGAAGCGTCGCGCGCAGTGACATTGCGCGTGCGCTGTCAATTAGCGCCGGATCGGTTACAGGAATAGCAGCCGAGCTGATTGCCGCAGGCCTTATTCAAGAAATTGAGGACCCAGATCGGGAAATTACGGTCCGAGGCCGCCCGCCTGTCGCCCTTGCGATCGTGCCAGACAGTTTTCATGTAATTGGCATCCACCTTGCGAACGAACGGCATTCCGCAATCCTCACTGATTCTATCGGGACTGTTCTGGCTGAAACAACCCACAGCGCCTGCGCTCCCAAACGCCCCGTGTCAGACCTTATCGACGAAATCATACTTTTGGTTACCGACCTGTTAAAAATTGCGGGAATGGCTTTAAACCAAATTTCAGCGATCGGGATCGGCATTGCTGGCCTGGTCGACCACACGACCGGCACAGTGGCTTGGTCGCCGCTTTTGTCCGAGGCAAACGTTAAGCTAGCGGGCACCATTGAGGCGCGAACGGGGACGCCTGTGTTCATCGACAATGACGCCAATATCGTCACCTTGGCTGAACTTTGGTTTGGCGGCGGGCGCACAAATTCCAATTTTGCAGTAATGACTGTCGAACATGGGGTGGGGATGGGGCTCGTTCTGAACAATCGCCTGTTTCGGGGGGCACGCGGCATGGGGCTCGAGCTTGGTCATACCAAAGTGCAAATTGGTGGCGCACTCTGCCGCTGTGGCCAGCGTGGTTGTCTCGAAGCTTATCTCGCCGACTATGCGCTTATCAAAGAAGCAGCGTCTGCCCTTGATCTAACCGCCATTGGAACGGAAAAAAACACAATGGAACGCCTGTCGGCAGCATCAAAATCCGGTGATCCGGCCGCTCAGGCCATATTCGAAAATGCAGCAAAATATCTGATTTTAGGGCTCGCAAATATTGTACAGCTTTTTGACCCCGGCCTGATCATCGTGTCAGGAGGGCATATACGCTATGATAACCTCGATAATATTGATCTGGGCGCCGAGGCGCACAAGCTGACCTTGAACAGCAACATTAATGCTTGCGAGGTTGCGTTGCATGCTTGGGATGGATTGGTCTGGGCCCGCGGCGCAAGTGCACTAGCGTTAAGTGCTGCTACAGATTATTTCACCCGAGAAAGCCGATAATGAAAACCAAGATTAAAACCATCATGCTCAGTGTGCTCTGTTTTGTTGGCACTGCTGCTTTTGCGGATATAAAATTCGTCGATCGGGCAAATGGTTTGCCCATGCACGTCTATGATGGTGGATGGGAACATTTTGTGGGCGGCGGCGTTGCGGTATTTGATTGTAACAATGATCAGCAGCCCGACATATTTGCGGCCGGTGGCGAAAACCCTGCCGTCTTGCTGGAAAATCAAGGTGGTTTTGCCTTCGCCAAAACGCCACTTATTCCGATGCTTGGCACTACTGGTGCCTATCCGATGGACATCGATGGCGATGGTTGGACAGATTTGTACGTCATGCGTGTGGGGCCAGACATTGCTCTCAAGGGTGGTCCTAATTGCACGTTCACAAACGCAACAAACCAATGGGGCATTGCGCAAACCGACCAGTGGACCACAGCGTTGACGGCATGGTGGGAAGATGACGCGCGCCCAGTCATCGCGCTTGGGCATTACGTGGACCGCAAGGACAAGAGCGGACCATTTGGGGCATGTGATACCAACACCATTTTGCGCCCC
Organism: uncultured Sulfitobacter sp.; assembly: GCA_905182645.1. Lineage (GTDB taxonomy): Bacteria > Pseudomonadota > Alphaproteobacteria > Rhodobacterales > Rhodobacteraceae > Yoonia. The sequence continues at coordinate 47,163 of CAJJCJ010000005.1, forward strand.
ACCCAAACCGGCTACGCGGGGGAAACCCTTGCGCCTGGCCATTGTGCGCTGTCGATGCTTGCGGGGCCAAATGCAAGCGGGCGCAACACCCTGCGCATTTCAAATGACAGGCACTATTATCTCAGAGATGGCCAAGAACAGCTGTGGGACATCAAAGAGCGGCGGTTCTTGGGCGAAGCAGACGGTTGGCCAAAGCTGATGCTTTGGGGAATGGGCATCGCGAGCGCTGATCTGACAGGAGATGGGCGCGACGAGGTGATGTTGACCTCCATGGGAGACCAGCTCTTACAAATTGCTAATGCCGACGGAAGCTATTCTGCCGCATCCTTTAACATCGGCACCTATGCACATCGGCCGCACTTGGGCGACGACGGGCGACCATCCACAGGCTGGCACGCGGAGTTTGGGGATGTGAACAACGATGGCTTGCTCGACCTGTTCATCGCAAAAGGCAATGTTGATCAGATGTCGAGTAATGCGATGCAAGATCCAAACAATCTTTTGATACAGAATAATGTGGGTTCGTTTGACGAGGTCTCGGTCTCTGCTGGTATTGCGGACATGGCGCGATCTCGCGGCGCAGCCTTCGCTGACTTTAATGGCGACGGACGGTTAGACTTGGTGGTTGTGAACCGCCGCGCACCGCTGCGCGTTTATCAAAATACCAGCATAACGGACAATTGGATCAGCGTGACACTTTCGCAAGACGAAGGCAATCGTGCGGCGATCGGAGCGACAGTCAAGGTGAATGGTCAAACGCAGCACAGGCGCATCGGTGGCGGACATGCCGGCGGCAGTCTTGTGCCACTACATTTCGGTTTAGGTGGCGAAAAGGAGGCTAGCATCATGGTTACATGGCCCGATGGCACAACCCAGAAAGCCAATGTAGATGTTAACCAGATCGTGACTATACGGAAAAACTAGCGCTGCACCAAAAGACCGCTTGGGACAGACGCCGGCACGCCCAAACGACCGGCCATGGCGGCCGTATCGGTTAAACTGTCCAGAAACGCCAAGAGTGTTGCAATCTGTGCCTCGTCCAACGCAATTGGTGGCGTGTAAACCGCCGCTGCTATCGCCGCCAGGTCCGCTTCATCGGCCATCGCGCGAAGATCATCGACATCAAATTTGGGTAGCACCACTTGGGTCACATCATACGTTCCAAGTGCGGCCACTGGATCAAGGTGGCTACGGACAAACGCCTCTAACGTGGCAAATGTCCCCGCATGGCCATAGGGGGCGCTCATTGCCACATTTCGCAAAGATGGTGTCCGAAATTTATAAGCATCGATTGGGTTGCCTGTGACACGAAACCGCCCTTCGTCACGTGCATGGCTTTCAAACCGCGCCGCTTTGCCCGGCCCAATCTGCGGCGTGGCCATGGCGTGAAAGTCATGATCCGTTTGGAATGGTCCACTGTGGCATCCCGAGCACCCTGCTTCACCGTAAAATAGCTCAGCACCTAAGGTTGCTGTTTCTGAGAGGACGGTTTCGCCGCGCAGAAAACTGTCAAACGGTGCGGTGTCAGACCTCCACTCAAACTCCATGAATGCAGCGACAGCATTTGAGATATCCGTGAAGCTAATTTGGTTTGCACGGTCAACATGCGGATAGATCGCCGTGAAACTATCCACGTAAGCTTCAATGCCTGCAACACGACGCGCAAGAATGTCCCAAGCGCCGCTTTCTCCGGTGATCAAGCCTTGTCTGACGGCCTTTGAGACGTCGTTTTCACTGTAGTGGCCCGCCATTTCATCAGGGCTTAGTACTGGAAACATGGTTTGCGCCGACAAGAGGGATGCGAACCCTGCGGTCATGTCGTCATCAAGTGGCGTCCTCAGCCCACTTGGACGTGTGGGATCAATACCAATGCGCCCATCATGAAAAAGAACCGTAAATTCGCGCGCACCAAGATTGAACAATGCGGGAGAGTTTCGAGGAACGCGTTGTTCTGGCATGTTATCTGGATCGGTTGTACGCTTGGGGCCCAAGCCAACCCCACCGTCTCCAAGTCCAAGCGACAATCCATCAGACGTCCCATGGCGCGGGTGGTGGCAAGTGGCGCAGGCGACTTCTTTATTCCCTGACAGCAAAGGGTCATAAAACAACAACTGGCCCAGTGCAGCCTCGGCAAAATCTACGTGGCGATAGTCTGCATCAACCACAGGGGCGGGCAATTCATTCGCCATAGCGAAGCAAGGCATAATTGCCATCAAATAGATAATGAAACGATACATGAAACCCCCAACTCATAGAGAGCCTGACGGTTAAACTCGCTATGGTCAAGCAAAGTTGCTTCCCACATCGGGGCCTAAGGTTGCACCTTGCTTTGTTGGTATTGAAGCACGTGGCACTGGCAGGAAATTTGGTAGCGGACATGAATTTACAGCCTGGCTTGGGCTGACACTATTTAATTTTTCCAGCGGCGGTCAAGGGCGATTGGGATGAGTATGACGTCCGTGAATTCTGACGTTTGATCAAAACAGGAAGAATACCTCATATAAAGCGGTGCGATACCAGTTGCTTTATGCTTTCACAAAGTCACCAGACGCATTAAACAGTCCTATCTTCGCTTTTCAGGGACAAATCATGGCACAAAAGGCCACCATCTATAAAGTTGAACTGTCCGTTTCAGATATGGATCGTCACTATTATGAGACCCATAATCTGACCGTTGCCAAACATCCGTCAGAGACGGATGAACGGCTCATGGTGCGTATTCTTGCTTTTGCACTGAATGCCCATGAGCAATTAGAGATGACGCGGGGCATTTCAACGGATGACGAGCCAGACATTTGGCAGAAAAGCCTGAGTGGCGAGCTTGAGTTGTGGGTGGCGTTGGGACTTCCAGGCGAGAAGGTTGTGCGGCAATCGAGTGGCAAATCCGACGAGGTGATTGTCTATTGTTACGGCGGCAGAACGGCCGAGATGTGGTGGGAGAAAATCAAAAACAAGACCACCCGATTTGATAACCTTAAAGTAATCAATTTTTCAGAAGACGACACCAGCGCACTGGCCAAGCTGGCAAGTCGGTCGATGAGGTTGCAGGTTAATATTCAAGACGGCGATGTGATGGTCAGTGTTGATGGCAGCATCGTTTACGTTACCCCGGTTAAATGGAAAGATGCTGAATAGGGATGGCTTGTTGGGCATCTGCTTTAACTTTCCACGATCAGTTGCGCGCATCCTATTGATTTTGGTCCCCGCACTTTCACGCGAGCTGTGGGCAAACGTGTCATATATGGATCATGCAACATCGTGTCAGTTGGGTCATCTTGAGGAAGGGAATCCTGATGAATTGGCGGGCCAATACGTTGATATTCGGGCCGCCAACCTGGAAATGAATGTCGTTGGTGGGTGTTGCGGCACGGATTATGTTCAGGTTGAGAAAATTGGATGAGCGCTGCTGGCAGCTGGCGGATCAGATTTTGGCGCAAGAACCGCGTATAATCAACTCTGGTTCGCAATGTGTGCCAGTTACAATTTCGTCCGGCTTCACGATTGCATTGGCCAGCGCGATCGCCGCATTTTGACCAATGCGTTTGGCAGGTAGGCGTACCGTTGTCAGTGCAGGTTCAATGTCAGACGACCCCTTAAAGTCGCCGATCCCAGCAATCGAAATATCGTTGGGAACCGATAGCCCTGCGGCGGTGGCACCATAAAGCGCGCCTGTCGCAAGGATGTCGTTCCCGCATATTATGGCAGTCGGTTTTTGCGCTGCTTTGAGTAGATCTTGAGTGTCCCGTTTGGATGTCGAAATACTATAGACCGTTGTAAGCTGCCAATGCTCTGGGACTATGACCCCAGCAGCGTTCAGCGTTTTGATGACCGATGATCGTCTTCCCTCAGCGCGATCATTGCCAGTCGTTGGTGGAAACATATACGCGATATCACGGTGCCCCAATGACAGAATGTGTTCTGCGATCAGCTTGCCAGCCAATGCGTTGTCGGCCCCTATGCTGGGATACCGAGATGTTTCAGCATAATTCCACATCAGAACCGACGGGATGTTTTGGCTATCGATAAGCTGAAAAATGGCTTCATCATGTTCAAGTCCGGTAAGAACAACGCCGTCAACGCGATGTTCCAATAACTTTCGCAGGTTCGCATATTCGCGTTTCTGATCGTAGCCATAAGACGCCAACAGGATCGTGAATCCGTGTTCGGCAACGGTGTCAGAAAACGCTTGTACGACTTCGGCAAATATTGCGTGATCCAAAGTTGGGACCAAAACGCCGATGGTGCCGCTGCGAATTCCGTGGATGGTTTGGGCGGCCCTATTGCGGATGTACCCTTGATTGCGCACGGCGGACTCAATCTTGCGACGGGTCGCAAGTTTCACCAAATTGGGGTGATTAAAGTAACGCGACACTGTTGATGCAGATACCTTTACGGCCTTTGCAACACTGACTATATCCACTTTTTTCTGTTTTTTACCAGACATTTATCACCAAAAATACATGAATTTATGAAAACATTTGCAAAACTATTTTCATTGTTTAGCTTAATATGTCAACCGCACCAATACTGGGAGGCAACGGCGCGTGGAATTTCTGTTCTATATGGATGAAGTGTTTGCCCCGATGAATTTCGGCCTTTTGCTGTTGGGTACAATTGGTGGGCTGATCCTTGGGGCGACGCCCGGATTGTCACCCACGATGGCGGTCGCATTGTTGATCCCGTTCACGTTTAAGCTTGAACCACAGCAAGGCCTGATCTTGCTTGGTGCCGCCTATACGTCGACGGTCGCGGGGGGTGCTGTCAGCGCGATCCTTTTGAAAATTCCGGGTGCGCCTGCCAATATCGCGACCACACTTGATGGGCACGCAATGGCGCTTAAGGGCGAGGGTGCAAAGGCGCTCCAACTGTCGTTTATTTCCTCGGCGATTGGTGGAGTGTTCGGTGTTCTTCTGCTCATCTTTTTAACACCTGTGCTGGCGCAATGGGCGCTGTCATTTGGTCCGTCGCATTTGTTTTGGCTGGCGATCCTTGGCGTGACCGTGATCGGCACGCTGGATTCCAGTTCTGTTGTAAAGGGCTTGCTGTCGGGCTGTATCGGGCTTTGGCTTGCGACGATTGGCTTTGACGACATCATGGGTGCGCAGCGGTTTATTTTTCATTCATCTGTCAGCGGCGGGATCAATGTGATCCCTGCGTTGATTGGCCTATTCGCGATCCCGCAAGTGATCGCGATGTTTGCCAAGGGGCGGCAGTCAAATGATGCAGAGGTAATCGTCGTTCAAAAGCATGCTGTCAGCGAAGCATTCCGTGAAGTGATCAAGCGCAAAAAAGCGCTAACAATTGGCACGCTGATCGGGTCCATCATCGGGCTAATCCCCGGTGTTGGTGGTCAAATCGCAGGGCTGGTCGCCTATGATCAATCCAAGAAATTCAGTTCTGAAAGCGAAAAGTTCGGCACGGGCCACAGCGAAGGCGTGATTGCCGCAGAAGCCGCCAATAACGCGATGGTTGGACCGTCATTGGTGCCACTGCTCACCCTGTCAATTCCTGGGTCACCGACGGCTGCGGTGTTGCTCGGCGGGTTGTTGATCCACGGTATTTTCCCCGGACCGGACCTGTTCATCAATTACCCAAAGGTCGCTTGGACGTTCATCGATTCCATGCTGATTGGTCAGATTTTGATGTGCGTCTTTGGATTGTATGTGGCTGGGTTAGCCGCAAGCGTTGCACGCGTTCCGCAATCCGTTATGGCGGCAGTCGTGTTGGGACTGGCTGTGTTCGGCAGCTATTCAGTCCAAAACACAATGGGCGACGTTTACGTAATGGGCGCGCTTGGCCTGTCGATGTATTTCCTCGAACGGTTCGGGTTTTCCGCTGCACCTTTGGTCCTTGGATTGATCCTTGGTCCAATCGCGGAAGCGAATTTCATCCAAGGGTCGATGATCGCAAATGCGACCGTTGGAACCGGCACCTATTTCTTCACAGGTTGGCTCAATTGGTTGTTGATCGTGATCGTCGTGGCATCGGTCGGCTATTCGGTTTGGATGGAAGTCCGCAATCGTCGCTACACCTCTAAAGAGGAGATTTTGTCATGAGCGATCTGCCCCGCAACCAGCACATTATCGCCTCGGGTGTCATTGCGACCATCGGCCTAACGGTGGCCTATATCAGCTTTACACAAGAACCCGCTGCGGCATTCCTGTTCCCGCGCCTGATCTCATCTGTTTTTGCGGTGCTGGCAATCTGGACATTCCTAAAGGCCGTGTTGGGTCGCACCAAAGTTGGCAATGGGCTGAGTGGCGAGGCGATGAAAAACCTCGCTCCGGGCCTGATTGTCATGGTGATTTACGTCTTTTGGGCGGCCAAGGGCCTTGGGTTCTATACGGCCACAGCTATCGCTTTTTTCATTCTGTTGTCTCTGTACGATCCCGCCCCACACGGCGAGATCAAAAGCTGGGGCAAGAGGGTGCTGATTACCGCCGGATTCATGGTGGTTATTTACGGTCTCTTTGCGCAATTGCTTTACGTATTCACACCGCGAGAGATATTTTTCTGAACCGCAGCAGCGGCAGAACCAACAAGGGAGAGAGAAACATGAAGAAATTTATTGCAGGGGCCGCCATCGCGTTGGTCGCAATGACAACAAGTGCCGCAGCGGAAGGACACGGAGATTTTCCTGAACGTCCGGTTATGCTGATGGTCAGCTACGGCGCTGGTGGTGCGACTGATTTTCAGGCACGTATCGTGACCATGACGGCTGGCAATGACGACGCACTTGGCATGCCAGTTGCGATTATCAACAAGCCAGGCGCTGGTGGCCGTGTTGGTTGGAACTGGCTTGCAACCCAAGCTGACGCCGATGGCTACACGCTTGGTGCATATAACGTGCCGCACTTTATCGCACAGTCGATCAAAGGTGGCGTTGAGTATAGCACCGATAGCTTCGAGCCGATCGCAAACTGGGGCGCTGATCCAGCTGTATTCGTCGTTGGCGCGGACAGTGACTTTAACTCCATGGCGGACGTTATTGCCTATGCAACTGCCAACCCAGGTGGCCTGACGTTCTCTGGCGCCGGTCTGTTTGTTGGGCACCACATCGCCGCACTTCAGCTTGAAAAAGCTGCCGGTGTTAAGCTGGCGTATATCCCGAATAAATCTGGCGGATCTGGTGCAATGCGCGCCGTGATCGCAGGTGAAGTTCTGGGCGGCGTGAACAACCTGTCGGATGCGTTCCGCGCACGTGAAGCAGGCACCGTCAAAATCCTTGGTGTGTTCGACACTGCGCGCAACAGTTTCATGGAAGATGTGCCAACAATGGCCGAGCAGGGCTATGACATCGACAATGCATCGGTGAACTTTCGTGGCGTGATGGTGCCAAAAGGCACGCCACAGTCTGTGATTGATCATCTTGCAGCCACAGTGCCTGCGATGTTTGAAAACTCGCGCGTTGCAAGCCGTATGAAAGCGGGTGGCTCGCCAATGAACATCATGAACCGTGATGAAGTTCTGGAAATGTGGGCTGCGCGTCAGATCACACTAGAAGCGCTTCTTTCAGGCCTCTAAACGCGCTAAGCGGGGCGTATCATGTGTGCGCCCCGCACCATCCTACAGAGGAATTTTTTCATGAGCACCGATGATCCCATTGCCGAAGTTGAAGCCACGGTTGCGCGGGCGCGCGCCGCGCAGCAAGCATTCGAGGCCGGTGGATCACAGCTGCTTTATGACCGTGCCGCGCAGGCAGTGGCTTGGGCCATTATGGAACCGGACCATAACCGTATCCTTGCCGAGTTGGCCGTGGAAACGACGGGCCTTGGCAATGTGCCGGACAAAATAACAAAAAATCACCGCAAAACGCTGGGCCTGATGCGCGATATCCAGCATGTCCCGACTTACGGTGTGATCAAGGACGATGCGGACACTGGTATCACTGAAATTGCCCGCCCAATTGGTGTGATTGGCGCGGTTGTTCCATCAACTAACCCGGGTGCGACGCCTGCCAACAACATCATCAACGCGCTGAAATGTGGCAACTCCATTGTAGTGTCCCCATCACCCAAAGGTGTGCCGACATGCGAGGCGCTTTTAGGATACATCTATGCGGAATTCGACAAGCTGGGCATCGACCGTGACCTTGTTCAAATGATCCCAGGGCGTGGGTCCAAGGAAAAGACCCAGCGATTGCTTGAGGTGTCTGATCTGATTGTTGTGACTGGCAGCCAGAACAACGTGAAACGTGCGTATACATCTGGCACACCTGCGCTGGCCGTTGGCGCAGGCAATGTCGCTGTGATCGTTGACGAAACCGCCGATTTGACCGCTGCGGCGCAAAAGATTGCAGCGTCAAAGACATTTGACAATGCGACGTCGTGTTCATCGGAAAATGCGATTGTTGTGGTCGATGCGATCTACGATGCGTTTGTGGTTGAGATGGCGAAATCTGGCGGCGCGCTGATCACAGATGATCAGCGGATCATCGACAAACTTTGGGTAAAAGGGCACCTGAACCCCTGCGCGATTGCCCGCAATGCAGACGAGCTGATTGCCGCCCTAGGCCTGACGGATGACGTCCCTGCTGGCACGCAATTTATCGCGGTTGAAACCAAGGGGATTGGGCCAGATTTTCCGCTGTCGGGTGAAAAGTTAAGCCGTGTTCTGACAGTATATCGCGCAAGCAATTTTGATGATGCCGTCGAGACGACGCGCAAAATTCAACTTCATCAGGGGGCAGGACATTCCGTTGGCATCCACACCGCAGCGCAGGACCGTCCACTGACCTTGGCAAATGCCATCCCGACCAGCCGCGTGATCGTAAACCAAGCACATACCTTTGCCACTGGGGGCGCGTTCAACAATGGGATGCCGTTTTCGCTGTCGATGGGCTGCGGGTCATGGGGTGGGAACTCCATTGATGAAAACCTGCATTGGAAGCACTTTTTGCAAACCACCAAAATCGTGCGCGAAATTCCAGCGCGCGAGCCTGCGCTAAGCGATATATTCGGGGACTATTGGGCAGAGGTCGGTAAATGATTTTCACCCCCACCGTCGCGCCGCAAGGGACGGTTCGGGATTGGCTCGATGCGCGGGCTGAAACGGACGGTATTGCATTCGTTTTCCCAGAAACAGTTGACATGCTTGAGTGGGGTCAGCTGCGAAATGAGGCCCGCCAAATGGCGCAGGGCTTGGTCGGTCTTGGGATATCCAAGGGCGATAGCGTCGCGATTATTCATCCCAATGGCCGCGATGGTGTTGTGGCGATTTATGCGACGTTCTATGGCGGGTTTCGCGCAACGATGATCAATCTTGCAGCGGGACCATCCGCGATTGCATATGCGCTTGATCATTGCGGTGCAGATTTTGCCTTTGTGCATGCATCCCAATCAGACGCATTTCAGGCAGCTGCGCCAAGCGGGATGAGGGCTATTGTTAGCGGTGATTTGGGAACGCTTGCAGGTTTGCCCACATTGACCCCGCAAGATGATGCATTGCTGATGTATACGTCTGGAACAACGGGCAAACCAAAGGGCGTTGTGCATAGCCATTCCAGTCTGTTGGCTGGTGGATGGACCACGGCGGTGGCGCACGCCTTATCACCCGCTGATCGCGGCATGTGTGTTTTGCCAGTCTACCACATCAATGGGCTTTGCGTTTCAATGATGGGCGCGTTGGTGTCTGGCGGGTCACTTGGGATGGTCTCGCGGTTTTCAACGAGCAAGTTTTGGGATCAGGCTGAACAGGCCAAAGTCACTTGGTTTTCGGTCGTGCCAACAATCGTCAGCCACCTGCTCCATGGTCAAGCCGAGCCAACGACGCAAACGCGCAACCGGCTTCGGTTTGGGCGGTCGGCGTCTTCGGCGCTTGCGGTTGACACGCAAACGGGGTTCGAGCAACGGTTTGACGTGCCCATTGTGGAAACGATGGGCCTAACGGAAACCGCCGCTCAGATACTGTCAAACCCGCTGCCACCTGGTGTTCGCAAAATCGGATCCCCTGGTATCGGGTACGGCAATGAAGTGCGCATTTTGTCTGCGGACCTGACCGAAGCGCCGCGCGGGGTTGAGGGCGAAATTGCGGTGCGTGGCCCCAATGTTATGCGTGAATACCTGCATAACCCAGATGCCACAGCGGCTACATTCACGGGCGATTGGTTGCGGTCAGGTGATTTGGGCCGAATGGATTTCGACGGGTATGTGTTTGTGACGGGCCGCCTCAAAGAGCTGATTATCAAGGGTGGAGAAAACATCGCCCCGCGTGAGATTGATGAAGTCCTTTACGGACATCCCGACGTGGTCGAGGCCGCTGCGTTTGGGCGCCCATGCGTCAAATACGGTGAGCGGGTTGAAGCGGCTGTAAGTTTGCGGGCGGGGTCAAACGTCGTCGTGGACGATTTGATCCAGCTTTGCAGGGACCGGCTGGGTGCATTCAAAACCCCTGATAAAATCTATTTCCTGAGCGAACTGCCAAAGGGGCCGTCAGGGAAAATTCAACGCCTGAAACTAGATGAGCTGCTTTCGGAAAACATCTTGTAGGGCCGTATCGACAATGGCTGCCTTTTCCACTTCAGAAATACTGCCCCGACCGCAATAACATCAGTTTTGTTTGCGTTAACACCGGCGCCTTGGGTCCCCGCCTGGATGCGTATATCAGCGATGCAGACCCAACCGTGCGCCGCGTCCTGCCAGACCTTGAACCGCTTTTATTTCCGATATGGCTTGTGGCCCACCGCGAGCTGACGACAAGTCGCCGCATACGCGTGGTTTATGATTTTCTGGTGGAAGAACTTCGGCGTAGCTGACGCAATTTGCCAATCAGATGCTTGGATCACTGTCATCTGGGACTGGAATAAAGCCCTCGATAAGTTGTTTCAGGCCGACATAAGCCCCAGCAAAAATCGCAGCAAGCGTGATTGGTGCGCTATATGCTAGCACCGACATAGCGGATAGCCCTTGGCCAATACTGCAGCCCAACGCGATCACTGCACCAGCACCCATCAGGGCCGCACCAACGATCTGGCGTCTTAATTCACGCGGGTCTTCACAGGCTTCCCACTTGAAATGCCCTTTGATCAGGCTGCCGACAAATGACCCCAAAAGAACGCCGACAACGGACCCGACGCCAAACGTGATCGCTGTGCCAGAGGCCGTCATCGCATATAGCATCGATGCCCCAATCGGCGCTGAGAACGTATGCGAAACGATGGGTGTTGCGTCAAATCCGTTGCGCGCAACGAAATCAGTTCCGATCCAGCCGGACACGATGGCAAGGCCAACAATGCCGCCCCAAAGAACGGCAGGCGCAATGACGCCGTTGCGGCGTGTTGCAAGGCTAAGGATGATGACGCCCAGACCAATAACGATCCCGATAACACTGACGGAGATACCTGTTATGGCGTGGATGCCATGTGCGATGCTGGGCACCGACAGAAGATCGGCGCTACGCGGGAAGATGACCGAATTCGCATATCCAAGCGGGCCGCTCAGAACAAAAAGAGCAGATAGCCCCATCACCAGCACGATCACCAGCGACCGCAGATCACCACCGCCAAGACGGGCAAGCGCGCCGTAGCCGCAATTACCCGCAAGGGCCATCCCATAACCAAATATCAGGCCACCAATGACACTGGCACCAATGTTCAGTGACTGGGACAGATAATTTGCATCGCTTAATCCAAAGTAACCCAACTGGGATGCAAAGAAACTGCCAACGATGGATACGCCAATGGCGACACCCCACATGCGCAGGCGCGTGTCGTTGTCGCCATAAAGGTAGTCCTCGATCGCACCAAGCGTGCAAAATCGACCTAACCGCGCAGCGAGGCCAAGCAGGATACCACCAGCACCCGCAATCAACGCGACAAGCATATTATCAGATATTAGATCGAACACTTTGGACCTCCCCGACCCAGAATGTGTTTTAAAAACGAAGCCAGAGGCGGCTATTTAGGCGCGCAAAACAGATCGTAGACAACTTCCATGATTTGCTTAGGACGGTCATCTGTTAAACGATAATAGATAACCTTACCTTCACGGCGCGGGGTCACGAGACCTTCAAGCCTTAGCCGTGACAATTGCTGGGACACGGCGGCTTGGCGGGCAGACAGCAGCTCTTCGAGCTCGGTGACAGATTTTTCTCCCGTCACAAGATGACAAAGAATCATCAACCGTCCTTCATGGCTAATCGCCTTAAGGAAGTTGGACGCGCGCTGCGCGTTTTGCATCATCTTATCGAGATCCTCGTCGCAGAGGTTCTCACTAAATACTGGTAGGCCCATGAGGTGCCCTCTTTTTAATAACCGACGACAGTCTTCGGCCGTTCGTATGACATATCTCGTATCACCAATTTACTCAATTTCAATTGGTTCGTCGGACAAATTGTCGTTATCGATATGAATCTGGTGACTTGGTAGCTTCTTGCAACATTAACCCCAGTAATCCCCAGAAAAAGTCTTCGCCGGGATAGCCTTCAATACGCGAAATTTCGACGCCGTCATCTACTAAAATAAATGTCGGTGTGAAGTGGGGTCTGCTTTTGAAGGTCAAATCCTCGGGTACGGGGTCATGCACATCGATCCTGCGCAACGGGGCTAGTTTGCCCTCGGCGGTTTTTGGGTGAATCGGCGCGATTTCTTCGTTCCAGCGCTCGCACCAGACGCATCCATGCTCTTCGGCCATGATCAATGTCATTTCCGCGTTAGCTGTAGCCACATGCAAAAGCACTGCCACTGCGGCAAAAACTGGGGCGCGTAAGTTGATCATCAAGTATCCTGATTGACTATTCGTATTCATCTTTTGTAATGTGTTCCAAGGCCTGAAGCAAGCAATCAACGGAAAACACATGTTTGATATCACATTATCCGGCGCAGCACTCGCGGGACTTTTGTCGTTCTTGTCGCCGTGCATTCTGCCGATCGTTCCGTTTTACCTGTCGTATTTAGCGGGTGTCGGCATGAACCAAATCGCCGATGGCGCAGAGATATCCGGCGCGGTTCGCCGCCGCGCATTTCTGGCGTCGTTGTGTTTCGCGGCGGGTGTCATCACGATTTTTATGGCTTTGGGCGCGACCGCCAGTTTGTTTGGACAGGTCGTTCGGGAATGGTTTGATGTTTTGCGCTGGGTGGCGGCAGGGATCATTATCGCGATGGGTCTGCATTTTCTAGGTGTGATCCGCATCGGGATCTTATATCGTCAAATGCGGGCGGACACCGGCGATACATCGAACCTCAGTTATGTCGGCGCGTATGTTATCGGGATGGCTTTTGCGTTTGGCTGGACCCCCTGCGTTGGTCCGGTGTTGGCCGCGATTCTCTTTATGGCAGGCGGCTCAGAAACAACCGTGCAAGGCGCGCTGTTATTGCTGGCCTACGGCGTTGGTATGACGTTGCCTTTTGTTGTAGCGGCACTGTTCATCGGGCCGTTCATGCGGTGGATGAAATCATTCCGCAAATACCTCGGGCTGATCGAAAAACTGATGGGGGTCTTGCTGATCATTTTTGGTATTCTGATCGGCACAAACACGATAAATTACATTGCACAATGGATGCTAGAGGTCGCACCTGACCTTTGGTTCCTGCTTTAAAAAGGATCTCGGTTATGAAAAAACTATTTGCAACTTTGATTGCCGTTTTGTTTACGGCGCCGCTGTTTGCCGCCACGCTTGGCGACGACGGTCTGCACAAAACGGACTGGATGCGCGAGACGTTCAAAGATTTGGGCGAAGATCTTGCCGAAGCGAATGCAGAAGGCAAACGCTTGATGGTGATCATCGAGCAGCGCGGGTGTATCTATTGCAAAAAGATGCACGAGGAAATTTTTGTCGTGCCTAAGATCGATCAATACATTCATGACAACTACTTTGTTGTGCAGATCAATATGTTCGGCGATCTCGAGGTGACCGACTTTGACGGCACCACTTTACCTGAAAAAGATATGGTGCGGCATTGGAATGCGCTGTTCACGCCGATGATCCTTTTCTTTTCATCTGAAGTCGACGCAGGAACCTCGGCCAATCAAGCAGCGGTCGCCACCATGCCGGGCGCGTTTGGAAAGCATACAACGTTCAATATGTTCAATTGGGTTGTTGAGGAAGGGTACCTTGGGGACGAGAGTTTTCAAAAATACCACGCGCGCAAATTTACAGAGCAGCAATAAGAGGCCAAATTGGAGCTGACTTATTATTGAATTCAATTTTTTGAATTTATCATTGCAAGAATCCTATTTGGTAGGCTACGGTATACCACAAGTGATAATTGGTCTTTGGGAGGACACATGAAAAATCAACTACTCGCGGCGCTCGTTGTGTGCGTCGGACCGACATTGGTTGCCGCTGAAGACGTCGCTTCAAGTGATGTCGTTTTCGCTGACGGTGCGGTTCTTGCGTCTTTAACTGGCGTTGCCGGTGACGCCGTTGCAGGGCGTGCTGCATTTATCAATCGTAAGCAGGGCAACTGTCTTGCTTGCCATATGAATTCCGAAATTCCTGAGCAATCGTTTCACGGCGAAGTAGGCCCACCGCTTGATTACGTCTCAGAGCGATGGACTGCAGAAGAACTGCGCGGGATCGTTTCAAATGCGAAAATGATGTTCCCTGACACGATCATGCCTGCGTTCTATAATGGGGTTGACGCAGACCGAACATTGAAGAAATTCGCTGGGAAAACAGTACTTTCGGCCCAGCAGGTCGAAGACATCGTAGCGTACCTACAGACGCTTTCAGAATAAAATGAACTCTAACTTTGGAGATGTGAGAAACATGGCCTTTACACGCCGCAAAATGCTGATCTTGGGATCAGCTTCATTCGCCACTGCTACACTTGTGGGACTTCCTGCATTCGCAAGCTTAACTGACGACGCAATCATTGCCATTACTGGCGGTGCTGAAACCAGCGATGCCGGTATCACGCTGACGGCGCCGGAAATTGCAGAGAACGGCAACACCGTTCCAGTTGAGGTTAGCGCCCCTGGTGCCACGTCAATCGCGTTGTTTGCATCTGGCAACCCGACGCCATCCGTTGCGACATTCAACTTTGGTCCGCTTGCAGGGTCTCAAACTGGTGCGACACGCATCCGCTTGGCCAAGACACAAGACGTTGTTGCAATTGCGACAATGCCTGATGGGTCGTTCTTGCGTGCATCCGTGACTGTCAAAGTCACCATCGGCGGCTGCGGCGGCTAACGAGTTAAAAAAGGAATATTAAAATGGCAGAAAATGTACGCCCTCGCGTTCGCGTCCCTAAAACGGCAGCGGCAGGCGAAGTGATTACAATCAAGTCGTTGATCAGCCACAAGATGGAATCTGGCCAACGAAAGGACGGGGACGGCAACGTTATCCCGCGTTCAATTATCAATCGGTTCGTCTGCGCGTTTAATGGCGAAACCGTCATTGATGTGACGCTCGAAGCCGCTGTATCAACAAACCCATTCTTCGAATTTGAAGCAGTGGTGCCAGAAGCAGGTGACTTTAGCTTCACATGGTATGACGACGACGGATCGGTCTACGAAGAAACAAAATCGGTCGCGATCGCCTGATTTGAAATGTTTAGGGAGGAACGCCATATGAAACTGCAAAATGCAATTGCGGCGGCCGCAATACTGTCATTCGCTGGCACAATGGGCTTTGCCCAAACTGACAACGAACTTACTGTTGAAGGCCAACTAATTTCAACTGAGGCTGCAGCGCCAGCACACATGGAAAACGTCGGCACGGTCTATTCAGGCTGGCGTTTCCGGTCTGAAGAAACGCAAGCCATGCAAACGGATGACTTCGATAACTCAGGTTTTGTGTTTGTCGATGACGGTCTTGCGCTAATGGCGTCTGTGGACGGAAGCGAAGGTAAATCCTGCGCGTCTTGCCATGAAGACGCTGAAGAGTTCGCAGGGCTTAAGGCGCAAATGCCGCGGGTCAATGACAGCGGTGAGCTTGAGACCTTGGAAGATCTGGTCAACACCTGCCGCACCGAGCGGATGGGTGCAGAACCTTGGAAATACAATGGATCCCAGATGGCTGCTGTTACAGCCGTGATTGGTTTGCAGTCTCGCGGAATGCCAGTTGATGTGGCAATCGACGGGGCGGCTGAATCCTTCTGGGAACGTGGTAAAGATCTGTACTATGCACGTGTTGGTCAGTTGGATCTGTCGTGCGCAAATTGTCATGAAGACAACTACGGCACCATGATCCGCGCCGATCACCTAAGTCAGGGCCAGATCAACGGCTTCCCGACTTACCGTTTGAAAAATGCCAAGTTGAACACGGTGCATAGCCGTTTCTCTGGTTGCATGAAGAACGTACGTGCGGAACCATATGCTATCGGTTCTGATGAGTTTAAAGCGCTCGAGCTTTATCTCGCATCACGTGGTACTGGGCTTTCTGTCGAAACGCCTTCGATCCGTAACTAAAAGACACGCCCGCGGCACTTTGTGCTTGCGGGCGTTGCTGCTTCTAACATATTCAATAATTAGAATGTAATACTATTATCTAGGATAGACCCATGATCTCTCGTCGTCATTTTGTTCAAGCCGGACTGGCTGCATCCGCCATTTATGGCGCATCTGGTTTTGGAAATTGGGGCCGGCTTTCCGCGCAGCAGGCGCTTACGCAGAATGACTTGCTTGATTTTAAGACGACCGGAAATGTGACGCTTATACACATCACCGACACCCATGCGCAGCTAAAGCCGGTTTATTTCCGCGAACCCGAAATCAACATCGGCGTCGGCGGCGTTATCGGCAAACCGCCGCATGTCACAGGCGCTGATTTCCGCAAGCTTTATGGCATTCCTGATGGGAGCGCGGCTGATTACGCGCTGACCTATGACGACTTTACCTCGCTTGCAGGCACCTACGGGCGCATGGGCGGCATGGACCGTATCTCAACCGTTGTGAATTCCATCCGTGCAGACCGCGCCGACGCGCTGGTGCTTGATGGCGGCGACACGTGGCAGGGCAGCCTGACTGCATTGCGCACCAATGGCCAAGACATGGTCAATGTTTTCAATGCACTTGGCACTGATGCGATGACGTCGCATTGGGAATTCACGCTTGGCATTGATCGCGTGATGGAGATCGTCGAAAACGAGCTGAACTTCCCGTTTTTGGGTGCAAACATCTTTGACACCGAATGGGATGAACGTGCGTTTGAACCCTATAAAATGTTTGAACGTGGCGGTGTGCAAATCGCAGTCATCGGGCAAGCGTTCCCTTACATGCCAATCGCCAACCCCGGTTGGATGTTCCCAGACCTAAGCTTTGGCGTGCGCCAAGATAACATGGCCGAACTGATCGCCGAAGTCCGCGGCAAAGGCGCCGAACTTGTCGTGCTTTTGTCGCATAACGGCTTTGACGTTGACCGTAAACTGGCTGCAAATGTTGACGGCATCGATATCATTTTGACAGGGCACACACATGACGCCCTGCCAGAGCCAGTATTGGTCAATAAGACCTACCTGATTGCAAGCGGCAGCCACGGAAAATTTGTCACCCGTCTTGATCTGGATGTGCGCGACGGCGAGATGAAGGGTATAAACCACCGCCTGATTCCCATCTTTACCGACGTGATTGCGCCCGATCCTGAAATGACTGCATTGGTGGATACCCAGCGCGCGCCATATAAAGCAGAGCTCGATGAAGTTATTGGCAAGACAGACTCGCTTTTGTATCGTCGCGGCAATTTCAACGGCACGTGGGACGACCTCATTTGCAACGCGCTGATTTCTGAGCGCGAAGCCGACATCGCCTTGTCGCCTGGTTTCCGCTGGGGTGCATCCTTGCTACCCGGCCAGGATATCACACGCGAAGATATCTTTAACGCGACCGCAATGAGCTATCCTGAAGCCTACCGCTCGGAAATGACGGGCGAAACGCTACATATCATCCTCGAAGACGTCGCAGACAACCTGTTCAACCCTGACCCTTATTACCAACAAGGCGGCGATATGGTGCGCGTTGGCGGCATGGGATACCGGATCGATATCAACCAACCACAGGGCAAGCGGATCACTGAGATGACGCTGCTGAAAACCGGCGAACGCATCGAGCCGTCACAGACCTACGTTGTGGCGGGCTGGGCAAGCGTGAACGAAGGCGCCGAAGGTCCCGCAATTTGGGACGTGGTCGAAAGCCATATTCGCCGCGAAGGCACGGTGACAGTGGACCCCAATACATCCGTTAAAGTTGTCGGCGTATAGGCGCCAATTGAAATACGAAATTGAGTGATAAATTCTCAAAGAGGAAAATTGAATGACTGAGCAATTCAAAGGGATGAAGCCGTCACGACGCGCGTTCCTGCGCGGTGCTGCTGCCGTGGGTGGCGCGACCGCAATGGGTACGTCTGCCGCCGCGCAGGGTGATCCTGCGATCACCGAATTGAAGCCTTGGAACCAGTTCTTGGGTGAGGGCGTCGATGCAAGCCCATACGGTATGCCGTCAAAGTTCGAGGCCCATGTCCGTCGCCAAGATGTGCCGTGGCTCACCGCTGATCCTATTTCGTCGATCAACTTCACACCGCTTCACGAAATGGACGGGATCATCACGCCAAACGGCTTGTGTTTTGAGCGTCACCACGGCGGCGTTGCCGAAGTAGATCCCGCTGAACACCGGATTATGATCAACGGTTTGGTTGACCGCGAGCTGGTCTTCACGATGGAAGACCTGATGCGGTTCCCACGTGAAAACCATGTCTACTTTCTTGAATGTGCAGCGAACTCTGGCATGGAATGGCGTGGCGCGCAGCTGAATGGCTGCCAGTACACCCACGGCATGATCCACAACGTTATGTACACTGGCGTTCCGTTGCGGCTTTTGTTGGAAGAAGCTGGCGTCAAAACCGAAGGTAAATGGCTTCTGGCTGAGGGGGCCGATGCATCTGGTATGACCCGCTCCATTCCGATGGAAAAGGCGCTTGATGATTGCCTCGTTGCATTCAAAATGAACGGCGAAGCCTTGCGTCCAGAGCAGGGTTATCCAGTGCGCCTTGTTGTTCCCGGATGGGAAGGCAACATGTGGATCAAGTGGTTGCGCCGGCTCGAAGTTGGCGACAAGCCTTGGCATCAACGCGAAGAAACGTCCAAATATACCGACCTGTTGGGCGACGGACGTGCGCGTCGCTTTACGTGGGAGATGGACGCCAAATCGGTCATCACAAGCCCAAGCCCGCAAGCGCCGATCACACACGGCAAAGGCCAAACCGTCATCACTGGCGTCGCATGGTCAGGCCGTGGCACAATCCCGCGGGTTGATGTCACCATTGATGGCGGCGTGAACTGGCACGAGGCACGTATGTCAGGGCCAAGTTTGGACAAGTCCATGCACCGGTTTTACTATGAATTCGACTGGGATGGCTCAGAGTTATTGTTGCAAAGTCGCGCCCACGATTCCACAGGATATGTGCAACCCACCAAAGACCAGCTTCGCGCAGTCCGTGGCTTGAACTCAATCTATCACAACAACGGCATCCAAACCTGGTTTGTCAATTCGGACGGAGTGGCTGAAAATGTCGAAATTTCTTAAGAAATCCACGCTGACCATCGGTGGCGCAATGCTTGTGATAGGCGTCGCGCAAAGCGCTGCTGCACAACAATATAATCTGGGCCGCGAAGCGTTGCCAGAAGAGGTTGCTGCATGGGACATTGATGTCCGCCCCGACGGAAAAGGTCTGCCTGTGGGCAGTGGCGACGTCTACACTGGCGAAGAAATTTGGATCGATAAATGTGCATCCTGCCACGGTGACTTTGCCGAAGGGTCTGGCCGTTGGCCTGTCCTTGCAGGCGGTATTGATACGCTTGATAGCGAACGTCCGGTCAAAACGATCGGCTCGTACTGGCCGTATCTTTCGACCGTTTACGACTATGTGAACCGGGCAATGCCGTTTGGGAATGCGCAGTCACTGACGGACGATGAAGTCTACGCGTTGACAGCTTACATATTGTATTCAAATGATATTGTTGGCGGTGAGTTCACGCTTACAAACGATAACTTCCTTGACGTCCAAATGCCAAACGCTGGTAATTTCTATCCTGATGACCGGGTAGAGGTTGAAATGCCACTGTTTAGCGTTCAGGCATGCATGTCCGATTGTAAGCCAAGCGTCGAAATCACGATGCTTGCAGCCGTTGTCGACGTGACACCGGAAGCGAAAACTGACGCTGTTGTTGAAGAAGCAGCAGCTGAACCCGTAGCCGTGGAAGAGGTCGCCGTTGTTGAAGTGGCCGCTTTGGATATGGCACTGGTTGCCGCAGGTGAAGGTGCGTTCCGGAAATGCAAGTCGTGCCACCAGGTCGGTGACAGCGCGCGCAATCGCACAGGTCCAATTCTTAATAATATTGTTGGCAATCCCGCAGGCGGCGTAGAGGGCTTCCGTTACTCTAGTCCAATGACTGAGGCAGCAGACGCTGGCCTTTTGTGGACAAGTGAAGAACTGACCGCATTTTTGACTGATCCACGCGGCTATATGCGCGGCACAAAGATGACGTTCCGCGGTGTTCGCAAGGAAGAAGACATCGCTGCAATCATTGAATATCTGAAAAGTTTTGAGGCACAATAACAGGCGATACATTCACACACCAAAGGGAGATCAGACGATGATGGCATTCACAAGACGCGCGATGATTGGGGCCGTTCTGGCACTTGGCATTGCATCACCAGCCTTGGCACAAGATGATGGCATCCACCGCTTGGCGCTGCAGATTAGCGATAATAATCCGCAAAAGATGACGACAGTGTTGAACGTCGCGGCCAATGTGACGCGGCTTTATCAGGATCGCGGCGAAGAAGTCGAAATCCGTATCGTCGCGTTCAACGCGGGCCTTCATATGTTGCGTGAAGACACGTCGCCAGTCTTGGAACGCCTGACATCTTTCGGCCAATCAATGCCCAATGTCACTTTTGCGGCCTGCGGAAACACCATCACAGGCATGACAAAGAAAGAGGGCGTCGCACCGCCGATCTCTACACATGCAGAAGTTGTGCCTGCAGGTGTGGTCGAACTGATGGCACTCGATCAAGCCGGTTGGACAGTCATCCGACCTTAAACCTCAACAGGCCAACAGAAAACTACTTTTCGTTGGCCTGAGATACTGTGCACCGAAACCTACCAGGACTGGAGAAACCAAATGTTTAAAACCGCAATCACAATTTCGCTCATCACCCTGTCGACGGTCGCGGGCGCGCAGGATTTCACCGCATACGATTTTGACGGATCATTCGATGATGCAACTTTTGGCGTCGAAAACGCGATCATCGATCACGGCTTGGTCATAGATTACATAAGCCACGTCGGCGAAATGTTGAGCCGCACACAGACAGATGTCGGCAGCGACGTGACGCTTTATGACAATGCACAAATATTTGTATTTTGCTCCGCAGTGTTATCGCGCAAAATGATGGAGGCGGATCCGACCAACATCGCGTTTTGCCCCTACGGAGTGTTTGTGGCCGACACAGATGGCGCTGTGACGGTCGGATATCGACACTATCCAGATGGCGCCATGCAAGAGGTTCAGGCGTTACTGGACGAGATTGCGCGCGAAGCAGTCGGCGAATAGGACGAAATATGAACTACCAAGATTTTTTTGAGAATAAGCTGGCTGACCTTCGCGATGAAGGAAATTACCGCGTGTTCGCCGACCTAGAGCGGCACCAAGGTGCGTTCCCCAAAGCGACCAACCGGATCGACGATGTCGTCCGCGAGGTGACGATCTGGTGTTCCAATGACTATCTGGGCATGGGGCAACACCCCGACGTCTTGGCGGCGATGCATGAAGCATTGGACCTAAGCGGCGCAGGGGCAGGCGGGACACGAAATATCTCCGGCACGACGCACTATCATGTTCTGTTGGAAAAAGAATTGGCCGACCTGCATGGCAAGCAGGACGCGCTGTTGTTCACATCCGGCTATGTGTCCAATTGGGCCGCGTTAAGCACGCTTGCGTCGCGGCTGCCTGACTGTTTGGTGCTGTCGGATGCGTTGAACCATTCCTCCATGATCGAAGGTATTCGGCATTCGCGCGCAGACTGCAAAGTCTGGCGTCACAATGATGTCGCGCACCTAGAGGAATTACTGGCAGCGCAGCCTTTGGACCGACCCAAGTTGATCGCGTTCGAAAGCGTCTATTCGATGGACGGTGACATTGCGCCAATCGCGGAAATCTGCGCGCTTGCCGCAAAGTATAATGCGATGACCTACCTTGATGAAGTTCACGCCGTTGGCCTTTATGGGCCGCGCGGCGGTGGCATCGCTGAACGCGAAGGCTTGATGGACCAGATCACCCTGATCGAGGGCACATTGGGCAAGGCATTTGGCGTTGTTGGTGGCTATATTGCCGCCTCAGCCGCGTTGTGTGATTTCATTCGCAGCTTTGCGAGTGGCTTCATCTTTACCACCGCGCTGCCACCTGCGGTTGCCGCTGGGGCCACTGCGTCGATCCGGCATCTTAAGCAAAGCCGCGTTGAGCGGGACTTGCAAAAGCTCAGGGTCGCCGAGGTCCGCGAAAAGCTTACTGAAATCGGCATTCCACACGTTGATAACCCAAGCCATATCATTCCTGTGATGGTTGGTGATCCGGTGAAATGCAAATTCATCTCGGACATGCTTCTGGACGAGTTTGGCATCTATATCCAACCGATCAATTACCCAACCGTCCCCAAAGGCACCGAGCGTTTGCGTATCACGCCGTCGCCTGTGCACACCCCCGAAGACGTGGACAGGCTTGTGACTGCATTGGGTGATCTTTGGACCCGTTGCCAGCTGGCGCGGATGCCGATTGCGGCGCAATGATCAAAGGCTTTCCTGATCTGCCGCCGATTTGGTGGGCGGGAAGCATGGGCACGATCTATCTTGCCAAATGGTTCGCGCCTAGCTGGCATTGGCAAGCTGACGTTGTGAATATTCCATCCAAGATTATCTTTTACACGGGGTTGGCGCTTATCGCATGGTCAGCCACGTGGTTTTGGCAGCGAAAGACACCGATTGAGCCGCACAACACCCCCCAAACGCTTATTATTGAGGGTCCGTACCGCGTGTCTCGAAACCCGATCTATCTTGGGTTGGTCATGCTGACACTCGGGTCGGCGCTTGGGCATACCTCACTGGTTGGATTGATGGCGACAGTGCTTTTGTGGTGGGTCCTCGATCTGCGTTTCGCGCGCAAAGAGGAAAAGTTGCTTGTCGCGACGTTTGGTGACGCCGCCACCGCCTATCTGGCACGCACGCGGCGTTGGATTTAGACGCGTAAAATCATTCAGCGATCATCTGCTCATAAGCACCCATCGCGACATCCGCAGTGACCACAGGCATATCTCGGGCAACCCACCCTGCACCAAGGCTGTTCCCAAGTATGCCCTCAGACACGTCAACAACGCCTGTAATTCCGTTCTTTTCAAGAACCGACGTAACATAGCTTGTCCGCCCGCCTGTTGCGCAAATGAGCCCGAAATTTGCGTTCGGTTGCGCCGCAAACAGCGCCGTCAACTTCGCGCCAAAATCGCGACTATGCATGGTCAACGCCAGTGCGCCTTGTGCCACGCCAGTCTCGGCCCATTCTTCTGGGGTGCGGATATCGATCAAAATCAAATCACCTGTTTGCATCGCCTCATATGCAGCGGGCGCCGAAAGGATGGCCGTTTCAGCAACGGCTGCTTGCGCAGATACACTCGCCACTATCGCAAGGGCTAACTTCATTTATTCAAACTCCATTTGCTCGTAGACGCGCCCAGCATTCTTGGTCGCCAGCTCTTCAAACGTGTCCAGATTTGCATAGGGACTTTGGTCGACATAATATGCCTCCGCAAGGCCTCCGCCGTCATCAAGTAGGATGCCAATCTGACTGCGAAGGTATTCTAGGTACCCTTTCGTGTAACGACGGACTTGATCCATATTTGTAGGGTGTCCGTGCCCAGGGATGACATATGTTGCGTTCAACACCTCAAATTCGTTGTCCCATGTTTCCAGCCAATCAAGGGTATAGGTATCCTCAAAAATGGGCAGCATTCGTTCATGAAACGCCATGTCGCCCGCAATAACGAGGCTCTGTTTTGGCAGCCAGACCACAACGTCGCCCGCACTGTGCGATGGGCCTAAATAAAGCACCTCAATCTGAAATTCGCCAAGCTCAAGCGAATATTCATCGACAAATGTTTCCGTTGGCCCCTGCACGAACGTGCCCTCGCTGCGCTCTTTATTCAGCCGCTGCATAGACGCCAAACTACGAAAACCGCGCTCCTCGAATTCTGCGGCAGCATCAACATGGGCAATGATCTTAACGCCTTGGCCAACCCAATATGAATTGCCCAGCATGGCATGCCCCTGACCGTTTTCATCAACAACAAGCACGACCTCTTGGTCGGTAATCGCCTTGATTTCATCGTGCAGCGCCTCGGCCAGCAGATATGACCCGCCACCATTGACCACGACGACACCTTCACCGGTGATGATAAAGCTCAGGTTGTTGTTGTGCCCCGCATTGTCATACGTGGGCGGCGCCGTTGCGCCGGTGGCCGAAAACACACCGGGAATAAATTCAACTGGCTTGGCGTACAGCATGGAACCGGGGTATTGATCCGCAATATCCTCGCTGGCAAAAAGCGATGTAGGGGCCAAAAGGCACAGCATTTTCAAGACAGATTTCATGTTCATTCCTCCGCCACAAAAATGAAACTATCGCCACGTTTTTCCGCGCGTCCGATTCCAGGGTAAGGCATGTGATAGCCAATGATGGACATGTGTTCAGACGCCAGCTGATCCAACAGCGCAACGCGTGTTGCAGCACCAAGATCACCGTCCTGATCAGACCCAGCCCGCCATTCTGGCCGCTCAAACGCTACGTGATGGTTACCAACGCAATCGCCAAGCACCATCAAATTATTGCTGCCGTGCGCGATATGAAACGCCATATGGCCGGGCGTGTGTCCAAACGTGGCGCGGGCCGCAATGCCAGGCAGGATTTCTTCACCATCGTTGAAAAATGTGATGTTTTCCTCGATCAGCGCAAGGCGTCGCCGCGCACCAACTGCAAAAGTCGTGCGCGCTTCGCCGATCGTGTTGACCGTCTCGGGATCGATCCAATAATCCCACTCGGACTTGCCGATCATATAGGTCGCGTTTGGAAATGCGGGATCTTCAAAATCATCCAACAGCCCCCAAAGGTGATCAGGGTGGGCATGGGTAAACACCACGTGCGTGACATCATAAGGATCAACGTCAATGGCCGCCAAAGCATCTTGAAGCCGTCCGGCACTCGCCATAAATTCGGGGCCAGAACCCACATCAATAAGTATGACGCGTTCACCATCGCGGATCAGCGTGACGTTACAATCAGGCGTCCGCTGTTCGCTTGAAATGTCGTATTTTTGCATTATCGCCGACAACTCGCCTGCGTGTAGATTGTCCACGTTCGTACTGCCCGGCAAAACCAGATTACCGTCGCTGAGCACGTTAATTTGCATGCTGCCAAGCGACATGGTCGTCGCAGACCAAACGGGCAACGGCAGTGATGCCGCGACCAAACCTGCAGGGACACTTTGGATCAATTTTCGGCGGGTGATCATGATACTCTCCAAATATTCTTTGTCGTGAATATGTATTGGATTCCCAGGTCACGCAAGCGCTGTCGATTTTTTCTCGACCTGTGCCTCTGCCAGATTAAGCGCGCGTTTGGCGGCACGGTTTTTGCGGATCACCAAAGCAATCAAACCAACATAAAGTAGGATTGACCCGCCATAAGCCGCGAGAACCGGTAGGGCATATTTTCCAAGATCAGGGATCATCGTGACGGCATCCTTTTCATAAGAGCCACAGCGCGGCGCATCCGAATTTCGCTGCGCGTCAACACAAGAACAAGAACGATAAACAGCAGAACAAATCCGGCGATCGACAGCACTAACGGCTGCCAAAACACATCTGAAACATGCTCCTCCTTGTCCAAAGACAGCGATGCGCCCTGATGTAGCCCTTGGTTCCAAAAATTAACTGCATAGCGTGAAAGCAGCGCAAATACCGAACCAACCATGCATAAAACCGAAGTTAAATCAGCGGCGCCGTCAGGGTCTTCAATGGCCGACCACAGGGCAAGATAGCCAAGATAGAACAAAAATAAGATCAAGAAAGACGTCAACCTCGGGTCCCATGCCCAATACGTACCCCACATTGGTTTGCCCCAAATCGCCCCCGTAAGCAGGGCCACCAAGGTAAAGACGATACCAACATGTGCAGCAGATTTCGCAAGCAGCGCAGATACATGGTGCCTGCGAATCAACCAGATCAGCGAGGTGACAAGCATCATGATCCACGCGTTGATCGCCATCAGCGCCGCAGGGACATGCAAATAGATAATTTTGACGGTCGATCCTTGGCGATAGTCATCCGGCGTCAGGAAAAACCCCCAAAAAAGGGAGCTCACAACGCAAATTGCCGCCATTGGGATCAGCACAGGCAAAAGCCGATCAGTCACCGCGGTAAACCGTCGCGGGTTCGCATACTCCCAGATATTCATTTTTTCGTGCCTTTGTTTATTATCTCGCATACAAAACAACAAATTCGAATATGAATCAAAGGCAAATGTGATTTGATCCTCGGTGGCATTCAGATTAAGGGCGTGAAATGGGACTTGAGAACGAATTCATCATCAGACTGGGCATGTTCTTTGGGTTGTTTGTCGCGTTGGCTCTGGTTGAACGTGTTTTGCCCCGCCGTCAGATTGGCCAGACAAAAGCACGCCGCTGGGTGACCAACTGGGCGCTGTCATTTACGAACATATTGGCCTTACGCCTTGTAGCCCTTGCATTGCCGTTCCTTGCGATTGGTGCCGCCGTTGACGCGCAGGCAAATGGCTTTGGCGTCCTTAATGCATTTGCTGTCCCAACTTGGGTCGCTTGGGGGCTGACCATTCTGGCGCTGGATTTTGCGATTTGGGTGCAGCATGTTGTCACCCACAAGGTACCACTGCTTTGGCGTCTGCATCAGGTGCACCACGCTGATACGGAAATGGATGTTACAACGGCGATCCGTTTTCACCCCATAGAAATCGGGCTTTCGATGACGTTAAAAGTCGGGCTTATCTATTTGTTGGGCCCACCAGCCGCTGCCGTTTTATTGTTTGAAGTGTTGTTAAACGGATCAGCGATGTTCAATCATGCGAATATCCGACTGCCGTTATGGCTTGATCGGGTGCTGCGCCGCGTTATCGTGACCCCCGACATGCACCGCGTTCACCACTCAACAGACCGGCAAGAGCACGATTCAAACTACGGGTTTTTCCTGTCTATCTGGGATCACCTATTCTCCACCCATGTGGCGCAACCGCAGCTACCTCATGAAACAATGCCCATCGGATTACGTTGGCAGGACCGTCGCCCAAGTGGGCTTACTTGGTCTCTGTTATTACCATTTCGAAGCCCCAAAAAAACGGATGTATCGAAACCATGATGACACTGAAAAAAAGACGCCGCATTCAGGTCATTGTTTTGGCCTTTGTTGCATTGGGGATCGCTACGGTCCTTATCGGCTATGCGCTGCAAGACGGGATCAACTATTTTAGATCACCGACACAGGTCACCGAGGCGCCGCCACCGCCGACCGAAAAATTCCGCATTGGCGGGCTTGTGACAGAAAACTCCATACGAACTGTTGGCGACGCATCGGTGGCGTTCAGCGTGACCGACGGCAACGCAACGGTCCCGGTTGTTTACGTCGGCATGCTGCCTGATCTTTTTGAAGAAGGGCAGGGCATGATTGGCCTTGGAAGCCTCGTCAACGGCACTTTCCAAGCGACCGAAATTTTGGCAAAGCACGACGAAAACTACATGCCCGCCGAAGTGATCGAGGCGCTTGAAGCGCAAGGCGTTTATCAGGGTGGCCGACAAGAAACAGAAATTGGAGCAGGCAATGATTCCTGAGATTGGTCAGTTTGCACTGACACTCGCGCTGATGACCGCCGTGGTCCAAGGCATTTTGCCGATTTGGGGTGCGGCCCGAAATAATGCGGTTTGGATGCGCAGCGCGACGCCCACGGCGGCGTTACAATGCATTTTGATCGCGATCGCGTTTGGCGCGTTGATGCGGTCATTTGTCGTCAGTGATTTCACGGTCGTGAACGTCGTGGAAAACTCGCATTCACTTAAACCAATGCTGTTTAAAGTTGCCGGCACATGGGGCAGCCATGAAGGATCGCTACTGCTGTGGACACTGATCCTCGCGGTCTTTGGGGCTGCTGTCGCACTTCTTGGGCAAAACATTCCAACCAGCCTAAAGGCACGCACGCTCAGCGTTCAGGCGTGGATCAGCACCGGTTTCCTAAGCTTTATGCTGTTCACATCAAACCCGTTTGACCGGATTTTTCCTGCACCTTTGGACGGCAATGACCTGAACCCGCTGTTGCAAGATGTCGGTTTGGCGATGCACCCGCCGCTGCTCTATATCGGCTACGTCGGGTTTTCGATTGTGTTTAGCTTTGCAGTCGCCGCCCTGATTGAAGGACGCGTTGATCCGGCTTGGGCACGTTGGGTCCGGCCTTGGACATTGGCGGCTTGGGTCGCGTTGACTGGCGGCATCGCACTTGGCTCTTGGTGGGCCTACTACGAATTAGGCTGGGGCGGCTGGTGGTTTTGGGACCCTGTTGAAAACGTCAGCTTTATGCCGTGGCTTTTGGGCACCGCACTGCTGCATTCGGCTGTCGTGACCGAAAAACGCGGCGCATTCAAAAGCTGGACCATCCTATTGGCCATTCTGACGTTTTCACTGTCGCTGCTCGGCACATTCATTGTCCGGTCAGGGCTGCTGACCTCTGTTCACGCCTTCGCCGTCGACCCAGAGCGCGGCGCGTATATTCTTGGCCTGCTCGTGTTGTCCATCGGCGGCTCGCTGACGCTTTATGCGATCCGCGCGCCAAAAATGGATCCGGGCGGTCTTTTTGCGCCCGTCAGTCGAGAAGGCGGCTTGCTGATCAACAATCTCCTGCTGGCTTTGGCAACAGCAACAGTGCTGTTCGGCACGCTCTATCCGTTGTTCCTAGAGGCCATCACTGGCGACAAAATCTCGGTTGGGCCACCGTTTTTCAACGCAAGCTTTATCCCGATCATGTTGCCACTGGTCATTGTCATGGGCGTCGGGCCATTTCTGTCATGGAAACGTGCCGATCTGCCTGGTGTTTTTGACCGGCTCAAATGGGTGATCTTCATCACGCTGATATCCTTGCTTGTCGTCTGGTACATGCAAACAAAAGGACCAGCACTTGCCGTGCTCGCAATGGCAATCGCAGTTTGGCTGTTGCTTGCGACACTACGTGAATGGTCGTTGCGCATTAAGCTGGGGCAAGTAAGCTTTAGCGAAAGCCGTGATCGGTTACGCCGCGTTCCGCGGTCATCACATGGGATGACACTGGCGCATGCGGGGCTTGCTGTGTGCATATTCGGATTTGTTGGATCATCGGCATGGAAGTCCGAAGAAGTGCTTTTCGTCGAACCCGGAACACAAATTGAAATCGCCGGATTTGACGTCACCTTTGAAGGCACAGAGCGCGTGCAAGGCCCCAACTACGTTGCCGCTGTCGGCGTATTGCGCGTGATGCGAAATGGGCGTGACGTCACCGTTCTGCGACCAGAGCGGCGCACATATCCGGTGGCCCAATCTCAGACGACTGAAGCCGCGATCAGGTCAACACCTGCGGGCGATCTTTATGCGTCTATTACCGAGCCTGCAAATGAAGACGCGACCGGCAAATGGACGTTGCGTATCTTGTACGAACCATTGGTTGGGCTGGTTTGGCTCGGATCATTGATGCTGGTTCTAGGCGGGCTTACATCGCTCACCGACCGTCGTCTGCGCGTTGGGTCGCCAAAACGTAAAACACCTGTTGCCACTGCGCCGATTGCTGGGGAATAGACATGAAGCGGTTTCTTATCTTCCTCCCGCTATGCGTTGCAATAGTGATCGGACTTGCCGGATGGTGGGGGCTGAACCCTGACCGCGACCCCAACTCGATCCCATCCGCCTTGATCGGGCAACCTGTTCCGGACTTTGATCTTCCTGCGATAGAAGGCATCGGCGGGCTTGGGCTGTCAACGCAAGATTTCGGCGATGGATCTGGCCCGATTTTGGTCAACGTCTTTGCATCTTGGTGTGTGCCATGTCGGGCTGAACACGCGGTCTTGACGCGCATGGTGCGCGAGGACAATTTGGCGCTGGTCGGCATAAACTATAAAGATAAGCCTGAAGCTGCCACCGCGTGGCTTACTGAATTGGGCAACCCGTATGACCGCATTGGGTCAGACGAAACGGGGCGCGCAGGGGTCGAATGGGGCATTTCTGGTGTGCCAGAAACCTTTGTGGTCGATGCGAATGGTATCATCGTATTTCGCTTCGTCGGACCGATAACCAGTGACGCAGCATTGGCAACATTGCGCAAAGCGCTGGCACAGGCAGGAGCCGATAAATCATGATCCGACTTTTTATTATCTTGATATTCATGGCGACATCTGCGGCCGCAGTGGAGCCAGATGAAATACTCTCTGACCCCGCCCTAGAATTTCGCGCACGCGACATTTCGGCAAACTTGCGCTGTGTCGTGTGCCAAAACGAACCCATCGATACGTCAAATTCAGGCGTCGCCCGTGACCTCAGGTTGCTTGTGCGCGAACGCTTGGTTGCTGGGGACACTGACGAACAGGTTTATGACTATATGGTTTCCCGCTACGGCGACTACGTTTTGTTTAACCCGCCGTGGAAATCAACAACATATGCGCTTTGGCTGGCACCTTTTGTGATCGCCCTACTTGGTGGGTTTTGCGTCATTATGGTCTTTCGGCGCTCCAACGTCGGACCCGAAGGCGTCGCAACACTGACAGCAGACGAAGAAGACATTTTTGCAGATGTCACGAAACGCAATACGGACGGGACCACGCTATGATGTATCTTTGGGCGAGCTTGCTCGTCGCGCTTGTTGTCGCAAGCTTTGTCATACCGATTTTGCGGCGATCAACGGGCTTGGTGTCGCATTCTGACAGTGCGCAGGCCATGTTACGTGACCAGCTTACTGAAATAGACCGCGACATGGCGCGTGGCCTGATCTCACCTGATGATGCACGCGCCGCAGCCGTCGAGATTAAGCGCCGGATTATTGCCGTCGATAAAGACCATGGATCGGTCCCAAGCGCGATCGCAACTGGCGGGTGGGCCGTTGTTCTTGCCGGTATTCTTGTGCCCATTTCTGCTGCCGCACTTTACATGAGCATCGGATCGCCTGACACGCCGAGCGTCAAATTTTCTGACCGCCAACAAGAGCGCGCAGTTATCGCGCAACGCAACGATTTGACACAAGAGCTGCGCACCCGACTAGAGGCCGACGAAAACGGCGGTCCCACTGAGGGATGGTTGCTGCTGGCAGACGCCTATATGCGCGTAGGGCAATATATCGACGCCGCAGATGCCTATAGTCGTGTGTTGGAACGTGATGATGCGACAGTTGGGAATTTTACGCGCTTCGCTGAAGCCCTCATTCTGCGCGACAACGGCCAAGTGACACCGCTTGCGGAACGCGCGTTGGATCGGTCTTTGCAGTTGTCACCGGACAATCCGGCAGGGATCTATTACAAATCCTTTGCGCTCGAACAGGCTGGCGACGTCGAGGCTGCTTACGCGATGCTTGTCGCGCGGTTGGGCACATCAAACGGACCTAACCCGTGGATGGGGTCTTTTGTGGCCCAAGCAAATTTCTATGGTGAAAAGCTGGGCAGACCACTGTTGTCATTGGCAGATTTCGCACCAGCTTTACGCGGACCCACACAAGAAGATATCGCAGGCGCTGCAGATATGTCGAACGATGATCGCAACGCCTTTATCGCTTCAATGGTTGCGCAACTTGCGGCCCGACTTGAAGACGAACCAAACGATCTTGATGGGTGGTTGCAACTGGCGCGGGCGTATATCGTGCTCGGCGATGACGCAGGGGCGGCAAACGCTTATCAGCAGGCAGCGCCGCTAATTGTTGACCTACCGGAAGGGGATTCCAGACGCGACTTGGTGCAGCAAAACATCGACGCTGGGCAGTAGCCATTTGATATAGTACATATGGACACTTTATTCGTCTTGATTCCGGTATCATTGGCCTTGTCAATCGCGGCACTTCTTGCGTTTTTATGGACCCTGCGCAGCGCGCAATATGATGACCTCGACGGGGCTGCATGGCGCATTCTTTCTGATGACGATACCGCCCCTTCAGACGATGAAGACCGAACCCCGCAGTAAATTTCTTGCAAATTGCGCCGTGATTGCGAATAAGAAGCAGTCGGCAATTTGACCGCTTCAGGGGAGAGTTTAATAATGCAAAATACAGTCGTAAATAGCTGGAACGAATGGGATCCGCTGAAGCATGTGATTGTGGGGCGCGCCGATGATTGCCACATCCCGCCCGAAGAACCCGCGCTTGACGCCAAAGTGCCCGAAGACAGCGACATGCGTGGCATGTGGGGTAAGCGTCCGCAGGAAACGATTGATCGCGCCAATGAGCTGCTCGATAACTTCGCAGGCATGCTGCAAAAGCGCGGCGTCCGTGTGGATCGGCCAACATCAATTGACCATTCGCAGCCCGCGACGACCCCT
Source organism: uncultured Sulfitobacter sp. (assembly GCA_905182645.1). Classification (GTDB taxonomy): domain Bacteria; phylum Pseudomonadota; class Alphaproteobacteria; order Rhodobacterales; family Rhodobacteraceae; genus Yoonia. The sequence goes on from CAJJCJ010000005.1 coordinate 79,698, forward strand.
GATTTCCATACCCAAAGCCAGTTCGGCTGCATGCCGCCGCGCGATGTTTTGCTGACTGTTGGCTCCGAAATGCTCGAGGCCACGATGTCGTATCGCTGCCGTTGGTTCGAATACCTGAACTACCGCCCGCTGATGCAGCAATACTTCAACGAAGACCCAAATTTCCGGCACGAATCCGCACCAAAACCGCGCCTAACCAATGCTGATTACCACCCTGATTACCTGTCCGAAAAGATCGGCGACACCAAACGGCTCGAATGGGCGGCCAATAAGTTCTTTGTGACCACCGAAGAAGAGCCGCTATTTGACGCCGCCGACGTTTTGCGTTTTGGCCGCGATCTTGTGGTGCAGCACGGGTTCACGACGAACCTTAAGGGCATTGAATGGCTCAAACGGCACTTCCCCGACCACCGCGTACACACCGTCAATTTCCCCGGTGATCCGTACCCGATCCACATTGATGCGACGTTCACGCCGCTGCGGCCTGGTCTGATCCTGAACAACCCGCACCGCCGTTTGCCAGAAGAACAGCGCAAGATGTACAACGACAACGGTTGGGAAATCGTTGACGCGGCGCAGCCCGCCCATAACGCGCCGCCGCCGCTGTGCTATTCGTCAACATGGCTGTCAATGAACGTGCTTGTGCTTGACCCCAAAACCGTCTGCGTCGAGGCGTCAGAAGTCTACCAGATGGAACAAATGGACAAGCTCGGCATGGAAGTCATTCCCGTTGAATTGCGCGATGCTTATGCGTTTGGTGGCGGCCTGCATTGCTGCACGGCAGACGTCTACCGCGAAGGTGTATGCGAGGATTATTTCCCGAACCTTTCCTAACCAAAACAGGAGCCGACCCATGGACTTGAACGCAGATTTTGCCGCCCGTGCCGTTGTGCACGCCGCCGACATTGCGTGGGTAGCCTCGCCGATGAAGGGGGTTGATCGGCGTATGTTGGACCGGATCGGCGCCGAGGTCGCGCGCGCAACGACCATCGTGCGCTATGCGGCAGGGTCGGTGTTTTCGCCGCATGTGCATACTGGCGGCGAGGAATATCTTGTGCTATCGGGCACATTCCAAGACGAACATGGCGATTTCCCAGCAGGGTCTTACGTGCGCAACCCGCCGCAGTCGTCGCATACCCCGCGCTCGGACGCAGGCGCGGTCATCATGGTTAAGCTGTGGCAGTTTGATGCCGATGACCGAACTGCGGTGACGCTCCGACCCGCAGAGATGACACCAAGACCTGCGCACGACGGCGTGACAATTACACCGCTGCACACAGACGACCGCGAAACGGTACGGATCGAAGACTGGGCCGCGGGCACCGACGTCACAATCGCCAACCACGGCGGCGCAGAAGCGTTTGTGATCGACGGCGGTTTTTCTGAGGGTGGCGAGAATTTCAAAACCGACAGCTGGCTGCGGTTGCCCGTCGGGCATGATTTGACGGCCAAAGCGGGGCCAAACGGTGCGTGTGTCTGGATCAAAACAGGGCACCTGCGGATCGCACCTACGCCACCCGCCACCTGATGATGGACACAGATGTCTTGATCGTCGGTGGTGGCCTGTCTGGGTTGGCGCTGGCAGACGAACTACACCGCAAAGGCATGGATTTTCAGCTTCTCGAGGCACGGGACCGCTTTGGCGGACGTATCCATGCAGCCTATGTTAACGGGGCCGCCTTTGACCTTGGGCCTGCGTGGTTCTGGCAGGAGCAACCGCGCATGGCCGCCGCCACAAAACGTTTTGGCCTCACGGTGTTCGAGCAATTCAGTGCGGGTGACATCGTGGCCGAGGGTCAAAACGGCAACGTCCGACGCGGCGCAGGGTTTGCGTCCATGGCCGGATCGTTGCGGATTGCGGGCGGCATGACAGCATTGGTTAACGCCTTCGCGACCGCTGTTCCTGCAGACAGGTTACATCTGGGGCAGGCGGTCACAGAAATCTCACAGTCCAAAACTGGCGTGATCGCCAGAACTGATAGAGTTAGCATTTCAGCGAATAAAATCATCCTCGCGCTACCGCCACGTGTCGCGCAAGCAATCACATTCGACCCTGCATTGCCTGCGGATCAATGCGAGGCAATGGGCAACGTGGCAACATGGATGGCAGGACACGCCAAATATCTGGCGACCTATGACAAAGCACATTGGCGTGACGCAGGGCTTTCGGGTGACGGTCAAAGCAGACGCGGGCCGATGGTTGAATTCCACGACGCATCGCCGCAATCAGGCGGGCCATACGCAGTTTTCGGGTTTGTTGGCTTTGATGCAAACACACGGGCAGCGCACCGCGATGAAATGACCCAAATGGCGACCGATCAGTTGGAGCGTCTGTTTGGGGCCAAGCCCCGACAGCTTATTCTGCAAGATTGGGCGCAAGACACACTGACCGCAACACCCGCCGATCACATCAGCGGTGGGCATCCGGCATATGGGCGACCGCCTGCATTGACGAACATCTGGGACGGGCGGATCATTCTTGGATCATCTGAAATGGGCCAATCGTTTGGCGGGTTTCTAGAGGGCGCGTTAGAAGCAGCACAAGATGTAGGAAACCTGCTGCGGCAAGGCTGAAAACTGTGACAAGCAGGCCATAGCTGCGAAATCCTGCAAACGAGGACTATCGCGAATCGGAACGGACACAGTATCTAGAACGGGCTCGGGGGGCACTGTTGGGGATTATTTATGCGTCCTCTTTTTGCTCTTTTGATCGCTCTGTTACCTGCCGCAACACCCGCCTTTTCCGAAGGGCGCGAGGTGATCGGCAATGGACGTTTGTTTACCAATGACTTTTTCGGCGACGGGCGCGACAGATGGCGCACGGGGTCTTACGTCTATAGTCACGTGCGTGCGCGCGACACCTATACGGGCTACGAAGAATTTGGCGATCTCATAGAATACCGTCTGCGCGCTGAAATCATTGCACCTGCGACGGGCCCCGCGCCTGGTGATCGACCTTATGTTGGCGCAATGTCGATTGGGGCAATTACGCATTTTGATTACAGCGGGTTTCAGGTTTCACTTGGGTCGGAATTGACGGCAGTTGGGCCATAAACTGGGATGTCCGTATTCCAAGAAAAATTTCACGATACTTTGGGTATGACAGGGCCGCTTTAACCCGATGATCAAATCGAAAATGCGTTTTACCTAAGTGGGATCGCGGCTGCGACGCGGTCATTTCGCGTCGGGCAAAACACCAGCGTTCGTCCCTTTATTGAGGGGCAGATCGGCGCAGAAGATTTGGTTCGCGCAGGGGCTGACATGATTATCGGTCAAGTGGCACAAGATGATCTGCTGCTGCGTGATGTGGTAACTGGGCAACTGTACCGCGCCACCGAAGGCGACGGCGTTGGGCTGTCTTACCTGCTTGGTGTCGATGGGGCCTCCGTTTTTGACAGTAATTATCTGCCCGCCGATATGGGCTATACAGTGTCGGATACGCGCACACGCGCTAGAGCTGGTGTGTTTTGGCAGATGGGCGAGGACGTGTCGTTCTTTTACGGGGCGACATATCTATCCGAAGAATTCGAAGGCCAGACCGAAGGCCAGTTTCTTGGATCACTGAAGCTAAATTTCAACTTCTAATGAAATAGTTACGGCCCTTTGTTAAAGTGGGTTGATTGAAACCGTTTCAGCTGTTAATTTTAGCATAATTCTGCGCGTTTAATGACGTGGATAACTTGAGGCAGATAACAGGCATGAAAACGGGCTTAATTGGCACGTTTGTCATCTCCTGGTCACAGACAGATATTGATGGGCAGCATGCGCCGCCGGTCACCGATCTTAATGTAGGCACGGCTTGGTCTTGGACCGGCGAAGCAGTACGTGTTGATGGACCAAATGGCATTTTGCCATTGGGTGCGTCACAAGGTGAGACAGACATTCGCAGCCGCGTGGCATTGACCGTGCGCAGGCTTTTGGCATCCGCGCAGGTGGACGCGTGCCGCATGGATGCGCCTGTGCTGCAAGGACCGTTTTTTGAAGACAGCTTTCGCGTGACTGACGGGTTTGATTCGTGGACCGTCACGCTGATTAATACCGGTGCTGGGCCGCAAACCGTTGTGCATGTTCATGGATGAAATCCCTCCCCGCGCCCAAGACTCTATGGGTCGTCGACCACCGGATCGAAACAACGCTGCGCCGCTTTGCACAACCCGCACAGGGCGGTGTCGTTTGCTTTCACCCCCGGCACGATGATCATGACCCCAGACGTTGTGCGCGTGATGTCGCAAACCTGTCCGAGGGCGATTTTGCCCAGACTGCCGACTATGGCCGCGCTGAGGTTCTTTGGCTTGGACAGTGGGCGCGTGACAGGTGCGTGGCTGCAGGCCGTGCCATCACTTGACACCTGTGCGTTTGCGGGCAGGGGCGCTAGGCCAAGACTGTGCCTGATGTGGGGCTTTTGGTTTCACCAGATCACCGGATCGTGCTCCGCGGCGCACGTGCGCGCGCTCTGTATAACGCCGACGAAGTCCTAGTCACCGCCCGCGACCTGATCAAAGACCATTCGATCATTCGCGACCACGCTCAGCGCGAAGTCACCTATATCTCACATTATGTTGCTGAGCCACGAAATCGTGTTTGCCAACGGCGTCGCGACCGAAAGCTTCCACCCCGCCAGCGCAGAACTGTCGGCAATGGAAGACGCATCTCGCGACCGGATGTTTGATCGGTCTGCCGGACTTGTGCGACAGTGTTCACAACTACGGCGACTATGCGCGACGTGTGTTGTCAGACAGCGAAGCCGCGATCTTGCAGCACGCTTAATCTTTGTGCGCGACAGGACCGCCGCTGGATTTCCACGTCGAAAACCCGTCGCGCAGATGCGCGCAGGCAAATCCCATATCGTTCAATGTGGCGACCGTTAATGCGGACCGCCAACCAGATGCGCAGTGGAACACAAACGTTTTGTCTTGGGCAAAGATGTCTTTGAAATACGGGCTTTCGGGATCAACCCAAAACTCGGCCATGCCACGCGGGCAGTGAAAACTGTTCGGAATGAAGCCCGACCGGTCCCGTTCACGCACATCGCGCAGGTCCACGATGACAACGTCTTCGTCATCCAGCATCTTAATCGCATCGGGCGTGGCGACCTCAACGATCCGCGCGCGCGCAGCCGCGACAAGTGCGGCGGCGGATGTCTTCAACTTTGCCATTCGCTATCCTTGCTTGAAAAGAGTGCCAAACGGCAGGTCGGTCAAGTCTTTACCGCTAAGCTGGGCCATATGCCACGCAAGCACTTGATTACTTGATAAAACAGGCAAACCGGTCTCTGCCTCAAGCTTTTCAATAATATCCAGCGTGCGCAGGTTTGTGCACGACAAAAACAGCGCGTCGATACCGCCCTTGGCCGCAAGGGTCACTGCCGCGTCATACGTCGATTGTGGGCTGATATGTGCGACGACGGTTTCGCAAGCCTCGTCAAATGACCCAAACACTGGACATGCGACGCCGTTGGCTTCCAACACATTCACAAGATGCGCAGACACGTCTTCCACATAAGGGGACAAAAATCCTAACCGCTTGATATTCAATGTGGCACAGGCGGCAAGCAGACCGCTGACGGGCTGGGTAACCTCGGGCGTTGTGCACCCCTCACGAACCAGTCGTGCGATGTTATCGGCGCCGATTTGTGCGGTGCCAGATGTGCAGCCATAGCCCACAACGCTGAACTCGGTGGGTTCGGCAAACAGGCTGGCAGCCGCAGGCAGCGTCTCAGCCATCTGTTGCAACGTATCTCGGGTCACTTGGGTCGCTGTGGGCACACGGGTCACATAAATCAGCGGACCTGCGCCAAAGATGCGCCTGAAATCCTGCTCAATCGTTTCGTCTGATTGCAACACAATCAGACCCATCGCGGGCACGGCTGGGTTGGTTGTGAAATCAAAGCTCATAGCACAACCATATCACGTGTGTAGGGCGCAGATAAGAACCGTGCGCCAGTGTCAGTCACCACAATATTTTCTTCGTGGACCAGCATTTTGCCAGCCCCCACGTCGATGCCGGGTTCTAAGGTTAGGACCATGCCTTCGGCCAATACGGTCTGATCAGCAGGGATCAACGATGGCCATTCGGTTAATTGCATACCTAACCCGTGACCTAGGCGGCCGGTGTCGGACCCGCCCGCGCCGCCAGTGACAATGTCGTCCATTGCGTGGAAAAGCTGTGCGGCAGTCGCACCAGGTTTGGCAATAGCCATGGCGGCATCCACGGCGTCGATCAACTTGGCATGGGCGGCTTGGGACGTATCCGTCACCGACCCAACCGTAAAATTGCGGTCAAAATCGCAGAAATAACCGTCAACCACGAGGCCAGTGTCGAGCATGAGTATATCACCGTCCTGCAACGGCGCGTTCGAAGCAGGCGAGATCACATCATCGTACCCACCAATGCCGGCACCACCCGCTAGATAGGGAACGAAGTCGGCCCCTTCATCCAAGCAAAGCATCTGGAACTTGCGGAACACAGTCGACAGTGGCACGCCGACGCCTGCAATTTCGGGAACACGGGCAAAGGCACGGTTGGCCACATCACAGGCGATTTGGATCGTGGCAACCTCCGCCTCGGATTTGATCATGCGCAAGGCAGGGATGATCCCGCCGTCGCTGATAATCTTGGACCCAATCGCGCCTTGCAGCATGTCAAAATCATCCAGCGGCATGCGCAAATGCGTTTCCAGCCCCATTGGTGTTGCGACCTTTGCACAACCTAATTCGCGCAGCGTGTCGGCCAAAAGACCCACACCGTCGTCGTCATAATCAGGTGACCGCCATGTGCGGATGTCCGTAATCCACGACCGCGCCATCAACGCCGCGCCAATGGTTGGGATCACCGCAACCGGATCACCGCTTGCAGGCACAACCAAGAACCAAGGCCTTGCAGGACTTTCCCAGAACCGTGTCAAATACCCCGTGAAATATCGCACCTCTGGTTCAGTCGTCAGCAGCAACGCGTCGATACCGCGGTCCGTCATCATGGCTTGGGCGCGGGCGTTGCGGGCCATGTATTCTGACGCGTGAAACACTTAGGCGACCCCTTCCGACAGCACCGCAAGCACACGGGCGTCGGTGGGCAAATCCAAACCGACAAGCAACGCGACAAGCCCAGCACCACCTGATGTAGAACAGGCCAAATCATGGGCCGCCAACACTGGCATCGCGGCTTGAGCCTCATCTTCGGAAATCGTGACAAACACATCAGCGTCAGTTGCCAGTCCTTTGAGCGCGATTAAAGACGGTTCTTTGCAGTCCAAACGACCCATTTCAGACGTGAGCCCATCGGCCAAGACACAGTGGCCCGCCTTAATGGAATCTATCAGGGCAGGGGCAAACTCAGGTTCGACCACAATGATCTGCGGGGCGTCACCCCACTCAGAACGGGCCATTGCAGCGGCGGCTCCGGCCAATCCACCGACGCCCGCTTGCAGCAATATATGTGTAGGGGCGGCAGGCATTTGGGCAAACACCTCGTCCATCAACACGCAATAACCTTCCATCAGGCGGTGGGATACCTCGTAATATTCATCCCATGACGTGTCCGACAACAAGGTCCACCCGTTTGCATCGCCATCGGCCATCGCGGTTTCCATGCTTTGCGCATAATTCGTACCCGCGCGCACGACGTCGGCGCCCATGTCGCGCAGACGCACAGCAAAGCTTTCTGGCACAGCTTCGGCCAAATAGATAACAGCTTTGGCGCCAAACACCTTGGCACCAGCGGCAACGGACAGGCCGTGATTGCCTGCACTGGCACTGACATAGGTGCGACCAGCCAGAACGCCAGACAGATCATCACCGCCAATGGCGGCAGCATCATGTGCGATCACATAGGCAGCACCCAGCGCCTTGAAACTACCAAGCCCCATGCGGTCGCGCTCATCTTTGACATGAACCGAGGTCACACCTGCCAGCTTGGCCAGACCGGCCGCATCAACCAACGGGGTGGCTTTGGCCACGGGGCAACGGGCGAGCAACGCAGCAGGGGCCGCTGCATTAACGCTTGGGGCAGGGATCTGCGCAGGCATTGTGATCAGCGTTTCAGCATGGCGGAATGGATTCGGAAAACTGTGCATTTTATGGCCCTATATTTGTTAACCAGATGAAGCCTTAAGGGGCGCGTCAGCGTCAATAGGAAATGACCTGAATGGGTCATTCATAGATTCTCTAGAAATACTACCGACATAAAAGTGCCCAAAAGCGACCCTTCTGGGGTGGCCACCATACCGAGGCCCGTGTATTCGCAGCTTAGTGATACGTGCTTTGGCACAAAAACAATGACGTTTATGGGCGTAAAGTGACGTTTTACGCGGGGCGGCTGACCCTGATCTGGGCATTCGGCAACCAAAAGGGTGCTTTTTTCAGTTTAACTGTTGCAATAAGAAGCGCTTACCCCCGTTAATATCGCCATTCATAGGGAGACTAACAAAAATGAAAATGAAAACACTCGGCACAGCATCCGTGCTTGCACTGACACTTGGCGCGACATCTGCATGGGCAGAATGTGGCGAAGTATCGATCACTGAAATGGACTGGGCGTCGTCACAGGTTGTGACTGCTGTATCTGCTTTCTTGATGGCACAAGGTCTTGGCTGCGACGTCCAGAAAGTTCCATCATCCACTGTTCCAGCGCTGACATCTTTGGCGGAAACTGGCGAACCAGACATCCTGACAGAAGTCTGGGCGAACTCCACACCATCATACGAGCCACTGCTTGCTGGCGGCAAATTGGTCGAACTGGGCAACGTATTGTCCGACGGCGGTGTCGAAGCTTGGTGGATCCCTGCGTATCTTGCAGAAACCAACCCAGAGCTGACAACATGGGAAGGCATCATCGCCAACCCAGACCTCGTTGGCGGCAAGTTCCACGATTGCCCATCGGGCTGGGCGTGTGACATCATCAACAACAACAACCTGAACGCTGCTGACATTGACGACACCGGCCTTGAGCGCTTCCAGCACGGTTCTGGCGAAACATTGCAGGCGTCCATCGCGTCCGCATATGCCGATAAAGCACCTTGGTTCGGCTATTACTGGGCGCCAACCGCCGTATTGGGCAAATACCCAATGGTGCGTGTTGAAGTGCCTGCATACGACGCAGACGCACACGCATGTAACGGCGACGTTGATTGTGCGACACCAGGATTCTCCGCTTATCCGGCTGCCAAAGTTGTGACAGCAGCGTCCGCAGCATTCATCGCACGTGAACCTGCTGCTGCGGCACTGATGGCCAACGTGACCTTCACAAACGCCCAAATGGGTGAAGTGCTGGCATGGCGTTTGGACAACAACGCGTCCAACGAAGAAGCTGCCGTGTACTTCTTGTCCACATACCAAGACGTATGGGCTGAATGGTTGGACGACGAAGCCAAAGCAAACCTGAGCGCACTGCTTAAGTAATCTGCTAAAACCAAAAAGACCCTTCCGCCCGCAACAGGTGCGGGAGGGTCATCTATTTCAAGGGGAAGAATGATGGCGTTTTATGAAGGACTGTTTCGGGTTTTAGGCTTGGAAGAATGGTGCGGAACAGGGGCGTCAGACGCCCCTCTTTCGATGGCGGATTTGTTGGCACAATCGGCTGGCGATGGTGCGGGTTCCGGTCCAGCATTCCCATTCCCTTCGCTCGACAATCTTAATGAAAGCTGCGGAAACTTCGCGCAAACACGGGACCTGACCAAAGGCTTGGAAGACGCGTTCCTGTCAGCGAAAGACAGCATCAAAGCGGTGTTAGACCCGATCACCCAGCCGTTAAGCTGGTTGTTGGACGGCGCATTGTGGATGTTTGCTGTAATCCCTTGGTTTATCATGATCCCAATTTTGGTGGCGATCGCATGGTGGGCATCACGGTCCATCGCAGTGACGGTCTTTGTCACCTTCGCAATTTTGCTTCTGGCCTTCGTCGATCACTACGCTGTGGCGATGCAAACGCTCTCAATTATCTTTGTGTGCACAGGCATATCGATTCTGCTTGGGGTGCCAACGGGCATCGCGATGTCAAAATCTGATAGGCTGCAAAAAGCACTAGTTCCTGTCTTGGATCTTCTGCAAACACTGCCGACATTTGTGTACCTGATCCCGCTGATCTTCTTGTTTTCGGTCACAGAATCCAAACTCTATGGTATCGCGATTATTCTTTACGCCATCGTGCCTGTGATTCGTTTGACGGACCTTGGCATTCGATTGGTCGACAAAGACGTGATCGAGGCGGCCAATGCGTTTGGCATGTCGTCTAATCAGCGCCTTGCAAAAGTGGAGCTGCCGCTGGCGCTGCCTAATATTATGGCTGGTGTGAACCAGACCATTATGATGTCGCTTGCCATGGTTGTGATCGCATCGCTGGTGTCTGCACCAGGGCTTGGCGTGAACGTACTGCGCGGTATTCGGAACCTCGAACTGGGTGTCGGAATTGTCGCTGGTATCGGTATTGTGCTGCTGGCCGTGATCCTTGATCGCGTGTCCAAAGCCGCACTGTCACGGGTCGATATGACCCATAAAACACATTAATGGAGGCTGCGATGACCGATAAAACACCTAAAGTCCGCTTGCGTGGCCTGTATAAAATCTTTGGCCCCAACCACAAAGACATGATGCAACATGTCCGCGCTGGGATGGGCAAGCCAGAACTGCTGGAACAGCACAAGCACGTGCTGGGCCTGCAAGATATCAACGTCGATATGCAGGCGGGTGAAATCACCGTGGTAATGGGCCTGTCTGGGTCCGGTAAATCCACTCTGATCCGGCACCTGAACCGACTGATCGACCCGACCGCAGGCGAAATCATCGTCGACGGGATAGACGTGATGGGCCTGTCTGATGATGTGCTGCGCAAAATGCGTCAGGAAAAGATGTCGATGGTGTTCCAAAAGTTTGCGCTTTTGCCGCATCGGTCGGTGTTGCAGAACGCCGCAATGGCGCTCGAAGTGCAAGGCGTTGACGAAAAGACACGCACAGCCGAGGGCATGAAATGGCTCGTGCGTGTGGGCCTTGATGGCTACGAACATCACTATCCAGCGCAGTTATCGGGTGGCATGCAACAACGTGTGGGCATCGCGCGCGCGCTGACTGCAAACACCGACATCATGCTGATGGACGAGGCGTTCTCTGCGCTTGATCCGCTTATCCGGACCGACATGCAAAACCTGCTGTTGGAACTGCAAGCAGAGCTGCACAAGACCATCGTCTTTATCACGCATGATCTCGACGAGGCGCTGAAACTGGCCGACCACCTTGTTATCCTCAAAGACGGCGCGGTCATTCAACAAGGTGAGCCGCAGGGCATCTTGATGAACCCGAGCGATCCGTACATCGAAGACTTTGTCTCAGACATCAACCGCTCGCGCGTGCTACGTGTGCAATCGGTGATGGAGCCTTTGAAAGGCACGAAGTTCGCAGGCGACGTGGATATCCGCGCTAACCTCGAAAGCCTGATCGCACGCTCCGAGGGCGACACTTCCTTGCATTACCGTGTGATGGATGGTGATGTGGCCGTAGGTGAACTTCACATGCGCGATCTGGTAAAAGCACTGGTGCCGCGTATCTCCTCAGCAGCATAGGCATGACATGACACAAAGCCCCGCCCACACATCATATGACGTGATTATTGTGGGCGGGGCGATGTACGGATCAAGCATCGCTTGGTTTCTTTCCAACCATCCCGATTTTGACGGAAGGGTCTTGGTCGTTGAACGCGATCCGACCTATGAATGGGCATCCACGTCCCACACGAATTCCTGCATCCGCCAGCAATTCAGCGTACCGATAAACATCAAGATCAGCCAGTTTGGCGCAGATTACGTTAAATCGTTCCGCGACCAAATGGGCGGCGACCCCCGCGTCCCCGATGTTGTGCTGCAATCGTTTGGCTACATGTATTTGGCCGACAGTGCCGCTGGCGCAGACGCCTTGCAATCCGTGCAACAAATCCAAGCTGCCAATGGCGCGGGCACAAAACACATGACCGCCGCCCAGATCAAAGCCACATATCCTTTCTACAACATGGACGACATCGTTGCGGGCAATCACAACCTGATCGATGAAGGCTACTTTGACGGCAACACACTGTTTGATTGGTGGAAACGATCTGCGCGCGAACGCGGTGTTGAATACATCCACAATTCAGTTGTCAGCATGACCAAAACAGAGACAACCGTGCAAAGCGTGACACTGGCCAGCGGCGAAACCGTCGCTTGCGGCTATGTCGTCAACGCATCCGGTCCGCGCGCCGTTCTGACATCTCGCATGGTAGGCATCGAAATCCCGATCGAGCCGCGTAAGCGACATACTTTCATCTTTTCAGCCGCCGAAAAACTGGACCGAGATCTGCCGCTTACAATCGACCCAAGCGGGGTGCATATGCGCAGTGACGGGCAGTATTATATGGCCGGATGCGCGCCCGATGACGATAGCGTCGTGGACTACAACGACTTCACCCCCGACCACACCATCTGGGAAGAAAAAGTCTGGCCGATCCTCGCCCACCGCGTGCCCGCGTTTGAGCGGATCAAGCTGATGAATTCTTGGGTCGGGCATTATGCCTACAATACCTTTGACCAAAACGCGATCATCGGGGCGCACCCAGATGTGACCAATTTTATCTTTGCCAACGGGTTCTCTGGGCACGGGTTCCAACAATCCCCCGCCATGGGGCGCGGCATTGCGGAACTGATCGCAACGGACGATTACCAGACACTCGACCTGACACCGTTCAGTATCAACCGGATTATCGCAGGCGAAAAATTCCCCGAACAAGCCATCATCTAAGCGACAGGAAACATCATGAAAAAACTCGTACTCACTGGGGCAGCAGGCGCGCTGGGCTCTCAACTTCGCAAACCCTTGGCCGCAATGTGCGACACGTTTGTGTCCACTGATCTGGCCGAAAGCCTCGACAATCTGGGCCGCAATGAGACTTATGTTAAGGCGGATGTGTCCGACCTTGCAGCGATGGAATCTCTGCTCAAAGGCGCCGACATGGTGATCCACTTCGGCGCCATCGCAGACGAGGCCCCTTGGGACGATATCCTGCAATCCAACATCATCGGGGCTTATAACGTGTGGGAGGCCGCCTACCGGAACGGCGTCAAACGGGTGGTCTATGCGTCATCGGTACACGCGGTTGGGATGCATCTGAAAACCGACACCATCGGCCTTGATGTATCGCACCGCCCTGACACATATTACGGTCTGGCAAAATGTTTCGCCGAAGATCTTGCATCGCTGTATTGGGACAAACGCGGCATTGAGTCCGTCTGCATGCGCATCTTTTCTGCCGCACCACCGACCAACGCGCGGTCCATCGGCACGTGGCTGTCGACAGACGACTTGATCCACCTCGTGGAACGGTCCGTCAACAGCCCCGTCGTGGGGTTCACCACCGTTTACGGCATCTCAAACAACGACCGCGCAGTGGTCGACAATACCAAAGCAGGGCATCTGGGCTACCGACCAAAAGACAACGCCGAAGACTTCGCCACGGATGTCTTCGTGTCCACCCCGCCGCTCGACAACAAAGACCCTGCCAATCTGTGCATCGGCGGGCCATTTGCGACTGTTAAATTGGGCAACTCCGGTGTAGCGGGTATCAAAGCCATGAACACAGACGGAGACAGCTAATGTCCGCACTTTTCGAGCCGCTTAAGATCAAAGACATCACGCTGCGCAATCGCATCGGGATGGGGCCAATGTGCCAATATTCGTCCAATGACGGTGTGGCGACCGATTGGCACATGGCCCATATCGGTGGCGTCGCCATGGGCGGCACGGGCCTGATCATCGCAGAGGCCACGGCCGTTACACCGGACGGACGGATCACACCGGGCTGTGCTGGGCTTTGGAACGACGCACAAGTCGCAGCCATAGCGCCGGTAAACGCATTTGCGAAATCCTGTGGCGCTGTTATCGGCGTGCAGATCGGGCATGCGGGGCGCAAGGCATCTGCTGCACGGCCATGGGATGGTGGCACACATTTGCCCGATGACAATGGCGGCTGGCCGATTGTTGGCCCCACAGATGACGTGTTCGACAAAGACGGCACGCGATTGAACAAAGCCCCATCTGCCATGTCCATCGCGGATATCCAAGCCATGACAGCCAGCTTTGTTGCGGCGGCAAAACGGTCGCTGGACGCAGGCTACGAGCTATTAGAAATCCACGGCGCGCACGGCTATCTGCTGCACAGCTTTTTCACGCCGTTGGTCAACACACGGACCGACGCATACGGCGGCGATTTTGAAGGGCGCTCGCGGTTCATGCGCGAAACCGTGGCTGCCGTGCGCGAGGTCTGGCCAGAACGCCTACCGCTCGCAGTGCGCCTGTCCGTCACAGATTGGATCGACGGCGGCTTGACTATTTACGACAACATCCAAATGGCCACGGCCCTGCGCGATCTTGGCGTAGATATGATTGACTGTTCAGGTGGTGGGGCGACACCTGCCGCGCGGGCCTCGATTGGCACACGGACGGCTGATCAGGTCGGCATGGCGGCACAGCTTCGCCGCGAAACGGGTGTCATCACTGCCGCAGTCGGCTGCATCACAGACGCAAAACAAGCCGAGAAAATCATCGCATCAGGTCAGGCAGACATCGCATTGATGGCACGCGAGCATATGCGCGACCCACATGTGGCGCTGCGCACGGCCCGCGAACTTGGCGTTGATCCCAAGCCGCATTTGCCGCAGCAATACGGGTTCTATATGAATTAACCCTTGGCCTTGGCGGTGCGGGTGACCCACATGCCGCCAAGGATCAAAGCGACCCCAAGGGCGCGCGCCCAAAGCTGCCCTTGCACACCCATGGCGATATCAATTGCGACACCAGAAATCATCTGGCCCGCGATAATTAACATGGCGGTTTGGGCTGCCCCAATCCGGTTAATCGCCCATGATCCCGCGGCAATAAACAGCACACCAATCGGTCCACCCAAAAATGCCCACCACGGGGCATCCAGCGGGGCGCCACCAAACAAACCGTCATCAAACAGGCTGCTGGCCAGCAGCGCAATCAAACTGACAAACGCCAACCCGACAATGTGATTCCAAAACGACGATTCCCACGCGTTGGTGGACAGGGCCAACCGGCCATTCAACTGGCGGCTAAGGCCCACCAATAAGCCCGCGCCAATGGCAAGGATGATGAATAAACTCATGGGGCGCTCCCGTAGAAAATCAGGATCAGCGCGCCAGCCGTAATCAACGCGAGCCCCGCAAAGTCACGCCACCCAGGCATCCGTTGCGCCATTTCAAACAGGCCCTTAGCGTCAGCAAACAATGAAAACACGATCTGCCCGGCAAGACCCAATGCGATGGTGCCAGACAGCGCCAGCGCCGAATTCATCGCAGCAGACGTGGCAACCACCGTCAAACCACCCGATACGCCGCCCAAATATGCCCAAAGTGGCGGGCGCTTTGATGCGGCGCGGGTAGGGCGCAGCGTAAGCAAGATCAAAATAGCCAGCACAGTGCCCGTCAAATGCGGGACCCAGCTGGAAAACAACAAGGTGCCATATTGGGCCAATGTGCCGTTTGTAAGCAGCATTAAAGTGATCAAACCACCAGCGGCAAACGCGCCAAGATAGTGGATGAAACGGGGGGGATTATCTGTAGACATGGGGGACATGTGACGGGGTGTGCGGCCAATTGCAAACGGCTTGTTGACTCTGCGCGCACCCCGCTTATAAGCCTCAGTTCATTGGTGTTGGTGGACCTTGCAAAAGGAACCCTGTCATTGCGGCAAAATCCGCAAAAAGGACAACGCCCTTCACGCCGCAAGGCACCTTAGAAGGAGATCAGCGTATGACTAAACGTACCGCTGCCAAATATAAAATTGACCGTCGCATGGGCGAAAACATCTGGGGCCGTCCTAAATCCCCAGTGAATCGCCGCGAATATGGCCCAGGCCAGCACGGTCAGCGCCGTAAAGGTAAATTGTCCGACTTCGGTCTGCAGTTGCGCGCCAAGCAGAAGCTTAAAGGCTACTATGGCGACCTGACTGAAAAGCAATTCCGCCGCGTCTTTACAGAAGCTGAACGCGTAAAAGGCGATACAGGTGAGAACCTTGTAGGTCTGCTGGAGCGTCGTCTGGACGCTGTTGTTTACCGTGCTAAGTTCGTGCCAACAGTATTTGCTGCACGCCAGTTCGTGAACCACGGCCACGTGGAAGTGAACGGCAAAAAAGTGAACATCCCATCCTACCGCGTGAAAGAAGGCGACATCATTTCCGTGCGCCAGAAATCCAAGCAGATGGAACTCGTTTTGATCGCTATTCAGCTGCCAGAGCGCGACGTGCCTGACTACATGGACGTTGATCACTCCAAGCTGACAGCGACATTCACACGCACACCAACACTCGGCGACGTACCGTACCCAGTGACTATGGAACCAAATCTGGTCGTGGAATTCTACGCCAAGAACTAATCAGTTCTGGCCGATCCAAATACGAAAGGGCTGCACCTCGGTGCGGCCCTTTTGCGTTTGTGGTGGGCTGCTGAATTGTCTGCTTTTAAGTGGAGAGGGCAGTTTCTGCGCCTAGTCAAAAATACTGCCAAGGTTTTCAACAATGCTAATAAGCAAAGCTATGCCGCAGATTAGGATTGCTAACCAAAAAACATATTGCATAACAAATGCTGATAGGCCGATACCGACAGCAAGATACGATAGTCGATGTGGTTCGTTTCGGTATAATCCGACATCGCCAAGCATCACTGCTAACCCTGCAGCGCAGAGTGCCACAATTGTAGCGAGTTGACCAAAATCCTGCGGGGGCGGTGTGGGTTTTGGTGCTGGCTCCCCTGACAATGCACGCGCAGCTGATTGTTTAATGTCTGCGGCGATCTCAACTATGACAGAACCAGTACTCTGTGCTTGCGGCTCAAAAAAAGTAGAAAGTTGATTCAGGATAACGATGAGGCTTGCGATGCCTAGCAGAAATCCTATCAACCCATATTTTGTAGGTTTCTCTATTGCTATTTTTTGCACAACAATACTCCTTTGGCGTTCTACTGTGTTCAAATAGATGACTGAAATGTCCAAAATATGGCATCTAAGGTTAAACAATATCCCAGCCAGTTCCAGTGCCTCATTCTAGATAAAGCGTAAAAGCAGTCATTGCTGACCAACGAAGCAACATGCAGTTTGGCCATAAAACCACCTGATGTTCTCCTACATAGTCCGCGTCTCTAACGCCGCCCTTTGCACACCATCCGCATCAAAGTTCGCAGGATCTAGCCAAGCTACAAACCCTGCTTTAATCGCCGGCCACTCACTATCTAAAATCGAAAACCACGCCGTGTCGCGGTTGTGGCCCTTGTACATCGTCGCTT
This sequence comes from uncultured Sulfitobacter sp., assembly GCA_905182645.1. Taxonomy (GTDB): domain Bacteria; phylum Pseudomonadota; class Alphaproteobacteria; order Rhodobacterales; family Rhodobacteraceae; genus Yoonia. Next base: position 97,008 of record CAJJCJ010000005.1, read on the forward strand.
GGCGGAACACGCCCTCGGCTGTGAACCCGTACCGACCAGCCGCGCGTTTGGATGGGGCGTTCAAGTTATCGCATTTCCATTCATACCGCCTATAGCCAAGATCATCCATCGCGTGGGCCATCATTAGATATATCGCTTCACTCGCGACACGGGTCTTTTGCAATAACGGAGACATCGCGATGAACCCGACCTCAATAGTACCCGCAGCTGGGTCAATTCGCAGATAGCTGGCAAAACCCTCAGCGCGGCCCGTCGCCTTGTTGATGATCGCGTAAAACAGCGGGTCCGTGCTGACCTTTGCCTCTGTCATAAACGCGTCAAACACCGCACGTTCAGTGAACGGGCCATTGGGCATATACGTCCACATTGCACCACTGGTATCGGTCGCAAACGCGGCAAAAAGATCGTCGCCGTGGGCGGCTGGATCAAGGCGCACAACGGCGGCATACTGTCCCGTCAGCGGCGACTGATGGGGGCGCGCACGCGGCGTCCATGCGGGCACGTCGGGGCCAATCTGTTGGCCGTGTTCATTGATGCGCTGTGGCATTTCGGGTGTCCTTTGGGGCACAAAATGTGACTTATGCAAAACTTATGCGAAACCTACAGGATAAAAAGCCCGATTTTGGCAATTGAGCAACGCCTGCGCGACCAAGCCCAGCACCACTGGTAAGCGGCAACGCAAGCCGATAGAAACAGTGTATTAGATTTGAAAAGTGGACGTTATGGCCAGTAAAATTAAACCGCAGCCCGGCATTATGGATATCGATTTGTACGTCGGTGGTGCATCTACTTTGGACGGCGTGTCCAACGTGTTGAAACTGTCATCAAACGAAAATCCGATGGGCCCGTCACCTGCCGTGAAAGAGGCGTTTAGCCGTGCTGTGCATGAGCTTCACCGCTATCCAAGCACCGATCATGCAGGCCTGCGAACCGCCATTGGTGAGGTCTGGAAACTGGACCCTGATCGGGTGATTTGCGGCGTTGGATCAGACGAAATTTTACACCTGATGTGCCAAGCATTCGCGGGCCCGGGCGACGAGGTAATCCACACTGAACACGGCTTTGCGCTCTACCGGAGTTTCGACGCTTGCTGCGGGTGCGACACCCATTGAGGTGCCCGAGAATGACCGCATGGTTGATGTCGATGCGATCCTTGCCGCGACCAACACAAAGACCAAGCTGGTGTTCATCGCGAACCCTGCCAATCCAACAGGAACATTCCTTGGAAACAAAGACATAGCACGACTTGCGCAGGGGCTGCCCAAACAGTGTATCCTTGTTCTTGATGGTGCATATGCCGAATATGTCGAAGGCTATGATGCTGGTCTCATGCTCATTGAGGGCCGCGATAACGTCGTTATGACGCGCACATTTTCTAAGATATATGGGCTTGGTGGCATGCGCGTTGGGTGGGGCTATGGCCCGAAAAACATCATCGATGTGCTGAACCGTATTCGCGGACCGTTTAACATGTCGTCGCCTGCGCTTGCCGCCGCAGAGGCCGCCGTGCGCGACACCGTCTATTTCGAAAAATGCCGGTCTGAAAACGCCCGTTGGCGTGATTGGTTGTCCACGGCATTGGCCGAGTTGGGCGTGCCATCTGATACAACCACAGCCAACTTTATCCTTGCCCGTTTCGGGTCCGAAGACGAGGCAGTGGCCTGCAACGAGCAGCTAAAATCCGCCGGAATTATCGTGCGCCACCCCAAGAACTATGGCTTCCCGCATTGCCTGCGTATTACTGTCGGTGACGAAAGCGCGTGCCGCCGGATTGTGCATTCCATCGGTCAGTTTAAAGGGCTGCGCGAATGACACAGATATATGACCGCGTCGCATTGATCGGCCTCGGCCTGATCGCATCTTCAATGTCCCACGCGATCAAACGCGCAGGCTTAGCAGGCGAAGTCGTCGGTTATGCGCGGTCTGAAGCCACGCGCCAAACTGCCCGCGACATTGGCCTCTGCGACCAAATTTACAACAGCGCGGCCGAGGCCGTAGAAGGCGCCGACCTTGTCGTGCTTTGCGTCCCTGTCGGCGCCATGGACAGCGTCGCACAAGACATCGCACCTTACCTCAAGGCAGGGGCAGTGGTCAGCGATGTAGGGTCCGTTAAGCGTGCGGTAATCGATGCAGTCGCCCCACATCTCTCTGGTAACGTTCACTTTGTGCCGGCACATCCATTGGCTGGGACTGAACATTCGGGGCCGACGTCCGGCTTTGCGGAATTGTTTGATGACCGCTGGTGCATCATTGTACCAGACCTGTGCGACGACGATGCTGTTGTGGCCAAACTGACGGCATTGTGGCGCGGCATGGGGTCCAATGTTGATAAAATGGACGCCGATCACCACGATTTGGTTTTGGCGGTCACCAGCCACACACCGCACCTGATCGCCTATACGATGGTTGGTGTGGCTGACGACCTGCGCCGCGTGACCGATAGCGAAGTGATCAAATATTCGGCCGCAGGTTTTCGCGATTTCACACGCATCGCGGCCTCTGACCCAACCATGTGGCGTGATGTGTTTTTGAACAACAAAGAGGCCACGCTCGAGGTTCTGGGCCGCTTTACCGAAGAATTGTTCATGCTGCAGCGCGCTATCCGCGAAGGCGACGGTGATCATCTGCATGATTACTTTACGCGCACACGGTCTATCCGCCGGTCGATCATCGAGGCCGGACAAGACACCGATGCACCGAACTTTGGCCGGAAACCGGCCGCAAAACCGTGATCCGCTGGCTTTCGATTTGCTTGGCGTTGATCTGCGCGGATGTGGTCGTAGCTGAAGCGACCTGCCCCGTCGCAAGGGGTGAAATGTCGCGGGAACCTACGATGCGCCCGCAACCGCGCCCCTATGAGCGCCCCGATTTGACACATGGCGCAAACACCCTCCCGTTGTACCTCGCCGAACAAAACCTGTTTGCGTTTAGTCCGACTGCGATCGCATCGTCTTTGCGTCCAGGCCGCCGCCCAGCTTCGATTGAACAAGCCGCACAGGCTGTGCGTGTGGCACGTCTGCGCGGACAAATCTGCGGTGATCCTAATATTCAAGGCGAAGCGGTTGGCCGCATATCTGGCCGTGGGGCTTGCGGCGTTGAAAACGCGGTGCGCATCAAATCGGTCGCAGGTGTTCGGATGTCGCCCCAACCCACCGTCGATTGCCGCACGGCAACAGCGCTGAAACGCTGGGTCGTGAACGGCGCAAAACCTGCAGTTGCGAGCGAAGGCTGTGGTATCGCGTCGCTGCGCGTCGTGTCACATTACTTTTGCCGGAATCGCAATTCTGCATCGTCGGGGCGGCTTTCAGAACATGCATTTGGTCATGCGATTGATATTGCAGGAATTAAGTTGAATTCGGGCCGTGAGATCACAGTTCTGGGCGGCTGGAACACCCGTGACGGTGGTGCGCGTTTGCGTAAGATGTGGCGGGCGGCTTGTGAGCCATTTGGCACAGTACTTGGGCCAGATGCCAACTGATTTCTCGCAGATCACTTTCACTTTGATACCGCCCGTTACCGCAGCGGGTCTTATTGCCGCTAAGCGGGTCAAAGAACCTCAGCCATGTCTTGTTTGTAGGAAAATGCCCGTTTATAAGCGCGGACATGATGATCTGGGCACATATACGAATTATGTCCCCGGCGCGCTGATCGCAGCGCCGCCGGGCCAATGGCGCTGACCTCGGGTCGCGCCGCCCACCCTTTCCTTTTTTGCAAAGATAGGACGCCAGTTATGTGCGCCGAGACCCCCGATTATAAAGCGACTTTAAACCTGCCACGCACTGAATTTCCGATGCGTGCCGGACTGCCAAAACGCGAACCCGATTGGCTGGCCCGCTGGGCTGAAATGGATGTATACGGCCAGTTGCGCGCCAAGACGGACCGCGAGCAGTTCACCCTGCATGATGGCCCACCCTATGCGAACGGCCATTTGCATATCGGTCACGCGCTGAACAAAATTTTGAAAGACATGGTTGTTCGGTCCCAGCAGATGATGGGTAAAGATGCCCGATATATCCCTGGTTGGGATTGTCACGGTCTGCCGATTGAATGGAAAATTGAAGAGCAGTACCGCGCCAAGGGCCGCGATAAAGACGACGTTGATGTGGTTGAGTTCCGCCAAGAATGCCGCGAGTTCGCCGCAGGTTGGGTCGACATCCAGCGCGAAGAATTCAAGCGCTTGGGCGTGCAGGGCAATTGGGCCGAGCCATATCTGACAATGAATTTCCACGCTGAACGCGTGATCGCAGAGGAATTCCAGAAATTCTTGATGAACGGCACGCTGTACCAAGGGTCCAAGCCTGTGATGTGGTCACCTGTGGAACAGACCGCCTTGGCCGAGGCCGAGGTCGAATATCACGACAAAGAAAGCTTTACGATCTGGGTCCGCTTCCCTGTGTTGGGCGACGGTCCTTTGGCTGGCGCTGACGTCGTGATCTGGACAACAACGCCTTGGACCATCCCGTCCAACAAAGGCGTCGTGTATCACCCTGATATTTCCTATGGCGTCTACGAAGTAACCGATGCCGCATATGATAACTGGGTCAAGGTCGGCGATAAGCTGTTGCTGGCTGATAAATTGGCCGAAGGATGTTTGACCAAAGCAAAGGTTGATGGGTTCAAACGTGTCGCTGATGCAGGCGATCTGTCTGGCCTGAAGCTGGCACATCCATTGGCGGGTATCGAAGGCGGCAATGGCGAATGGGACGCACCCCGTGATTTCCGTGAGGCTCCATTTGTGACGGATGAAGACGGTACTGGCTTTGTGCATTGTGCCCCCTCGCACGGTATGGATGAATTTGAATTGTACCGTGATCTGGGCATGCTCGAAGAGGTGATCACTTATAACGTGACCGAAGATGGGTCGTTCCGCACCGATCTTCCGCTGTTTGGTGGCAAGCGTATTCTGCGCGACAAGCCCAACAAAAAGAACAAAGACAATCCGTGGGAAGGTGACGCCAACACGGCTGTGATGGCTGCCCTGTCGCAGATGGGTAAACTGTTTGCACGTGGTAAGATCAAGCACAGCTATCCGCATTCTTGGCGGTCCAAAGCCCCGATCATCTTCCGCAATACGCCCCAGTGGTTTGCTGCGATTGATAAGGCGATTGGCGACGGGCAGGACACCTACGGCACGACGATCCGCGATCGTGCGTTGCGGTCCATCGACGAGCTGGTCACCTGGACCCCACAAAAGGGCCGCAACCGTCTGCATGCGATGATCGAACAGCGCCCCGATTGGGTGCTGTCACGTCAACGTGCATGGGGTGTGCCGCTGACTTGCTTTACGAAAGTTGGTGCGCTGCCGACGGATGCTGATTTCCTTTTGCAAAACGCAGATGTGAATGCGCGGATTGTCGATGCGTTTGAAGTCGAAGGTGCTGACGCATGGTACAAGGACGGCGCAAAGGCGCGGTTCTTGGATGGGATCGTGGATGCGGATGATTACAATCAGGTCACTGATATTCTTGATGTGTGGTTTGACAGTGGGTCGACCCATGCGTTCACATTGCGCGACCGTGCGGATGGGTCTGACGATGGCTTGGCCGATCTGTATCTTGAAGGCACCGACCAGCACCGCGGTTGGTTCCATTCGTCGCTGTTGCAGTCGTGCGGCACCCAAGGACGCGCACCATATCGCGGTGTACTGACCCACGGGTTTACGCTTGATGAGAAGGGCATGAAGATGTCCAAATCCATCGGCAACACCATCGTCCCCGAGACAATCGTGCAGCAGTATGGTGCGGATATTCTGCGGCTTTGGGTCGCCCAAACTGATTACACAAACGATCAACGGATCGGGCCGGAAATCTTGAAAGGTGTGTCTGATAGCTATCGCCGTTTGCGCAATACGCTGCGGTTTATGCTGGGGTCATTGGCCGATTTTGATGCGTCCAAAGCAGTGGCCTTCGAAGACATGCCAGAGCTAGAAAAGCTGATCCTGCACAAGATGTCCGTGTTGGATGAGGTCGTTCGGACCGGCTATGCCAAGTATGATTTCCAAGGAGTATTCCGCGCGATATTCGACTTTGCCACGCTGGATTTGTCTGCGTTCTACTTCGATATTCGCAAGGATGCGCTGTATTGTGATGGCGATACCAACCGGCGTTTGTCTGCGCTGACTGTGCTTGATCACCTTTATGGGCGGTTGACCACATGGCTTGCGCCGATACTGACATTCACGATGGAAGAGGTCTGGCTAGAGCGCAACGGTGCGGACACATCTGTACATCTGGTTGACTTCCTTGAAACCCCCGCCGAGTGGCGCGATGATGCGCTAGCTGCACGGTCCGAGGTCGTGCGTGCGGTCCGCCGTGTTGTCACTGGTGCGCTCGAAGAACAGCGCACGGCCAAAGTCATCGGCTCGTCATTGGAGGCCGCACCAACTGTGTATATGTCGCCAGAGCTTTCGGTGATCATCACGAACCCCGATACCTTTGCTGATCTATGCATCGCGAGCCAGATCACGCTTGTGGAAGGCGACACCCCTGACGGCGCGTTTACCTTGGCTGATATGAACGGTGTTGGTGTTGTGTTTGCCAAATCCGAGGGCGCAAAATGCGAACGCTGCTGGAAAATTCTGCCTGATGTTGGAACCCACGCCCATGCGGGCGTGTGCATGCGGTGTGACGCGGCGTTATCTGCGTAAGATGGGTTTAAACCCATCCTACTTTGCGTCGTTGCCGGACACGCCTGTTGGTCCTGTGTCGGTTGTTGTGCAAGATGGTGCTGTTGTGAGGCTTGAATGGGCCGTGATGGATGGCCCATCTGATCCAGTGGCAGATGCGGCAATGGATTAATTGGCAGAGTATTTTACTGGCAAGCGGCAGGTCTTTGATCTGCCACTTGTGCCGCAAGTATCTGATTTTCAGCGTAAGTTTGGTGCGGCCTTATGCACTATTCCGTTTGGTGAAACCCGCAGCTATGGCGATTTGGCAAAAGAACTCAGTGTGCCCGCGCAGGCCATTGGTCAAGCCTGTGGCGCTAATCCGATTGCCATTATCATCCCGTGTCACCGGGTTTTAGGGGCTGCTAATTTGGGTGGCTTTTCTGGTGCTGGTGGCGTTGAGGGAAAGGTGCAATTGTTGCGCATTGAGGGGGCCGCGTCCCTTTTGATCTAAAGGACTGCGCCGATGACCTATCCTATTTTCCTTGCCGTGATGGCAGCAGCGATGCTGCACGCGACTTGGAACGCACTGGTCAAAACCGGTGAAAATAAACAGACCGCAATGGCGATCCTGACGGTCATGCAAAGCTTGGTTGGCATTGTCGTCGTGTGCTTTCGCCCGTGGCCCGAGGCCGAGGTGTGGCCTTGGCTAATAGCCTCTGGCCTGATCCACATGTGTTACCAGTTGTTCCTTGCGTATGCATACGAGCAGGGCGACCTAAGCCGCGTCTATCCGATTGCGCGCGGGGCCGCCCCAATGATGGTTTTGGCTTTCAGTCTTGTGTTCTTAACTGATCCGATCGCCATGATGGACTACGTTGGGATCGTCGTGCTGGGCCTTGGCATTGCGCTTATGGCGCGTGGGGTTTTTGCCAACAACGAAAGCCGCGGCTTGTTGCCATTTGCGTTTGGGTCGGCTTGTGCGACCGCTGGTTACACGCTGGTGGACGGCTTGGGCGCACGGGTGTCGGGCGATCCTATTGGATTTACAGGGTGGCTGCTGATCATGGCTGCGCTGTTTTATATACCGAGCGTCGTCGCCCTAAAAGGGCGGTGCGTTTTACGCGCATCTGTCCGCACATGGGCCGTCATTGGGATCGCAGGGGTCGCGTCTTATCTGGCATATGCGATTGTCGTTTGGGCCATGACGCAGGCGCCAATCGCGCTGGTTGCAGCCCTGCGAGAAACATCAATTTTATTCGCGGTACTGATCGGCTGGCTGGTGTTTGGTGAAAAGATGGATCGGGGCAAGGCGATTGCCGCAGTTCTTATAGTCGTGGGCGCTGTGCTGACGCGACTTTAGCCGTCTTTGCCGTACATGATCTGCTGTGCGGCACCCGCACCAAGCAGATAGATTGAGGTGATCATCAACCCGTAATGTGCCCAGCTAGCGGGGTCGAAATTCACCCATGCGGCCCAGCCAGCAAACAACGTCCATGCCGCGGCCATTGGCAGAGTGACGGTCCGCCAACGCTGTGTACGCACCGGATGCACAAAGCGCACCGGAAAGAACATCGCGGCCGATAGCACAACGACCAGCGCCACGATTACCCAGAAATTCGGCTGTAACGCGAACATCACAAGGATCAGCATATTCCAGCAGCCAGGGAAGCCTGAGAACGAATAATCCTTAGTCTTCATGCGGTTGTCTGCGAAATACATTGCGGATGCGAAGGTAATTACGATGATCGCAAACCAACCCGTCCATCCTGGTAACAACCCAGATTTGAACAGCGCATAGGCAGGCACAAAGACATACGTCAGATAGTCGATGATCAGATCCAGCAGTACCCCGTCAAAAATCGGTGCGTTGGTCTTTGTGTCATATTTGCGCGCCAACGGTCCATCAATACCGTCCACAAAGAACGCGACGACCAGCCAGACGAACATCATAGACCAATTTTCATCAACTGCGGCCAGCATAGCAAGCATTGCAAATACCGCGCCAGTGGCAGTCAGAAAGTGTACTAAAAGGGCTTTGGTTTGGATTGTCATGATAGCTTCTTATCTGAATTTTCCCCAAGGGCAACATATGCTTGTCAGGCCTTTGGATGGGTCCGGTTATAGACATCCATCAGGTGTGCGGTATCCACTGCCGTATAGGCTTGTGTCGTGGACAGGCTCGCGTGCCCAAGTAGTTCTTGGATCGCGCGCAAGTCGCCCCCAGCAGTCAACAGATGTGTCGCAAAGCTGTGGCGCATCGCATGCGGAGTGGCCGTCGCAGGTAGCCCCAATTGCAGGCGCGATTTCTCCATCACCTTTTGGACCATACGCGGGTTTAACGCGCCGCCGCGCGCGCCGCGAAACAGTGGGCTGTTTGGCTCTACCTGATGTGGCGACAGTTTCAAATAGGCGTCAACTGCATCGCGAGCCGCGTCGATCACAGGCACGACCCGTTCCTTGCCACCTTTACCCTTAATCCGCATCACGGGCGGCAATGGCACGTCCGCTCCGGTCAGTCCTAATGCCTCAGATATGCGCAAACCGCAGCCGTAAAGCAAAGTGACGACGGCAACATCGCGTGCTGCAACCCAGCCATCGCGGGCCTGCAATTCGACGGTTTCGATCATCGCAGTTGCGGCGTTGATTGCCAAAGGTCGGGGTAGCTTTTTGGTGAACTTTGGGCTGCGTGTGGATAGCACGGCAGTGGCTTCAAATCCTTCGCGGTCTGATAACCAGCGGTAGAATGTTTTGACCGCCGAAAGCGACCGCGCAAGTGACCGAGCCCCGACGCCGCGCGCCCGTTCTGACGCCATCCATGACCGCATATCGCTGACAGTGATTTTGGACAATGGGCCAAGCCCTTGAACGCCGCCATGGTGTTGGGTCATGAACGCCAGGAAACCGATGACGTCGGACTGATAGGCTTTGATCGTATTGTCAGATGCCCCGCCCAACGCACGACAATGGTCTAGCCATTTGGCCAGCGCAGATGTCAGGGCAGGGGAAATCATTTGGGTTACGAAAGCCAGCGACGCATTGCGCGTTCAAACACGCCTGCAAAGAACGTCAACAAATCGGTGCCTTGTTGCGGCGTGAACTGATGTGGATCCTCGGATCCCATCATCAACATACCTGGCAAACGGCCCGGGCCAAAGTCGAGTTTGAGACAGGCCTCGGACCGGATAAAGCTGGCTTTTTCGCCGTACAGACCTGCATCGTCGGTCTGAATTTGACGCAATGTAACCTGACGGACTGGGCTGGACCGGCCACGATTTACGTAGGTATCAATATAGCCTTGTTCGACCACACCCAGAACGGCACCCATTTGACCGATTGCAGGGTCGTCAGTAGCAGCGCCACTTTCCAGCACCAACCGCATGCAATCAACGCGGAGCGTATCAGCCACGTCGCCGGACAGGTCTTGCAAAAATGTCTCGAACTTAGTGGCGTCCATCATGCGCAATACGGCGCGGTGGACTTGATTGGTGCCCGCAAGGTTTTCGTAAGCGGCTGCAATTACGGATCGGTGGGTGTCTTCCAAACGGTCCAGACGCGCCTCGAGCCGTTCCATCGCAATACCGCGCAGATCGACGATATTGCCGCCCATGGATTGTTCGTTCGCAGCCACAAGGGCGCGCATAATATCTTGATCTTCAAGCAGAACGTCGGGGTCTGCGATGATCTTATCACGAACATGGCTGTCAATAAGGGGTTTAGTGTTCATGTGCTGCTCAACTTTATTGATTTTGAAGCTGTATAGCAGTGTGGGGCGGAAATTTCTTCCTAAAAATGCCCAATAGGCAGGAATTTCCCCACCGTGTCAGATGTTGGTGCGTTTGTTTGCGCCCCTACAGCCTGTTGTGGCAACGGTGTGGGCAACTGTGCCGCCCACACCATAGTATCCGTATTACAGGATTTTAATGCCTGCTTTTTTGATGTCAGCCATAAAGCCAGCAAGGCCATTGTCGGTCAAAACATGGTTCGCCATCGCCTTGATTACATTTGGCGGTGCGGTGCAAACATCCGCGCCGATTTTTGCGCATTCGGACATGTGGTTAGCATTGCGAATAGACGCCGCAAGGATCTGCGTCTCGAACCCGTAATTGTCGTAAATCGTGCGGATGTCGTCGATCAATTCCAGACCATCAAGGTTGATATCGTCCAAACGACCGATGAACGGGCTAATGAATGTGGCACCGGCTTTTGCAGCCAAAAGCGCTTGGTTTGCTGAGAAACACAAGGTCACGTTGACCATGATGCCCTGATCCGACAGCACCTTACATGTCTGCAAACCAGCCCATGTCAGAGGTACTTTTACGGCAATATTATCGGCGATTTTCGCCAGCTTAAGGCCCTCGGCCAGCATTGTCTCGTGGTCAAGCGCCACAACTTCGGCCGACACAGGCCCGTCCACGATCGAGCAAATCTCTTTGGTGACTTCGAGAATATCGAGGCCAGATTTCGCAATTATCGACGGGTTCGTCGTGACCCCATCCACCATCCCGTAAGCGAGCAATTCTTTAATCTGGTCGATGTCGGCGGTGTCTACGAAAAACTTCATGGTGATATCTCCGGTCAAGTGCTTGGGTTTTGTTGCATCAGCGTTTACCTCATAGTGGACGAAGCGGAAAGCCATAAGGTGACGGGCCAGCCATGACAGCAGAGTTCTTTTACGAAGGCGATCTGGTTGCTGTGCTGACGGCGCAGCCGATTGATCGCTTTCTGGACTATAAAGCCCCCGAGAGCGGCTGCCATTTGGGCGCGTTTGTTGAGGTGCCGCTTGGTCCGCGCAAAGTGTTGGGCGTTGTTTGGGGCAAGGGCGCGGGTGACTTTGATTATGCCAAGGTACGGTCTGTTATGCGCGTGCTGGATGTTGCGCCAATGCGCGAAGAGATGCGCGAATTTCTGACCCGTGCTGCCGATTATACCCTGACTCCGATGTCCGCGATGCTGCGTCTTGCGACCCGCGCACCCGGATTGGGGGATGCCCCATCAATGCGCACAGTTTACCGTTTGGGATCAGCAGAGCCAACTCGCGTAACAGAGGCCCGCACCAAGGTGCTTGAGGTGCTGTGCGATTACGGTGGGTTGTCGTTCACGTTGGGTGAATTGGCCGAGATGGCAGGCGTTGGGACGTCAGTCGTAAAAGGCCTTGTTAAACAAGGGGCGGTCAGTGAAGAAGACGCGCCGCGCGATGTGCCTTATCCGCGGCTTGATCCCGATTATGGCGGCAAGGAATTGTCGGCTGATCAAGCAGATGGCGCAGAAGTTTTGCGCGCTGCATTGCGCACCGATGCTTACGGAACCACCTTGCTGAAGGGCGTCACCGGATCGGGGAAAACAGAGGTCTATTTGGAAGCCGTCGCGGAATGTCTGCGCATGGGCCGCCAAGCCTTGGTGTTGCTCCCCGAGATTGCGTTGTCGGGTGAATTTATCAACCGCGTTGAGGCACGATTTGGGTTCAAACCTGCTGAATGGCATTCCGGTGTGACGATGACTGAGCGGCGGCGCTGCTGGAAAATGGTTGGGCAGGGGGCTGCGCAATTGATCGTTGGTGCACGGTCAGCTTTGTTTTTACCTTTCCAAAATTTGGGCTTGATTGTCGTCGATGAAGAGCATGATACGTCATATAAACAAGAGGATGGCGTGTTATATAACGCCCGCGATATGGCAGTATTGCGTGCCGCAATAAATGGTGCGCAGGTGGTTTTGGCGTCGGCCACACCGAGTTTGGAAAGCTGGGCTAATGTTGAGGCGGGCAAATATACGCGGCTGGTGCTGAGTTCGCGGTATGGTCCTGCGGTGATGCCGAAGATGTCTGCGATTGATATGCGTGCAGAGGATTTACCGGGTGGCACATGGGTGTCGCCGACGCTGCGCGATGCGATTGCAGAGCGGATGGAAAGGGGTGAACAGTCGCTGATTTTCCTCAACCGCCGCGGCTATGCGCCGGTCACATTGTGCCGCGCTTGTGGCAATCAAATTGGCTGCGATCAATGCGATGCACGCATGGTTGAACACCGGTTTTTGAACCGCTTGATGTGCCACCAATGTGGTGAAACAAAACCGATGCCAAAGGTTTGTCCGCATTGCGACGCGGAGGATAAATTGTCGGCTGTTGGGCCAGGCGTTGAGCGGATGGGCGAAGAAATTACCGCGCTATTCCCTGATGCCCGTGTCGCGGTTTTGTCGTCCGATTTATACGGGTCCGCACGCGCCATGAAAGCACATATTGAGCAGATCTCACAGGGTGGCACGGACATCATTATTGGCACGCAATTGGTGGCAAAAGGCCATAACTTTCCGTTACTTACGCTTGTCGGCGTGATTGATGCTGACCTTGGGTTGCAGGGGTCCGATTTGCGCGCGGCAGAGCGGACGTTTCAACTGATGCGACAGGTGGCTGGACGGGCAGGGCGGGCGGAAAAACAAGGCGAGGCGTTGTTGCAAACCTATCAGCCAGAACATGCTGTTATCAGGGCGATTTTAGTGGGTGACGAGGAAAAATTTTGGGCCGCAGAGGCCGGTGAACGCAAGGCTGCTGGGGTGCCTCCATATGGGCGCATGGCGGGGATAATTTTGAGCAGTCCAAACGCGGATGATGTGTTTAATTTGGGTGCTGAAATGGCGCGCAGAGACGGGCCTTTGCGGCAAATCGGGGCGCAAGTTTACGGGCCAGCGCCTGCGCCAATTGCGCGGGTGCGTGGCCGTCACCGCGTGCGATTATTGGTGAAGGCGGACAAGGCCGCGCCGCTGCAAAAAGCGCTGGCTGCATGGGCCGCACAGTTCCGTTTGCCGACCAACACACGCCTGTCGATAGACATCGATCCACAGAGTTTTTATTGAGGAAAGTGCTGTATTTTTTGCATAAGTTTTACATAAGTTTTGCATAAGTTGTTTTTGGGGGTGGAAATTGGCTGTTTGGGGAGTCTTTTCGGAGGGCAGCTGAGACCGCCGGACAAAGCGGCCGTTCGGAAGTCTAAATTTCTAAAGGATTAGTTTCTACTTCGCCAATTAAATTGACCTATTCGCGCGAAGAGGATTTTGCACAGGATTTCACCCGTCAGCCTGCGATAGGCCGCGCCAAAGGTACTGTCGCAAATGGCCAGGTCGACACGATTGATATGTCGATCGCAATGCCATCAGTGCTCGCGTCTCAAGGTGGTCGTGCGGGAGTTCCAGTTCCCGGCCCTGATGCGTCTATCGCGACAGGGGCATGGAACAATCCCTATGCGATACCGAATTTTCGCATGCAGGCGTTTCGCGCCCCATAGCTAGCACCAACGTCGTCTTGGCGGGCGGTCGGTGCAACCGGTGCAGGGTTTATTTTCGACAGTTTTCTTGACAAGCTTATTCATCAGGCTGGCGCTGATCCGATGGCCGAACGCATTCGGCTGATGGACCACGACGCGTCGCGCATTGTTCTGGAAACAGTAGCCAAAATGTCATCTTGGGGGGGCGAATTGAAGCCTAATCAAGGGCGCGGCGTAGCATTTGTCGAAAGCTTTGGCGTGCCCGTCGCAGAGGTCGTCGAGGTGACAGCAACAGACCGCGGCATCAGGATCGATAAGGTCTGGGTCGCCTGCGATGTGGGCACGGTTGTTGACCCGATCAACTTTGAAAATAACGTGCAGGGCGGTGTAATCTGGGGCCTTGGCCATGCGATCAACACCGAGATTACGTATTCTGAAGGTATGGCAGAGCAGACCAATTATTATGCCCACGAAGGCATGCGGATGTTCCAATGCCCCGAGATTTTCGTGCGCGGGCTAGAAAATGGCCACAAAGTACGCGGTATTGGTGAACCTCCCGTGCCGCCCGCCGCACCCGCGCTGGCGAATGCGATATTCGCGGCAACAGGCCAACGATTGAACGAAATGCCGTTTAATAAATTTATCGATTTTGTGTAAGGGCAGCCAAATGAAAAATTTATATCTGATCGCGTTGGCTTCCGCCTTGTTAACGCTTTGCGCGCCCGTATTTGCAGAAAGCCCTGACATCATCATTGAACTGCCCGCCGCAGGGTCGGTTTCAACTGAGGAAGGTTTTAAGGCTTGGGGCCGTGCCTATGAGGTTACGTCACATACTCGTTGTGCCAACTGCCATGTCGGCCCAAGCGAGTGGCCAATGTGGTCTGGTCAGGCCTATGGCAAAACACGGGTCCACGGGATGAACGTCATGGCAGGCGAAAGCCGGATTGGCGCAGAGACCATTCAGTGCAGCACGTGCCACGCCTACCGCGAGGGGACCAACGACATCCCACACGCCGCACCACAAGTCGCAATGAACTGGCAGCTGGTCCCGATCGAGGCAGATTGGTTTGGCAAATCATCGCGAGAGATTTGTACACAGTTGCGCGATCCTGCACGCAACGGTGGGCGCACGATGATTGAATTGGCGGAACACCTGAACCACGACCTGATCCTGCATTGGGCGTGGAACCCGGGGGGCGCGCGCGAACCCGCACCTTATAGCTTGCAAGAACACATTGATGATCTGTTAGTCTGTGGTATCGCTGGTTTCCCATGCGCAACCGACTGAGCGTTTGCGCACGGATGAAGTGCATTTTAAGCGCAGGCAACATATTAAGGAAAACGCATGAACACCGACTACGACGAACTGTTCAATTTAATTAACCTTTGGGCGTCTCATTTTGGAAATAATGACGGTCGTATCGATCTCACGGTTGGTGGTGATTTGACGTCCTTTTGCACTGTCGATTGCGCGCTTACCGCACATGCCCCCTTGTGGCGAACCAAGCCCGGCACGGAGCGTGGAGTGCCGATCGCAGACGTGCGTAAGATGCTATCCAATGGCCTGAGGTGGGTCAGAATTGATCGCCATGATATGCACATGGCAGTACATCCCACGAGCAATGCATTGTGTTTGCATTTCGTCGTGAAGGCGCGGCTTAAAGTTCTTCCGATTAATTTTATGACTGTGCCGGTGGCATTCGTGGTAACAACAGCAAATACACAAGAAGGTTTGCGTATTGATGCAGTCCATGAATGGTCGGCTAAAACCCCAGAGGATGCGCGCAAGATTCTGGTCGAACAATGCGGCTGGCTGACGTCAGTGACTTTCAGGCCATTCTTAGCATTCGGCGCAGTATCTTAACTTTATGCTGGATCGCCATAAAGTGCCAATTGAGTAGCAACGGACAGCGCACGGAGATTGAAACAAAATCATTTTTAGCATCGCGGAGGCATCCCAAAGGAGGTGCAGGTGAATTACTCACATTCGATCTGAAGTCAAAATCAACGGTGTGGATGTGGAAGTATATGAACCAGAGCCGTTGGCCGAAAGGTATTCTCGCCAGGGTCGTTCTTACCGAAAGTGCCATCGCTTCTAGCAATCACAAGGGTCATTTAATCCACGACTTGGCAATTGAGCGTTTGTTCTTTTGGCGGCTCGGATGAATGACCGGACTGTCAGCGCTCTGCTGTAAAAAAATTATGCAGCTGCATTAAATCCTGTGCTGCGTGCGCTCCCAGCACAGCTTGCGAACTCACGGTTTGGGCTCCATGCCGACTTTTGCAGCGTCCGCGCTGTCTTCCAAAAACGGCCGCTTTTGAAAGGCAAAAGTTGCCATTGGTCGGAAGGTGCTTGGCGCAATGGATCGCGAACCTATTTATGTATCGCCATAGCCTCTCTTCCAAATCCCAAATATCAGGCGTAAGCCGTTCACATGAAAATAGTTCGTTTAGAAGATGCCTTGACGCTGCCGTTTTGGCGCCGTCCAATTGGCTTGCTGTTCATGATGGCGTTGGCGATGCCGATTGCGTTTAATACGTGGTCGGCGTTGCTTAATAACTTTGTGATCGAGGTTGCGGGGTTTGATGGGTCGGATATTGGTCTGCTGCATACTGTGCGCGAAATTCCGGGATTTTTGGCGGTTGGTGTGATCGCGTTGATCATCTTTATCCGCGAGCAGGTGCTGGGGCTGGTGGCTTTGGTTATGCTTGGTGTGGCGACGGGGATTACTGCGTTTTTCCCGAGTATGACGGGGATTTTGACGCTGACTATGCTGTCGTCCATCGGGTTTCATTATTACGAGACGGTCAATCAATCGCTGCAATTGCAATGGATTGAAAAGGCCCGTGCGCCGCAGATGATTGGTTGGCTGATGGCCGCTGGGTCGGCTGTCACGTTTGTGGCTTATGTGCTGATCGTGATGACGTGGCAGGCGTTTGATCTGTCGTATGCCTTTGTTTATATGGTGTCGGGGGGCGCGACTGTCGCGATTGCGCTGTTTTGTTTGTTTGCCTATCCCCAGTTTGAAGCCCCGCATCCGCAGTTAAAGATGTTTGTGCTGCGCCGTCGGTATTGGCTGTATTATACCCTGCAATTCATGGCCGGTGCGCGTCGTCAGATTTTTGTCGTGTTTGCAGGGTTCATGATGGTCGAGAAGTTTGGCTTTGATGTGCATGAGATTACGTCGCTGTATTTGCTGACGCTGATGACGAATATTTTTGTCGCTCCTGTGATTGGCCGTGTGGTTGGCGTGTTTGGTGAAAGGCGCGCGTTGTTGTTTGAATATGCTGGGCTGGTGTTGGTGTTTTCTGCTTATGGCGGCGTGTATTTCTTTGGCTGGGGTGTTGCGATTGCGGCGACGTTGTATGTGATTGATCATATCTTCTTTGCGTTGGCATTGGCGTTGAAGACGTATTTTCAGAAGATTGCTGATCCCCAAGATATTGCCCCGACGGCGGCTGTTGCGTTTACAATCAACCATATCGCGGCGGTGTTTTTGCCGGTGTTGCTTGGGTTGTTGTGGTTGGTCAGCCCAGCGGCTGTGTTTGTGCTGGCGGCGGGGATGGCGTCGGTGTCTTTTGCATTGGCGCTGTTAATTCCGCGTCATCCGGCAAAGGGCCATGAGACCGTGTTTCAGTCCCGATTGGAAATAGCCGCAGAGTAGTCATTTCGCGGCTATGACCAATTGACCAATGCGGGGCGATTGCCTAGGCGAGGGGTGACCCCACCCTATAAGGCGATTGCCCGCATGCTTTCTTATTCCGCTTTGACCATTGCCCCGAACGAAGACGACGCCGCTGCGTTGTGCGAAGATCTTGAGGCGCTGATGCCGGAACCGACTGGCACGGGTATCTTTGAGATCGAAGACGGATCTGGTCTGTGGGAGGTCGGCGCATATTTCACCGATGCACCTGATGCCGCGGGTCTGGCGGTTTTGGCCATGATGCACGGTGTCAAAGATTTCCTAATTTCCGAAATTCCTGAGCAAGACTGGGTCAGTAAAGTGCGCCGCGAATTGTCGCCAGTCGAAGCTGGTCGGTTCTTTGTTTACGGCAGTCACGACGCGGACAAAATCCCTGACGGTTGCGTCCCACTGTTGATTGAGGCCGCGATGGCGTTTGGCACTGGACACCACGGCACGACGCTTGGCTGTTTGCGCGCGTTTGATCGACTTTTGGACGACGGGTTCGCTGGCGACACGATAATTGACGTGGGCTGCGGCACCGCTGTTTTGGCGATGGCGGCCGCTGCTGTGTTGCCTGGAATCATACTGGCCAGTGACATTGATCCCGTGGCGGTCGAGGTGGCCGAGGCCAATGTGAACGCCAATGGATTGGCTGGCCGCGTGAATTGCGTTGTGGCCGCAGGGTTCGATGCGCCAGCGTTAGAGGCCGAGGGCCCCTATGATCTGGTGTTCGCCAATATCCTGAAAGGGCCGCTGATCGGATTGGCCCCAGATATGGGCCGTGTGGTGAAAGCGGGCGGATACGTGATTCTGTCGGGAATTTTGAACGAGCAAGCTGATGACGTAATTGCCGTTTATTGCGCAAATGGGTTCAATCTATTGAATCGCGATAGTATTGTTGACTGGACGACGCTGACGTTTGGCACGGTAGCCTAAATACGCTTAATTTTGTGTTATTTTGAGTGGCATGCCTTATTTCAGCCACATTCCAGCGCGATTTTGGAATCAAGCGTGGGGGCGCTTGTTTGGAATTATGACTATGACTATGTCTTTGGTATCTGCTTCTTTTGAACGCCGCTTGAGTTACATTGTGCGCCGCCAGCGCAAGCTGCTGAGCCGCGGTGCGAGGTGTAAAGTCACCGATACGGGTCTTATCGTTGCAACGCTGCGCATGTATATGCCGAAATTTCCGATCAAAACCGCGATCAAGCTGATCGTATGGGCGTTCCTTTTCAAGGCCTATGTCTATGCCTACTTGGGGCACGCCGAATATGCCAGCTGTGTCGCTGCGTTATCCGGCCCCTCGATTGTGGGACAAGCGGGTGCTTGGATTTTGCAGCCCGAGCTCGCGACTGTTTTGGTAGCAGATGTTTTCAAAAGTCTGGGCGCTTAAAATTTAGGTTTTCACAAAAAAAGGCCGCGTCCCAATTGCTTGGGCGCGGCCTTTTTTGTTGTTTGCTATCCTTAACGGATTAGCGTGTTTTGCGTGCCGTAATCAGGTCGATGTCAGCGAAGGACAGACCGATGTCTTCGAGTTCGCGGGCAGTAAGCTGGCCCAAAGAATTACGTGTGATGCGTGCATCGTTCCAGGCGGAAAATGAACCGAATGTATTTGCAACAAAATTTGTGATGCGTCCTGCAGAGAGGACAGCGACGGGGGAGGTGGTGTCAAAAGCAGCCATTGGCTCATTCCTTAGGTTTGCTGCGTTTGCAGCGTTGATTTCATAATCCGCACGTAGACCCGCGATTCCATTTCCTCCAGTGCTGTTTTTGCATGTCTCATATGCGTTTTCAGAATGCCTAATAATTAACCATATAAATCCGCATAACCCTTGTTTTTATGACTGATAGGCGTCGCTTTCAAACCCGATTTTGACGCAATTGAACCACTATGTGTATGCAGTATTTTCGCCACAGGGTAATCCCTGCTTGGTTTATGTTCGCGTTTTGTGCTAAAAATCTCGTAACTTGATAATAAAAACAAAACTATGGGGTTGCAGATGCGTGTTTTGGGAATCGATCCGGGGTTGCGGAATATGGGTTGGGGCGTGATTGACGTGAACGGATCACGCATTTCGCATGTTGCCAATGGTGTGTGTACGTCGCTGGGATCCGATGATTTGGGTGTCCGTCTGGCGTCGTTGCATTTTCAGCTGACCCAAGTGTTTGCGACCTATTCCCCCGATACTGCCGCTGTGGAGCAAACGTTTGTCAACAAAGACGGTGCGGGGACCCTAAAGCTGGGTCAGGCCCGCGGTATTGCCATGTTGGTTCCTGCGCAGGCTGGATTGCCGATTGGTGAATATTATCCCAATGCGATAAAGAAAGCCGTCGTGGGTGTTGGTCATGCCGATAAGCGTCAGATTGATCATATGGTTCGTTTGCAATTGCCTGGTGTTGAGCTGGCTGGACCTGACGCCGCTGACGCGCTGGCCATTGCGATCTGCCATGCGCATCATGCTCAATCTGCGGGCCGGTTGTCCGCTGCTTTAGCAAAGGCATCCGCATGATTGGCAAGATCGCAGGCATTTTGGAATATCGCAGCACGGATCACGTGCTGATTGATGTGCGTGGCATTGGCTATTTGGTTTATGTGTCCAACCGCGTGATGGTGAGCCTGCCAAGCAATGGTGAACCTGTCGCGCTATATACTGATCTGCTGGTCCGCGAGGATAATTTGCAGTTGTTCGGGTTTGCGACGTTGGTGGAAAAGGAATGGCATCGTTTGTTGATGTCGGTTCAAGGTATTGGCGCAAAGGCGTCGCTCGCAATTTTGGGCGCGCTTGGTGCTGATGGTGTGAGCCGTGCGATTGCGCTGGGCGATTGGAATGCGCTGGCCAAGGCCAAGGGTGTTGGTCCCAAGACGGCGCAGCGCGTTGCGATTGAACTGAAAGACAAGGCGCCGGGTGTGATGGCGATGGGCGGCACTGTCGCCGAGGCGATGGGTGATGAGGTCATTGAGGCCGCACCAAAGCGCCGCTCGCCTGTCCCCAAGGCAAATCCTGCACAGTCTGAGACATTGTCGGCACTCGCCAATCTTGGTTATGCCCCTGGTGATGCGGCGGGTGCTGTGGCGCAGGCGGCGGGCGCTGATCCTGATGCGGATACGTCTGCGTTGATCCGTGCGGCCTTGAAGCTGCTGGCCCCAAAGGGGTAGGGGTGAATTGTGACTGATGATGACCCCTCCGTGCGCCCAGAGCGCCAAGCCGAAGATGTCGACCGCGCGCTGCGTCCGCAGACGCTGGATGAATTTATTGGTCAGCGCGAGGCCCGCGCGAACCTGAAGGTCTTTATCGAGAGCGCCAAGATACGCGGCGAGGCGATGGATCATGCGTTGTTTCATGGCCCTCCCGGTTTGGGTAAAACCACGCTGGCGCAGATTATGGCCCGCGAGCTGGGAGTGAATTTTCGCATGACGTCTGGTCCTGTGTTGGCCAAGGCAGGTGATCTGGCCGCGATCCTGACCAATCTTGAGGCCCGTGATGTGTTGTTCATCGACGAAATTCACCGGCTTAATCCGGCGGTGGAAGAAGTGCTGTATCCGGCGCTTGAAGATTTTGAGCTGGATTTGGTGATTGGCGAAGGGCCTGCGGCGCGCACTGTGCGCATTGAATTGCAGCCGTTTACGCTTGTTGGGGCCACGACCCGCATGGGGCTTTTGACGACGCCGCTGCGTGACCGATTTGGCATTCCAACGCGGCTGGAGTTTTACACTGAGGACGAATTGCACGAGATTGTCACGCGCGGTGCCCGTCTAATGGGTGCCCCTGCTGAAGATTTGGGTGCCCGCGAGATTGCCAAGCGCGCCCGTGGCACCCCGCGTATTGCAGGCCGTTTGCTGCGCCGTGTCGTGGATTTTGCTGTCGTTGAAGGCAACGGTAAAGTGACCCGCGAAATTGCTGATAGCGCGCTGACCCGTTTGGGCGTGGATCATCTTGGGCTTGATAGTGCGGATCGTCGGTATTTGCGGCTTGTGGCCGAAAGCTATGGTGGTGGCCCTGTTGGCATTGAAACCATGTCGGCGGCCCTGTCTGAAAGCCGCGATAGTCTGGAAGAAGTGATCGAGCCGTATTTATTGCAAAAGGGTTTGATCCAGCGCACCCCGCGTGGGCGTATGTTGGCGCAGGCGGCGTGGACCCATTTGGGCTTGGATGCGCCGCGATCAAAAACGGATTTATTTGATGACTGACCAAATGCTGAATGTTGAACCGTTTTTCACCCGCTCTGATGGCGCATATGTTTTTGCGCGTTGGGGCCGCCCGATTGTGCCTGTTGTGTTTGGTGTTGATGCACCGACGTTGTCGGTTTTTAAGGCCGCGATTGAGGCGATCGTGGTTGCTGCTGACCATAAGATGGATGAGCTGGATACTGAGCTAGGTGCCAACCTGATGATGTTTTTCTGCAAGGATTGGTCCGAGCTGTTAGATGTGTCGCATCTTGATCAAATGATCCCAGAGATTGCCCCTCTGATCGCGAAGTTGCAGGCGGGCGATGCCAATCAATACCGTCTTTTTCGGTTTGACGCGCAGGGTGCGATTAATGCCTGTTTTGTGTTCTTGCGGATGGACGCGCATCTTGCAGAAGCGTCTGCTGATACGCTTGCGTTGTCGCAGGCTGCTCAGATGATATTGCTTTGGTCGGACACCGCGCCGTCCCTGTTGGGGGAAATCAACGGGATGACGGTGTTGCGCCCTGAAATTGCTGGCGTGATCCGTGCGGCCTATGATCCGGTGATGCCAAGCGTTGCGCATGATCCAAGCCATGCGTTGCGCCTGTCTGCGCGAGTATCGCTATGACCCATGAGTTTCCCGTGCGCGTCTATTATGAAGACACTGATTTGGCGGGCATTGTGTATTATGCCAACTATCTCAAGTTCATCGAGCGCGGCCGCAGTGAATGGGTCCGTGGGTTGGGTGTTGATCAGGTGGCCATGAAAGCCAGTGGCGTTGTTTTCGCTGTCCGCCGAGTGGAGGCTGATTATTTCATGCCTGCGCGGTATGACGATGCACTGGTTATTGAAACGCGTGTCGAAAAGCTGACGGGTGCTCGACTGGTCGTGCGCCAAGGTGTGATGCGCGGTGCGGACCTGTTGTTTGAGGCGCTAGTGACCATCGTTGCCATTGATCAAAACGGCAAGCCTGCGCGGCTTCCGGCGAACATCCGCGCAACCTGACGCGGTTTTGTGATCAAGCTCTGTGCGGTTGCGTTGGATTTATCGTGCGACCTTGTATATGATGTTCGTAATCAGAGCCCAAATAGGGCCGCAAAACCAAGAGCAGGTACATGGAAGCAGCAACAGATTTCACAATGTGGGCGTTATTCGCGCGCGCAACAATTACCGTAAAAATCGTTATGATTATGTTGATGGCCGCATCCGTTTGGTGCTGGGCCGTGATTATCGACAAGATCAGGCAATATCGCCGCGCCCGCGCGGAGGCAGATGTATTTGACCAGTTGTTCTGGTCGGGGGATCCGTTGGATGCCTTGTTTGACAAAATTGGCACCAGTCCCACAGGTCAGAGCCAAAAGATTTTTGCCGCTGGCATGCTGGAATGGCGCAGGTCGCACCGCCAAGATGGTGGCTTGATCGCAGGTGCACAGGCCCGCATTGACCGATCCATGGATGTTGCTATTGCCAAAGAGGTTGGTCGTTTGCAAAAGGGGTTGCCTGTGTTGGCGACCGTTGGATCGACGGCCCCGTTTGTGGGGCTGTTTGGTACCGTCTGGGGCATCATGAACGCGTTCATTGAGATTGCCGAACAGCAGAATACCAATTTGGCTGTTGTGGCCCCGGGTATTGCCGAGGCTTTGTTGGCGACAGGTTTGGGTCTGTTGGCCGCGATCCCTGCGGTTATTTTCTATAATAAGCTGTCCGCAGATAGTGACCGCATTGTTGCGGGTTACGAGGCGTTTGCTGACGAGTTTGCCACCATCCTTAGCCGTCAGTTGGACAGTTAAATGGGCGGCGGTGTTATTCAGTCCGAAAGCGGTGGCGGTCGCCGTCGTAGGGGCCGCCGTCGGTCTGCGCCGATGGCCGAGATCAACATCACGCCGTTTGTTGATGTCATGCTGGTTTTGCTGATTATCTTCATGGTCGCTGCGCCTTTGTCGGTTGTCGGTGTGCCTGTGGAATTGCCTAAGACGGCGGCGAATGCGCTACCTTCGGATCAAGAAGAGCCGTTGACGGTGACGATTACGGCGGCGGGTGAGATTATGATCCAGAACACAGTGACTGCGTCTGGTGACTTTGTCGGTAAGCTGGCTGCGATTGCCGCGGAACGGACGTCAGACCGGATATTCTTGCGCGCTGATGGTGCCAATGAATGGAATACTGTGGCTGAGGTTATGGGTGCGTTGAATGCTGGTGGGTTTTCTAACATTGGTTTGGTGACAGACATCGGTGGCCCCGCGTTAAACGGGTCGGACGGCTGATTGCATGCGCAGCGCCGGAACTTATATCTCTGGGATTGGCCACGTCGTGCTGATTGGCTGGCTCATTTCGGGATGGGGATTTTCCAGTGAGCCGTTGCCGTTTGAGGTGGCCGAAGTGTCTGTTGTGTCCAGCGAAGAATTTGCCGCTATGGTCGCCGCGACCACGCCGCAACCTGATGCGGCCAATCCAACGGCGCCTGCCCAACCCCAGATCGAAGATGCGCCTGTACCGATCGAGCCGGAGACTGCGCCGCAAGTTGTTCCAACCCCGGAACCTGCAGTGCAACCTGACGCGGACACTCCGCCGCCTGAGGCCCCTGAGCCGCCAGCGCCGCAGTCTGATGTGGCTGATGTTGCCCCTGAGCCACCCAAGCCGCCTGCAGTTGAGGCCGCCCCTGATGTGATTGAAAGCCCGCGTCCGCAGCCGCGCCCTGCGCCGCGTGTGGCCCCCGTGGCTGTCGCCCCGCCAGCGCCAGAGGCGGACGTGGCTGACATTGTGCGCGATGCTGTGGTGCCTGATGACAGTGCGGCGGCCGAGGTGGTGGAGCCAGCCCAGACCCCAACTGCCCCCGAGGAAGCCGCGACCGAGATTGTGATTGAGGATGCGACCCCGTCTGGTGCGGTGACCACATCGGCCCGTCCGAAAACCCGTCCGAACCGCCCTGCGCCAGCGCCACCGAGTGAGACAACGAGTGCGAGCGATGATGCGGCCGTTGCGGCGGCCTTGGCGGCTGCACTGGCGGCGACCGCGCCTGATTTGCCTGCTGGTCCACCGATGACTGGGTCAGAGACTGAAGGATTTCGCCTAGCTATTGGCGAGTGCTGGGTCGTTGATACTGGCGGGCGGTCAGCAAATGTGAAAGTCACAGTTGCATTCAGTCTTGACCGGTCCGGAAAAGTTGCAGGTGATGTCAGGCAGGTTACTGCGGAAGGTGGCGAGCAAGCCGCCGTTGATACCGCGTTTCGTGCGGCACGGACCGCCATTTTGCGCTGTGGTGCATCGGGGTATGACTTGCCGGCGGATAAATATGACCAATGGCGCGAAGTTGAAATTACGTTTGATCCTTCGGGAATGCGGCTCCGGTAGGCGGTTGTGCGCGTAGGGGGCGTGTTTTCCCCTTATGTGTGTGCCATAAGATATTAGCAAAGACGGGCCAAGACCCGTGGCGAGAATTGAGGCGAATGATGATGAAACGATTTTTGATTGCTCTGGTGGTGCTTATGCTGGCCGGACCTGTGGTGGCCCAAAGCGGGCCGTTGCGCCTGACGATCACTGATGGTGTGATTGAGCCGCTGCCTTTTGCGGTCCCTAGTTTTGAGCCTGAAAATGCCGAGGCCGCCCAAGTGGCAGCCGATATAACCCGTCTTGTGGCGCTGGATTTGTCCGGCACTGGGTTGTTTCGTGAAATTCCTGCATCTGCGTTCATCAGTGCCCACAGCAGTTTTGCCCAGACCGTTGCCTACCCTGATTGGCGTGCGATTAATGCGCAGGCTATGATCAGCGGTGCTGTCACCGTGTCGGGCAATCAGTTGATCGTAAAATTCCGTTTATATGACGTGTTTTCTGGCACCGAAATGGGCGGCGGGTTGCAATTTGCAGGCACTGTCGATGGATGGCGTCGCATGGCCCATAAGGTGGCTGATGCCGCTTATAGACGTATCACGGGCGAGGGCGGTTATTTTGATAGCCGCATTGTGTTCGTGTCTGAAAGCGGCCCCAAGGATAATCGTCAAAAGCGCCTTGCGATCATGGATTTTGATGGCGCGAATATGCAGTTTTTGACTGATAGTTCAGCATTGGTTTTGGCCCCAAGGTTTTCACCAACAGGTGACCGCGTGCTATATACCAGCTTTGCCTCCGGATCTCCGCGCATCAATGTGCTGGATGTGACATCTGTTGGCACCCGCCAGTTGCAGACAGCCGACGGCGAAATGGCGTTTAGCCCGCGGTTTTCGCGGGATGGTACGCAGGTCATTTATAGCCTTGCCAATGGCGGCAACACTGACATTTATCGTGGCGATATTGCGAGCGGTGCCAGCACGCGTCTGACGTCAGCGCCGTCAATTGAAACCGCCCCAAGCCTGTCGCCTGATGGCAGCCAGATCGTGTTTGAAAGCGACAGATCAGGCACGCAGCAGATGTATATTATGTCCGCCAATGGCGGCGATGCCCGCCGGATTTCATTTGGTGACGGTCGTTATGCCACGCCTGTGTGGTCCCCGCGTGGTGATCTGATTGCGTTCACCAAGCAGAATGCCGGTCGGTTCCATATCGGTGTGATGCGTACAGATGGATCCGAAGAGCGTTTGTTGACGTCGTCATTCTTGGATGAGGGCCCAACGTGGTCCCCCAATGGTCGTGTCATCATGTTTATGCGTGAAACGCAGGGTGCTGGCGGCACGTCGTCGCTGTATTCTGTGGATGTGTCTGGCCGGAACTTAAAGCCCGTGCCATTGCCAAACGGCGCGTCTGATCCATCTTGGGGACCGCTACAGCCGTAATAACGTGTTATTTCCACGCCGCGTATATCTATGATATTGTCCGGCAAAAGAGCAGATAAGAATAGGATACCCACTTATGACAATTCTACCAAAAATCGCCCTTATGGGCCTGATTGTGATTACCGCAGGATGTACGAACCCCGACCGTTTTACGGCAGGCGCGAATGACGCCGCCCAAGCGGGCGTTAATGACCCGACCAGCCCTTTGTTTTTCAACCAGACGATAGGTGATCGCGTGTTGTTCGCAGTTGATACGTCGACTTTGACCGACGAAGGCAAAGCAATTCTGGATGGTCAGGTTGGTTGGTTACAGTCCAATGCCGATTATTTGGCGATCATCGAAGGACACGCCGATGAGCAGGGAACGCGCGAATACAACATTAGCCTTGGGTTCCGCCGTTCGAATGCTGTTCGCGAATATCTGGTGTCCAAAGGTGTGCCTGCGACCCGTTTGCGCGCAACTAGCTATGGCAAGGAACGCCCAATTCAGGTCTGTTCACAAGAAAGCTGTTATGCTTCAAACCGCCGTGCTGTCACGGTGATTTCTCTCGCTTCGCTAAGCTAAGGACGCCAGCATGCTGCACCGGATTGCACTGATTATTGCCCTTGGGTTTGCTGCCCCTGCGGCGGCCGTCGCCCAAGACCAGACGCTGGCCGATATTCGCCAACAACTGACGGGCCTTTATGTGGATCTGCAAAGGTTGCGCGTTGAGCTTTCGACGACGGGCGCTTTGACGATTGGGGCTGTTGGCAATACGCCGCTGGACCGATTGAACGGGATCGAGGCAGAGTTGCAGCGACTGACATCCAAGACCGAGGAATTGGAGTTTCGCGTCAACCGGATCACGGTTGATGGCACCAATCGTATCGGTGATCTTGAGTTCCGCCTTTGCGAGCTGGAAACTGGGTGCGACATTGCCAGCCTTGGTGACACCCCAAGCCTTGGCGGTGTTGATAGCGCCGACAGTGTTCCGACGCCGCAGATTGCCCCATCTAACACGGGCCCCGCATTGGCTATTGGCGAAGCAGAAGATATTGAGCGGGCGCAGGAGGCGCTCGCGGCAGGTGACTTTCGCAGCGCCGCTGATCAGCTTGCGACCTTTAGCACGTCCTATCCAGGTTCTCCGATAGCGGCTGAGGCTGCGTATCTGCGTGGCGAGGCGTTGGAGGGTTTGGGCGAGATGACGAATGCGGCGCGTGCATATCTTGAGGCGTTTTCCACAAGCCCTGAGGGTGGGAAAGCCCCTGATGCGTTGTTCAAGCTTGGATTTTCGCTTGGGGCGATTGGCCAGACGCAGGACGCTTGTGTGACCTTGGCTGAAGTTGGCGTGCGGTTCCCGTCTGCGCCTGCAACCGGTGACGCCGTCCAAGCAATGGCGCGTCTTGGATGCAATTAAGCCCGCCTGCGGGTGATGATATCCGGCTTGTTCATTGGGTCGGAAAAGCGTTTCCAACCCGTCCCGCCAAAATTGGTATCGCCGTGTCTGGCGGTGGCGACAGCATGGCGCTTTTGCATTTGTATGCCCGCTGGTCAGCCCAAACGGGGCACCCAATTGCGGCTGTGACTGTTGATCATGGCCTGCGTGATGGGTCTGACCGCGAGGCGGCGGGGGTTGCTGCGTTTTGTGCCAAGGCCGGCATCCCGCATGATACATTGCTTTGGAATAACTGGGATGGGCATGGCAATTTGCAGGCCGCTGCCCGTGATGCCCGTTACCACCTGATGGCCGAATGGGCGCGCCGCAATGACGTCAGCGGGATCGCTCTTGGGCATACGATGAACGATGGTGCCGAGACGTTTTTGATGCGCCTGTCGCGCAAGGCGGGCGTTGATGGTCTGTCCGCGATGGACCGTGTTTTTGATCGCAATGGGCTGACTTATGCCCGCCCTTTGTGGATGTGTACGCGGGCCGAGCTGCGCGATTACTTGACCCGCAATGACGTCAGTTGGGTTGATGACCCCAGCAATGACGACGTGGACTTTGAACGTATCCGCGTGCGCAAGGCCATGGTCGCGCTGGACGAATTGGGATTACGTACGGATGCATTACAACATGCGGGCACTGCGCTGCGCCAAGCGCGTGATGCATTGGACCACTATACTAGTATTGAGGCCGCGAGGCATGTCGTGGCGGGCACTGGTGATCTAATTTTGCCATTAAAGCCTGATGTGCCTGACGAAATTGCGCGTCGTTTGCGCAGCAAAGTTATTCAGTGGGTTGGCCGGTTGCCGTATCCGCCCCGCGCGTCCGCAATGCAGCACCTGATGGATGGGCTGTCGTTGGAGGGCACGCATACGCTTGGCGGCTGTATTGTGACGGTCAAAGACGGACAAATGCGGGTGATGCGCGAGGCGAACGCTGTGCGGCAGATGAAATGTCTGACGACTGAAATTTGGGATGGGCGCTGGGTGCTGGATGGTCCGCATGAGGACGATCTGCATATCGCGGCGCTGGGTGAGGGAATTGCGGATTGCCCTGATTGGCGTAGTGCCGGATTGCCCCGATTGTCGTTGATGGCGAGCCCTGCGGTTTGGCGCGCTGATACGCTGATTTCCGCCCCTCTGGCTGGTTTGCGATCCGGCTGGACAGTGCGGATTGTCGCAGATTTTCATTCTTCGTTGGTTGTGCATTGAAGATTGGCGTTTTGCCTCTATTTTAGTACTAACGAATGGCGCGACTCTGTGCGTCACATTCTTCGATTTCAAAGGAGTGTCCCCTTGGGCAACACACGTAATATGGTTTTTTGGGTCGTCCTGTTCCTGTTGGTGCTGGCGCTTTTCAACTTGTTTAGCGGAACCGCTGGTAACACCGTGAGCAATTCAAAAAGCTATTCCGAATTTGTTTTTGCCGTTGAAAATAACGGTGTGGCGCAAGTTACATTGGACGGCGAACAAGCCCGTTATCGTGGCACAGACGGCAATGATTACGTGGCGATCATTCCCCGCGATGCTGCGGTGTCGGATATGTTGATCGCCAATGGGGTGCCTGTTGCTGTGCAAAGCCAAGAGCAATCGGGCATTCAGACATTCCTGATCGGACTGCTGCCATTTGCATTATTGATTGGTGTTTGGGTCTATTTCATGAACCGGATGCAAGGTGGCGGTAAAGGTGGTGCGATGGGCTTTGGTAAATCCAAGGCGAAATTGCTGACCGAGAAACATGGACGTGTGACGTTTGATGATGTCGCAGGCATTGATGAAGCCAAAGAAGAGCTGGAAGAAATCGTTGAATTCCTGCGTAATCCGCAGAAATTTAGCCGCCTTGGTGGTAAGATCCCTAAGGGCGCGTTGCTTGAGGGCCCTCCGGGGACTGGTAAGACGCTGCTGGCGCGTGCAATTGCAGGCGAGGCGGGCGTGCCGTTCTTTACGATTTCCGGTTCTGACTTTGTTGAGATGTTTGTTGGTGTTGGGGCATCCCGTGTCCGCGACATGTTTGAGCAAGCCAAAAAGAACGCTCCGTGCATCGTGTTTATCGATGAGATCGATGCTGTGGGCCGTGCCCGTGGTGTTGGCATGGGCGGTGGCAATGACGAGCGCGAGCAGACATTGAACCAGTTGCTGGTTGAGATGGACGGTTTTGAAGCCAATGAAGGTGTGATCATCATCGCGGCGACTAACCGTAAGGACGTGTTGGACCCTGCGCTGCTACGCCCGGGTCGTTTTGACCGTCAGATCACTGTGGGCAACCCAGACATCAAAGGTCGTGAAAAGATTTTGCAGGTGCATGCCCGTAAAACGCCGCTTGGTCCTGATGTTGATTTGCGCATCATTGCCCGTGGCTCACCAGGTTTTTCTGGTGCTGACCTTGCGAACCTAGTGAACGAGGCCGCGTTGACGGCGGCACGCGTTGGCAGACGTTTTGTTGCTATGCACGATTTTGAGCAGGCCAAAGATAAGATCATGATGGGCGCGGAGCGTCGCAGCATGGTTCTGACCCAAGACCAGAAAGAAAAGACTGCATATCATGAGGCTGGCCACGCAATTGTGGGTATCAACCTTGAGAAATGTGATCCGGTATATAAGGCCACGATCATTCCGCGCGGCGGTGCATTGGGCATGGTGATGAGCCTGCCAGAAATGGACAAGTTGCAGATGTTCAAAGATGAAGCGGAGCAGCGCATCGCCATGACTATGGCGGGCAAAGCGGCTGAAATCATGAAGTACGGCGCAGATTCTGTGTCGTCCGGCCCTGTGGGTGACATCATGCAGGCATCTGCTTTGGCCCGTGCGATGGTCATGCGTTACGGCATGTCTGACATGGTCGGTAACATTGATTACCAAGAGGCGGCGGCTGGTTATCAGGCCAATGGCGGCGCTGGCGGGTTCTCTGTTTCTGCGGCGACGAAGGAACTGATTGAAAGCGAAGTGAAGCGGATCATCGACGAAGGTTATGATGTTGCGGTGAAAATCCTTAAGAAGAAGACAAAGGAATTTGAACTGCTTGCCCAAGGCTTGCTTGAGTATGAGACGCTGACTGGTGCTGAGATTGAACGGGTTATCCGCGGCGAGCCGCCTCATATTGATGAGGATGAAGAGGACAAGCCAACAGGTGGCAGTTCGATCACGGCGATCCCCAAGACCAAGTCGAAAAAGCCAAAGGCCCCCGATACAGGGATGGAGCCAGAGCCAACACCATAAGATCAAAACGCCGTCCCTGATTGAGGCGGTGTTTTTCGTTATGTGAACTGAGATGTCACAAAATGGCATTTGATCCCGCGCGCTGTGCTGGCTACCAATGAGACACGTAACAGGAGACACGCAGATGCCCGCATTGACCCCCACACAGCAAATCGGTGAGATCGTTTGGATCGGCACCGTCGCCCCGAATGCCGGATTGCGTAGTGCGCCTGCGCCCGCGTTAACCATGACCTATGCTGGTGCCCAAGGTGAGGCGCATAGCGGTGTGACCCGCGCGTCGTGTGTGCGCGTCCGTGCGCAGTGGCCTGAGGGCACAGAAATACGCAATGTGCGGCAACTGTCGGTGATGTCCCAAGAAGAAATCGACGAGATTGCCGCCGATTGTGGTTTGGACATACTGGACCCTGGATTGCTGGGCTGTTCGGTGGTGGTCAAAGGGATTTCAGATTTTAGCCATGTCCCGCCTTCGTCGCGGCTTCAATCCGTAGATGGCACCACGATTGTGGTTGATATGCAAAACCGCCCCTGCAATTTACCTGCCCGCGAGATCGAGATAGATCATCCGACCCACGGCAAGCCGTTCAAAGCGGCGGCCAAAGGTAAGCGCGGCGTGACCGCTTGGGTTGAGCGCGAAGGCACGTTTCGGGTTGGTGATGCGGTGACTTTGCATGTTCCAGACCAGCGGGCTTGGCGTCCCTGATCGTGGTCTTGCGTTTCTGATCCGACACAGCATTTGTCTGCTCCGACGATTCCGGCGGTGAAAATGTCGCAATCGCGGTGCATCGTCGCACCTTGCCCCGTTAGACCTGTGCCAGAACAACCGGACACAGCGCCGCATTTCAGGGAATACAACACATGGCCTATAAAACAGACATCGAAATCGCGCGGGCAGCCAATAAGCTTCCGATCCAAGAAATTGGCGCAAAACTGGACATCGGTAGCGATGATCTTTTGCCATATGGCCACGACAAAGCCAAAGTTAGCCAACGCTTTATTGATTCTGTTCAGGACCGCCCGAACGGCAAGCTGATTCTGGTCACGGCGATCAACCCGACACCTGCTGGCGAAGGTAAGACGACCACAACTGTTGGTCTGGGCGATGGCCTGAACCGTATCGGCAAAAAAGCCGCTGTTTGTATTCGTGAAGCATCGCTTGGGCCGAACTTTGGCATGAAGGGCGGGGCTGCTGGTGGCGGTTATGCGCAGATCGTACCAATGGAAGACATGAACCTGCATTTCACAGGTGATTTCCACGCGATTACGTCCGCGCACAACCTTTTGTCCGCGATGATCGACAACCACATCTATTGGGGTAACTCGCTTGAGATCGACATTCGCCGCGTTGCTTGGCGTCGTGTGTTGGACATGAACGATCGGGCATTGCGCCAGATCAACGTGTCCCTAGGTGGCGTTGCAAACGGTTTCCCACGTGAAGCTGGTTTCGACATCACAGTGGCTTCTGAGGTTATGGCGATCCTTTGTCTCGCGCTGAACCTTGATGATCTGCAAAAGCGTTTGGGTTCCATGATCGTGGCATATCGCCGTGACCGTTCCCCAGTGTATTGCCGCGATATCAAAGCCGATGGTGCAATGACTGTGTTGCTAAAAGACGCGATGCAGCCGAACCTTGTGCAGACGCTGGAAAACAACCCTGCGTTCGTTCACGGCGGCCCATTTGCCAACATCGCGCACGGCTGTAACTCTGTTACTGCGACAACGACTGCGCTGAAGATCGCGGATTATGTTGTGACCGAGGCTGGTTTTGGTGCTGATCTGGGGGCTGAAAAGTTCCTGAATATTAAGTGTCGTAAAGCTGGTCTGTCACCTGATTGTGTCGTCTTGGTTGCCACTGTGCGCGCCATGAAGATGAACGGCGGCATGGCGAAGGCTGATCTGGGGACTGAAAGCGTTGATGCGGTCAAAGATGGCTGTGCCAACCTTGGTCGTCACATCGGCAACCTTAAGTCGTTTGGTGTACCAGTTGTTGTTGCGATCAACCATTTTGTCACTGACACGGATGCAGAAGTTCAGGCAGTCAAAGACTATGTCGCGACCCAAGGTTCCGAGGCAGTTCTGTCCCAGCATTGGGAATTCGGTTCTAAGGGGTCCGAAGATTTGGCGCGTAAAGTGGCGGAAATCGCTGAAAGCGGCGTGTCCAACTTTGCGCCGATCTATCCTGATGACATGAAGTTGTTCGACAAGATCGACACAATCGCTAAGCGTATCTATCATGCTGACGAAGTGATCATGGACCAGAAGCTGCGCAATCAGCTGAAGGATTGGGAAGATCAAGGGTACGGCCACTTGCCGATCTGTATGGCAAAAACGCAGTACAGCTTCACGACTGATCCAACAGTGCGCGGTGCGCCAACGGGTCACTCTGTGCCAGTACGTGAATTGCGGATGTCAGCGGGTGCTGGGTTTATCGTCGCAATCTGCGGTGAGATCATGACTATGCCTGGTTTGCCACGTGTGCCTTCGGCGGAAAACATCCACCTGAACGCAGCGGGCGAAATCGAAGGCTTATTCTAAAAACAAGCGCGGGCGCGCCGGGTTTGATACCCGCCGCGCCCGCACCACGTCTACGAAGCACTTAATTTAATCGAAAGAACTCCCATGACAGCGACAGTGATTGACGGAAAAGCCTTTGCAGCGACAGTCCGCGAAAAGGTTGGCGCACATGTGACCCGCCTTAAGGAAGAACATGGCATCACGCCCGGTTTGGCTGTTGTGTTGGTTGGGGAAGACCCTGCAAGCGAAGTTTATGTGCGCAACAAGGGCAAGCAGACCCTAGAAGTCGGCATGAATTCTTTTGAACATAAACTGGATGCCGATGTGTCCAAAGAAGAGCTGTATGCGTTGATCGCTAAGCTGAACGCCGATCCAGCCGTACACGGTATTTTGTGCCAATTCCCCGTGCCCGCCCACCTAAGCGAGCAAGATATTGTCGCCCAGATCGACCCTGCAAAGGATGTTGATGGGCTTCATGTTTTGAATGCTGGTCTGCTCGCATCTGGTCAGCGTGCGCTGGTGTCTTGTACGCCGCTGGGTTGCTTGATGTTGCTGCGTGATCATTTGGGCAGCCTGTCTGGCCTGAATGCCGTGGTTATTGGCCGGTCGAACCTTGTTGGTAAACCTTTGGCGCAGTTGCTTCTTGGTGATAGCTGCACGGTCACGATTGCGCATAGCCGCACAAAAGACCTGCAGGGCGTTGTTAGCCAAGCCGATATCGTTGTTGCCGCTGTAGGGCGCCCTGAGATGGTACCAGGCGATTGGATCAAGAAGGGTGCCACCGTGATTGACGTAGGCATCAACCGGATTGAGCGTGACGGTAAAAAGAAACTTGTCGGCGATGTCGACTATGCAAGCTGTGCGCAAGTTGCTGGTGCGATCACCCCTGTTCCGGGTGGCGTCGGTCCAATGACCATCGCATGTTTGTTGGCCAACACGATTACCGCGTGTTGTCGCGCGAATGGGTTGCAAGAACCAGATGGGCTTACTGCGTAAAACCAAAAAACCATAGTGGTGAAATTTATTTTCCACAAATCAGTTTAAAGCCTCCGACTTCAGTCGGAAAATATTTCAACCGTGCACCGTAGGTGCTCCAAAACACTGAACCCTTCGACTTTAGTCGGAGGAGGTTCAGTTTTATTTCCCCCTGAGCGACTGTCTTTAGCAACGCTAACCTTAGTGGAAGCGTCGTTTTTTTGGGAGGTAAATGGAGTGTTCGAATTTTGTGTTCGGTTTTGTGTTAGAATGATGAATCAGCGCAATGTCGCCTTTACAATCCTGTTTGGGGTGATCTGCGGCGTGGTTGGCCCGTTAGGCACGTTCACGACGATCGGTTTTGCGGGAAACCGAAGGCCATAATTCCTGCAACTGCAAACCCCAAGACCATTGCGCCAACGGCAACATTGGGAATTTTCATCACCCGCATATCATTCCATGCGCAGTAGATGGAAATGGGCAATGCGACTGGTAAGAGCCAAAGGGCGGCGGTGGGGCTGAGGCCCATCATCGCTTAGTTCGTCACGTTGTCTTCGAGCGCACGAAGCGATCGAACGGCGTCTGCAAAGTGCTGCGGGTGGGTGTCGATGGCTTCGCGCAGCAGGCCTTTGCCAATCGTGACGTCGTTTTGTTTGATCGCAGTCAAAGCCAATGTGTGCAGCAATTGAGCGCGCTCGACCTGCGTCATTGAGATGACCGGTAGATCATAGTTACGCTGTGCACCACGGGCCAGAACGAGGTTGTTTTTTGCTGTAAACATACTCTTGTTGTGGCGCAGGGCACCGACGAACAGGCGTTCAGCTTCGACGTATTCGCCGCGCGTCAGCTTTGAATAACCCCAGTTATTCAACACACCACCGGGTGTCGTCGTGAGGCCTACGGCGGTCTCATAAAAGCTGTCGGCTTTGTCCCACTGTTCGCGGCTGTCTGCGACCATGGCTTCAAGTCGGTACCGTTTGAATGTTTCATAGGTCGGCGGGATCGTGTTCAGCGCGGTGGCTGCATCGTCCCAGCGGTTATTGCGGATATAGGCATCGGCCAGATCAACACGATCATCATTGTTGACCTCGGCATGCGCGATCACGTTTTTCCATGCTGTGATGGCTTCGGGCGCGCGGCCTGCGCGGACCAAGGATCTAGCCAGCCCACGTTGCAGATCAATACGGCCAGGGTCGTTGCTATTGGCACCAGCGAAGTAATTCACGGCCTCATCGGGGTCGCCGATGGTTAACATTACATCGTTCAGATTGGTTTCATCCACGACATTGAGATCTTGCAATGCGCGTTCAACTTGTGCCTCGTCCGAATTATCACAGGCCGAAAGACCAATCGCCCCTGTCGCGACCAATGTTAAAAAAATAGCTTGGCGCATGTTTTGCGTCCTTTACTTTCCACAAATCGGTTTAAAGCCTCCGACTTAAGTCCGAAAATATTTCAACCGTGCACCGTAGGTGCTCCAAAACGCTGAACCCTTCGACTTTAGTCGGAGGAGGTTCAGTGTTCTTGCCTCAAAGATCGGTCAGGAGGACAAAGTCGCCCGTTCCCCGCCGTACCAATTTTACGTCTTGGTTTTGAGAATGATCGTAAGTCGGATCGCTGATTTGAGCGAGAGATATCCGCAAATTTTCTTTGATCTGTTCAGAATTCCCATTATCCGTTGCAAACGCGCGACGGAAAACCTGTGCAGCTTCGGAAATTTTTCCTTGTTCCATCAAAATGACGCCCAAGTTGTTCCAAGCAGCTGGGAAACTGGGGTCTTGTTCAGTCGCATGGCGCAGCAGCCGTTCTGCTTGACCCAATCGGCCCAACCGCAAATTGGCCGAACCGAGCGCAGATAAAGTGTCAACGTTCAGCCCTTGTTGGGACGCTGCGCGGGTGTACGCTTTTAGGGCCAATTCGTATTCGCCTGCGGACATAAGGCGATGACCGACCAGCAGGCTGTCGATGTCTGACGCACCCGCAACGCCTGGCGCGAACACCTGATCGTTTGAACGACCAAAGCCGCCTGACGAACAGGCGGCTAAAGTCATAAGGGCTACGATCGTGGGTACCCAAGCGTATCGCATTTGTTCATCCTTACAAATTTTGCGAGATCGAATAAATCGATGGTCCGATCAAAATGATCAGAAGCGGAGGCACCGTCAACATCATCGTGGCCAAAGTCATCTTTGTGGGCAGTTTGTTGGTGGCTTCTTCGGCACGCATGACTCTTTTGTCACGCATTTCCGATGCATGGACCCGCAACGCCTCGGCAATGGATGTACCAAACTTCTGGGATTGAACCAAGACGGTCACAAAACTGCGGATGTCTTGCACGCCAGCGCGATCAGCCATGTCTTTGAGAACGGAAGCCTTGTCTTTACCTGCTTTCAGTTCATGGCTGACGACCTCGAATTCATGCGACAACTCAGGGAAACCCGATTTCAATTCTGCGGAGACCCGTAAAATTGACTGATCCAAGGATTGGCCTGCTTCGACACAAACCAGCATCATATCGAGACTGTCAGGGAAACCGTTTGTGATCGCTTCTTGACGACCAGCTTGCCTGCGTGTGACCCAATATTTTGGCCCCATGTAGCCAGCACCTGCGGGAATGCCGACCATCATCAGGAGGTCGGTTGTCTCGACAACACCTTGCTGCAGCTGGAGCAACGCGTAGATCCCGCCAAGGACTAAACCCAAAATGCCAAGTGAAAATTGCCCGAAATAATACATCCGAACGGCATTTTTTGAATGATACCCAGCCTGTACCAACTTGAGTTTAATCGCAGAGTATTCTTCGCGGTTTTGTGGCTCCAAAAAGTTCGCATACTTTTCCAGCTTGTCATGCTTTGCGCGCCGCGCAGCTGCTCGCCCTTTTTCCCTTCTTTACGTGACGAAGATTTTAGGCGGTCAAGGGGGTAGGCTTGTTTTTTCAGTAAAATAGGCAGCGTCAAGAGGATTGACCTGCGCCCCTAAAACTCCTCCAAATTTGTGTAGAGTCCGCCCAACAAAAGGACGGACAAATGAAGGCACGATTTACAGACGAACAGATCATAGGGATGATCAAAGAGCAGGAATCTGGTGAGAAGACCGCTGACATGTGTCGACGGCACGGGATCAGTTCGGCGACGTTCTACAAATACAAATCGAAGTATGGTGGCATGGAACCGTCGGATGCGAAGCGATTGCGTGCGCTTGAGGATGAGAACGGCAAGCTGAAGAAGCTCTTGGCTGAACAGATGCTCGACAACGCGATGTTGCGAGATATCAATGCAAAAAAATGGTGACGCCTGCTGGGAAAGCGGCAAGCTGTGGTTCACCTGTGCAAAGTGCACGGTGTGAGCCAGCGGTGGGCGTGTGATGTGCTGCAGATTGATCGGTCAACGGTGCGATATCTGTCGCGCCGTGGTGATGATGTGGAACTGCGAGATGCAATCAAACGTGTGTCGCGTGAACGCCGTCGGTTTGGTTGCCGCCGCATTCGCGTGATGATCTGCGCGAGAGGGCTTTGAGGTGAACCACAAGAAAGTGAGGCGCATCTACCGTGAAGAGAAGCTTCAGGTGCGTCGCAGAGGTGGCAGGAAAGCGTGCTCTGGGCACAAGGAAGCCAATGGTGCTGCCCGATGGCCCGAACCAACGCTGGAGCTTGGATTTCGCATCTGACGCTCTGACAGACGGTCGCAGGTTTCGCATCTTGGCAGTCGTTGATGACTTTAGTCGTGAGAACTTGGTTCTGGTGGCTGATACATCGCTGTCCGGACACCGCGTTGCACGTGAGCTGGACAAGGTGATCGCAGAACGAGGCATGCCGAAGACAATAGTTTCAAACAACGGCACCGAGTTCACCAGCATGGCGATCCTCAAATGGGTTCAGGAGAGTGATGTTGATTGGCACTATATCGCATCCCGCTGCCCGGCAGTGGTTTGCCTGCAAACCATGAGAGGGGGCAAGCCCCAGCAGAACGGCTTCATCGAAAGCTTCAACGGCAAGCTTCGAGACGAATGTTTGAATGAAACGTTATTTGGCACATTGCGCGATGCCCACAAAACGCTTGAAGAATGGCAAGAGGATTACAACTGGCGCAGACCACATTCAGCATTGGGCAACCTGACACCGATGGAATTTTTGCAGAGAAAGGCCATGGACAAGATGGCGGCCTAACGCCAAAGATTTAACTCCAAGGACACTGCGTAAAGCTGGAGGGAACTTGGGGCACAGGTCAATAGGCACTTAGAATCAAGGTGGTGGCAGTTGCAATCAGAACAGTTTTCATCAGTCTGGGCTTCCTAATTAATCATCAAGTACGTAGCCGTAGGACCCACTAAAGTCCTGACGAGCAACTTCACCGGCGCCACCAGTTTTTGGTGCTTCCTCTGCGGCAACGCGGCCAAAAAGGAACAAATCACGCTCAGAAGGTGGTTGTACACGGTCCGTTGGCAAGGCCAAAACTTCGCCGCGTGTGGGCGTAACGAGATGTGGGGTCACGATAATTACGAGTTCAGTCTGGCTACGCTTATATTCAGCGCTACGGAACAGTGCCCCGAGGATTGGAATATCACCAACCCACGGCAATTGACCGTTAAGATCGATAAAATCGTCCTGCAACAGGCCCGCAATTGCGAAGCTTTCGCCGTCACGCATTTCAACGGTTGTTGACGTTTCGCGACGCTTGAACGCGTCGACACTAAAGCCGTTGGCTGAAAAGCCGTTCGAGCTGTCCAAAGACGATACTGCAGCGGACAATTCCAGATTAATGATGTCGCCGTCGACGACACGCGGTGTAAAGTTCAGTTCGACACCAAATGGTTTGTACTCGACGCTGATCGATCCGCCTTCTTGCGCAACTGGGATCGGGTATTCGCCACCGGCTAGGAATTTCGCCTCTTGTCCAGACAGGGCAGTGAGGTTGGGTTCCGCCAATGTACGCACGACGCCGCGCGATTCCAGCGCTTCTAACAAAATACCAACCTCGACGCCGCCGGCATTAAAGCCGAACAAGAATGCACCGTTGTTATCGTTTCTGGACGGCGTTGATCCGGTTAAGGCCGAAGAAATTGCACCCGAATTGTTGAGCGCGTTTGTTCCGCCGGATAAGCCCAGACTGTTCCCTATCGCAGAACCTTGTAGCGCGATTGAAGATGAAAGCGACTTGCTGACGGACCGCTGCATTTCGGCAAAGCGGACCTTGAGCATGACTTGTTGTGTGCCGCCAACGGACATTAAATTAGATACACGGTCAGGAGCGTACCGTTGCGCCAATTCCATTGCGCGATCAAGACGGGCGATAGAGCTGACCGTGCCGGATAAAACGATTCCGTCGTTG
Organism: uncultured Sulfitobacter sp.; assembly: GCA_905182645.1. Lineage (GTDB taxonomy): Bacteria > Pseudomonadota > Alphaproteobacteria > Rhodobacterales > Rhodobacteraceae > Yoonia. The sequence continues at coordinate 136,940 of CAJJCJ010000005.1, forward strand.
GCAGTGCGGACTTCAATCGGCTCACCTGGTAAAATCTGCTCAAGGCGTTCTTTAAATTCAGCGATATCAGGTGTGACGTGGACTTCCACGTTGGTGATAAGCCGCCCGTCACCACCCAAAAGGGTCAATGTTGTCCGACCTGGTTCTTTGCCAAGCACATAGATGGTGCGATCCGACAGGGATGAAATATCCGCAATGCCGGGGTTGGCGATTGATAATTCAGTGAATGGGGTGTCGCTTTCGACAACCACGGCTCGGTTCATCGGCACGTTCAACGCGCTTGACGGCGCACCGCGCATCACCTGTAGCGTTTCAGCCTGCGAAATCGTGGGGGCCGAAATGATGGCCAAAGCAAAGCTGGCCGCAACCGCTTTGATAAAATTCTTGCATGTCATCGTGACCTGCCTCTCCGATCGTGCCTCATTTTACGGGTCATTTTACGCCCGCATTTTTCTAACAGTGTCTCGAAACGATATTTATTGCAAGATTCAATACGTTGTCGGGCAATCCTAATCTGGATAAGTTGGAACAGTGTGTCTGCGATGGAAAAAGGCACGCACATGAAGTGACGCGCGTGCCCTTAGAAATTCAGTTTTTTGATCTAGTCGCTGCAGGGGACAGGGATCTGCAGGACATCAGCGCCGCGTCGCGTTTTGATTGTGCATACCCGATCGACTGGGGCGACCTCGACTTGAGCAATAACCGGATCCTCGGCAAGTCCGAGCAAAGCCCGTTGATCGACCAAGACGTTTTCGCTCAAGCTGTCATCATCGTCACCGACAAGTGACAGGGTCAAAGCGCCGCTTGACTGTGCTTGCGCCAAGATGCCGACGTCTTGTGGGGACACCTGAACAGTCACGGTGCGGGCTATGCTGACACCGCTTCGGTCGCCGTCAGCGGTTTGATCAATTGCGATGATTTCAACGCCGGACTTGATGAGTTGGGTGAACGACTGACGGTTGCCATTGCCAGCCAACCCTGTCCAATACACATCAACACGATGACTTGGGCGCAGGAAGCCGGACACACCACTGGCGACGTCGACCTTAATTGTAAAGGCGCGCATCCCACGGCTTAGGCGGCTTGTGATGCCCGTGTCGCGGCCCGGCTGGGTGACTTTAATCGCCAAAATGGGTTCATTGATTTCCATCTGACGCAATGCGATGCGCGGCACATCTTCTCCGTCAGGGAAAATCTCTTCTAGGGTTGCAAAAGAGCCCTCGGGGACGAAAGCGATTGCGTAATCAATCAACGTCACGTCTCCTGGCAGGATTGGTTCTCCATAGGTGATTGTCCGTCTGGGCGCATAAATTTGGGTGGTTGGAACCGTTTGCGCCGTCTTAGCGCGTTCTTGCGCCAAAGCAGTTTCCTGCTGGCTTACAAACCCCTGGACCATATAGACAGCAAAGCCCGCAAGGCCCATGCCAACTAGCAATACTAATGCAAACACACCGCGCATTTCCGTACCTCAATTCAATTTTCAGTGCGGCCACTGCGAGGGGCCGCTGGATTATGATCGCTTGTGTGCGACCGTTATTCGGTGACGCAGGACCCAACCTTTGCCTGAAGTTCATTGCCTGCAGCAATGGCGTCCTGACTTATAGAAATACCGAAGCCGGTTGCCAGGATGACGATCGACGCGGTGAGGGCGTCCCAATCGATAGAGATAGCGTCAAACTGGTCGGTGAGAAAGTTTCCAAATTGGTCTCGCATTTGTCTTCCGATACATACTAAGTTCAATGGGAATAACGAAAATAATAGCAACACAATGCGGCAGGTTGGTGGCCGTTTGGCGCCAAATGCGTGAAATTGAAGCAGGCATCGCAACGTCAAAAGGTCGCCTCACTAGAAATGGGGCGGCCTGATCCAATAATCTAAGAAGATTGATTATGATCCTGATTGGGCAATCAAGTCAGCTTCAATCTTGTCTGCAAGTGTTGTCGCGCCAGTTTTCACTGATGCACCAACAACCGCACCAAGCAGAACGATTGCAGCGGTCAAGACAACCTAGTCAACTGTTACTGCGCCGGATTCGTCATTTTTGAAATTTTTGATAAAGTTAAGCATTGTAGTCCCTCCTCAGGGTTTGGTTGGATTTCATGTCAAACCTTGTCGGATCTCATTGAACCGGCCTCGTATTGGTTCAATCCCCGTCTTGGATGAAACTGTTTTGCCATTCGAATGGGGCAGGAATTTGTCAGTAATCGCGTGATTTTGGAAAGCCTTCGATAAAATACATTAAATTTTATAATGGTTTGATTTTACTTAATTAATAGCATGAATGTTAATGTTAAAACGCATTAAACTGGTCACGAAATGTGTCCAATCAGCCCCACAACATCGTCAATACTTCCAATTTGATCGTAACGGGCCACCGAAAATGTAATAATAATCCAAATGAAAAGATGAGGCGGCGATAACGTGAAGCTATCAGGCTATCTATATGGGGCGATTGCCGCTTTGGCTGTGTCCGCGCCGTCGGTTTCTGCGGAGTCGTCACGTCTTCAGGCCGATTTTTCATTTAAGCGGGTGACTGTGCCCAGCCAGAACACGGCGACCCCGCGTATCACTGTCCAAATCGATCCTGATACAGCGGTGCCTGTCGCGGCAGAACCAGTAGATGCTGGGTTGCCTGACGCGCCCACTCCCCCAAAGGTAACGGGATTGGAATGGTTTTGGGTGGCTGTATCGCCAGATTTGTCAGACAGTCGACCCGGGCGTTTGGAGCTTGCGGTGCGCGCTATTGATAATGCGCCGGATGGTAGGGCCGTTCCGAGGCCACGATTGCAGTCTTTGCAAGAGATCGCAAACATGCACGGGCTCAACATTCTGCGTGCGACGGTTGGCACCGATGTATCGCCTGCTTTGGTCCTTGCGCTGATTTCAATCGAAAGCGTGGGTAAGATTGAGACCGAAAGTCATGCCGGCGCGCAGGGTCTTATGCAGCTTATGCCAGCCACTGCCGCGCGGTTCGGCGTTACAGATCGTTTGGACCCAGCCGAGAATATTAAAGCAGGTGTTGCCTATCTTGCGTGGTTGATGAACCATTTTGACAATGATCCGATCCTTGTCCTTGCTGGGTATAATGCTGGCGAAGGATCTGTGCGTGATAATGCAGGGGTGCCGCCGTTTGCTGAGACCCGCGCATATGTGCCAAAGGTTTTGGCGGCGTGGACAGTTGCAAGGGGGCTTTGTCAGACGCCGCCAGAGTTAATGACGGATGGATGCGTGTTTCACAACAACGGCGCCTAAGAGGGTCTATATATAGCTAGACGATTGTAGCCTCTGTCGCGTCGCGCAATTGCTGCTCTGACACGCCTTCCGCTGTTTCCACGATCCGCAAACCACCTTCAACGACGTCCAAGACGCCAAGGTTGGTGATGATCCGGTGTACGACAGATTGACCTGTCAGCGGCAGCGTACAAGATTTCAGCACTTTACTGTCGCCATGTTTGTTGGTGTGATCCATCACGACGACCACGCGGCCGACGCCTGCAACAAGATCCATCGCACCGCCCATGCCTTTGACCAGCTTACCGGGGATCATCCAATTGGCCAGATCGCCGTTTTCAGCGACTTCCATCGCGCCAAGGATCGCCATTGCGATTTTGCCGCCTCGGATCATGCCAAAGGATTGCGCGCTGTCAAAGTACGATGTTTGGGGCAGTTCAGTGATGGTCTGCTTGCCCGCGTTAATAAGGTCAGCGTCTTCATCGCCCGCAATAGGGAAGGGGCCCATGCCCAGCATGCCGTTTTCCGATTGCAGGGTAACCTCGATGCCTTCGGGGATGTAGTTGCTGACCAGCGTCGGGATACCGATGCCAAGGTTCACATACCAGCCGTCTTGCAGTTCTCGTGCAGCGCGTGCTGCCATTTGATTGCGATCCCACATATCAGGCGCTCCTTACTGTGCGTTGTTCGATGCGTTTCTCGTGATCGCCCTGAATAATACGGTGCACATAGATGCCGGGCAGGTGGATGTGATCGGGGTCCATTGAGCCGGTTTCAACAATCTCTTCTACTTCTACCACGCAGATTTTACCGCACATCGCAGCTGGCGGGTTAAAGTTGCGCGCGGTTTTGCGGAACATCAGGTTGCCTGTAGCGTCTGCTTTCCACGCTTTCACAATCGCAAGGTCAGCCACGATGCCTTCTTCTAGGATGTAGGTTTGGCCGTTGAAGTCTTTGTGTTCTTTGCCGTCGGCAATCACGGTGCCGACGCCTGTTTTGGTGTAGAACCCCGGAATGCCACAGCCGCCCGCGCGCATGCGTTCGGCCAATGTGCCTTGTGGGTTGAATTCTAGCTCAAGCTCGCCGGACAAATACTGGCGCATGAATTCGGCATTTTCACCAACATAAGAGCTGATCATCTTTTTGACCTGCTTGGTTTGCAGTAAAATGCCAATCCCGAAATCATCGACGCCCGCGTTGTTTGACGCAAATGTCAGGTCCTTGGTACCAGCGGTTTTGATCGCTTCAAGCAGCAGTTCGGGGATACCGCATAGGCCAAAGCCGCCGGATGCGATAAACATGCCGTCGGTAAGCAGCCCGTTGAGGGCGGCTGCGGCATTGGGATATATCTTTTTCATGGAGTCCTCCAGTTGTTACGCGGATTGTTGCCGCGCTGATGACCCAGAGTCAAACACAATGCTGCGATGCGGCGGATATTTTGCAACCGGTTGCAAAATATCCGCGAAAGATCACTCTTTCTTTGCGGCAGGCTTTTTCTTCGGCGCGGCCTTCTTTTTGACGGCGGGCTTTTTGGTGGCAGGTTTTTTCTTTGCAGGGGCCTTTTTCTTGGCGACCTTTTTACCTGCCTTTGCGGCACGTTCGTCGATCAGATCAATGGCTTGGGCCAAGGTCAGGTCAGCGGGCTCAATTGTGTCGGGGATCGTTGCGTTGATCTTTTCCCACTTCACATAGGGCCCATATTTGCCGTCATAGATGTTGACCGGACCACCTGCCTCTGGGTGATCGCCAAGCTCGTGTATCGGCGTTGCGGCCTTGCCACGGCTCCCACGGCTCGCGATCTTTGCAGCCAAAAGCTCAACGGCGTGGTTCATGCCGACGGTCCAGACATCTTCAATGCCGGGCAGGTTGGCGTTCGTGCCACCCTTAAACGACGTGGATTCCGCGTGTTTCAGATAGGGACCGTAGCGACCCAGATTGGCCCAAACGTTGATGCCATCTTCGGGGTGCGTTCCAACGAGGCGCGGCAACTCGAGCAGTCTAAGTGCTTCCTCAATTCCGATCTCTTCTGGATCCCAGCCTTCAGGAACACCTTGGCGCGGTGGCTTTTTGTTGTCTTCCGTCACTTCGCCGCGCTGCACATAGGGGCCAAAGCGGCCTTTGAACACACGAATGGAATCGCCAGCGTCTTCGCCCAGCAGTTTGCCTTCTGGCGGGATTGCGGATGCTTCGGCTTCTGGATTTGGTGGACCAAACGGGCGCGTATAACGGCATTCTGGATAGTTGGAGCAGCCAATAAATGCGCCGCCAGACCGCGCAGTGCGCATCGACAACCGGCCGATGCCGCAGTTTTGGCACAGCCGTGGATCGCCGCCGTCTTCGAGCGGTGGGAACAGGTGTGGTTCCAGAACTTCGTTAATCTTCTCAAGGACTTCAGTGATCCGCAGTTCAGAGGTTTCCGCAATCGCAGCCGAGAAATCATTCCAGAAATTGCTCAACACCTTCTTATAGTCGGCCTCGCCTGCGCTGACTTCATCAAGCTGGTTTTCCAGATCGGCAGTAAAGTCATAGCCGATGTATTTGCGGAAATAATTCGTCAGGAATGCAGTGACCAGGCGGCCCTTATCCTGCGGGATCAGGCGGTTTTTGTCTTTTTCAACATAGCCGCGATCCTGAATGGTGGTCACGATCGAAGCATAGGTGGACGGGCGACCGATGCCCAATTCTTCCATGCGTTTGACCAGCGTTGCCTCTGTGTAGCGGGGCGGCGGCTGGGTGAAATGCTGTTCGTTTTCGACGGTTTTCTTGGCCGATGGCTCGCCTTGGGCGATCTGCGGCAGGCGCTTGTCATCGTCATCAACAACCGCGTCGTCTTTGCCTTCTTCATAAACCGCAAGGAAGCCGTCAAACAGCATTACTTGGCCGTTTGCGCGCAGCATAACTTGGCCGTCAGCAGAGCCCACATCAACGGCAGTGCGTTCCATACGGGCGGCGGCCATTTGGCTGGCGATGGTGCGTTTATAGACCAGATCGTAAAGCTTGCGCTGATCAGAATCGACGATTTTGGCGTCTTCCATGCTGACCATGAGGTCAGTTGGGCGCACACATTCGTGGGCTTCTTGTGCGTTTTTTGCCTTGTTTTTATAAACGCGCGCCTCAGCGGGCACATAGTCGGCGCCAAATTTCTTGCCAATGGCTTCGCGGGCTTGAACCACGGCTTCTGGTGCCATGTCGATGCCGTCAGTCCGCATGTAGGTGATCAGGCCTGCCTCGTATAAACGCTGGGCGACGGACATGGTTTGGCGTGCACCAAAGCCGAATTTGCGGCTGGCCTCTTGCTGCAATGTCGAGGTCATGAACGGCGGGGACGGGTTACGGCTGGCGGGTTTTGCCTCGACCAATTGCACGGTCAAATCGCGGCTGTTGATCGCTTGCACGGCCAATTCGGCTTGGGTTGCGTCTGAAATATCGAATTTATCAAGCTTTTTGCCGGCCAGATGGGTCAGGCGCGCATCATATGTTGCACCGCGTGGGTTTTCGAGAAGGGCTTTGACAGACCAATATTCGCGGTTTTTGAACGCTTCGATTTCCATCTCGCGTTCGCAAATGATCCGCAGGGTGACGGATTGCACACGGCCAGCGGAGCGGGACCCTGGCAATTTGCGCCACAACACGGGGGACAAATTAAAGCCCACGAGATAATCAAGCGCGCGGCGGGCCAGATATGCCTCGACCAATGGCGCGTCGACTTGGCGCGGGTTTTTCATCGCTTCGGTCACGGCCGTTTTGGTGATTGCGTTGAAAACGACGCGGCTAACTGGGGTGTCTTTTTTGATCGCTTTTTTCGCGAGCAATGTCTCGGTTAGGTGCCAACTGATGGCTTCGCCTTCACGGTCGGGGTCTGTCGCGAGGATCAGTTCGTTGTCGTTTTTAAGCGCATCAACAATCGCCTTAATATGCTTTTTACTGTCCGCCCCGATTTCCCATTTCATGTGAAAATCTTCGTCTGGCAGGACAGAGCCATCTTTGGGCGGTAGGTCACGGACGTGTCCGTAAGATGCCAGAACAGTATAGTTGCTGCCCAAATATTTGTTTATTGTCTTGGCCTTAGCAGGCGATTCGACGACGACGACTGGCATATGAAACTTTCAAAATCGGGTGGGGTGGAAAGGGATTTTCTACATGTGGTTGGTCGCAAAGGAATGTCAATGCGCCCAAATGTCAAAGGGGAATGTTGACTGATCCCACATCATAAGCCTGCGATTGGCCTAGTTCACAAGTGACAAGAGCCCACCGCGTTGCCGTTTGATCCGCCCATCCAGTTCCAATGAGACGATCGCAGGAGTGACGATTGTGGACGCGGCACCAAGGTCGCGTATCAGCTGGTCTTCGGCCACAGGTGACGGGCCGAGCCGTTCGAGGATTTGGGCGTGAAGCCCCGCCACGTCGCGCAGGCTGCGCTGTGGTTTGGGTTCGGGCAGAGGGAGTTCAACGATGGGCTGTACGGCAATCTGCCCGACCGCTTCGATGACGTCATTGGCGCTGCGGATCAAAGTAGCACCGTCGCGGATCAGCATGTTGCAGCCTGTGGTGCGTGCATCAAAGGGGTGACCGGGAACGGTGAAGACGTCACGCGATTGATCAAGCGCGTTGTGGGTGGTGATCAGGCTGCCGGATTTTGCGGCAGCTTCAACCACGACAGTTGTGCGAGCAAGGCCTGGCATGATCCGGTTGCGCGCTGGAAAGTGTCTTGTTTGGGGTTGTACGCCCATTGGCATTTCAGAAATGCGTAAGCCGGTTTTGGCGATGTCTTGTGTGAGTGCGCTGTTTTCTATCGGGTAAATCACGTCGACCCCGCCTGCTTATACGGCAATTGTGCCGCTGGGCAACGCCGCGATGTGCGCTGATGTATCCACGCCCCGTGCAAGGCCGGACACGATGACATAGCCTGCGTCGCCCAGATCAGCGGCCAATTTTTTGGCCATGCGTGTGTCCAAAGATGACGCATTTCGTGTACCCACAAGGGCGATCATGGGTTTTTGAAGGAGAGACAAATTACCAAGCGCCCACAAAAGTGGTGGCGCGTCTGAAAGGTCATTGAGGGCTGCAGGGTACCCTGCTTGACCCGCGATTAAAAGCTGGGCTTTGTTGGCGTGCCCTGCTTTTAGTATCAGCGATAACGACGCCTTTGGGACTGATTTTATAATCAGTGACCCCAGCGGCGGCTGCAATTTGGGGCAATGCATCAAGGGCTGCGGCGGCAGTCCCGTGTTCGCGCATCAAGCGGTGATAGGTCGCGGGGCCAACGCGTCGTGATCGCAAAAGGCGGAGACTACAAAACGTGATGTCTTCCGAGGAGGGGTCGACTGGGGGGTGGGGAAGGAGTGTGTTTCCCGATCATCCTGTTGCTCCGCCTTGTTGCTGACCCCAGTAAAGAGCAACAGCGTTAACGAGGCGTGAACAGATATGCGCGTTCGGATGTGCTCTGCGTAAGTCAGTTAATTCTATGGATTTTAGGTGTAATTTTTGTATAAGTTTTGCGTATGCTGCCGAAGGGCGGGGGTAAACTGGCATTCTAAGCCACGTGAAAAGTTCTCGATTCGCGCGGTTTAGATGAAGGTTGATCGATTGGCGCGATATGCACCGACCCAATACAATCCCGAAAAGATCGGGCCAAACGCCGCACCTGCGACGATGCCAGAAACGGGGACGACGCCAGCGGTCAGAAAAATCACTATGGTGAAGCAAAGTACCCCAAGCAAAATGCCCGCGCCCAAAGCCGATAAAAATCCCGCCGACCCGCTGCGCAGTGCCAAATCGGCGATTGGCCAGGCAAGCAAAAGTGCGGGCCTTCAAATGACAGCGCCATAGCCCCAAAACAGCAAAGGGAAGAGCAGGTCATGTACCGATGCATCGCCTTTGACCATCATGACAAGCACAAAGATGACGCCAAGCCCCAAAGCAACGATGAACGACCCAACGACGGTAAAGACTGTCGCTGAGGCGATCATGCTACGTCGTGTTTTCGCATTTGGGACAGGTTGGCTGTGGCGAGTTGGTTTCACGTGTGGAACGCCTTTGTGGATACGCGATGGCAGTGGGAACACCCTCTGCCATCATTATTACATCACTACGTCAAAATAAGATCAGCCCGCAGCCCCACCGATCGTCAGTCCGCCGATTTTTAGGCTTGGTTGGCCGACGCCGACTGGCACCCATTGCCCTGCTTTGCCGCAGTTACCAATGCCGGGGTCGAGTGCGAGGTCGTTGCCGATCCCTTGGATGTTGGTCAGGGAGGTTGCGCCGTCGCCAATCAGCGTCGCCCCTTTGACGGACGCGCCGACTTTGCCGTCTTTGACACGGTAGGCTTCGGTGCATGAAAACACGAATTTTCCGTTGGTGATGTCGACTTGGCCGCCGCCGAACCCAACGGCGTAGATCCCGTCTTTCAGGTCCGCCACTAGGGAGGCCGGATCTGCGTCGCCTGCCAGCATATAGGTGTTGGTCATGCGCGGCATTGGCGCGTGCTGATAGCTTTCGCGTCGCCCGTTGCCTGTTGGGTCCACACCCATGAGCCGCGCGTTCTGGCGGTCTTGCATGTAGCCCACAAGCACGCCGTCTTCGATGAGTGTGTTTTTGGCGCTGGGCGTGCCTTCGTCATCAACGGTGATTGATCCGCGCCTGTCTGGGATGGTGCCGTCGTCAAGAACGGTGACCCCTTTGGCGGCGATTTGTTGGCCCATCAGCCCTGCGAACGCCGAGGTGCCTTTGCGGTTGAAGTCGCCTTCAAGCCCGTGGCCGATTGCCTCGTGCAGCAGGATACCCGGCCAACCAGGCCCAAGGACCACGTCCATGACGCCTGCGGGGGCCGGTTCTGCATCGAGGTTTACAATTGCGATGCGTAGTGCTTCGCGCACGGCGGATTTCCAGTGGTCGGATGCGATGAGACCGATCAAGCCTGCGCGACCGCCTGCACCGGATGTGCCGGATTCGCGTTTGCCGTTGTCTTCTATGATGACAGACACGTTGAGCCGCGACATGGGGCGCGTGTCGGTGACCAATTGGCCGTCGGAGCGCAGAATCAGGATTTCTTGGTGTGAGGCTGCGAGCGTTGCAGAAACTTGCACGACCCGTTTGTCCAGATCGCGGGCGAATTGGTCGATCTCGCGCAGGATGTCAATTTTGGCAGGGAAGGTGGCTTGCAGCATCGGGTCTTCGTCGGAATAAAGTTTGCGGTTTGTGCCAACGGGGGCAGCGGCCATGGTGCCACCGCCGTCGGCCACGGCCAAACGGGTGTTGCTGACGGCACGGCGCAGCGCCTGTTCGTCAATGGTGCTGGAATGGCTGTATCCGGTGGTTTCACCGCGCACAGCCCGCAGGCCGAATCCCTCGGATGCATCAAAACTGGCGGTTTTTACGCGCCCGTCGTCGAATGAAAGGACCTCAGACTTACGCCGTTCAAGGAAAAGTTCGCCGTCGTCGGCCCCATTTGTTGCATCTTGGAGGATGGATAGCGCTGTATCGCGGTCTAAATTGGTGTCAAAGGGTGCAAAAGCGTCTGCGGACATATGGTTTCCCTGCATGTTGAACAATTTTTCGGGCTTCGCGGCTGTTTGCCGCAACTCCGGTTCTTGAGTTGTTCATCAAGATATGGGACTAGTCCGCCTAGATACAACGGGAATCCGTCCGAGGCATGGGCGCAGACTCGAACAAGGGCGCGCCATAGGGCGCCATGATAGACAGGTTTTGATATGCGATTGAACACCATTGCGACTTCTTTGTGGGCCTCGGCTGGTCTGATCCTTGCAGGCGCTTCTGCGTCTGCACAAGACGTAAACCAAGAGTTGGAAATCGTCGGCGCGCCGGTTCCGGGTCTGACGAGCTTTCAGCCTGCGGCAACTGAATTGGCCCGCGACGTGCAGTGGCTTGACTACTGGCTGCTGGTTCTGATTACGATCATCACGTTGTTTGTGACTGGTCTGATGATTTGGATCGCGATCCGGTTTAACCATAAATCGAACCCGACACCGCGCACGTTCACGCATAATTCGCCGTTGGAAGTTGCTTGGACGATCATCCCGATTGTTATTTTGGTGTTCGTCGGTGCGTTCTCGTTGCCGATTTTGTTCAAGCAGCAGGAAATTCCTGAAGCGGATATCACGATCAAGGTGACTGGCTACCAGTGGTACTGGGGCTATGAGTACGTCGATGATGGTGTTGCATTTGATAGCTTTATGCTGGCCCGCGATGAGCTGGAAGAGTTTGGTTATTCCCAGAATGAATATCGCCTTGCGACGGACACGTCTGTTGTCGTCCCAATCGGTGCGACTATCGTTATGCAGTTGACTGGTGCGGATGTGATCCACTCTTGGACGATCCCAGCGTTTGGTGTGAAGCAGGATGCCGTTCCAGGTCGTTTGTCCCAGCTATGGTTCGCGGCAGAGCGTGAAGGCATTTACTTTGGTCAGTGTTCAGAGCTTTGCGGCAAAGACCACGCCTACATGCCGATCACGGTGAAGGTCGTAAGCCAAGAAACATATGATGCTTGGTTGATTGAAGCCAAAGAAATCAACGGCGTCTAAGCAACAACCGCCACAACGACACGTCGTTGTGGCACTTGCCTGCGTAGGATGGGTTTTAACCCATCTAACCCCCTATGGGATTTGTGATGACCGATATGAGCGTGCAAAACAGCGAATACGAAGCAAGCATGGGCGATTATTTCGCACTGCTAAAGCCGCGCGTCATGTCGCTGGTCATCTTTACCGCCCTCGTCGGCCTGCTGGTCGCACCTGTGTCAGTGCATCCGTTTATCGGTTTCGTCGGCGTGCTTTGCATTGCGGTTGGGGCAGGCGCATCTGGTGCGCTGAACATGTGGTGGGACGCTGATATCGACGCCATCATGAAGCGCACCGCAAAACGCCCAATTCCATCGGGCCGCGTGCAACCGGGTGAAGCGCTGGGTATTGGCCTTGCGCTGTCTGGCTTTGCGATTATCCTCCTTTTGTTGGCAACGAACGTGCTGGCGGCTGGGCTGCTGGCATTCACCATCTTTTTCTACGCCGTGGTTTATTCGATGTGGCTGAAACGTGCGACGCCGCATAACATCGTGATTGGCGGGGCCGCTGGTGCCTTTCCTCCGATGATCGGCTGGGCCGTTGCTACGGGATCTGTCAGCATTGAATCTATCCTGATGTTTGCGCTGATCTTTATGTGGACGCCACCGCATTTCTGGGCATTGGCCTTGTTCGTGAAGTCTGATTACGGCGATGCGGGCGTGCCGATGTTGACCGAAACCCATGGTCGCGATGTTACCCGCCGTCATGTGATCGTCTATGCGGTGTTGCTGGTGCCTGTCGCGGTGGGCCTTGGGTTCACGTCGATTGGCGGCCCGATCTATCTGGTCACATCGCTGCTGTTGAACGCATGGTTCCTGAAGGGCTGCTTTGACATCTGGCGCCGTGATGACGCCGCGGCCAACGCCGACAATTACACCGTCGAGCGGCAGGTGTTCAAAGTCTCGTTATACTACCTATTTGGGCACTTTGGTGCGTTGCTGGCCGAAGCCGTTGTGCGCGCTTCTGGCTTTGGAGGCTTATAAGATGGCGATTAGAGTCGAACACGAAGTCCACCAGCGTCGCAAGGGCCGAAATTTCGGCGTTGGCATATTGCTTGCAAGTTTTATCGGTCTGATCTTTGCGTTGACTGTCGTCAAAGTTATCCAATTGGGCGATGCGCGACAATTTGAGAACTTTGATCATGTGGCCCGACCTGCGATTATCCCTCAGGAAGGAGAAACTGAATGAAGATATTCCCAAACTTGCAGGGCCCAAACCGCACGCTTGCACAAACCGTGAGCGTTGTGGTTGTGATGGGCGCTCTGGCTTGGGCATCTGTCCCGTTTTATGACTGGTTCTGCCGTGTCACTGGCTTTGGTGGCATCACCAACGTGGCCGAGTACGAATCGGATGTTATTCTGGATCAGACCATCAAGATCCGGTTTGATGCCTCTCTTGACCGCGATATGCCGTGGACGTTTAAGCCTGCGCAACGCGAAATGACGTTGCGCATTGGCGAAACTGGCCTGGCGTTTTACGAGGCGCATAACCCGACTGACCGTGTGGTTGCTGGGTCTGCGGCCTACAATGTTACCCCTTACGAGGCGGGCGGGTTTTTCGACAAGATCGCCTGTTTCTGTTTTGAAGAGCAGATTTTGCAACCCGGTGAAACCGTTATGATGCCAGTGTCGTTCTTTGTGGACCCTGCCATCGTGGATGACCGCGAAGGCCAGTATGTGCACACGATCACACTGGGCTACACGTTTTACGAGATTGATCTGTCTGAAGATGAATTGCAGGCGGCGCTTAATTTGCCATCTACTTTGACCCGTTCTACTTTGACATCGGCGACTGAAATCGCCATAGACTCCAACTAAGACGACAAGCCCTGAGGGAATTTACGCATGGCGCATGAGAAAAACCACGATTACCACATTTTACCACCGTCCATCTGGCCGCTGTTTGGTGCGCTAGGCGCATTTATCATGTTGTTTGGCATGGTTCTTTGGATGCCAAAGCAGGGCGGCGGTCCTTGGATGTTCTTGATCGGCCTCGCGATGGTATTGTACGTTATGTACGCATGGTGGGCAGAAGTTGTTGTCGAAAGCCATTCTGGCGATCACACCCCGGTGGTCCGGATCGGTCTGCGCTATGGTTTCATCATGTTTATCATGTCCGAGGTTATGTTCTTTGCGGCATGGTTCTGGTCGTTCTTTAAGCACGCGATGTACCCAATGAACCCTGATGGCACGTCGCCACTGGTTGATGGCGTTTGGCCGCCCGTCGGGATCGAGACATTTGATCCATGGCATTTGCCGTTGATCAACACGTTGATCTTGCTGTGTTCTGGTATGGCTGCAACTTGGGCGCACCACGCGTTGGTCCATGAAAACAACCGCCAAGATATGAAGTGGGGCTTGATCCTTGCTGTCGCATTGGGCGCGCTGTTCACCGTGTTTCAGGTGTATGAGTATTCTCATGCAGCGTTTGGTTTCTCGGGAAACATTTACGGCGCCAACTTCTTTATGGCGACGGGTTTCCACGGGTTCCATGTGTTGATCGGCACGATCTTCTTGCTGGTTTGCTTGCTGCGATTGAACCGTGGCCACTTTACCCCAGAAAAGCACGTCGGTTTTGAAGCCGCCGCTTGGTATTGGCACTTTGTTGATGTGGTTTGGCTGTTCTTGTTTGCAGCCGTGTACATCTGGGGCGGCTAACGGTGCAGATGGGTCAAGACCCATCCTACCCCCCAAACATACTAAGGCGCACGTGGGTTTCTGCGGGCGCCTTTGTCTATCACAGGACATGGATATCATTCGTGCGTAGATTTATTTTTCCTCTTCTACTTGGCCTAAGTGGTGTCGCGGTTCTGCTGGCGCTGGGCTTTTGGCAATTGGAGCGCCTGACTTGGAAAGAGGCGGTTCTTGCGGATATTGATGCCCGCATTATGGCCGCGCCAATTGCGATTCCTGAAAACCCTGTTGAGGTCACCGATGAATATACGGCGGTGCGGATGTCGGGCACGCCGGATCGTGCCGAGCTGCATGTTCTGACATCTGGCACGGCGGCTGGCACTGGCTACCGCGTGATCCGCGCATTTGATCTGGCCGACGGAGGTCGCATACTGATCGATCTTGGGTTGCTTGCGCTGGATGCCAAAGCCGAGGTTGCGACGCTCGGCCCGACGGATGTGGTTGGCAATTTAATCTGGCCGGACGACATGAATTCATCAACGCCTGTTCCGGACCTGCCTAAGAACATTTGGTTCGGTCGTGATTTGGCGGCGATGGCCGATGCATTGGACGCGCAACCGCTGATGGTTGTTGCCGCCCGGATGACGCCAGCCGATCCGCGCACAACGCTGTTGCCCGTGAACACAAACAACATCAAAAACGACCATCTTGCTTATGCTGTGACGTGGTTTGGGCTGGCCCTTGTTTGGGCGGCCATGACTTTCTTTCTGATTTTCCGCGTCTCAAAGACCAAGGATACCTGACCGATGCGTTATATTTCGACCCGTGGTGGCGCCCCTGCGCTGACATTTGAACAAGCCATGATGACAGGTCTTGCGACCGACGGTGGCCTGTATGTGCCCGAGACGGTGCCGACGCTGACCACCGATCAGATCGCCGCAATGGCGGGTCAATCGTACGAGCAGATTGCGTTCACCGTGATGCGTCCGTTCATTGGCGACACCTTCACTGACGATGAATTTCGTGCCATGATTGACCGTGCTTATGCGGGCTTTGGCCATGATGCTCGTGCCCCGCTGGTCCAGCTTGCGCCAAACCATTTTCTTTTGGAGTTGTTTCACGGTCCCACGCTTGCGTTCAAAGATTTTGCGATGCAGTTGATTGGTCAGATGTTCCAAGCGTCGCTGACCCGTTCAGGTGAGCGCATCACGATTGTTGGGGCGACGTCTGGTGACACCGGATCGGCCGCGATGGAGGCGTTCCGTGGTCTTGATAATGTCGATGTCTTTATCTTGTTTCCGCATGGTCGTGTGTCCGAGGTGCAGCGCCGGCAGATGACGACGCCTGTGGAAAGCAACGTGCATGCGCTCGCGATGGACGGGGACTTTGACGATTGTCAGGCGATGTTGAAGGATATGTTCAACGACACGGCGTTCCGTGACGGTGTCCGTCTTGCAGGGGTGAACAGCATCAACTGGGGCCGCGTTTTGGCGCAGGTTGTGTATTACTTTAGCAGCGCAGTGAGCCTTGGTGCGCCGCACCGCGAGGTGAGCTTTACCGTTCCGACGGGCAATTTTGGCGATATTTTTGCGGGCTATATTGCCAAGCAAATGGGTTTGCCGATTGCTGATCTAGTGGTCGCTACGAACCAGAACGATATCCTGCACCGCACGCTGGAAACTGGCGCCTATACCAAAGAGGGTGTCACTCCGTCGATTAGTCCATCGATGGATATTCAGGTGTCATCCAATTTTGAGCGAGCGTTGTTTTATGCCTATGACGGCGACGGTGCCGCTGTGGCCGCCCAGATGGATGATTTGAAGTCTGGTGGCTTTGAGATTTCCCAAGGTGCCTATCAGTATTTGCGTGACACGTTCACGTCTGGTCGTGCGTCAGAGGAAGAAACATCATCTGCGATCAAGACCTATTTGGCCAAGCACGGCGAATTGCTCTGTCCACATTCTGCCGTGGGCGTGCATGTCGCCGAAGACCATTTGGGTGCTACTCCTATGATCACATTGGCTACTGCGCATCCTGCTAAATTCCCCGATGCTGTGAATGCCGCGAGCGGTATAAAACCACCGCTTCCGCCGCGCATGGCTGACCTATATGACCGCGATGAGCGCGTCACACGTGTGGCCAATGATTTTGACGCCATTGCCACGCTTATCAAAGAACGGATCGCCCTTTGACAATTCAAACGCACACCTTGCCCAACGGTTTTCAGATCGTCACCGAGCATATGCCCGGTTTGCAATCTGCCAGTGTTGGGATTTGGGTTGATGTTGGCGGCCGCCATGAACGGCTCGACCAAAACGGCATTGCACATTTCCTAGAGCATATGGCGTTTAAGGGCACACCGACCCGCACTGCGTTGCAGATTGCAGAGGCGATTGAGGATGTCGGTGGGTTTTTGAACGCTTATACCAGCCGCGAAAACACCGCGTATTATGCGCGGGTGCTGGAAGAAGATGTGCCGCTGGCCTTGGATGTCATTGGTGACATTTTGATGGAACCGCTGTTTGATGCTGCTGATATCGACATTGAGCGTGGCGTGATTTTGCAAGAAATCGGCATGACCAACGACACCCCTGACGATATCGTGTTCGATTGGCTGCAAGAGGTTGCGTATCCCGATCAGGCGCTTGGGCGGTCTATTCTTGGCCCAACGGAGCGTGTGTCTTCGTTTCAGGCGGAAGATTTGCGCGGGTTTGTTGCTGAACATTATGGCCCGGGCCAGATGGTATTGGCCGCGGCTGGCGCCGTTGATCACGATGCGATTTGCAAGCAGGCCGAGGCGATGTTTGGTGGTATGTCCCCGATCGTTCGCCCGGCGACGTTGATTGAACCTGCCGTGTTTGGTGGTGGCGAGTTGCGCCGTAATAAGGACCTTGAGCAGGTGCATTTTGCGCTGGCATTTGAGGGCCCAAACTATCTTGATCCGGCGATTTATACCGCGCAGATTTATGCGTCCGTCATGGGTGGCGGCGTGTCGTCGCGTTTGTTCCAAGAGGTTCGCGAAAAGCGCGGTTTGTGTTATTCGATATTTGCCCAAGCGGGTGCGTATGAAGACACTGGTTTGACGACGATTTATGCAGGCACGAGTGCTGAAGAAATCGCCGAGTTGGCGAATGTCACGATGGACGAGATGAAACGCGCCGCTGATGATATGTCAGAGGTCGAGGTTGCCCGTGCGCGTGCCCAGATGAAAGCCGGATTGCTGATGGGGCTTGAGAGCCCGTCGAACCGTGCGGAACGCCTTGCGCGTCTGTGGTCAATGTGGGGCCGTATTCCGCCGCTGCATGAGACCATCGCGAATGTCGATGCGGTGACGACTGCGGATGTGAAGGCGTTTGCCGAGCATATGGCGGGGGCGGCGGGGTCTGCGATGGCGCTTTATGGTCCTGCTGAGGCTGCACCAAGTTTGGATGACCTTAAGGCCCGTTTGGTGGCCTGATGCTGGGGCTGCGGAAAAAAGTCCGACTGGAAACGCAGCGGATGACGTTGCGCCCTCCGGTGCATGGCGACTTTCGTGCGTGGGCTGCGTTGCGCAGTGATAGCGAAGAATTTTTGAACCCGTGGGAGCCGAAGTGGGCTGGGGACCATCTGTCGCGCAAGGCGTTTACCAATCGCGTTTACTGGGCGCAGCGGTCGATTACCAATGGCAACGCGGTGCCGTTGTTTTTGATCCGCCGGTCGGATGATGCGCTGCTGGGGGCGATTACGCTGGATAATATTCGCCGTGGTCCAGCGCAGGCAGGCACGACGGGATATTGGATCGGCCAGCCGTTCGCGCGCAACGGCTATATGAAAGAGGCGATTGAGGCCGTGGTGCATTACGCGTTTCGCACGCTGGACCTTAGCCGCGTTGAGGCGGGGTGTTTGCCCGAAAATGCGCCGTCGCGTCGTTTGCTGGAACAATGCGGCTATAAATACGAGGGCGTCGCCCAAAGCTATTTGCAGATCAACGGGCGCTGGCGCAACCACGTGCTTTACGCGAATTTGCGCAGTGATCGACGTGGTAAGACCGACGTCGGTTAATCCAGTTACCATTTTGCAGAATTTTTCCACACATCGCCGTTGACTCGGGCCATTCGGATACATAAGTTCAGATTGTTGTCACTCACAGATGGTGAGTGCTAACCCAAGATTAACACGAAACTGGAGACGTTCTTAAGATGGCATTTACACCACTTCACGACCGCGTTCTCGTCCGTCGCATCGAAGGCGACGACGTAACTAAGGGCGGTCTGATCATTCCAGACGCCGCAAAAGAAAAACCTGCTGAGGGCGAAATCGTCTCTTGTGGCGCTGGCGCACGCAAAGACAGCGGCGAGCTGATCCCGATGGATGTCAAAGCTGGCGACAAAGTTCTGTTCGGCAAATGGTCCGGCACAGAAGTTAAGATCGACGGCGAAGACCTGCTGATCATGAAAGAAAGCGATATTCTGGGTACCCTGTAAGGATCCCTGACTGACCTTTCGATCAATTATTCATTTATGAAGGAGCTAATCAATGGCTGCTAAAGACGTAAAATTCGGCACAGATGCCCGCAACCGTATGTTGAACGGTGTGAACATTCTGGCAGACGCCGTTAAAGTAACACTGGGCCCAAAAGGCCGTAACGTTGTTCTGGACAAATCGTTCGGCGCACCGCGCATCACCAAAGATGGTGTATCCGTGGCCAAAGAAATCGAACTGGAAGACAAGTTCGAGAACATGGGCGCACAGATGGTTAAGGAAGTTGCTTCCCGTACCAATGACGAAGCTGGCGACGGCACAACAACAGCTACAGTTCTGGCCCAAGCGATCGTTCGCGAAGGCATGAAGTCTGTTGCTGCTGGCATGAACCCAATGGACCTGAAGCGCGGTATCGACCTTGCGACAACTAAAGTTGTTGAAGCGATCATCGCAATGGCCCGTCCAGTATCCGACAGCGACGAAGTTGCGCAGGTTGGTACAATCTCTGCAAACGGCGAAGCGGATATCGGTCAGCAGATCGCAGACGCAATGCAGCGTGTTGGCAACGAAGGCGTCATCACTGTTGAAGAGAACAAAGGTCTGGAAACAGAAACCGATGTTGTTGAAGGCATGCAGTTCGACCGCGGCTACCTGTCCCCTTACTTTGTGACTAACACAGAGAAGATGACTGTCGAGCTGGAAGATGCGATCATCTTGTTGCACGAAAAGAAGCTTGGCTCTTTGCAGCCAATGGTTCCACTGCTGGAAGCTGTTATTCAGTCCGGTAAGCCGTTGTTGATCATTGCAGAAGATGTTGAAGGCGAAGCGCTTGCAACATTGGTTGTGAACAAACTGCGCGGCGGCCTGAAGATTGCTGCTGTTAAGGCACCTGGTTTTGGTGATCGTCGTAAATCCATGCTGCAGGACATCGCTGTTCTGACAGGTGGTCAGGTGATTTCCGAAGATCTTGGCATGAAGCTTGAGAACGTCACAATTGACATGCTTGGTTCCGCTAAGCGCGTTGCGATCACGAAAGATGAAACAACCATCATCGATGGTGCTGGCGACAAAGCTGAAATCGAAGCACGCGTCATGCAGATCCGTGGTCAGATTGAAGAAACAACATCCGATTACGACCGTGAAAAGCTGCAAGAACGCGTTGCCAAATTGGCTGGCGGTGTTGCTGTTATCCGCGTTGGTGGCATGTCCGAAGTGGAAGTCAAAGAGCGTAAAGACCGCGTTGACGATGCACTGAACGCGACACGCGCTGCGGTTCAAGAAGGTATCGTTGTTGGCGGTGGTGTTGCTTTGATCCAAGCTGCTAAGGTTCTTGACGGTCTTGAGGGTGCAAACCCTGATCAAAGCGTTGGTATTTCGATCATCCGTAAGGCGATTGAATCACCACTGCGTCAGATTGCTGAAAACTCTGGTGTTGACGGGTCTGTCGTTGCTGGCAAAATCCGTGAATCTGATGACAAGGCGTTTGGTTTCAACGCGCAGACTGAAGAATATGGCGACATGTTCAAATTCGGCGTTATTGATCCAGCTAAAGTTGTCCGTACTGCGCTGCAGGACGCTGCATCCGTTGCAGGCCTGTTGATCACAACCGAAGCTATGGTTGCTGATAAGCCTGCCAAAGACGGTGGCGGCGGTGGCGGCATGCCTGACATGGGCGGCATGGGCGGCATGATGTAAGAACCGGCTTGGGCTTCGCCCAAACGGTTTTACAGGCGGCAGGTGAATTCGAAGAAATCACCGAGAACCGCACTGTCGATCAATAATGAAGGGCGGTCCTTAACTGGGCCGCCCTTTTTCGTATCCCCACTTGTCGTCCGAACCGCACAGCGTAGGATGGGTTTTAACCCATCATCCCTAAAGGATTTTACATGTTCAACATGCCCAGTTTTGCCCGTGACCTAAAACGCGGAGAAGAGCCTTTGGTGGACGATCTGATTGCAGCAGCATTTGGCAGCACGGACGAGGTTATGTTGGTTCACAAGCTGCGCAAGTCCGGTTTGATTGCGGGCGAACAGGTGATGCCGATGGGCGACCAGATTGTTGGCTATTACGCTCTGTCTTATATGATCAAACCAAAGGGCTGGCTTTGTCTTGCCCCTGTCGCGATTGCCCCTGATGTGCAGCGCCGCGGGTACGGTAAGCGCATGATGGGGATGTTGACCGAGTGGGCCCGTCTAACGGGAACACCAATTGTCGTGTTGGGCCCGCAAGAATTTTATGGCAAGACAGGGTTTTCACATGATGCGGCGGCGAAATTGCGTGGCCCTTATCCGCAAGAATACTTGGCCCTGGCTGGTGTCATGGGCGTCCCTGAACAAGCATTGGTCTATCCAACCGCCTTTGGCGGAGCGTGATGGGTTGAAACCCATCCTACGTCGGCGCACACATCACAAATGAAACTCTTTTTCCTTGTTGCTGTCAGCATGACGGCCTTTGCGGCCAATTCGGTTTTGAACCGCGTGGGCGTGGCCACATTTGGCATGGACCCGTTTGTGTTTGCTGTCATTCGTGTGGCTGCGGGGGCTACAATGCTGGCTGTTCTCGTGACCCTGCGCGGCCAATCCCCGTTTGTTGATCTGCCAAATCGCTGGCGCGGTGCGTTGGCACTAACGGTCTATATGATAGGATTTTCATGGGCTTACCTTAGCCTTGGCGCTGGTTTGGGCGCGCTTATTTTGTTTGGCATTTTGCAGATGATGATGTTCGGTTGGGCCGTCTTTAAGCGACAGCCGGTGCCCGTGATGCGTTGGGTCGGTGCCGCGTTTGCGTTGGTTGGTTTGGCCGTGTTGTTGTGGCCCAGCGGTCCGGCTATGGTCCCGTTTGCAGGCACGCTTGCGATGATCGCGGCCACAGCGGGTTGGGCGGCCTATACGATTTTGGGGCAGGGTGTGCGCGATCCGCTTGCTGTATCTGCAGGCAATTTCATTTTGTGTTTACCGCTGGTCGCACTCAGCCTGTTGTTGGCGAGCGGCGGAGTCTTATCAGTCGGCGGCGTCGCTGCGGCGATTGTGGCGGGGGCAGTCACGTCTGGGATGGGATACGCGTTGTGGTACCGCGTGTTGCCAGAATTGCCGACGACTGTCGCTGCTGTTGCCCAGCTTAGCGTGCCTGTGATCGCAGTGCTGGCTGGCGTTATTTTTTTGGCCGAGCCTGTGAGCGTTCGCTTGATCGCCGCCGGCGTACTGGTATTAGGCGGCATCGCCGTGTCTAACGTACGATGGGTTCCAGCGCGTCATATTTGATTGCGTCTGTCTCATTCCATGCCACGGATGCGAGGCTGTCGGGTTTGATGTGCAAGGTATCCATCTGCGCCCGCGTCGCCCATTTGCGCTGTGTCACGATGCCTTCAGGGTCGACCCATGTGTCGCTGATTTCGCCGCCTGTAATAGAGCACCGAAAGTAGATATCGGTTTGGTGGAAACTGCCATTGGGGTCGTGAAATTCGTTGATCAGGCACACATCGCCCACGCTTACGGTGAGGCCGGTTTCTTCCATGACTTCGCGAGCCAGATTGTCGGGCAGACTGCTGTGCGGTTCCGCCCCACCACCGGGTGCGCACCACAGGTCGGATCGGTCTTTCCATGCATTCACTAGCAGCAGTCGGTTTTCATGCATGATAATGGCGCGGGTCGCGAGGCGAATGGGGCGTTTCATGCCCCCATTTGGCAGGGATTGACCAAAAGACGCAAGGTCAGTTTTTGTGCCCCTTTAATATCGATCTAGCGATGTTATTTCATGGGTCATGAAGATAATTTTGTCCGCAATCGCCCTGATCCTGTCCCCGCTGACGGCTATTGCCCAAGAGCAATGCATCGTGATGTTGCACGGCCTTGCCCGCACGGAAATTTCGTTTGCCCCGATGGCATTGGTTTTGGAAAGCAACGGTTACACTGTGGTGAACAGCGGCTATCCATCGACCGAGGAAACGATCCAGCAGTTGGTTGATAAAAACCTGCCTGCTGATGTTGCCGCGTGCGGTGATGCTACTGTGAATTTCGTCACCCATTCGATGGGTGGCATATTGGTGCGCGCGTGGCTGAACAACAATCGTCCTGAAAATATGGGCCGTGTGGTGATGTTGGGCCCACCAAATAGCGGGTCTGAACTGGTTGATATTTTTGGTGATTTTGAGCCGTTTCAGTGGGTGAATGGCCCAGCTGGATTGCAGCTGGGAACTGAGGACGGCAGCCTGCCTAACTCGCTGGGTTTGGCCGAGGTTGAAGTTGGTATCATCGCCGGAACGCGCAGTTTGAACCCTGTCTATTCCGCGCTGATTGATGGTCCTGATGATGGCAAGGTGTCGGTTGAAAGCACCCATTTGCTTGGTGAGGTTGATCATCTTGTCATGCCGGTCACGCACACATTTATGATGAATAACCCTGTGGTGATGGCCCAAGTCATGACGTTTTTGGAGCTTGGTCGCTTTGACCACGGGCTGAGCCTTGGCGACGTGATTTTTGGATCCAATTGAGCCTTATTTGCTGGGTTTGACGTGGTTCACGTGGCCCATTTTGCGCCCCGTTTTAACGTCTGCTTTGCCGTAAAGGTGCAGGGCTGCTGTGGTCTTTGCCAGTTCAGGCAGTCGGTCCATGTCATCCCCGATCAGGTTTTCCATGACCACATCGCTGTGCCGCGATCCGTCGCCTAATGGCCAGCCTGCAACTGCCCTGATGTGCTGTTCGAACTGATCGATGGTGCAGCCGTTTTGCGTCCAATGCCCAGAGTTGTGAACCCGTGGTGCGATCTCGTTCACGATAAGCCCTTGTTGTGTCATGAATAATTCGACCCCCATGACTCCAACATAGTCGAGTTCGTTCAAGATGCGTGCCGCGATTAATACCGCGTCGGTCCGTTGGGATGGCGTCAGTTTTGCCGGCACTGTGGTCGTGCGCAAGATGCCGTCGACGTGTATGTTTTCGCCCGGATCAAAGCAGGCGACGGCGCCGTCTGCGCTGCGTGCCCCGATGATCGATACTTCGTGGCTGAAGTTTACGAACCCTTCAAGGATTGCGGGCGCGCCTGCCATGTCGGCCAATGCTTGGGCCGCGTCGCCTTGGGACATGATCCGCGCTTGGCCCTTGCCGTCATAACCCATGGTGCGGGTTTTCATGATAGCGGGCATGCCGATTTGCGCGATTGCTGCGTCGAGGTCAGCCGTGTTGTCGACCGTTGCGAAGGGCGCTGTTTGCAGGCCGAGTGATTGCAAGAAATTCTTCTCGACCAATCGATCTTGGGATGTCGCGAGCGCCTGCCTGCCGGGGTGGATCGGACGCAGTGTTTCGAGCAGATCAAGCGCGGATGTTGGGATGTTTTCGAATTCATATGTGATGACGTCGACGGATTGTGCGAATGCAGTCAGCGCTGCGCGGTCATCGTAGGATGCGGTTGTCACCGCATCTGCAACATGGGCTGCAGGCGGGTTGGCTCCTGGTTCAAAGATGTGGGTTTTTAGCCCCAGACGGCTAGCCGCCACCGATAACATCCGCCCAAGTTGACCACCGCCCAAAATCCCAATTGTTGTCACGTTAGTCATCGGTTGGTTCATCCGGAATTGAGGCCGACAGATCGGCGCGCCATTGGTCAAGTCGTGCGGCCAAATTATTGTCTTGTAGCGCGAGGATACCAGCGGCCATCAGCCCTGCGTTGGCAGCCCCAGCTGCCCCGATTGCCATTGTTGCAACAGGAAAGCCGCGCGGCATTTGCAGAATCGAATAGAGGCTATCGACCCCTGACAATGCCTTGGTTTGCACCGGCACACCGACGACGGGCACACGGGTTTTGGATGCCATCATGCCGGGCAGGTGTGCTGCACCGCCTGCGCCTGCGATAATGACTTGCAGCCCACGATCCGCTGCGGTTTTGCCGTAGTCCCAAAGTCTGTCGGGTGTCCGGTGCGCCGAGACGATCTTTTTCTCGTAGGGAATGTCAAGCGCGTCGAGCATATCTGCCGCTTCGCGCATGGTGGGCCAATCGGATTGGCTGCCCATAATGATGCCGACCAAAGGTTGGGTCATGGTGATCCCCTGCTAGTTAAGAAAGCGGCACTATACCCGCGCGAACAGGCCGCGCAATACTGTTCATGCAATGATATCAGGGGTGACTTTGTCTTCCAACGCATAGATCTTGTCTTTCAGTGCGAGCTTTTGCTTTTTTAGCCGTTTTATGGATAAAACATCGGCTGTATGGCGGTCTTGCAGGGCGCTGATCGCTTCGTCGAGGTCCCGGTGTTGTTGGCGCAGCACCGCAAGTTCAATGCGCAGCACGTCAATCTGTTCCATATTGGCTGAACTGTTCATGAAATTGGGGCCTTCGTCACCGCTGTAAGCCTTGCTGATACGCGCATTGCGGTGATTCCTCCTAATGGTTCCTCTTGCAGGCGGGCGGTTTGGTCCCCATATTTCTGGTACGGGTCGCCGCAATGGGGCCCAAACAGATATGTCGCTTGGATTTAAGGACACGTGTGATGACAAAATTGGCTTTGGGAACCCATCCGTTCCTGTTGGGGTTTGAACAGCTTGAACGGCTGGTCGAACGCACGGCAAAAACCGGCAACGACGGCTACCCCCCGTATAATATTGAACAGGCGTCTGAGAATTCTTATCGCATCACGCTGGCCGTGGCTGGATTTGCGATGGCTGATCTGTCGATCACGGTCGAGGACAATGCGCTGGTGATCCGTGGCCGTCAGGTCGATGATGCCGAGGGCCGCGCGTTCTTGCATCGCGGCATTGCTGCGCGTCAGTTCCAGCGATCATTCGTTTTGGCTGACGGTGTTGATGTCGGCGAGGCGATTATGGAAAACGGCTTGCTGCACGTTGATCTTAACAGGTCCGTCCCAGAGCGCGTCGTTCAAACAGTCATTATTCGGAAAGGATAAGCTGATGCATACGAAATTTGATCTTGCTGCGATGGCCGCAAAGACGGTGTACGTCAAACCGATTGAGGTGGCTGATTTGTCAGATGAGCTGCGCGCACAGGCAGGCGATTTGGAACAGTTGTTTGCCGTGCATAATGCCAAGGGAGAGCAGCTGGCGCTGGTAGCCACCAATGAAATGGCGGTTCATTTGGCGTTGGAAAATGACATGCAGCCAGTCGCGCTGCATTAAGCGTTAACGGAGCGCGTAGGATGGGTTTTAACCCATCGCAAACAAAAGCGCCCGCTGAAGTGATGCAGCGGGCGCTTTGACGTTTTGTATCTAGCTTAGGCTTTGATTAGGCCCATTGATTCCAGTTTCAAGATGATCTGATGTGCGCAATTGTCGACTTCGACGTTCTCGGTTTCCATGCTCATCTCTGGGTTTGTAGGGACGTCATAGGGATCGGAGATTCCTGTGAACTCTTTGATCTTGCCTGCGCGCGCGAGCTTATACAGGCCTTTGCGGTCCCGACGTTCACATTCCTCGATGGACGTGGCGATGTGGATTTCGATGAATGCACCGAAGCCTTCGATGTCTTCACGTACAGCCCGACGTGTCGTTGCGTATGGCGCGATTGGCGCACAGATCGCGATGCCGCCGTTTTTGGTGATCTCGGATGCTACATAACCGATCCGGCGGATGTTCAGGTCGCGGTGTTCTTTGCTAAAGCCCAACTCGGATGATAGATTTTTACGCACGATGTCGCCATCAAGCAGTGTCACCGGACGGCCACCCATTTCCATCAGTTTGACCATCAACGCGTTTGCGATGGTTGATTTGCCCGAGCCAGAGAAGCCAGTCAGGAACACGGTGAACCCTTGTTTGTCGCGCGCTGGCTTAGTCTTGCGCAGCTCGGCCACAACTTGTGGGAACGAGAACCATTCTGGGATTTCCAGACCTTCGACCAAGCGACGACGCAGCTCAGTACCAGAGATGTTCAAGATCGTGACGTCTTCCTTGTCTTTGATCTCGTCCATTGCCTCGTATTGCGCACGCTCGGACACCCAAACCATGTGTTTGAAATCGACCATGATGATGCCCATTTCTTCTTGATGCTCGCGGAACAGGTCCTGTGCATCGTACGGCCCGTAGAAGTCTTCGCCTTGGGAGTTGTTGCCGGGGCCCGCGTGGTCACGGCCAACGATGAAGTGGGTGCAGCCGTGGTTTTTACGGATTAGGCCGTGCCAAACGGCTTCACGTGGACCAGCCATACGCATCGCGAGGTTCAGCAGAGACATCGCGGTGGTGGATGAAGGATACTGATCCAAAACGGCTTCGTAGCAACGCACGCGGGTGAAGTGATCGACGTCGCCCGGCTTTGTTAGACCAACAACCGGGTGGATCAGCAGATTTGCTTGGGCTTCTTTGGCCGCACGGAACGTCAGTTCCTGATGTGCGCGGTGCAGTGGGTTGCGTGTTTGGAACGCGACAACTTTGCGCCAGCCCATTTTGCGAAAATAGGCCCGCAATTCGTTTGGCGTGTCGCGACGTGCGCGGAAATCATAGTGCACTGGCTGCTGGATACCTGTGACTGGGCCGCCAAGGTAGACGTCGCCCGCTGTGTTGTGCAGGTAGTTGACTGCCGGATGCGCAGAATCGTCAGCGCCAAAAACCTTTTCGGCTTCATGCGCTTTGTTTGGCGTCCATTTGTCGGTCACGGACATGGTGCCTAAGATCACGCCTTCTTGGTCGCGCAGTGCGATGTCTTGGCCGATCTCAACTGTGTCTGCATAATCTGCTTTCACGTCGAGCGTGATCGGCATTGGCCACAATGTGCCGTCAGTAAGGCGCATGTTGTCGACGACGCCGTTATAATCGGCCTCGGACAAGAAGCCCTTAAGCGGGTTAAACCCACCGTTCATCAACAATTCCAAATCGCAGATTTGACGTGGTGTCAGGTTGTGGCTTGTCAGGTCGGCCGCTTCGAGCTTCATCTTTTGCGAGCTGTCATAAGAGACGTAAAGCTCTGGAACGGGGGCGAGGTTATTCTGCATGAGTTTGGTCCTATGCTTAAATGGGGAAAGCCCAGATGTGGCGCCGGTCAGTTCGGCGTGAAGTGCATCGTATTCTGTGAATTTGCGTTTTAAAAACACGTCTGTAAGGCGGTTTTTTTCAGAGCCACCGCGCAGCGTGATGACGTAGGCAAAGCGTTTGCGCTTGTCTGTGTCGTCGCGGTCTGTGACTTTGATAAGTCCTGCGTTTGCTGCGGTCCGCAAT
This sequence comes from uncultured Sulfitobacter sp., assembly GCA_905182645.1. Taxonomy (GTDB): domain Bacteria; phylum Pseudomonadota; class Alphaproteobacteria; order Rhodobacterales; family Rhodobacteraceae; genus Yoonia. The sequence continues at coordinate 164,993 of CAJJCJ010000005.1, forward strand.
TGCGCGTTTAGCCGCCCAAGCGAAATACCCAACGCCGTTGCCGTCGCCCGCTGCGATGCCTGAGGCGCAATGTCGAGCTGACGCAAAAGACGAAAGAGGTGATCTTCGTCTTCGACAGAGCGATTTTGCGCAAGGATTGGCATTGAGGCGACTCGTTAATTGTTCACGAGTGAACCTATGTCGCAAAAAGTTTGTTCAGCCATAGAACAAACTTTCCGATCGGCGAATTACACGCAAGTGTTTGCGTGTTGCTGTCAGAATGCAACGCCCGTCTGATGCTGCATTGCGCAACATATCAGTCTTGTTCGGCAAGGAATTTTTCTGCGTCCAGTGCTGCCATGCAGCCCATGCCTGCCGATGTGACCGCTTGCCGGTAAATGTGGTCCGTCAGATCGCCTGCTGCGAACACGCCAGGAATGGCAGTGCGCGTTGACCCTGCTTCAACGTTTACATAGCCACCGCTGTGCAATTCAAGCTGATCTTTGACCAATTCGGATGCTGGCGCGTGGCCGATCGCAATGAACAGGCCTTTGACCGGCAGATCGGTGATTTCGTCGGTTTTTGTGTGTTTGACTTTGATTCCTTCAACCCCTAGCGGGCTGTCGGTGCCGTAGACTTCTTCTAATTCGTGGAACCACAGGGTTTCGATCTTGGGGTTCTTGAGCAGTCGATGTTCAAGGATCTTTTCGCAGCGCAATTCGTCGCGGCGGTGGATCAGCGTGACTTTGGACGCGAAGTTGGTCAGGAACAGTGCTTCTTCAACAGCGGTGTTTCCGCCGCCGATGACCGCGATTTCCATGCCACGGTAAAAGAACCCGTCGCAGGTCGCACAGGCCGATACGCCGAAGCCTTTGAATTTCTCTTCTGTTGGCAGCCCAAGCCATTTTGCCCGCGCACCTGTGCACATGATCACAGCGTCTGCCTTGTAGACGGTGCCGCTGTCGGACTGCGCTGTGAATGGCCGCTTGGACAGGTCGAGCGATGTGATGATGTCGCCGACAATGTCGCAGCCCATGGCGCGTGCGTGTGCTTCCATTCGGATCATCAGGTCGGGACCTTGGACTTCGGTGTCGCCGGGCCAGTTTTCGACTTCGGTGGTCGTGGTCAACTGCCCGCCCGGTTCAATGCCTTGCACAAGCAGGGGTTCCAGCATGGCGCGCGCAGCATAGACGCCAGCGGAGTAACCTGCGGGGCCGGAGCCGATGATCAGAACTTTGGTGTGGCGAGTGACAGACATGACGGCGCGTTCCTTTGATGGTGTTTGCACCGATATAGCCGTGGCGCGGGCGTGTTGGAACCCCGCATGACTGCGCTGTGATCTTTGTTCTCGTATCATTTTGTTGCGCAAGTGTGAAACATTATTGCGCATAAGCTTCGTCGGGCGTAGTCTTTGCAAAACCAACGAGGGGATGCTGACATGCCGGGCGCAAAGCTTGATGAGATTGATCGTATGATTCTGGCTGAGTTGCAGGCAGATGGCCGTATGACCAACGTAGAGCTGGCGCGTCGGGTTGGGATTTCTGCGCCACCTTGTTTGCGCCGCGTGCGTACACTCGAAGAGCAGGGCTACATCCGCGGTTATCACGCCGAAGTGGATGCCCGCGAGCTAGGGTTCGAAGTACAGGTGTTTGCGATGGTTGGGCTGGTCAGTCAGGCCGAGGTCGATTTAACTGCGTTTGAAGCCAAGTGTTTGCAATGGCCGCTGGTGCGCGAATGCCATATGTTGAACGGTGAGGTCGATTTTGTTCTGAAGTGCGTCGCTCCAGACTTGCGCACGTTCCAGCGGTTCCTGACCGAAGATCTGACGAGCGCCGACAATGTCGCAAGCGTCAAGACGTCACTGGTTATCCGTGGTGCAAAAGATGAACCGGGTGTGCCGTTTGACGTGCTTGAGGCCCGTTTGGCGCAGAACGCTTAGGCTGCCATTACCAAATCAATATCAGCCTTGTTCAGGCGTGGTGCGGTCAGCGGTCCAAAGTCTGTCAAATAGTGCATATGTGGAAACATGGCCATAAGGTGTGGCAGCAAATCTGGCCCAAGCCCAATAGCGTGCGCCGGACCAGGATGGAGCGTTTCCACGTCGATCCCGTTGACGTTGACGCAGGCGTGTTCTGCAAACCCAAGCTGGTAGCAATGAACGGGTGCGATGGGTCGCAGTTCGATCAATTGATCGCCATCGATAAAGTTGCGCACGGGGATCAGTGCCGCGTCGGCACCGGTTAGTATGCGTGTCGCAGGTGATCGGTGCAGCATCCGCGCTGCTGGCCCAAGTACCAGATCAGGGGCAGGGCGCCCAAAACCAAGTGCATCAGCCGTGATCCGCGTCATCGTCCCGATTTCAGGCCGTGGGTCCCGTGCCAAAGCAGCGTCTGATAGCCGTGATCAGTTAGCACATTGTCACTGGGTAACAGATCTTCAACGGCCATCATGCCAGATTGGGTCCGCAAGATAGCGCCACGTCCGAAGGCGGCAAAAGTGTCTTCAAACACGGGCATAGCTGGCGCGATTTTGGAGAAGTCTTCTATGGTTTTGGAGGGTGTCAGGTGGGCAACTTCATACCTGCGCATTAGGTGCTTTGCGCGGAGTGGTTGCCCACTTGGACTAGCAGCGCCCCGACCCATATGGGTCGGAGACGTATAGGGTGCCACCGCGAGGCCTGCGGTGGTGTTTGGGGTCTTATTCATGCGTCGCACCACTTTGGTTTGTCACATCATCTGTCGGCCCCACCGACAACATCTGAGGAGATGATTGCTGTTGAGACTGAATGTGGCCCAAAGGTGCCCGCACTGTCAAAGAAATTTGATTTTGAGATGATTTGGCGCATCAATCGTATGCGGATGCCCAAGATTGTTCATACTACGCGGTTTTATCCGCCACATTTGCCATGGGCTTTGTGCGAATCGCGGTCTTAGGACAGCAAAAAACCGTGTGGAAGGAGGACCACACGGTTTTCAGGCTCTTGGGAAGCGGGCCACGAGGGCCAATGTCGTAAATTTTATGCAGTGACTACCATTGTCATGAAGGACGGCATCGGTGGCAGAGATACTTTAACCTGCTCGGACTGTTCCAGACGACGTGAAATCATGGCTTGGCGGCGCAAGCCACGTTCCCATGGCATTTTCGTTTCGCACTTGTTTGCTTCTTCGATTGTGTTGTCGATCCAACGTTTAGATGGTCCCATGACTGCTCTCCTCAGAGTTAATATATGTGCCGCGTTTGTTTGTTGGCGTTGCATACATCTTGATGGTTCTGCGGGGCAGGAATGGGGCGATCCAAAAGGTTTTTGTAAAATTTGAAGAAAAATTTCGCCTCATTTTGTTAACCGGTGGCACCCCAATGAAATAAGGGATTTGCGCTGTAGCCGAAAACAATCAGCAAGGTTTTGAGTGGATTGTTTCGCAGATTGGGGCAATGGCCTGCCCCATTTCTGCCTAGATCAAAGCCGGATTGCTGCAATGAGCCGCCCGTAGTCGGCCTGTTTTTCATGCACGCTGCGCCGGTAGGAATAGAATCGCGCCGGATCGCTGTAGGTGCAGTGCCGCGTCCATGCTGCGTCTTTGATCCCCGCCGCGCGCAAGCGTCCGAGACCGAAGGCTGGCAGGTCAAATTGCATCCGGTCGTCGGTGCCCTGTGCAAAGTAGCGCGCGTTCAGTGGGTCCTCGTCGATGAAACGTTCTGCGAACTCTGGTCCGACCTCATAGGCCCGTTGGCTAATGGATGGTCCGATGACTGCCACGATGTTGTTGCGCGTGGCCCCGAGGCCGACCATCGCATCAACGGTGTTGCCCAACACGCCGGTGAGCGCCCCTTGCCAACCCGCATGTGCCGCCCCGATGACACCTGCGTCCATGTCAGCGAAAAGCACTGGTTGGCAATCAGCGGTCAACACCGAAAGGGTGATCCCGCGCGTGGCAGTCACAATGCCGTCTGCTTTGGGTTTGTCGGGTTTGGCTGCAGTGATAGTGATCACGTCTGCTGAATGGATTTGGTGCACGCCGACCATGGTGTCGGCGGTTCCGCCCATGGCAGATGCCACGCGCGACCTGTTGATTGCCACGATGTCATGCTGATCACTGCTGCCAAACCCACAGTTCAGCCCCGAGAACACCCCAGAAGACGCCCCGCCTTGCCGTCCAAAGAACCCGTGGTTGACCCCATCAAGCAGGTCGTCGGTGATGATATCAAGCGTCATGGGTTCAATCCTGCAGGGGGCGCGCCGCCATTTGGGTATAAGCCGATTACTTTGAACAGGTTCCCCATCGCATCTGGATGGGTCAAGCGTTTATGTGCCTCAATGTGGCTTGTCAGGGCGTCGCCGGTCAAGTCTTTGGCCAAGGTTTGCGCCCGCGCGGTGATGCCAAGTCGTTCGAGGAAAATGCCTTGGGGTGTCACGCGAGTGTATGTTGTGGCTGCGGCAGCTATGGCTGCAAAATCAACGTGTGCGGTCAGGTCTGCTTGTCCCGGGTTTGCAAATGGGTCGGTTGTTTCGTGGCCTGCGAGTGCTTGAAGCGTGTCCCCTTGTGACTGCCAATCGCCGTAGTCGATGATTAATGCCGCCCCGCCGTGGGTGTCGATGAGTTTTGCAATATGGCTGATGATTGCGGGTAGCGCAGGGCAAACTTCGATCACATCGCCGTCTTTGGTGTCGGTTAGTCTGTGATCAAGTGCGTTCAGTGGTGCGGCTTGGCTGAGACCGAGCGTCAGCTTGCCGTCGGTCACCCCGATCATATGTTCGCGCCAGCCGCCCGCATCGCGCGTGAATTGCCGGATTGGTAGTGCGTCAAAGAATTCGTTTGCGATCGCAAATAGTGGAGCGTCGGGCAGGGTATTTGCATCGTCATGCCATATTGCGTGCGGGACAAGTTCGGCTTGTTTGGCGCGCAGGCTGGGGGATGTTTCGATAAAGTGAACGGTCAGGGCAGCGTGAAAGCCTGCCACGCCGCGTGTTGCGCGCAATGCATCGGCCATGAGCGTGCCGCGTCCGGGTCCAAGTTCGGCGAGGCTGATTTGTGTGGGTGATCCTTGATCCAGCCATGCTTGCGTTAGCGACAGCCCGATGAGTTCGCCGAACATCTGGCTGATCTCGGGGGCGGTGGTAAAATCGCCCAGCACGCCAAACGGATCACGTGTGGTGTAGTAGCCGTGCACCGGATGCATCAGGCAATCGCCGATATAGTCGGCCAATGTGATTGGCCCCGTTGCGGCAATGCGCGCCGCCATCAGGTCGCCAAGTGCTGTCATCGCCGCGCGGCCCACCAGACAACTCCTAGCCCTACGATGATCATCGGTAGCGTCAACGTTTGCCCCATGGTGAGGCCCCAATCACCCATTTGAAACGCGAGCCCAAGCGGATTGCCTGCGGTTACAAATTGCGCGTCCGGTTGGCGTACGAATTCGATCAGGAACCGCGCAATGCCGTAGCCTGCAAAGAATACGCCGGACAGCAGCCAAGTTTTCTGGAGCCCAGAAAACCGGAATGCCAGTAGGAATAGCAGTGTGCCGAGCAGCAGCCCTTCGAGGCCTGCTTCATACAATTGTGATGGGTGGCGCGCACACAGGCCAGCCGCGGTGGCACAGCTTTGCGCGGCTTCGGTCGGGAAAATCACGCCCCACGGCACGTTGGTTTCGCGACCCCATAGTTCGGCGTTAATGAAATTTGCGATCCGTACGAGGAAGATTGCGACTGGCGCTGCCAGTGCGATCCCGTCGGCCAAAGCGGGCAGGGCGACCTTGTGCCGCAGGCTGAACAGCCAGACGGCGACAACGACCCCGAGGAACCCGCCGTGGAACGACATGCCGCCGGTCCAGATCATCGGTATCTCAATCGGGTTCGATAGATAGTAGGCCGGTTTATAGAATATGACATACCCGAGCCGTCCGCCTGCAATAACGCCGACGACGATGTATGTGGTGAGGTCTTCGAGCTTGGCCACGGCCATTGGGGACCCGTCACGCCACAGTTGCGGTCGTGTTATCGCGGCTTTTAACATTTGCCAGCCGAGCATGATGCCAACGATATAGGCCATGGCGTACCAGCGCAGTGCGATGTGAAAACCAAACAGGTCAAAGCTGAAAATTTCGGGCGAGATATTGGGGAATGTGAGTGCTGCAATCATAGGTGTTACTTTTGACACCACGGACGGGAAGTCAACCGCTTGCGCGACGGGCACCAGCACCCCATATAAGCATCAGATAGAATTGGAGACTGCGATGCAGACCAGAAATAAAATCCTCGATGATTTTTCACAACTGATGACAAATGCGATGGGTGTGGCCCAAGGTGCCAAAGACGAAGCGGGCACTGCAGTAAGCAGCATGATGGACCGTTGGTTGGCGGACCGTGATTTCGTGACACGCGAAGAATTTGATGCGGTGCGCGCGATGGCGCAAAAAGCCCGCGAAGAAAATGCGAGCCTTTCGGCCCGTCTTGAGGCGCTTGAGGCCAAAAAATAGTCTAACCGGATGATGCGGTGCCGCGTGCTCGTTTTAAGTGCAAGTGCTGCCGCACCTCCGGTCGCGTACCCCATGATAAATAATGCGGCATGCCACGGACCGACGCAAAGGCCCCGGGATCAGCGCATATGATGCGGCCAGCGAACTTAATAGCCATGAAACGGAATGTGTATATTTCTACTTTATTTTGTCCGAAAGCTCGTAAACTGAACGTTGCGTACCGTCACAGTGATTGAGGTACCCTGCTTCCACGACGTCTTTCAGTGCTCTGAAAAAACTGCTGCGGGACACTCCTTCAAGTAGGGTGCGCCGACGTAATTCGTCAGTTTCAAAATTCCTGTCCTTCTCCGACAAGATTGTCGCGGCGTAGACGATGTCTTTTTGCACTGCGCCCAGATCGCCGATCCCAAGATCGCGTTCCATTCCGAGAAGTAGCTCTTTTAGGTGCGCTATCGAACCAAAGTTTGCCATCTGAATCTTTCTGCACATCAGCCGATCCGTCGCGGCCAGCTGGTGAAAAAACAATAATGATTGTCAATAAGCACATTAAGTCCCAAGTTGAGACTATGTGAGTGTTTAAGTTATTTCATTTGTCTCCTTCTGCGCCTCGTGAGCTAACGCTCTCGGGGCGTAATTTTTGAGAAATACCAAAGTTTTATGAACACCTGCAAGGTTCGCAATGTCTGACGTCAGCGCCTATGGGTCAAATACGTTATTTGATAAGAGAGTGTTCTTGGCTCATCGTAACCACTGAGAGTGGAAGATGAGACAGACAACTGGAACACGTAAAAGCCCTGGCGAGAAGATCGTCAAAGATATCAAACGGGCCACCCGCAAACATTATTCATCAGAAGAGAAGATCCGCATCGTGCTGGACGGCCTGCCGGGGAAGATAGCATTGCTGAGCTGTGCCGCCGTGAAGGCATCTCCCAGGGCATCTATTACAAATGGTCCAAGGACTTCATGGAAGTTGGCAAACGACGCCTTGCTGGCGATACGCGCGTGCGGCCAACACTGACGAGGTTAAGGATCTGCGCCGTGAAGCCTGCGACCTGAAGGAAGTTGTGGCGGAGCAAACGCTCGAACTCCGACTGCTCAAAAAAAGCATGTTCGACGGTGGGGGCCCCGAATGAGATACCCCGCATCTGAGAAGCTGGAGATCATCCGTGGTCGAAGAAGGCCATCTGTCAGCGCGTCTCACGTTGCCAAACTGGCATCCCTACGAACCACATTCTACGTGGTATCGATCGGTATCTTGCAGCGTGGCGAAGCTGGCCTGCAGGATCAATCTCCCAAGCCAAAACACGTCTGGAACCGCATTCCTGATAGGTCCGGCGCAAGGTGGTCAACTGGCTTGAAGGAGACAGAGTTGCACGCGAGAGTTGCGGTGACATTCACGACACAGAAAGCTGCTTTGTATCAGAGGCTTCGACGTATCGGATCTTGAAGGCGTATGATCTGATTACCAGCCCAGCTTTCATTGTCATCAAGGCCGCTAGCGAGTTCAAAGACAAGACCACGGCCATCAACCAGCTTTGGCAAACCGACTTCACCTACCTAAAGATCATCGGCTGGGGCTGGTTCTATCTCAGCACAATCTTTGACGATTACAGCCGCTACATCATCTCGTGGAAACTCTGCACCGCTGCCCGGTAGGGTATTGCGTAGCAATGCACGAGAGGGGAACATGAGAACCCAAGATGTGACGGACACGCTGGACTTGGCCTTGGCGGCGTCGGGATGTGACCAAGTGCATGTCGTCCACAAGCCTCGCCTTCTTAGTGATAACGGCTCAAGCTACGTCTCGGGGGAGTTGGTGGAATGGTTGAAAGGCAAAGGTATGAAGCACTCTCGAGGTGCGCCGTATCATCCCCAAACACAGGGCAAAATCGAACGATGGCATCAGACCTTGAAGAACCGCATCTTGCTAGAAAATTACTTCCTGCCGGGTGACCTTGAAGCTCAAATCGAAGCCTTCGTGGATCACTACAACCACCAGCGCTACCACGAAAGCCTGAACAACGTCACACCGTCTGACGTATACTTCGGCCGCGACAAAGCTATTCTACAACAACGAGAAAGGAGCAAACGAAAGACACTCTAAGCGCGACGCTTGCATCTCAGACAGCACGCCGCATAATGAAACCAACCAGATGAGCCGAACTCTCTCTTAGCTTAAGCTACCATTGGTTCCAAAAACCCTGACGACGGACAAGCCCTGCCGCCGCTGCTTCGCTTATGTTGGCGGTGATGTATCCAATAATTTTGAAAACAGCTTTGGCGCTGGGGTTAAACCCAGATGCGCCTGAAACACTATCAAAGGTCACGAAAACCACATGAGAGATTTAGCAGTACTTGATCGATGGGATACTTGGGGCGAAATACATGCGCAGCCAGCTATTTGGTCGGCGTGGGGTAATGCGTTTGACCCCGCAACCCTGCGTGATTGGATTGCTGACCAGCAGGTTGATGAGATCTGGTTTTGTGGTGCTGGCACCAGCGCGTTTATCGGTGATATCATTGTTTCGGGTCTTGAAGGGCAGGCTGGTCCACGGCTGCGGTCGGTGCCTACCACTGATTTGGTCAGTCGTCCGCAGGCGTTTTTGCGCGGTAAGCGCCCATTGGTCGTTAATTTTGGCCGCTCAGGAAATAGCGCCGAAAGCATTGGCACGTTGGACGCTTTGGATGCTTTGGCCCCGGCCGCCCCGCGTTTGCATATCACCTGCAACAGTGACGGTGCATTGGCGCAGCGCCCAAGCAAGGGGCCGTCCAAAGTCATCGTGCTTCCATCTGAAACCCACGACGCTGGTTTTGCCATGACATCAAGCTTTTCGACGATGTTGCTGACGGCGTTGTCATTATTTGATGCGCCGTGTGATTTTGCGGCGCGGATGGAAGCGATGGCGGTTGAGTTGACGCGCTTGCTCCCGATGTTTCGTATTGCCATTGGCGATACTCCAACGCGCAGTGTCTATCTGGGGACTGGCCCGTTGGCATGTGCCGCACGTGAAGCCGCGTTAAAGGTTCTGGAACTAACGGCAGGGCAAACGCCTGCATTATCTGACAGTGTGTTGGGGTTCCGCCATGGGCCAAAATCGTTTGTGACAGATGGTACAAACATCACGGTATTCCTGAGCCCGCAGTCTGTGGCACAAGCCTATGAGGTCGATTTGATCGCGGAATTGCGCACACAGTTTCCAGCGGTAACAGTTTCGTCCATCGGGCCCGGCGGCGACATTGATATCGCGATGCCTTTTGGGCCAATATGGGCTGCGCCGTTATGTGTTGCCGCGTCACAAGTGACTGGGGTGATTTGGTCTGATGCATTGGGTTTGAATGTGGATAATCCATTTGTGGGTCAAGGCACGCTAAGCCGTGTCGTTGACGGTGTTAAGCTTTATCCGGTGACATCATGATTGCGGCTGGGATTGACCTTGGCGGCACCAAAATAGAGGTGCAATTGTTTGATGCAGATTGGCAAGTTGTTGGCAGTAAACGCGTTTCGACACCGCCTGATTATGACCAGTTGGTTTCGGCTGTTGCGGAGCAGATTGCGTGGGCTGACGCACAATCGGGCCAAATCATTCCAGTGGGCCTTGGATTGCCCGGTTTAATTGACCGCAACACCGGACTTGCGTTGATGGCGAATTTGCCTGCAAATGATAGACTTTTCTCGCAGGACATTAATACGGCCTGCGGTCGTGATATTGTTTGCGTAAATGATTGTCGCGCGCTTGCTTTGTCCGAGGCGGTATTTGGACATGGGCGAGGCCATAGGACGGTTCTTTCGCTAATACTTGGAACAGGTGTTGGCGGCGGTATTGCAGTTGATGGCGCGCTGTGGTCGGGGCCAAATGATATTGCTGGCGAGTTTGGTCACACGCCACTGGCCGCAAATATCGTGCATGAGTTTGATCTGCCGCTGGTACGCTGTGGATGTGGCCGGATGGGCTGCGTTGAAACACTGATTGCAGGCCCTGGTCTTACCCGTTTGGCCGCGGCTCTGACTGGCATCACTGCGACGCCGCCAGAGCTGGTACAAGCGCGAAATACTAACCCCGCCGTGCAACGGGTTTGGGAGATTTGGTGTCAGATCACAGCGGAATTGCTGCATAGCCTAATTTTGACGGTCGACCCAGATGTGATTGTTTTGGGTGGCGGCCTGTCCCAAGTTGATGGCGTTGCAACGGATTTGCAGAATGCGTTGCGCGACATCCAATTGGCGGCGTTGTGCGACACACCTATTTTATGCGCCCAAGGCGGTGATGCAAGCGGCGCACGTGGAGCCGCGTTTGCTGCACTACAAGAGGCCGCCCATGTCTGAGGTGTTGCGCGATATCATCCAGCGCAATCGCGCGGGTCACGCCGTAGCGATCCCATCTGTTTGCTCATCGCAAGCGGATGTTATTTTGGCGTCGTTGCTGCGGGCACAGACGCTGGACAGACCTATTGTAATTGAAGCGACCAGCAATCAGGTGAACCAAGATGGCGGCTACACCGGAATGCGCCCAAACGATTTCATGGCGTTTGTACACGGCATTGCAAAAGACGCAGGCGTTGACCGTGAGCGTATTCAGTTTGGCGGCGATCATCTTGGGCCACAGGCTTGGCGCAGTGAAAACTCAGATAGCGCGATGGCGAAGGCCCACCAACTGGTTGCAGGTTATGCGCAAGCTGGTTTCAGCAAAATCCACTTGGATTGTTCTGAGGGCTGCGCAGGTGAGCCCGCCCAATTAGATGATGAAATTACGTCGCGCCGGTCTGCGGACCTTGCACGAACCTGCGCAAACATGGCCGATGATTTGATGTTTGTTGTCGGCACAGAAGTGCCGCCACCGGGTGGTGCACGCACAGATGAAAGCGGTGATATCGCGCCGACGTCTCCTGATGCTGCTAGGGCAACGCTGGCTATTCACAGGGATCAATTTGGCGACATGGCGCCGCAGATTGGTGGCTTGGTGGTGCAACCGGGCGTCGAGTTTTCGCCAATGCAAATCCACCACCTGCCAATCGCCAAAGACCCCAAGTTGATCCAAGCAATTGCGGATTGGCCATCGGTTTGCCTCGAGGCCCATTCCACTGATTATCAGCACCCGCAAGTATTTCCACGCTTGGCCGCGCTCGGATTTGCGTTTCAAAAAGTGGGGCCGGCGTTGACGCTTGCGTACCGCCAAGCGTTGTATTCGCTTGATATTGTGCGCAGTTTTTCGTCTGGCAGCGAACGGAAATTGCCGCATGCTTTGGAAACGGCAATGCTGGATGATCCGCGATATTGGCAAGGGCATTATCAAGGTGGCGCCGATCAGCTAAAGCTGCAGCGCCACTTTGGCTTGGCTGATCGGATTAGATATTATTGGCCTGTACACTCGGTAAAGGTCGCGGTTCAGCAGCTTTTTGATGATCTGCCTCGTCAAATTCCTGATCCAATTTTGTGGCAGGTTTTTAGCCAGCCTGTTCTTGACCGCGCAGACGCGTTATCTGGTACGCAAGCGCAGCGGCTTGTTCGGGCGCAAATTCAATTGGCGCTTGATCCGTATTTCTTTGATCCTGAGGCAGAGGGCACATCATGACATCAAAATGGATTGTTCCCGATCAGGTATTTGACGGTGGCACGTTGCGAAATGGCTTGGCAGTCCATTGCCAGCAAGGTTGCGTTGTTGAGCTATGCCCAGTGGGGGCGGTTCCCGCCTATGCGCAGGTTGTGCAAATTGGTGGAACGGTCAGTCCTGGTTTTGTTGACTTGCAGGTCAATGGCGGTGGCGGTGTGTTGTTAAACCAATGCCCGACACCGGAAGGGATGCGCGCCATTGCTTTGGCGCACCGCCAATTTGGCACAGTTGCCGTGACGCCGACCGTAATAACAGACACCCATGATGTGGTTGCTGCTGCAGCGGATGCGGCGATCCGTGCCAACGGCGACAGTGGCATTGTCGGCTTGCACATTGAAGGCCCGCATATATCAAAGGTCCGCCGAGGGACCCATGACGCGCAATATGTCCGCCCCATGGACTACGCGACAATCGGGGTCGTGGCCAAGCTGCGCGGTGCAGGTATTTCGACCATGATCACATTGGCACCCGAAGCGACGACGCTTGATCAGATTGCGAAACTGGCTGCACTTGGCGCGGTAGTATCATTGGGTCACACAAATGCGACATCCGCGCAGATGACCGCCGCCTTTGCAGCAGGTGCGTCATGTGCGACCCATCTGTTTAATGCGATGTCTCCGATGTTGAACCGGTCTCCGGGTGCGGTGGGGGCCGTGATCAATTCGCAGGCCTATGCGGGTATCATTTGCGATGGTTACCACGTGGCCGACGAAATGGTTGGTCTTGCTATCCGCGCGCGCCCTGTATCGGGCCGCATGTTTCTTGTGTCTGATGCAATGCCAACTGTTGGTGGCCCTGACGCGTTTGAATTGTATGGAAATACGATCACGTTGAAGCAAGGCCAATTAGTCAATGCTGAGGGCAGTTTGGCCGGCGCCCATGTCACGATGGCGCAAAGCGTTCAGCGTTTGGTGTCCGTCGTCGGGGTTGATAAGGAGACCGCCTTGCAAATGGCCGTGACCGTGCCTGCTGATGTCCTAAAGCAACCTGAATTGGCCACCGTTGTTGGGCGGTCAGTTGATGACCTGTTGGTGCTGCGCGGCGATTTCGTCGTTGTTGGTACTTTGGGAAGTCAGATTGGTGCCTCGAATGATGCTGTCGCGTGACAGGTTTCACGCTTGAAATTTGTGTGGACTCGGTCGCGCTATTGGATGTGTGTGCCACGCCAATGGTCGACAGAATTGAGCTGTGTTCGGCGTTAAGCGCTGGTGGGCTTACCCCGTCGCTTGGACTGATGCGCTGTGCTTATGGCGTTCGGGAAAAGACGCACGCAATGATCCGTCCTCGCGCTGGCGATTTTGTATATGGCGCGCGCGATATTGATGTGATGCGCGCTGATATCGGTGCGGCACGAGACGCGGGGCTTGCTGGGGTCGTGATTGGTGCTGCGACACAGGCACGCGCGTTGGACATCGACGTTCTGCGCGATTTGATCAGCTATGCGAGCGGTCTTTGCATCACTTTGCACCGTGTGGTCGATACGTTGATCGATCCATTGGCGGCGATCGATTGTGCAGTGGACCTTGGCATAAGTCGCATTCTTACATCAGGAAAGGAAACTACTGCACTGCAAGGCGCGGATTTCCTTGCAGACATGAAACAACGTGCAGGGGACCGGATCGAGATCATGGCCGGTGCCGGCGTTACTGCGCAGAATTTGACCGGCTTGGCTGATAAAACGGGCATACGCGCTTTTCACAGCTCGGGTAGCTATGGCGGCGAGACATCAGATGACCCGTTTGGTCTCGGAGCCGTCGCCACCCCTGAACATGTTCTCAGCAATATTCTGAGAATGCATGCAGTTTTTAATCGCCCCAACTTTCCCAATTGAAATGATGACAAAACCCCTCAGAGGCCCGCGGCGAAGTTGAGTCTGCTCGCGGGTCGTTTATGTGCCTGTCCACAAGCGCTGTGCCGTCTGATCGTGCGCAAAGCAAGCGACTGGCACAGCTTGGGGGATGTTTGCCGACGATAGCTCCAAGGCCGCATGAGGGACGGTCACCAGACTTGTTTGATCCCCAGCCTTGCTAGAATGGTCGATATTCGGTTTGTACCAATTTCACAGGACAAGAATTTTCATAACTGCCCTCGCATGTTCCAAAGCTCTGGGAAAAGTTCGACCTCGAGCATCCGCCGGAGATACTTAACGCCGGACGTTCCACCTGTGCCGCGCTTAAAGCCAATGATGCGTTCGACTGTTGTGACGTGGTTAAAGCGCCAGCGGCGGAAATAATCTTCTAGATCAACAAGTTTTTCAGCAAGTTCATAAAGCGTCCAATGCGCCTCTGGATTTCTATAGACTTGCGTCCACGCGTCCATCACTTCGGTGCAAGCGACATGTGGTTTATCCATGCGATAAGCTTCGGGTGGAAATGTCAGACCGAGTTCCTGCGCCAGATTGTCCAAGGCTACATGATACAGTGATTTTGTTCCTAGCTCTTGTTCCAGCATGCGGTAGAGATCTGGGCGGTGTTCGTGAACTTTCAACATAGCCCGATTGCGATTACCGACGATAAACTCGATCAATCGATATTGATGCGACTGGAACCCAGATGAAGCACCCAAATCTTCGCGAAACGCGGTGTAGTCGCTTGGTGTCATGGTGCGCAGGACGTCCCACGCATTGTTAAGTTGCTCAAAAATGCGTGCAACGCGGGTCAGCATCTTAAAGACCGACGGAAAGTCGCCCTGTTTCAATTTAATGCGCGCGGTCGCAAGTTCGTGCAATGCCAGCCGCATCCACAATTCTGACGTCTGGTGTTGGATAATAAACAGCATTTCATCGTGAGCGTCCGACTGCATGTTTTGCGAGCCGAGGATGGGGTCAAGCGACAGATAGTCAGTGTAGCTCATGTCTTTTGCAAAAGACATTTTTGCTCCGTCGTCTTCGGGATCGTATGCCGTCAAGGTTAAGTCTCCATTTCAAGTCCAAGTCTGCCATCAATTGCTTTAGACCGTCAAAGCCGATGAACTAGGGTAACAATTCCGCCTACATCAATAGGGCGGCTATCAAATCGAGTATCTCAAGCGTTGTGGAAACGCTGTCTGCGTAGGGCCCTAGCGTCAGCTATGATAATTCGAAAACGACGGGGCGGTTCCGGCTAAGCACAAAATGACCCATCCGCAACCGAAAAATGGGCGACCGAAGATGGGTCCGCTAGCCTGTTTGCAAGGAGATTACTTCAATCATGCGTGGGCCCTATTGGGGTATGGGTGATGCTCGGTATCATTCAAAAGTTGCCAAATAGGCAACCAATATATCGCGTGCTGCTGCGAGGTCGGATTGCTCGACCATTTCAGTCACAGTGTGAATATATCGCGTGCCGACCACGATCCCAACTGCGCGCGCGCCTGCGGCGGCTTGTTGTGCGGCTGCTCCATCTTGGCCTCCAGCTGCCAGCATGGTTCGCTGGTATGGGATGTCGTTGGCGATTGCGATGGCTTCAATTTGTTTGACCAAGTCCCGATCAGCGATAAACGACGAATCGCGCACATGTAGGCCGAAGCCGTTGCCTTGCACTGTAGTTGCGTCCTTTTCAGGGATGCCGGGGGTGTCGCAGGACAGGGTCGTGTCGATCCCGATGCCGATATCTGGCTGGATCGCAAAGGCGGACGTGCGTGCGCCGCGCAGCCCGACCTCTTCTTGCGTCGTGAATACGACATGGATTTCGGCGCCACGTCCTTTGTTGGCCAGTTCGCGGATTGCTTCGATGCCCAGCCAGCAGGCCACGCGGTTATCGAGCGCCTTCGATACAAATTTGTCGCCCATTTCCAAGAACGGTTCTTCCATGACCACAAAATCGCCGACTTTAACGTGATCGTGAGATTTTTTTCCCATGCCGAGATCAACAAAGAAATCACCCACGGCAGGGATTTTCTTGCGGTCTTCTGGCGATGAGATGTGCACTGGCTTACCGCCGGGGTTCATGACACCCAGAAAGTCGCCGTCATCCGTGCAAACCCGTACGCGTCGTGAAAACAAGTTGCGCGGATCAAAGCCGCCAACGGCTTGCATATAGATGTAGCCATCTTTGCTGATGTGGCTGACCAGAAAGCCGATTTCGTCCATATGGCACAGCAGCATGACCTTTGGCGCGCCCGCGCGGTCCGCGTTGCGTTTACACAACAGTGAGCCCATTGGGTCCACGCGAACCTCGTCGAAAAGCCCGTCGATTTCTGACATTATCAGATCGCGCACGCGGTGTTCGTTGCCCGGCACGCCGGGTGTTTCGCAAAGCGCACGTAAAAGGGCGGTGTTCATGGGGTCACTCCTGTTTTGCATATCTTGATTGCGTCCTGCGTGAATGGCAACGCCTGTTTTATCCACATGAATTTTGCCTTAACGTCGACTTATCCCCAAAAAACTGCTTTACACGAAGTGGGTGTGGTTGCACCATATGCAGTAGGACTAAAACAAGAACACTACTGTTTATTGAGTGAACATCTAGCCCAAGACCCGATCTCTACCGGTGTAATGGGCCAAAAAACGAAGGCCGAGCACATGGCGCTGACGACACATTGTTTCGATAGCGATGACCTGCACCCGATTGATTTGGTGGAGCATATTGCCGCCAGCCATGCTTGGGAATTTGACCGCATTCATGATGATCAAATTGCGATGGCAGTTGAAGGTCAATGGCGTACCTACGCAATTACGTTGGCTTGGTCGGCTTTTGACGAGACATTGCGTTTGATTTGCACGTTCGAGATGGAACCACCGGCGCACAGGATGGGGGCGTTGTACGAGACGTTGAACACGATCAATGATCGCTGTTGGGCTGGATCGTTCACGTGGTGGGAAGAGCAAAAGATGATGGTATATCGTTACGGTCTTGTGCTTGCTGGAGAGCAGGTTGCCGGATCAGAGCAGGTCGACACGATGATCAGTGCTGCTGTTGCTAGTTGTGAGCAGTATTATCCGGCCATTCAATTGGTCACTTGGGCTGATCGCACCCCTGCTGATGCTGTACAGGTCGCGATTGGTGGCGCTTACGGCCGCGCCTGATTTGCGTCCAAGGCTTGACCTTGCGCGCAATGCCGGGGGGCAGCCCCCCGGACCCCTGACATATTTTGGCTCGGAAAAAGAGGCGCGTTGCGTCTGATCATTGGCTTGCGTAGTTTGTTGCGTAAGAATGAGGAGCGTTTACGATGATGGATGATGTTGCTGCGCGTGGTCTGGTTCTGCTGGGCTGTGGGAAGATGGGATCTGCGATGTTGGTGGGCTGGTTGGATCGCGGATTGCCTGCGGCGTCTGTTTATGTGCTGGACCCGTATCCGTCTGATTGGTTGCGCACAACGGGTGTACAAATTAATGCGGGTTTGCCCAGCGATCCGGCTGTCGCTTTGATCGCGGTGAAGCCGCAGATGATGGGTGACGCCTTGCCTGCGATGCAAGCGCTGGGCAACGGTAAGACGTTGTTTGTGTCGATTGCCGCCGGCACGTCAATTGCCCGATTTGAAGCGGAGTTGGGGGATTGTACGCCGATTGTGCGGTCTATGCCCAATACCCCTGCTGCGATTGGGCATGGGATCACGGCAATCATTGGCAACGATTATGCAACTGCTGCGCATATCGCGCTGGCGGATGCGTTGTTGTCCACTGTGGGGCAGGTGGTTCGTTTGGACAAAGAGGGTCAGATTGATGCCGTGACTGGTGTGTCTGGATCGGGCCCTGCATATGTGTTTCACCTAATTGAGACGTTGGCTGCAGCGGGCGTGGCCCAAGGATTACCTGCAGAAATGGCAATGCGATTAGCCAAAGCCACGGTCGCAGGTGCGGGCGCATTGGCCGAGGCCGCTGATGAAGATCCTGCGCAGCTGCGTGTCAATGTGACGTCGCCGAATGGCACGACACATGCGGCGCTGGAAGTGTTGATGGATACCGAAACTGGTTTCCCACCGTTGCTGGCCCGCGCAGTAGCCGCCGCCACTGATCGCTCGAAGGAGCTGGGCCGTGGCTGAGATATCATTCGATGATTTCATGGCTGTCGACGTCCGCGTGGGCACTGTAGTACAGGCCGAGCCATATCCCGAGGCCCGCAAACCAGCGATCAAGATATGGGTCGATTTTGGCGGCCAGATCGGGGTGAAAAAGACCTCTGCGCAGGTGACTGTGCATTACACACCTCAGACGCTGGTCGGCCGACAAGTCATGGCTGTGGTCAATTTCCCGCCGCGCCAGATTGGTAAATTTATGTCTGAGGTTTTGGTCTTGGGCTTTCCTGATGAAGACGGGGCCATCGTTTTGGCTACCCCAGATAAACCTGTGCCCCAAGGAGGGCGACTGCATTGAAAAAACTGTTGATTACCCGCGTTATACCCGAAGCGATCGTTGAAAGTGCGCGCGCCCATTTTGATGTGACAGTGCGTCAAAGCACTGAGGACATGATGCCAGATGAGGCGGCAGTGGCCTTGGCCGGATATGATGCGATCCTGCCAACCTTGGGTGACCAGTTCACTGCAAATGCGTTTGGCGGGGATATCCGGTGCGGTGTGCTGGCCAACTTTGGTGTGGGGTACAACCATATTGATGTGGCGTCGGCGTCGGCGGCTGGCGTCGTGGTGTCGAACACACCCGATGTTGTGACCGATGCGACCGCCGATATTGCGATGACGTTGATATTGTCGGCGTGCAGGCGTGCTGGCGAGGGCGAACGGCTGGTGCGGTCTGGCCAGTGGCTAGGTTGGCTGCCAACACAGATGCTGGGCACGCATGTCACAGGCAAGCGTGTTGGTATTGTTGGCATGGGCCGCATTGGTCAGGCGGTAGCAAAGCGCTGTCATTACGGTTTTGATATGCCTGTGATTTATTTCAATCGATCCTTTAAAGAGGTCGAAGTGCCTGCCCGTCAGGTCGACGATTTAGCTGCGTTGATGAGCCAAGCGGATATCATCGTTGTTACCGTTCCAGGTGGTGCGGACACGTTCCAATTGATCGATGCGGCGGCCTTGGCCGAGATGAATTCGAACGCGGTGTTTATCAATGTGGCACGAGGGGATGTGGTGGATGAGACTGCGCTGATTGCGGCATTGAGCGAGGGCCGGATCGCGGCGGCGGGGCTTGATGTTTATGCCCGCGAACCGCTAGTTCCACTAGAATTGCGCGAGATGGAAAACGTCGTGTTACTGCCACACCTTGGCACAGCCGCGTTGGAAATCCGCGAGGCGATGGGACAGATGGCGTTGGACAACGTGATCGCGTGGGCCGCAGGTAAAGCGATGCCAACGCGGGTCGGTTAAGCGCTGTCGCTGACGGCTTCGCGCCAGTGGCGGCGGCATAGTGAGACGTAGCGTTCGTTGCCGCCAACTGCCACTTGATCCCCATCGGTCAGGACAGTGCCATCTGCGTCTTTGCGCACAACCATCGTGGCCTTTTTCCCGCAGTGGCAAATGGTGCGGACCTCGCGCATTTCGTCAGAGAGCGCCAAAAGGGCGGCTGATCCGGGGAATAGTTTGCCTTGAAAGTCGACCCGTAGCCCAAAGCACATGATTGGCACGCCAAGGTCGTCAACTGCGCGGGCCAGTTGCCAGACTTGGGCTTCCGATAGGAATTGAGCTTCGTCGATGAAAATGCACGCGCAGGGGGCGGCATCAAGGCGCGTTCTTATCTTTGCGAACAGGTCTTCGTCTTTGCCGAACGTGTCGGCGTCAGCGCCAATCCCGATCCGGCTACCGATCCGCCCGTCGCCCGCCCGCTTATCGAATTGAGCAATAATCAGATAGGTTTGCATGCCCCGCTCAATGTAGTTGTGCGAGGCTTGAAGCAGCACAGTCGATTTACCGGCGTTCATCGTGGAGTAATTGAAATAAAGCTTGGCCATGAGCCTTTGTTAGCGCCGAGCAGGGATCATTTGCAAGTCGATCACATGGTGATTTTTGTGCAGAGAGTGGAAATGGTTGCAAACCCCCGAGCCAAAACGAGGGTATCGGTTTTCAGTGGCTTGCAACCATAACTGGTACTGGCGGTGCAACTTGGTACCATACTGGTCGAAGCCTTTAAAAACGGGCTGTTTCATACATGACAAATTCAAAGAACCGTATTAATGGGAAGGGAAGATTATTTTTCCCCATAACATTTGGCGGGGCACGGGAGGCGATCAGTATGGCCGGGTACGGAAGTTATTTAAAAAAGCATACAGAAGCGCTTGTAAAAGATGTGGGTATCGAGGCTGCCTGTGAATTGACCGGCAAGTCTAAGGCGACGCTTGGCCGCTATTACTCGGATTCGGATGAGCATTCTGACCGATTCATGCCCGTGGACGCCGTCGCTGCCCTTGAGGCCGCATCGTCTTACCCGCACGTCACGTCGGCATTGACGGAAATGCGTGGCATTACGTTGTCGTATGACGAAGCGCGTAAAAATACTGAAGGTGGTATTAATTCGGATGTGATCAAGTTGAGCCAGCGGTTCGCGATGTTGATGGGCGAATATAACTTGTCTATCGAAGATGGCGTCATTTCAATGAATGAGGCCAAGCGTTTACTGCGCGAAACGACAGCGATACAAAAGGTGTTGTTGAATATGAAATTGCATTTGGAAGAAGGCAAGTAGGTCAAGAGATGGACCTGTCTGACCTGCCAAACCTTGCGCCTGATGCGCTGATGCCGCTTGATTGGGACAGCTTGCGTGGCCCTGACGATGACGGGCATCCACCCCGCATTTTGCTGCTGTACGGATCGTTGCGCGATGTCAGCTATTCGCGCCTTTCGGCGATGGAAGGGGCCCGTGTTTTGCGCGCCTTGGGTTGCGAAACGCGTATGTTTGACCCCTCGGGCTTGCCGTTGCCGGATGACGCGGACGAGACCCACGACAAGGTTGCTGAGTTGCGCGACTTGGTGATGTGGTCTGAGGGCATGGTGTGGTCCAGCCCAGAACGTCACGGCGCGATGACGGGCATTATGAAGACCCAAGTCGACTGGATTCCACTGTCGCCAATCGGTGGTGTGCGTCCGACCCAAGGCAAGACGCTTGCGGTGATGCAGGTATCGGGCGGGTCGCAGTCATTTAACACGGTCAATCAGATGCGCATTTTGGGCCGCTGGATGCGGATGGTCACGATCCCGAACCAATCATCTGTACCAAGGGCTTGGGCCGAGTTCGACAAAGGCCGCATGAAGGCGGGACCGCTATACAATCGTATCGTAGATGTGATGGAGGAATTGGCTCGTTTTACGGTCATGACCCGCGGGCGGTCGCAGCTAACCGACCGCTATTCAGAGCGTGTTGAAAGCCTTGAGGCGGTACATGCGCGAGTGAATAAATGATGCGTTAAAACGCATCCTACGCACGCTCAACGATCACCGATCCTACGGAATAGCCTGCGCCAAACGAGCAGATAAGTCCGGTATCACCCACCGCCAAATCGGATGAGTTTTGTGAAAACGCGATGATGCTGCCTGCGCTGGATGTGTTTGCATAGTCTTGCAAAATGTTAGGCTGTTCGCCGTCCATTGGCACACGGCCCAACACCTTCTTCCCGATATAGTCGTTCATCGTCTTGTTGGCTTGATGCAGCCAGAGCCGTTTCAGATCATCCGCCTGCATGCCAGCATCTGCCATGTGATCGGCGATATGTTTGCTAACCAATGGCAGGACTTCTTTGAAAACCTTGCGTCCGTTTTGCATGAACTGCATGTCGCGCCGGTCTTCCATCTGGTCGTGGGTCCGACGCAAAAACCCGTTGTTATTGCGAATGTTGTTCGAAAACTGGGTCGCGCAGCGGGTGGATTTGACTTTGAAGTGCGGCTTGCCGAGGTCTTCGTCACGTTCAAGAATGGTTGCAGTGGCCACGTCTCCAAAGATAAAGTGACAATCGCGGTCCCGCCATTCGAGGTGGGCTGAACAGATTTCCGGATTGATCACAATGGCCCGCTGAATGGACCCTGCGCGGATCATATCGACCGCTGTTTGGATGCCAAACGTTGCCGATGAACACGCCACGTTCATATCAAACGCAAAGCCACCTGCGCCCAAAAGTTGTTGAATTTCAACGCCAACCGCCGGATAGGCCCGTTCCATATTGGACGCCGCACAGATCACCAAATCAATGTCAGCGCCAGTTAAGCCTGCCTCGGTCAGGGCCTTTTGCGCGGCATCCAATCCAATTTCAGCCATATAACTGGGGGCATCATCGGTACGCGCAGGCAGGTTGGGGTACATGCGCTCTGGGTCCAATATGCCGTCTCGGTCGAGCACGTAGCGCTGTTCAATTCCACTGGCCGCAAAGATGAAATCAGCCGATGATTGGGGTTTGGCATCCACGGTGCCTGCTGCAATCGCATCAGCATTCTTGGCATTGAACAAATCGGCATACGCGTTGAAAGCCACGACCAATTCGTCGTTCGTTATCACCGCCTGTGGGGTTAAAACGCCGGTGCCTGTGATCGCTGCTGTGAACATGGTGAACCCTTGAATTTGCTGCGCTATCCTAGAGTCAATTTTTGGCGTGTGTCCATCATGACGGAACGTTACTTTGCCCTCATTGTACAATGAGGGCAAAGACATGTCTTGTCGGAAAATACCGCGTTAGCCTTGCAGCGCACGCACTTTGATGTCGCTATCTACACGGTCGACCATGGCCATAACGGCGGCTTGGGCGGCGGCGGCGGTGGTATAGTACGGGATCTTGTCGTTCAGGGTCACGGCCCGCATGGAACGTGAATCCTCGACGGCGGCGGACCCTTCGGTGCTGTTGAACACTAGCGCGATATGCCCGTCTTTCAGACGGTCGACGATGGTCAGCCCGCCTTCATAACCTTTGTTCACGTTTTCTACGGTCATGCCGGCATCCGTTAGGAACTTGGCCGTTCCTTTGGTTGCGATCAGGCTAAAGCCAAGTTTGGTCAGCAACTGTGCTGCCTCCAGCATCGCGGGTGTCTTATCCGCGTCGCGGATGGACAAGAACACGAGGCCTTCGGTTGGCAATACAGTGCCTGCGCCAAGCTGCGCCTTATAGAATGCACGTGGGAATGACCGTGCCCAGCCCATGACCTCACCAGTAGAGCGCATTTCTGGCCCAAGGATCGTGTCGACGCCGGGGAAGCGGTTAAATGGCAGAACTGCCTCTTTCACGCTGAACCACGGGGTATTTGGGTCGGCCAACGTGAATGGGTCGCCAAGCGGCATAACATCCATCGGGTCTTTTGCAGCGGCATATGGTGGGCGTAGAGGGAAGTTAGACAATGGCTCACCCGCCATCAGGCGTGCGGCGATGGATGCGATAGCTGAATCAGTTGCTTTGGCCACAAATGGCACGGTGCGAGATGCGCGTGGGTTCACCTCAATTAGATAGACTTCTTCGTCTTTGACCGCGAACTGGATGTTCATCAGGCCGACGACTTTGAGTGCCAAGGCAAGCTCTTTGGTCTGCTTGCGGATCTCAGCGATCATCGCGGCGGACAGTGAATATGGAGGCAAGGAGCAGGCGCTGTCGCCCGAATGCACGCCTGCTTCTTCGATATGCTGCATGATGCCTGCGACGTGGGTGTTTTCACCGTCACACAGGCAATCCACGTCGACTTCGACAGCTCCTGACAGGTAGCTGTCGAGCAAGACCGGGCTGTCGCCGGAAACAACAACCGCCTCGGCGATATAGCGTTCCAGCTGTGCCTGATCGCGCACAATTTCCATCGCGCGGCCGCCCAAAACATAGGACGGACGGATCACCAGCGGGAAGCCGATGTCTGCTGCAATTTCGAGGGCTTCTTGGTCGGTGGACGCGATGCCGTTCACAGGTTGCTTAAGGCCCAAACGGGTCACAAGGTTGGCAAACCGTTCACGGTCTTCGGCTAGATCAATCGCGTCGGGCGAGGTGCCAAGAATCGGGATGCCAGCTTGTTCCAGTGCATTCGCCAGCTTGAGCGGGGTTTGTCCGCCGAATTGGACGATCACACCGTGCAGCGCGCCATTTTCCAGCTCGACCCGCAGAATTTCCATGACGTGTTCGTAGGTCAGCGGCTCAAAGTACAAGCGGTCTGACGTGTCGTAATCCGTGGACACCGTTTCAGGATTACAGTTGATCATGATAGTCTCGTAGCCCTGTTCAGTTAGGGCATAGCACGCATGGCAGCAGCAGTAATCAAATTCGATCCCTTGGCCGATCCGGTTTGGACCACCGCCCAAAATGACCACCTTTTTGCGATCAGACGGGCGGGCTTCGCATTCCACGTCGCCCATGACGGGGGCTTCATAGGTGGAATACATGTAAGGTGTCTGGGCTTCAAACTCGGCAGCACAGGTGTCGATACGTTTGAAACAGGCGACGACGCCAAGGTTTTGGCGTGCATTGCGCACGTCGTCCTCATTGCGGCCAGTCAGTTTGGCCAGACGGGCATCGGTGAAGCCCATCATCTTAAGATGACGCAGGCCATGTTCTGTCTCGGGCAGGCCGTCTTTTGCAACGATAGCTTCTGCGTCCATGATCTCGCGGATACGCGCGAGGAACCATGGGTCGAATTTGGTGATCGCAAAGATGTCATCGTCCGACAGGCCGTAACGCATCGCTTGGGCGATAACGCGGATACGGTCTGGCGTCTGTTTGGCCAATTCTTTGGTGATCGCAGGGATCGCGGGCGCGCCGGGGATGTCGATTTCGTCAAAGCCAGTCAGGCCAGTTTCCATCGACGCGAGCGCCTTTTGCATAGATTCGTGGAATGTCCGGCCAATTGCCATCACTTCACCCACGGATTTCATGGCGGTGGTCAGGTGCGGTTCAGAGCCTGCGAACTTCTCAAAAGCAAAGCGCGGAATTTTGGTGACGACATAGTCGATTGTCGGCTCGAATGACGCAGGCGTGACGCCCGTGATGTCGTTGTCGAGTTCGTCCAGCGTGTATCCAACGGCCAGTTTTGCTGCGATTTTTGCAATCGGGAAACCTGTGGCCTTGGATGCCAAAGCGGACGAACGCGACACGCGCGGGTTCATTTCAATAACGACCATGCGGCCGTCTTCTGGGTTGATCGCCCATTGAACGTTGGATCCGCCAGTTTCGACGCCAATTTCGCGCAGCACGTTGATCGATTGGGTGCGCATGATCTGGTATTCTTTGTCGGTCAGCGTCAGGGCAGGGGCCACCGTGATGCTGTCGCCTGTGTGCACGCCCATTGGGTCGACGTTCTCAATCGCGCAAACGATGATGGCGTTGTCGGCCTTGTCGCGCACGACTTCCATCTCGAATTCCTTCCAACCTAGCAGCGACTCGTCCACAAGGATTTGGGCCATTGGGGAGGCTTCCATGCCGGTCCGGCAGTAGAATTCGTATTCTTCGCGGTTATACGCCACGCCGCCGCCAGTGCCACCAAGCGTAAACGCAGGGCGGATGATTGCGGGCAGGCCAACATATTCGATTGCATCAACGGCGATCTTCACGCCTGCATTATAATCGAACTTGCCGTTGTCCATTTTCGGTGCAGTAACAATAGTTGCCTTTGGGTTTTCGATACCAAGGCGATCCATGGCGTCGCGGAACAATTTGCGGTCTTCAGCCATCTCGATGGCTTCACGTTTCGCGCCAATCAGCTCGACGTTGAATTTGTCCAACACACCCATGTCAGCAAGCGCGAGCGACGTGTTCAAACCAGTTTGCCCGCCCATTGTCGGCAGCAACGCGTCGGGGCGTTCTTTTTCAATGATCTTGGCGACAACTTCGGGGGTGATAGGTTCGATATAAGTCGCGTCAGCCAGCCCAGGGTCGGTCATGATTGTCGCAGGGTTCGAGTTGACGAGGATAATCCGGTACCCTTCTTCGCGCAGGGCCTTGCAGGCTTGTGCACCGGAATAGTCGAACTCGCAGGCTTGTCCAATGATAATGGGACCCGCACCGATAATCATGATCGATTTGATATCATCACGTTTTGGCATGGCAGGGCCCCTATCTGAGTGTGTGCAAATTGTCCTGCGTTATAGGGATGGCACGTGTGGGTGCAAGCCGCCAAGGCTAATTCTTATCAAAAATCGACACCTATGAGGGGCATATTTCGACTTGGGCGAAAGATCGGCGTCTGTTTGCTTGACTTCATGCGCGTGACAAGGTGTATCGGGGCGACCGTTTTACCCTTTGAGGACCCTAAAATGCACGCATACCGCTCCCATTCCTGTGCCGAACTGACTGCTACCAATGTAGGCGATACCGTGCGCCTTTCTGGCTGGGTCAACCGTGTTCGTGACCACGGTGGCATCTTGTTCATCGATCTGCGCGATCACTACGGTATCACGCAGATTTTGTGTGATCCTGATAGCGCCGCATTTGCGGACGTCGAAAAGGTGCGCTCTGAATGGTGTATCCGCATCGACGGCGAGGTGAAGGCACGCAACCCCGAGCTGGTAAACGCCAAACTGCCAACTGGTGAAGTCGAAGTATTCATTCGCGAGATTGAAGTTTTGGGATCGGCTGCAGAACTGCCATTGCAGGTGTTCGGCGACCAAGAATACCCAGAGGAAACGCGGCTTAAGTACCGTTACCTCGATCTGCGTCGCGAAAAGATGCAGGACAACATGAAGCTGCGGTCTGATGTTGTGTCGTCTATGCGCAAGCGGATGTGGGACAAAGGTTTCCGCGAATTCCAGACGCCGATTATTACGTCGTCGTCACCAGAAGGCGCGCGCGACTTTCTTATTCCGTCGCGTTTGCACCCGGGCAAATTCTATGCGCTGCCACAGGCGCCGCAGCAGTTTAAGCAGCTGATCATGGTGTCCGGCTATGACAAGTATTTCCAGATTGCCCCGTGCTTCCGCGACGAAGACCCGCGTGCAGACCGGTCCCCAACCGATTTTTACCAGCTTGATTTGGAAATGTCGTTTGTTGAGCAGCAGGACGTGTTTGACACGATTCAGCCCGTGATCACGGGTATTTTTGAGGAATTCGGTAAAGGCCGCAAGGTTGACCAAACATGGGAGCAGATTAGCTACCGCGATGCAGCCAGCTGGTATGGGTCTGATAAGCCCGATTTGCGCAACCCGATCAAGATGCAAGTCGTATCCGAGCATTTCGCTGGTTCTGGCTTTGCGATCTTCGCGAAGCTACTGGAAACTGAAGGCACCGAAGTCCGTGCGATTCCTGCCCCAACAGGCGGTGGCCGCAAGTTCTGTGACCGTATGAACGTGTTTGCACAAAAAGAAGGTCTGCCTGGCATGGGCTACATCTTCTGGCGTGAAAAGACGGCCGATGCTGTGGCGCAAGAGCTGGGTATCACGGTCAAAGAGGCCCAAGCCAAGCTGAAATCCGGCGAAGTTGAAGGTGGCATGGAAGCCGCTGGACCACTTGCCAAGAACATCGGACCAGAGCGCACAGAAGCGATCCGCCTGCAGCTTGGTCTGACGATCGGTGATGCGGCGTTCTTCTTGGGCGGTAAGCCTAAGGCGTTTGAAAGCGTTGCTGGCAAAGCCCGCGACGTAATTGGCAAAGAGCTTGGCCTGACGGACTTGAACCGGTTTGCATTTGCATGGATCGTTGATTTTCCAATCTACGAGCGTGACGCTGAAACTGGTAAAATCGACTTTGAACACAACCCGTTCTCTATGCCACAAGGCGGAATGGCTGCGTTGGAAGGCAATCCAGAAGACGTGCTTGGGTATCAATATGACCTTGCGTGTAACGGATATGAACTAGTGTCTGGTGCCATTCGGAACCACCGCCCAGAGATCATGTTTAAGGCGTTTGAAATCGCAGGCTATGGCGCTGAAGAGGTCGAAAAGCGGTTTGGCGGCATGGTTAACGCGTTCCAATACGGCGCGCCGCCCCACGGCGGTTGTGCGGCTGGCGTTGACCGGATCGTCATGCTGCTTGCGGATGCGGACAACCTGCGCGATGTCATCATGTTCCCGATGAACCAACGCGCCGAAGACCTGATGATGGGCGCGCCAAACCTGCCACAAAACGAGCAGCTGCGCGAACTGCACCTGCGCGTGCTGCCGCAAGACAGCAAATAGGCAAAAAATGGCGTGGGGGATGTATTTCCCCGCGTAACTTTAACGGCGATTGGCTATCAACGGGTATGTGCACCCCAGATGAGTAACCGCCATGCGATTTGACCCGACATTAGCCGCCGTGCGATTTGGCAGTGGGCGGTCCCCGATCATCGGGCCGCCTGCAAATGCTGACGCAATCTTGGCGGAAATCGACGATGCGTTTGCGTTTGTCATCCCTGGATATAGCGATGTTGAACCTTCGATCCGATGCCACAACTCGGTCTTTGATTTGGAAACGATATCGTGGGTCTTGGATAATTCCTGAATGTCATTTGTCCCACGCACCAGCGGGTCATGGTAAAACTGCTCATTCCCAATCTCCATCATGTGGAGGATGACCTGAGCGTCCTTGGGATCGTTTTTGTCCCAACTATTGTGGAGAGCTTCCCGCGTGCGCGCCAAAGCAACTGACGATACCAGCTTCACTTCAAAACCTGCGGTCGCCAGATGATAAGCCAAGGCGCGGTGGTAGTTCCCAGTTGCTTCAAAAGCTGCGCGCACTGGGCGACCGTAGTCCTTTAACGCGGTGATGAGGCGGGTGAAATCAGCAAGTTCGTTTAAAACAGTTAAGCGACGGCGGCGCTTCTTGCCCGGAACAGCTATCAAAACTTCATGCCGCGCTTTGGCGATGTCGATAGCCACCAAAACAGGTGTGTTCTGTGTAATTGCAATCATGGTCATAGTCGGTCTCCTTTGCGGTGTGGTTTGTGCAAAACCACTGTAGAGACCTGAGACCCGGCTATGACCACCTGCTGCGCTATATGAGGGCTGCGCAGGCGATCCTAGCCTTTTGATCAGCATCATTCCGAAGGTGTTACGGAACCGAGTTCACCAGCATGGCGATCCTTAAATGGGTTCAGGAGACTGACGTTGATTGGCACTATATCGCACCGGGAAAACCCCAACAGAACGGCTTCATTGAAAGCTTTAACGGCAAGCTGCGAGATGAATGCCTCAATGAAACGCTCTTCGGCACGCTGGCCGACGCCCGTCGTACGCTGGAAGAATGGCAGGAGGACTACAACTGGCGCAGACCACACTCAGCATTGGGAAACCTGACACCGATGGAATTCTTGCAAAGAAGGATCATGGACAAGATGGCCGCTTGAGGTCAAAGATTTAACTCCAAGGACTCCACGCAAAGCTGGAGGAAACTTGGGGCTCAGGTCAGCACCTCTAAACTGCAACCAAAAACCATCAAGTTTATGGGCAATTGATCTACTAGTTTTTAAGGCTGCTAGTTTACCTCGGGTCTTCAAAAAATGAAAATAATGGGCCGTATGACAAGTCTGTATCTCGAGACTTTTACCATCCCTTGTTTGCTTTTCCTGCGTATGCTGTTGGATTGGTGACATCATGTATGGGCAACGCGGCAGCACCAAGCTCTGGCAAGTCATCCCTTGATGCACGAACTATATTTGGAAGGGAGTGCTGATAGTCGTCACCAAGTAAACTGACTTGTACCATATGATCAACAAACCCATCCAGAATTTGTGGATGAAGCGTTCCACCGATCACAATGGTTTTGGGATCAAATGTTCTTGCAATAACAAGGCACAGCCACTGGATTTGCTTTGCGGCGCGCTCGCGCCAAGAATGAACGATTGGCATTTTTAGATGTTCCAGTCCGATATCGCTTAGCTTACCAATCGGCACACAGGCTTCTTTCAGAGTATCAAACAAATCTTGACCAGATGGGCGAGAGTTGGATTTTGGAAAGAGGCCACCCCATTCTCCTGCGCCCTTTACTCGCCCCAGGTGCGGGTTTCCACTGACAACAGCGCCGCCACCAATACCATATGAGAGCCAGATGTAGCAAAAGTCATCAACATCAGTGCAAACACCATGATAGAGTTCTGCTAGGCAGGCCGCTTTAGCGTCGTTCGTGTGTTTGACCGGCATTCCGAAATAGGGTTTGAGGAGATCTTGTTCAATGCTGACATTAGGCCAATCTTTAAACTGCTGGATACGTTGAACTCTTAAAGAGTCTTCTGTGTATTGGCCGGGATAGCTTACTCCACAACCTGCAATACGGTTTTGGTCAAGCCCTAGATCGTTGATTTGATCTTTGACATTTTTTGCTGCTGCTGACATTACTGATTGAAAAGATCGATCAGGCAGCGCAAGTTCATCATTCGCCATTATTTCCCCGGCTGCATTGATAACACACGTCCGAATCCGATCAGGATCCAAGTAGACGCCAGCTGAGTACAATCCTGTAGGTTCTATCTTGAGAATTTTTGCGGGATAGCCCTTAAGTCCTTGGCGTCTTGGATCAACCTTCTCGGTAAGGATTCCACCATTCACCATTGTGGTAGTCAACCTCGTCACTGTCGCTGGGTTTACGCCCAGACTGCGAGCGAGATCAGCACGCGATTGGGAGCCTGATGCCCGAATAGACGCTATAATGCGTCTGGAATTGTATCCTAAGTTTAAATCGTTTGCCATATCAACTGCTTTCCCATTTTTAATAAATTATCAGTCCCAGTTGAAAATTGGTAGTTCAAGTTTTTCTTGACAACTCATGGGGGTTTAGCATTTATTTGTATAATGCAATATAATAATTGCAGTCCAACAAATTTTTACAACAGAGAAAAGGTGGTATTTCACCTTAAAATGGAGGAAAAGATGAAGAAATTATTGATAGCTACAATGCTGACATCCTGCGTGGCAGCGTTGTCTACTACTGCCAGTGCAGATGGGACTGTGACGGTCTACACAGCCGTTCCACAGAACTTCATTGATTCGCTTGTACCAGTGTTTGAAGCACAAACGGGCACTACAGTCGAAATTATCAAAGCTGGTTCTGGTGATCTTCTTAACAGGTTGACTGCAGAAGCTGATAATCCTGTGGCAGACGTTCTCTGGAGCGTGGATGGCACTGTCATCGATTTCAACCCGGCTCTTTTTGAAGCATATGAAGCTGCTGGCACCGATGCACTTGCCGATGGAATGAAGCCAAGCGAACTATGGAGTCCGTTCACAGCAGTCGTTATGGCGTTTATAGTAAACGAAAATAAGCTCGACGGTCTGCCAATTCCCACAAGCTGGTCAGAATTAGCGGATCCTAAATATGACGAT
The DNA here is from genome assembly GCA_905182645.1 of uncultured Sulfitobacter sp. Classification (GTDB taxonomy): domain Bacteria; phylum Pseudomonadota; class Alphaproteobacteria; order Rhodobacterales; family Rhodobacteraceae; genus Yoonia. The sequence continues at coordinate 196,100 of CAJJCJ010000005.1, forward strand.
GTAGTCTCTTCTGCAAAAGCGAATGCTTCGGGTTCTTCCTATATTCAATTGGCAACCGTGTTGCAGGCATACGATACAGAAGAAGCTGGTTGGAAGGTCTATAAAGGACTTTTGTCTAACTTTGTACTTTCAGACAGCTCCGGTGCTGTTCCACGTTTTGTCAATGATGGAGAGCTCGCTATTGGTGTCACCCTTGAGGATGCAGCATTGCGCTATGTTGAAGGTGGTGGTCCAGTCCAGATTGTTTACCCATCCGAAGGGACAGCCATTGTCCCTGATGCTATGACCTTGATTGCAGGTGCACCAAACGCAGACAACGGCAAAGCCTTTTTAGACTTCATGTTGACCAAAGAGGCGCAGACTGTTGTGGCAGAACAAGGCCGCCGGCCAGTACGCGCTGATGTGGCATCAAACCCTGCACTCCAGGCGATCAGTGAACTTCCATCTGTTGGTTATGACGGTGCTTGGGCAGCTGAGAACCGCAAGGCCCTAGTCTCAGCCTGGGAGGATCTGGTACTCGACGTACAGTAGCAGCAAAAGTAGTGCTTGCCGATTGTCATCTCTATAATTGGCAAGCATCACCAAAAAAACTTCAAATTGTTAGGAATTGATAATGGCATCGGTTGAAATCTCCGGACTAAGGAAGCTATACGGTGATGTCGTAGCCCTATCAGATATAAACATCTCGGTTCCGTCAGGTACGTTTTTCACGCTCCTTGGGCCATCAGGGTGTGGTAAGACGACACTGCTGCGAACAATCGCAGGGTTTCATCAACAATCAGCCGGTCTAATTACTATTGATGGTAGTTCCATCGAGCATCTGCCAGCGCATCAAAGAGATGTTGCAATGGTTTTTCAAGACTATGCAGTATTCCCACACTTAAGTGTGCGAGACAACGTAGCTTTTGGACTGAAACAACGTCGTATCCCAGCAATAGAAATCACACGTCAAGTAGAAGAAGTCCTTGAGGTTGTTGAACTCGGTAAATTCGTGGATCGAATGCCCCATGAACTATCAGGCGGTCAGCAACAACGTGTTGGACTCGCACGAGCAATTGTAGTGCGGCCAAAAGTTTTGCTCATGGATGAACCTCTTTCCAATCTTGACGCAAGACTTCGTGTTGATCTGCGTGCCGAACTCCGCCGGATCCAGCGTGACCTTGGTATTACTACAATTTACGTGACGCACGACCAAGAAGAAGCCCTCGCGATGTCAGACGTAGTATGTGTCATGGAGGGTGGTATTATACAGCAAGCAGCTGCCCCCATAGATGTATACTTGCGTCCGTCAAATCGATTTGTTGCATCTTTTGTTGGTGCAAACAATTTTCTCAAAGTAGAAAATTTGAAAGGCGAGTCTGTTCTAAAATGCTGTGGTGGTTCAGTATCGCAGCACCTGCCTGCAGATCCTGCTGGTCCTGTAGTTTGTGCACTGCGTCCAGAAGACATATCAGTCAAGGTCGATGAGGACCCGTCTTCTTTTTTGAATACAAAAATTTCAATTCCGGTCCAAATCAAAGAAGTCAGCTTTGTAGGCAGGGAAATGGAGATATTTGCTACCACGGATAATGGTGAAGCACTCAAGGCTGTCGGTCGATCTGACTCCAACGTAATTGCGCTGCCAATAGACAGTCGGGCTTGGTTCTGTGTTGAGAGGGAAAACCTATCGTTTTTCAAAGATAACGAGCTTGGGGAGCGTGTTTGATGGACTTCTCGATTCCACGCCATAGGCCAGATTTCTGGACATGGATTACCATATTAATATTAGCCGTACTTTGCATTCTTCTCATTTTACCAATCCTGCGTGTATTGACATTGGGATTTGTTGATCCGGACACCGGCAGCTTGACGCTTGGCAACTTCATAGAAGTGTTCACCCGAAACTATTATTTGAATGGTTTAAAAAACACGCTTTTTGTTGGAGTCCTCGGCACACTCGGAGCTTGCTTAATTGGAATTCCACTCGCCTTTTTTACAACACGATTCTTAATCAGAGGAAAGACCCTCATCTCTACTCTCGCTATTTTGGTGCTAGTATCCCCTCCGTTCATCAGTGCTTACGCTTGGATCATGATGATGGGATCCAATGGGGTCATCACAAACTTTTTTGACGGTATTGGCATTAACATACCCACCATCTACGGTGCCCACGGGATCATTCTTGTCTTCTCATTAAAGTTTTTCCCATTCATTTTCCTAATGACACAGACTGCCTTGAATGCGGTGAATAAATCTTTTGAAGACGCTGCAGAAAATCTAGGGTGCAGCCCCTGGCAACGCTTTGTAAAGGTGACTCTCCCACTTGTTTTTCCAGCGGTCAGCACTGGAGCCATCATTTGCTTTGTGCTTTCAATCGCTGACTTTGGAACGCCCGCCATTCTCGGTCGCGGGTTTCGGACACTGTCCACAATTGCCTTATCGGCCTATCGCTCAGAGTTGGGTGGGCCCCCTACCATGGCCGTCACAGTATCAATTTTGATGATGGCAATTTCAATGATTGCCCTTGTTGCACAACGCAGAATTCTTGCTAATCGTCGCTATGCCAGCTCTCTTACAAATCTGCCGGTTGCTGTTAAGTTATCAGGTTGGAAGAACGCAGCAGTTCATTTTTTTAGCCATGGCATTGTGTTTCTGGCTATGCTGCCATCGGCAGTTGTCGTGTATACATCGTTTCTGAAGACGAACGGCCCTGTTTTTGTTGGGGGGTTTGGCTTGGAGAGCTATGATAGGATTTGGCGAGATGCGCCGGATGCTATCTACAACAGCTTTCTCTTCGCAATAATTGCGGTGACATTTATCACAATCACCTCGGGACTAATAAGCTATGTTATTGTCCGAAGAGATACTAAGGCGGCGGCCGCAATCGACTTCCTAATGATGGTGCCTTACCTCGTGCCGGGTGTTGTCATGGCAATCGGTTTTGTGACCGTGTTTAGAAATGGGATGCCAAACTTCTTTGGCTCCGCAGTTCTTCTAGTTATGATCTATTTTATTAGAAGGCTTCCCTACGGAGTCCGCTCGACAACATCTAGTTTACGGCAAATCAAACCTTCACTAGAGGAGGCCGCCGTAAATCTTGGCGCGACACCTCTTGGAGCATTTGTAAAGATCACTGTGCCGCTTATTTTCCCTGGAATTGTGGTTGGCGCATTGATGAGTTTCATAACCGCTATCAACGAACTCTCATCGACTCTGATCCTCTACGACGCGGGAACAATCACCATGCCTGTTAAAGTATATGTAGCGGTTCTTGATGGCGAATTCGGACTGGCGGCGGCATTGTCTACAATTTTGCTTTTGAGTACAGGAGCCTGTGTCTATGCAGTCTTCCGCTTTGCTGAAAATCGCAATTCCGCATTTCTTTAGGATACACTATGAATATTGAAGCATTTTCACGTTGCAAATACCGAGCCATTGATCGCTCAGGCGACGACGTGCCGTTTATTCTACCAGGTATCGCAATAGGCCTGTTCGACGGTGCGACCGACGCGAAAGGAACTTTAATCAACAGCACGCCTGCAGGCCGGATGGCCGCATTGAATGCCGCAGAATGCGCAGCACAATTGCTAGCACCTCCCGAGAACCGCAAGCTGCCAGCTCGAGAACTTGTTAATAAACTCAGCACGCTCTACGCAAAAAGTTTCGAAAAACATTCTGTCTCGCCTCTTCCCGCGACGACACTTGCTTTAGCTATCGACTGTGGCGAGAATTGGAGATTTTTCTGTCTTGGTGACAGTGCCATAAGGATCAATGGTTCAGAGACACTGAGGCACACAAAGCTAATCGATGATGTCTCTACTTTCGCTCGCGTTGCACTTTTCCACGACCTGTCTAAGAGGCTGCCAGATTTAGAATCTGCCGAAATGGCAGCTAGGCGTGGTATTTTTCTGGGTTTTGATGATGCGGTAGAAAAAGGAATTATGGGCCGCGAACTAGCAGACAATATTATCACCGAGACCATCGTGGAGCTGAGCCTTCAAAACGAAGGTGCTATTGTTAGAGATTTTCTTACTGCCGGAATCTGTATGCAGTATCGTTTCGCAAATGAAGTTGGCAATTCGCTTTGCTATGATGTGTTAGCTGACGGTACGCCTCAAATTGGTGATTGGGTTGACGTATGGCGACCAAAAGAAGACGTGCAAACCATCGAAGTGTTCAGCGACGGGTACGCTAAATTGCCAGACAACCCAACTGTAGCAGCTTGGGAGGAGGCATTTGAAGCAACCGATAAACAAGATTTCCACAGAATTAGTGAATACGCGACTGTAAAAGGGGGAACTGAGAACGAGTTCTTTGATGACAGGACAGTTGTGATTGTACAATGCCCTCGAATTCAACCCACTTGATGGTGTTGTCAGACGGATTCGAGCCAGTCTCAGTATCGCCTTAAATTGATCAATACGGATCAAATCATGACACCAGAAAACACAGCACCAGGCCGTTTGATGGCGGCAGAAGCTGCACAAAGCATGGTCGTTTTTGCTCAGGCCACAATCCAGCAGGTTGACAATGATGTCTTGGGCAAGCCACGTGCAATCTATACAATCGCGCGTGGATCTTCGGATGCGGTTGCCAACATCCTGTCTTATGAATTCATGCGCGAACTGGGGGTTCCTGTCACGTCCTTGCCGCCGTCGGTTTTCTCAATTGGTGTAGGAGTTTCGCTTGAAGAAGTTGCGGCCTTGGTGATCAGCCAATCAGGGGCCAGCGAAGATCTCGTGCAGTCAGCTAAGGGTGCTACAGTTCAAGGGGCAACAGTGGTGGCAATTATCAACCAATCAGACAGCGCGGTTGAAGTAGAATCCAACATGACCCTATCGGCTTGCGCTGGACCTGAATTAGCGGTCCCAGCCACCAAGTCAGTCATAGGATCTATTGGCGCTGGCATGGCGTTGCTGGGTGCATTGAAGCCCGATTATGCCTTAAAAGTGAGGGCTGCTGCTGATACATTAAAGGATCTTTCTGTACAGCATCCACGCGTCGGTGCCTTGCAATCGGCATTCCTGCGTGCGCGTAATATTTATGTAATCGGTCGAGATACAGGCTATGGTGCTGCGCAAGAGGTCGCGCTAAAACTAAAGGAATGTTGCGCGCTGCACGCCGAAGCCTATTCTAGCTCTGAGGTTTTGCATGGTCCGCTCCAATTGGCGACGAACCCGTTGATGGTGCTGATACTGGACACGGGTATAGCCGAAATTCAAGACAGTTTAGATCAGGCCGAAGCGAGGTTTAGTGCGGTGGATTGCGATGTGCATCGCATCCGTATTTCGGAATTTTGCCGTGATGAAATTGCACCGGCCGCCGCCGCTGCGGTTTTATTGGCAGCTATGTATCCTGTCATATTGAAAACAGCTTTGGCTTTAGGGCTAGACCCCGATACGCCGGAAACCCTTTCAAAAGTGACGCAGACCACATGACACAAAACCATTGATCAATGGGCCACTTGGTGCGAAATTCACAGTCAACCTGCGATTTGGCGCGCGTGGGGCGCGCACCTCGATGTTGCTGGTCTTCGGGCATGGGTTGCAGCGCAATCATTTGATGAGGTCTGGTTCTGCGGCGCAGGAACAAGTGCTTATATTGGCGACATCATTGCAGCGGCCATCAAATGCACACGTTCGGTTCCGACAACGGATATAGTGGCCAATCCGTAGCATTTTTATCTGGAGCAAAGCCCTTGGTCGTCAACTTCGGACGTTCTGGGAATAGCACTGAAAGCGTCGGCACGTTGGATGCCTTTGCCCCACACACGCCACGCATAAATATCACCTGCAACAAAGATGGTGCATTGGCGACACGAGCGCCAGGTGCGCCGACCCAAGTTATTGTGTTTCCCGATGCTATGCAAAGTTATCAGTGACCTGATTTCGAAAATTGTGCCATTGCTCTGGGATAATTTTTCGAAAGAACTTCAGAATGGCTTCGGTAAACTGTTTTTGTGAGTGACCTGCGCCCCTAAAACTCCTCCAAATTTGTGTAGAATCCGCCCAACCATCTGGTTTTATCCCAATCCATTGATCTAGTTTCAGGGTGTAACAAATCAGCACAAGGTGAACGTTTGGTTAAGGCCTGCCGTTGCCAGCGTTCCAATTGCGCCGCATAACACCTCAAAACCTGTTGAACGGAGACTCGCTATGATCGGACGCTTGAATCACGTGGCCATTGCGGTGCCAGACCTTGACGCTGCAATCAATCAGTATCGCAGTACCTTGGGTGCCCAAGTTGGCCCACCGCAAGACGAGCCTGATCACGGTGTCACTGTGGTATTTATCACCTTGCCCAACACCAAGATTGAATTGCTATACCCGCTCGGTGATACATCCCCGATTCAAGGGTTTCTTGACAAGAACCCCGCTGGCGGCATCCACCATATTTGTTACGAAGTTGATGACATTCTGGCCGCGCGTGACCATTTGCTTGCCGAGGGTGCCCGAGTTCTGGGCGCAGGCGACCCAAAAATCGGCGCGCATGGAAAGCCAGTGCTGTTTTTGCACCCCAAGGACTTTAACGGCTGCTTGGTCGAGCTAGAACAAGTGTAAGCGCGTAGCTGAGCCGTCGGAGCCTCCGGCGGGGATATTTGTTAACCAAAGAGGCGGGTTCTTTGCCCGTACTGGAGAGCCCCAATGGGTATTACGTCCGCGATCGTTTTGTTTGCCGTCATTTGGTTCATGTTGTTTTTGATCATTTTGCCACTGGGTTTGCAGACCCAAAGCGAAGCTGGTGAGGTCGTGCCGGGCACACATGGGTCAGCACCCGCAAATGTGCAAATACGCGCGAAGGCCCGTCTCACGACGATTTGGGCAATCGGTCTTTGGATCGTGATCGCAGGCACGATCTTATCTGGGCTTATTACAGTGCGTGACTTGGATTGGTTCAATCGGATGGCCACCCCAGAGGTTAGCTTAACCGATGGAACAGATGGGTAAATGTCGCAGCCCCCAAAATCGGGATTACGAGATTCACCAGTGGAATTGAAAGCGGAAGCGCCATAAGGCAGCCCGCGAGCCAAATTTTACCGCTATGTTTGCGGCGCAATTCCTTGGCGTTTTCACGCCCAATCCGGCGCATGGCCGCAATCTGGAAATATTCACGCCCCAGCAGGTATCCGTTCAACCCAAAGAAGATCGGTAATGCCAGAAACGGCAGCAACGCATATAGTATGAACGCCGCGACATTGGCCGCGATTAAAATGCCAAGGAAATTGACGGTATCCTTGAGCCCTTCCCAGAAATTACTGCGCGGGATTTGGGGCAGATGCGGGTAATGCACGTCCTCAACCGCTTGGGCCACATCGTCAAGGAATAGCGACGTGATCGCAGAGGCCACAGGCACCATCAAAAAGACTGACAGAAGGATCATTGCGCCAAGCGAGCCCCAGCTAAGCAGATCACCGATCCAGCCGACATTTCCAATCCAAGGTATGCTGACGCCGTCGGCCGTGGCGGTCTGAACCACCCAAAGCAGGGCCGCATAGGTGCCGACCAACAGGGCCACTGTCAGGCCAATACCCAGCAACATAACCCGCCGAAAGCGTGGATCGGGCAGCTGGCTGACAGCCTTGAAAAACGACGCAAATATCATGTGCGTATCCACGATGTGATCCGGTCAAGATCGGGGCGAGGTCGCTCGGGTGGGGGATTGGTTTCAGTCCCGATGTGAATGATGCCTGCAACAGATTCGTCAGCCGTCAGCCCAAAGTTTTGTTCCACAAAAACCCGGTCGTGGGTTGGCCAACCCGAAAGCCAATTAGCACCCCAGCCTGCCGTAAGTGCAGCGTTCAACATCGACAAGCAAACCGCACCTGCGGAATAAACCTGTTCGATTAGCGGGATTTTTTCGGACTGCACAGGCGATGATACAACGACAACAGCAAGGTCTGCATTGGCGTATTGGGCCTTTGCCTTTGCGACCTGCTCTGCGCTCAGGGTAAGGGCCGCGCCGCGCAACACCACGTCGCTGGCAAGACGTCTCAACGCGGCCTTCTCTAACACAATAAACCGCCAAGGTTCTAGTTTGCCATGATCCGGCGTGCGGGCGGCAGCGGTCAAAATGGGTTGCAGCGCATCCGCATCGGGCACCGGTCCAGTCAATGTTTTGGCGGGGCGCGACCGGCGGGTCAGCAGGAAATCAAGGGCGGCTTGGTTCTTGGGCGGCATGTGGCATCCTTTTTCGCTGGTCCTCGTTAGGTAATGGGTAAGGCCAGATCGGACAAGTAGTCAGGCGATGGCTGCAACCATCTTGTCCAGAATTCCGTCAACATAAGCGTCAAAGTTGGTATCGGGCTGTCGGGCCGTGAACGGCACAGCAAACGGATCAGGTGCACCAATTTGGCTGCCAGACATCGTTTGTAAAACCGCATGACCGCAAAACGGGACATAGTTTTCAGCGTATCCGCCTTCATGCACCATTACCAATTTGCCAGCACAAACGTCCGCAGCAACTTCCATCACCCGCGTGGTCATATCACCAAAGGTTTCGGCAGTGGCCAGCATGCGCCCCAATGGGTCATTTGCACCCGCATCAAAACCGCAAGCGATGATCAAAACATCAGGCGCAAACGCGCGGATCGCGGGCAGGGCGAGCTTATCCATCGCAGACAGATACCCCACATGCCCCGTACCTGCAGGCAGCGGGATGTTCAGGTTCGCGCCAAGCCCCGCACCACGCCCACGTTCCGCACTCGCACCTGTATCAATCGGGTAATTGCGGTCTTGGTGGATGCTGATTGTCAGCACATCTGGATCGTCGTAAAATACGGCCTCGGTGCCGTTGCCGTGGTGCACGTCCCAATCAAGCACTGCCAACCGAGTCGCCGCACCTGCGGCACGCGCGGCATTGATCGCGATACCAATGTTGTTGAGCAGGCAAAACCCATTGGGGAAATCTGGCAAGCAATGGTGACCGGGCGGGCGGGACAAGGCGTAGGCATTGTCGAGGTCACCTGACAGCACGTCCATCAACGCGGCCTTGGCCAGTCCTGCAGACAGCGCCGCAATGTCATAGCCACCAGCGCCAAACGGAGTCCGCAGGCCAAGCTCTCCGCCGCCATTCGCTGACATCTTGGCAAAGGCATCAAGATAGCTGGCCGGATGAACGCGGCTCAGATCTTCGCGCGTTGCAGGCTGGCCCACACGCATTTGCAGATCATTTGACAGGCCCGTGACATCAAGCAAGTTTTTCAAACGGCGCTTGGTCTCTGGGCTTTCGGGAAGGCCGCCTGCCATCGGTTGCACCAAGCCACCAACAGGCATCAATCCTGCGTAATTTCCACCTGAATGCCAAAAGCAGCTTTCGTGCCAATAAAACCCTGTGCGCATGTTTGTCCCCCTAATTTGTTGTCAGCCTAGCGAACCTGCGCGGCCCTGCCAATCGCGCGATTGTGCGCAGGCTGGGCCGGCCTTATACAGTTCGCATGCGACTGCTAACGATGCGATTTGCCCCCTATATCCTTGGTGCCGCTCTTGCGGGCTGCGCCGCCGTGCCGCCCGTCGATGTGGCCGACCTCGTGACGCCAACCCTTAGCGGGCGTATGGCGGTCCGTAATTTCATCAAGGTCGTTGAAACCGTTGAACCGATCGTAGAGGCAACATGCCGCGAACGGGCGCCGCAGCTGAATTGCGATTTTAGGATCGTGGTGGATGACCGCAAGGGCGTGCCGCCCAACGCATTTCAGACCCGTGACGATACTGGACGGCCCATCATCGCATTCACGATCCCGCTGATCGCCATCGCGCGTAATATTGACGAGCTGGCATTCATCATGGCTCATGAGGCCGCGCATCATATCCAAGGGCATATTGAACGGCAGAATCAACGCGCGATGCTAGGGGCTCGGATTGTTGGTGGGCTTGCATCGGTGTTCTCGGCTGGGTCCGAAGATACCATACGGGCAGGCGCACAGCTTGGCGCACGGATCGGTGCGCGGACCTATTCCAAGACCTTTGAACTGGAGGCAGATGCTCTGGGCGCGTTGATGGCCGCTCGCGCAGGATATGATCCACTTCGGGGCGCGGATTTCTTTTTCCGTGTCCCTAATCCGGGTAATAAATTCCTCGGAACGCACCCCGCAAACGCCGACAGGTTGGCCACCGTCCAAGCGGTCGCATCGCAGCTTTAACGCGTCGGAATTGGGGCTTGCAGACAGCAAATCAATCCTGCATGAATTGATCAGTTCTCGGGGCGGGGTGAGATTCCCCACCGGCGGTAATTGGGTCTTGGCCCATCAGCCCGCGAGCGCCTTTTGCGTATGTGAAAGGGTCAGCAGATCAGGTGTAATCCCTGAGCCGACGGTCATAGTCCGGATGAGAGAGAGCATGGGTCTTGCAGCACTTTTGGGTGCGGCCGAGCACGTGTAATTTCGCCTTTGAGTGACGACAGTGACTTAATGGAGTAGACCTATGACACCCACGCGATATGCTTTTATCAAAGCGGCTTGGCACAATCAGATTGTGGACCGCGCGCTTGATGGGTTTTGCGAAGTCATTGATCCGACCCAAGTGGATGTGTTCGACGTACCAGGTGCATTTGAAATGCCGCTACTTGCACGTGATCTGGCCAACACGGGGCGCTATGCGGCTGTCACTGCTGCAGCCTTGGTCGTGGATGGCGGAATATACCGACATGATTTTGTTGCAGGTGCTGTGGTCGATGGGCTGATGCGCGCTGGAATGGACAGCGGCGTGCCTGTATTGTCAGTGTCGCTAACACCGCACCATTTCCAAGATACCGACCACCACAATGCGATCTATGCGGCGCATTTTGTGGACAAAGGACGCGAAGCTGCACAGGCGGCTTTGATGATCGGAAAAACCCTCGCAGCACTTTAGAAATGGACGTTTGGCTAGGTTAGCGTCGCTGCCCCGAGGGCGATTGCAGCAAAGAAACAAGCGGATGCAGTGACGATAAATCCGTGCCAGATCGGGGTCGAGAACGGCATTTTCTTTGCGGCATAAATCGGGACACCTGCCGTATACAGCAACCCTCCTGCAGCAATAAGCCAGATGACGGCGCTTGGTACGACAGGGATGAGTGACCAGATCAGAAATATGCTGAGCCACCCCATGATCAGATAGAGGGCGGGCCCAAACCGGCTTGGTTTGCGCCAGAAAAACAGCTTGAGCGTGATTCCGATTAACGCCAACGCCCAAATAAGCCCAAGGATCATATACGCAAACCCTGTGCTGATCATCACAACAAGTGGTGTGTATGTGCCAGCAATTTTAAGATAAATCGCCGCGTGGTCGATCCGGCGCAACATCGGGCGCGGGCGATCAAAGGGCATCATATTGTAGATTGCTGACGCCGCAAAAGTTGTAATTAACGCGACGCTATAAATAGCCAGCGCCAGCAGTGCACCTGCGCTGACCATACCGGAAGCCCAGAACAGTAACATGACCGCACTCGTGATCGCGCCGAGCACGCCGATGAAATGCACGACGCCTTCGGCGATGCGTTCGGGGACGGTGGCGTTTGGGTACATGGGCGGATCTCCTTGGTTGGTATCTACTTTATGGTCGCGCGGGGCGGGTCGCAAATTTTACGTTGGGTCAAACGGAACTGGGTTGGCAAAGTCTCGCCGATCTTTGACAGTGGGCCAAATTGGAGGACGTTATGTGGACACAGATTAAGCGGATCAATCAGCGGGCCATTTGGTCTTGGGCTGGGTTTTTACATGTATGGCGCACGGAAGGATCGTTGCATCAATGGATCTGGGCGAATGTATTTTTCACGGTTCTGGCCTTTGTTTTACCGCTGGATTGGGGCGTGCGTGGCGCGCTTTTAATGGGTGGAATCATGGTGTTAGCTATGGAGTGTGTGAACGCGGCGATTGAGCGGGTGGTGGATGATATATCGACTGATATTCGCGATGCTGCGCGCCATGCCAAGGATGCTGGGTCGGCGGCGGTGGCTGTGACGGCGATTGGTGTTGGGGTCGGTTGGGTTTGCGCGATTATTGGGGTGATGATGGGTTAAAACCCATCCTACGCACATGCGCATTATAGAAAACGTCGTGACGGATCGCGGATCGAAATATGCCGTGTCGGGTGGCCCATGTGCGTCGCCTGATGATGCGCGCGCGTTCGTTAAGTTGTTGTGTAAAAACAAGAAATTTGCGAAGGCCACGCATAATACATGGGGCGTGATCTTGGCTGATGGTACGCCGCTAAAGGCTGACGACGGGGAAAGCGGTGCGGGCATGGTGATCTTGCGGATGCTGGAACGCGACGGAATTGTGGGCCAGATTGTGGTGGTCACGCGCTGGTACGGCGGCAAGCATCTGGGCGGCGACAGGTTCCGTCATGTGCAGGAATGTGTACGGGTTTGGATTACTGAGTGCGCCGTATGATTTGCATAAGTTTCGTATAAGTTTTGCATATGCCGTTTTTGGTTTCCGTCTGGCGGTTTGATTGGTGCGTATGTGCACGGATATTCGGTGGTTTTATCTATTTGAGGCCTGTTGTTGAGAAGATGAGTATTTGAGAAAAAGCGAGGACAGTTTCAGGGCTGAACGCGCGTAAGCGCAGGGGGTGCGAAGTGCATCGTTTGATTAATGCGTAGTGCTTGGACCTCGGGGTTGGTGCGAAGCGCCCTCCCCTGGGGGAGGTCTGGGCGCTGCCCAGCGGAGCTGGGCGGAGCAATTTTGGAGTGAAAGCAAATCTAGATGATCGGGGCGGCGTGTTCTTTCGGCCATTTATCAAGTTCATTCATACCTTCAAAGTTCGCGAAGATTGTTTGCGTGACAAAAGAGAAATCAGCCAACAATTGTAATAAATTATGACCTTCAATAACTAGTTGAGCTGTGAAATCAAATTTTCCATTAATCTTTTCCATCGGAAACTCGGACTTAATTTTTTTGATAGTTCCACCGGAAAGGAAATTTTCCGTAAAGATCTCAACACTTGGTGTATCAGTTTCATTTTTGGAGAAAAATTTGACTGACATGTTCATACCTAGAGCGGTCTCGTCGGGTTCAACGAAACGAGGTAAGTGATGTTTGTCGTTAATATCAAGCCAACTTAATAACACTATTGGATTGGAAGCCGGCTCCTTGCCGCCGAAACTAATATTTGGGCTAAAAGGTTGCAGTTTTCCAGCAAGTTCAGGAATTTTGGGTCGCAGTATTTCGTCAATAATAATACGGTATTGTTATTGCTCCATTTGTCTTCCGATTTGATAATCGGAAAGTATATCTGCTTCTTTTCATGATCGGAAATTTTTGGAGCGGCATTCAAAATCGTGCAAAATATCAAGTTGTCCAGTACGGTCCTAAATCCATGAATGATAAAGAAGAATTCAATACTGAAATTTTCAAAATTCAGAACAGGTAGCCATATCAAGCTAATGTCGCAGGTCTTCCTGTCTGCCGATAGTTCAGTTGTAATTTTATATTTGCCATCGGTGTATATTTTGGAGATTTCTTGGAGAAGAACATCGGCCTTTTTTGAATAATGGTCTGCCTTCTTCTTTACACTGGAAAAATCAACTTGGCTTTTCAAGCCAAAGCCCCCCACAAATCATACTCCCCAGCCTCATCCACAGTCACCTGCACCACATCCCCAACGCTCAACCCATCAGTCCCCTCGTCAATGAATAAGTTCCCGTCGATCTCTGGTGCGTCGGCCCATGTCCTACACGTAGCGATGCCGTCTTCGTCGATGTCGTCGATGATGGCTTCAATGGTCGTGCCGACTTTGGCCTCTAATTTGGCGGCCGAGATCGCTTGGGCTTTTTCCATGAACCGGTCCCAGCGGGCTTGTTTGACCTCGGCGGATACGTGGTCGGGCAGGGCGTTGGAGCGCGCGCCTGCGACGTCCTCGTACTGAAAACAGCCAACGCGGTCGAGTTGCGCCTCGTCTAGCCAGTCGAGCAGGTGTTGGAATTCGGCCTCTGTTTCACCGGGGAAGCCGACGATGAAGGTCGAGCGCAGGGTGATATCGGGGCAGATTGCCCGCCATGCCCGAATTTCATCGAGGGTTTTGGCTCCGGCTGCGGGTCGTGCCATGCGCCGCAGCACATCGGGGTGTGAGTGTTGGAACGGGATGTCGAGGTAAGGCAGCACGCCGTTGGCTGGATCAGCCATCAGCGGGATCAGGTCGCGCACGTGCGGGTAGGGGTAGACGTAGTGCAGGCGCACCCATGTTTTATTTTGCGCTCCCAGTTTGCCCAACTCGCGGGTCAGGTCGAGAATGTGGGAGCGGACTTCGCCGTCTTTCCAGGGGTTCACGTCATATTTGCGGTCCAGCCCATAGGCGGAGGTGTCTTGGGAGATCACCAGCAGTTCGCGGACGCCAGCTTGCATCAGCTTTTCCGCCTCGCGCAGGACAGCGTGCGCAGGCCGTGACGCTAGTTTGCCGCGCATGTCGGGGATGATGCAGAACTTGCACTTGTGGTTACAGCCTTCAGAGATTTTGAGGTAGCTGTAGTGGCGCGGGGTCAGGGACACGCCCGTGGCTGGCAGAAGGTCGATGAACGGGTCGGGGGATGGCGGGACGGCGAGGTGCACTGCGTCGAGAACCTGTTCATATTGGTGCGGCCCTGTGACGGCCAGAATTTGCGGGTGGTGTTCGCGGATGTAGTCGGGCTCGGCGCCGAGGCAGCCTGTCACGATGACTTTGCCGTTTTCCTTGAGGGCTTCGCCGATGGCGTCTAGGGATTCTGCTTTGGCGCTGTCGAGGAAGCCGCAGGTGTTCACGATGACGGCTTCTGCGCCTGTGTAGTCGGGTGAGATCGCGTAGCCTTCGGCGCGCAGGCGCGTGAGGATGCGTTCACTGTCGACAAGCGCTTTGGGGCAGCCAAGCGAGACCATACCGATGGTCGGCTGGCCTGCGCGGCGGGTGTCGGGGGTATTGGCTGCGGGGGCCAAATCGGGGCGGAGGGAAGGCGGGTTCTGGGTCATATGCGGCTTATACTTGGTTGCGGTCTGGGGCGGTAGGGGCGAACGTTATCCAAAATAGAAAGGCATTTCATGTTTGGATTTTTCAAAAAGAAGCCAGAGGTCGCGCCGAAAGTGATAGCGAGCCCTGCGGTGACTGCGATGCGGGCCATGATTGATGCGCAAGACGCCAGTAATCCGCAGATTAGAGCGATTATGACGGGCAAGGACATCACGGAAAATGTGCTTGAAATGTTGAAAGACGAAAAGGGCGTGCGGGTCGAGAATGCACTTGGGCTCTTAGGTGCGTTGGCCGGATTTAGCTGTAGCTACGTTGTGATGCGTCAATTGGCCGATGGATCGCTGGAGATGAAAGAACCTGAAATTGTGATCGTGAAGCTTAAGGATGGTAGTGAGTGGCTTTTTGGTGATGCGGTGAACAGTCGTTTAGTTGAGGGGGTCGAAATTAGTGGTCAAAAACTCTCGGTTTGGGCTCTGATCGCGGGGAAGGTACAACAATTGGGTAACCCTTTAACCCTTGATATTAAAGAGTTGTTTGGCAGGGTTGCGGAGGCCATCGGAAAACCGAAGTTTGGACACGCGGATTTGCCAGATGCGCACCGCCCGACGGATACGCCGCAAGACTATGTGAAATATCTGTTTCCTAAGGTTTTGCCGCTTCTGGATCGCTATGGGTTAGCCCCTGAGCAGTATTTCTTGGCCTTAGCGTTGAGCGCACAAGAGGTGATGCAGATGGCAAAGGGCACGATTGCCCCTGACTTGGCCGCTATAATTCTTATGGAATATGCAGTACCGGCGTCTAAGTTAACGGCGGTACCAAAACCCACCTAAGACCCTCACCAAAAGCGGTGAGGGCGATATTAGTTATGATTTTTCCTGCATGTCGCGGACCATCTTGAGTTTCATTTTGCGCGGCATGTAGGGCATCAGCCAGCCTAGTGCGAACCGCAGTTTGGGGTCGTTGATGATCGTCAGTTTTCCGGCCAGCATGGCGTTATAGCCGATTTTGGCGACTGCGTCCGCGCTGGCGCTATCTGCGCCCAGTTTGGTGCCTGTCAGGTTTGCGGTCTCGAAGAATTCCGTGGCGACTGCGCCGGGTTCGAGGGCGGTGACGGTGACGCCTGTGCCTTTTAGTTCTTCCGCGATGGCTTGGGAAAAGCTGGACACAAAGGCTTTGGTCGCGAAGTAGGTGGCTTGCAGTGGGCCGGGCATGTAGCTTGCGGTGGACGAGACGTTGAGGATTTTGCCGGATCCGTGTTTGACCATTTCGTTCCCGATTAGATGGCACAGCGTCACAAGCGCATTGATGTTCAGGTCGATCATGTCCAAGTCGGCGGCGAGGTCCCGTTCAATGAATTTGCCGTGTCCGCCGAAGCCCGCGTTGTTGATAAGCACGTCGATGTGTGCGCCGTTCAGCGCCGTGTAAAGCGTTTTGGCGTGGTCGGCGGATGACAGGTCTTGCGCGATTGTGGTGACGGATATGCCGTGGGCTGCCTCCAGTTCGGCTTTGAGCGCGTTCAGGGCGTCGCCGCGGCGCGCCGTAATGATCAGATCGCCGCCTTTGGCTGCGTGGTAGCGCGCAAATTCGCGGCCGATGCCAGCGGATGCGCCAGTGATGAGGGCTGTGTTGGTCATGTGGGTTTTATCCTTTGATGCAGGGCAGATGCCTTGAAACGCATCCTACGGGCGCTGCGCATGCAAAAGGGCCCAGACATCATGTGTTCGGGCCCTTTGGTCGTAGGATGGGTTTTAACCCATCATTGGTTTACCGCCGACGGTCGCGCCGTGATGACATTGGCTGGAACGCAA
Organism: uncultured Sulfitobacter sp.; assembly: GCA_905182645.1. GTDB lineage: Bacteria > Pseudomonadota > Alphaproteobacteria > Rhodobacterales > Rhodobacteraceae > Yoonia. The sequence goes on from CAJJCJ010000005.1 coordinate 212,802, forward strand.
CCCCGACATGGGCTTCGCAATATGGTTTACCGGTTTGCGTGGCGAGCCCACAGAACCAGAAATCATCTGTGGCCGGATCACCGACTGGCCATTTGCAGGTCTTTTCGGTCAGTTCCATCAGGCCGATACGTTTGGATCCTTTTTCGACTTCACTGACTTTGGCCAAGGCCTCTGGCGAAATCTCGTTTGCGGATGGCTGTGGTGGCAACGGCTGCCCAGCTGGAATAATCGCACGACGGGCGGCAGAAATCGGGATGCCGTTTTCATCCAGCTCAAGCACTTCGGGCTCTGCAGGCTTGGACGACGATGGCGCCGCCTTGGTTGACTGTGGCGCTGCCCTGGGCTTGGCGGGTGCCTTGGTGGCGACCTTTGCTGCCGGTTTATCCTTTGGCGAAGCCTTTGCTGCGGCCCCACCGGAACCCGCACGGTTAGAAAGGCCCAAACGGTGTACTTTGCCGATCACAGCATTGCGCGTCACGCCGCCCAATTCTTTGGCGATCTGGCTCGCAGACTGTCCTTCGCCCCACATCTTTTTAAGCGTCTCAACGCGCTCATCTGTCCAGGACATAGAAATTCCTTTGATTTGTCGGCGGGATGCGGATCGTCCACATCAGGCCTTGTCTATTCTCTTGATCCCCTATTCTAAGCACTGCAGACACGGATGTGAAGCACCATGGGTGCATTTCAATAGGGAAAGCCGCAATGGAACAGCAAACAGACATGGGTGTGCGTCGTTTTGGCCGCGTAAACTGGCTTGGCACCCGTACTTTGATGGGGCGCGAGGTCAAGCGGTTCATGAATGTGTGGTCCCAGACCGTTATGGCCCCGTTGATCAATGCGGGTCTTTTTCTGATGATTTTTACGATCGCAATTGGCCCGCAGCGCGGCGATGTAATGGGCGTTGCGTTTATCACATTCCTTGCACCGGGTATTTTGACGATGACCGTGATCCAGAACGCATTTGCAAATACATCTTCCAGCCTCGCGTCCGCAAAGGTGCAGGGCAATATCGTTGATACGCTGATGCCGCCGTTGTCAGCCGCCGAGATTGTTGCGGGTTATTTGTTTGGTGCGGTGGCGCGCGGTGCATTGGTGGCCGTGGTGATCCTGACGGGCAGCGTTTTGTTCTTGGGGATTATCCCTGTGAATTTGGCTTGGATGATCGTGTTTGTGTTTCTTGGCTCTGTCCTGATGGGCGGCCTTGGCCTGATTGCGGGTATTTATGCGAATAAATTTGATCAGCTTTCCGCGATCTCGAATTTTCTGATCACGCCGCTCGCGTTTTTATCTGGCACATTTTATTCTATCGACGCGCTGCCTACTTGGTTGCAAACGCTGTCGCACGCCAACCCGTTCTTTTACATCATCGACGGGGTTCGCCACGGCATGATCGGCGTGTCTGACAGCAGCCCTTGGATTGGGCTTGGTGTGGTTAGTGTGGCTTGCGTGTTGGTGGTTGGTCTTTGCTGGCGTTGGATGAAGACGGGTTACCGGCTAAAGTCCTAAAGCCGCCCCCGCGCGCAGATTTTCACAAGGGGGTTTTCAGCGGCCAAACATTGCGCTATCCAAAACCCATGATGACACGCACAACATATGTGATCCGACGCCGACGCTAATTTTTGCGTCAGCTGATACTTGTCTTCTTTCACCCCCAAAAAACATTGACATGACGCCCTGCCATTGGCACCAATCGGGCTTCTTTTATCCAGAAAAGGCTGATCCGCTATGATCGCTTCCGTCCTGCCGACCTATTCCCGCGCACCCCTGACATTCGTCAAAGGTGAAGGCTCTTGGCTGACAGAGGCTGACGGGCGACAGATATTGGATTTGGGCGCGGGCATTGCGGTGAATGTTTTGGGTCATGCGCATCCTGCGCTGGTGACTGCGTTGACGGATCAAGCGAATGCGCTGTGGCATGTGTCGAACCTTTACAACATTCCTGCCCAGCAAAAGCTGGCTGATGCGTTGGTCGATAAGACGTTTGCCGACACGGTATTTTTCACCAATTCCGGCACAGAAAGCTGCGAGTTGGCGATTAAGATGGCCCGTAAATATTGGTATGATAAAGGCCAGCCGGAGCGGACGGATATCATCACCTTTACTGGGTCGTTCCATGGCCGATCGTCCGCTGGCATTGCTGCCGCAGGGTCTGAGAAAATGACCAAAGGGTTTGGCCCGTTATTGCCCGGATTTATTCATCTGGAATTTGGCGATCACGATGCACTGACCGAGGCTGCAAAGTCCGGCACGGTCGCGGGTATTCTTGTGGAACCGATATTGGGCGAGGGTGGGATCAAAGTCCTGCCGGATGCTTGTCTTAAGGGGCTGCGCGATTTGTGCGACGGGCACGGAATCTTGATGATGCTCGACGAGGTGCAGTGCGGCGTTGGCCGGACCGGCAAGCTGTTTGCGCATGAATGGGCAGGGGTTACGCCGGATATTATGATGGTTGCCAAGGGTATCGGCGGAGGCTTTCCGTTGGGCGCCGTTTTGGCGACTGAAGACGCGGCGTCTGGTATGACTGCTGGCACGCATGGGTCGACTTATGGTGGCAACCCGCTGGCCTGTGCTGTTGGCGGTGCTGTCATGGATATTGTTGCCGATGATGCGTTCTTGGCAGAGGTGAACCGCAAAGCGTCATCGATGCGTCAAAAGCTTGAAGGGCTGGTCGCATCGCATCCTGATGTGTTTGAAAGCGTGCGCGGAACTGGCCTGATGCTGGGTCTGAAATGCAAGGCGGTGAACATGGATGTGGTCACGGCGGGTTATGATCATAACCTGCTGGTGGTGCCTGCTGCTGATAACGTGATCCGGCTGTTGCCCGCGCTGAACATCCCTGACACGGACATCGCGGCGGCGATTGAAAAGCTTGATGCGGCAGCGACCCAAGTGGCCCGCAACGCCTGAGCGTACTGATAATTTTCTGGGCTGCAGCCCGCTTATATAAAGACACTGATATGACCCATTTTCTAGACATTCACACGACTGACACCACCGCCTTGCGGGGCATTATCGACCAAGCACGCGTGATGAAAGACGCGCGTGCGGGGCAGCCTAAAGGGGCAAAAGACGCGGAACAGCCGCTTGCCGGACATATGGTTGCGTTGATTTTTGAAAAGCCATCAACCCGTACGCGCATTAGCTTTGACGTTGGTGTCCGCCAAATGGGCGGCGAAACTTTGGTGCTGTCCGGCGCTGATATGCAGCTTGGGCATGGTGAGACGATCGCAGATACGGCGCGGGTTTTGTCGCGTTATGTTGATCTGATTATGATGCGCACGTTTGAAGAAGATACGATTTTGGAGATGGCGGAATACGCATCTGTGCCAGTCATCAACGGGCTGACCAATCGCACGCATCCGTGTCAGATCATGGCCGATATCATGACGTTTGAAGAACATAATGGCCCGATCAAAGGCAAGAAGGTTGTTTGGACTGGTGACGGCAACAACGTGTTCGCCAGCTTTGCCCATGCTGCCAAGCAGTTTGATTTTGAGCTGGTGTTTACGGGGCCAGAAACCTTGCAACCGGAGCGCGCGCTTGACGGGCTTTATACGACGCAGCGCAATCCGGATATTGCCGTTGAAGGTGCTGATCTGGTCGTGACGGACACGTGGGTGTCGATGCATGATCCGCAATCGGCCCGCGAACGTCGCCACAATCAGCTGCGTGGGTATCAAGTTAACGACGCGCTGATGGCCAAGGCCAAAGATGACGCACTGTTCATGCATTGCCTGCCTGCCCACCGCGATGATGAAGCCACGTCATCGGTGATGGACGGAAAGCATTCGGTGATTTTCGATGAGGCGGAAAACCGGCTTCACGCGCAAAAGGCGATCATGCGCTATTGTCTGGGCAAATAGCGCAGGCCGACATACAGATTTGCCTTGCGCACGCACTGTGTCGCAGGGATGTAGAATGAAATTGGATTGAAAAGGCGACCACTATGGAAAACTCACGTAACTTTTATATCAACGGTATGTGGACTGCGCCAATGGCTGGTCACGACTTTGATGTGGTCGACCCATCGACTGAAGAAGTCGCGGACACCATTGTGCTTGGTGGTCAGGCGGATACTGATGCTGCCGTTGCTGCAGCCAAGGCCGCGTTCCCGAAGTGGCGCTTGTCATCTAAAGCCGAGCGGCTTGAGTTGATGCAAAGCATTTTGGATGTCTATATGCGTCGCTCTGATGAAATGGGCGCTGTGATCAGCACCGAGATGGGCGCGCCGATTGATATGTCCAAGGTTTCGCAGTCTGGTACAGGCTCGTTTCACCTAAAGGCATTTATTGCGTCGTTGAAGGATTATGAATTCGAGCATGCCTTGCGCGCTGGCGAAGACGATACGCGTATTATCCACGAGCCGATTGGTGTTTGCGCGCTGATCACGCCTTGGAATTGGCCGATGAACCAGATCGCGTTGAAGGTGATCCCTGCGTTGGCGACGGGCTGTACAATGGTGTTGAAACCATCCGAGCAGTCGCCGCTGTCTGCGGTTCTGTTTTCCGAGATTATGGACGAGGCTGGCGTGCCAGCGGGCGTTTACAATATGTTGCACGGCGACGGGCCAGGTGTTGGTAGCCAACTTTCGGTGCATAAAGACGTGGATATGGTCAGCTTTACGGGTTCCACCCGTGCCGGTCGTGCGATCACGATTGCGGCTGCTGAAACAGTTAAGCGTGTAAGCTTGGAATTGGGCGGCAAAGGCGCGAACCTTGTGTTTGCGGATGCTGATCCAAAGGCCGTCGCACAGGGCATCGCGCGCTGCTTTAACAACACTGGTCAGTCGTGCAACGCGCCGACACGGATGCTTGTGGAGCGGTCACGCTACGCTGACGCTGTGGAACAGGCCAAGGCCGCTGCTAACGCCACCAAGGTCAATGCCGCATCCGAGGGTGGCCAGCATATTGGTCCGCTCGTGTCTGAAATGCAGTTCACTAAAGTTCAAGACCTGATCCAGCAGGGTATCGATGAAGGTGCGACGCTGGTTGCCGGTGGTATGGGCCGTCCTGAGGGCTTGAACCGTGGTTTCTTTGTCCGTCCAACGGTGTTTGCTGATTGTAACAACGACATGACCGTGATGCGCGAAGAAATCTTTGGTCCTGTGCTGGCGATGATGCCGTTTGACACCGAAGAAGAGGCGATCGCGATTGCCAATGACACGGACTACGGGCTGACCAACTATGTGCAGACCACCGACCCTGAACGCGCCCGCCGTGTCGCCCGCGCGCTGCGGTCCGGTATGGTTGACATGAATGGCAAAGGCCGTGGTGCTGGGTCTCCTTTTGGGGGGATGAAGCAATCTGGCAATGGTCGCGAAGGTGGCGAATGGGGTCTGGATGAATTCACCGAAGTCCGCGCCATTGGCGGTTGGCCTACTTAAACGAATTTGCGTGATGCCCCGATAATCCGGGCGTCACGCGCAAAGGTTTGGATGTATGCACAAGAAATCACAAAGCCCGATATTTTGCCTTGCGGATGGCACCGTGCGCGGGGTTTTGGCTGTGGTTATTCGCACTGAAGGCCCGTCTTATCGGGCGGTCGGCGCGACGATGGTGTTTGCAGACGACGGATCGCGGCTTGGCAGTTTGTCGTCGGGTTGTATCGAGAGCGATCTGGCGATCCATGCGCTGACGGTGCGCACCAATGGGCTGCCTGTTGTGGTGACATATGGGCGTGGGTCGCCGTTTATGGATATTGAACTGCCGTGCGGCGGCGGGCTTGATATCTTGCTGATCGCACAGCCAACGGACGCAGAGCTGGGCATTATTGCCAGCGTGACGCGTGACCGGACACCGCGTGTTATTGCGATCTCAAAAACCGATGGCGCGATTACGTCGGTTGATGAAGCCCACGCAATTGCGGATGATTTGTTCGCGCTTTCGCTGACACCGCCGCTGCAATTTTGCATCTTTGGCAAGGGGCCAGAGGCCGCTAATTTTGCCCAGCTTGCGCAGGCGCTGGGCTATGAGGGTACGTTGCTTTCGCCGGACCCAGAGACGTTAAATGGCTTTGTGGGCGACGATTGGCGCACTGTTTTGTTGCACAAACAAGCATGTCCGGCAGGTTTGAACCCCGATGCCCACACTGCTGTCGTGCTATTCTTTCATGACCACGAATGGGAAGCACCCCTGTTGCGGGACCTGTTACAAAGCGATGCATTTTATATTGGCGCGCAGGGCAGCAAGCGGGCAGGGGATGCGCGGACGGTGCAATTACATGCGCTGGGCGTGAGCCCCGACCAATGCAGCCGAATTGTTGGCCCAATTGGCATGATACCATCAACACGAGATCCACAAACCCTCGCGGTGTCGGTGATGGCCGAGATATTGAACACAGCACAGTCAGATTTTCTACGGACGACAGCATGAGAACCGCACGCTGCTGTCGTCGCTTTTGCGTGACGGGCTGAAATTGACTGGCACGCATATCGGCTGTGATACGTCGTAGTGCGGCGCCTGTGAACGGCCAAGCGGTGAAATCGTGCACGATGTTCGCGATAGAGGCTGACGGTGCCGAAGTGTCGACAATTGAGGGTCAAGCAAACGCCGACGGCTCGTTGAATGTGATCCAACAAGCGTTCCAAGATCACCACGGATTGCAGTGCGGATTTTGCATGTCCGGTTTGGTGATGTTGACGGTCAGCCTGTTGAAAGAAAACCCCGAGCCAACCGAGGCCGCGCTGACTGCTGATTTCTCAGTCGTGTAATCGCTGGGCTGTCGGTGGATGCGGATAACTTGATCGCTGACCTGCATGGCAGGCCAGAGTACCGCGCGCATTTGGTTAAGGTGATGACAGGCCGCGCGGTCGCTGCCGCATAAGGTTTTATGTTTCGGTTTCTGCGATCTCGATGTCCGCGTCGGGGACGTTGAGCGTCGACCATGTATCATCGTTTGTGGGCGCAGGTGGCGGTGCACAAACGCCGCGGTGGATGTTCACCTTGGCCATAAAGTTGGCTGATACAGGAGCCGTCACGAACAAGAACCCCATGATCAGCAGCTCGTGGAACGACCCGTCTGCAAACGTCCAAGAATGGACCATTGATGCGATCAGGAACGCGCCGATACCAACGGTGCCTGCCTTGGTCGGTGCATGAAGCCGCGACATTGCTGTGTTCAGTTTGAGCAGACCGATGCCCGCCACAAGCGAAAATATTGTTCCGATCAGCAGCGATATGGCGATGGCGTAGGTGGCAATAATTTGCAGGGTCATTCTATGATATCTCCGCGGAGGACGAAGCGCGCGTAGGCGACGGTGGATACGAAACCAAGCATCGCGATGATCAGTGCTGCCTCAAAGTAAATCTGGGTGCCCTGATAGATGCCGAGCAATATGATCAGCCCGATTGCGTTGATGAACATGGTGTCCAGCGCCAGAATTCGGTCGCCCGTGCTTGGCCCGATCCATAGCCGGATCATCGCCATGACTTGCGCCACTGCAACCATTACGAATGCGATCACAAGCGCCCAGTCCATGATTTGCGTGGCTAAGGTCATTCGAAAATCTCCTTTAAGCGCCGCTCGTAGCGGTCCTTGATCTCGTCGCGTACGGCGTCGGGGTCATCGGTATCAAGCGCGTGAACCAGCAGGCTGTGTCCTTCATCAGAAAGGTCGGCAGACACGGTTCCGGGCGTCAGGGTGATGGTGCCTGCAAGGATTGTTATCGCCTCGGGGCTGCGCAAATCAAGCGGGATGACAACCCAATTGGGCCGCATGTCCGCGTTGCGTTTGGTCAGCACGATCCAAGCGACTTGCACGTTGGCCACTAGGATATCCCACATGACCAGCACGCAATAGGTTAGCATTTTGCCGACCCGCAGGCTTTGCGGCCGATCAGGCCACCAGCGCGCTGTCATGATCGGAATGATGATCCCAAGGATGACCCCAAACACGACCATGCCCGCAGAAACTTCGTTTTGCAGCAGGGTCCAGACCACGGCCAAAAGGACGGTCAATGCGGGGTGCGGCAACAGCCAACGGTAAAGTTTACCCATCTTAGTGATCCCCCTGCGATTTGGCGTCCGACATCTTGCCTTTGGATGTTAGCACCGTCGTCATATAGGCGTCGGGCGTGAACAGCTGTTTGGCCATTGCGGTGGTGTAGGTTGTTGCGGGCCCTGCGAAAACTGTGTGTGCGACTAGCAGTGCCAGAAGGCCGCCAACTGCGACGTATGACAGGGCTGATGGGCGTGCGACTGCAGGTGTGTCTTCGGGTGCTGCCACGCTGTTGGCTTTCCAAAACAGGATGCTGCCAGCGCGCGCGAAACCCACAACGCTGATCAGGCTTGCGCCCAGCACAATGGCCCAGACCCAGACCATCTGCGGTGTGTCAAATGACGCATCGAGGATCAGCAGTTTGCCGACGAACCCTGACAGTGGTGGCAGTCCTGCCATCGCAATTGCGCCGACAAAGAACATGGCCGCCGTCAAATTCGCGCCCGCCATTGGTGGTTGCGCAGTTAGGTCAAGGTTTGCTCGTCCAGCCCGCGCCAGATCAGAGATCAGGAACAATGCGCCAGCGGCCAGTGTCGAATGCACGATGTAATACAGCGCTGCGCCGATCCCTTCGGGCGTGAACAGCGCGATTGATACCATCACCATGCCCATTGATCCGATCACCGCAAATGCGACCAGTCGATCAAGGTGCCGTGCTGCCAAAATGCCGATCATGCCGATGGCCAAGGACACCAATGCGGCAGGCAACAGCCACCAGCCATGCAGGCCCGCTGTAACCGTGAGATCAGGCGGAAAGATCAGCGTGTAAACGCGGATGATCGCGTAGGCGCCGACTTTGGTCATGATCGCGAATAATGCAGCGACGGGGGCGGGGGCCTCGGCGTAGCTGGACGGGAGCCAGAAATGCAGCGGGACCACAGCGGCTTTGATTGCGAAGACCATCAAGAGCAGGACAGCCGCGACGCGGATGCCAACGGTTGCACCTTCGTCGATAAGCTGCACGCGCTGCGCCAGATCGGCCATATTAAGCGTGCCCGTTTCTGCATAGATCGCGCCAAGCGCGAACAGGAATAACGTTGATCCCAGCAGGTTGAACAGCACATATTGCACGCCAGCACGCAGGCGCACGGTGCCGCCTGCGTGGATCATCAGGCCGTAGGACGCGATTAACAGGACTTCAAAGAATACAAACAGGTTGAATAAATCGCCCGTCAAAAACGCGCCCATAATCCCCATGATTTGGAACTGGAAGAGCGCATGGAAATGTCGCCCGCGTTCGTCCCATTTCGACCCGATCGCATAGAGCAGCACAAACAGCGCAAGCACAGCGGCCAGCAATACCATCATCGTTGATAGGCGGTCACCAACAAGGACAATCCCGAAGGGCGCTGCCCAATCACCAAGCTGATACAGTAAGATCGATCCGTCAGATGCCGACCATGATAGGCCAAGTGCGATGACGATTAATGCGACCATACTGGCGACTGAGATTACCCGCTGGATGCCGATTTGATAGCGCGCGGCCAGCACGATGAATGGTGCAATGAACGCTGGCAAAACGATGGGGAGGATCAACCAATGGATCATGCTGCGTCCTCCGGTGTCGGATCATCGACGTGGTCATCGTCCCCGCCCAGATACGCCCCAAGTGCAATCATCACGACCACTGCTGTCATCCCAAACGAGATAACGATGGCTGTTAACACAAGTGCTTGGGGCAATGGGTCGGTGTATGTTGTTGCATCGCTTAAGATTGGCGGCGCACCCACGGTGAGCCTGCCAGACGCGAACAAGAACACGTTGACCGCATAGGTCAACAGCGAGATGCCCATGATCACAGGGAAGGTCCGCAGGCGCAGGACCAAATACAACCCACCTGCGGTTAAGATACCAATGGCTGATGCGACAAGTATTTCCATGTCCTAGCCCTCTGCTTTTTGGGTGTCGTCGCGCGATGGGTCGATGTCCATCGGTTGATCGCTGTCAGTGACATGAGCGCGGCGTGAGAGGCGGGAGAAGCTTTCGAGTGACAGCATCACGGCGCCGACAACTGCAAGGAATACGCCCAGATCAAACAGGGCCGCTGTTGCCAGCTCAAACTTTTCAAATGGCGGGATGCGCACATATGTAAAGTCGGATGTCAGGAACGGTTTGCCAAAGAACCACGACCCGATGCCGGTGAGCCCGGCGATCAAAACGCCAGTCCCGATCACGCCGTGATACGGATACCGCAGCCGCGCTGATGTCCAACTGAACCCGCTTGCCATATATTGCATGACAACCGCGATTGACACGACAAGCCCCGCGATAAACCCGCCACCCGGGACGTTGTGCCCGCGCCAGAATATGTAGAACCCAACCATCAAGACGACAGGCATAATCACGCGGGTCACCACGACCATCATCATCGGATGCATGCCGCCAGAACGCGGCTGGTCTGGTTTGCGGTTCAGCAGGCGCGCCCGCACAGGGCCGTCCAGCAATGCCTCGGTCAACGCATAGATGATCAAGGCCGCGATGCCCAAAACGATGATTTCGCCGTAGGTGTCAAAGCCACGGAAATCGACAAGGATCACGTTGACCACATTGGTGCCGCCGCCGCCTTTATACGAATTGGCGAGGTGGAAGTCGGAAATGCTCGGTGCGATGGTGTCGCGCAGCAGGTAATGATAGGATAGCGCTGCGGCCCCAAGCCCAGCGGCGACCGCAACAGTCCCGTCGCGCGTACGGCGCAGAACGCTGCTTTCAACAGGTGTGTGGTTCGGCAGGAAGTTGAGCGCGAGCAACAGCAAGATGATCGTTACGACCTCGACTGTGAGCTGGGTCATTGCCAGATCGGGCGCGCTAAAGAACACGAAACCGACCGACACAACCAGCCCGACAATCCCGATCAGGATCAGCGATAGCAGGCGGTTGCGGTGCAAAACCACAAGCCCGCAGGTGGCCGCGACCAACATCAACCAACCAGCGATCTGTACAAAGTTTGCAGGCTGGACGCTGCGTGTTGGCGCGCCAACAGTGCCCGTGGCCCAAGCATGGTAGCCAACAGCCACAACAGTCACGGCCATGATCGCGGCGTAACGGGTGAACGCCCCATCATGCAGTGGTGCGATGATCCGGCGGGCGAGAGACACGGCGCTTGCGATGACCGCGTCAAAGATGTGCTTTGCTTCGGGGCGCGCAGCTTTGTCCCAGACGCCCAATGCTGGCTTAAAGATCAGCAGCATCAACAGGCCGCCAACAACGGCGATCATCGACATGTAAAGTGCTGGCACCAAGCCGTGCCAAATTTTGAAATAAGCCTTGGGCAGTTCGGCGGCGTCGCCGAGCACAGAGGCCGTGACGACTTTAATGAATGGTTCGGCCAAGAACGGCGCGACGCCGATGGCCACAACCAGAACGACCAAAATCGCAGGTGGCAGCCACAGGCCAACAGGCGGATCATGTGGTGTTGCTGGATAGTCGTCGCGCTGGGGGCCAAGGAACGTGTGGCTTATGAACCGGAAGCAATAGGCAGCCGAAAACAGCGACCCGATGGTTGCCATCACCGGCACCAGTAAAGGCATGCCAAATAGGGCGGTGTGCGTGGCCTCTTCGAGCATCATTTCCTTGGATAAGAATCCATTGAGCAGCGGAATACCTGCCATCGACAATGCCGCGAGCGAGGCGATCACAAATGTGACGGGCATCAGGTGGCGCAATCCGCCAAGACGGCGGATGTCGCGGGTATGTGCCTCGTGGTCGATGATGCCTGCGGACATAAACAGGGCGGCCTTAAACGTCGCGTGGTTTAAGATGTGGAACATCGCGGCCATCGCGCCAAACGCGGTGCCTGTGCCCAAAAGCATGGTGATCAGGCCGAGGTGGCTGACGGTGGAAAACGCGAGCAGCGATTTCAGGTCATGTTTGAACAGCGCGATCACGGCGCCAAGCACCATGGTGATCAGGCCCGCCGTGGTCACGATCATGAACCATTCAGGCGTGCCCGAAAGGACAGGCCACATGCGGGCCATCAGGAATATGCCGGCTTTGACCATCGTGGCCGAATGCAAATACGCAGACACGGGGGTCGGGGCCGACATCGCGTGCGGCAGCCAAAAATGGAACGGGAATTGCGCGGATTTGGTGAAGCAGCCGAGTAGGATCAAGATCAGCGCCGGCAGATACATCGGCGATGCTTGGATCAAGTTGCGGTTTTGCAAGATCACGCTGAGATCATAAGACCCAACGATTTGCCCCAACAACAGCATGCCGCCGATCATCGCCAAACCGCCCATGCCAGTCACGGTAAGGGCCATGCGCGCGCCTTGCCGCCCTTCGGGCAGGTGTTTCCAATAGCCGATCAGCAGGAAGGATGATAGTGATGTGAGTTCCCAAAATACCAGCAAAAGCAGGATGTTATCGGAAATGACGATCCCGACCATCGCGCCTTGGAATAGCAATAAGTAGGTGAAAAATTCGCCCATGTTATCTTCGCGCGACAGATAGAACCGTGCGTAAGCGATGATCAGCAGACCGATCCCAAGGATCAGCATCGCGAAAAAGAACCCCAGTCCGTCGAGCATTAGCGTGACGTTCAGCCCAAGCAGCGGGACCCAATCAAGCCGTGCTGTGACCAATTCGCCAGCCATGACGGCGGGCAAGTGGGTCATCAATCCGATGAAGGCCAAAAGGCTGACCATAAAGGTGACACCGGCACAGGCCACACGCCCCGTGGAATTCATCAAGCCGGGCAGCAACGCCCCAAGAAACGGTAAAGCGACGATAAGGAAGAGGGACACGCAAACTCCTGATCTTAGGGTCTAAAGGTATAAGATCATTTAGCGGGAAACCCGCATGAACCTCAAGCGAAACCGGAGAGAGCGTGTTCGGAATTTCTGATTTTATTTGGGATCGGCGTTCGAGTGGCTGGTCCAGATGGTTGGCTGGACAGGCATTCCTTGGGGGAGCTGTCGTGTTGCGAACCCCGGCTAGGCGTCCAAAGTGACTAGTGCTGCGCTGCCGCTTTTGAGCACCTGGTACTCTTGATTGGTTGGCTGAACTAAATGCTAGAAGCTGCCGTATAGTAAAGGCCGAGAGTGCCAACAAATCCTATTGGGAAACCTATCATCACAGGCCGCCAAGGGCGCAAGCGACCCTTCAGCGCGACACCAGATGCAAATCCAATTGATACAAGCACAATGCCAGACACATAGATGCTCCAGTAAAAAATGTTGGAGCCAAAAACGTATTGTGGCGGCAAATCAAAATAAAAGAAGAAATATCCAATCGGTGCAAAAGGAACAAAAAACAGCCACATAGGTGCATTCAATAGCACCAACTCTACCGGCGTGAAGATTACGCATGCGATTATCCCAGCCAAATAGCACAAGAAATACTGGCCGCTATTGAACAAGAACCGTTTTGCCTTGGATGCACTCTTGGACGGGAGAATATTTGTCATTCTTCCGCGTCCTCAGTTGCCAGCAGTTTCAATCCAGATTTGGCGCTGCTTGGCCAGTCTGCATGCGCACTGTATGTAGGGTCAAGACCATTGGCACCATCCGGCCGGATTGCCGCTTTGTCCGCACTGCGGACGCCAGCATTGCTCGCGTCCGCGGTTTTATCTAGACGAATGCGGCCCGAAGCATCACGAATATCACGCCTGATAGCAGGGCAGCTGCTGGCACTGTGATGATCCATGCTGCGATGATTGTCATGAAGTGCGACCGGCGGACCAGCTTACGACGGCGGCGTTCTTCTGGGGCGATCCGCTCTGCTGGATCACGCGTGGCGCTGGACTGGCGCGCGCGGCGTTCTTCGTGCCATTCGCGGAAAAATCCAACACCAAACACGCCGCCGACGGCGATATGCGTTGATGATACGGGCAGGCCCAACCAGCTTGCAATGATCACAGTAATCGCCGCCGAAAGGGCGACGCAATAGGCGCGCATCGGGTTCAGTTTGGTGATTTGTGAGCCAACCATTTTGATCAGCTTTGGTCCAAACAAAATTAGACCAAACGAGATACCAAACGCGCCGATGACCATGACCCAGATCGGGATGTTTACCTTGCCTGCAAATTCGCCGAATTCTTCTGCGTGAACAATCGCGGCCAATGGACCGACGGCGTTCGCCACGTCGTTGGCCCCATGTGCGAATGACAGCAAGGCCGCCGATAAAACCAGCGGAATGCTGAACAGGATCTTGAGCGACTTGTTGCGGTTTTCTAATCCTTCGGACTGTCGTTTCACCATTGGCTTGGCAATAACGTAGATAAGCGCGCCTGCGATAACGCCGATCAGCAGGGCGGTTGGCAGGTCAATCTTGATGATCTTTTTGAGACCTTTGATCGACAGGTACATGGCGAATACGCCGCCCATGACGCCGACCAAAATCGGCACCCAGTACCGTGCTGCCGCGATTTTGTCGTCGCGGTAGATGATGTAATACTTGATGAAAGCAAGGAAGCCCGCCGCCACAAGACCACCCAAAAGCGGTGAAATAATCCAAGACGCCGCGATAAGCCCCATGTTTGGCCAGTTCACAGCCGCAAAGCCAGCCGCCGCGATACCAGCCCCCATAACGCCACCCACAACCGAGTGCGTCGTGGACACAGGTGCGCCGACCCAAGTCGCCATATTGACCCAAAGCGCAGATGATATCAGCGCGGCCATCATTGCCCAGATAAAGATTTGGCTGTCAGACACCGACGACGGATCAATGATACCCTTGGAAATGGTCGACACAACGTCCCCGCCGGCCAGCAATGCACCTGCCGTTTCACACACGGCCGCAATCGCAATCGCGCCGCCCATGGTCAGGGCATTTGCACCAACGGCAGGGCCCATGTTGTTGGCCACATCGTTCGCACCGATGTTGACGGCCATGTATGCGCCAATCGCCGCAGCCGCGATGACCACGTAAGACGTTGATGTACCGCCAAAAAACAGCGTGGATGCGAGGCCCGCAACAATAATAAATACAAACGCAATTCCGATGCCAACTAACGGGCGAGCACTGAGCGCAGTTGCATATTCAAAGCTCGCGATGCGACCAAGGTCGCGATCGAGCGTTTTCCAATAATGGTCTTGGTTTTTGTTGGTCATGCAAAGTCCCCCCACGGGCGTGATAGATTATGCATGTCGGGTAAGGGGTCCGCCTGTTCAAATCAATACTGCATAACAACTAGGCTGGATTAAAAATTCAGCAGCACCGTTTTCAGCGCAGTCTCGTCGACCATATCGGCCGCCTTTTCAAGCGACACCCACACGCGGTCGCGGCGGTGCGCCTCGGGGTAGTCATTGGCGACCTCGGTGACGGGCAACTCGTAAATTTTGGTCTCGCACGGAATAGTCAGGCCGCTGTCGAATGTTTTGGTCGACTGGATTGTGTCAATCGCATCGACAGGTGCGTCGGCTGCTTTAACGCCGCCTTCTTCCCATGCTTCTTGGTGGGCCGCTTGGGCCGCAGTCATGCCGTCGATGGGCCAGCCCTTGGGTAAAATCCAACGGCCGTTTGAACTGGTGACCAACAACACTTCAACGCCCTTGGGCGTGTCGCGGTGGCACAGTGCGGCCAGTTGCAATGCGGGTGGACGGCGCAGCATCGGCTGGATCGTTTCCGACCAGATCGCGCGTAATACGGATGTCATTCAAAACCTGCTTTTCTTATTTATTAATGATTATCTAACACTTAAGTTAATAAATTGCAAATCGGGCTTACGTGCCGCGTGGCTTTACGCGCAATGTTGGGTCTGCTTGGGTCGGGTCTTCGGGCCACGGATGGCGCGGATACCGCCCGCGCATATCGCGCCGCACGTCGCCGTATGACGTGGCCCAGAACCCGACGATGTCTTGCGTCACTTGCACCGGCTTTTGCCCCGGCGACAGCAGCGTCACGCGCAACGCCGTGTGGCCGACGACTGGATGAACGGTTTGCCCGAACATTTCTTGTAGGCGCAGGGTGATGCCTGGGGCCTCGCCGTCGTAATCAATCGGGATCTTGCGCCCTAAGGGCGTGATGAAATGCGGCGGTGCTGCCCGATCAAGCCGCGCCGTCTGGTCCCAGTCGAGCATCGCGCGCAGGGCAGGCAGTAAGTCAAAGTTTTTCCAGTCGCCCGTGGTTTTCACACCAGCCAGATGCGGCATGAGCCATGTTTCTAACTCGTCCAGCAGGGTCTGCTCATCCATTGCAGGCAATCCATCAATCAACGCCACACGGGCACGGAGCCGGTTGGCCGCTGCAGACGGGCGCAAGCCCAGCTGGCGAATCCCCTCGCACATCGCGACGGCAACAGCGTCGGCGGGTGCATCGTTCCAGTTGCGATCATCGAGCACAATCGCGCCAAAGCAGTCTTGTTGCCGCGTCAGCACGCGTCCGTCTCGTTTTGACCAAGTACACACGTCGACCCAGCCGATCTGGTCGGGGAATTGATTGCGCAGCTCTGCCTCGGATATTTGCACGGCTTGGCGGACGCGGGCCTCTCTGGTGTCGCCGTCTAAATCTGTCGCCACGATGAGGCGCGCACCTGCCAGCGGATCAGCCGGATCCATCACGGCCCCTTTGCCGCCGGATAATATATAGCGCGGATCGTCGCCCTTGCGGCGCAGGCCAACGCGGTCGGGATACGCAAGCGACACCATCGCGGCCAGCGACAGTGGTGTTTTGTCGGATAAGCCTTTGGACAAGCGCGGGATTTCAGATTTGATCTGGGCGAGGGCTGCGTGTTGGATTTGACCGGGGCCATTGTAGCGCCCACGCAAGGCGTTCATCCGCAGGCTCAGATCAACAGGGGCGCCGCGTAACGGATCACGCCCCGCGAGCAACGCAGCCAAGGGGGCAGCGGCACGGCCCGCAGTCAATAACATATGTGCCAAGCGAGGATGCAGCGGCAGGGCGGCAATGGCGCGCCCATGGGCGGTGATTTGCCCCGTCGCGTTAAGTGCGCCAAGCGATACCAGCAGGCGGCGGGCCTCGGTGAGCGTGCCCGCAGGGGGGGGGGTAAGAAACGACAGATCATCGCTGCCCCATTGCGCAAGCTCTAGCGCAAGCGGGGCCAGATCGGCGGCCTCAATTTCGGGTGGGGGGAAGGCGGGCAATGCGCCGTCCTCGCCTTTGGTCCAGAGCGGGTAGCAGTGACCAGCGGCGACGCGGCCAGCCCGACCTGCGCGCTGAGTGGCCTCAGCGCGGCTGACGCGTTCGGTCACAAGGCGCGACATGCCAGACGATGGATCAAACCGCGCACGACGGGTACGGCCTGCGTCAACGACGACGCGGATATCGGCGATGGTCAGGGACGTTTCCGCGATCGATGTGGACAATACGATCTTGCGACCTTCTTTCACGGGTGCAATCGCTGAGCGTTGGGCGGCAAAGGGTAATGCGCCATAAAGCGGGCGGATCACGCAGTCGGCGGGCAAGCGGTTGGCCAACGCGGCCTCTGTTCGACGGATTTCGCCTTCACCGGGGAGGAACACCAATATGCTGCCCGTTGTTTCGGCTGTGGCCTGCACGATCAGGTCGGCGGTGGCATGTTCTATGCGGATGCCTTTTGACAAAGCGCGGGGCAGGTGGTGTGTGGTGACCGGATAGGCGCGGCCTTGGGACGTGAGCACTGGCGCGTTGTCGAGCATTTTGGCAACGGGGCCTGCGTCTAACGTGGCGGACATGACGAGGATGATCAGATCGGGGCGCAAAATGCTGCGAATTTCCCAGCTTAGGGCGAGGCCGAGGTCGGCATTTAGGGACCGTTCATGGAATTCATCAAAGATGATCGCGCCGATGCCTGTCAGATCGGGGTCGGTTTGGATCATGCGGGTCAGGATGCCTTCTGTTACCACCTCGACGCGGGTGGTTTTGCTGACAGATGTTTCGCCGCGCATACGGTAACCGATGGTTTTGCCAGTGGGTTCTGACAAGGTTTCCGCGAGGCGTTCTGCGGCAGCGCGGGCCGCAAGGCGGCGGGGTTCCAGCATCAGAATGCGGCCTGTGGTCAGATTGGCGTCAAGCATGGCAAGTGGGACACGCGTGGTTTTACCGGCACCTGGTGGGGCTTGTAGGACAGCGCGGCCGTGGGTGCGCAGAGCATCCATCAGATCGGGTAAAATGGGATCAATTGGCAGGGCTGTCATGGTGGCTCTTGGTCTGCGCAAAGGGGCGATGGGTCAAGACCCATCCTACACTGGCGGTGGCCGTAGGATGGGTTTTAACCCATCTTTGCTATGAAATAGAGAGACGAAAACGCGGGCCACCATCCGCCCAACGCGCGAACCCACAGGCAAGAGCGTCTTGGGCGACGATGTTGTCAGGGGCTTTACCAATGAACAAGTAGGTGCATCCCAGTGCGCGCCCGACATTGGCGGCCGTATCAACCAATTGACGCCCGACGCCGCGCCCGCGCAGACCCTCAGCCACATACATATGATTGATGTCGATCCCACGGATCCCATCGACAATCTTTGCAAGCGGCAGCAACGCGGCATAAGCCTGCAGGCCGTCAGTATCCTCGGCGACCAGAAACCTGATCCACGGGTGCGGACCAATCCCGTCACGCATTATGGTCTCGGCCGTCACGTCGGCGTCCAGATCCCCGTGATGGGCGCCCAAAGCCAAGATTATAGCGTGAACGGCGGGGATGTCATCGACACGCATGGGGCGGATTTGCATAACGGGGTGCCTTTCTACTTTCGCGGCTAAGTCCGCTGTGCGGACGAAGCCGCCGTTCTTAATAAAATTGCGAATGACTGCTATGCGAAACAGAAGACGCCATATTTTGTTGTTTAGTGTTTGGCGATTGTTCCCAGTTCTGATTTAGGGATGGAGTGACGAGCGGAACTGGCTTCGAAAGCAGGGCGACAAATGTTAACAAATCTTGACTTGATGGAACTCACTGAGTTTCGCCGTGAACTGCACCGCTATCCGGAATTGTCTGGGGAAGAGGTGGAAACAGCCAGCAAGATTGCCGCTGCGCTGAGACCAATGTCACCGACGCGCATTTTGACTGGATTAGGTGGTCATGGCGTGGCAGCGGTTTTTGATAGCGGCAAAGACGGTCCGACAGTCCTTTTTCGTGCTGAGCTTGACGCACTGCCTATTGAAGAACGTAACGACATTACATGGTCGTCGCAGATAAGCGGCAAGAGCCACGTTTGCGGTCATGACGGCCATATGACAATGCTGCTCGCTTTGGGGCGTATGATTTCTCGTCAACCAGTCGCGCAGGGTCGTGTGGTTCTCATGTTCCAGCCCGCGGAAGAGGACGGCAGTGGCGCAAAATCTGTGGTCGCCGATCGTGCTTATCAAGAAGTTCAAGCAGATTGGGCGTTCGCCATTCATATCGAACCCGGACGGCCGTTTGGATATGTTTCTACCTGTGCAGGGCTCATTAACTGCGCTTCATTGGGGCTTAAGATAAAGCTCAGCGGTAAAACCGCCCATGCAGCCGACCCCGAAGATGGCATTTCTCCGGCGCTGGCTATCGCCGAATTAATACCTGCGCTGGATGCTTTGGGCCAAGGTGGGTCGCTTGACGATGATTTCCGACTGGTGACGATTACTCATGTAAAGGTTGGCGAACCATCATTTGGTGTTGCACCAGGGGACGGCGAAATTTTCGCGACCTTGCGGACGGCAGGTGACGAAGGCATGGATCGTCTTGAAGTCATTGCCCGCACCCTCGCTGTCACGGCGGCAGAGAAATTTGGGCTAAGTGTGGATTTTGAGGTGTGCGATAATTTTGCAGCCTCAATCAATGATCCAGACGCCTACGGTGTGGCAACAAAAGCCATGGATGCAATCGACGTCGCTTATGGCGATGCGGGCGTTCCCATGCGTGCGTCAGAAGACTTTGGCGTATTTGGATGGGACGCCAAAGCTGCAATGCTATGCTTGGGGCCAGGCGAAGATTATGCAGCTCTGCACAATCCAGATTATGATTTCCCAGATGATTTAATCCCTATCGGCAGTGCCATCTTTGAACGTATCGCGCGGGATTTGTTAGGCACAGCCTAACCCTGTTACTGACCGCGCTGGTGTATAGACCGACATTCGCTGCTGCGCAGAAGACTTGCCACTCTGGGCTTATTTTGTTGAAAAACTCTTGTTGATTTGAAGAGCTATCACTGATTCAATTTACCTGTAAATGCAGGGGAGATTGACGATGTTAGGACCAAAGCAAGAGGCGCAAGGCGCGTTGTTTTATGAGTTCTCGATTGATAATCATGTTCCTCAAGATCACCTGTTGCGCTCGATTGATCGTTTCGTTGATTTGTCCAGTATTCGCCCGCACCTTGCAGAATTCTACAGCCATACTGGCCGCCCGTCGATTGATCCCGAGCTCCTGGTCCGGATGTTGGTGGTGGGGTACTGTTTGGGTATCAGATCTGAGCGTCGCCTGTGTGAAGAAGTTCATCTCAACCTTGCCTACCGCTGGTTCTGCCGCCTCGACCTTTCTGATCCTGTGCCTAATCATTCGACGTTTTCGAAGAACAGGCACGGCCGTTTCCGCGACAGTGATTTGTTGCGTCATCTGTTCGAGACGACTGTGGCGCGATGCATGGCGGAGGGGTTGGTGAGTGGCCAGCGCTTTGCGGCAGATGCCAGTTTGATCGAAGCTGACGCCAACAAGCAGAACTCAACACCGAAGGCCGATTGGGATCACAGTGCGATTGATCCATCACAAGCACCGCGGGCTGTGGCGGAATATCTCGGCGTTCTAGATGACGCTGCATTTGGTGCTGCCAGCGAGGTCGAACCAAAGTTCACGTCGCATTCAGACCCCGCCAGCCAGTGGACTGCAGCCCGCAAAGGTCCTGCATTCTTTGCCTATTCGACCAACTATCTGATCGATACTGATCACGCCGTCATCGTCGATGTTGAAGCCACGCGGTCGATCCGGCAGGCCGAAGTTGGGTCCGTGCGCACGATGCTGGATCGCGTCAAAGATAAGTTTGATTTGGACCCCGAACGCATCATCGCGGATACCGCTTACGGGTCCGGTCCGATGCTGGGATGGTTAGTGGATCATGGCATCGCGCCACACATCCCTGTCATTGATAAAGCCAGTCGTACCGATGGCACCTGGAGTAGAGAAGACTTTGAGTGGGACCCTAAGGACGACCAGTACATCTGCCCAGAAGGTCAGTCTCTCAAGCAATCTCGCCGTAACTACTCCGATCCCAGTCGTGGCCCAACCACGGCTGGCAGGACAAAATATCGCGGGCTTAAACTGATCTGTCAGGCGTGCCCATCCAAAGCCTTATGCTCCCCGAACGCCGACACCCGCACCATTACCCGCGAAGAACACGAAGACGCCCGTCAGGTCGCCCGCGATATCGCCAAGACCAAACAATATGCTGTTTCGATGAGACTCAGAAAGAAGGTCGAAATGCTCTTTGCCCACCTCAAACGCATTCTCGGGCTGGGGCGGCTCCGATTACGAGGTCCATGCGGCGCAAATGACGAATTCCTCCTCGCTGCCACCGCCCAAAACCTCCGCAAACTAGCCAAGATCTTTCCTGCACCGCAGCAAACGGGTAAAGCCTGATAAGAAAGGCGCTCGCGCTCAGTTTGGAACCCCACTTTCTGCACCGGCAACACGGTGTTTTTCCACAAAATTGGCTCTTTCCTGCCGTTCGCTGCGCTTCGTTTGAAGGTCCGCTCAGATCCACTACTCGGCCGCTCCACCATCACTCCTCCCAGACCTTCACCAACGCCTCCCGCATGACCTCCAGCGCATACCCTGAGCCATAGTTGGCAGCCACTGTGTTGGTGCTGTGCCCGAGGATGGCCAGGGAGATGGCCTCAGGACAGCCAGTGTTTCTCAGCTTGTCCTTCATGCGGTGGCGCAGGGAGTGCATTGTCAGCTTCTTGTCTGTGATTTGTGTCCTTAGCCGCTTCATGAGCATGGCGGAGGCGTTGTCGCTGCCACGGGGGTGGGCGTAGGCGGGAAAGATGGGGTCGGTATCCGAGAGCCCAACCTGCTGCTGTCTGAGGCACTCTGTGGCCCTGTGTGATAGCGGGATGCTTCTGGTGGAGGTCTTGGTCTTGAGCCCACGGTGGTCATTGGGGCGCAGGTACAGGATGGCCTTGTCGAGGTCCACATCTCTGGCCTCCAGCCCAGTGATCTCTGCCAAGCGGGCTCCAGTATCCGTCAGGAGAACGAGCAGAGCCGCGGCAACCTCACTGCTCTCGAAGGCAGGTGTCATAAGGTCGAGGTGCTCATCCGTGATGGGAAGTCGATCGGTGTTGCTGCTACCCGCCCCCTTGATCTTGATCCCTTGGAATACGTTACGCTGTTCCAGGTCGTTCTCAACGATCACATGGTTCATGGCCGCCTTGATTACTCCAACGGTGCGCAGAACTGAGTTCGGTGCCATACGGTTCAGCAGGTAGTCTCGGAACGTATTGGCATCAGCACGGGTGATGTCAGCAAGAGGTGTCCACTCCACCCTGTTCTTACCCAGTGCAATTACGAGGTCCTTGCGGATCCGCTCAATGCGGGTCTTAAGGGCTTTGTCCCCAACACTGTCGTCACACTTATAGGCGTAGTACTCGTTTAGCACCCGCAGGAGCGTCATGGGCTCTGGAGACAGTCGGGCACTGCCGACCTGGCGTACCACTTCGGGCGGTGTGCTGCCCTCGAGCTCCTCAGCCAGCTCACGGAAGTCATCTGTGACATCCCACTCAGGCTCAACCACCCCGTCTGCAAACACCTCAGCGTGCCACTCGCCCAGGCGCTCACGAACAATGGACTTAGCGCGTACACTGTTGGGTGTGCTGCGCTCTTGGTCGAACAACGCCTCAACCTCAGCATGGACCACAGGAAGCCTCCTGATTGCCTCATCGTAGCTATTCCCCAGCTGGCGATACACCGTCGCCTTGGGAATCACCTCCCGCAGTGCTTTGGGCACGTTGCGCTTATACCGATACGAGCCATTGGCCCGCCGGAAGACATATTTGGGAAGTTTTGGTATATCCGCATCCACTGTGCTCGAGACTATCACGACACAGCTTACCGGGTGTAAGCGCATCTGGACCGCTTCTGTGTGACGCTTTGGGTGCGATATTCGACGAAGTGGTCCTAAAAGCGGTCCCGATAGTGGTCCCACATTCCGCCAGAAGCAGTTATTACCAACGATTTCTTGGGGATATATAAGGTATTTTGGTGCCCAGAAGAGGACGTCGAACTTTTCATATTTCTATTTAATTACAGATACTTATTTTGAGTTCAAATATAAAAGCGGTCCAGAAAGCGGTCCCGATTTATGCATCAGATCAGAGTGACGATTTGTGGCTTGCTCCCAAAACTGGACGGGTTGGCAGGTCTGCTTCCGGCCCATAGCGGACCTTGGCGCGTCCTCAACCATGCTGCAGTGCGGCCCGTCATTGCGGACATTCGCCGCGAATGCAAAACCTTGCATGGCCGAACTCACACTATGCGGACAAACCGGCCTTATGCATCCGCGGCTTTCGCTCACGCAGCATCCTTTCGCCTTCGTGGCAAAGCCAACGCTGCGGCGCGGCTCGCGCCATCAAAGCCGCCGCTCGACGGAAATAATCTTGATGACCTGCAAGCCAAGCACACGATGTGGGCTGATCATATCTTTTCGCTGACGGCGGCTTGGATATGAACCTTCGCACCAGTCAAGAAAGGTGTTGACCAAATGGATCACCACCCATAGTTTAAATGAAACGACGTTTTGATCAACGAAACGCAACATTGAGAGTCAGCTAATTTGTCGCAGATGTAGGCGGCCACCAACCAAACAACAATCTAGGGAGAATTTGACATGAAAAAAGTAGAGAGAAGACTGTGGCTTGCCGCCAGCGTCGTGGCCAGCAGCATGGTCATGGCCGCGCCTGCATTTGCTGAAGGCGAGGTGGTTTTTGCATCTTGGGGTGGATCATTTCAAGATGCTTTGCGCTCTGCGATGCTCGACCCTGCTGCCGAGGCGCTGAATGTAACGGTCAAAGAAGATACGACCAACGGTATTCAGGATGTGCGCGCACAAATCACAGCGGGTGCCGTTGCTTGGGATGTGACTGAGCAGGACTTACCTTCGTGTGAAACCCTCAGCCGAGAGGGCAAACTTGAGCCGATTGATTATTCTATTGTCGACACAACGGGTATCCCCGAAGAACTGATCCATGAGAACTACATTGGCTTCATCAACTTCACTAAAGTGATTGCCTACCGCACCGACGCATTTGACGGTGCCGGACCATCCAACTGGGCAGAGTTCTGGGATCTGGAAAACTTCCCCGGCAATCGCGGCATGCACGGCAAGGTGAACTACAACCTTGAGGCTGCCCTTATGGCCGATGGTGTACCTATGGCAGAAGTCTATGACATGCTGGCCACGGACGAAGGCATCGCGCGTGCCTGGGCCAAACTGGGAGAAATCGCACCCGAAGTCACCGTTTGGTATCGAGGTGGCTCACAATCCGCACAGCTACTGCGTGACGGTGAAGTAGACGTGATTCACATGGGCCATAACCGTGTGGAAAGTGTCATCGCATCTGGCGTTGACGTCGCTTATGCATTCGATGGTGGCACGATGGATGTCGATTGTTTGCTGGTTCCCAAAGGCGCGCCAAACGTCGAGAATGCGATGCGCCTGATCAACGAATTGCTGAGTGCCGAAGCACAGGCGAGGCTGGCGGTCACGATGCCTTTGGGTCCGGTGAATACGGGCGCGTTTGACACCGGCATTATCTCGGATGAGCAGGCTTTGTTGGTCAACACGCATCCGAGCAACTACGACAAGCAGCTTCTTGTCGACCCGGCTTTTTACATCGGCCAATTGGGTGAGTTGACTGAAGAGTTCGACACACTGATCCAACAGTAATCTAATTGGGCGCAGTTCAGTTCGCGCTGCGCCCATATTATTCTTAAGTTAGGAACCTGCATGTCCTCTGCTGCCCAATCCCTTCCCATAGACATATCCAACCTGTGTAAAGCTTACGGCGCGGTAAAAGCGCTCGATAATGTGTCGTTAAATATTGCCGCAGGCGAATTCCTGACACTGCTTGGACCATCTGGCTCGGGCAAAACCACGCTTCTGATGGCACTGGCCGGTTTTGTGCGTCCGGATGGCGGGTCAATCCAATTTGGCGATCAAGAAATGATTGCAACACCGCCGCACAAACGCGGCCTTGGCATGGTTTTTCAAAGCTATGCGCTGTTTCCCTTCATGACGGTGGCTGAAAATGTGGCCTATCCACTGAAAGTCCGGGGGGTTTCCAAAAGCGATCAAAAGACACGCGCCGAGCGTGTGCTGGATACGGTACAACTTGGCGGCTATGGGGATCGGCGAATTACTCAATTGTCCGGCGGCCAAAGACAGCGAGTAGCCCTTGCCCGCGCGATGGTGTTCGAGCCGCAGATCATCCTGATGGATGAACCCCTGTCCGCACTCGACAAAAAGCTGCGCGAACATATGCAGATAGAACTGAAGGCGCTGCATCAAAAGCTGGATGCGACGGTTGTCTATGTCACACATGACCAACGCGAAGCTCTGACGATGTCGGACCGGATTGCAGTGGTCAATCACGGTCGGATCGAGCAGGTCGAGACGCCGGAGCGGCTCTATCGTCAACCTCATAGTTTCTTTGTCGCGGATTTTATCGGTGAATCAGTTTCCTTACCGGTAACGGTGGCCAAGGGTACCGCACAGCTCAATGGGCGCGTGCTAAAATCCGATTTACCGATTGCTCAAGGCAGTGGTGGCCATCGCTTGGTGATCCGGCCTGAATTGCTAGAGGTCACCGCAGGTGCTGTGCCAAAAACTGCCAATGATCTGTCCGGCCATGTGCACGACATAATCTATCAAGGTGACAGCGTGCTGGTCATTGTTCAGCACGACAGTGCAGGCGAGATTAATGTGCGCGTCCCGGCCAATCGCGCGGGCCAAACAGGCCTGCCGTCCAAAGGGGAGCGAATTGGCCTTGCCCTACATCCCGAAGACACAATCATTGTACCGGAACATGTGGCATGAGTATCGCCGAAACCAATGCGGGATGCTACAATACTTCAGAACGCAAGCACGCTCAAATCCGAAGAGCGCCGTGAACGCATGACCTTCTTTGGGCTTTCGTTGCCTGCAGTTCTTGCCATTTTGATTGTCGTGTTTGTGCCAGTTTTCTGGCTGTCTTCGCTGTCGTTTTACAATGCTGCTGGTGAGTTGAGCTTGGAAAACTACGAACGTATTTTCAACAGTGCGCTTTATCGGCGGACCTTTGTGGTCACCTTTCAGATCAGCATCTCGGTGACGGTGATTTGTGTCTTTCTCGGGTATCCGCTGTGTTACTGGCTGACAAGAGTGTCGGACAGAACAGCCGCCATTCTGATGGTCTTCGTGCTGGTCCCGTTCTGGACTTCGATTCTGGTGCGTACATACGCTTGGCTGGTGCTATTGCAGCGCAATGGCATCATAAATTCGTCGTTGATGTCGATGGGCATTATCGAGGAACCGCTGCAACTGGCGCACAACCTTACGGGTTCAATCATTGGCATGGTCCATATCATGCTGCCGTTCTCTGGTCCTGCCGCTTTACGCCACCATGCGGAGCGTTGACACGGATCTGGTTCGGGCCGCGGTTGGCCTCGGCTCTAGCCCGCGCGGGGCGTTCTGGCGGGTCTTTTTCCCGATGTCGCTGCCGGGCTCTATTCGCCGGCATCGTGCTGGTCTTCATCCTGTCTCTTGGCTTTTTCGTTACGCCTGCTTTGCTGGGCGGCGGCCGGGTGCAGATGCTGGCACAGCGGATCGAAAGCACAATCACAGTCTATTCCAATTGGGGTGCTGCATCGGCCTTGGGCGTTGTCCTGTTGCTTCTGGCACTGATGATGATCTGGCTCATGAACCGTGTCTTCGGTCTCGACAAACTCTTCATGCGCTAAGGATCCGAAAATGGAACAAGTTGGACAACGGAAAATTGACGGTTTGTGGCTGACTGTTGTCGGCATTGCGGTGCTGTTCTTTCTGATCCTGCCCACGCTGATCGTGATCCCCATGTCGTTTTCGGGGGCTTCCTTTCTGGAATTTCCGCCTACGTCGTTCTCGTTTCGTTGGTACGAAACCTATTTTACGTCTCCAGAATGGATGAGCGCCACGAAGACGTCATTGATAGCGGCGGTATTGACCACAGCGATCGCGACACCCTTGGGCTCACTTTGTGCCTATGGCCTGCATTGTTCTACCCCACGGATCAGGAACACTGTGCAGGTCCTCGTTATCATGCCCATTGTTGTGCCGGTTATCCTGATTGCCGTAGGCGTGTTCAGCCTTTATGCAAAGCTGGGGCTCAATTACACGCTTACCGGTATTGTGATCGCGCATACTGCGTTGGCGCTGCCCTTTGTGATCGTGACCGTCATGTCTGGATTGCAGAATTATGACTTTGATCAGGAGTTGGCGGCGCGCAGTCTGGGGGCATCACGAGCTTATGCGCTGTGGACAATAACGGTACCGCAGGTCAAATTCTCGATCCAGACTGGCGCCTTCTTGGCCTTCATCACATCGCTCGACGAGGTGGTGATTTCGATGCTGGTCTCGGGTGGGGACAACGCCACGATTACCCGCCGCATGTTCAATTCACTGCGTGATCAACTTGATCCGACCATCGCCGCGATTTCGACCTGCCTGATTGTCATATCGGTCGCCATGTTGGTCGGAGTTCAGCTGATTGGTCGCAATAAGAACTCTGACAAATGATCCAGTCTTTAAATTTCACCAATCTCGGCCCGGATCTGGTGAGCGGCATCAAGCACCGCAGCGCGATAGTCGTCGATAACGGATTCGCTGAAGCGAACGCGCAGACCCGACAGGCTAACAGCACCCAACAGCTCACCCTCAAGTCCAAGAACCGGAACAGACAATCCGGCGACGTCTGGATCACGTTCGCCAAGGCTAAGATAATACCCGGCCTTCCGGATGTTGGTGGCCTGCTTGCCCTCCCGCAAGGAATAAGCATCCAGCACCTGGCCGGACGAGCCCATGCTCAACGGAATGATCTCACCCTCTTCGACATGATCCCGCGCAAGCCTGTGCGAATTGACGCGGTACAGGCAAACGCCGGAATTGCCGCGCTGCACGTAAAACGACGCGCTTTCCCCGGTTGCACTCACCAGGCTCGCCAGCACCGGGCGTACAATCGGCCCCATGCGCAGGTTCTGGCGAAATACGGATCCAAGACGCCACAAAGACGGCCCGAGGTGAAACAAGCCTTCGGCGTCTCGCGTGATATGACCAAACTTTTCAAGCGAGACACTCAGACGCAGGATTGTCGCTTTGTTGACACCACTACGGTCCGCAACCTCTTTCAGAGACAGACCCGTATCGCCGGGCTCAAAGCAGTCCAGCACACGCAATGCGCGTTCAACCGCTTCGACACCACCTGTTGTGTCCGATGCTTGGGCTTTGTCGGGCATGGGCAGACCTTTCGACGCAATTGCTTGACTGTTTGTAGCCAATTTGGACCCAATTGGAAATCGCAATCAATGAAAGCATCTGGCAATGAATAACCCGCAGAAACGATCGAAGTTAACCGGATATGCCAGTTTGCCATTTGGCGAGATTTCGCAATGTGTGGCGGGCGATATTGGGGTTTTGGGCGTTCCAAGCGAAGTCGATAGCGGGCCCCGAATGGGAGCCTCTTTGGCACCGGATGTGTTGCGTAAGATGGCCGGGCAACTTGAGGTCGACCTGCCTGCAGCTGGCTGGGATCTTGGGAATTTGGATCTGTCGGGGGATTGGTCCGGCGTATTGACGCATCTTGTGACGCAAATGGTAGCCGGTGACATTGTGCCAGTTGTTTTGGGTGGCGCGTCAAATGTTGCTTCGGGCGTGCTGCAGGCCTTGCCTGATCTTCCAGTTGTCGCAGCCATGCCACTGGTTCGGGGCGATGTCGCTGCGCGACAAGAAGAAACGATATGGGTGGGGCTGAACGGCGGACAACCCGCAGATGTATGGGATCAGATTAACCAACGCTCGATGGCCTGGCGTACTGCCCGGCAGTTGGATGAAGGAAACACTGGTTTTTCTAGTATGCCCAAACGAGCTATTCTTTGGGTTGATATATCGGTCATTGATCTTGGGCATGCAGCTGGCGCTGTCGGTCTTAATCCCGGCGGGATGAAACCCGAAACGTTGGTTTCAGTCATCGGGGCAATGACCTGTAGCTGGCAGGCGATTGTGATCACTGGCCTTGCGCCTGCGCGTGACACGCGTGGCATGTCGGAACTGACGGCTATTGAAACCCTCAACGCGGCCTTGCGCAATGGGTGATACAGCGCAAATACAATTTGACTCGATCCCCAGTTTTCTGGGTGTATCTGTTGGCGATTTGGAAGATCTTATGCCCGGACAGGTCGCAATAGCAGGGTATTTTTGTGACAATCTCGACCTGCCAGTGGCGGGACAACGCTACCTCGCAAGACAGTTGCGATATGCCTCCCTACCCGAAAATGCGTCTGCGAATGCAATTGATCTGGGGGATGTAAACGTATTTCCGCTTGAGCCGGACAAGCATTTTTCAGCAGTTGTCTCGCAATGCGAGGCGGTCCTGGAAACCGGCGCGCGGATGGTGCTGGTTGGTGGTGATTCCAGTGGCCTAAAAGCGCTTGGCATTGCTGCGCAGAAGGTCACAGGTGCGGATGTCACTGTTTTACCGTTAAAAGGGGACATTGCGGTAATCTGTCTAAGCCTCAACCAGTCATCCTGTCTGTGGATTTAAACGAAGCTTGCGGGCATCTGGATGTCGCACCCGAGCCCTTGACCGGCCTGTCGCCCGCACAAATGATTGCGCAAATTGACGCCACACCGGGCAATGTTATTGCTGCGGTGGTTTTTGGACTTGCCCCAGCATTAGACCATCGTGGCACCACGGAAACCCGCGCGGCGCTTGCAATCTTGCAAGCAGTGGCTGAGCGCCTTGAGAAAGGAGCTCCTTGATGCCTTTACGGTCCGCTCCATTGCCGCGCATGGCAGGGCATTTGTCGTTCATGCGCGCCCAAACCAAAGCTATCTGCGATGTCATGCCTGGCGATCTGGCGGTGCTTGGCGTCCCGTTTGAAGACATAAGCGCGCCCTACGCTGGTCAGTTTCTGGCGCCGCGCGCATTGCGCGAAACCTCGGTATATTTTGGTTGGCATGCAAACCCTCAATTCAGCCACCCAGTTGATATTGATGCACGACAAGACATTCAAACCGACGGCTTGCATGAGCGGTTGTACGACCTCGGGGATATATCGCTGGGACCCGATGAGGCGATTCAGGCGACATTGAAGGCGGCAATAAGTCAGATCAGTCGCAATGGTGCCTGTGCCATAATATTAGGCGGTTCGGATAGCCTGTCCGAGACAGTGCAGAGCGCGATGCCTAAGTGTCAGACAGCGCAGCTTGGCGGCATACCACGTGATGCGCGCGATTTTCATGTAGCGCCCTTACCTAATGGTTATGCGACAACTTGCAAATTAGAAACAGCCGCGCAGCTTGCAAGGCTATCCCAATGGCGGGATGCATCTAAGCCGCTGTTTGTGCGGTTTGATCTTTCCGTGTTTGAAACATCGCTCAGCGCGCTTTGTGACCAGCCACGGTTAGGTGGCTGCGATCTTGATACAGTGGTGCAATGGCTTGAGCTTCTAGGACAACACGAGGTCAACGCTATCATGTTGACCGGCCTGAACCCGAGTCGACCTGGCATGGGCGTGGTGAAGGTTGGCCAACGACTTATGGTCACGGCCCTTCTGGCATTTATCTATGCGCGCCTGAGATTTGGGATTGATCATCTAGGCTGCCTAACCTCAAAGGAAGAAGTATCAACATGACTGCAATGATTGCAACATTCCACCCGCCCTTGTCTCAACCGGGGTTTCGGCTGTTCGATGGGCCATTACGCGATGTGGCCGATGTCAGTGCGGACCAGATTGGCGTGGTCGGCATGCCGTCTGACTGGACACATTCCAGCCGTCTGGGCACAAGGTTCGGCCCCGAAGCATTGCGCAGGGCGACAAGTCTTTTGCAATCCATGCGCCCGCAAGGGGCAAGCTTTGACCCTGACACGCGCCGCCACACCGTGCCCGCAACGGATTGGTTGGTTGATTGTGGCGACGCAGAAATCACACCGCAAGATGTTGACGCAACGACGCAGGCAATCGCGGCAATGACAGAAGGATTGACGGTTGCAGGCGCGATCCCACTTGCACTGGGTGGAGATCATTATAACAGTTTCCCGGCCTG
The DNA here is from genome assembly GCA_905182645.1 of uncultured Sulfitobacter sp. Taxonomy (GTDB): domain Bacteria; phylum Pseudomonadota; class Alphaproteobacteria; order Rhodobacterales; family Rhodobacteraceae; genus Yoonia. The sequence goes on from CAJJCJ010000005.1 coordinate 243,977, forward strand.
TCTGGGGTATTCCCGTGGGCTGGCTAAACGCGCACCAGACGCGCGCTTTGGGTATATCCAGATCGACGGCCATCTGGATTTCTCTGACCGACTGGGCGCATGGGGCAGTCACAACCACGCAACAAATGCCCGCCGGATCTCTGAATTGCCCAACATAGATGTATCCAACATGGTCTGGGTCGGCATCGCGGGCTGGGTCGATGGCGGTGACTCTGGCCTTGATCGAAGAACAGGGCGGGCGGGTGTTTTCATCCAGTAATGTGCATGACTTAGGCCCGGTAGAGGTTATGCGCCAAGCACTTGCGCATGCCATGCAAGGGTGTGACGAGCTTTATCTGTCGATTGACATTGATGCTATGGACGCCGGTTATCTTCCTGGTACAGGTTCCATCGTGCACAGCGGCATTACCCCTCGCCAGTATTATGATCTGCTGGATGGGTTGGCAGAAGCCCCCTTGGGCGGATTGGACATTGTCGAGGTTTCACCGCCGCTAGATCCGTCAGAGCGCACAGAATTCCTGGCGGCAGAAATGCTGTTTCGGGTTCTGCGCCGCTTCCGTACCCGACCGGAGATAGGGCTATGATGGAATATATCGGAATCCAACAGCTCGGTGGTTTATCACATGCAGGAAAGATTCTGGCCCCAGCAACCCGGCCGTGGATCACTGATCTTGCAGCACTGTGTCCATACGAGGGTCTGCAATCTGGAAACCTCCCCGAATTCGAGCGTGACCCGAATTGGAACAATTGGACTCTCATAGACAGCCCCAAAGACCCACTCAGGCGCCTGAATTGGCATGTGTTTCAACAAGGAGGCACCCGCTATTTGGTAGCTGATCGGATGCTTATGAGCCGCGTCAGTTGGCAAGATCTGGATGACGCTGGGTATGTCTTTGGTACAGAAGTGTCGATTGATGACAGACAGTTTCGTTGCAGGTTGTTGACCGGTGGTGATACGCCCAATGATGACCCCTATCAGGGGGCGACTGGGCCCAATGAATGGGATGCGTTAGTAGGCGGCTACGCCGCGTCGCACGCGCCTCAACCGGATCTGACCAATAGTGAAGCACCGCTTAGCCCAGATCATCTGAACTCGTCTCATAACTCTTTGTGGAACTGGTTCGGTGCGGTCAGTTGGACGGCCGAACCTGTCGCTAGCCGTTCCGATGGACGGGTGTGTCGAGGTTATCACGGCCCAATATATTTTTACGTAAACACTGTGGACCACCGGCATGAAGATATTGGCTGGCGGCCAGTTCTTGAGGAATTATTATGACTGTAAACCCGTTTCCCAACTATATCGCTGGAACATGGGTGGCTGGCAACGATGCTGCCCCCAATATCAACCCATCTGATCTGAACGACACAATCGGTGATTATGCTCGAGCCAATACCAACCAGACCGTTGAAGCGATCGAAGCCGCGACTGTCGCGTTTCCTAAATGGCGTGAAACATCACCTCTAGTACGGTTCGAAGCTCTTGACCGTATCGGGTCGGAAATCCTCGCCCGTGTGGAAGAGCTGGGCGACATGCTGGCCCGCGAAGAGGGTAAAACCCTTTCTGAGGCCAACGCAGAAGCACATCGTGCAGGACATCTGTTCAAATTTTTCGCGGCCGAGACATATCGCACAACTGGCGATGTTTACCAATCACTACGAGAAAGTGTGTCGCTTAAAGTTCTGCGTGAGCCAATCGGCGTCGTGGGCGTGATCACGCCCTGGAATTTCCCACTGGCGATCCCTGCATGGAAAATTGCACCCGCCCTAGCCTATGGCAATACGGTTGTGTTCAAACCTGCCGAACTGGTGCCGGGATCGGCCTGGATTTTGTCTGACATTATTGCACGCGCGGGTCTTCCCGAGGGCGTGTTCAATCTGGTGATGGGCACGGGCAGAGAAGTAGGCGAAGCGATTGTTGCACACCCCAAGGTCTCAGGGGTTACCTTTACTGGCTCCACACCTGTCGGGCGCAAGATTGGTGCCGCGCTATTCGCCCGTGGGGCCAAAATGCAGCTTGAGATGGGGGGCAAGAACCCATTGATTGTACTCGATGATGCGGATCTGGATCTGGCGGTGCACTGCGCTTTACAGGGTAGCTTTTTCTCAACCGGGCAAAGATGCACGGCTTCTTCCCGCCTGATCGTCACAGACGGAATTCACGACGCATTTGTGAACCGTCTTTGTGTGGCAATGAAAGACCTCAGGATCGGTGATGCGCGCGCGCCGGAAACACAGATTGGTCCCGCGGCCAGTGAGGCGCAATTGGCTATCGACAAAAGATACGTTTCACAAGGTGTGGATGAAGGCGCAACACTTGCCGCAGGTGGTGGCGAAGTTAAATCCAAAACCCCCGGACATTACTTTGCTCCGGTCTTGTTTACAGATGTGTCATCACAGTCAGCCGTGGCGCGGGACGAAATCTTTGGGCCAATTGCCGCTGTCTTACGTGTGCCGGACTATGATGCGGCCTTAGCCATGGCCAACGACTGCGAATTTGGATTGTCTGCTGGCATCGTCACGCGGGATACCGCCAAGATTGACCACTTCACACAGAACGCCGAGGCAGGCATGATTCAGGTCAATCTACCCACCGCTGGCATGGATTTCCACGCACCATTTACGGGCCGAAAAGGATCATCCTATGGCGCGCCGGAAAAAGGCAGTTATTGCCGCGAATTTTTCACTGCAGCTAAGGTTGTGCACGAAGGAGGCAGACAATGACGCAAGCACCGTTGAAGGGCATTCGCATTCTTGATCTGACCAATGTGCTGGCCGGTCCGTTCTGCTGTCACCAACTGGCCCATATGGGGGCCGACGTGATCAAGGTCGAAACCCCGGGCACTGGTGATCTTGCGCGCCAGCTTGGGGCTGATCCCGCGCGCAACGCCGACCTGATGGGCGTATCCTTTCTGGCGCAAAATCCGGGCAAACGGTCCATCACCCTGAACCTGAAATCGGCATCTGGAAAACGTATCCTGAAGGAGTTGGTGCAAAAGGCCGATGCCCTGGTCGAGAATTTTCGTCCCGGTGTGATGGCACGCCTGAACCTTGATTATGAAACGCTCCGCAAGGAAAACCCCCGCCTTGTCTATTGTGCTATCTCAGGCTTTCGGTCAGGATGGCCCGCTGGCGAAACTGCCTGCCTATGACCAGATCGTACAGGGGATGAGTGGTGTGATGTCGATCACCGGCGACGCCGACACCGCCCCTTACCGGGTGGGCTACCCGATGGGTGATACAATTGGCGGCATGACAGCGGCCTTCGCCGTTGCCGCAGCCCTTGCCAATAAGGCTGAGGACCGCGGTACTTTCATTGATGTCTCGATGCTTGAAGCCGTCATTGCGACGATGGGTTGGGTGGTGTCGAACCATCTGATCGCTGGAAAGGCACCCATCCCGAACGGCAACGATAATTTCACGGCTAGCCCGTCCGGCACGTTCAAAACCGCCGACGGTGTGATGAACATTGCCGCCAACAAACAGGAACAATTCGAGGCACTTTGCGAGATCATCGACAATCCGTCCTTGGCGCAGGATCCACGCTTTGCGGACCGAAAGAGACCGACTGGCCAATCGATCTGCCCTGACCGCCGAACTGGAGGCGGCCTTTGCCACTGCCCCCACCCATGAATGGGTTGAGAAACTGACAACAAACGGTGTTCCCACAGGACCGGTCTGGTCGGTGCCCGAGGCGCTGGCGCATCCGCAACTTGCGGATCGAGGCCTACTGCAAACCCATCGCGTTGGCTCGGAGGATCTGCAATTGGTCGGGATCGGTGCTAAGCTTGATGGTATTGCCCCTGGCGTCGATTCTCCGCCCCCAACTTTGGGAGAGCATACAAACGATATCCTGAGTGAGCTTGGCTATGACAAGGCCCAGATCTCGGGCCTGAAAGAGGAAGGTGCGATATGACGGACCTCAAACGCAGAGTGGCTGCAGTTTTTACTCTACAGAAATTACGTCTGCCAAGAGAATTACAGTGGAGGGATTCGCCGTGCCTCAGGGAATTGACGTACTGGTGAGTGAGGTTGGCCCGCGGGACGGGCTACAGAGCATCAAACGCACGATGCCGACAGAGGCTAAGCTCCATTGGATCGAAGCGCTGGCGGCCTCGGGGCTTCGGGAGATCGAAGTGGGATCTTTCGTGTCCCCACGCCTGCTGCCGCAAATGGCCGATTGCGCCACACTCGTAAGAGAAGCGAACAAACTTGAGGGTCTCACAGTTCTGGCGCTGGTTCCCAACCTTAAAGGGTGCAGAAAACGCCATTGCAGCCGGTGCGCGCAAGTTGACCATGCCAATATCAGCCTCGCGGACGCACAGCCTCAATAATATTGGCAAGACCCCCGAAGAGGCGATCGAAGAGGTCCGCCGAGTTTGTGCTTTTCGCGACTCACTGCCGGTCGAGCAGCGTCCAGACGTTGAGATCGGCATCTCGACAGCGTTTGGCTGCACATTTGAGGGCACAGGTGTCGGAGGACTGGGTGATCGAGATGGCGGACCTGCTGGCAAAGGCAGGCGCGGACAGCATCGGTCTTTCGGATACGACTGGCTATGCCAACCCAGCCCAGATCAAACGCATGTTCCGCCGCCTGCACGGCGAGATTGGTGCGGAGAAAATGGCAGGTGCTCATCTGCACAACACACGTGGCCAAGGCCTCGCCAACGTCGTGGCCGCCCTCGAGGTTGACGTGACCACCTTCGATTCCTCGCTTGGCGGACTTGGCGGCTGCCCCTATGCGCCGGGAGCAACCGGCAACATTGTGACTGAGGATCTTGTCTTTATGCTGGAAGCGATGGGTCTGCGCACAGGTGTCGATGTAGATGCGTTGATCGCCGCACGCGAAGTGCTGCTACGCGGACTGCCAGATGAGACCATCTATGGCAACGTCCCGGCGGTCGGCTTGCCCAAGGGCTTTACCTATGCTGGCAACAAGAGCGCAACATGACTAGTGCGCCACGCCCCCTCGAGGGTGTCAGGGTCGTCGAATTCAGCCACATGGTAATGGGTCCAACTTGCGGCCTAATCCTAGCCGACCTCGGTGCTGATGTGGTCAAAGTTGAACCTGCTCCGGGGGGCGACAAGACCCGCCGCCTGCCTGGATCGGGCGCGGGCTATTTCGGAACCTACAACCGCAACAAGCGGAGCATCTCAGTGAATTTGAAGTCTGTTGAGGGTCTCAAGTTTGCCACTCACCTCGTGCGAGAATCTGACGTTCTTATTGAGAACTTTGGTGTAGGGGTGCTGGATCGTCTCGGCCTTGGTTATGATGCAATGCAAGAGATTAACCCTAGCTTAGTCTACTGCGCGCTGAAAGGCTTTCTTAGTGGCCCTTACGAGCAGCGCGCTGCTCTTGATGAAGTGGTGCAAATGATGGGTGGGCTCGCTTACATGACGGGTCCTGAAGGGTGCCCGTTGCGTGCGGGTGCTTCGGTTAATGATGTGATGGGTGGACTATTTGGGGTAATTGCAATTCAGGCCGCGCTGTGGGAACGCCAGCGCACGGGCAAAGGCACCTTCGTCCGTGCGGGTCTGTTCGAGAACAACATGTTCCTCGTCGCTCAACACATGGTGCAATACCGCCAAACTGGAGTCCCCGCGGCACCTATGCCCGAGCGTGTATCTGCCTGGGCGGTCTACGACGTATTCGAGACGGCCGACGGTGAGAAGATTTTTGTTGGCGTGGTCAGCGACAAGCAGTGGTCTCAATTTTGCAAGGTATTCGGCCTGGACGATCTGCTTCAGGACGCAGAACTTCAGACCAACGCGCAGCGGGTGGCGCGCCGAGATGCGTTCATGCCGCGCCTGCGCGACTTGTTTGGAGGGCAAGACCTGTCGCAAGCCGCCACGATCTGTGGCCGCGTCGGACTGCCCTTCGCGCCGATCCTACGGCCGGACCAGCTTTTCGACGACCCTCATGTAAACCACACCGGTGCGACGGTCGAAGTAACCCTAAGCAACGGCGTGCGAACGCAGGTTCCAACACTCCCATTTGAGTACGGTGGCACCCGGCCCAGCCTCTATCGTGACCTACCGCAAATCGGCGAGCACAACGATGCTGTCGCGCGCGAGTTGGGGTACTCGGATGAGGCGTTGGAGCGTCTGCGTCCCTCGCTTGGGAGCGCTACAACCGTTGAAATGGAATGATAGTGCTACATGCAACTGTACTAGGCTTTGTCAGATTGAACTTGCTTGAAGCGGGCAGGGAGACTTTATAGCGTCTTCTAATTACAAAACACTCCCCATTTTGCTACAGATTTATAAAGTGTTCCAGAAAGTGGTCCTGTGGCTATGTTCTGCAAGCACCAAATCAACTTTTATAAATAATTACAGATACTTAACTGTGATTTGTGGTGCCCAGAAGAGGACGTCGAACTTTTAATATTTCCATTTAGTTACAGTTACTTATTTCTATTCAAAAATATTAAAGCGGTCCCCAAAGCGGTCCTCTTAGATAGGAGGGACGCCATCTCTACTCACGTACCAATTTCAAGCTGAACCGTGCCGCTGCTCTCGCTGAGTGGCGTCAATTATTGAGCGCATAGATTTAGGCTGCGCTAGCAATCCGATGCTGATTTTTAATTTTACAGCTCCAATGGAAGGCGTGTCTCGACAAGCTTTGTCCAGAACGAAATGCCGTAAGGGATCGCTTCGTCTGCAAAATCGAATTTGGGATTATGCAGCCCTGGCGTGTCGCCGTTCCCCAAGTTGATGACGGCACCAGGGACTTTCGCCAACATAAATGAGAAGTCCTCACCACCCAGTCGTGGGGGGCAATTTTCGTCAACAGCGGCTTTGCCGGCCACGCTACGGGCCGCCTTGAGGGCGTACTCTGACGGGTCACGATGGTTGGTGTTGATTGGGCATTTGCGTTGATAGTCCAGCTTGATCTTTACCTTGTGGCTCAGATCTACCCCCTCACAGATTTCTCCAATGCGCTTTTCAATGATGTTTTGGGTGTCGGCGTGCAATGTGCGCACGGTGCCCCGCATCACAGCATATTGTGGCACCACATTAAACGCTTCTCCAGATTGGATTGCGGTCACTGAGATCAAGCCATTGCGTATGGGGTCGGTATCGCGCGTGATTATGGTCTGTATTGCATTATAAATCGCATTTGCAGCCGCAATAGGATCGTTTCCGTGGTGGGGACGAGCGGCGTGTGATCCGTTGCCTTCGATTTGGATTTCAAATGTGTCGGCTGCTGCATGAGATGGGCCATGGCACAGTGCAAATTCGCCAACTGGTAATCCTGGCATATTGTGCATGCCATAAATTTCCAAGATGTCGAATTTTTCAAATAGCCCATCTTTAATCATTGCATTTGCTCCAACGCCGCCTTCTTCAGCCGGTTGGAAGACTAAGGCAACGCGGCCAGCAAAATTACGTGTTTCCTGCAAATATTGCGCGGCACCCAGTAACATTGCTGTATGACCGTCATGCCCACAGGCATGCATCTTCCCATTCTCGTTTGACTTGTGGGGAATGTCGGAAATTTCGAGTATCGGCAAAGCGTCCATATCGGATCTTAGTCCAATTGTTGGGCCATCCTTCTGACCTTCAATAATCGCTACCACACCTGTTTTTCCTAATCCGGTGGACACATTGGTTATGCCATTTTTTGCAAGTGTGTTTAGTATGAATTCTTGTGTTTTTGGCAGGTCGAAAAGGAGTTCAGGATTCTGGTGCAACCAGTGCCGCCACTCCGTAACTTCGGGAACCAGAGATGAAATGCGGTTATTAAAAAGCTCAGGCAACGCGGCCTCCTATTTTACGTCAATAATAGGCTACGCAACAGTAGCGAAGATAATTAACTGAAATTTTTTATATAATTATTCCTCATCCCAAGATCGAATGTCTAATCTGCTTGTCCAATCGGTCTGGATAAGCCTGCTAGCCCAGATTTCATCTAGTTTATCTTGTGCCATTTTTGCACGTTCGCGAACAGGAATCAGGAATTCGCGCAGAGACTCGCTAAGGTCATATTCGCGCCAGGCTACGCCAAATGAAAGTTTGAGATCTTCTTCCACTAGGGGTTTGAGTGGAAGGTTCGGCATATACATCGTACCCATCCACTCAGGTACAAACGCAACCCCAATGCCCCGGGCCACAAGCTGCATGGTCGTAGATTTATCGATGACCTCCATGATGATATTCGGGCGTATTCCCGCCCTTCCAAAACCATCCATAATAATTCTGTTGAGTTGCGGGCGTGCGTGGATGGGATATGAGATGACTGGATCATTCTCCAGTTCTGTAATCGAGATTGCACCCGGACGATTGGCAAGTCGGTGATCTCTTGGCAAAACCACATAGACGCGCTCTTGCAAAAGTAATTCAAAATTGTGTCCAGAGTGGATTGTTGTTGGGCGAAAAAACGCAATATCGATGTGATGGCTCTCTAGGCGTTTAATCTGATCTTCAGAGCTGGTGGCCTCGGTCATTGTTAGGGATACGGAGGGAAACTTGGCGGTGAACTTCTTCAGAATAGGTGGCAAATACCAGATTAAAGCGCCATCAATGCCACCAATGCGCAGACGATCAAGCCTGTTTTCCGCCGCCGCGCTAGCCGCAGAAACACCGTTTTCAAGTGTGTTCAGGGTGTTTCGTACGCTCTCCAGAAAAACTGCTCCAGCCTGCGTCAAGCTGACATGTCGGGTGGTCCTAAAAAACAACTTAAATCCCAGCTCGCCTTCTAGGTCTTTAATTTTAGAAGAGACTGCGGCCTGTGCCATCCCAACTCGCTCTGCTGCAATGCGAAAGTGCAATTCTTCTGCGACGGCGACAAAGGCTCGAAGTTGCCGGAGATCCATATAAATTCTCTATCAATTACTGCTATTGTTCGTTTTTTTTATTCAATAGTTCGCTCTTATTCAATCCTTAGTTTTGAAGTTAACATTCGAAAGATCAAAAACCAGTCTCCGTCTTAGTTTGTACTTAAGAGACACGCGACAGACGAGAGCCAACAAAACGAAGTGGAGAATACAATGTCCAAATTCGGAAGATTTCTAGCAGCATCAGCATTGATGGGCGCTTTTGCGACTTCAGCGATGGCTGAAAAAAGCTTTGATTATGCCTTCCAAGGCAGCCTTAAAAGTCTTGACCCATATACTTTGCGTGAGACCTTCACCTTGGGTATTCTCACCAATGTCTACGAAGGATTGATAAAACGCGGTCCAAACTTAGAAATCCTGCCCGGTCTGGCCGATAGCTGGGAAGTTATAGAGCCAACACGCTGGCGGTTTCACCTTCGCAAAGGGGTTAAGTTCCACAACGGGAACGATTTCACCGCTGAAGACGTTGTGTTTTCTGCTGAACGCTTGAATTCCGAAGGCTCTGACATGAAAGGCCGGGTTCCGAGCGATGCCACTTTTGAAATCGTTGACGACTATACAGTGGACTTCATTTTGGCCTCGCCCAACCCAATCCTGCACTATGAGTGGGAACTGTGGTCAATTATCGACAAAGACTGGGCAGAAACCAATGACTCTGTGCGTGTGACCTCAGCTTCAGACACTGCAGAAACCCCGATTTCAATGATGGCGAACGGCACAGGTCCGTTCAAGATTACTGAGCACACCGCTGGCGTAAACACAAAGTTCGAAGCTAACGAAAATTGGTGGAACTGGGAAAACCGAGAGTTCAACATCGATAAAGTGAATTTCACGTCAATTTCTGCTGATGCCACACGCGTCGCTGCTTTGTTGTCTGGCGAAATGGATATGGTTTATCCGGTTCCTACCCAGGACATAAAACGTATCAACAGCAGCAGCACACTTGCGGCTTTGACAGGTCCTGAACTGCGCACAATCTTCCTTGGTATGGATCAACGTCGTGATGAGCTGTTAAACTCTTCGGTAAAGGGCAAAAATCCGTTTAAAGATATCCGTGTCCGTCAAGCGTTCTTCCATGCGATTAATGCTGAGGCGATTTCGTCGCGGATCATGCGCAAGCAGGCCGCGCCCTCTGCCCTTATGATCTCGCCGTTCCTCTTTGACAATGCCGACCAGTTTGAGCGGCTTGCATATGACCCAGACAAAGCGAAAGCACTGCTTACAGAGGCTGGGTATCCAGATGGATTTGAGATTCGGATAGACTGCCCGAATGATCGCTATGTCAATGATGAGTCCATCTGTCAGGCTGTAGCTGCAATGATGGCGAAAGTTGGCATAAAGGTGAACGTGAATGCCCAACCAAAGGCACAGTACTTTGCAAAAATTCTGGCATCTGGCGGGTATGAAACTTCATTTTACCTGCTGGGCTGGACACCTGGTTCTTTGGATAGCCACAACATCTTTGCCAACCTTTATGGGTGCCGTGACGATGCCGGTAAAGGTGGAATGTTCAACATTGGTGGATATTGCAACCCAGAAGTTGACGCGCTTGCAAAGGAAATTCTTGTTGAAAACGATGCTGCGAAACGTCTGGATCTCGTAACCCAAGCTTATAAAATCGTAACCGATGAAGTGGGATACTTACCGCTGCATCAGCAAGGTCTAGCTTGGGGTGTATCGAAAGACGTGAGCGTCGCCCAACGTGCTGACAACGTTCTACGATTTGAGCATATCACAAAGAACTAAGACCAAATGCCCTGCGGCGATCGTCGCAGGGCCTTACTTACCATAAAAACGGACCGCGCTGCGGTACCATGGGATAGCTATGCTCGCATTCATTATCAAACGCTTCGTACAATCCCTTGTCGTCATGCTGGTCGTCGGTTTGATTGCATTCGTTATGTTTCGTTTTGTTGGTGATCCAGTCGATCAGATGGTGGGTTTGGAAACCTCTATAGAAGACCGCGAACGTCTAAGAGAGGCACTCGGGTTGAACGCTCCATTGCCAATGCAATATTGGAATTTCATTTCTAGCGCCGCCCAAGGCGATTTTGGAACATCCTATCAATTCAAACGTCCCGTTGCAGTCATGCTTGGAGATCGATTGTCCGCAACTCTCGAGCTGGCTCTCGTATCGGCCATTTTCGCCTTATGTGCAGGAATTCCTATGGGCGTTTTCACCGCTCTCTATAAAGACAGTGTTCTGACAAAGCTGTTCCAAGCAGTCTCGCTTGTCGGTATTTCCTTGCCGACATTCCTGATAGGAATTCTTCTAATCTATGTCTTTTCGGTTCAACTACAATGGCTTCCAAGTTTTGGGCGCGGAGAGGTTGTTGACATCGCAGGATGGTCCACCGGATTGCTAACAAGTTCTGGTTTGAAGGCGCTGATTTTACCGGCGATCACTTTGGGATTGTTCCAGATGACGCTAATTATGCGGTTGGTGCGCTCTGAGATGATGGAAATTCTGCGTAGCGACTTTATAAAATTTGCCCGCGCAAGAGGTCTAACCCCGCGGGCTGTCCACTTTGGGCATGCTTTGAAAAACACCATGATCCCCGTCATCACAATCACTGGTTTGCAACTTGGGTCGATCATTGCCTTTGCCATTATCACCGAAACCGTCTTTCAATGGCCTGGTATCGGGCTGATGTTCCTGCAAGCGGTGCAAGACGTTGATGTACCAATCATGGCAGCTTACCTTCTCATGATCGCGTTTCTTTTTGTTTTCATCAACTTGATCGTTGACATCCTTTACGTCGTTGTCGACCCACGTATCCACATTGAGAAGGCTTAATAATGCCTATGAACAAAGAGACAGGCAAAAAAATGAGCTTGATCGTCCGTATTCTTGACAGTGACATCTGGTACTCCTTTACACGTTCCAAAGTTACCATGATCGCCGCACTCATAACTTTTCTAATCTTCGCCTCAGCGCTGTTCGCCCCAATTATTTCCCCCCATAATCCGTTTGATTTGGCTTCCTTGTCGCTGATGGATTCACTTTTACCGCCCGCATGGAGCGCTGAAGGAGATCCAAATTATCTACTTGGAACCGATGATCAGGGACGTGATGTCCTTTCAACCATTCTTTACGGCTCGCGTATCTCGCTCACCGTCGGTCTGGTCTCGGTTGCTTTCGCAGCGGTTCTTGGGATCACTCTGGGTTTGATTGCAGGCTATATGGGTGGTCGTGTTGATGCGATCATCATGCGCATCGCGGATGTTCAACTGTCCTTCCCAGCGATCCTGATCGCGCTGTTGATTGCTGGAACAGTAAATGCCTTGGCCGGTGGAATGGATCGCGAAAGGTCAGCTTTCACAGTCCTGGTAATTTCTATTGGCCTGTCTTTCTGGGTGCAATACGCTCGGACGGTTCGCTCTTCCACGTTGGTGGAACGCAATAAAGAATACGTTCAGGCCGCGCGCCTGATCGGTTTGCACCCATTCCTGATCATGCTGCGTCACGTTCTTCCAAACGTCATGGGCCCAGTTCTGGTCATTGCAACAATTAACCTGGCTCTGGCCGTGATCACCGAAGCCACCTTGTCATTTCTTGGTGTAGGTATTCCTGGCACGCAGCCCTCTTTGGGTACGATGATTAGAACCGGAAATGATTTCCTGTTTTCCGGCGAATGGTGGATCACACTCTTCCCCGGCGCAATGCTCGCTATTCTTGTTCTGGCGGTAAACTTGCTTGGCGACTGGCTGCGCGATGCCCTTAACCCGAAACTGAGGTAAAACCATGAGCGATACTCTTCTAAGCGTTAAAAACCTTGTGGTCGAATTCCCTACTCGCCGTGGAATCCTAACAGCTGTCGATAATGTCAGCTTTGATCTAGAGCGGGGTGAAGTATTGGGTCTTGTTGGAGAATCTGGGGCTGGCAAGTCCATCACCGGGTCTGCAGTTATTGGATTGATTGAACCGCCGGGTCGAATTGCCGCGGGCACGGTACATCTGGCGGGTCAGCGGATTGACAACCTTCCTTCTGAGAAGATGCGCCGTATCCGGGGTGATAAGATTGGGATGGTATTTCAAGACCCCCTCTCTTCTTTGAACCCGCTCTATTCTGTTGCTGAGCAATTGGTTGAAACCATCCTGACCCATAAGGGCATCTCAAAGAAACAAGCGCGAGATCGGGCAATTGAATTGTTGGATGAGGTTGGCATCCCGGCTGCCGATTTGCGGATTGATGACTACCCGCATCAATTCTCAGGTGGCATGCGTCAACGGGTTGTGATTGCCTTGGCCCTCTGTGCTGATCCAGAGTTGATCATTGCAGATGAACCAACGACTGCCCTCGACGTGTCCGTACAAAGCCAAATTGTAAGCGTGTTGAAAAAGATGTGTTCTGAGCATGGAGCGTCCGTGATCCTGATCACCCACGACATAGGTGTAATTGCGGAAGTCGCCGACCGCGTGGCTGTTCTCTATTCGGGACGCATGGCCGAAATTGGGCCTGTGCGTGATGTGATCAAACACCCGCAGCATCCTTATACAAAGGGGCTGATGGGGTCGATCCCAACGATCACTCAGGAGGGCGATCGGCTCACACAAATTCCGGGATCGATGCCACGCTTAACGGATCGGCCACCGGGTTGCGCCTTTGCTCCTCGCTGCGAAATGGCCATGAGTGCTTGTCACCATAGTCATCCCTCCGAAGAAAACGTTGGAACGGCACGCGTGGCTTGCCACCTAATTACAAAAATGGGAGCGGTTGCATGAAAGACGTCTTAGTTAATGTCGAGAATCTGACGCGCATTTTTGATGTCTCCAAACCCTGGCTCAACAGGGTCATCGAGCGCGAAGAAAAAAAAACGCTGCGTGCAGTGAACGACGTTTCCCTAGAAATTCGTCGTGGTGAGACATTCGCTCTTGTTGGTGAATCCGGTTCAGGAAAGTCTACGATCGCAAAAATGATTGTAGGTCTGTTGGGTCTCAGCCAAGGCAAAATTGATTTTGACGGCATTGATCTGTCCCAGCCGGATGGGGCTGAAATGCGTGCGCTGCGTCAGCGATATCAGATGATATTTCAAGACCCTTTTGCCAGCCTCAATCCACGCTGGAGGGTGAATAAGATCATCGCAGAACCGTTGCGCCAATTTGATATGGAGAGTTCTGAGAGCGATAGAAATAGGCGCGTTGAGGAACTGCTCGAACTTGTAGGAATGTCCGCCAAAGATGGTGTTAAATTTCCGCACGAATTCTCGGGCGGTCAACGACAGCGGATCGCAATCGCACGAGCCCTTTCCTCAAATCCAGAATTCATAGTTTGTGATGAACCGACCTCTGCGCTGGATGTATCGGTTCAGGCGCAAATTCTGAACTTGATGCGCGACCTGCAAGATGAACTTGGGTTGACCTATCTGTTTATTAGCCACGACCTATCCGTCGTGCGCCACATGGCAAATAGGATTGGTGTTCTGTATCTGGGCCGATTGGTTGAAGTTGCAGATGGCAAAGAACTGTTCCGCAATCCGCGCCATCCCTACACCAAAATGTTGCTGAATGCGATCCCAGATCTGGACATGACTGGACGTAAAGTAGCGCCTCCAGATGGAGAAATACCGAACCCCATCAACCCTCCAAGCGGATGTACATTTCATCCTCGCTGTCCCATCGCCACAGAGCAGTGCAAGCGCGAAATCCCACCGATCCGAAATTCTGATGCTGGCAGCGTTGTATGTTTTGAAGCGGTCTGCGCGTAAGTCGATGTTTCAAGGGCACTATCAGAGTAAATCTTCTTGAAGCGGGCAGGGCTAATTTGCAACCATGCCAAACGACAAAACACTTTCCATTCCGCTGCATGAAACCTGGCCCGGGGTTACGGAACCATCTTGCCTAGGCCCGTGGACCGGGAACTAAGTGCCAGTGAACTATCGGACCATAGAGCGCGCTCCGATGTCATGTCTGCGGTGGTCTGTAAAGTTGCTGAGCGTAACTTAGAAGTTATGATTTGGAGTACGTTGTGTATCAGTGTTGCTAAATGGCCAGTACGGCAGGCTGGCAGGTGAATGATAAACGTATCGAACGTTTATGGCGACGTGAGGGGCTTAAATTACCAATGAAACAACCAAAGCAAGGGCGGCTCTGGATGAATTCCTCTCTGGGCAGTGGATGGGTCATGCATCCGATTAGGTCCAGAGTATCGCGACCATGTCTGGTCGTATGACTTTGTGCATCATCGAACCGATAATGTCAGGGCGTTCAAAACTCTCAACATCTTGGATGAACACAGCCGAGAATGCCTTGCGATACGTGTGAAACGAAAGCTGAATTCGACGGAGGTTATCGACGTTCTGACAGACCTGTTCATCCTGCGTGGTGTTCCAGCCTACATCAGGTCAGGCAATGGCCCCAAGTTCATTGCAGAGGCTGTCAGGAACTGGATCAAGGCTGTTGGGACAAAGACAGCTTACATTGAGCCGAGGTCGCCATGGGAGAACGGATATTGCGAAAGCTTCAACGGGCGAATGCGAGATGAATTGCTCAACGGCGAGATATCCTACTCACTACGCGAAGCTCAAATAATCATCGAACGCTGGAGAAACTACTACAACACGAAACGACCACACAGTGCATTGGGCTATCGCCCACCTGCGCCGGAAGCCACCATCCCGGTAGACCAAAGGCCAGTCATGCACTAACTTTTAAATTGGACCACTCAAGTGGGGCTGCTCATACTGAAGGACCAAGCCGACAGAGAAAGCGGTGATAAAAATTAGATTTTATTAAAAATTTCCAAGAGTGCACTAGATAAAAGTAAATTAAGTAATGCGAATCGTCTTAGCGAAACTTTGCAAGTGAACACTTGTTGGCAAGCTTAACTGGCTGTATCGTTTAACATGTTAAGTAACCGCCTTTTCGCCAAATGCGAACTGATAGATAGGGAGATCAGTGTAATGCAGTTTCATCTGAATGGTTTTAAGCCTGGCAATTATCAGGTTCCTGATGCAGCAAGGAAACCCTACCCTGACCCGCCGATTGTTGATCTGCCCAGCGAAGTAGATGTTCTAGTTGTGGGCACGGGTCCGGCTGGCTTAACAATGGCTCGCCAGATGTCCGAGTTCGACGATATCAAAACATGCATTGTCGACATGGCAACAGGGCCTCTTTTGTTTGGTCGCGCTGACGGTATTTCGTGCCGCACGATTGAGATCATGGAGGCCTTTAACAGTAGCGAAATGGTGGTCAAAGAAACCTACCATCTGAAGCAAAACACTTTCTGGGAGCCCGATGCGGCGAACCCTCAGAACATCAAACGCACGGAGAAGATCAACGATGCTCGTGTGGGCCTTTCTGAATTTACCCACGGCATCGTCAATCAAGCACGCCTGCATGAATTGCTGATCGATGGCATGGCGAACGGAATCACAAATCTTCACCCGCATTATAGTCGCGAATTGATTGATATGGTCATTGATGACGACATCACGCAGGATTTGAATGCGCATCCTATCACGGCGACCTTCAAGCGAAGAGACGAAGCAGGCAAAGAAAAGATCGAGACGATCAAAGCAAGGTTTGTCGTTGGTAGTGACGGAGCCCGAAGCCGTGTGCGCAAGAGCTTGGATATCTCGCTAGAAGGCGATTCTGCGAACAAGGCGTGGGGTGTCATGGATATCCTGTTGAATACGGACTTCCCAGACATCCGTGTTAAAAGTTTTATCCAATCGAAAGACCACGGTGCGGTTATGACGATCCCACGTGAGGGTGGTTACCTATGTCGGCTCTATGTCGAGTTGGATATGATCGACAAAGATAAACGGGTTTCTGACCTTAACCTGAGTGAACGAGACCTCATCGCGCAGGCTCAGAAAATTTTCCATCCCTATACACTGGACGTGAAAGAAGTCGCGTGGTGGTCGATCTATTCGGTAGGCCAACGCCTTGCTGAGCGTTTCGATAATCGGCCTGTTGATGCCTCGGACGACATCATCCCTCGTGCATTTGTGGCAGGCGATGCCTGCCATACGCATAGTCCTAAAGGCGGCTGGGGTTTGAACACCTCACTGCCTGATACCTTTAATCTGGGTTGGAAGATGGCCGCGGTTCTGCAGGGCAAGAGTGATCCAAAGCTGCTAAGCACCTACGGCACTGAGCGGCGCAAGGTTGCGCAGCAATTGATTGATGCGGACAAAGAGCTGTCGAAGCTTGTGGCAACACGGCCAACCACTGGCGACCATAATGACGACGCTCAAGTGGACACTGCCAAGATCGAAGCTTTTATGAAACGTCAAAGCGGTTTTGTGAGTGGAACATCTATCGAATATTTCCCGTCCTACATTTGCATGGGGCAAGAAAACCAACATCTGGCAACTGGCTATAAAATCGGCCAACGGTTCCACTCGGCCCAAGCGACGCGTGTCGCTGATGGGATGAGTCAGCATTTGGGGCATTTGGTAAAGGCGGATGGGCGCTGGAGGATTTTCTTGTTTGGGGGTGCGCAAGACCCGACAGAGATTTCATCATCAGCCTATCAATTTGTAGATTTCTTAGCGAATGACGCATCTTCCCCCGTGCTGAAATATACGCCGAAGGGCGCAGATGTAGATTCAGCAATCGACACCTACGCTGTCTTTCAGCAGCAGGGCCTGTCGATGCATGATCTGCATGATTACATTTGGCCCGCAAAAGGTAAGTACGGATTGCGCGACTATGAAAAGGCGTTCCATGCTCAAATCGGGAACGACTTGTATGACCTGCGTGGCATCAATCGAGAAGATGGTTGTGTTTTGATCGTCAGGCCAGATCAGCACATCGCGTCGATCCTGCCTGTGACCGCGCATGAAGAGGTTTTCAGCTTTTTCGACACCTTCATGATCGAACAGGGGTAGGGCTGCTAAACCTTCAGGTAGGCTGTGGCGAGGCGTTTTGTTGTTTCGATGAAACGCGCGTTGCGGCCCGCCGCGCCGTCCTCGTTCATGCGGGTGATATTCCAGCCCACATACGTGGTCGCGCGTAAGAGTATGAAAAAATCCAACGCGCTAAGGTCAATCGGGCGTACCGATGTGTAACCTTGTATGAGCGCGGTTTGCAGCGCTGCGAAATCAGGCGCATCGCGGTGTTTGAGCAAAGCCGTTGCAATGTCGAACAAGCGGTAGCCAAACCCACCGTCATCAAAGTCAATCATTTGCATCGTGGTGCCATCGACCATCACATTTGCCGCGACTAGATCGGCGTGGATCAGTCCATAGTCTAGGTCATGCTCAAGGCGCTGCAGATGGTCGTCTGCCTTTTCACGCAGGGTTAAAAACAGGCTCTGTTCCGCAGGTGAAAGCGAGGGGTTTTTCCAAAAGCAATCCCAAAGTGGTGTATCACCAAGCAGCCCCTTTCGGTCCCAGTTGCAGCGCGTGAAGTCGTTTGGCAGCGTCCACGCGTCTGATGAATCATGCAAGCGAGCCATTTGTTGCCCAAGCTGTTCAAACAGCATCGTGCGGTTGTGTGCTTCGCCTAGAACCTGGTCCAATGTAGTGCCTGTAATCCACGAAAGTACATCGATCTGCACACCTTGAATGACTTCAATTAACGTCCCTGTCTGAGTTGGGATAGGGGTCGGAACTTTTATGCCGCCAGATGAAATAGCCTGCATCCATTGCAACTCTGATCGCAACTCTGCGTCTGTTCTGTATCCCCTGCGATGGAGGCGTAGTGCGAAGTTTTGCGTTCCTGTTTTGACCTTATAGACAGCATTTTCACGCGCAGCGATTAGTTTAAATTTAGCGCCGTTAAAGCCCCAGAGTGCAAGCGCCCGTGCAATTACCTCAGTCATGCGGGCACAGATGTTTGACCCAGGACCTCGTCCAAAGTGTCAATCAAAAGGTTCGCATTTTCGATGGAGAATGGCATCGGTGGGCGGATTTTGAGTGTGTTTTTATGGCGGCCTAATTTGGACAAAATGATCCCCTTGTGCCGCATCGCATTGATGATTTGGTTCGTGAAATCTGTGGCAGGTGCTTTGCTGCCCCGATCAAGCACCAGTTCGGCACCAAAGATTAAGCCAGAACCACGGACATCACCGATGACTTCATATTTTTGGGCAAGCGTCTTTAGCCGCGTGTTGGCGTGATCGCCAACTATCTTGGCGTTTGTTACAAGATCATTTTCTTCTATTTCGTCCAAGACGGCCATGGCCGCAGCGCATGATACGGGGTTGCCGCCGAAGGTATTGAAATAGCGATATCCGGATCGGAAAGCGGTAACAATGTCGCGCCCCGCAACCACGCCGCCCACGGGATGCCCGTTGGCCATGGGCTTGCCAAGGACAACAACGTCTGGAACCACGCCCATTTTTTCGTGCGCCCAAAAGTGAGTGCCGGTACGGCCAAAGCCTGATTGCACCTCGTCACAGATCAATAGGCCACCCGCCTTACGCACAACATCCGCGACGGGCTTCAACCAACCGTCGGAGTTGTTAGGGAACCCTTCGTTCAGGAAATAGGGGCAGACTACTAGAGCAGCAAAACCTGTTCCGTCTTCTTCTAAGGCAGCGATTTGATCACTGACTTGGGCGGCAAATATTTTGCCGTCGAGATCTGGTGTACGGTAGCTGTCTGGTGCATCCACGAAACGGAAATATTGACCCAACCCAAAGCCAACGGTAGGCACATTCGATTTGCTCAACTGGCTGACCAGCGAGGTGTTCCCGTGGTATGTGGCGTCGGTTGCTATGATGCCGCGTTTGCCGGTGACGGCCTCTGCCATGCGTAGGGCGATATCGTTTGCCTCTGATCCGGTGCAGGTCAAAATTGTGGTGTCCAGCGAGGAGGCCATCGTTGCCGTGAGCCTGTCGATGTAGTCCAAGATCCCGTCATGCAGATAGCGCGTATGCGTGTTCAAGGTGCTGGCTTGACGGCAGATCGCGTCGACGACACGGGGGTTGCAGTGCCCGACATGTGGGACATTGTTGTAGCAATCCAGATATTTGCGCCCATCAGCGTCCCACAACCAAGCACCGCTACCTTTGACGAAATTTATTGGATCATCATAGAATGTCGCTACATTTGGGCCCATCAATCGGGCACGGTCCGCAATCAGTTCGGCTGTGGTTCGGATCATAACTCGATCCTTATGCCATCATGCCCAACAATCAGTTGACCGCTCCAATGATCCGCGCAAGCCTCCTGCCAATCTTTTGGGCCGTAGGTGGGATCGTCGGAGGGAATGAGATGGGACAAGGCCAAGCGTTTCACGCCTGCTTTCGTAGCTGTTTTGGCGGCATCATGGGCAAAGGTGTGCGAACGTAACCAATGCGCCATCAATTTATTGCTGCCGTTTCCAATACGTTCCATCAACGCAGGCAGGGCGCTTTCTAGCATTGCCTCGTGGATCAGCAGATCGGCACCTCGTGCAAAATCTTCTAATGCTTTGATGGGCGCAGTGTCGCCTGAGAACACGGCGTGATGATTCGCTGTTTTGAAGGAAAACGCAAAACAGTTGATCAGGGGTGGGTGCTCTGTTCGGATGGCTGAAATGGTGAGGCCGTCACGTTCCAGCACAATGCCTTCATCGATAACATGGACGCGGACAAAGTCACGTAGATCATCGCGTCCGTCATCTTCAATGCGTAGGTCGATATCGGCCTTCATCGACAGGACAAAACCATCCCAATAATCCTGCAACCCAGCGGGTCCATAGATATCAACCATGGTTGTGAGACCCGAACACCAGGCGGTGTGGACCAATGGCCCCAGCTCCAAATAATGATCGGAATGTAGGTGGCTGATAAAGATGGTCGAGAGGTTTTTGAGGTTCATTCCCTGATCCACTAAGCCACGGGTGACCCCAAGGGCACAATCCACCACCACGTGTTGTCCGTTCATCACGAACAAGTTCGAGGTCGGCATTGAAGATCCTGGGCGGACAGACGGCCCGCCCTTGGTGCCCAAAAGGGCCACATAGTTATCAGACATAGTCGTTCCTTATGTGGCTGCAAAACCGGCGTCGATGGCCGACAGGAGGATGTTGCAATCGTTTTCTGTTACAACCAATGGCGGCGATAGGATTAGATTTGGACCAGAGACGCGCACCATAGCGCCGTTTTGATATGCGACCTCTTGCACGGTGCTGGCCGTGGCTGCGTCGATCGGTTTTTTACTTGCGCGATCTGACACCATTTCGATGGCTGTCATCAATCCATGCCCACCACGCACGTCGCCGATGATGTTGTATTTTTCCATCAAGGCCTTACAGCCTGCAAACAATTGGTCACCGCGAGCTGCTGCATTTTCAATAACGTTAAGGCGTTTAGTTTCTACAAGGCATGCAAGGGCTGCAGCTGCGCCAACTGGGTGGCCTGAATATGTATATCCATGGCCAATTTTTGCGGCTGGGTTATTTTCAAATACTTCAACCATGCGATGGCCCAGCATCAAGGCACCAAAGGGAAAGTACCCATTTGTAATGGCCTTTGCAGTGCACATCATGTCTGGCTGAACGCCCCATAGTCGGGCCCCTGACCATGCGCCTGTGCGTCCGTAGGCGGTGATTACCTCATCGGTGATTAATAAAATACCGTTGCGGTTGCAAATTTCTTGCACCATTGGAGCAAAGGATTTGTGAGGTGGAATGACACCGCCCGCACCAAGGATTGGTTCCATAATCATCGCGGCAATTGTGCCTGCACCTTGAAAGGCAATCTCGTCTTCAAGGGCCTGAACGCAGAGTTGAGCCAGTTTTTCAGGATCAGTTTCATTGAACGGATTGCGATAGGTATATGGTGCTGGAATGTGGAAGCAACCCGGCAACAACGGCTCATAAGCTGTGCGGAAGTTGGCGTTGCCGTTGACAGACGCGCCACCGATATGGGTTCCGTGATAGCCCTTTTTCAGGCTCAGGAATTTGGTGCGACCCGCTTCGCCGCGCAGTTTGTGATACTGGCGCGCAAGGCGCAGCGCGGTTTCTACACTGTCGGACCCACCAGAGGTAAAGAACGCACGGCTCATGCCATCGGGTTCAAAGAATTTGTTCAACTCATAAGACAGCTCAATCGCAACGTCATTGGATGTACCGCGGAATGTTGAGTAATAAGGTAGCTTGTCCAGCTGCGCAGTCATGGCGTCTTTGACCGGTTGGCAAGAGTACCCCAAGTTTACATTCCACAAACCACCCACACCATCTACAGC